>NZ_LRUB01000001.1 GCF_001550065.1 Kordiimonas lipolytica
TGTCAAGGGCGGAGCAAAATTAGGCCATAGGGCGGCGTAAAAGTGAGCCAGTATGGATATGGTTGATATGATAGCCGGGGGCATGCCCCCGGCTATCATATTTTGGCGATCATTTTGGGTGGGGTTTTGAGCGGCTCTGCGCGAGGCGGTAGCTTTCGCCGTTCATCTCGAGGATGTGAACATGGTGGGTCAGCCGGTCGAGGAGCGCGCCGGTGAGGCGTTCCGAGCCGAAGGTTTCTGTCCACTCGTCGAACGGAAGGTTGCTGGTGATGATGGTGGAGCCACTTTCATATCGCTCGGAGAAGACCTCGAACAACAGTTCGGCGCCGGTCTTTGAGAGCGGCACAAAGCCCAGTTCGTCAACGATCAGCAATCTGTATTTGGCCAGCTTCTTCTTGTAGCGCAGCAGGGACTTCTCATCCCTCGCCTCCATCAGTTCATGCACCAGGACGCTGGCCGTGGTGAAGCCGACGCTGATGCCCTTCTGGCAGGCGGCCAGCCCGAGACCGAGGGCGACATGGGTCTTGCCGGTGCCACTGGGGCCAAGGGCGATGATATTCTCATAACGGTCCACATACTCTGAGCGTGCGAGCGTGAGCACTAGCATCTTGTTCAGCTCGGGAATGGCCTTGAAGTCAAAGCTGTCGAGGCTCTTGACCGCCGGGAACTTCGCCAACCGGATCCGCCGCTCGATCATCCGCCTTTCCCGGTCGATCAGTTCCAGCTCGGTGAGCCGGGCCAGATAACCGGTATGGTCAACACCTTCAGACGCACACTGGCGGGCCACCTTGTCATAGTCCCGAAGGAAGGTGGGCAGGCGCAGCTTCTTCAGATGGTGGGATAGCAGTATCTGGGGTGCTTCACTCATGACGCTGCCCCCATCAGACACATATAGCTGGACGGGGATGTGGTGCCCACCGTGGCCTTCGGCAGGTAGGGGTAAAGGCTCAGGTCAAGCCGGGCCGGTCGGCGTTCGATCCGGCACAGCACCAGATGCCTGATGGCGTCATAGCCGATGGCCCCCAACCTCAGGGCGTCCTTCACGGCTGCCGACAGCGTCTCCATATCCACGGTGTCCAATAGTCTCAGCACTTGGACATATTCCCGCTTGCCGGCCTTGCCCATGCGGGCTTCCAGCAGGCGGCGCAGTTTGAGGATTTCCTCCGGCAGGTTCCAGCCATCAAGCGGGGCCGCCTGATCAAGGCTCATGATCTTGCGCTCAATCAGCGGCAGGTAATGCAATGGATTGAAGATCATATCCGCCTCGTCATAGGAGCGCTCGTGGCGGGCGATGATCTCCCCGGCACAGCCAATGACCACCTCGCCGACATAGCCCCGGACCCAGACCTCCCGGTGGGCAAAGGCAACAGGCACCGAATAATCATTGCCCTTGTAACGCACCAGCGACAGGGACGTGACCCGACCGGCCTGCTTGTGGCAGGCATCGAAGAACGCCCCCGGCAAGGGGCGCATTGCCGCCAGATCAGCCTGCAGCCGGTCCCCGATGCTCACCTTGTGCCCTGACAGGACATCTGACTGCCGCCTGGTACAAGCGTCCTCCAGATAGTCGTTGAAAGCGTCAAAGCTGGCGAAGGACGGAATGGGGACCATGAAGGTCCGGCGCATATAGCCGACCATGCCTTCAACCTTGCCCTTATCGTTGCCCTTGCCGGGGCGGCCATAGCGGTCCTCTATCAGATAGTGGGACAGGAAGGCCGAGAAGCTGTCGGTCCGCTTGCGCGTGCCATCCGGCAGAATGCGAGATACAAGACAGCGGTCATTGTCGTACAGGACCGACTGCGGCACAGCGCCAAAGAAGGCAAAGGCATGGTTGTGGCCGTCCAGCCAGGCCTCCGTCGTGGCCCGGGGATAGGCCCTGACATAACAGGCATCGCTATGCGGCAGGTCCAGCACGAAGAAGTGGGCCTTCTGCCGCACCCCGCCGATGACCACCTGGGCCTCGCCGAAGTCCGCCTGCGCGTGACCGGGGGTGTGGCTCAGCGGTACATAGACCTCGCGGCTGGTCCGACGGTACTCTCTCACATAGTCCTTGATGATCGTATAACCGCCATCAAAGCCATACTCGGAGCGTAGGCGCTCGAAGATACGCTTCGCTGTATGGCGCTGCTTGCGCCCTACCTGGCGGTCACCCTCCAGAATACTGTCGATGATGTCGGTGTAGCCATCAAGCTTGGGACGCCTGACCGGCACTGAGCGCCGGTAGCCCGGCGGCTCTGAATGCGAGAGCATCTTCGCGACTGTGTCACGGCTGATCCCGAAACGCCGGGCAGCCTCCCGGTTGCTCAGGCCTTGCACATGGCACGCAAGGCGAACCCTTCTGTATAAATCCACTGAATAAATCCTCCGGCCCTCCCATCAAATGGAAAAGCCAAAAAGTGGCAGACTTTTACTCCGCCCGCAGCAACACAACGCCGCCGCTTCAGTGGCCTACTTTTACACCGCCCTATACA
>NZ_LRUB01000010.1 GCF_001550065.1 Kordiimonas lipolytica
AAAAGCAGCGGTGTTATGTGTCAAGCGCGGCTGCATAGTGATCCCTCATTTTTGCGTTTGCGCGAATGAGGATTTTTCTAGTGACTGCAATGAGAGCGACTTTACCGGGCTTCCCGTTTTCCCTGAGGCGTTGATAGAAAGCTTTCATTTCCGGATCGAAGCGAATGGCGGGGAGTGTCGCCACATATAAAGCATCGCGCACATGTTTCCGTCCTCCTGTAATTGTCCGCCTGCCGCGCATTAGACCACTATCCCGGTTGATTGGGGCTAGACCAACGAGCTTGGCGATTTGTCCTTTGTCGAGATGACCCAGTTCCGGCAGGCCTGCCAGCAGGAAGCAGGCGGTCCGCAATCCAATGCCCTTTATTGAAGTCAACACTTTGGCCCTGGCCTTGAGTGCTGCATCCTGTTCCAGGCATTCCTCCATCGCTTCCACAACGGCTTGACGCTGTTCCAGCAGGAAATTCAGAGCCTCTTCGATCCAGTCTCTTGCCTTGTTCAGCAGCTTTTCCCGGCGGTTCTTTTCCTGGACAATCATGTGGGACAGCTGTTTGTATCGGACTACGAGGTCTGAGAGTTCCTGCTGCTGTTCAGAAGGTTGTTCAAGAAGGCGTGTTTCCATGCGCCTGCCATAGTCGGCTAGCACAAAGGCATCCACCTTGTCGGTTTTGGCCAATTGCCCACTGGCCCGGGCAAACTGACGGATATATCGGGCATTAACTTTGGCAACCGGCAACCCGGCTGCAAGCAAGGCATCTGTGACCATGCGTTCATAGCCACCTGTAGGCTCCAGGATCAGCCGTTCAATGTCTTCCCTGTCAGCAACCCACGAAAGGAATTTGGCAATGCCGGATGTATTATTGGTAAATGTGTCTGCTTCGCCTTCTGGCAGCAGGCAAACGTCAAAGGATGATTTTGATATGTCGATCCCAATGGATCGCGTGGTATAAGTCATTGGCTTTGTCTTTCTTATACACGAGCGTAAAAGCTCACTCAGCGGTTCGACGAAGCCTCTGTGGTGCGGAAGGGTTATGCTTTTTTACGACCGTAAAAGGTCTTGCCCCGAGTGGGCTCAACCACATTCCGCACCTTGAACAGGGGGTGGCCACCCCCTGTTCAAAATCAAAGAGGCACGAAGATCATAACAAATCTTCGTGCCTCTCAATGTATAAGCCCCGGCCAACCAGCCAGGGGCTTCCCGCTCCCAAGAGTTACATAAGCTTTATTCCGCAGCCTGCATCAGGCCTTCAGGGTGATGAAATTGCTTCATGATCTTGTCCCGCTTCGCAGGATGGATATAGGCTTTTGTCATGTCATAGCCATGCTGTTCGGCCACGCGCTTGTCCATAATAGTGAACCAGATGGGCGGGTTCCAGGCGGCCATGAACATGGTGAAATAGCCTGCCGGCAGCTGCGGTGCGGTATCAAAATGCCTCAGGCACTGGTACGGGCGCTCCGCATGCGCATGGTGGTCTGAATGCCGCTGCAGGTGATACAGCATCACGTTCGACACGATATGATTGGCGTTCCAGCTGTGATGTGGTTGAACGCGCTCGTATTTTCCGTCGTCGCGCTTGGGGCGCATCAATCCGTAATGCTCAATATAGTTGGCGGATGACAGCATCAGGTTCGACAGAAGTGCACCGATGAGCAGGTACGGCAGCACAACCCAGCCAAGCCACAGAACAAACGCCGCATACATGCCGATGGTGATCAGCGTGTTCAAAAACACTTCGTTTTCAAGGCGGAAAGCAGACTTGCCCTTGCGGCCAAGACGCGTTTTCTCGATGTTCCAGGCGCGCTTGAAGCCGCCAGGAAGTTCATGCAAAACAAAGGCATAGAAGCTTTCGCCCATCATGGCGGTGGCGCTGTCCTCAGGGGTGGCAACCTGCACATGGTGGCCCAGGTTATGCTCGATCCGGAAGTGTCCCATGCCGCAAAGGCACAGAAGGAAACGCGCCACATTGATGGAGGTTTTATCCCGCCGATGGCCCACTTCATGGGCGGTGTTCAGGGCGCCCGCGCCCATCAGCCCGTTGGCGATGGTGACAGCGATATAGGCGGTGATGGTGAGATCCATGTTGGCCACATACCAGGCGCCGACAACCCACACCAGATAGGCGGCCGGGAGGGCGGCGAAGGCCGACCAGCGATAAAACGGGTCATCGCGCAGGCGCGGGATGGCCTCCCGCGGTGGGTTGGATGTGTCTTCCCCGAACGCGATTTCAATAATCGGAATAAGGACATAGAAGAAAACAGGCGACAGCCACAGCACCGCTTCATGGCCCGATTTGGCATAAAGATACCAACTGATAAGCGGTATGGCGGTCAAAAGCACCGGCAGCGGCCACAGATATCTTTTGGTGTCGCGCCACTCGGCGGCGGCAGTTTCAGCAGTCATGGATTTCCCTCCTCGCATCACAATTTGGCCGACTCTCTCATTTATTGATAATATTGTCAATAGTGGCGGTGCGGTTAGCAAAAAGGGCACAAAAGGGGCACACTCATAGGGCCCATTTGGGTACGGTTTTCTGCGGTTCCGGCGTGGGCACACCGGAAGTGCCCTGTGCCCACACGTCCTGCAGGTGTGCCCTTTTTCCCAAGGCCCGCTATTGCCGCTTGATCCAGCCCCCGCCCGCCGGGTAGAAAAGGGAAGGGGTTAAAAGGGCCATGTATGAGTGACCGACAGAAAGATACGCAGAAACGCACCCGGCTGAACCCGGAAGAGCGACGCCGCCAGCTTCTGGACGCGGCGGTGGAGCTGTTTGCCGAACGCGGCATCGGCGAAGCCAAGCACGCGGACATTGCCAAGCGCACGGGTGTTTCGGTTGCCACCACCTTTGTTTATTTCCCGACGCGCGAGGCGCTGATTGACGCGGTGCTGGATGACGTGGCGGAGAAAAACCTGGCGATTTTTGCGGAGGTGGACCCCACAGGGCTTTCGACCGCCGAACTGCTGACCGCGCTGGCGGAGCATGCCACCAGCCGCCTGGATGATGAGCGCGCCTTTGCCCAGGTCTGGCTGAACTGGTCCACCAACTTCGCGCCGCACATCCGCGAAAAATTCCTGGAATGCCAGAATATCGTGCTCGATAACCTCACTGCGATCCTGGATGCCGCCACACCGGGCCGCCAGAAGGGCCGCGGCGCGCGGGACGACGCGCGCATATTGCTGGCCGCAAGCCAGATGCTGACCGTGATGAAGCTGGACGGCATTTCAAAAGAACGCCGCGACCGCTTTACCGAACACACCATCGACGTGGTGCTGGCCTACACGGGCGAGAAATAGGGGGCTACAAGGACGGTTTGCCCGATTTAATCTTTTTGATTTCTTCAACAATATACTGGGCAATTGCGGATGCGGCATCTGAGTATCTTTTCGTCATGCGTGCTGATAAATCGTCCCAAGTCCCTGTGGGATAGAAGAATGTCTGGATTTCTGACAAGATATCTTCCGGTGCCGAGTGCATTGCGTCCAGCCAGTGGTTAAAGGTGTTCGCGGCATTCTTCAAGTCAATGTCGCCCGAAAAATCGCGAGTGATGTCCTTTGCTTCTTCAAGTAAGCCCACTAGGCCCGCGAATTTGCTGTTTTGAGTGGCTTCAAATTGCGTAATCCACTCTTTTTCGTAAGCTTCTTTTGTTAGCAGGAGGGTGTTTCTGTTGACGAGGTATCGGTCCACACCTGTTTCGTCTTCAATAATGTATCCCAACGCTTCCCATATTCGAAGTCCATCTGAGCGTGCACCGCGTTTAACGAGATAATCATAGTTCATGTCGGCTACTGTCGAAGAAAACTCACCGATTGAGCCGCGATATCTTTGGGGCAAGAGATAGACAAATCCAGCACTGCCTATAGCGAGAAATACCCAGAAAAGGGCATTGGCGTCTCTAAGAATGCACCAAACACCAGCCCCCAGCCATGTGATGAGAAGCAGCAGGCAGCCCGGCCCGGAAAGCTCTAGCGACGGCGCATATAGCTTGTATTGGTTCAGCAGAACCTTGCGAAGTTTGGGGTGACAGCGATGAGGCAGGTCTGAAAACTTTGTTTGCGGCGTAACCTTTATGGTTGGTGCCAACTCTTTGAGAATGCGGCGAACTATGTAGAACGCCATCTGTCCGGCGCATTTGGAGTGATAGGCGGTACTTTTCCCAACCTCTTTTCTCAGCGTGGTGTAGATGTCGCCAACCGTGTGCCATTGCGCAGTGTCAGCGTCTGCAAATGTTGTCTGAAAAGAGGCTTCTATTTTTTCGATCAATTCAACGTCATCGCCATCCCCGGCCAAATTCAGGGAAGAGGGATGTGTGTCACGAACAAATTGAAGGCGTGGTGTCATTGCGACACGTTAGCAATTTGCGGGCACTGCACAACATTTTTGTTTGTCTTACAAGGATGAGAAGTAGGGCAAATCCTCCGTCATGCTGAACTTGTTTGGCGTGCCGCCAGCTTCGCAAACAGCATCCACACAATGCTTGGCGCAGCTACGCTTAGGAAAGGCTTGTGCAATGGACCCTGAACCAAGTTCAGGGTGACGGACTATACATAGTGCGCGCCTTTTCTGGGGCTCCGCCGGGCACAGGAAATGGGATTATTTTGACACTGCCTGAACTCAGTCTACAATGGGCAGGCTAAATTGAGCTTGTCTCGGCGCACGCTTCGCAGTATCCGTGCGGTCTTCTTAATGCGATTAGCTGGCAGTTTTGCGGCTAAACCCCGTTTCCGAAAGTATACAATGACAGAATTTGATGGTGTCGTTCCGGCGCTCGGCCAAGCGTTAACAAAACGCGGCTATACTTCTCTCACACCCGTGCAGAAAGAAATGCTGGCCCCGGGCCTTGTTGGCGCTGACGCTCTCGTTTCTGCACAAACGGGGTCTGGCAAAACAGTTGCTTTCGGCCTTGCCCTTGCGCCCGATATTCTTGAGGGGGCTGAAAAGCTCACCCAGGCACACGCGCCACTGGCGCTCGTGATCGCGCCCACGCGTGAGCTTGCCCTTCAAGTGAAGCGCGAGCTTGAATGGCTCTATGAACTGGCTGGGGCAACCATTGCCACCTGTGTTGGCGGGATGGATATGCGCACGGAGCGCCGCAGTCTGGACCGGGGCGCGCACATTGTGGTTGGCACACCCGGCCGGTTGCGCGACCATATTGAACGGGGCTCGCTTGATATGACAGCGCTGCGTGCTGTTGTTCTTGATGAAGCTGACGAAATGCTTGATCTCGGTTTTCGGGATGATCTGGAATATATGCTGGATACAGCGCCGGATCACCGCCGGACGCTTTTGTTCTCTGCGACCGTGCCGAAATCGATTATGGGGCTTGCCAAACGCTATCAGCGCGATGCCATCCGCATTGAAACCAAAAGCGATACGAAGCAGCACCAGGACATCGAATATCGCGCCCTGATGCTGGCACCCAATGACAAAGAAAACGGCATCATCAATGTGATCCGTTATTTCGAAGCGCCGAACACCATCATCTTTTGCAGCACGCGTGCTGAAGTGAACCATATGACGAGCCGCCTCAATAACCGTGGCTTTTCGGTTGTGGCCTTGTCGGGTGAACTGAGTCAGAACGAACGCAGCCACGCCCTGCAGGCGATGCGGGATGGGCGCGCGCGCGTCTGTGTTGCCAC
>NZ_LRUB01000011.1 GCF_001550065.1 Kordiimonas lipolytica
AAAAGCAGCGGTGTTATGTGTCAAGCGCGGCTGCATAGTGATCCCTCATTTTTGCGTTTGCGCGAATGAGGATTTTTCTAGTGACTGCAATGAGAGCGACTTTACCGGGCTTCCCGTTTTCCCTGAGGCGTTGATAGAAAGCTTTCATTTCCGGATCGAAGCGAATGGCGGGGAGTGTCGCCACATATAAAGCATCGCGCACATGTTTCCGTCCTCCTGTAATTGTCCGCCTGCCGCGCATTAGACCACTATCCCGGTTGATTGGGGCTAGACCAACGAGCTTGGCGATTTGTCCTTTGTCGAGATGACCCAGTTCCGGCAGGCCTGCCAGCAGGAAGCAGGCGGTCCGCAATCCAATGCCCTTTATTGAAGTCAACACTTTGGCCCTGGCCTTGAGTGCTGCATCCTGTTCCAGGCATTCCTCCATCGCTTCCACAACGGCTTGACGCTGTTCCAGCAGGAAATTCAGAGCCTCTTCGATCCAGTCTCTTGCCTTGTTCAGCAGCTTTTCCCGGCGGTTCTTTTCCTGGACAATCATGTGGGACAGCTGTTTGTATCGGACTACGAGGTCTGAGAGTTCCTGCTGCTGTTCAGAAGGTTGTTCAAGAAGGCGTGTTTCCATGCGCCTGCCATAGTCGGCTAGCACAAAGGCATCCACCTTGTCGGTTTTGGCCAATTGCCCACTGGCCCGGGCAAACTGACGGATATATCGGGCATTAACTTTGGCAACCGGCAACCCGGCTGCAAGCAAGGCATCTGTGACCATGCGTTCATAGCCACCTGTAGGCTCCAGGATCAGCCGTTCAATGTCTTCCCTGTCAGCAACCCACGAAAGGAATTTGGCAATGCCGGATGTATTATTGGTAAATGTGTCTGCTTCGCCTTCTGGCAGCAGGCAAACGTCAAAGGATGATTTTGATATGTCGATCCCAATGGATCGCGTGGTATAAGTCATTGGCTTTGTCTTTCTTATACACGAGCGTAAAAGCTCACTCAGCGGTTCGACGAAGCCTCTGTGGTGCGGAAGGGTTATGCTTTTTTACGACCGTAAAAGGTCTTGCCCCGAGTGGGCTCAACCACATTCCGCACCTTGAACAGGGGGTGGCCACCCCCTGTTCAAAATCAAAGAGGCACGAAGATCATAACAAATCTTCGTGCCTCTCAATGTATAAGGCGCCGGGTAGGGCGCCTTTCTGATGATTTGATTGTCAGGCCTGCTTAAGCCGACAGCGGCTCTTTCGCCATGAAATTCGGCATCCAGCCTTCGTGGGCTGCCGTTAGGTCGCTGAGCGCCAGGTCAAGCGCGCCGCCGTTCACAGATACACGGTCACCGCCGGTTTCGCCCAGAACCGCGACCGGAATGCCGGCGTCCTTGGCTTCCTGGCGGATCGTCTCTGCCGTGGCGGCATCGGTTGCCACCAGATAGCGCGCCTGGGTTTCAGACAGAAGCGCCACATGCAGCGGCAGGTCGCCCTCAACGGTCACGTTCACGCCAACCTTGCCTGCGATTGCCATGTCGGCAAGGGCCGCAATCAGGCCGCCGTCAGACAGGTCATGACAAGTGGAAACCTGGCCATTTTCAATGAGCGCCCGGACGAAATCGCCGTTCCGGCGTTCGATATCCAGGTCAACGTGCGGCGGGCAGCCTTCGTTCTTGCCCAGAATCTGCTTCTGGTAGAGGCTTGCTCCCAGCTCGTTCTTGGTTTCGCCGATCAGCACCACAGTTTGGCCCGGGCCCTCGAACGCGATGGTGGCCATCATGTTGCTGTCAGCCATCACACCCACGCCGCCGATAGCGGGCGTTGGCAGGATGCCGGAGCCGTTGGTTTCGTTATAAAGCGACACGTTACCGGATACGATCGGGTAATCCAGCGCGCGGCAGGCTTCGCCCATGCCTTCAAGGCAGCCAACGAACTGGCCCATGATGTCCTTGCGCTCCGGGTTGCCGAAATTGAGGCAGTTGGTGATCGCAAGCGGGGTCGCGCCCACAGCCGTGATGTTCCGCCATGTCTCAGCCACAGCCTGACGGCCGCCTTCAACAGGGTCGGCATAGCAGTAGCGCGGGGTTACGTCTGTGCTGATTGCCAGCGCTTTTTCCGTGCCGTGCACACGCACAACAGCCGCGTCGCCACCCGGGCGCTGGATCGTGTCGCCCATCACCATATGGTCATACTGTTCCCAGATCCAGCGGCGGGAACACAGGTTCGGGCCGCCGATCAGGTCCATGACGGCCTTATTCAGGTCAGCTGGCGCTTCCACGTCTACCACGTCGCGCTTCGGCGTCGGGATATAGGGGCGCTCATACTCTGGCGCGTCCTCAACGAGGCTGTTGATCGGCATGTCGCCCACCACTTCGCCGCCGAACTTCAGCGTCAGGTTGCCGGTGTCGGTGATATGGCCGATCACGGCGAAGTCCAGTTCCCACTTCTCAAAGATGGCTTTGGCCATGTCTTCGCGACCTGGCTTGAGGACCATGAGCATGCGCTCCTGGCTCTCGGACAGCATCATCTCGTATGGGAGCATGTTTGCTTCGCGCTGCGGCACTTGATCAAGGTCCAGCTCGAAGCCCACGCCGCCTTTGGACGCCATCTCAACCGATGACGACGTCAGGCCAGCCGCGCCCATGTCCTGGATTGCGATGATGGCGTCTGTGGCCATCAGCTCAAGGCAGGCTTCAATCAGCAGCTTTTCGGTGAAGGGGTCACCCACTTGTACAGTAGGGCGCTTTTCTTCACTGTCTTCGGTGAATTCGGCGGATGCCATGGTGGCGCCGTGGATGCCGTCGCGGCCGGTTTTGGAACCCACGTAAACGACAGGGTTACCAACGCCCGCAGCCGCGCAGTAGAAGATCTTGTCCGCATCTGCGAGGCCAACAGTCATGGCGTTCACCAGGATGTTGCCATTGTAGCTTTCGTCGAAGTTGGTTTCGCCGCCCACGGTGGGTACACCCACGCAGTTGCCGTAACCGCCGATGCCTTCAACCACGCCCGCCAGCAGGTGGCGGGTTTTCGGGTGGTCAGGCTCGCCGAAGCGGAGCGCGTTCATGTTGGCCACCGGGCGTGCGCCCATAGTGAATACGTCGCGCAGAATGCCGCCCACGCCCGTTGCCGCGCCCTGGTAAGGCTCGATGTAGGATGGGTGGTTATGGCTTTCCATCTTGAAGATCGCGGCCTGGCCGTCGCCAATGTCGATCACGCCAGCGTTCTCGCCCGGCCCCTGGATAACCCAAGGCGCCTTGGTCGGCAGCTTCTTCAGGTGGAAGCGGGATGATTTGTAGGAGCAGTGCTCAGACCACATCACACTATAGATGCCAAGCTCTGTATAGTTTGGCTCACGCCCCATGGCGCCGACGATGCGCTGATACTCTTCTTCCGTCAGGCCGTGCTCTTTCACGAGCTCAGGGGTGATTTGAATTTCGTTACCGGTTTTCATGTCTCTTCCCCTTAGCCCAGTCGGTTCATGACGGATTCGAACAGCTTGCGGCCGTCAGAGCCGCCCAATGCTGGTTCGATCATGCGCTCAGGGTGAGGCATCATGCCAAGGACGTTGCCTTTGGCGTTGGTGATGCCGGCGATGCGGCGCTGCGCGCCGTTGATGTCCTCGGCGTACTTGAATGCCACCTGGCCTTCGCCTTCCATGCGGTCGAGCGTCTCCTTGTCGGCGAAATAGTTGCCGTCATGGTGCGCCACAGGAATGGTGATTTCTTCGCCCGCCGCGTATGCGTTGGTGAACATGGTGTCGGCGTTTTCCACCGTCATCTTCACGTCCTTGCACACGAAATGCAGGCCCGCATTACGCATCAGGGCGCCCGGCAGCAGGCCGGTTTCCGTCAGGATCTGGAAGCCGTTACACACGCCGAAAGTGGGCACGCCCGCTTCCGCGCGCTTGATGACCTCTTTCATGATGTGCGAGCGCGCGCTCATGGCGCCGCAGCGAAGATAGTCGCCATAGGAGAAACCGCCTGGCAGGGCAATGAAATCGACCTTGTCGAAGTCATACTCCTGGTGCCAGACCATGAGTGGCTTTTGCCCTGTGATCTTCTCTAGGGCGACAGCCATATCCCGGTCGCAGTTCGATCCCGGGAAAACGATAACCGCGGATTTCATGTGTTCTACTCCAGATCGATGGAATAGTTTTCAATCACGGTATTGGCCAGAAGCTTGCGGCACATTTCGTCCACTTCCTTTTCCGCCGACGCGCGATCCGTGGACTTGAGGTCCAGCTCGATATATTTGCCTTGGCGGGCGGCTTCGACACCGTCAAATCCCATGTTGCCGAGCGCATGCTCGATGGCTTTGCCTTGAGGGTCCAGAACGCCGTTTTTAAGGGTTACGTGAATGCGGGCTTTCATTGGGCTCACTTTCTTTCAGTCAGGTAATTGTGCCGTTAGGCTTTGGGCTTACAAAAGGTTGGACCAGAAGCTACTGCTTCTGGCCCTTGTTCTGATGGTCTGCAATTTCGGTGATGTCCGCGTTCGGCAGAATGCCAAGACGGCGCGCGACTTCCTGATAGGCTTCCATTTCGCCCCCAAGGTCGCGGCGGAAGCGGTCTTTATCCAGCTTCTCACCGGTTTTCATGTCCCACAGGCGACAGCCGTCCGGGCTGATCTCATCCGCGAGAATGGTGATGCAGTCTTCGCCTTCATACAGGCGGCCGAATTCCAGCTTGAAATCCACAAGCTTGATGCCGATGCCCGCGAAAAGGCCGGAGAGGAAATCGTTGATGCGGAGCGCATAGTGGGTCATTTCCTCAAGCTCGATCTCATCGGCCCAGCCGAATGCCAGAACATGCTCTTCGGAGATCAGCGGGTCGCCCAGCTCGTCCGACTTGTAGCAGAACTCAACAATCGGGCGTGGCAGCGGCGTGCCTTCGTCGATGCCGAGGCGCTTGGAGATGCCGCCTGCTGCGATATTGCGAACAATCACTTCAACCGGAATGATCTCAACAGCCTTCACAAGCTGCTCACGCATGGACGTGCGCTCGATAAAGTGCGTTGGGACGCCGATGTCGGCGAGGGCGGTGAAGATATATTCAGAGATATGGTTGTTCACCACGCCTTTGCCTGCGAGCGTGCCTTTTTTCTCGGCATTGAACGCAGTGGCGTCATCTTTGAAATATTGGATAATGGTGCCGGGCTCAGGGCCTTCGAACAGAACTTTGGCCTTGCCTTCGTAAATCTTGTTGCGGCGGGACATATATTGCCTCTTTTCCTCAGTTTGAGGGATGTCAGTGGGTTGCGCGGGCGCGAACATAAGGGAAAAGGTTCCCTGCGACAATCTTTCTGTAACAAATAACAATAAGTTTCGTGTAAGCATTGGAAAAGGGCGCAGAAATTTCCTTTATTGACGGATGCGCTATGCTATTTTACTGGGGTCTCAGTTAGAGACTCGGATAAGAGGAAAGTACCAATGACCACGTTCGACGGCCGCGAGAAGGCTTTTGAAGATAAATTTGCCCATGACGAGAGCATGATGTTCAAGGCTCGTGCCCGCCGTAACCGCCTGCTTGGCGAGTGGCTGGCGTCTGAGATGGGCCTTTCGGGTGACGATGTTGCGACTTATGCCAAAGAGGTCGTGAAATCCGACCTGGAAGAAGATGGCGACGAGGACGTGATTCGCAAGGTAATGGCGGATATTGAAGGCAAAGGCCTGGATATTTCCCGTCACCGTATCGAAAAACACCTTGAAGAAATGATGGACGAAGCCCGCCGCCAGATCATGGCGGAAGTGAAGTAAGGCACGCCCTTAAAATCGAATAAGAAAAAGGCCGGATCGCTCCGGCCTTTTTTGTTCTCTGGGGCATTGACCTAGAGGCCTTCGCCAGCGCGCACAGGGCCTATTGTTACCCTTCGCGCTTGATGGTCGGGGGCAAGCTGACTATGGTGCGCCCGAAAACTAAGCCGATTCTTGATGTAGGAGTGTCTGAATGGTTGATGGGTGGCCTTGTTATGCGCGGATTGACGGCCCGCTGGTGATCGTTGGGTTTGGTTCGATCGGGCAGGGGCTTTTGCCCCTCATTCTCAGGCACTTCGAGGTGCAACGCGACAATATCGTCATCGTGTCCGCCGACGAACGCGGCCAGGATGTGGCGAGCGAGCACGGCATCCGTTTCATCAGGGAACCGCTGACGCCTTCGAACCTTGAGGCAGTGCTTGCGCCGCTGTTTGACCGCGCGGGCGGTTTCCTGGTGAACCTGTCGGTTGAGGTTGAGAGCATGTCGCTGGTGCGCTTCTGCCACAAGGTGGACGCCCTTTATATCGATACCTGTATTGAACCCTGGCCGGGCCGCTATGAGGACCCGGACAGCCCGATGGGCCTTCGGACCAACTATTCGATCCGCGAAGACGCGCTGGCGATGCGTGACAGCCTCAAGGGCGGCCCCACGGCCATTCTTGCGCACGGTGCGAACCCAGGGCTGGTGAGCCATTTTGTCAAACAGGCGCTCCTCAATATCGCGGCGGACTGCGGCCTTGAGGTGAGTGTTCCTGAAACCCGGCAGGGCTGGGGCGAGCTTGCGCGTAAGCTGGGCGTCAAGGGCATCCATATCGCCGAGCGTGACACGCAGGTGGCGGATGAGAAGAAGCAGAAGGGCGAGTTCGTCAACACATGGTCCATCGACGGCTTCCTGGCCGAAGGTCTGCAGCCAGCCGAGCTTGGCTGGGGCACGCACGAAGGCTATCTGCCGGCGAACGCGGCCGAACATGTCTTCGGCTGCCGCGCGGCCATTTACCTGAAGAAGCCGGGCGCTTCCACGCGCGTGCGCAGCTGGACGCCGATGGCAGGCTCCATGACCGGGTTCCTGATCACCCACAATGAGGCCATCTCGATCGCCGACTATTTCAGCCTGTTCGATGCTGACGAGCGCGTGACCTACCGGCCCACCTGCCACTATGTCTATCACCCCTGTGATGATGCCGTGCTGTCCTTGCATGAACTTGAGGGCAACGCCTTTGAAGCCCAGACCAAGCACCGCCTGATCTGCGACGAGATCACCGACGGCGTTGATGAGCTGGGCGTGCTGGTATACGGCCATGAGAAGAACGCCTACTGGTACGGCTCGCAGCTGTCGATCCATGAAACGCGGGAGTTGATCCCGCACCAGAATGCGACAGGGCTTCAGGTAACAGCGACCGTGCTTGCCGGCATGGTGTGGGCGATCGAAAACCCCAAGCGCGGCCTTGTGGAAGCTGACGAGATCGATTTCAAGCGAATCCTTGATATCGCAGGCCCATACCTGGGGCCGGTTGTGGGGGAATACACAGACTGGACGCCGCTGGACGGTCGCACCAACTGGATTTTCCCGGAAGAGATCGATGAAAGCGACCCCTGGCGCTTCACCAACGTGTTGCTGCGCTGACGCGCAAAGTTCGCCAATATTGGATAAGAAAAAGGCCGGATCGTTCCGGCCTTTTTTTGTTGGGGCAAGGGGCAAGCCTGGGTGGGGAGTTCAGGGGCAACATTCGGCCAGAAGCGGACATTGTAGATCGCTTCGTCTGGTGCTTATATATGTATTCTGCAGGCACTGCTGAATAAGAATTCTTGAATTTGAGGGTCGAAAGTGGCCGTCGTTAGGGAATCGGGCCGGAGTTTTCCGGCCTTTCTTATTTGCCGCATAGAACAGATACCGCTGTTGAGTTATTGGTGCTCACGGCTTAAAACCGGTCGAAATCCTTTTCAGGCCCGGCGCGGCGCAACAATCGGATAGACTATGCCTATTTTGTTTCTGGTCGTGTTTCTTGTGATGGCAGGCTTTGCCATGCTGCTGCCGTCCATCATGTATGTTCTGGAAAACCTTGGTGCCAGTCAGGCGGAGGCAACGCCGATCCTTGCGAGCTACAGCCTTTCCCAGTTTATCATCGGCCCGGTGTGGGGGCGACTGTCTGACTGGTTCGGGCGTCGGCCGATCCTGATTATCACGCTTCTTGGCGCATCTGCCTGTTACCTGTTCCTGGCGACCATGGCAGACACGCCCGCACTTGTGCTGCTGGGACTGACACTGGTGGGGATATTTTCGGGAAACACGTCCGTAGTGATGGCGGCGGTGAGCGACCTGACGAGCGCGGAGAACCGCGCAAAGGGCATGGGGCTGATGGGGGCCGGTATTGGCCTGGCCTTCACTCTTGGTCCGCCGCTGGGTGGTGTGGTTGGTGGAAGCGATGCAGCCACGGCCACCATATCCGTATCCGCCGCGATTGCAGCGGGGCTGTTGCTCACAGGGGCGCTGGTGGTTGCGGTGCTGTTCCGGGAAAGCCACGCGGAGCATGAAGAAGACCGGGGGCAGATCAGCCGCCTTGAGGCCTTCGGCCGCATCCGTACACGCCCGATCCTGATGCAGATCTGCCTGATGATGCTGATGTTCACTGTGCCGCTTTCGATGATGGAATCGGTGCTCAGCTACTTCATGGAAACGCGTTACGCCTGGGGGCCGCCGGATATGGGCAAGCTCTTTCTGGTGATTGGCCTGGTGCTGATGGTGGTACAGGGCGGGCTGATTGGGCGGCTGAACAACCGGTTCGGTGAAATTTCGCTGGCGCGGGCAGGGGTGTTTTTCATGGGGCTGGGCCTGTTCCTGATCTTGATCGTGCCCACTGCCGGCCTTGTGTTCATCGGCATTGCCGCCACAAGCGTGGGTACCGCGCTTTTCAATACGTCCATGTCGGCGCTGGCATCGCACCGGGCGAAGCCGACTGAGCGCGGTGCAGTGATGGGGGTGTTCCAGTCCATGCAGTCGCTCGGGCGTTCCACCGGACCGCTGGCTGCGGGGCTTCTCAATCAGGAACTGAATGGCTTGCCGCTTCTGGCTGGTGGGTTGATTATGGTGTTGGTGCTTCTGTGGGTGGTGTCCCTGCACCGGCAGATCGACCGGGTTGGCATCGTGAAAACATAGCTGTTCATTGGCGGCTTGTAAGTGATCACAATCTTGACGAGTTGGTCAGGCTGTGGGCGCCGGATTTTTCAATATATCTCCTGAATTACTCAGATAATCTTTTGCATTAATGCAAGTTTTTCGATATCGTTTCCTTTAAATGTGATCACATTATCAAGGGGAATGAGGATGAAAAAGCTACTGCCGATTGGTGCGCTGTTGATGGTTGCGGCTTGCGGGGAGCAGGCTGAAGAAGGCATGCAGCCGGCTGACCTGATTATCGCCGGCGGTACGATCTATACCGTGGACGGCGAAAGCAGTGTGGCTGAGGCCCTGGCTGTGCGGGATGGCAAGATCGTTTATGTCGGTAGCAGTGCTGGTGCAGCCCCATATGCGGGAGAGAATACCCGGCGGATTGACCTCGACGGCCAACCCGTTTTCCCGGGTTTTACCGATAGTCACGCCCACCTGCCGGACGGTGGCGGAACCCTTTTGGGGCTTGGCTTTCAGGGTATGACCTCAGCCGAAGAGATTGTCGCTGCGGTCAAGGCCTATGCCGACGCGCATCCCGATATGCCTGCCATCATGGGCTCAGGGTGGGAGCTCAATCTGTTCCCGGATGCAAATCCGTCGAAGGAACTTCTGGATGCAGTCGTGCCGGACAGGCCGGTCTTTCTTGGGGCCGCTGACGGCCACAATGGCTGGGTCAACAGCAAGGCGCTGGAACTTGCCGGCATTACAAAAGATACGGAAGACCCGCTGAACGGCCGCATTGAGCGCGACGCCGACGGTAACGCCACAGGGACGCTCAGGGAAAGTGCCCAGGGGCTTGTGATGCATATTTTCCCAACGCCCGACGTTGATGATGTGATCAAGAACCTTGAGGCAGGCATGGCCTATCAGGCCGGGCACGGCATCACAGCCACGATCGACGCAGCCATCATGGCGGACGTGAACGAGCAGGCATATCTGGCAGTTGCGGAAAGGGCCGACCTGCCACAGCGCGTTCGTCTGTCGCTTCTGGCGGCGGAAGAGATGGTGACGTCTGTGGTGACAGAGGAGAATGCGGCGGCCACAGTGGATAAGCTGGTTTCGCGCCGGGCCCAGTTCCGGGCGCGGTCTGCTGGCCGCCTGGACGCTGAAGCCGTCAAGATTTTCGTTGACGGTGTGCCGGAAAACCATACCGCAGCGCTGTTGGAGCCTTACGTGAATGCGCCCCTTGGCCCTGATCATGCGGGTGAGATCAACCTGAGTGAACAGGCCCTGAGCGACTATGCGACAAAGCTTGAAGCAAAAGATTTCCAGGTGCATATGCATGCGATCGGCGACCGCGCCGTGCGCGTTGGCCTGAATGCGCTAGAGGCGGCGAAAAAGGCCAACGGTGAGCGCGACAGCCGCCATCAACTGGCCCATCTGGAGATCGTGCAGCCTGAAGATATTGCGCGCTTCGGCCCGCTTGGCGTAACCGCAGACATGCAAACGCTTTGGCACTTCCGCGACGCCTATATCTCTGACCTGACTGAACCTTTCCTCCAGGAAGAGTTGCACCGCTGGTTATATCCGGCCAAAAGCTTCATCGAGGCAGATGCCCGTATCGTCTGGGGCAGTGACTGGCCCGTTTCCACCAGCAACCCATTCCATTCCATTGAAGTGGCCGTGCTTCGGAAAGACCCGGAAAACGCAGATGATCAGCGATGGATTCCTGAGGAAGCCGTATCTGTGGACGACATGATCCGGGCGTTGACCGTGAATGGTGCCTACCTGATGGGGCAGGACGACATTCGTGGGTCGCTCGAAGTGGGCAAGGAAGCTGATTTCATCATTCTGGATGCTGACCCTTACAAAGTGCAGCCAGAGGCGATCAGCGATATCAAGGTAACGACCACCTATATCGGCGGTGCCTGCGTGCACGGTTGCGACTAGGCCTGGGAAGCAAACAAAAGGGGCACCGTAGGGCGCCCCTTTAAACCTGTCTGAAGGTCAGCCTGCAATCAGATCGGGTCAGGCCCTGTGCCGACGGAATCTTCAGTGAAGGCATTCAGGCCGATGATCGTGTAGGTGTCCTTGACGCCGGGAGTTGTCTGCACTTCCTGCGTAATGAAACGGCCGATTTCCTGATCTGCACCCAGCTGGAACTGGGCCAGGAGGTCATAGTTGCCGGATGTGGAGTAGACGCTGCGAACTTCCGGGATTTCGTCCGCCAGATGGGCGGCGACATCATAGGTGCGGCCCAGTTCACATTTGATCATAACAAAGACGGTCTTCATTGGCTGAAACCTTAATTGACAAAGAAACTTAAACAGCTTGTAGCGAAAAGCCGTGCGGCTGTGAAGGATAGATTTGGCAACCGGAAACCAGCTGCGGAAAAATTGCCATTGCCCGAGTGCATGGAGTGTCGTACCCAGCTTGCGGGGGATATTTTTGAGGGAGAGTAAGTATGTATGATGTAGCGATTGTTGGCGGCGGTCACAACGGCCTGACCTGTGCAGCCTATCTGGCGAAAAAAGGCCTCAAGGTGGTTGTGCTTGAGCGCAGGGAAATGCTGGGCGGCGCTGCCGTGACGGAGGAGTTCCATCCGGGGTTCCGCAACAGTTCCGCGTCATACACTGTCAGCCTTTTGAACCCCAAGGTAATCGCAGATCTTGAGCTGCACAGGCATGGCCTGAAGATTGTTGAGCGCAAACTGGCGAACATATTCCCGATGAAGAACGGAGACCACCTGGCGTTCTCTTACGATCACGACGAACTGAAGAAGGAATTCGCACGCTTTTCCCAGCATGATGCCGAAGCCCTGGATCGCTACAGCGCCGATATTTCCATGGTGGCGGATGAGCTGCGTCGGCTGCTTTTGCAGGCGCCGCCAAACGCCGGTGGTGGTCTTCGAGATATGATCAAGGCTGCGGCGCTTGGGTTGAGCGCTATCCGCCAGCCGATCGAGGCCCAGCGCCTGCTGTTGGATATGGCGACGCAAAGCTGCGCCGACATGCTGGATCGCTATTTCGAAAACGACATGATCAAATCTGCCTTTGCTTTTGATGGCATTGTCGGCGCCTACACCAGCCCGAATGCGCTTGGGACAGCTTATGTACTGCTGCACCACTGTTTCGGTGAAGTGAATGGTAAGAAAGGCGTTTGGGGGCATGCGATTGGCGGCATGGGCGCCATCAGTGAATCCATCGCGAATGCCGCCCGGGAAGCCGGTGCAGAAATCCGTGTGGACAGCCCGGTTGCGGAAGTGATCACGGATAAAGGCAAGGCCCGTGGTGTTGCCCTTGAAGATGGTACTGTCATCAAGGCCCGTGCGGTTGCAGCCAACGTGGCGCCCAAGCTACTGTTCGGGAAACTGGTAGACCCTGCCTTGGTGCCAACCGATTTTGGGACGCGTATCAAACATCTTAAGAGCGGGTCGGGCACATTCCGGATGAATGTTGCCCTTTCAGAACTGCCGCAATTCACCTGTTTGCCTTCGGAAGGGCAGGCACCGCATCATTCTGCAGGTATCGTGATCGGGCCGGGCATGGACTATCTGGACAAGGCCTTCCTGGATGCCCAGCTTCAGGGCTGGTCCAAGGAACCGATTGTGGAAATGCTGATCCCTAGCACGCTGGATGACACGCTGGCCCCAGAGGGGCAGCATGTGGCCAGCCTGTTCTGCCAACAGTTTGCTCCGCATTTGCCTGACGGCAAAAGCTGGGACGATCATCGGGAAGACGTGGCCGATTTGATCATCGATACAGTTAGCAAATATGCGCCGAACTTCAAGAAGGCAGTGATAGGGCGACAAATCCATTCCCCGCTCGACCTGGAGCGGAAGTTTGGGCTGATTGACGGGGATATTTTCCACGGTCAACTGACGCCGAACCAACTGTTCGCATCGCGTCCGGTTCTTGGGCATGCAGATCACCGTATGCCGGTGAAGGGGCTTTATCTTTGCGGTTCGGGTGCGCATCCTGGCGGCGGTGTAACGGGCGTGCCTGGGCACAACGCTGCCGCCGAGATCATCAGTGACTTCAAACGCCGCCGCGTCTAGCCTGTTGCCGGCCCGGATATGCCGGGGAGGCGTTTTGCATGTTCGGTGCATTTAGTCGTCTATCTTATTGAATTATTAAAGTTTAGCGCCATAATACTGACATTGGGTTGGGTGTTTTCCAATGAGTTGACGGCTCGGGTCTTGCCTTTGTTGTCTGCTACTTTAATTCTCGGTTTGTGGACCGAAGGGGGATTTTATGGAATACCGCATCAAAGACTCTGATAATGGCGCTATCACGGCGACCTTCACGGGCGACATCACCTTTTCTGAAAATGTTGCGTTCCGACAGTTATTGAAGGATCTGGCGGATCGCGACATCAAGTCTTGTGTATTTGACCTTTCGGCAGTGGATATGGTCGATTCGGCGGGCCTTGGGATGTTTCTCATCGCGAAAGAGCAAGCTGACACTTCCGGCTGGAAACTGTCTGTTACCGGTGCTCAAGGTCATGTCGCTAGCATGCTGAAACTGACCAAGCTTTCTGATCTATTGCAGTCCTGATGCGGCCCCGTGCCGCAATTTCTGGGCAGTCAGTTTGAACAGCGCCAATAATACAGGTATCCCCGGCAGGGTTGAGGAAGTTGCAGCCGAAATTCGAGGCGCGACCATCCTGATCGTGGACGACATGTCAATCATGCGCCAGATTATCGGACGCTGCCTGGAGCAAGCTGGTTTCACACACCTTTTCTATGCGGAAGATGGTCAGGAAGCACTTGAATTTATCGAGAATACACCGCCCGATCTGCTGATCCTGGACCTCAATATGCCCAGAGTGACCGGCTATGAAGTATGTCGGATACTGCGGGCTGACCCGAAAACCAGTGGGCTGCCAATTCTTGTCCAGTCAGCGTCTGAAACGCCGGAGGAGCGGGTAAAGGTCTTCAGTAGCGGCGCTACCGATTTTGTCTCCAAGCCCATCAATCAGCCGGAACTGCTTGCTCGAGTGTGCATGCACCTTGAAAACAAGTTCCTGATCAAGAACCTAAGTGATTTCCACAGCCGAATGCACACTGAATTGTCCATGGCAAGGGACATGCAGCATTCGCTGTTGCCCGACGAGGATACGCTGCAGGAGCTTGAGGAATCCTCCGATGTGTCATTTGAGGCCCACTATCGGGCATCGTTTGAACTGGGGGGCGACCTGTGGGGCGGCTGGAGGCTTTCTGATGACGAGTTCGGCGTATTTGTGCTTGATGTGTCAGGTCATGGGGTAGGGGCAGCGCTTAATACATTCCGCCTTCATGCCACGATGTCTCGTTTCGAGATGTACCGCGATGATCCAGCTATTTTTCTGACCAGTCTAAATGGTGCGTTGAAACCTACGTTCCCGCTTGGGCATTTTGTAACGATGTTCTATGCGGTAATTAACCACCGTACTGGTGAGATCGTCTATGCAGGTGCCGGCGCGCCACGCCCCATGATCGTGAATGTGAAGGGCAAAGTCAGACTTCTTGATAGCGCAGGGACACCTGTCGGTATCATCAGCAGGCCAGGGTATGAGAACAAAACTGACCGGCTGGAACCTGGCGAGACCCTGTTTTGTTACTCGGACGTGCTGCTTGAGGCTGCGGGACCGGACGGTTCTTTCCTTGGCGAAGATGGTTTTGTCAAAGAAGTGGAACAGGAAGCGAAGGCCGGGGACCGATATAAGCTTGTAGAGCGCCTGATTGGTTCCTTTTATGCCAAGTTGCCGGGGGAGTTGCCGGACGATCTGACGGCTGTGGCGATGCACCGGGCGCCGGAAAAGAAGCGCGCAAAGACGTCAGCGCACGGTGTTGTTAAGGGGCGTGTGTTGGTGATGGCGGCCGAAAGCAGCGCGTTGGGGCAAATGGTTGCTTCGGCACGTCCTCCTGAATTTGACTGTGTGTGCGTTTCAGATAGCCAGGAATTGGCCGCCACAATGGCGGGCGCAGCACCGACATTGGGTTTCATTACTGATGCCCAGACAGCCCGCAGGGAGGGGGCCGAAGCGGTTGGCCGGGCACTTGGTGCCGATTTTCTAGCAGCAGGCGGGCCGATCGTTCTTCTTGCAGACATTGACGCGGAGCCGGACCTCAAGCAGTTAAGGTTCGATCTCAATGTCAGTCGCATTATCAGCCTGGAGAAGGGGCCGGATGCCTTGTGGGGCGCCGTCCGTGCAGAAATCGATGACTATATGTTGCGTCTGTCGGTTGCCGATGCTGTTAGCAAAAAGGTTTCTGATGTTGGTGATGTTGATGTTGCTACATATCGCTTCCGTACCCGCGAAGAAGCCAAAAACCTGGCAGCCCTCCTGGCGGGAGCATGCGCTGAGCCTGTGCCGGTCGCACTGGGGTTGACGGAATTGTTCGTCAATGCTGTGGAGCATGGCTGTCTCGCCATCGGGCATGAGGAAAAGGGGCTATTGATTGAAAAGGGCCGCCTTACAGACGAAATCAAATACCGGCGTTCCCTTCCGGGCTATGCCGAAAATTATGTGACGGTGGAGTTCCGCCGATCAGAAACAGAGATACTGTTCCGTATTGTCGACCCGGGTGAGGGATTTGACCATCAGGCTTTCACTTCGGCAGAAGACGGCCACACGAAAAAGCATGGTCGCGGCATCACAATGGCCGGTGGTTGCTTTAGCGAAGTCAGCTATATTGGCAAGGGCAATGAAGTGCTTGCCCGTTACCGCATCAAGTAGAACGGCTATTACTTCTTTTTCACCAGAAGGTGTTCAGGGCGACGGTTTTCCGCCTGCCTGAACAAGCTGTATGTACGGTTGGTGTAATTGGAGACATCCAGAACCGACTGCATATAGTCGTCAAGCTCCTGCGTGCGCTCTGCCTCGAAAATGCGAACATTCTGGGTTGGGTCCTGTGTTTCGAAACGCACATAGAACCATGGCTCGCCACGCCTCAGAATCAGGTCCTGTGAGGCATCGTGCCACTCAAATGCCCACATAAACGGGCGGGGCCAGATATGAATGGGGAAACGCCCGGCGATCATCAGGCCGGGACGGCGCGTCTTGAGATAGTCAAGATAGGGCGGCAGCTGGTTGATCCACACCGGTTCGTCCGAGATGAAGACATAGGGTGTCACAAACTGCAGAAGCGGTCTTTCGGGATGGCGCCATTCACTTTGCGGGTGCATCAGCATGATTTGGCTCATGACGCTCGAACGCACGGCCGAATTAGCACCCTGTACATTCAGGAGCTGTGGCTTGCCGTCCGGTGACCGCGTGAGGCGCAGATGCAGGTCATAAGGGCATTTGACAACGAAATGACGGCTGTCGAAGTCGATAGCCCCGGGGCATTTCTGAACAGACTTTGCATCAGGTGCTTCTGGCAAGTTTTGACGGAAGGGCTCCGGCTCATACCACACCACACCGGCCTTGGGGGCTTTCATGATCCATCCCACGTCCACTGTGCGGCGCATTTTGGCCACACGGTCGCGGCGGGCATAAAGCTTGTTCAACATCATGTTGGTTCCCCCCTGAGGTAAGCTGAAGTGGCGAACATAATACTTGTCTGGAATGATCTTTAGGTCATGTTGTCATTGCGTTCAACAGGCTTGGGCTTTCAGGACCCGGTTTTGGCTGTCAGGTGGCCCCGGCAAAGGCAGCGGCATTGTCCTGCAGAATGTCGCCCAGATAATCGTACATGGCGCGGATGCGCGCGCTTCGCCGAAGTTCCGTGTGGCTTACGAGCCAGATATCGGAACTGAAGACGACATAGTCGTCGAACAGGCGCACAAGGTCTGGGTCGTTTGCCGCGGCAAGGCAGGAATATGCCCCAATGCCGTAGCCGGCCTTTACAGCAGCGGCGAGGGCAATCAGATTGTTTGACCGGAACGCGGCACCCTTGGGGGCGCCGATGCTCTTGCGGTGCTCGGTTGATGTGTAGGCCAAAATCTCGTCATGCGGCAGAATGAAATCGAACTTCTTCATGTCCGCCATGGATTTGGGTGTGCCGTGCTCTGCCAGATAATCCTTGTGGGCATAATAGCCGTAGGCCATGGAAACCGTACGTTTGCAGATCAGGTCGTTCTGTACGGGGCGGAACATCCTGAGGGCGATATCAGCTTCACGCCGCAACAGGTCAGAGACCGCATTGTCCACTTTCACATCGACAGTGATGCCAGGATACTGTTTGCGGAACCCAAGGAGCTTTTCCACCAACCACAAGGAGCCGATGGCCTCAGTGCAGGATATAATAACGGAACCCTGCAGGCTGCTGTCGTGCCCCGTAATCAACCGTTCAATGGCGTGCACATCGTCCTGCATATGGCGGGCATGGTTCATCATCTGCTCACCAAGGGCTGTCATTTCAAGCCCGGTGCGGGTGCGCGAGAAAATCTCGGCCCCGACATTTTCTTCAAGGGCGGTCAAGCGGCGGGAAAGTGTGGGTTGGCTGACGTTCAGCTTACGTGCTGCCGCAGACAGGCTACCCTGCTCGGCCATGGCCAGGAAATATTTCAGATCATCCCAATCAAGCATGGGGAAGGCTCCGCGTTCGAGTTTTGCAATTCAATTATGAATAGCTAATCTGCATAATTTGTCAATTACATCCATAAATGAATTTCACATATAGGCCTTATGACCCGGGCCCAACCTCCCTGAACCCCATTGGCCTGCGTCACGACTTTAGACGAGGAGACATGAAATGTGGACGACACGTAAAACTCTGGTAGCCGGTGCAGTGCTGGCAGTGGCAAGTTTTTCCGCAGCAGCGAACGCACAAACCTATTATGCTGGCCCTGACCGCAACATCACACGCGGGACCGACGCCATGATGGAAGGCGATCTTGAGACCGCTTCCAAATATTTCCATCGGGCCGCGAAGGCCAACCTGAGCAAGGAACGCCTTGTGCCGCTTCTCAACAACCTGTGTGCCGTTGACTATGCCCTTGGCAAGCTGGATAGTGCTGAAGAGGCCTGTACGCGTGCCATCGCTGAAGATCGCCATTTCTGGCGCGCTTATGTGAACCGGGGCAATGTCCTGAAGGCAAAAGGCGACTATACAGACGCGCAGCAGGACTATTTGAAGGCGGTTCGCCTCAAGCCCGATAGCGCGCTGGCCCAACGGGCGCTCGCACGGCTTCAGGAAGAGCAATCGAAACTGTTTGCCGCTGCAAAGTAAAGCGGCACACCAGAACGGGGGAGACCATAGGTGGATAAAGCAATTTTCTATCCAATGCTGGGCATGGCGACGCTGACTTTCGGCGTCGTCGTGCTTCTTGCAAAACGTCGTTTTGCCGCTATTGGCAAAGGCGAGACAACAAACCTGGCTTTTTTCAAAACCTTCCGAGGGGAAAGCCCGGAACCGGAAGGCGTGCAGACGGCTCAGCGCAACCTGACCAATCTGTTTGAAATGCCAATGCTCTTTTACCCGGCCTGTATAGCTGCCGGGATGCTGGGAAAAGTAGACACAGTCACCCTGAGCCTTGCGTGGGCCTATGTGGTGATACGGTTTGTGCATACGCTGGTGCATGTCACAGGCAATGACGTGCGCACGCGCTTCAAGATCTTTTTCCTTAGCAACCTGCCGCTTATGGCTTTGTGGGCTTATATCGCCTTTTAGGACTTAGGCCTCATAGAGCTTAAGCCTGGGGTGTTGGAAATCCGCCCGCGTGCGCAACCATGGAAGGCACCGGGCGGCCCAGCACGTCTTCTACCCAGGCAGCGAGCGCAATGATCTTGTCGAGCTCGACGCCTGACGTGATGCCGGAGCGGTCCAGCATATAGAGAAGGTCATCTGTGCCGATATTGCCGGTGGCGCGCGGCGCGAACGGGCAGCCGCCAAGGCCGGCGACCGAGCTGTCCAATATGCGCACACCTGCTTCATAAGCCGCCCAGGCGTTGGCAATTCCGGTGTTGCGCGTGTTGTGGAAATGGGCCCGGAGCGGCATGCCCGGCAGGGCGTCTCTGACGGCTTCGAAAATTTCACGCACGCGAACGGGCGCGGCTACGCCGATGGTGTCCGCAATGGCAATCTCCCGTGGGCCGGCATCCGCCAGCTCCTTTGCCATATCAACGACAACCTGCGGGGAAACCTCACCTTCAAACGGGCAGCCCCAGGCTGTCGAAATCGTCACCTGTGCTTTCAGCCCCTCCTGGGTTGCGAGCCGGATGATCTCTTTGCTAACCGCAACAGACTCGTCTCGCGTCTGGCCCTGGTTCTTTTCGCCGAATGTGTTCGAAGCCGTCGCCACACAGCCGACTTCATCAACGCCGTGCTTGTTGCCCTCGCGGGTTTGTAGTGCCCGCAGGAGCCCGCGTTTATTCAGCACAAGGCCTACATATTCGACATTCTTGATGTCCGGCAGGTCGGCGATAACGGCTTCAGCATCGGCCATTTGGGGCACCAGTTTGGGGTGCACGAAGCTTGCAACTTCAAGCCTTTTCAGCCCGGCATCCATGGCGCGGGTGATCAGTTCTACTTTTTGTTCAGTGGAGAACATGACTTTTTCGTTTTGCAGCCCGTCGCGCGCGCCAACTTCAACAATTTCAACCATTTGGTCTGTCATGATCCGGCCTCACTCCTGAACATTCATCGTGCAAAAAAGACTTCCTCTACATGAATAGTCAGGGCCTTTGGGTCAAGCTGTTTCAGGCGAGGCAGGCCGACTCGGGCTTCCGTTTCATACCGATCGCTCCAAAGGGCAGAGCGTCTGACCTAATAAATTATGAAGGCTGGACAAGGGGTTGCGACGCCGAAGATGGACTGCTTCGGTTTTTTTGATGTGGCGCCTGTGCTCTGATAGGCTGGTCATCCGCTTACAAAGAACAAACATGCCTGTGCCTCGGTCGCTGGTGAAACATTGGGTTTCGCCCGGCGCCTTCAATATTTGGGACGGAGGAACAGATGGCCAATGGCACTCTACACGGCCCGCGGGTGGTTGCGCTCGTGGGCCCCTATTCAAGCGGTAAAACCACACTTCTTGAAAATATTCTTTTTTTGACTGAAACGACCCGCCGCCGGGCAAATGGCGAGCGGGTTTTTGGTGACGACAGTGTGGAGGCGAAAGCGCTTGCCATGGGGGTCGATACCAACATTGCCTCGGTCCATTACCTTGATGATCGCTATATTTTCCTGGATTGTCCCGGCTCGATCGAATTCCTGCAGGAAACGCGCAATACCCTTCATGCAGCAGATGTGGCCGTTGTGGTGGCGGAACCCGAGCCCGCAAAAATCTTTGCCTTGAGCCCCTTGTTGCATGAGCTGGAGGCAGAAGGCATCCCACATCTTCTTTTCATCAACAAGATTGACCATTCGGATGTGCATATCCGCGAAATAGCGGCAGCTCTGGATGAGGTAAGCGCACTGCCTGCCGTTCTGAGGCATGTGCCAATCCGCGACGGAAACGCGATTACGGGCTTTGTTGATTTGGCGTCAAAGCGCGCATACAGCTATGGCATGGACGGCAGCCGAGAGATCAAGGACGGCGCCGAGAGCATTCTGGAGCAGATAGCGGAAGACCGCTTCCATATGCTGGAAACGCTCGCAGACTTCCACGACGACCTGATGGAAGAGCTATTGGAAGAAGTGGACCCACCAAGTGATGAAGTGTTCACGGATCTGGCTGACGATCTTCGTGCAGGCCGCATAATGCCTGTGCTTATGGGCTGTGCCAGCCAGGGTTATGGCCTGAAGCGGCTGATGAAGGCCTTAAGGCATGAAATGCCGGGGTTTGAAATGGCCTCCAAGCGCATGATGCCCAAAAAAACCAAGGAAATAGCAGCCTATGTGCTCAAGACACGTCACTTGCCCCATATGGGCAAGCTATCTTTTGTGCGGGTCCTCAAGGGCGCGGTAACAGAGGGGCTGCATGTGGGCGGCAACAAGGTTGGTGGGCTTTTTAGAATAGCAGGAACCGATCTGAAGAAAGCGACAATGGCCGATGTGGGCGACCTTGTGGCCATTCCCCGCTTGGAGGATGTCAAAACCGGCGAGACGCTGGGAGGCACGGGTGCCCCAAAGCCCGGCCTGTTGCAGCCCGTTTATGCGCGCGCAATTGCGATCAGCGACCGCAAGAATGAGGCGAAGCTTTCTGAGGCGCTCACGAAACTTATGGAAGAAGATCCATCCTTCGACGTGGAGCACTGTGAAGATACAGGCGAGCTTCTGTTGTGGGGGCAGGGTGAAATACACATGCGCGCGGCGATGACGCGCCTGAATGACAAATATGGCGTGGACGTACGGTTTGCTGATCCACATGTGGCCTATAAGGAAACTATTCGGCGAAACAAGGTTCAGCATACCCGGTACAAGAAACAGTCGGGCGGCCACGGCCAGTTTGGCGATGTGGTGATAGAGGTCAAACCTCGTGGTCTTGGCGCAGGTTTTGAGTTTCAGGAGAAAGTCACCGGAGGGGCGGTGCCAAAGCAATATATCCCGAGCGTCGAGGCCGGCGTGAAGGAATATTTGCGGCAAGGACCGCTTGGCTTCCCTGTCGTGGATGTGGAGGTCACCCTTCAGGATGGCCAGCATCACAGTGTGGACAGCTCTGACATGGCATTCAAGACTGCCGGCCGGATGGCGATGGCTGATGCGTTGCCAGACTGCGATCCTGTGCTGTTGGAACCCATTGAGCATGTGCGCGTTATGGCGCCTACCAATTATATGGCCAGGATCAATGGCATGATCAGCTCTCGGCGTGGGCAGATCATGGGCTTTGATGGCCGCGATGGCTGGCCCGGTTGGGACCAGATTGAGGCGCAAATGCCAGCGTCAGAAATGCAGGACCTGATTATTGAACTCAGGTCCCTGACACAGGGCGTTGGTACGTTCGAGCACAGGTTCGATCATTTGGCAGAATTGGCGGGGCGGCAGAAAGACCAGGTGCTGAAAAACCACAAGGTTGCCCGCAGGACAGGATAAAGGGGGAGCCCAAAAAAACTGTAAGTTTTCTCAACCCCGTTGGACTGAAAGATCAAGCGCGTTAGAAACGTGCAAGGTCAACCTACCAATGGGGGAAGAAAAAGGTGAATCCTTTATCCAAGATCACGACAGCAGGACTGCTGGCGCTTGCGGCGATATTGCCCGCAGGCGCCCAGCAGAACAGTAGCGAGGCGGTGACAGAGCCGTGCTTTATCAAGGGCCTTAAGGGGCGTGTGCAGTGCCTTACCATTGAGGTGCCGCTTGATTACGACAACCCTGAAGACACCCGGATACCAATTCACGCGGCGGTTATCCCGGCGAAAAGCAGCCGGTCGGAGCCAGATCCCATCTGGGTTTTTGCTGGTGGGCCAGGGCAGGCCGCGGGCGAGTACGGCATTCTGGCTTCAACCGCCTTTCGCCAAATTCGCCAAACGCGAGACATTGTACTCGTGGATCAGCGCGGAACGGGCAAGTCCCACCCGCTGAACTGTGAGGTCGAGCCAGGCGAGATGTTATCCAGCCTGGATGACTGGACCGGCTTTATCAGGGAATGCCGCGCTGCGCATGACATTGATGTACGCCATTTCACCATGGAAAATGTCGTGCGCGACATGGAAGCGGTGCGACAGGCCCTGGGGTATGAACAATTGAACCTTTGGGGCGGTTCCTGGGGAACACGCACGGTAGGGCTTTATCTCAAACGCCATCCAGACCATGTGCGAAGCATTATCGTAGACGGTGTCGCGCCGCCTGACGTTTCCCTGTTTGAAAGTGCACCAGAAAGCGCCGAGCGCGCCAAGCGTATGCTGGCAGAAGACTGCCGCCAGAATGAGGCTTGCACCGCACGCTATCCCGACTTTGAAGCGCAGGTGGAAGCATTCCTGGCCAAGGCGGCCGCGGGAGAACTGCGATATTCAGGCAATGACCCGCTTTCGGGTGAGCCGCTTGAGCTTGATATAAGCTTCGTGATGGCGGTGGAAAGCATTCGCTCCGTCATGTATTCCGCTGATGCCACCGTGATGCTGCCTTATGTGATTGATGCGGCCGATGGTGGCAACCTTGAGCCGCTCATCGCCCTTTACACTGGCGGCGCTTCGGCGTCTGAGAGCATGTATCTGGGCGCCACGCTTTCTATCCTGTGTGGTGAGGAAGTACCGCGCACGCGGCAGAGTGTGCTTCAAGAAGCAGCAGCCGACAGTTTCGCGAAAGACAGCTATTTCCGCTACTGGCAGGCAGGCTGTAAGGCTTGGGACGCCCTGCCTGGTGCGCCGGATGCCCATGAGCCTATCTCAAGCGACGTGCCGGCCCTGATTTTGAGCGGCGACCTGGACCCCGTGACCCCGCCCGGCATGGGCGAGCATTGGCTGCAGGGTTTCCCGAACGGGCGCCATATCGTTGTTGCCGGCAATGGCCATATCACCAGCGCAACTGCCTGCATGCCGCATCTTTTGAAGAAGTTTGTCACAACGCTTGATGCCGACGCGCTCGATACCGAGTGCCTGGGATATTTGAAGCGACTGCCGGTGGTCACCGGCCTGAACGGCACGGTGAATTAGGGGGTAAGTCATGATTATCGTTGATAAAATAGGAAAAAACTTTGGCGAAGTGCAGGCTGTAAAGGATGTCAGCTTCACTGCAAAGGACGGCTCTATCACAACGCTTTTGGGGGCGAATGGGTCGGGCAAATCAACCACACTTCGGACAGTGGCTGCGCTTTTGAGGCCCGATCATGGGCAGGTAACAGTGGACGGTATCTGTGTGCAGCAAGACCCACTCGGCGCCCAGAAGCTTCTCGGCATTTTTCCGGACCAGTTCGGTCTTTACACGCGCCTGACTGCGCGCGAGCATCTGGAATATTATGCTGAACTCCACGGCATGAGCGGCGCAGCGCTGGAAAATGCGGTGGGGGAGGTTGTCAGCCTACTTCACATGGAAGATATCCTGGAACGTCGAACGGAAGGCTTTAGCCAGGGGCAGCGCATGAAGGTGGCTCTGGCCCGGGCGATCCTTCACAAACCGAAGAATATCGTGCTGGATGAGCCCACGCGCGGGCTTGATGTCATGAGCATCCGTATGCTCAGGCAAATCCTTCTGGAGCTGAAGGCCGCAGGGCACTGTGTGCTCCTGTCGTCGCATGTGATGGCAGAGGTGGAAATTCTTTCTGACCATGTTGTGATGATTGCGGACGGCGTTGTGTGCGCCGACGGTACGCCGGCTGATCTTGTCCGGGAAGCCGGCCAACCAAACCTTGAAGAAGCATTTGTGGCGCTGACCGCGGCACACGGGAGGACAGCAGCATGAACCGCCTGATCAGAACCGTATACCGCAAGGAAATGAAAGACATGCTGCGCGACAAGCGCGCGGTGCTGGCCATCGCATCCTATGCGTTTGGTGTGCCACTTTTGATGGCCTTCATTTTCTTCCTGATGGCCGATGACCGGGCTGAAACCGCGCGCTCGACAGTTGCACTGTCTGGCAGTGACCAGGCGCCAGGCATGGTAGCTTTTCTTGAAAAGCAGGGACTTGAGGTGGTGCCAGTGGTGTCCCTGGATACGCCTGAAAGCTTGCCTGACGGGGCAGATGCCATGGTCGTGCTGCCGGATGACTTTGGTGTGAAACTTGGCCGCGGTGAAAGCGTGCCGGTTCAGCTTTATGTGGATGAAACGTCCCGCCAACAGGCGGACAGGGGCGATGACGTGCGGGAAGCACTTGATGCTTACGGCCAGCATGTCGCGGGTGTGCGGCTTGTCACCCGCGGTGTACCGCTTGGCCTAATGGCCCCAATTGTGGTCAACAGGTCAGACCTGGCGCCTTCAAGCTTTATCAACAAGATGCTGGGCAACAGCCTGATGCTTGTGTTCATGCTCGCGCCTTTTGTGATGGGCATGAGCGTGGCGCTTGATGCGCTGGCGGGTGAGCGCGAACGCCAGAGCCTGCAGTCGCTGATGGCGCAGCCGGTTTCTACCGGGAACCTGGTTGCAGGCAAGTGGGCAATGGTAGCCACCTTTGCGTTCGGCGGCACGATGCTTGCCGTGACCATTGACCTGATCCTGTTGCAGTTCGTGCCCGCGGATGTTCTGCCCTTCAAGCTGCAGCTTACGGTTGGTGGCTTCATATTGGCAGTGCTTGAGCTTGCGGCACTTAGCATGTTTGTGGCGTCCGTCCTTCTTGCTGTCAGCATTCATGCTAAAAGCTTCAAGGAAGGGCAGACCTATATGTCGATGATGATGATGGCGCCGGTGATTGTGGGTTACGCAAAGATGTATGGCGAAAACAAGCTACCTGCCGTAACCAAATATCTGCCGATTTTTGCGGATGTTGAAAGTTTGGGGCGGATATTCTTTGACGGTAGCCCCGATCTGGCCGTTACAGGTGCGGCCTTCCTGTCCGCGATTGTGGGCACGGCCATCTGCTTGTGGTTGACAAGCCGCCGGCTTTCCAGCGAACAGATACTGTCTGAGGCATAGGGCGATCAATCGGGGGCGGTCACCGCGTGAATATTAAGGCTATCTTGCAGGAGCACGGCAACATGTTGGGGCGGATCGTGGCGTCATATGAGGCTGATCCGTCGCAGCAGGAAGAGTTGATGCAGGAAGTCTCGCTGGCGCTCTGGCAGGCCCTGAAGAAATACCGCGGTGATGGCAGCTTGAAAGCCTATGCCGCAAGGATCGCCCAGAACCGATGTATCAGTCACGTGGCAAGGGCGGTCAAGGCACCGCGCCAGACCGTTCTGGATGACACGGTGCCGAGCGAACGGGCAGGGCCCGAGGAAGACGTGGCGAAGGCGCAGCAGCGTCAAGCGCTGCTGTCTGCCGTGCGGGGACTGCCGCTGCCGCTCAAGCAAGTAACGACGCTTGCGCTCGAGGGCTTTTCCCACCGGGAGATCGCGGAAGCACTTGGGATCAGTGAAAACAACGCCATGGTGCGCTTCAGCAGGGCAAAAGCCGCGCTGAAGGACAGCATGCAGGCAGCACATGGGAAAGCAGGGCGATGAGTACGGAAAAGAACATGCCCGATTGGGACGACCTGACGGACATCTGGCAGCAAAGCCCGGAAATCGATATGGACAAAATGGCCCGCCATGCCCGTTTTGTCTGGTGGCGTATGCGGGTCAACTTCGCGTTCGAGGTGATTGTATGCCTGTCCGGCATGGGGCTGTTTGGCTGGGACCTTTTGTCAGGCTCTGCGGCAAAGCAGGTTGGTGGCATCCCATTGGCCATAGTCCTTTTCCTGGTCTGCGCCTTGGGGCTTTGGGCCGCTTTTTATGTCCGGTCCGGGGCCTGGGGGCAGGCTGATGGCACCGCACAGTCGCTCATTGACCTGCAGATCAAGCGTGCGCGGTCGTCGATCCGCTATATCATTGTCAACAACTGGGGTTGCGGGGTTGGCATCCTGGCTTTCGGCTTTATCTACTGGTCGCTTATTGAGCGATATGGCTCAATCGATGCGCCGGAACTGGACACAGTGAACTACTGGGTCACCGGAACCATGCTCTTTTTCCTGCTGTTTCCTTTCGCCACCATTCCGTTCCTCAAACGCAAGCGGGACCAATTGGCGCGCCTTGAGAAGCTTGCCTGTCAGCTTACGGAGGGTGACGGTGATGAAGAGGAGCGTGCCTAGCCCTGTTTCCGCTTGATGGACCGGATAAGGTCACGGAGCGGGTGAAGGGGCGCGACCAGCTTGTCCGGCAGGGGTTGGGGATCGCCACAGATCATGGCGGCCAGATAATCCCCCAGAAGTGGCCCATACTGGTATCCTTTGGAGCCTAACCCCGCGAGCATATAGAGCCCGTCGTGGAGGGTCGGTTCGCCCAGGCCTTTGGTCTTGGCGTCTTTTGCAAGCGGGGCATATTGCACTGCTGTGGTATTCCCAACAGGAACCGGCCCTGCGAACGGCAGATGGTCGGCGGTGGTGGCGCGAACTCCGGCCCAGGAGTATTCGATTGCTTCGTCTGGGATTTCGGTGCCCGTAGCTCCCTTTAGCACCGAAAGAATACGTATACGGTCTTCATCGCGTGGCTCATAATCGGCAGGGGTGACACTTGTCTTGCGGTCGAACGTGGAGCCGATGGTGCGCATGCCGTCGGCCTCTGCTGTCACATAACCACCAAATGCGATGCTTTCCGGGGGCAGGCCAGTGGCCGTATCTGCTCCAATGACCTCCACCTGTCCGCGGTTAGGCCTGAGCTCCGGACAGTCAGCCTTGCTGATGAGCTTTGCTGTGTCGATGCCCGCCGCCAGGACAACAATATCGGCGGTCAGTACCTGGCCGTCTTTGCTGTGCAGGCGCCAGACGGGGCCAGCCTGTTCAAGCCGGGTGATGACCATCTCGGCCTTAGGGATGCTGCTGGTAATGGCTTCGAGCGCCTTGGCTGTGTCTACAGATCCGCCGCGCGGCAGCAGGAAGCCATTATCTTGGGGTTTAAGCCAATCAGCCGTCCAGTGCAGGTCGCTCCTGATCTCTTCAAGCCGGTCTGCATCAGCGGCATTTTTGGGTAATTGGTGCACGCCGTGCGCTTCAGCCCAGGCCTCGCCAAAGGCAGGAAAAGCGCAACTATAGGCATAGGCACTGGTGAAAAACTCTGCCGCAGGGGTGTGCTCGCGCATGAAGCGGGGCGAAAGGATGGCGGCAGGCACCTGACTGGCGCTTTTGTATTCTGGTGAATTGACAAGCGTCACGCGGCGGCCGCGGGCCTGAAGGGCGGCGGCGACGCTGGCGCCCGCGATCCCGCCCCCGATAACGGCGATTGTGCCTTCTGGACTTGCGGGGGTTGCTGCCCATTCTGGCCTTAGTGGCGCTGGGGCCTCAATTGGGGCAGGGTTTTGCGCTTCTCCTACCAGGCGTTCGCGCTTGCGCCCATAGCCAGGCGTTTTCTCAACAATAAAGCCGCGGTCCCTGAGCGCCCGTTTGACAAAACCCGCCGCGGTGAAGGTGGCGAAGCGCGTACCAACGTGCGACAGGCGGGCGATCTGGTCCATCAGGGTGTCAGACCACATGTCCGGGTTCTTTGCAGGGGCAAAACCATCCAGATACCACGCGTCTACACTGCCGCTTAGGCTGGCAAAAGCCTCTGCGGCCTGGCCAAAGATCAATATCAGCCTTACCTGCCCATTCGCAAATTCGCGCGGGTGAAAGCCCGTTGCCGCCGGTGGCCATGCGGCGCGCAATTGTTCGGCGTATGGCTCAATTTCCGGGAAGGTGCTGTGCGCTTCTTTAAGCGCTTTTTCTGAGAGCGGATAGCCTTCAACCGAGATAAATGTCAGGCGCCCGTCCGCCCCACTTTCTTGCCACTTTTTCCAGGTTGCGAGAAAATTCAGGCCGGTGCCGAAGCCCGTCTCCGCAATGACAAAATGGTCGCGGCCTTTCCATATATCGGGGGCTCCTATGCCGGAAAGGAAAACGAAGTCTGTCTCTTCAAGGCCGTTTTCAGCCGAATAATAGACATCGTCGAACGCCTTCGAGACCGGCGCGTTGCCCCGCCAGCCCAATTCGGTGTCCTTGTTTCCCGTATTCTCGTTATCTGACATTTTCGGCTCGCTTGCGACCGGTAGCATTAATCCAAGGTTGGGCTTTCGGTCAGTTTCCTTTAAAGTAGCGTGATACTTGGAATGCTAGTGATTTGAAACCCCAATAGAGATTTTGTGCATGTTTTATGAACTTGATGGTGTGAAGCCTGAATGCGCCGACGACAGCGTCTGGGTTGCCCCGAATGCAGCCGTGATCGGTAAGGTAATTCTTGAGAAGCAGGCCAGCGTTTGGTTTGGCGTGACCATTCGCGGCGACAATGACCCGATAACAGTCGGGGAGGGCAGCAATATTCAGGATAATTCTGTCATCCACTCTGATCTCGGGGTTCCCTGCACCATTGGCAAAGGCGTAACTGTTGGCCACAAGGTCATGCTGCATGGCTGCACGATCGGCGACCATACATTGATTGGCATGGGCAGCACCATCCTGAACGGTGCCAAGATTGGTGCCGGGAGTATTGTGGGTGCGAACAGCTTGGTCACCGAAGGTAAGGAGTTCCCGGAAGGCGTCCTGATTGTAGGCGCACCCGCCCGGGTTGTTCGGCAGCTTAAGCCCGAAGAGCAAGAAATGATTAAGATGTCTGAACGAATATACACGGACAACGCAGCCAGATTTGCCAATGGCCTGAAGGAAGTCAAAATTGACTAGGAATTTTGCACCAAAAAGGCTATTGGGGCGCCAGCCATTCCATTGAGGCGGGCTTCTGCGAGCATGGGGCCGTTAGTTGTATTGGGTAAGGACGAATGAGCGTTAACATCAAACATGTCGAAGAATTAAGGCACATTGATCTGGCCGCCCGCGTCGAAATCGCGCGCAAGGTTGGCAAGATTCTGGCCAAACAAAATGGTTCTGCTGACAAAGCGGATGCGCTTGAGCTCGCCCAAATTCTGATGGAAGACGTTGCAGTGTCGGTTCGCGAGGCCTTGTCGCGTGAGCTGCAGGTATGCAGTTTCCTGCCCAAGGACCTGGTTTCCAAGCTCGCGCAGGACATCGACCAGGTGTCCATGCCGTTCCTGATGGCGTCCCAGGCAATGGATGACGCGCTCCTGGAAGATATCGTTCGCAGTTGCAGTGAAGGCGCGCAGGAGGCCATTGCCCAGCGCATCGGCCTTCCTGAGGCCGTTAGTTATGCCATCAGCGACGTAGGCTGCAAAAGCGCCGTTGAGTCGCTGGTGGGCAACGATACGATCGAACTGTCAGAGCGGAGCTGCAACCGGGTGGTTGACCGTTTCCCCGAGGAGCGGTCCCTGATGGAAAAGCTGGCCCAGCGCGCAGACCTGCCCGCCTCCGTTGTGGAACGGATCATTTTCAAGATTTCCAAGCGGTACGGCGAATACCTTTCCGAAAAGTTTGGCCTCGCCACCGATTATGCGTCTTACCTGGCGTCTATGGCCAACAGGCAGGTGTTTTCGCGGACGCTTGAGATGGCGCCGCTGAGCGAGATCGAAAATTATCTGCAGCAGCTCAATCAGGTGAACAGCCTGACATCGGACGTTCTTCTCAGCTATCTGCAAAATTCGAACGTAAAACTGTTCACCATGGCGATAGCAGTCCTCCTGGATCGCCCCTATGAAGCTGTGGAAGCAAGGCTGAATAAGGGCGACAAGAAAGTGATGGCCCGGCTACTGGAGGCCGCAGGCTTTTCCAAGTCTGTTATTGGTGTGCTGTTGATTGCCTATGATCGGCTGATCCGCGGTCATTAGACAGGCTGACCAGTCCCAATCGAAATTTTATTTTGGCCTCTGTTCGCCTAGCCCTTAGGCTGCCCAGAAACAGGAGCCAAAAAATGATAATTCCCCCGCAGCGAGAGTTGTTCGATATTCCGCGTGACCTTTGTTACGTGAATGCTTCCTACATGACACCGCTCAGCAAAGCGCAAGTGGCGTCCGGTCAGGAGGCGCTAGCTCGGTCTGCCCAGCCTTGGCGTATCGGCGAAGGCGATTTCTTTGATACGGCGGCTGATGTCTGTGCAGCAGGGGCGGCCCTGATGAATGCTGAGGCTGCGGACGTAGCCATCGTGCCTTCGGCGAGCTATGGCATTTCCACCGCGGCAAAGAACCTGCCTCTGTCGCCCGGTGGCAAGGTGCTTGTGATGTCGGAGGAGTTTCCGTCGAACGTCTATCCCTGGCAGGAACGGGCAGAAGCGGCAGGCGGCGAGGTGATAGCTGTGCCGCAGCCGTCAGATGACGACTGGACGGCCGCAATTCTTGAAATGATTTCGCGCGAAGGCGAAAGCATCGATATTGTATCTGTTGCCAATGTGCATTGGTCATCTGGCGCGTTGATCGACCTTGCGGCGGTGTCGGGTGCCTGCAAGCGCGTTGGGGCGGCGCTGGTGCTGGATCTCAGCCAGTCGCTGGGTGCAATGCCGTTCGACGTTAAGGCCATCGATCCGGATTTTATGGTTGCTGCCGGCTACAAGTGGCTAATGGCGCCCTATAGCATCAGCCTGATGTATGTAGCGCCGCGCCACCAGGGCGGCTTTCCAATTGAGGCAGGCTGGATAACCCGGGAAGGTAGCCGGGATTTTTCAAGGCTGGTTCAATATAGGGATGAATTCGAACCAGGCGCCCGCCGCTTTGATATGGGCGAGCGTGCCAACCATGTCCTGGCACCAATATTCCTGGCCGGGCTACAGCAGCTACTTTCCTGGGGTGTTCCCAATATTTATGAAAGCCTGAGTGCGATCACTGGGCGTATGGCCGTTGCGCTTGAGAGCAAAGGGATGGAGCCTATCGCGGCCGACCGCAGGGCAGGGCATATTCTTGGGGTAAGGGTCGGAAAGCAGGGTGCTGCACTTTTGGAAGAGCTTAAAAATGCTGGTGTGTCGGTCAGTCTTCGAGGCGATCTGCTGCGCTTGTCGCCGCACTTGTGGGTCGATGAACAGGACGAGGGGCGGTTCACGCAGGTCATTGCCGGGCTATAGTGTCAAAATGAGACATGTTTCGATTTGGTACAGTATTTTGATGCAGTGTGTCGTCCCATTTTGAGACAATATTTCTTATCCAATTGAAATATATAGGGTTTATTTTCTGGCACACCCCTTGCGATTAGTAGAGCACCTTAAAGATTTTTGCCTGAGATCTGCTAAGGTTACTCGAATGAGTATGGCGCGTTCGCCTTTTGCCTGAGGGTGGATGACGCACGAACTACGAGGCGGATGGGATCACTCCTATCCGCCCGTTTTTTGTTTGGGCATTCAATGGGGTTAATAGAAAAGCTTGGCGTGTGGGCATGGCCCGACTATGCTGCGCCACCATTTGTGTTCGAGAGGCCCCGTGTGTCCACCAGCGTAATCTACGAAAACCGTTTCTTTTCAGCCCTGCTTTATCAAACTGGCCGCCTTTTCCTGAAGGCTTTTGGCTGGAAGGTCATTGGGGACTTCCCGAAAGACGCCAAGTTCGTTGCTATTGCAGCACCGCATACCAGCAACTGGGATTTCCCAGTGTTCATGGCTGCTGTTGGCTATCTGAGGCTGCATATCAGTTTCCTGGGCAAGCACACGCTGTTCAAAGGGCCGCTTGGTTGGTTCTTTTACTGGCTGGGTGGTATTCCCGTGGTTCGCGAGGGCAAATCGGCTGCCGATGTGGTTGACCGGGCGGTGGAAGAGTTTGAAAAGCGGGATCGTCTCATACTAGGGCTGGCGCCAGAGGGAACACGGTCGAAGGTTACCAAGTGGAAGACCGGCTTTTACCGCATTGCCGTTCAGGCGGGTGTGCCGATCCTGCGGGCCTATCTGGATGCATCCATCAAGGAAATCGGGTTCGGTGACCTGTTCTATCCAACAGGGGACATGGAAGCTGACCTGAAGGCGTTGCAGGCTTTTTACGCCGGCAAGCAGGGTATTAACCCCAAGAACCAGTAAGCATCAGTCAAGCAGTGCGCCGGGGTTCATGATGTTGTGGGGGTCGAGCGCCTTCTTGATGGCACGCATGGCCTGAAGCTGCGCCGGGTCCTTAAGACGTTTCATCTCCGCGCGCTTGAGCGTGCCGATGCCGTGTTCGGCAGAAATCGACCCGCCAAATTTGGTGACAATATCATGCACAAGGGCGTTCATGGCTTCCCAGCTGCCCAGGAACGCTTCTTTGTCGGCATCCGCGGGCTGCATCACATTGAAGTGGATGTTGCCGTCACCCAGATGGCCGAAGGGTGTCAGTCGTGCACCGGGCCACCCATTCATTACGGCTTTGCCTGCTACTGTCAGGAAGTCCGGGACTTTTGATACAGGCACGGAAATATCATGCTTGATACTGCCACCCTCATGCTTTTGTGCCTCTGACATGGTTTCACGCAGGCGCCAGAGCGCTTCGCGCTGCGCCAGGGTGCTGGCCACTACGCCGTCCTTGATGGTGCCAGCGGCTATCTCATGCTCAAGCCAGTCGGACACTTGGGTCTCGAGAGCGGGGTCTATGCTGCTGGAGGCAATGTCCGTCAGCACATACCAGTCATAGGGTGCGGCCAGCGGGTCAGAAGTGCCAGGGATATGGTTCAGCACCAGCTCCACCCCGTACCTCGGCATCAGCTCAAATGCCGATACGCGGTCACCGGTGGCTTGGCGGGCGCTTCGCAATAGCTTTAGGGCATCTGTAGGGCTATCCACAGCCAACCAGCAGCTGTGCAGTTGCTTTTCCGCTGGTGCGAGCTTGAAGCTGACGCGGGTGATGATGCCAAGTGTGCCCTCAGCCCCCACCAGAAGCTGTGTCAGGTCATAGCCTGTGTTGTCTTTCCTAAGCGCAGACAGGTCATTCATGATGCTGCCGTCAGGCAACACGGCCTCAATTCCCAGCGTCAGCGCCCGGGTCGTGCCGTAGCGCACCACATGCACGCCGCCAGCGTTGGTGGATACCACGCCGCCTGCTGTGCAGCTGCCTTCCGACGCCAGGGAAAGCGGAAACAGAAGGTCATGCTCCGCCGCGGCTGCCTGCAGTTCCGCAACCGTATAGCCTGCGTCCGCTGTGATGGTCATGTCATCAGGATCAACGGCGATGCTGCCGCGTAGGCGCTTGGTACTGAATAGTACCTCATTTCGGCCTTCGAGCCCGGGGATCCCGCCGCCCACCAAGCCTGTATTGCCGCCCTGTGGCACTATGGCGATCTGATGGTCGTTGCAGTAGCGCACCAGCTTTGAGACAGTCTCCGCATCAGAGGGCATCAGCATCAGCGGGGTTTTGCCATTGAACTTGTCGCGCCATTCCCTGAGGTGGGGGGCAACCTCGTTCGCGTCTGTTGTGGCGCCCTTGGGGCCGGCCAGTACGATCAGCGCGTCGATATGGGCTTGGTCGATCATGCTTCTTTCCTGGGCGCTGCAGCACGCTTCAAGCGGTCATTGATCGCGATACCGATCCCATGATTGGGGATGGGCGCGACCGCGATGTGTGTTGATGATTTATCAGCATTTCGTAATGTTTTAAATAGATTATGGGCGGCTTCTGATAAATTACCTGAAGCGCTTAGGCTGATGTCGCCCGCAATGTCACCGAAGCCGATCAAGAGCTCAGCGTCCTGTTTTTCTGTGGCGTTCAGGCGCACGCTGGCTTCCGGGGCATAGTGGCTCAGAAGCTGGCCAGGGGCAGAGATTTCATCCTCATTGCGGTCCAGTACGGGCTGTCCCGTCTGTTCGGCGATCTCGTCAGCGGTGATGGTGCCGGGGCGCAGGAGATAGAGCTTCTCATCCTTCACTCCGATGATAGTGCTTTCAATGCCTTCAGGGGCGTCGCCCGCATCGATAATGAGCGGTAATTTACCGTCCAGCCCGGCCAACACGTCAGCCGCACATGTGGGCGACAGCTTGCCGGACGGATTGGCACTTGGCGCCGCGATTGGCCTTCCAAGTTCTTTGATAATCTCGCGGGTAACCGCCTTTTTGGGGCAGCGCACGGCCAGTGTGTCTAGCCCTGCGGACACTGGGGCGGCAATAGGCGAATCTGGTCTGGCCGGCAGCACCAGCGTAAGCGGCCCGGGCCAGTAGATTTCCATCAGTTTGGCTGCAAGCGGCGAGACAGTGACAATTTTTTTTGCCATCTCAATATCGGCCACATGGCAGATCAGCGGATTGAAGGAGGGGCGTCCCTTGGCTTCATAAATTTGCTGCACTGCGGAATATTCCGTAGCGTCAGCCGCTAGGCCATAGACAGTCTCTGTCGGAATCGCGACCAAGTTTCCCGCAGCCAGATGTTGGACAGCAAGGGAAACTGCCCCATTTTCTGTTTCAGAAACCACTTGTGTTTTAAATGTTGCCATGCACAATTTCGCAATCACGGGACAAAGCAAATGGGGCCGCCCGGCGGCCCAGCCACCTATGCTGATAGGCCAGGTGGCATCATCTGACAACGGAATTTAACAGGATTTTCGGATAATGACTGACTATCGCGCGCCGCTTGAAGAAATACGCTTTGCTCTGGAAACCGCTGGTGGCTTGTCTGAATGGACATCCATCCCAGCATTTGAAGAGGCTGGGGAAGACCTTGTTTCTGCGATCCTTGAGGAAGCCGGAAAGCTTGCAGGCGAAGTGATCGCCCCAACCAATGTTGTAGGTGATCAGGTCGGCGCAAAGCTGACAGATAAGGGTGTCGTCAGCCCGGATGCCTTCAAGCCGATGCATCAGGCCTATGTTGAAGGCGGGTGGTCGACGCTGTCTGCCAAGGAGGAACTGGGCGGGCAGGGGCTGCCAAGCACACTTTCCACGGCAGTGGATGAAATGGTGACCTCAGCCAACATGGCCTACAGCCTGCTGCCGATGCTGACATCTGGCGCAATTGAAGCCATTGATGCCCATGGCACAGATGAGCAACGCCATATGTATCTGCCGAAGATGATCACTGGCGAGTGGTCGGGGGCCATGAACCTCACGGAACCTTCTGCGGGCTCTGATGTTGGTGCCCTGCGGGCAAAGGCTGAAAAGCAGGCCGACGGCACCTATCTGATTTCAGGCCAGAAGATTTTCATTACCTGGGGTGATCATGACCTTGCGGAAAATGTGATCCATCTGGTGCTGGCGCGCCTGCCGGATGCTCCAGCCGGAACAAAAGGCATCTCCATGTTCCTGGTGCCGAAGGTGCATGTCAATGCAGACGGTAGCCTGGGCGAACAGAACGATGTCAAGTGCGTCAGCATCGAGCACAAACTCGGTATCCATGCCAGCCCAACCTGTGTGATGAGCTTCGGCGACAGTGGCAAATGCGTTGGCTATATCGTTGGCGAAGAGAACCGCGGCATGGCCAATATGTTCACCATGATGAACCATGCCCGCATCAGCGTGGGCCTTGAAGGCGTGGCGATTGCCGAACGCGCCTACCAACATGCGGCATCATATGCGCTTGAGCGTGTGCAATCGGCAGCCATCGGCGCCAAAACGCGTGAAAGCGTGACCATCATCAACCATCCGGACGTGCGTCGGATGCTGTTGACCATGCGGGCCACGGCCGAAGCGGCCCGTGCGATCATTTACCGGAACGTCTGGGCACTTGATCGGGCGCATGCGCTGGATGACACGGAAGCCCGCGCTGCGGCGCAAGGGGAGGCAGACCTTCTGACGCCGATCTCCAAGGCCTATTCGACCGATATCGGTGTTGAGGCGGCTTCGCTGGGCATCCAGGTCTATGGCGGCATGGGCTTCGTTGAAGAAACCGGCGTAGCGCAATATTACCGCGATGCTCGCATCGCCCCGATTTACGAAGGCACGAACGGCATTCAGGCGCTTGACCTTGTTGGCCGCAAGCTGAATGCGGATGGTGGTGCGCACTGGCGTGCATTGATCGCAGAAATGCGCGGCTTTGCAGCGGGCGAGGGTGGTGATTATGCAGCAGACCTGACGCCTGCGGTTGACGCCCTTGACGACGCCGCAAACACGCTGTTCGAAAACGGTTTCGAGCGTATTGTCGATACCGCCGCCGCCGCCACGCCGTACCTTCGGTTGTTTGGCACGGTGCTCGGTGCCTATATGCTCAGCCGTCAGGCCACAGAGGCAGAAAGGCGCCTGGCAGCAGGTGAGGGGAACCCAGCGTTCCTGAAGGCGAAGGTCTCGACAGCAGCCTTTTACCGAGAACAAATCTTGCCTTCTGCCGTGGCGCTACTACCTTCAATCAAGGCAGGCGCGCGTCATATCACCGATTTGGCGGAAGATGACTTCCTGCGTCACTAACCGGCCTTTGGCCGAATGTATTGAGTATCAAGGCGGGGCAAAGGACACATGAGCAAGACAAAAGCAGACGCAGGTAAAAGCGAGGCGAAGGCGCTGTCGCAAGCTTCGGTGGCAGATCATCGGGGCGGAGTTGTCGAGGACGACGGCCTGCTGTACCCCCATGCTGACCTGGTGCCTGAAGGCGGCAACGTGATTCCTGTGGCCGAAGGTATCTACTGGGCGCGTATGCCGCTTCCTTGGTCGCTGGATCATATCAACGTCTATCTGTTTGACGAAGGCGACAGTTGGTCTGTCGTCGACACGGGCTCTATGGGTAAGCGCGGCATCGCGGCCTGGGAGGCGCTTGAAGAGGATTTCCTTGGCGGCAAGCCTGTTGCGCGCGTGATCGGCACGCATTTGCACCCGGACCATATCGGCCTGGCGGGCTGGCTCGCGGAACGGTATGGCGCCACGCTTACCATGACCGCCCTTGAATATATGACTGCCGCTCACCTCTGGATGGGCGGCACGAAGGAAGTGCCGGAACATGAAATAGAGTTCATGCTCAAATCCGGTGTGGACAAACAGTTTGAACCGATGATGCGGGGCGCGCGCTTTGATAACTACCGCAGGGGCGTGCACCAGTTGCCTTCCCAATTTGTCCGCATTGAGGACGGTAGTGAAATATTACTGGGTGGCAGGCGTTGGCGAGTGGTGATCGGTCGCGGCCATTCGCCCGAGCATGCCTGTCTTTCCTGCCTTGACGAGCCGCTTTTCATCTCAGGCGATCAGGTGCTGCCCAACATCACCTCCAATGTGTCCGTTCATGCGCGTGAGCCGCATTCCAATCCGCTCGCGCACTGGATTGCTTCGCTTGAACGCATGAAGGAAATTCCGGGTGATCCCTTGGTGTTACCAAGTCACGGCCGTGTTTTCAAGGGGCTGGATACCCGCCTTTCGGCGCTGGTGAACAGCCATGTGAACAAGCTGAAATCCCTGCATGATTGGTGTAGTGAAGAGCGGACGCCAGTGGAGACCTTTCCCTCACTGTTCCGTCGGAAGCTTTCGGGCATGGATTTCTATATGGCGCTTGGGGAAGCGCTGGCCCATCTGCATTTGTTGGAGGCCATGTCGCTTGTAACCCGCTCCTTCGACGGTGATGTAAACCGCTTCATGGCCTGTGGGGCTTTCGATGCGGTTGAGGTCGTGGCGCAGACAAAGACTTTGCCGGGTGTGGCGCTTAGGGATCTTGGCGACATCTACTGACAGAGTTCCGCCATTTCTGACCCAAAAATAAGAGTGGTTCGCATCAATAACCTTTGCGTCTCCGGATACAGCATCCTATAACTGCCTCAGATTTCAGACACACAGGCAAACCTAAGGGCTGAAGGTTCCGTAAAATGAACGAAACAGGCAAAGATACCAAAGATTTAAGCGCTCTCTCCTTCGAGGAGGCCATGGCGTCCCTGGAGCAGATTGTAGCCAAGCTTGAATCCGGAAACGCATCTCTCGAACAGTCCATCGACCTCTATACACGTGGGACGCAGCTGAAGGCGCACTGCGAGGCCAAGCTGAAAGATGCTCAGGCAAAGATCGAAAAGATCACGCTGGATGATAGCGGCGCTGCAGCCGGCACCCAGACTTTCGAAGTCGAATAGGCGAGCGCACGTGGAAGATAACGGACCTCTTAATGAAGCGCTTGCCGCCACGTCCACGGCGATTGAGCGAGTTTTGGACCCTATCTTGGTCCTCAATGGCGGGCCTGAAGACCGGGTGGTGGAAGCCATGCGCTATTCCGTATTTTCAGGGGGTAAGCGACTTCGGCCGTTTCTCGTTCTTGCAGGAGCAGAGCTTTTCGGTGTCGATAAGCCACAGGCGCTCCGGGTTGCTGCAGCCATTGAATGTGTGCACTGCTATTCCCTGATTCATGACGATCTGCCTGCCATGGATGATGACGACCTGCGACGTGGCAAGCCAACGGTTCACAAGCAATTCGATGAAGCAACGGCCATTCTGGCGGGCGATGCCCTCATGAGTGTGGCGTTTGAGATTCTGTCGAGCGAAGAAACTCATTCGGATCCATATGTCAGGCTGGAGCTGGTCAAGCATCTGGCCCATGCCTCGGGGCATCGCGGGATGGTTGGTGGCCAGATGATCGACCTGCAAGCACCGGACCTAGACCTTGATGAAATGGATGTTCAGCGTCTTCAGCAAATGAAAACCGGCGCTTTGATATGCTTTTCTGCGGAAGCTGGCGCCATCATGGGGCACGCAGGCAAGCAGGCCCGCGCCTCGCTGCATGGCTATGCCCGCGATCTGGGGCTGGCCTTCCAGATTGCTGATGATCTTCTCGATGTAGAAGGTACAGCTGAAGAGGTCGGAAAAGCCACAGGCAAGGATGAAGACGCAGGTAAAGCCACACTCGTTGGCCTGATGGGGGTTGACCGCGCCCGTAAGCAGGCCCAGATTTTGGCCGACCAGGCTATTGAACATTTGGCGCAATTCGACGATAAAGCATCGCTTTTGCGCGCCGCCGCGCATTTTGTTATAAATCGCAACGTTTGAGGCCTTTTGGCTGATGCGAACCAAGCCTGCGCAGACAGGCCTGTGCCACATGGGCATATTGCCCAGGAGGCTGAGAAGGATAAGAAGTTGAGCGTACGCCCTGACACGCCTTTGCTGGATCAAGTGCAGACCCCGGTGGATTTGCGCAAGCTGCCCAAAGACAAGCTGCAACAACTCGCAGACGAACTACGCGACGAGATGATCAGCGCAGTTTCGGTCACTGGTGGCCACTTCGGCGCGGGGCTCGGTGTTGTTGAGCTTACAGTGGCGCTACACTATGTGTTCAACACGCCTGACGACCGTCTGATCTGGGACGTTGGGCACCAGGCCTACCCGCATAAAATTCTGACCGGTCGGCGTGACCGTATCCGCACGATCCGCCAGGGCGGGGGGCTTTCGCCTTTCACAAAGCGTGGCGAAAGCGATTATGATCCGTTTGGCGCGGGGCACTCGTCCACCTCTATCAGTGCGGCGCTTGGCATGGCTGTCGCCAACAAGATGGCGGACAAGCCGGGCAAGGCTATTGCCGTTATCGGTGACGGCGCCATGAGCGCTGGCATGGCCTATGAAGCCATGAATAACGCCGAGCAAGCGGGCAACCGGTTGGTGGTGATCCTGAACGACAATGATATGTCGATCGCGCCTGCTGTGGGCGGCCTTTCCGCCTATCTCGCCAAAATCGTCAGCTCGCACACGTTCCTGAGCCTAAGGGGCTTTGGCAAGAAGATTATCGAGATGCTGCCAAAACCGCTCGCCGACAGGGCGCGTCAGGCGGAAGAATATGCGCGCGGCATGGCCGCGGGTGGTGGCACGCTGTTTGACGAGCTTGGCTTCTATTATGTTGGCCCGATCGACGGCCATAATATGGAACATTTGCTGCCGGTTCTTGAGAATGTGCGTGACGCGATCGACGGCCCGATCCTGGTGCATGTTGTGACCGAAAAAGGCCGTGGCCACCCATTCGAAGAGCCGAACCAGGAAAAATATCACGCGGTGCCACAGTTTGACGTGGTGACCGGCGAACGCATGAAGTCCACGTCCAAGGCACCGACATACACCAATGTTTTTGCCGATGCGCTGATCAAGGAATCTGAAAAAGACGACAAGATCTGCGCCATCACGGCGGCAATGCCTTCCGGCACCGGCCTGAATAAATATGGTGACCGTTTCCCGGACCGCACGTTCGATGTGGGGATTGCCGAACAGCATGCTGTGACCTTCGCAGCAGGTCTTGCGACTGAGGGCTACAAGCCATTCGTGGCCATATATTCCACCTTCCTGCAGCGCGCCTATGACCAGATTGTTCATGACGTGGCGGTGCAAAAGCTGCCGGTTCGTTTCGCCATTGACCGGGCGGGCCTTGTGGGGGCTGACGGGCCGACCCACGCGGGCAGCTTTGATGTGACATACCTTGCCAGCCTGCCGAACATGGTGGTGATGGCCGCGGCCGATGAGGCTGAACTGATGCATATGGTGGCGACAGCCGCCTCGATTGATGACCGGCCATCTGCCGTGCGCTATCCGCGCGGTGAAGGCCTGGGCGTTGAGCTGCCGAGCGAGGGCAAGGTGCTGGAGGTTGGCAAGGGCCGGATTGTGAAGAAGGGCAGCAAGGTTGCGATCCTGTCGCTGGGGGCCCGCCTTGGCGAAGCCCTGAAGGCAGCGGAGGACCTTGAAAGCCGTGGGCTTTCCACAACGGTGGCCGATGCCCGCTTTGCGAAGCCTGTGGATGATCATCTGATCCGTGATCTGGCGGCAACCCATGACGTGCTGATCACTTTGGAAGAAAACGCCATTGGCGGTTTTGGCGCCCATGTGATGGATTTTCTGGCGGAAGAGGGCATCCTTGACGGTGGGAACCTTAAAGTACGTGCGATGAAGCTGCCGGACACCTTCCAGGATCACGACAAGCCGGAAAAAATGTATGAGGACGCAGGCCTCAACGCGTCCGGTATCGTGGCGACCATCCTGAAAGCACTGGGCCACAATGATTACGGCCAGGCCCTCGGGGACAGCGCAGTCGCGCAGAAGCCTTAGGGCTGGAGGAGGCTACCAGTGGCGGGAAAAATCAGGGCAGACGTGGCACTGGTGGACCGTGGTCTTGTGGAAAGCCGGGCCAAGGCCCAGGCGCTGATTATGGCGGGCGTCGTTTTCTCAGGTGAAACCAAGATCCTCAAAGCTGGCCAGCAGATCAAGGAAGATCAGCCTATTGAAGTGCGCGGCAAGGAACACGACTGGGTCAGCCGTGGCGGCCTGAAGCTTGAGAAGGGCCTCAAGGAGTTCAGCGTGAACCCGACAGGGATGATTGCCATTGATGTTGGCGCATCCACCGGTGGCTTCACCGATGTTTTGTTGCAGGGTGGCGCCAAAAAGGTTTACGCCGTTGATGTTGGCCATGGCCAACTTGCCTGGAAGCTCAGGAACGACGACAGGGTTGTGGTTATGGAAAAGACCAATGCCCGTTATCTGGACAATGAGGCTATCCCCGATCCCATCGATATCGTGGTGTGCGACGCCAGCTTTATCTCGCTCAAGACCGTACTGCCGGCCGCCATGGCGCTGGTGAAGCCCGGCGGACGGCTTATTGCGCTCATAAAGCCGCAGTTCGAAGTGGGGCGCGAGAATGTCGGCAAGGGCGGTGTGGTGCGCGATCCTGAGCTCCATAAGGCCGTATGCGAAGAAATGCGGGCGTGGCTGAATGACGATATGGACGGCTGGACAGCCTGTGGCCTGACGGAAAGCCCGATCAAAGGCCCCGAAGGCAATATTGAGTTCCTCCTGTATGGCGAGAAGGCCTGATGGCAAAAGCTGAAATGTTTGACGTAGAGATTACCGCGCTGGGTGCGCAAGGCGACGGGGTAGGCGAGCGTGACGGCATGCCTGTGTTTGTGCCGGGCACGGTGCCGGGCGATGTGGCGCGGGTGGCGGCAAAGGACGTGCGCCGGAACGGCATCTACGCTGACCTTGTCGAGATCACAAAAGAGAGTGCTGATCGCACAGCGCCCTTATGCCAGCATTTTGGCACCTGCGGGGGCTGCCAGCTGCAATTCCTGAAGCAGGATGCTTATGCCGCCTGGGTCAAGGACCGCACGGCAATGGCGCTGGCGCATCACGGTTTTGACGCAGGCCTTGTGAAAGACCCGATCATCACACCGGCTGAAAGCCGCCGCCGAGTGGCCCTGAAGGCGCTCAGGGTGGCGTCCGGCGTGGTGCTGGGCTTTAACGAACGCCAGAGCCACCAGATTGTGGACGTGAAGAAATGCCCCATCGCCAGGCCTGAGCTGACGCGTCTGTTTGGTCCGCTGCGAGACCTCCTTGTCTCAATTCTGCCGCAACGCATGGCAGCAACGGTGCATATGACGGTCGCGGCCTCTGGCGTTGATATGCTTATCGATGCGGCAAAGCCCCTTGATCTGGCCGACCGTGAGGCCCTGGTCGATTTCGCCAACACCCATGATATCGCCGCCGTTCACTGGCAGGACCAGGGCTTTCTGGACCCAGTTGCGATCCGCCGTGAAGCAGTGATGGACTTTGCGGGCGCGCGTGTGCCGCTGCCGCCGGCTGCCTTTATCCAGGCGTCGGACGAGGGCGAAGCTGCACTGGTGAAGGCTGTGGTAGATGCCTGTGCAGGCTATGGCCGGGTGGCGGACCTGTTCTCAGGCATCGGCACCTTCACCTTCCCTCTGGCGAAAGACCATCAGGTGCTGGCCGCCGAAGGCGCAAAGAACGCACTGGATGCCATGCAGGCAGCCGCCAACGTGGCGACCGGCTTCAAGCAGATTGTGGTCAAACACCGGGACCTGTTCAGAAGGCCGCTCTCAACCAAGGAACTTGAGATGTTTGAAGCGGTTGTTTTCGATCCACCGCGGGCAGGCGCCAAGGATCAGGTGGAACAATTGGCGCAGTCGGCTGTGTCGCGCATTGTGGCGGTGTCCTGCAACCCCAACACCTTTAGCCGCGATGCCCGTATGCTGGCCGATGGCGGCTATGAGCTCGAGAGCGTCCAGCCTGTGGACCAGTTCCTATGGTCACCCCATATGGAGCTTGTGGGCGTGTTCTCAAGAAAATAATATAAAGTATTGTTTTATATATGAAAATAAAGTTTGAGCTTTTGATGTCCATCACAGCCATGATCACGGCTGTGGCGGCTGTTGTTGTGGCCATAGTGCAGACCCAGGTGATGCATGACGAAGCAATGATGGAGCGCGAGCACGCGCGCCTGTCGGTATTGCCCAGTGTGCTGGTTTACACCGGTAGTCATGTGGGTGACACGGAGGGCAGCTTCCGCATCGGGGCGGTGAACCAGGGGATTGGGCCAGCCTCCATCGAGGGGTTGACTGTGAAGGTGGATGGGAAGCCACAGTTGACCTGGGCGCAAGTCGTGGCGCTGGGCACAGACGATTTGGTACATATTGACGGTTCTGAGCGCAATGTGGACACGGTTTCGGTCACCAACCTGGATCCTGGCGTCCTTATGCCTGCGGATGCAAGGGTGGAAGCGTTGAAGCTGGAGACCAAGCCGGACATCGCCACGCTTCTGAGGGATCAATTGACATCGCGGGTTACCATCTCGCTTTGCTATTGCTCTCTGTACCGGGAGTGCTGGACCGTGGACAATATCAATACGCGCCCCGCGCCTGTGAATAGCTGTAAGGCCGAAGAAACTTTCTTCCGCAACGAAGGTTAGCCAGAGAGCGAGTGGCCGCCTCTGGGCGTGGGTTGACCTCGGTCAATGTACGTCCGCAACGGAAACTGATAGTATCTTCCTAACGAAAGGGGGATGCCATGTTTGAAAAACCATCTCTGATACGCCGTGTTGCCATCGCCAAAACCGTTGGGTTTGTGTTCGGCCTTATCGGCTTTTTCATCATTCCGATCATGAGCCCAAATGAGCCCAAATGAGGGCATGATGGTCCGTCTCGGAATCCTGTTATGGTACGGGACGCTGGGGGCCATTGTCGGCATGTTTGGCGTGATGACCTATCACCCCGTGCTGAAAATGCCTATGCCATGGTGGTTTCGCTCGGGCGTCATGGTGGGCTGGATGAATTTTGTGCTGCTACTGTTCACTTACGACCGTTTCGCGGCCATGATGACAGACTATTTCGGTCCATCCGCGCCATCGCCATGGTGGATGGTGCTGGAAGGGGTTGGTGTCGGCCTTGTTTGCGGCTATTTCGCCACCCGCTTTGGCGGCGAAGGCAAAGAGCTTCTGGACAGTTAGCGGCGGTCGAGCGACGCGACAAAGTTTCTGACTGCCGTGGCGGAGATTGCCGGGATTTCCTCCATCGGGATATGGCCGATGTTTGGGAAGGTGACAAGCCGGGCGCCGCCGATCCGTTCAGCCAGTATCTGCCCAACCTCCAGCGGGATAAGGCTGTCCTCTTCGCCCCACAAGATGAGTGTCGGCACCTTGATCTGCGCCACGTCAAGGTCTTGCCGGCCCGCGTCGCGGTACCAGGCGAAGCGAAGGCCCGTCGCGCGGCGGTTGCCCGGGTGCCGCGCCAGCTCCCAATAGCGGTCCACCATCGTGTCGTTGATCAGGGAGTGATCAACAATCGAGGTCTTCAGGCCTTCCTCAACGATGCTGCGTGGGGTGATATTCTCCAAAATCCAGTCGCTGTACCAATGGCCAGCCAATTCGAAGGCCTTGGGGCGTTTCACTGGGATTCTGGTGTTTTCCGGCGGGTTGACGCCGGCGGTATCCACCAAAACGATGCCGCTGAGTTTATCGCCATGTTCGATCGCGTACGCGAGCGTTACGCCGCCGCCCATTGAATTGCCGCCAAGGACAAAACTCTTGAGGTTCAAGGCTGTGGCGAACTCATCCACAAAAGCTACCATCCCGCCATAGGTGTAATCATCCGCCGGAGTGGCACCCGTCAGGCCGTGGCCGGGCAGGTCAACAGTGACGACAAAATAGTCTGTCTCAAGCGCATCCACCCAGCCTTCCCAGGTGTGAAGCGACGAATTTGAGCCATGCAGCAAAAGGATAGCGCGGCCTTCCGCGTTGCCCTGCATGCGGAAGTGGGCGCGGGCGCCAGAGGGGAGGTCGATGAAATCAGAGGCGCCAGTGGCGTATTTCTCCGCCAGCTCCTCGTGCGGAATATCCGGTGTCCAGGAGATATAGATCACAAGCGCCAGTCCAAGCACTACTAAGGCCAGCAGATATTTTATCGATTTCATCATCAGTGTCTCCCCCATTTGGCCGGGAGCTTACCTGAACAGGGATGCGGGCGCCAGTAGTGATTGGAGTCCGAATTCGCCGCATACAGGCCGGTTCAGGAAATTGACTATTGCCAAAATTGACCATTATCAGAGACACTTGGGCGAACCTGACGGCATGAGAGCTTATGATACTGCATATTCTTGTCGCCCTTGGAGGCGTTGGCCTGTTTCTGTTCGGCATGATCGTGCTGACGGACGGTTTGCGTGCACTGGCGGGCAAGGCGCTTAGGCAGGCGCTGGCACGCTATACCACCACGCCTTTGTCGGGCGTGGCCACAGGGGCGATCACAACGGCCATCATCCAGTCATCCAGCGCCACAACAGTCACCGCGGTAGGCTTTGTTGGCGCGGGCATCATCACCTTTACCCAGGCGCTGGGGATCATTCTGGGCGCCAATATCGGCACAACCATCACCGGCTGGCTTGTCGCCCTTATCGGTTTCAAGCTCCAATTGGGGCTGATGGTGATGCCGCTTGTGCTTCTCGGCGTCTTGATGCGCCTTTTCGGCAAAGGCAAGGTTCGGGACATTGGCTGGGCACTGGCGGGCTTCAGCCTGCTGTTCATCGGGATCGAGACGATGCAGAACGGCATGGGCGCGTTTGAAGGTTTGGTAACGCCCGAGAATTTTCCCACCGACACGCTCTGGGGCCGGTTCCAGCTGGTCCTGATCGGCATTGGCATCACCATCATCACCCAGTCCTCGAGCGCCGGTATCGCGGCCACATTGGTGGCGCTGTCGGTCGGCTCGGTGAATTTCCCGCAGGCGGCGGCCATGGTCATAGGGATGGACGTGGGCACCACCTTCACGGCGATGCTGGCCACCATCGGGGGCTCGGTCTCCATGCGGCAGACGGCATTTGCCCATGTGGCTTATAACCTGTTTGCCGGCACCATGGCTTTCTGCACCCTGGGCTATTATACGGCCATTGTAGACGCCTGGCTTGGTGGCGGCGCGGCAGGTAACGCCCAAGTCGCCGTTGTTGGCTTCCACACGGCGATGAATGTGATCGGCGTGATCATTGTGTTGCCTTTCATTCGCTATTTCGCCCGGGCTATCGTTCGCCTGATGCCGGAGCGCAAGGCCCCGTTCGAGCGCGGCCTGGACACAGCGCTCTACAGCGAACCGGGGGCCGCCAGCATTGCCGGGCTTGCCGTGGCACAGCAGCTGACAGACGCGCTTTTCGCGCTCTTGCGGGACCAGCTAGACCCGGCGCGGCGCCATGTGGACCGCACTTGGCCGCTGGTGGAGATCGAACGTGGCATCACGGCGGCTGAAGAATTCGTTGAAAATATCCCGCCCAGCCAGGGGGACGGGTTGGTGAGCGCGCGCGAAAGCAACACGCTGCATATTCTTGACCACCTCAGGCGCCTGCATCACCGCTGCATGCAGATTGAGCGGGTCGACGCCCTGTCGTCCGACAGGCGGCTTGAGCGCCTGAGGGCCGTTCTCGCCCACAGCCTTGATACCTATCTGGCACACGAAGAAGGCGGCCGCCCCGATATCTATTTTGACCGTGTTCGCAGCTTCATGCGGCTGCAGCGGCATAAATACCGCGAAAGCACGGTTATGGCCGCCACGCGCAAGCAGATGGGCGAGGTGGGGCTTCTGATGCGGCTGGATGCGGTTCGCTGGCTGCAGCGGGTTTCTTACCACGCTTGGCGCATCAGCCATCATTTCCATGCCGCCCAAATGGAAAACGGTATGCCAGCCACGCCACCGGTGGAAGAGGGGCCAGAAATAAGGAATGGTGGGGAAAGTGATGATGAGGATGATTAAGAGGCTAAGCCCACCAACCACCCGTTAGCCACACTGCGCGCGGTGCATCATCATATGGTCGGCCAGCACGATGGCCATCATGGCCTCAGCGATTGGCACGGCGCGGATGCCCACGCAAGGGTCATGACGGCCCTTGGTAACCACGTCAACGGCTTCACCACGCGTGTTTACGCTTTTGCGCGGCGTGAGGATAGAGCTGGTTGGCTTAACGGCAAAGCGGGCCACGATGGGCTGGCCGGTCGAGATGCCGCCCAAAATACCGCCCGCGTTGTTTGACATGAACTGGGGCCCACCGTTTGCGCCGGGCACCATTTCATCGGCATTCTCTTCGCCCGTAAGGGTTGCTGCTTCCATGCCCGCGCCAATTTCCACGCCCTTGGCGGCATTGATGCTCATCAGGGCGGTCGCCAGGTCAGCGTCCAGCTTGGCGTAGATGGGCGCACCCCAACCGGCGGGAACGCCTTCGGCAACCACTTCGATCACGGCACCAATGCTGCTGCCGGCCTTCCTTATGGCGTCAAGCTCTGTCGCCCAGGCCTGAGCCGTTTCAGCGTCTGCGCAGAAGAAGGGGTTGCGGTCCACCTCAGCCCAATCGAACCGGCTGCGGTCAATCTTGTGCGATCCCATCTGCACCATCGAGGCGCGGATGGTGATGCCGTCACCCAATACTTTGCGGGCGATGGCGCCTGCGGCCACGCGTGCTGCGGTTTCGCGTGCACTGGACCGTCCGCCCCCGCGATAGTCGCGGATGCCGTATTTTTCCATATAGGTGAAATCGGCGTGGCCGGGGCGGAAGCGCTCGGCAATATCGCCATAATCCTTGCTGCGCTGATCGGTGTTCTCGATCATCAACTGCACGGGGGTGCCCGTGGTCTTGCCCTCAAACACGCCAGACAGGATTTTCACAGCGTCGGGTTCACGGCGCTGTGTGGTGTATTTGCTCTGGCCCGGCTTGCGTTTGTCCAGAAACACCTGGATTTCCTCTTCCGTGATCTCCAAGAGGGGCGGCACGCCATCAACGGTGGCGCCCAGCGCCGGACCGTGGCTTTCGCCCCAGGTGGTGAAACGGAAAAGTCTGCCAAATGTATTATAAGACATAAGCTTACAAGGCTTTCTTAAGGTTTATTCTAATCCATCGAGTTGATGAGGATTTTCATCGCCTCATCATCTGTCGGCATACAGGTGGTGGAGAAACCGCTGTCCACATGGTGGGTTTCGCCAGTGACGCCCGATGACAGATCAGACAGCAGATAAAGGCCCGCGCCCGCCACGTCATCAAGCGTGATGTTGCGGCGCAGTGGTGCGTTTTGCTCATTGTATTTCAGCAGCATGCGGAAGTCACCAACGCCAGACGCCGCAAGCGTTTTCATCGGGCCCGCAGAGATGGTGTTCACGCGGATGCCTTTTTCGCCCAGGTCGCGCGCCATATAGCGGGTGGAGCACTCAAGCGCGGCTTTCGCGACACCCATCACGTTATAGTGGGGCACTACCTTTTCAGAGCCATAGTAGCTGAGCGTCAGCATGCTGCCGCCGTTCGTCATCATCTTTTCCAGACGCTGGCCCACGGCCACGAAGCTGTAGGCAGAGATGTTCATGGTCATCAGGAAGTTATCGAGCGTGGTGTCAATATAGCGACCGCGCAGCTCAGACTTGTCCGAATAGCCAATGGCGTGCACGAAAAAGTCGATGCTGTCCCACTTTTCGGCCAATTTCTCGGCCATGGCGTCGATCGAGGCGGCGTCGGAGACGTCACACTGAACCAGGAAATCGGAACCGATGGATTCCGCGAGCGGACGCACGCGCTTTTCAAGCGCTTCGCCCTGGTATGAAAAGGCAACCTCTGCGCCTTGCTCTGCGCAAGCTTTGGCAATGCCCCAGGCCATCGAGCGGTCGTTTGCGACGCCCATGATCAGCCCGCGTTTTCCTTCCATCAATTTGGTCATATTCGCCCCCTTTTTATATCTGTTAGGCCGAGAATTCGGCGCATCCTACACGAAGCGCCCGGATGGTCAATTGTTTTGGCCGAAACTGATTAGGCTTCGGATTCCGGCGCTTCCGCGCCTTCTTTCTTTTCATCTGGTTTTGATGCAGCCTCTGCAGCTTCTTCCTTTGCACGCCGTTCTACCCGCGCCTTGGCTTTTGCCCGGCTGGCATCCCCAAACGTATATGCTGCGTTGAGTTCCGCCCCCAGCACAAACCCAAGGCTGACAAGGAAACAGAATAGCTGCATCACCACCACGCCCGCTAGGCTGCCGTAGGTGACATCATAGTTTCCGGCGTACTTGAGATAGACCGAAAGCCCCTTGGCTGTGGCGATCAACACCACGACGCTCAGGAGCGTACCGGGCAGGCGGGCAGTGTGCTTGATCTTCCTTGGGGTCAGGGCAAGGTACATCATATAGATGCCCAGGGTCAGAATGGAGGGGCTCACCAGCAGGCTCAGGTACCCCCAGGCGGTGTTGATGCCTTCCGATACGATGTCGGGAAACAGGCTGGTGACCGCCTTCAGGACCGCGGGCCCCAGCACCATGATCGACATGGCGGTGACGATTGCGATGGCACCGAACACAACAACACCAAGGCTTTCAAGCCGCCTGATCCAGACAGCACGGGCATATTCCTTGCCGAAAGCCTTGATCAATATCTCGCGCGCTGCTTCAACGCCGTTGCCGGCTGTCCAGATGGCCAGAAGGATCGATCCGGTCAGGATTTCGGCACCGGTGTTTTTGACGATGCCATCGATTGGCCCTTTGACCACCTTTGATACTTCTGGCGGCAAAACATCGTTGAGGAGATAGTTTACCGCCTCGACGCCGCTTGCCGTTTGGCCCATAAAGCCGGAAACGGCCACAAGGAAGATGATGAACGGAAACAGCGAAAGCATGGTCAGGAAGGCCATATTGCCCGCAGCCGCCATGCCGTCATTGTCGAAGAAATAGATGAAGGTGCGCTTCCAGGCCCGTTTATGGCGTTCGATCGGGTTCATCCGGTCAGCTTAGCCCCGCTTTTTTGCGCAGTTCCGCGCCATTGCCGCCGGACCATTGCTTCATCAGCTTTTCAAGCTCGGCGTCGCGGTCTGTTGGCAGCATCAGCTTCAGGTTGACATACATGTTGCCCACCTCATCACCGCGTTTGACACCCTTGCCCTTCAGCCTCAGGCGCTTGCCGGTGGAGCTGTTTTTGGGGATGCGGACTGTCAGGCGCCCTTTTGGTGTGGGCACCTCAATGTCGCCGCCCAACACCGCCTCATCAAGTGAGATTGGCAGTTCCAGATGGATATCCAGGTCCTTGCGGGTGAAATAGGGGTGTGGCGCCACGCGGATTTCCACCATGGCGTCGCCCTTTGGGCCCTTGCCGAAGCCGGGGCCGCCCTGGCCTGAGAGCCGGATCACCTGGCCGTCCTTGATGCCGGGTGGGATTTTGATGTCCACGTTCCGACCGTCGTTGAGCGTCAGCCTGCGTGTGCTGCCGTTGATCGACTCGTCAAATCCGATGGTGATCTTGTAGCTGAGGTCCAGCCCGCGCTTCCGGCCAGACTGCTCAAACGGGCTATCCCCGCGTGAAGGCCCTTTGCGCCTGCTTGAAGAACGGAAAAATTCCGTGAAGATGTCCTGGGCTTCATCAAGATCGAAATCGTCGAAGCTTGCGGAGGCACGGCGCTTTCCGCCGCCTCCAAAACCAAACGGGTTGGAGTAGGTGCGTTTCTCGGCGCCGGTTTCGTCAATCTCGCCACGGTCATAGCGGGCGCGCTGCTGCTCGTTCCCCAGGATCGAATAGGCCGCGGAAACTTCCTTGAAGCGGTCCACGATCTTGGGATTATCCTTGTTGGCGTCCGGATGGTATTTTTTTGCCAAGGAACGATAGGCCTTCTTGACGTCATCCTGGCTGGCGTCGCGGTTTAGGCCCAAAATATCATAAAGGTCGCTCATAGGATTGTATCAAACCCAAAAAACAGATACTGAATCACGTGTCTTGCTATCATATAAGGGGCAGGGCACGGCGTGCAATATTCTTGCGTTTATAGATGCTTAGTTTTGATATAGCAGAATGCGCCACCTAAGTGACGAAAAAGATTTTATGACAAGGATTTATGACAGTGTCTGACAAGCGCGCGGCCTTTGAAACACCTTTTGACCAGGTCAACGCCTGGATTGCCGAGGCAACAGAGAGTGAGCCAAACGATCCAACGGCCATGGCGCTTGCGACAGCCACACCAGACGGAATACCAAGCGTGCGCATGGTGCTTCTGAAGGGGTGTGATGCTGATGGCCTTGTTTTCTATACCAACCTTGAAAGCCGCAAAGGCGGTGAACTGGCAGCCAATCCGAACGCGGCACTTTTGTTTCACTGGAAAACACTGCGCCGCCAGATACGCGTTGAGGGGGCTGTAGAGCCTGTTACCCTTGAGGAAGCGGACGCCTATTTCGCGTCACGCCCGCGTGCCAGCCGCATTGGTGCCTGGGCATCCCAGCAGTCTCGCGAAATGGAAGGCCGCTTCGAATTTGAAGGTGCGATCGCGAAATATACTGCCAAGTTTGGCGCTGGCGAGGTGCCGCGGCCAGATCATTGGTCCGGCTTTCGCCTGAAGCCGCGCTATTTCGAATTCTGGCGCGACCGGAAATTCCGCCTGCACGAGCGTGTTACCTACACCCGTGATGAGGCTGCAGGCGATTGGCGCCTAGCAGAGCTTTACCCCTGATATTTCACTTTTGTGACGGCTTGAGCAGACTTTTGACTGAACTGTCACGCACCTGAAATATCTCTGTCACAGTCAAAAATTAGGTTGCTCCTCGCACGAAATTTACTGCGGGGCTGCACGCATGGTGGCACCGCTTAGTGAGGGGTTATATCATGCGCATTTCTGTCCGCTTTAGGATTCTTCTGGGCTTTGCGGCTGTCATTGTCACACTTGCAGCAGCAAACCGCATATCGTCGTCGGGGCTTCGTGGCCTTGATGGCGCTTCTCAGGCAATTGCCGATAAGACGGACATTGTGCGTCATGTGAATGACTATGCTTCCGACATTGCCGCGCAAACGAGTGCCTTGCGGACATTCGCCTTTTCCGGGCGCGATGAAGACAAGCAGCGCTTGACCGAAGCACAGGCGCGGGCAGATGCTACGCGTGTGAAGGTGGCGGAGATACTGGCGCAAACGGGGGCGGCGGAGACTGCCCAGGCCCTTGAAACAGCTTCCCACGATTTTGACACTGTTTTCACAGCTGTTGAAAACCGCTTGGGCAATGAAGAAGATGCCCTTCAGGTGGTGGCCATCGGTATTGGCAAGCTGGAAAGCTCAGCCGCAGCGCTGGTGGAATTCCTGAAATCAAAGGATGGTGAGGCGGCGGCGCTTGCGCCTCAGTTTGGCCCACTGGTGGCGCGCTACAATCAGGCGAGCATCGCCTATGTGGCGTCTGGCCGGCTGGCAGACTTTGAAGAGGCAATTTCAGCGGGCGAGGAACTCGACGGCCTTATCAGGACAGCGCAGATGGCCCTTAAGGGCACGCCGCGCCGCGAGATGCGGGTGCTGATCTATGCCCGGCGGGACAGCGACGTGATCCGCCAGAGCCTGCGGGCAAAGCATGCGGCAGCGACATCGCTGCAAGACACAATGACCCAGTTGGAAGCTGCAGCGACCGCCATTGCCAACATTACCGCAAAAGCCAAGTTGACGGCCCGGGAAGAGCAAGGGCATGCCCTGACTGATATGATCGCGGCTGTCGATAAAGCAACTGAGCAAAGCTTTATCGGGTTGGTCGTTGGTGCGGTCATCGCAGCCATCATGGCCTGGTATATTGGCTTTTCGGTTGCGCGCCCGCTTGGCCGCATCACGGACGCGATTGCCAAACTTGCGGCTGGCGACAAGACGGTTGAAATCCCGGGTCGGGACCGGGGTGACGAGCTGGGCCGCATGGCGGAAGCTGCCGGTGTGTTCAAAGACAAGACATTTGAGCTTGAGCGCCTTGCTGAGGAAAAGCATGAGGTTGAGCGGCGCGAGGCCGAGGCCCGCCGCCTGCAGGAGGTTGAAGATGCTCGCCGCCTTGAGGAGCATCAGAAGGCCGAAGAACGCGCGCGGGAAGAACGCCGTGAAGCGCGCCAGCAGCAACGTCTGCAAATGGCAGACGCTTTTGAGGCCGGTGTGATGCGCATCGTGGAATCAGTTGCCGGTGCGTCGCGCAATATGGCGGGTGCTGCCAGCAAGCTGGTGAGCAATACTGAGCGCACAGCGTCAGAAGTGAACGCAACCCAGCGTGCCACTGATGAGGCGTCCCAGAATGTGCAGGCTGTGGCGGGGGCCACGGAAGAGCTTTCTGTGTCTTTCCGGTCTGTCAGCAATGAGCTCGATGAAAACGCCAAGGTAGCGCAGAGTGCTGTTGAGGAAGCGAGCCGCACGACAGAGACGGTGGCGGGGCTTTCGGATGCCGCACACCAGATCGGGAATGTGGTGAAGATGATCCGCGATATCGCGGAACAGACCAACCTGCTTGCCCTCAATGCGACCATCGAGGCCGCGCGCGCAGGTGATGCCGGTCGCGGGTTTGCCGTGGTGGCGTCTGAAGTGAAAAGCCTTGCGGCGCAGTCAAGCAAAGCCACCGAAGACATTGCGGCATATGTCGAAAAGATCCAACTGGTATCAAATGATGCGTCCGGCGCAATTGAGCGCATTGGCGACATTATCGGCCAGATGAATGATGTGACCCAATCTGTTGTTGCGGCCGTTCAGCAGCAGGCGGCGGCGACAGGTGAGATTGCTCATAATGTCCAGCAAGTTTCGGCAGGAACCGAACAAGTGCGGGCCAGTGTCTCTATTGTAGATACGGCAGCCTATGAGACACGCACCATGTCCAGTGACCTGAAAACGAATGCAGAAAGCCTGATGGAGGAAGCCGACAGCCTCAAACGTGAAGTGGAGCGTTTCCTGACGGAAGTACGTGACACAAAAGAGGAAGAGGCGACCACAACTGTCGCGAAGGCGACTACAGCGAAAAATATGGGTGCTCAAATCCATCTGCTGCGATCTGCTTAGCAGATTTTTAATCCTAGAATTTGAAAGCCCGCGTTTGCGGGCTTTTTTCGTTTTCGCCTTTGAAGTCTTCTGAAGCCGAACTAGTCTCTAATGCAACAGATTGCCTTTGGGGAAAGGCGGCTTTTCAAAGGGGGAAAGATGATGGACGGCATGACACTTCAGGAAACGCCGGCGGAAGATATCGCGGTCACACTTAGGGCCCAGCGCCACAGCTATCTGGCTGAAGGCTTTGTAACTGCTGAGGTCAGGAAGGACAGGCTCCGCCGCGCACTTAAGTGCCTGATGGAGTATAAGGACGACTATATCCGGCTGATTTCGGAAGATTTCGGCAACCGGTCCGCAGAAACCACGCTGTTTGCCGATGTGGCCGCCAGCTCCGGCGCTCTCAGGGACGCGATCAAGCATGTAGACAAGTGGATGAAGCCTTCCAAGCGCAAGCTGCAGTTCCCGCTGGGACTTTTGGGCGCGAAAGCCCAGGTCGTACCCCAGCCGAAAGGCGTTGTGGGGCTGATTACCCCGTGGAACTTTCCGCTGACCATGGTGTTTGTGCCGCTTGCGCAAATGCTGGCGGCGGGCAACCGGGTGGTCATCAAGCCAAGCGAGCACACACCGCGCACGTCCGCATTTTTCAAGGAAGTGTTCGCCCAGAATTTCGATGAAACGGAAGTCGCTGTTGTGACGGGGGCTGTGCAAACCAGCCAGGCCTTCGCCAGCCAGCCATGGGACCATCTGATGTTCACGGGCGCACCGGTTGTGGGCAAGCTGATCATGCGGGCCGCATCAGAGAACCTGACGCCCGTGACACTGGAGCTCGGCGGCAAAAGCCCGGTAGTGGTGGGCAAAAGTGCGGACCTCGACATGGTGGCTGAACGCGTCGCAACCTTCAAGCATATGAATGCGGGGCAGATTTGCCTCGCGCCAGATTATCTGAATATTGACGCTGACCGCCGTGACGCGTTTGTGGAGACTTATACGAAGAAAGTCTCCAGCATGTATCCAACCATGCTGGCGAACGATCAATATACCTCCATCATCAGTGCGCGGCACCGCGAGCGGCTGGAAGGTTATATCGAGGACGCCAAGGCCAAGGGCGCGGACGTGCGTATCATCAATCCGGCGGATGAGGACTTCAAGGGCCAAAACCAGGCAAACAAGCTGCCGTCAGCCCTGATCCTGGACCCGACCGAGGACATGAAAGTGATGCAGGAAGAAATCTTCGGCCCAATCCTGCCGGTGCGGACATATCAGAAGACATCTGAAGTGATTGATTATGTCAATGAGCACGAACGTCCGCTGGCGCTTTATTATTTCGGCCAGGACAAGGCCGAGGAAACCGAGGTGCTGACACGGACGACATCAGGCGGGGTCACAGTAAATGACGTGCTGTGGCATGGGGCGCATGAAAACTTGCCGTTTGGCGGTGTGGGCAACAGCGGCATGGGCCATTACCATGGGTATGACGGCTTCCTGGAGTTCAGCCACCAGAAATCTGTGCTGAGGCACCCGAAGCTGTCGATCGGTAATCTCCTTGGTATTGTGCCGCCTTATACGGATAAGCTCCGCAAAAACGTGGAAAGACAGATCAAATAGTAGTCAGGAGTGGCGGATATGATCGCCTATAATTTCAACAGCGTTTCATCGATTTTGGTCGAGGACGGCGCCGCCCGCAATTTGGGCGCCACCCTTAAGGCCCGGTTCGGGTGCCAGAAACCAATGGTCATCACCGACATGGGCTTGGTGCGTCTTGGCATGGTGGGGCCGATCATGCATGCGCTTGAGGAGGCGGAACTGCATCCGTCGCTTTATGACGGTGTGGAAGCCGACCCTTCTGAGAAAGTGGTGCTCGAGGCCGTCAAAGCGGCCAAGGCGCATGGCTCCGACCTGATCGTTGGCTTCGGCGGTGGCAGCTCGATGGACGTGGCGAAACTGGTGGCGATCCTATGCAAAGGCGCTCAGGCACTGGGCGATATCTATGGTCTTGATCAGGTGTCGGGCGGACGCCTGCCGCTGGTACAGGTGCCGACAACGGCAGGGACAGGGTCTGAAGTGACGCAGATTGCCATCGTCACCACGGGCGAAAGCACCAAGATGGGGGTATCCGACAAGGCACTGCTAGCGGACCTGGCCATTCTGGATGCGACGCTGACGAAAGGCCTGCCGCCGCATATCACTGCGGCGACAGGTATTGACGCCATGGTTCACGCCATTGAGGCCTATACTTCCAAGATCAAGAAGAACCCAATTTCTGACGGCCTTGCACGGCAAGCGCTTCTGATGCTGGGTGCCAATATCGAGGTCGCCTGCAAGGAAGGCGACAATATGGAAGCACGCCGCGGCATGCTGGTTGGCGCCACGCTCGCGGGGCAGGCGTTTGCCAATTCGCCTGTTGCGGGCGTGCATGCGCTGGCTTATCCGCTTGGAGGGCATTTCCATATCCCGCACGGGCTGTCCAACGCGCTTGTGTTGCCGCATGTGCTCAGGTTCAACGAGCCTGTCGCAGGCGGCCTCTATGCTGAATTGGCCGAGCTTGTGGGGGCTGGGGACAGTGCGGCAGCGCTGATCAACTGGCTCGAGCGCATCGCCGATGATGTGGGGATTGAAAAGCGCCTGAGGGATGTTGGCATCAGCCATAATGACCTGCCGATGCTGGCGGAGGACGCCATGAAACAGCAGCGTCTTCTGGTGAACAACCCGAGGGAGATCACACAGGACGATGCTCTCAAAATCTATGAGGCAGCCTGGTGAGCGATAAAGAAGCCCTGCGCGCTGTCAGCGCCTATCCACATGTGTCTGACATCCAGACCCGCTGGATGGACAATGACGTCTATGGCCATGTCAATAACGTGGTCTACTACAGCTTTTTCGACACAGCAGTGAACCGCTTCCTGATCGAAGGTGGCGTTCTGGATATTCATAAAGGCCAAGTGATTGGCCTGGTGGTGGAGACCAACTGCCGCTACCTCAAACCGCTCGAATTCCCAGAGCCCGTGCGAGCGGGCATCGCGGTCTCGCACATCGGCACCTCAAGCGTGCGCTACGAGATCGGCCTTTTCGCCGGGGACGCCTTAGAACCCGCGGCACAGGGACATTTTGTCCATGTTTATGTGGACAGAGAGACGCGCCGCCCCACTTCATTACCAAAGGACTTCAGGGCCTTGTTGGAGACCATCCTTCTAAAGCCCTGACGAACGCCAGGAGGGGAGTGAGTAATGGATGTGAAAGACAAGGTTGTTGTGGTCACCGGCGGTGCAAGCGGTATCGGCGAGGCGCTGGCGAAGCTGTTCGCTGCCGAAGGCGCCAAAGCCGTGGCCATTGCAGACATGGACGCCGAGGGCGCAGAACGTGTCGCGGGTGAGATCGGCCCGGTCGCCAAGGCCTACAGGCTAGATGTAACCGACGGGGCAGCCGTAAAGGCGATGGTCGAAGACGTGGAGGCATCTGCGGGCCCTGTGGACCTATATTGTTCAAATGCGGGGATCATTTTCTCAGACGCGCCGACATGGTCTGTCATCAACTGTACGGACGCCCAGTGGCAAAAAATCTGGGAAGTGAACGTGTTCGCGCATGTTCTGGCGTGCCGCGCTGTATTGCCGGGCATGATCGAACGCGGTTCGGGCGCGTTCCTGATCACGGCTTCTGCCGCAGGGCTTCTGAGCCAGATCGGCGACAGCAGCTATTCAACCACCAAGCATGCAGCCGTTGGTTTTGCGGAAAGCCTTGCCATCGCCCACGGTGACGACGGCATCTATGTGGGCTGTCTGTGCCCGCAAGCCGTGACCAGTAAGATGACGGCAGGCGCAGAGAAAAGCTCGGCAGCCGCGGACGGCATCATGCCCGCTGAGGAACTGGCCACGCGTACGCTTGCAATGATGCGGGAAGGGCGCTTCATGATCCGCCCGCATGAGCAGGTGGAAGGCTATTTCAAACACAAGGCCAACGATTATGACCGCTGGGTTGGGGGGATGCGAAAATTCCGCCGCAACCAGCTTGCGACCACTGGCCGCCCGATCTGATTTTTGGGAGTTTTTTCAATGGATTATACCAAGTTAATGGATTTCACCGACAAGGTGGTTTTTGTGTCCGGTTCATCGCGCGGGATTGGCGAAGCCATCGTCCGGGCCTTTGCTGCCAATGGCGCGAAAGTGATTGTTTCTTCCCGCGATCAGGCAGCCTGTGAGAAGGTGGCTGAAAGCATTCGGGCAGACGGTGGCGATGCCAAAGCCAAAGCAGCCCACGCCGGCAAGATGGAAGACGTATCAGCCGTGTTCGAATGGATAAAGGCAGAGTATGGCCGCCTGGACGTGCTGGTGAACTGCGGAGGTACCAACCCGTTTTACGGCCTGATAGGCGAAACGCCCGAGGCCGCTTTTGACAAGACGATCGATGTAAATCTGAAGGGGCCGTTTTATCTGTCCGCCGAAGCGGTGAAGATGATGAAAGGGCAGGGCGGCGGCGCGATTGTGAATGTGGCGTCTATTAACGGCCTGTCGCCGGGGCACCTGCAGGGCATTTATTCGATGACCAAATCGGCCATGATCAATATGACCAAGGCCTACGCCCGCGAGTATGGCCATGATGGCATTCGGGTGAACGCCATTTGCCCCGGCCTTGTGGACACCAAGATGACAGCGGTGTTTACCTCTAACGAGGATATGCTGTCACAGTATACCAGCCAGTTCCCGATCCCGCGTGCGGGCAAGCCGGAGGACATGGTTGGTGGCGTGCTTTACCTGGCATCTGACGCTGCAGCCTTCACCACCGGCACCACGCTGGTGATGGACGGCGGCTGGACGGCATAGGAGGCGCATATGACAGAATCACTGAATAAAACCGTTGATGTGCGTGAGGGTGAGGAGCTGGATAGCAAGCTGATCGACAGCATCATCAAGGAGCGTATCGGCGGCCTTGAAGGCACGCCCACGATCCGCCAGTTCGCCAGTGGCCATTCGAACCTGACTTATTCGATCCAGTACCAGAACAAGAGCCTGGTGCTCAGGCGTCCGCCGTTCGGTACGCGCCCGAAGTCCGGTCACAGCATGATCCGCGAATATAGCGTGATGAACGCCTTGAAGCCGGTTTTCCCGGCGGTGCCTGAGACCTATTTCCATGTGCCGGATGAAGGCAGCCCGCTGGGTGCCGAGTTTTATGTGATGGAGCAGGTGGAAGGCCGCAAGCTGGACCGCACCATCCCTGCAAGCTGGGGCTTTGGCGAGGAAGAGGGCCGCAAGCTGTGCCTGTCTTTCTTTAATAAGCTGATCGAGCTGCATCAGGTGGACTATAAGGCCGCGGGCCTTGGCGATTTTGGTAAGCCTGAGGGCTATGTGGAGCGCCAGGTCACCGGCTGGAACCGCCGGTTCGAGCGCGTGATCACCGACGATGTCGAAGATTTCGCGGACGTTCGCAAATGGCTTGAAGATCACATGCCACCCGGTGAGGTGGGCCACGCGGTGCTGCATGGCGATTACCGGCTGGATAATGTGATCCTGTGTGAAGACAACCCGTTCGAGATCAAGGCGATTCTGGACTGGGAGATCAGCGCGCTTGGTGATCCGCTGATGGACCTTGGCAACACGCTGGCCTATTGGTCGCAAAAGGGTGATCCGGACGAGATGATCGCCATGTGCATGCAGCCCTGCATGGCGCCCGGCATGCTGACCCGGGAGGAAATCTGCGAGCTTTATGCCGAAAAGACAGGCCATGACCTGTCGAAATTCGACTACTATCTGGTGTATGGTGTGTTTCGCCTGGCGGTGATTTTGCAGCAGATTTACTATCGCTATTACCATGGCCAGACCAAGAATAAGGCCTTTGCCGGCTTTGGTGTCCGCACCAATCAGATCGGCAACTATGCCCGCTTACTGATTGAAAAATCTGGCATTTAACAAAAATTCTATGCTATAGCGAAAAGCCTTCGGCGTAATCAGCCGGAGGCTTTTGTTCGTTCAGGCAGATATTCTCAGGCTATATACACTCCGCTACAATTGCGGAGATTTGTTTATCATTGGTTCACTTTATGCGGCTATTCTCGCACCACGGACCAAGCACGGCATAGGGGACATTTGTGGCTGAAAAACTCGCTTTCTCACTCGCACTGGACTTGCTCTTCAACGGGCAGAATATGGACTATTGCGAGCGCCCGATCAGCCTGGACATCATCGAAGACATGGCCATGTTCAGTGACCTGCCTGGCAGGGCACGTGTTGGCGTTATAGGCCCGGGTGGCGGCCGTCTGGTCAAAACCATGGTCGAGCGTGGCTATACGGTTGATGCCTATGAAGGCAGGGCGGAATGCCGTGAACACCTGGAGCGCATGTTCGTAGGAACGACTGCAGCAAAAATTCATCCTGCCCACCATCTGGATGATCCAATGAGGCGCGAGAAGATGAAGTTCGACGCGCTTTTCTGCATGGATGACCTGCGCGCCTTCCGCGAGGATCATGAGTGGACCGCGCACGTCCAGCGCATGGTTCGCGCTGACGGCTATTTTGTTTATTCGCAGGTGTCTAACAATCTGCCCGCCAAGAAGAACACGCTGGATCAGTATTTCGATTTGGTCGGCAACTATAATGTCAGCGAAGAAACGGCGGGCCAAATCCGCGAGAGCTATATGGCGCTGGACACGTGGGAGCCAAAAGAGAAAGACAAGAAAATGGCCATCGAGACACTCGATATGGTCAAGTCAGCCTCTGGGCTTCGGCGCAGTATCATGAGCGGCGTTGAAGTGCGCTACGTGGTTTGGCGCAAGAAATACGGCCTGAAATAGACCCTTTAGTAAGCCCAAAAAAAGCAAAAGGCCCTCCCTGTCAGGAGAGGGCCTCTTTTTCTTCCTGATTGAGCCTGAGGAGCGATTCCTGTGCCGTGGACGCCAGAAGGCGGCCAGAACGGTCATAGAGCGCACCACGGGCAAGCCCGCGTCCCTTGCCGCTCCAGTAGCCGTCAGTTTTATAGTAAACCCAGTCATCAACACGGAAATTCTCGCGGTGGAACCACATGCCGTGATCAAGGCTCGCCACCGTCTTGAGGCGCGGGTCGCGCGGGATCATAGCGTGGGGCCGCAGGTTTGAAGACAGGAAGGCGAAATCCGAGATATAGGCCATCAGGCGGGCATGCAGGTTCTGGTCGCCGTCGATCTTTTCCTTCAGGCGGAACCAGTAGCCAGTTTCAGGGCTTTTCGGTTGCGGATTTTCAAGGTCCATACGGTCGATTGAGCGCATCTCAAACGGCATGAAAGGCTTGTCCTTGGGCTGTTTGCCGAAGGCGCGCAGCACGCGGGCATAGTATGCCTCATCGTCGTCCAGGTCTTCCGGCTGCGGCACATCAGGCATATCAATCTGGTGCTCAAGGCCTTGTTCGCCAACGTGGAAAGATGCGGCGATGGAGAAGATGGCTTCTCCATTCTGGATCGCAACAACCCGCCGGGTGACAAAGCTGCGCCCGTCGCGGATTGGGTCCACGTCATAAAGGATCGGCTGGCTATAGATGCCGGGCCGCAGGAAATAGCAGTGGATGGAATGCAGCTTGTAAGCTTTGTCTACAGTCAGCGTCGCGGCTTCCATACCCTGTGCGATCACATGGCCGCCAAACACATGTTTGTTTGGCCACTGGTTCGGCGTGCCGCGAAACAGCAATTTATCAAGCTGCTCGACAGCCAGCTCATCAATTATAGGCTGAACATTGGTCATAAAATCTCTTGGCTTTTTATTGGTCAGTCACGGAAGCTTGGGTCAAGCCGTTCCATCTTCCGAAGAATAGCGGGCCAGACGAAATTGTCAGCCCCGTTTGCGCCAGCCACGACACGCAGGTCGCGCAGGGCATTGTCGATCGATTCCTGGCTTGGCTTATGAACGGCGGCACCGGTGGACTGTGTCAGCACCTGAATTTTGCAGGCGCGCTCCAGGAACCACATGGCTTCGAAAGCTTTTGCTACCGTGTCGCCCACCGTGAGCGTGCCGTGGTTCCTCAGGATCAGGGCGTTTTTGGTGCCGAAGTCTTCGACCAGCCGCTCTTTCTCGCCGTCATTCACGGCAAAGCCCTCATAGTCATGGTAGGCAACCATGGCCCACGGCACGATGCTTGTCTGGCACATGGGCAAAAGCCCGTCTTTCTGGTTCGATACGGCGATGCCATAGTCTGTATGCAGATGCATTACACAGTTGGCGTCGTCGCGTGCGGCGTGGATGGCGCTGTGGATCACAAAACCCGCAGCGTTTGGAATGAAAGGTGTGTCCATCAACTGTTTGCCGTTCAGGTCCACCTTCACAAGGCTCGAAGCCGTTATTTCCTCAAACATCAGCCCAAGCGGGTTGATCAGGAAATGGTGGTCCGTGCCTGGTACGCGCATGGAGAGGTGGGTATAGATCAGGTCGTCCCAGCCCATATAGGCCATCATGCGATAGGCCGCTGCGAGGTCCACCCGGGCCTGCCATTCTTCTGCCGAGACCTGGTCTTTAACGCTCTTGATATCCAACATGCCTGGTTTAGCCATTTTCCCCTCCGGTATCTTTGGGCGATGCCCCTGATGTCTTCCTGACCTGAAACTAGGTCATTTGAAGGCTATGTCCAAAGCTTGAATGGAAAATTGCTGTTATGGTTGGTTTTCCTCGCTTCCGCTTTGGTTTAAGCGGCGGCCAAAGAAGCTACGCACAGGGCCCCGGCTGATACCGGCGACGGATTGAAGCGCGATGGGGGCGTGGGGGTGCAGTTCCATCTCCCGCCAGTCGATCTTGCGGAACCGAAGCACCAGTAGCGCCGCCTTGATGGCATAGTCGCCAATGATGACGGCATACATGGCTTCAACCGGCCCACCAAGCGCCTGCACCATGAAGCCGACAGACAAGCGCCCCACAATCATACCGCAAAAGGTGACAAACAGGGGATAGCGTGTGTCGCCAGCACCCCTTAGCGCGCCGCCGATTGCAAACTCGATCGCCATCAGGGGTTGGATCAGCGCGAGGATAAGAATGAAATATTCCGTGTCTGCCCTTACGACCGGGTCTGCGGACAGGATGTTGGCAAGCGGCGTTTTGAAGGCATAGGTGATGAAGGCAAGCCCACACATGCCAACCATGGCTAGCCGCATGGCCGCCCAGCCGCTTGCAACGGCTTCATCATGTTTTTCTGCGCCGATCAGTTGGCCGGAGAGCGTGGCACTTGCGGTGCCGAACCCAAGCCCCACAACGATTGTGATGCTGAGGATGGTGATGCCGATGCCGTAAGCCGCGAAGGCCGCAGTGCCGTAACCGCTGATCAGCATCATGAACAAAAGGAAGCTCATCTGGATCAAGACCTGCTCAATGGCGGCTGGGGCACCTATCTTGACCAGCTGGCCGATGCGCTGCCGCTCCAGCGCACCTGAAATATGGGGGCGGAAAACATATTTGCCGCGCAGCCAGTTCATCATGAACCACAAAACGATCAGGGCCTGTCCGGCAGCTGTGCCCCAGGGAATGCCCGCAATACCAATTTCGGGCGCGCCGAACGCGCCCCGCACCAGCGCATAGGAAAACAGGATCGCGGCCCCGGCGCCCACGGCGATATAACGGAGCGGCCTTATGACGTCCCCGATGGCACGAAAAGCCGTGGCGATGGTCAGCATCAGGGCAAAAACCATATTCAGCAGTGCAGCTGGTTGGATATAATCCACAGCAAGCGAAGCTGTCAGGCCGTCCAGGCTGAACATCCTGACCAGATAGGGGGCTGCGAAATAGGTCGCGGTGCCAAGGACGATGGAGATCATGACTGCAAGCGCAAGCGAACTTGCAGTAGACGCCGAAGCTTCATTTGTGTCGTCCGCGCCCCAGGCGCGGGCCACAACGGCGGTCGTCGCAACAGACAGCGCCATGGCAGCCGCCATCAGGAGGAAATGCACCCGCCCGCCTGCCACCACGGCGGCACTCATTTCCTGGCCAAGGGGCGCAACGATCCATAGGTGTGCGAAAGAAATGGAAACCATCAGGATATTGCTGACAATATTCGGCCCCGCGAGCCGCCAGACGGTTTGATAGGAAAATCCAGCCATAAGCCTCAATCTTGAATGTGTCGCCCACACGATAGACAACATAGACCGACCGTGAAATAGGATTGTTTCCCGCGGAGGCCAGCCGAATAAAAGTTTTTTTGACATGACAGTGAATTAGGCCAGAAACTTTCGCTCCATACCTTGCCGTAGGGCAAAACCGCCTTACTCCTTACCCCTGAGACTTGCATTGCCGCTCCTGTTGGGGCGACATCTGGGGAGACTGTAAAAATGAGCGATCTAGAGGCATTCCGCGAAGAAACGCGGGCCTGGCTGGAAGAAAATTGCCCTGCATCGATGCGTACGCCTGCGCAAGGCGAAAAGGACATCTGCTGGGGTGGCCGTAATTTTGTATTCCAAAGCGATGACCAGAAGCTGTGGCTAGAGCGCATGGGCGCGCGCGGCTGGACTGTGCCAACATGGCCAAAGGAATATGGCGGCGGCGGTTTGTCAAAAGACGAAGCCAAAATCCTGGCGCAGGAAATGAAACGCATCAAGGCGCGCTCACCGCTGACATCCTTCGGTATCTGGATGCTTGGCCCTGCGCTTCTGAAGTTCGGTACCCACGAGCAGAAGCTTGAGCACCTGCCGCCCATCGCACGCGGTGAAATTCGCTGGTGTCAGGGCTATTCCGAGCCCAATGCGGGCTCTGACCTTGCCTCATTGGCCACCAAGGCCGAGGACAAGGGCGATCACTATATTATCAACGGTCAGAAGATCTGGACGTCCTACGCCGACAAAGCAGACTGGATTTTCTGCCTGATCCGTACCGACCCGACAAACAAGCATGAAGGCATCAGCTTCATCCTGTTTGATATGGCGTCTGAAGGCGTGTCCACGAAGCCAATCCAGCTGATTTCCGGCTATTCGCCTTTCTGCGAGACATTCTTCGATGACGTGAAGGCATACAAGAAGAACCTTGTGGGCGAAGTGAACAAGGGCTGGACAGTCGCGAAATACCTGCTGACGCACGAGCGCACAGGCATTTCCGAAATGGGCCTTCCGGTGCCGCTCAATCGCCTAGCGGTGGACAAGCTGGGCACCAACGATGCAGGTGAGTTGCCGGAAACAATGCTGCGGCACCAGATTGCAGAACATGAAATTGACGCCATGTCCTTCATGTTCACCATGGAGCGTGCACAGGATGAGGCCAAGGCTGGCAATGAAATGGGCGCTTATTCGTCCTTCCTGAAGGCGTACGGCACGGAACTCAACAAGGACCGGCATGAGCTGATCGTCAAGATCAACGGCTCTGATGCGTTTGAGTGGGAAGGCCAGTTCTCCAACAACGGCGAAATCCCACGTACCTGGCTTAGGACCAAAGCCAACTCCATTGAGGGCGGCACCACGGAAATTCAACACAACATCATTGCCAAGCGTGTGCTTGGCCTGCCGAGTTAAGGGGGAGTTGCACCATGGCAATGGTATTGAATGAAGAACAGCAGCTTTTGAAAGAGTCCGCAGAGGGCTTCTTTGCAGAAAAAGCGCCGATTAGCCTGATCCGGTCGCTCCGCGATAGCAAAGACGAGGTCGGCTATGGCGGGCACCTTTGGCTTGCGATGTGCGACATGGGCTTTGCCGGGCTGATGATTGACGAAGAATATGATGGTACAGGCTTTGGCTGTGTGGGTGCCGGCATCGTGGCGGAAGCCATGGGCAAGACACTGGTTGCCGCGCCGTTCCATTCAAGCTGCATCATGGGCGCGTCGCTCATTCAGGCGGCAGGAAGCGCTGAGCAGAAAAAAGAACACCTGCCTGCGATCGCGTTTGGCGAGACAATTGTGACGCTGGCGCTTGATGAGACCAGCAGACACAACCCCGAAGGCACGGCGATGAAGGTTGAGGGCGGCAAGCTGAACGGCCTGAAGACATTTGTGCCGGATGGCCATGTGGCAGACAAGATTATCGTATTGGCGCGCAGTTCAGGCGAACCAGGCGATCGTGACGGCCTTAGCCTTTATATGGTGGACAGGGGCACGCCGGGCCTGATCGTGGACCGTGTGATCTCCATGGATAGCTGCAACTGGTCTAAAATGACCTTTGAAGGTGTAGATGCCGCGGAACTATTGGGCGAAGAGGGCAAAGCCATGGATGTGCTTGAGCCCGTGCTTGACCGCTGCCGCATTGTTGTGGCGGCGGAGTTGCTGGGAATTGCGCAGCAGACGCTTGAGATCACAATGGATTACATCAAGGAGCGTAAGCAGTTTGGCGTGCCAATCGGTTCCTTCCAGGGGCTTCAGCACCGGGCGGCAGAATGGTTCGGCGAAGTGGAAGTGACCCGCTCTGCCGTTCTGAAGGCGCTTCAGGTGGCTGATGCGGGCGGTGATATCCGCTGGTTTGCAAGCCTTGCAAAAGCCAAAGCCAGCAAAACAGCGGAGCTAGCCACCAACGAAGCCATTCAGATGCATGGCGGCATGGGCGTGACGGACGAGTTCGACCTTGGTTTCTACATCAAGCGTGCGCGGGTGCTGCAACACTTCTACGGCGACTTCAATTATCACGCGGACAGGTTTGCAGCCTGTTCCGGCTATTGATCGGAAGACTGAACCATGGGTGCATTTGACGACCTTCAGCTACCAAGCGTAGACCCCAGCACGCCGTCCGATCAGGTGATTGGCATGTTGACAAAGCCTGGCATGCCGTTCGAGACGACAGAGATTGAAATCGACGGTGTCAGCCATACGGTGTTCGCCCACCAGCCGCCAAGCCTGAGGGAAGTCTTCATGCTTTTCCTGGGGCATGGCGATAAGGAATTCATCGTCTATGACGGTGAGCGCTATACTTTCAAGGATGCGGTGTCCCGGGCGTCGCAGTTTGCCCAGGCACTGGTTGACGATTTCGGCGTCAAAAAGGGTGACCGGATTGCGCTTTCCATGCGTAACTACCCGGAATGGCCAATTGCCTATATGGGCATTATTGCCGCGGGCGGTGTGGCCGTGGTGATGAATGCCTGGTGGACCGAAGAAGAGGTCGACTGGGGCATCAAGGACTGTGGTGCTAAAGTCGCCGTTGTGGACGGCGAGCGGGCACGGCGCTTCCTTGCGCTTGAGGGCGCCGCCGACATGAAAATCATTGTCGCCCGCGATCCAGCGCCAGAAGCAGCGAACGTGTCCCAAATGGCAGATGCGATGAAAGGCAAACAGCCGCTGGCATGGCCAAGCGTGGACCTCGGGCCAGACGACCTAGCCATGATCATGTACACAAGCGGGTCTTCCGGCTTCCCGAAGGGCGCACTTTCGACCCACCGGGCCGTTGTCAGCTTGATCATGAACTGGATTTGTATTGCGCTTTCGCTGAAGATGCTGGGCCGCACGAACCCGGACCCGGATTTCCAGCCGGTGATGCTGGTAGCGGTGCCGTTCTTCCATATTACGGGGCTTCTGCCGGTTCTGTTTGTGTCTGCCACCGTCGGGCGCAAGATTGTGATGATGTACAAGTGGGATGTAGAAGACGCCTTCAAGCTAATTGAAAAAGAGGGTGTCACCACCTTCACCGGGGTGCCGACCATGTCCTATGAGATGGCAGCGTCACCGCTGAGGGAGAAATACGATCTCTCCACGCTTGTGGACATTGGCGGCGGCGGGGCCGCGCGTCCACCTGAGCACGTCAAACTGATCAAGAAATCCTTCCCGAACGCAAACCCGGGTATTGGCTATGGCCTGACGGAAACCAACAGCCTGACTGCTGTTCTATCGGCCGATGAGTATGTCGAGCGCCCAACCAGTACGGGTAAGCCAACACCGCCGCTTATTCATGTGCGGATCGTTGACCCGGCAACCGGCAAGGAAATGCCGACGGGCGAACCGGGCGAAGTGTGCATCAAGAGCGTGACCAATATTCGTGAATATTGGAACAACCCCGAGGCCACGGCCCGCGCGTTCAAGAACGGCTGGTTCCATTCGGGCGACGTGGGGTATCTGGACGAAGAGGGCTATCTTTATATCGTTGACCGGTTGAAGGACATCATCATCCGCGGCGGCGAAAACATCAGCTCGCTGGAGATTGAAGGCGTCTTGCATGCCCACGAGGCTGTCGATGACGTGATGGTCTTCAGCCTGCCGGACGAGCGCCTTGGTGAGCTTGTGGGCGCAGTGGTTTCCGTGAACCGGGATATCAGCGAAGAGGAGCTTAAGGCCGAGGTGGCGAAACACCTGGCTGGCTTCAAGGTGCCGGAGAAAATCTGGATCTCCCATGACCCGCTGCCGCTCATTGCTTCAGGCAAGATCGACCGCAAGGGCATCAGGGAAACATATCGCGGCCTTTGGGCGGCTGCAGCAGCATAATAATCGAGTTAGAGGAAGAAGGAATTAGGCATGTCTATGGATTTGGGGCTTAGCGAACGCGGCCAGGAACTCAGGGAAAAGGTTCGCGCCTTCATCGACGAGCACGTAGTGCCGGTTGAAGACGAATACCATCATGAAGTGGGCGGCATGGGCGACAGGTTTGCATTCACGCCGCGCATGACCGAAATTCTTGAGGACCTGAAGGCCAAGGCAAAAGAAGCCGGGCTCTGGAACTTCTGGCTGACAGACAGCAAGGAAGGTTATGGCCTTACGACTGTTGAATATGCCTATCTGGCGGAAGAAATGGGCCGGTCGCACCTGGCGGCAGAAAGCTTCAACTGCTCCGCGCCCGACACTGGCAACATGGAAGTGATCGAACGCTACGGCACAGCCGAGCACAAGGAAAAGTGGCTCAAGCCGCTGCTTGAGGGCAAGATCCGCTCTGCGTACCTGATGACGGAACCTGACGTGGCATCCTCTGACGCCACCAACATCGCAATGACGGCTGAGCTTGATGGCGATGAATATGTCCTGAATGGCGAGAAATACTGGGCATCCGGGGCGGGCGACCCACGCTGTGCGGTTTATGTGACCATGGTGAAAACAGCGGGCGACGAAGCGCCGCGCAAGAACCAGCACAGCATGATTCTGGTGGAAGCGGGCACGCCAGGTATTGAAATTCTGCGTCCCATGATGGTGTTCGGCCATGACGATGCGCCACACGGCCACATGCATATCCGCTTCACCAATGTACGCGTGCCTAAGGAAAACCTGGTGCTGGGCGAAGGCCGTGGTTTTGAGGTATCCCAAGGCCGCTTGGGCCCTGGCCGTATCCACCACTGCATGCGCTCCATTGGTGCAGCTGAACGCGCGCTTGAACTGCTGATCAAACGCTCGCTGTCGAAGGAAGCTTTTGGCAAGACGCTTGTGAAGCTGGGTGCCAACTATGACATCATCGCTGAATGCCGGATCGAGATTGAGATGGCCCGGCTTCTGTGCCTGAAGGCTGCCCATATGATGGACACGATCGGTACCCAGGCCGCCCAGCCTTACATCAGCCAGATCAAGGTGGTGGCGCCCAGGATGGCGCTGAAGGTGATCGACGAAAGCATGCAGATGCATGGCGGGCAGGGCATCAGCCAGGACTTCCCGCTTGCGGCCATGTGGCACGGCCAGCGCACGCTTCGTTTCGCTGACGGGCCGGATGCTGTGCACCGCATGGTGATTGCACGCACCGAGCTCAAGAAATACCGCTCCAACAGCGTCTAAAGGCAGTTTGAAGGAAAAAGGCATGGAGATTTCCAACCTTTTCAGCATTGAAGGCAAAGTGGCGCTGGTGACGGGCGGTGGCTCGGGCATCGGTACCATGGCCACCGAGGCGCTCGTGCGTGCCGGGTGCAAGGTTTATATCGCCTCCCGGCGGCTCGAGAGCTGCGAAGCGGTCGCTGAGGAACTCAATGCTGTGGGCCCCGGTCAGGTTGTTGCGCTTCAGGCAGACCTGAAGACGGAAGAGGGCACAGTCCATCTGGCGAAGGCCATGGCTGCGCACGAAGACAAGCTGGATATTCTGGTGAACAATTCCGGGATGACCTGGGGAGCGCCGTTCGAGGAATTCCCGCGGTCCAAATGGGAAGAAGTCTTTACCCTGAACGTGACGGCGGTTGCTGACCTGACGCGCCGGCTTCTTCCCATGCTCAGAAAATCGGCTACAGCGTCAGACCCGGCCCGGATCATCAACCTGGGGTCAGTGGTGGGGACGCGGCCTGTATCCAATAGCGCCTACAGTTATGGCGCGTCCAAGGCGGCAGTGCATCACCTGACGCGGATGCTTTCGAACGAACTGGGCGGCGATAACATTACAGTGAACGCTATTGCGCCGGGGCCATTCCCTAGCCGTATGATGGCACACATCACCGGCGACGAGGCTCGGCGCAAGGCGATGGAGGAAGGCGTTCCACTGAGGCGTTGTGGTACACCGGAGGACATCGCAGGCGTGCTTTTGATGCTGGCGTCACGGGCAGGCAGCTATATTACCGGCGGGATCATTCCGCTGGACGGGGGATTGTCGGCATTGCCGTGATAGCGCACAAACGACGCAAAAACGAATCGGTCGAAGCATTCTGATTCGAATCGTAAAAACTGAGTCGGAACAAACACTTGTTTCGCATTGTTGAATCGATACCCCAATAGGGGGATTTTGAAAGGTGAAAGGGGCGGATATGACAGAGGTTGTGGCTAAAGAAGACCTTAAAAATTTCATTGGCAGGGAGACGGGCGTTTCAGACTGGATGCATATTGACCAGGACCGGATCAATGCATTTGCAGATGTGACAAATGATCACCAATTCATTCATATCGACCCGGAGGCTGCGGCCAAAACGCCTTTCGGTACGACCATCGCACACGGTTTTTTGACCCTGTCGCTTTTGACGCCGCTTTCTACTGGTGCTTCAATCCGCGTCAAGAACACGGTGATGGGCATTAACTATGGCTGCGACAAGGTGCGCTTCATGAGCCCCGTGAAGGTGAACAGCGACATCCGGGCGCGCGTGAAGCTCATTAGTGTGGATGAGAAGCCGGGTAACCGGCTGCTTTTGAAGAATGAGATTACCATCGAGATCAAAGGCGAGGATCGCCCGGCGCTGGTCGCAGAGTGGCTGTCCATGATCGTCGTTAGCGAATAATCTGAGGTTGGGAGACATTTTATGAGTATCAGTTTCGAAGGCCAGGTGGCGATTGTAACCGGTGCGGGCGGAGGTCTTGGCCGGACCCACGCGCTTGAGCTGGCGCGGCGCGGTGCCAAGGTGGTGGTGAACGATTTGGGCGGCGATGTGCATGGTGTAGGTGGTTCGTCCGCAGCAGCAGAGGCCGTTGTGAAAGAGATCACCGATGCGGGCGGCGAGGCCATGGCCCACGGCGCCAACGTATGTGACGCGGCGCAGGTGGCCGACATGGTTCAGAAAACCATGGACAAATGGGGCCGCATTGATGTGCTGATCAATAATGCGGGCGTCCTCAGGGACAAGACATTCGCCAAGATGGACCTTGAGGACTTCGAGTTCGTCATGAAAGTCCATGTGATGGGCTCTGTGACCTGCACCAAAGCGGTGTGGGAGATCATGCGCGAACAGGCCTATGGCCGGATCGTCATGACCACGTCATCATCCGGGCTTTACGGCAACTTTGGCCAGGCCAACTATGGCGCGGCCAAGATGGCGCTGGTGGGCTTCATGAACACCCTGTGTCTTGAAGGCGGAAAATATGACATCCGGGTCAATTGTCTGGCGCCAATGGCGGCGACGCGCATGACTGAAGGCTTGCTGCCGCAGGCTGCGCTTGATCTGTCAACGCCTGAATCCGTGACGGCAGGCCTGATCACCCTATGTGACAAGGACGCGCCAAACCGCACCATTCTGGCTGCAGGCGCTGGTGGCTATGCCAAGGCAGTGGTTTACGAGACTGACGGCATCTACCTGAAGCCGGAAGACCAGACACCAGAGAACGTCCGTGCGGGCATGGACGACATCTCTAACCCTGACGGCCAGCAGGAGCTGGTGCAGGGCGGGCAACAATCAATGAAATTTATCGGAAAAGCCGCCGCAGCGCTCGGCGTGAAAATGTAATTTAAGGAGAACTCCCATGCGGGAAGCAGTAATCGTATCAACAGCCCGGACGCCGATCGGCAAAGCTTATCGCGGGTCTCTCAATGCCACCTTGGGCCCGACCCTTGGCGCACACTCAATCGCGCACGCTGTGAAGCGCGCAGGCCTTGAAGGCGGCGAAATCGAAGATGTGGTCTGGGGCAGTGCGCTGACCCAGGGGTCGCAAGGATCGAACATCGGCCGTTTGGCAGCCTTGCGTGCTGGTCTTCCGGTCACCGTGTCCGGCATGACCATCGACCGCCAGTGCTCCTCGGGCATGATGGCAATCGCCACTGCGGCCAAGCAGATCATCTCTGACGGCATGGATATTGCCATCGGTGGCGGTCAGGACAGCATCTCTGTGGTGCAGAACGAGCATATGAACCGTTGGCAAGCTGTGGACAAATCCCTCGTGGAAATGCACCCGCATACCTATATGCCGATGCTGCAGACGGCAGAAACAGTGGCAGAGCGCTACGGCATTTCCCGAGAGGCCATGGACGAATATGGCTTGCAGTCCCAGCAGCGGACAGCAGCCGCCCAACAAGCCGGCAAGTTCGACGACGAGATTGTGCCGATTTCCACCAAAATGGTTCAGGTGAACAAGGAAACGAAGGAAATGACTTTCCACGACGTGACCCTGGACAAAGATGAAGGCAACCGGCCTGAAACCACACTTGATGGCCTGAACGGTCTCAAGACCGTGATCGAAGGCGGCACCATTACGGCCGGTAACGCCAGCCAGCTGTCTGATGGTTCTTCCGCATCTGTGTTGATGGAAGCCAAGGAAGCGTCAAAGCGCGGCCTGAACCCGCTTGGTATCTACCGCGGCATTGCGGTTGCAGGTCTTGAGCCGGATGAGATGGGCATCGGCCCAGTTTACGCCATTCCAAAGCTTCTGGAAAAGAACGGCCTGAAGATGGACGACATCGGCCTGTGGGAACTGAATGAAGCCTTCGCCGTGCAGGTTCTCTACTGCCGTGACAAGCTGGGTATTCCGGATGAACTTCTGAACGTGAACGGCGGTGCGATCTCCATTGGTCACCCATACGGCATGTCCGGTGCGCGCATGGTTGGTCATGCGCTCATTGAGGGCAAGCGCCGCGGTGCCAAATATGTTGTCTGCACCATGTGTGTGGGCGGCGGCATGGGCGCGGCTGGACTGTTCGAAGTCGCTTAAGGCGAAAACCGACCCAAAAGAGGCGGGCCCTGAGGGGCCTGCCGTTTTTTCAGGAGATTTGAAATGAAAGCCGTTCGTTGCCACGAGCTTGGCCCAGCCAGCAATCTGAAAGTTGAAGAAATCGAAGACCCAACCCCGGGCAAGGGTGAGGTGCTGATCGATGTGAAGGCAGGGGGGCTGAATTTCCCCGACGTTCTGATGGTTGCAGGCAAATATCAATTCCAGCCTGAATTGCCTTTCACGCCAGGCGGCGAGGGCGCAGGTGTTGTTGCGGAACTGGGTGAAGGCGTCACCAACGTCAAGGTCGGGGACAGGGTGATTTTCTTCAATCAGCAGGGTGCTTTCGCTGAAAAGGCTGTGGCGCCCGCGATGACGCTGGTGCCGATGCCTGAAAGCATGCCGTTTGAAGTGGCTGCCGGTTTCACCATCACCTATGCCACAAGCTATCACGCGCTTAAGCAGCGTGCGGATATCCAACCGGGCGAAACGCTTCTGGTCCTGGGCGCGGCAGGTGGTGTTGGCCTCGCGACAGTTGAACTTGGCAAGGCCATGGGCGCCACGGTGATTGCTGCTGCCAGCACGGACGAAAAGCTTGAGTTCTGCAAGAATGCGGGGGCAGATCACCTGATCAATTATTCCAAGGAAGAGCTCAAGGACCGCGTCAAGGAAATCACCGGCGGCAAGGGTGTGGACGTGATCTACGACCCTGTGGGCGGCGATTATACTGAAGCCGCACTCAGGACCATGGCGCCCGGTGGGCGGCATCTGGTGATCGGGTTCGCAGCAGGCGATATCCCGCGTCCGCCGCTCAATCTTTGTCTGCTCAAGCAATGTTCGATCGTTGGCGTTTTCTGGGGTAATTTCGCCCGGGCCAACCCGAAAGTTCAGGTGCAGAATATGGTTGATATGTTCGGCATGTTCGAAAAAGGCACCATCAAGCCGCTGGTGAACGATGTATATGCGCTGGATGATGTGGTCGATGCCTTCGCGTGCCTTAGCGAGCGACGCGCCAAAGGGAAGGTGATCTTAAAGCCATAAAAGGACGCAGTCATTTCAAATAAGGCGGGCCGCGGCATGTGTCGCGGCCTTTTTCCATTTAATTGATTTTTACTAAAAAGCGTGGCAAAAGCTGGCTGTCTTTTTGGGAGGCAGCTTGTGCCACTGGTGACAATTGTCGTCGCGACATACAATCGGCCCAGCCTTTTGCGCTGTACGATCAAATCCATTCAAAACCAGACCTTTCAGGATTGGGTGAGCTTGTCGGAGCTGGAAATACTGTGCCGGACGCCCAAGCTGTTGACCAACGAAGCGCGCTCTGTGATTTCCGTTTTGCTCGGTCTGGCTTAATTGACCGCGTTATGCATAGATTTTCAAATTTCTGGACTGGTTAGTCTTGAAAAAGGATCGTATGGCTGTATCTTCCTTTCCGTGAACGTAAACCAATCAGGTGAGCATGATCGGGGAGTGTATGAAAGCCTTACGACTTATTGCAGGAAAAGAAGCGCGCCGTCGCATTGAGGAAAATGGCTTGACGCCTGACCTTGTGCGTCTTGTGGTTGGCGCCTCCGGCGGCCCGAAGTGGCTGATCCTGCGAGGGTTGGATCAGTATGTTTTCGGCGAATGGCTGAAGGATGCCAAGGGCCCTATTGACATGGTCGGCTCATCCATCGGTGCCTGGCGCATGACACTCGCGTCACATCCCGACGCTGGGGCGATGTTCAGGACTTTTGAAGACGCCTATTTCAGCTACCGCAAGGAAGATGGCGCAACGCCCGAGGCTGTATCAAAAGCCTCATACCGCATTCTGGACCAGGTGATGGGGCCCGAAGCGCGTGATGCCATAATCGGCAACAAAGCCCGCAATCTCAATATCGTGGCCGTGCGCTGCTTGGGCGCGACGGCCAGCCAGTCAAGGCTTCTTGAAGGGGCCGGGCTTCTTGGCGCTTTTGCGGCTAACAGCATCAGCAGGCCACTTTTGGGGAATTTCTTCCAGCGCGCGGTGTTTCATTCTGGTGACCATGTTGCCTGTTCGGGTGCCTGGGCAGGCTTTGAGCGGATAGACGTGAAGCTGCAGGCGGACGCAATCCACGACGCCTTGATGGCCTCTGGCTCAATCCCTTTTGTGGTGGAAGCAGTGCGTGACATCATGGGGGCGCCCAAGGGCGTTTACCGGGACGGCGGCGTGATCGACTATCATTTCGAGATACCGTGGCAGTATAACGACGGCATTGTGCTCTATCCGCACTTCTATGGCCATTTGGTGCCAGGCTGGTTCGACAAGGCGCGCCAGACCCGGCGGGTGACGGGTGACGTGCTGGATCAGCAGTTGATCCTGGCGCCAACAGACGAGTTCGTGGCCAGCCTGCCAAACGGCCGGATACCGGACCGCAAGAATTTCACCGATATGGAAGACAGCGAGCGCCTGCCTTACTGGCGCCAGGTGGTGGACATGAGCTACCGGCTGGCAGAAGAGTTTGGGGAACTCTGCCAAAATCAGGACGCGCTGATGAATAGACTTGAAGCCGCACCTGAATAGTGGGCTATTATTAGGGAAGTGGGAGACAAATGGAGGGATCATTGATGGACGAGGTGCCGTTTACCGAAAAGGACATGCTCGCGGGGCACCTTGGCGAAATGGTGGACAATTGCGTGCGCACCCATGGGGCGAAGTCCGCCTTCAGTTGCGTGCTGCCCACCGGCCACTCCCACACCATGAGCTATACGGAGCTTGGTGAATATTCCGACGCCGTGGCGGCTTACCTGCGCGAAGAACTGGGGCTGAAGCCGGGCGATGTGGTCGCGATCCAGTCTCCCAACACACTGGCATACCCGGTTCTTGCCTTCGGTATCATGAAGGCAGGGCTGGTGATCACCAACGTGAACCCGCTCTATACGCCGGATGAAACCAATCATCAGTTGAAGGATAGCGGTGCCAAGGTCTGGTTTGTCATCGATGTATTCGGCGACCGGGTTCAGGAATCCATCAAAGATACTTCGGTCAGTCGCATCTACCCTATTTCGCTGGTTGATTTCTTTCCGGGGATGAAACGCCACTTGTTGGGGTTCGCGCTCAAATACATCAAGAAGGCCGTGCCTGATTTTGGCGCTGAAAAGGCCGGGTCGATCCACGGCGTTATCCGGAAAGGGCGGAAGCACCTTGCAGCGGGCGCAAATATCGCCGCATACCGCGAAGGTGCCGGGCTCGATGACGTTGCCATCTTCCAATATACCGGCGGCACAACGGGCCGCAGCAAGGGGGCGGAGCTCACGCACCGCAATGTTGTGGGTAATATTTCGCAGGCAAACCACAGGGAAGGGGCTTTCAAGGCGCAGCCGGATGATGCCCTGATGCTGATCCTGCCGCTTTATCACGTTTACGCACTGGCAGTTGGTGCCATCAACAGCATGCACCTGGGCATCCATGTGGTTCTGGTGCCGGTGCCCAGGCCGCTTTCAAACCTGAAACCTGTGTTCGAGAATTTTGATATCACCATCATGCCGGGTGTGAACACGCTATACCTTGGCCTGATGCAGGAAAAATGGTTCACGTCTATGCCGCCAAGTTCCCTGCGTCTGTGCATGTCCGGGGCCGCCCCCTTGCAGCCCGCCACGGCCGATGCTTGGGAAAAGCTGACTGGCGCACCAATCTATGAAGGTTATGGCCTTACGGAAGGTACCTGCGTTGTGGCATCCATGCCGCTTGACCAGCCACCTCGGCGCGGCACGTGCGGTCGTCCAATCCCGGGCACGGAAGTGCGTATCGTGGGCGAAGATGGCAAAGACCGCCCGCGCGGCGAGCCAGGCGAGCTGTGGCTGAGAGGTCCCCAGATTATGAAAGGCTATCTGAACAACCCTGAGGCCACCGATGAAGCCATCAACGACGGTTGGCTCCGCACAGGCGATGTGGCCATCTTTGACGAGGAAGGGTACCTGTCGATCGTTGATCGTATGAAAGACATGGTAATTGTATCTGGCTTCAATGTGTTCCCGACTGATATTGAAGACGTGCTGACGCGCTTTGACCGGGTGGCTGAAGCCGCCGTTGTTGGCGCGCCAGATGATGAGACTGGTGAAAAAGTGGTGGCCTATATTGTCAAGGCAGACCAAGACCTTACGGACGATGAAGTGATCCGGCATTGCAGAGAACACTTGACCGGCTACAAGGTTCCTAAGACTGTATGCTTTGTAGACGAGCTTCCCAAGTCACCTGTTGGCAAGGTACTGCGCCGCGAACTGCGGGATATGGCGGCATCGATTTAGGGGAAGCCTCAAATAGGGGCTGCTTATGGATCTGGGACTTAAAGACAAACGCGTCATCATTACGGGGGCGACGCGCGGGATTGGTTTGGCAATTGCCCAAACCTTTCTGAATGAGGGCGCCAAGGTCGCATTTTGCGCCCGCAAGGAAGATGAAGTAGCCGCAAGGGTCCAGGAATGGTCTGACGCGGGGCATGAGGTTTGCGGGCGTGCCGTCGACGTGCGGCAGGCAGATGCCTATCTTGCCTGGCTTGAGGAAGCTGTTGGGGCACTTGGCGGCGCGGACATATTTATTCCCAATGTGTCAGGTGGCGCAGGGCAGGGGGAAGAAGGCTGGCGTACCGCTTTTGAGGTGGACATACTGGCAACGGTCAGGGGCTGCGAAAGCCTGCTGCCGCAACTGGTGCAGGGAAACGATGGTGCAATCGTCATCATTGCCAGTATTGCGGGTGTGGAAGCCATGGGGGCACCAGCACCCTATAACACAGCCAAAGCAGCGCTTATTTCCTATTCCAGCCAGTTGGGTGATCTTGCTGCCCAGCATGGGGTGCGGGTAAATGCCGTGTCACCTGGGCCCATTCACGTGGATGACGGATTCTGGGGACAGGTAAAGGACGCGCAGAAAGAGGCCTATGACGGCGTTGCGGCGCGGCATCCTTTCGGGCGGCTAGGGACAACGCAGGAAGTAGCAAACTGTGTGGCATTTCTTGCCAGTCCGGCAGCTTCATGGGTTACGCGGACCAACCTGGTGGTAGATGGTGGCTTCACTCGCAGGATTCAGTTCTGAATACTCGGTCTGGTTACATATATTGCGCAATTGTCGGCAAGAGACTAATCTTGCCTAAACAACCCATGTTCTGATGGCCGGTGTATATGACCCGAATGGTCAAATTCATTCCCTGGATAGCAGCAATCTTCGCGGTCATGGCCGCGGGTCCTGTTTACCTGTTTGCGGCTGAGGCTCCACCACCCGTTTGGCCACTGCTGGCGACCGCAGTTATCGGCGGCATCGCTGGTTTTACGCTGCGCCAATATATCCAGACCCATATGGTCGAGCCTGAAGGCGAGTTCCTCAAGCACCTGAAAAGCTGGGTGAACGGGGATAAAATCCGATATCTCGAAGCTCTTGAAGAGCTGAGCAACCGGCCTGACCTTCAGGCTGCGCTGGAGACGGTTCACGCCACAGCGGAAAAGGCACGGGCCCGGCTGATAGAATTTTCTGAGGTGGAGTATAATCTACAGCAGGTGGTCCAGGACAAACGCCGGAACGAGGCGGTTCTCAAAGAACAGCGTGAAGCCTTTGCAAAACTTGCCAATGAGCTATCCAAGGCGCGGGATGCAGCAGAAGCCGCCAACGTCGCCAAATCCGAATTTCTGGCGACCATGAGCCACGAGATACGGACGCCGCTTAACGGCGTGATTGGCATGATCGACCTGCTGATGGACACGCAGCTTGACGAAAACCAGATCTATTTCGCCCAGACACTGCAGCAGTCTGCCCAGACGCTCCTGACCGTGATCAATGATATTCTCGATATCTCCAAGCTTGAAGCGGGCAAGGTGGAGCTGGATTTCCAGGCGGCAAGGATCGAAAGGGTAATTTCGGATACCATCCATTTCCTGGAGCCCAAGGCGAAAGAAAAGGGCTTGGATGTTACCTGGGAATGCGCAGATGATGTACCGGACGTGATTATCACTGATCCGACGCGGTTGCGGCAAATCCTGTTTAACCTGGTTGGCAATGCCCTGAAATTCACCGAGGTAGGCGGTGTGACTATACAGGCATCGCGTGATTATGCCTCTGCCGGGGAGCTTGGCATCAAGATCGTGGTAACTGATACCGGTATCGGCATCAGCAAAGATGCCCAGCGGCGCCTGTTCCAGAAATTTACCCAGGCTGATGCATCTACTACTCGGCGTTTCGGCGGAACGGGCCTCGGGCTGGCGATCTGTCGGCAATTGACGGTTCTGCTTGGCGGTGACATCGGAGTGGAGAGTGAGGAAGGCGAGGGCAGCAGCTTCTGGTTCACCTTCCAGTGCCGCGAAGGCAACGAAGACGACCTCGTCGACGACTTCGGCTATGATTCAGACCTGTCCATCATGGAAGCAGCGGCCAGTCGGAAGCTACGGATACTGGTGGCAGATGACAATCTGATCAACCAGCGGATCATCGACAATATGCTTGGCAAGCTTGGCCATGAACTGGTTGCGGTTGAAAATGGCGCTCAGGCATGTGCTCTCGCTGAAGAGCAGGATTTCGACCTGATCCTGATGGATATCCAGATGCCTGTTCTGGGCGGTATTGATGCCACAAAATGGATCCGCGCCATGGACGGCGAAAAGTCCAAGGTGCCAATTGTGGGCTGTACGGCGGATGCCTTCCCAGAGCAGATCGAACGATTCCGTCAGGCCGGTATGGAAGACGTGGTGACCAAGCCGATCAACCGCAAGCGGCTGCTGATGGTGATCAATCAGGTGTTGGGCGAAGAAATCCACGCCATTGTGAAGGAAGGGATGTTGCCTGACATTCCCCCGACTGCCGCGGAAAAGCCAGCGGGGAAATCCGGCAAAAAGGCGCCAAAAACTGCCAAGGCTTCCGTCAGGAAAGGCAGTCTGCAGGAGCCACCCAGCCCGACCGACACGAGCGGTGCCGATGCGCTGGATGGGCTTCTGGATGAATTGGGCGGGTAGCCTCTATTCCTTGTAGATGCCAGTTTCTGCTGGGTCGCGACTGCTGACACTGCCACGGAACATGCCCGGTGTGTTAAATGTCATGGACATATTGCCGTCCTTGTCGACCGCAATGATGCCGCCGTCACCACCCATCTGCGCCAGCTGATCCATAACCACGCGGTCAGCAGCTTCCTGAAGGCCAAGGCCTGCATATTCCATTAGTGCGCAGATATTGCGGGCAACCGTTGCGCGGATGAAAAATTCACCGTGGCCCGTGGCAGACACTGCGCAGCTTTCATTATTGGCGTAGGTGCCGGCCCCAATGATCGGGCTGTCGCCCACGCGGCCATGCATCTTGAATGTCATGCCGCCGGTTGATGTGCCTGCCGCCAAGTTTCCAGCATTGTCCAGGGCGACAGCGCCAACCGTGCCAAACTTATAGTCACCGTTCAATACATCCTCCGCAGCACCGGTCTTGCCAGCATCAGCGGGTGCCTTGCCGTCATGGTCCAACATGGGGCCTACCTTTCTGGCCTTGGCGTCTTGATATTGTCTCCAGCGGTGTTCGGTGAAGAAATAGGCGTCGTCCGCCGCCTCAATGTCCTGCGTGGCGGCGAAGGTTTCTGCACCGTGCCCCATCATCATCACATGTGGCGATTTTTCCATCACAGCGCGGGCCAGCAGGATAGGGTTCCTGATGTTTTTGACGCCGGAGACAGCGCCGGCATCCAGCGTGCGCCCGTCCATGATGGAGCTATCCAGTTCGTTCGTGCCTTCTGCGGTGAATACAGCGCCGCGACCGGCGTTGAAATGGGGCGAATTTTCCAGCACCTGGATCGTTGCCGTGACTGCATCCAGCGCTTCACCGCCATTCTTGAGCACAGCTTCTCCTGCCGCAAGGGCTGCCAACAGCTCGGATCGGATTGCGGCTTCAAGCTCGGGCGTCAGTTTATCAGGCGTTATGGTGCCTGCGCCGCCATGGATGACAAGCGCATAATCAGGTTTTTCTGGTGTTTCGCCCATACATGCTCCCAACGCAAGAAACGCCGCGACGGCGACGATTTTTTTATACCACATGTTTCGCTCCCATTTGACAGAAGGCGGATTGTTCCGCATGAAGGAAGGAACATCAAGTGTTTGATCACAAATGAAACCCAGGCCTCTCAGGAGGCCGAAGGTGTCGGGAAAGGGATGGTTCATGGGAGCGTGGTTCAAGACGGGACTGCTGGCGTCAGCTTTGGTGCTGACCAGCGTATCTGGTGCGGCTGTTGAGCGCGGGGAAAGTGCGGAGGAAAAGCTGCAGCTGCTTTTTCAGGATGAGCGGGCTTACTATTACCAGGAAAACCCGGGCACAGGGCCACGCGGCAAGCCGCGCCCGGTTGCGGATCATCTGAGTGCCCAGGCGCTCAAGGATCATCAGCGGCGAGCCGCCAGGAACGAGGAGTTCCTGAACCGCCTGGAGGCGATCAATCGCAACCGGCTGGATGAAGAAGGCCAGCTGAACTATGACATGTTCCGCTATATGGTGGAAAGCCGACTCTTGGAGGCTAAGCACCGTACATGGCGTCAGCCGCTTTTCAGCGATAGCGGTTTCCACACCTATCCAACCCGGGCCTGGCAATCCATCAATTTCCGGACTGCTGAGGACTACCGCGCCTACATACGCTGGCTGAAGGATATCCCGCGGTATCTCGCGGAAAACACTGAGCATATGCGCACCGGCATGAAAGAAGGCTTCACCATGCCCAAGGTGGTGCTGGACGGCCTGATGCCAAGCTTTGACGTTCTTGCGAAGGGAGGCGCAGACGCCATCCCCTTCTATGGTGCTTTTGTCAATATGGCCGCCACATTGTCGGATTCAGACAAAGCTGCGCTGCGCGCTGAAGCTAAAAACGTGATCGCAGATGAGGTGATACCCGCCTATGCAGCGCTCGCGCAGTTCATGCGCGAAGCCTACTATCCGGCGGCGCGGGAAAGCCTGGGGATCAGTGAAGTGCCGGGTGGGGCAGCCTATTATGAGGATATGGTGCGTTACTATACCACCATCGATATCTCTGCGGATGAAGTACATCAGATTGGCCTCAAGGAAGTTGCGCGCATCCGGGCTGCCATGGAATCCATTATCGCAGAGGTGGGCTTTGAAGGCAGCTTCCAGGATTTCCTGACCTTCCTGCGCACGGACCCACAGTTTTATGCCAAGACAGAAAAAGAACTGCTAATGTTTGCCAGCTATCTGGCCAAAAAGGTGGATGGCAAGTTGCCGTCCTTGTTTGGCAAGCTGCCTCGGCAACCATACGGGGTTGAGCCCGTGCCAGCTGTGCTGGCGCCTAACTATACAACGGGGCGTTATTCGGGCGCGCCGCTGGATGCCCCGCGGGGCGGCGAATATTGGGTGAATACCTATGCGCTCGATAAACGGCCGCTTTATACGCTGCCTGCGCTGACCCTTCATGAGGCAGTGCCGGGCCACCACCTTCAGATTGCGCTTTCAAAGGAACTTGAAAATGTGCCTGAGTTTCGCCTGAACCAGTACCCGCACGCTTTCGGCGAAGGCTGGGGGCTATACTCGGAACGTCTTGGTGAGGAAATCGGTCTATATGAAACGCCTTATGAACGCTTTGGACGCCTGACTTATGAGATGTGGCGCGCTTGTCGTCTGGTGATCGACACGGGCATCCATTCGAAAGGCTGGACACGGGAAGAGGCCATCAAGTTGCTGACCGAAAACTCGGCGCTTTCAGAGCATAATATCCGCACGGAGGTGGACCGCTATATCGCCTGGCCAGGGCAGGCGCTGGCCTACAAGATGGGCGAGTTGAAGATTGTTGAACTTCGCCAGAAGGCGACCAAGGCCCTCGGGGACAAGTTCGATGTAAGGGCGTTTCACGATAAAGTCCTGTCTGCTGGGGGTATTCCGCTGTATATTCTTGAAGCGCGAATTGACGGTTGGGTCCAGTCAGAGCTGAATGAGGGCCAATGAACGCAGACACACCGGTAGACAGCCTTGAAACCCTGATTGGACTGTCCGCGCCGGCTCGGATTTTCATCGGGCCGGATATTGCCAGCCATTGTTGGCCTCTGGCGGCCAGATTTCTTCATACATGGCACGAGCTCAGGAGCGGGAAAGTCGCCCCTGAGCGGGCTGACCTGACCCCTATGAAGATCAGTGAGGCGCTGCCTTTCCTGACTATTTTTGATGTGGAATACGACCCGTTTCGCCTGAAATGCCGGTTGATGGGATCTGCCTTCGCGAATGCCATCGGCTATGACGCAACGGGAAATTATGTGGACAGCTATCCGCATACCGAGGCGCTTACAAGGCGTGCAAAGTGGGTTATTGGTAAGGTACAGCCAATGCTGATAACCGGCCTGCCGCTCGCCTGGTCGCCCGAAAAGGACTATAAGACTTACGATACGCTGTCCCTGCCTTTTATGGGCGACGGAGACAAGGTCGAGGCTATTCTTTATCTGAACCAATTCCATGCGCCTGAGAAATAATTTCCATAAATCACAAATAAGTGGGTTGATTTTTTTCTTGAATTTGTCAAAACGCTAGCCAATTAAGAAAGAGTTTCTTTTTGGAGAGTGCATCATGACAGCCCTCACTGGCGCAATTGCCGCAATCGGCAATACCCCGCTTATCAAACTCAAATACGCGTCAGAACTGACGGGCTGCACCATTCTTGGAAAGGCGGAATATGCCAATCCTGGTGGGTCGCTGAAGGACCGTCCGGCGCTCAACATCATTGAGGACGCCGAAAAGAAAGGCCTTCTGGAGCCCGGTGGGCTGATTGTAGAGGGTACGGCAGGTAATACTGGTATTGGCCTCACGGTGGTGGCCAATGCAAAGGGCTACCGTACGCTGATCGTGATGCCCAATACCCAAAGCCAGGAAAAGATCGACACGCTCAAGATCATGGGGGCGGGGCTTGAGCTTGTGCCCGCGGCGCCCTATTCGAACCCGGGCAATTTCAACCATGTGGCAAAGCGCCGTGCGGAGGAACTCGCCGCGACGGAACAGCACGGCGTGATCTGGGCCAACCAGTTCGACAATGTGGCGAACCGCGAGGCCCATATCAAAACCACAGCACGGGAGATTTGGGCACAGACCGACGGCAAGGTGGATGCCTTCATCACGGCTGTCGGGTCAGGCGGGTCGCTCGTGGGTACCGGCATGGGGCTGAAGGAATTTAACAAGGATATCGTGGTCGCACTTGCGGACCCGATGGGCGCGGCCATCTATAATTATGTCAAGCATGGGGAACTCAAGGCCGAAGGCAGTTCCATCACTGAAGGCATCGGCCAGGGCCGGATTACCGCGAACCTCGAAGGCGCGCCGATCGACGAGGCATTCCAAATTCCGGACGTCGAGGCGCTGCCGATCGCGTTTGATCTGCTCAAGAAGGAAGGCCTGTGTGTGGGCTCATCTACCGGAATCAACGTGGCGGGCGCTATTCGTCTGGCGAAACAGATGGGGCCAGGGCACACCATTGTGACGCTTCTGTGTGATAGCGGTCTTCGCTACCAGTCGAAGCTGTTCAACCCGGAATTCCTGAAATCAAAGAACCTGCCGGTTCCTGAGTGGCTCTAGTTTTCTTGGGCGGGCAGGGGTAGCCGTGTCCGCCGGAGCACGTTCCTGAGGGCGAAGCTTGAGTGCACGCGCGCCACGCCAGGCAGGCGTGTCAGCATATTGTGGATACGTTCATAGTCTGGCGCGTCCTTTACTGCCACGCGGATCATATAGTCCACGTCACCGCTCATCAGATAGCATTCCATCACTTCGACAACGCTGCGGACGGATTCCTCGAACCGGCGAAGTTTTTCTTCCTGTTGGTCTTCAAGCGAGATACGCACAAACACCGTGCCCGGCAGGCCTACAGCACTGGCGTTCAGATGGGCGGCGTAATGCATTATCACGCCCTTATCGTCCAGGCTTTTGACACGCCTGAGGCAGGCGGATTCAGATAGTCCGACCTTGTCCGCCAGCTCCACATTTGACAGCCTGCCGTCCATCTGTAGGGCATCCAAGATGGCACGATCAATCTTATCAAGTTTAATCATTCGCAGATTCCTGCGTTAAAAATAAATAATTCACAATTAGCATGCAAAATACTGAGTGAAATTGCATGTCTTTGCAAGGACATTCTAACACCTTTGGAGTAAATTCCGCTCCAGAGAAGTGAGGGGACTGGAACGACCAGCATAGGGCCGTCAGTCGACCCCATTCCAAAAGCAAGCAATACCAGTTTTTAGGAGGGCAGAATGCTTGTAGGTGTTCCTAAGGAAATCAAGAACCGCGAATATCGCGTAGGTCTTACCCCAGCATCCGTTCGCGAACTGATCGCAAACGGCCACGATGTAATCGTTCAAAATAACGCCGGTTTCGAGATCGGCTTCACCAACGACATGTACGAAGCTGTTGGCGCCACTGTCATTGATACGGCAGCCGAGGTTTTCGCGAAAGCTGACATGATCGTGAAAGTGAAAGAGCCGCAGGCAGTTGAGTGCGAAATGCTGCGCGAAGGCCAAATTCTTTACACTTACCTCCACCTGGCTCCGGACCCCCAGCAGACCCAAGGTCTGATCAAATCCGGTGCGATCGCGATCGCATACGAAACCGTAACCGACGACTTTGGCGGCCTCCCCCTTCTTGCGCCAATGTCTGAGGTTGCGGGCCGTATGTCGATCCAGGCCGGTGCCCACGCACTGGAAATGAGCCAGGGTGGCCGCGGCATGCTGCTGGGCGGCGTGCCAGGCGTTGCGCCTGCCAAGGTTACCGTGATCGGTGGCGGCGTGGTGGGCACCAACGCAGCCCGCATGGCTGTTGGCATGGGCGCGGACGTAACGATCCTTGACCGTTCGATCCGTCGCCTGCAGCAGCTCGACGACATCTTCAAAGGTACTGTGAAGACTGTCTTCTCCACCCAGGATGCTGTTGAAGAGCATTGCCTGGCGTCTGACCTTGTGGTTGGCGCGGTTCTGATCCCGGGTGCGGCTGCACCGAAGCTGGTGACCCGCGAGATGATCGGCAAGATGATGCGCGGCAGCGTGCTTGTTGACGTGGCCATCGACCAGGGCGGTTGTTTCGAGACCTCCAAAGCGACGACTCACCAGGACCCAACCTACATCGTTGACGAAGTAGTACATTACTGCGTTGCCAACATGCCGGGTGGTGTGGCGCGTACGTCCACATTGGCGCTCAACAACGCGACCCTGCGTCATGCCGTTGCCATCGCCAACAAGGGCTGGAAACAAGCACTTGCGGATGACAAGCACCTGCTGGCGGGCCTGAATGTGTGTGAAGGCAAGATCACTTATGAAGCTGTAGCACGCGACCAGAACCTGGATTACACGCCAGCGCTGGAAGCTATTGGCGCGTAACGTCAACTGGTATATACGGCGGGTATGAACAACAAACCCGTCATCCAGGTTTTCGCCCTAGGCGGAACCATTGCGATGACCCCCGGCGCAAGCGCGGGGGTCACGCCAACACTGAGTGCACGCGACCTGATCTCGGCCGTTCCGGGCCTTGAAGATATGGCTGCCCTGCGCGCTGAAACAGTCGTCCAAAAAGGCAGTGCGAACCTGACCATGGCCATGATGGCTGATTTGATGGAGCGGGTAGCCCAAAGCGATGCCGATGCAGTGATTGTGACCCAAGGCACTGATTCGATGGAGGAGACATCGTTTCTCGCCAGTCTCCTCAACCAAAGTGACAAACCTGTCGTCTTCACCGGCGCCATGCGCACGCCTAACCAGCCGGGTGCGGATGGGCCGGCCAACCTTTATGATGCCGTTCTTGCCGCAACCGACAGCCGTCTTCGTGGCGTATCGCTTGTCATGAATGGTGAGCTTCATGACCCTTGGTTTGTTGCGAAAGAGCATACATCCAGCTTGCAGGCTTTCCAGTCAGAACCGGGACCAATCGCCACCATTGCTGAAGGGGAACTGCACTGGCGCAGGGACTGTCCTGTCCGCAATGTTGGCCTTTCCGCGACCGGCCAGTTCGCCCCGGTTGCCCTTATCAGTGCTGTTCTGGATGACGACGGGCGTATGCTCGATCTGGTGGCGGACGCAGGATACAAAGGCGTGGTCATCGAAGCATATGGTGCTGGGCATCTGTCTGAGGTCTGGGCAGATAAGGCAGAGGCGCTGGCGAAGGGCATGCCGGTTATTTTGTCGACGCGTGCGCGAGGCGGTAAGATATTCGAAAGGTCTTATGGTTATCGTGGTGCCGAAATCGACTTGCTGTCCCGCGGGCTGGTGCCTGCTGGGTGGTTGCGGGCGCGCAAGGCTCGCTTGTTGCTTTCGGCCTTGCTCGGGCAGGGTGTCACTAATTGGAAACAGACCTTTACCCGGGTGGTGAAAAGTGGTTGAGTGTGAGCTAATTGTTATAGTTAACGGCAGACAGCTTGAGGGGTCGAGTGTTGCCTGATCAGTCTTTGTTTCCAATAGTCTCAGGTTTGGGACATGCCTTTTTCTGGTGCCATGACGAGCATTTGGGTGACCGTCTTCGCACTGTTCTCATAAAGGCCGGATTTATTGAAGTGCCAACGGGCGAGCCGCTCGTTGTCTGTTTCCTGGCAGACGATATGGAATCGGTTCTGCCGGTGCTGGAGCAGGCTTTCGGTTCGAAGGAGCGCAGGGCTATTCGCGCGCTCCTGTCTGGCAACGCCAAGCCAACCCTTCAGGAATTCGGCAATATGCACACGGTCGAGGAGCTTGGGCTTCGCCTGTCGGCGCAGTGGCTAGGCGACCTGCTGGCTGAGAGGCGATACAAATCCCTTCTGCAGCCTATCGTGTGTGTGGAAGACCACAAGAATGTCATGGGATATGAATTCTTGATACGCGGCTTGCACACGGATGGCACGGAAATCCCGGCCCCAGTGCTGTTTGAAACGGCCGAAGCCGCGGGCATGCTTTATGCCCTTGATATGGCGGCTGGTGAATGCGCCACCCGAACGGCCAAGCGTTTCAAGATGAAAGAAAGCGTGTTTGTAAACGTCCTGCCCTTCACCATTGATACTGAAGAGGGCATGGAAGCATGGCTTGCCAATGTTCTTGGCGAAAGCGGACTGGCTGAAGACCATTTGGTGTTCGAGATTGTGGAAAGCCAGCAACTATCTGATCTGGAAACCGTTCGTAGCCTCGTGCGCCGCCTGAAGGACCGCGGTATTCGCATCGCGTTGGATGACTTTGGTACCGGCTTTAACAACCTGTCCGGCATTACGGAAATACAGCCTGACTTTATCAAGCTAGATAAGTCGCTGACCCATGACCTGAACGACGATGGCCGCAAGTGGACGCTGGTGGCAAATATCGTCGATTCCGCGAAACAGTCGGATATCAAGGTGATTGCCGAAGGCGTGGAAGACAAGAAGACCGCCCGCATGCTGGAAAGCGCCGGCGTGGATTATCTGCAGGGCTATCTGTTCGGGATGCCAGATGAAGAACCGCTAAGGGCCGGTTAGGCCTGCAGCTGTATTGTCTCCAGCTTGTCCAGGAGGCTCGTCAGGGCCTCTTTCTCAACCGCGCTCAGTTGGTCTAGAATCCTGCTCTCATAGCCCACGGCAATGGGAATCACTTCATTATAGATTGTGCGCCCCTCGGCGGAGAGGGTCAGGACCGAGCGGCGTTTGTCCTCTGGTGAGAAGTGACGCTCGAGCCTGCCGCTGTCTAGTAGCTTGTTAACCGCGCGCGAGACGGCCACCTTGTCCATAGCGGTTCGTTCGGCAACTTGCGCCGCAGAGAGATCGCTTTCCTCCCCAAGTACAGCCATCACCCGCCATTCCGGTAGGCTAAGCTGGAATTTTTCCTCATAGCCGTCCGCAATTGCGCGGCTGATCCGGTTTGAAAGCACCGAAAGCCGGTAGGGCAGGAAATCTGCAAGACAGATCGCGTCCTCTGAAACTTTTTTCATCGTCACCTCATACATACTCTTGCAATTAGTTTCGTTTGAAACTAATATGAGTTCAAGAGAAATTAACACGGCGTCCAGAAATCCGGAAATTTCCGAAGCGGTTTTTTGTGCGCCTTTCCATTTTGTATATAGGACATATAGGAGAGTTGGAAGATGGCCGATCTCTTTGAGAACCCAATGGGCCTTTGCGGCTTTGAATTTGTTGAGTTTACGGCGCCTGAAAAAGGTATTCTGGAGCCGGTATTCGAGTCCATGGGTTTCACCCACGTGGCCAATCACCGCTCCAAGGACGTGACACTGTGGCGTCAGGGCGACATCAACTTTATCGCAAACTATGAGCCGAAGAGCCCAGCGGCCTACTATGCTGAAGAGCATGGCCCATCCGCGTGCGGCATGGCTTTCCGCGTCAAAGACGCTCACTTTGCCTATGAAGAGTGCCTCAAGAAAGGCGCTCAGCCGATCGAAGTGCCTACCGGCCCAATGGAACTGCGCCTGCCTGCCATCAAAGGCATTGGCGGTGCAGCGCTTTACCTGGTTGACCGCTTCGAAGACGGCAAAAGCATCTATGACATCGACTTCGAGTGGATCGAAGGTGTTGACCGCCATCCTGTTGGCTGCGGTTTCCACACGCTGGACCACCTGACGCACAATGTTTATCGCGGTCGCATGGATTACTGGGCGAATTTCTATGAGAAATTCTTCAACTTCAAGGAAATCCGCTACTTCGACATCAAGGGCGAATACACCGGTCTGCTGTCCAAAGCCATGACGGCGCCTGACGGCAAGATCCGTATTCCGCTCAATGAAGAGGCTGCCGGCGGCAGCGGTCAGATCGAAGAATTCCTGATGGCCTACAACGGCGAAGGCATTCAGCACATCGCATTCGCTTGTGACGACCTGATCAAATGCTGGGATAACCTGAAGAAAGCTGGCGTGCCGTTCATGACTGCGCCTCCTGAAACTTACTATGAAATGCTGGAAGAGCGTCTGCCTGGCCACGGCGAGCCAGTGAATGAGCTCAAGACCCGCGGTATTCTGCTAGACGGTACGACCGAGGGTGAAAAGCCACGTCTGCTGCTTCAGATATTCTCTGAAACGCGCCTTGGCCCTGTATTCTTTGAATTCATCCAGCGTAAGGAAGATGACGGCTTCGGCGAAGGCAACTTCAAGGCGCTGTTTGAATCCATGGAGCGTGACCAGATCCGCCGTGGTGCATTGAAGGTTGACGAAGACGCGGCCTAAATCGCGGCAAGGACCGGGCAGGGGCCCCCAGTGCCCCTGCATTGATCTGTTCAAGTATTGAGAAGGGTTGAACCATGAAGCTTCAAGGTGTTCATCACGTGGCTTACCGTTGCCGCGATGCCAAGGAAACTGTCGAATTTTATCAAAAGCACATGAATATGGATTTCATGCTGGCGATCGCAGAAAACGAAGTGCCATCAACAGGTGAGCCAGACCCCTACATGCATATCTTCCTGGATGCAGGGAATGGCAATGTGCTTGCCTTCTTCGAACTTCCTAACCAGCCGGAGATGGGCCGCGACACCAATACACCAGAGTGGGTGCAGCATATTGCATTCAAGCTGGGCAGCATGGACGAGCTTCTGGCTGCAAAGGAAAGTCTTGAGGCAGCGGGTATTGACGTGCTTGGCCCAACCAATCACACAATCTTCAAGTCGCTCTATTTCTTTGATCCGAATGGTCACCGCATCGAGCTGGCGGCCAATACGGACGAGCCGGGCATGCTTGAAGAGTTGAAGCGGGTTGGCCCGGACATGCTTGAGGAATGGTCAAAGACCAAGAAAGCGCCGAAACACGCAGCCTGGTTGCATGGCAATGGCGAATTCAAGGCGCTCGACGGTTAGTCACTGAATTTATTGGCGGGGCGGGGCCTGCCAGATGGAACAATTGAGTTAAGGAATTAAGTCTATGAAACTTGCGTCTCTCAAAAACGGCCGCGACGGCAAACTCGTGGTTGTTTCCAAAGACCTGAAACGTATGACATCGGCCGCGGATATCGCGCCGACACTTCAGGCCGCAATTGACGATTGGGCAACGGCGCTGCCGAAATTGCGCGCGCTTTATGAATCGCTGAATTCCGGTGCGGTTGAAGGCGAAGCCTTCAACGAGGCCGATTGCGCATCACCACTGCCGCGTGCCTACCAGTGGGCTGATGGTTCCGCATATGTGAACCACGTTGAGCTGGTGCGTAAAGCGCGCAATGCCGAAATGCCTGCCACTTTCTGGACCGATCCACTGATGTATCAGGGCGGCTCCGACACCTTCCTGGGCCCACGCGACAATATCGTAATGCCGCAGGACGAAGGCTTCGGTATCGATTTTGAGGCCGAAATCGCCGTGATCACCGATGATGTGCCGATGGGCGTGTCCGAAGCGGACGCGGCTGACCACATCAAACTGCTGATGCTGGTAAACGACGTATCGCTGCGTGGCTTGATCCCGGGCGAGTTGGCGAAGGGCTTTGGTTTCTTTCAAAGCAAGCCATCCAGCGCCTTCAGCCCTGTGTGCGTGACGCCCGATGAGCTTGACGGCGTATGGGAAGACACCAAGGTCAACCTGCCGCTGGTGTCCCAGTATAATGGTGAGATGTTCGGTAAGCCTGAAGCTGGCATCGACATGACGTTCAATTTCGCCAAGCTGGTTTCGCATGCCGCGAAAACCCGTCCGCTGGGCGCTGGCGCCATTATCGGTTCTGGCACTGTGTCGAACAAGATGGACGGCGGCCCGGGCAAGCCTGTTTCCGAAGGCGGTGTGGGCTACAGCTGTATCGCCGAAATCCGCATGATCGAAACGATTGAGAACGGTGAGCCGTCCACGAGCTTTATGAAGTTCGGCGACTCGATTCGAATCGAGATGTTCGACCGTGACGGCGCGTCCATCTTCGGTGCGATCGATCAGGTTGTCACCAAAGGCTAGGGCGGAGAATATTATGCGCATCCTTTACGGTTATTTCCGCTCCTCGGCAGCCTTTCGGGTGCGCATTGCCCTTGGGTTGAAGGGGCTTGATTTCGATCACCGCACGATCAACCTGAAACCGGGTGTAAGCGAACAGAAGTCAGACGACTATCTTAAGCTGAACCCGCAGGGGCGCGTGCCTTATTTCATTGATGGCGGTGTGGCGCTAAGCCAGTCTCCTGCTATCCTTGAATATCTGGATGAAGCCTATCCGGATACGCCTTTGCTGCCGTCCGGTATGGCAGACCGTGCCTATGTCCGGCAGCTGGCGAGCCTGATTGGTTGCGATATCCACCCGCTCAATAACCTGTCGGTGCTGATGCGGATCAAGAGCCAACTGGGCGCCGATGAAGACGCCACCAATTCGTGGTATCATCACTGGATAACCGAAGGTTTTACGGCGCTTGAGGCCATGCTTTCCTCAAGTGACCACACAGGCCGTTTCTGCTTTGGCGATACGCCTGGCATGGCGGATGTCTATCTTGTGCCGCAGGTTTGGAACGCGCGGCGTTTCGGTACGCCGCTTGAAGCATTCCCCACCATTCTGCGGATTGATGAAGCGTGCAGGGGCGTGCAGGCCTTTGTTGACGCGGCACCAGAAAACCAGCCGGATGCGCCCTAGGCGTAACGGCTTTTGTTAGGAGGGACCCATGAAAATTAAAACACGCCTTGGTCGCGAAGTTGACGTGAACGAAGACTATACGGTGGACCAGAATTGGGAGCATTTCACCGACGAAGAGCATGACCGCTGGGACCGGCTTTATGCCCGCCAGGAAGGGATGCTGGAAGGTCGCGCGTGTGATGAATTCATGGAAGGTCTGCATTCGCTGAAGCTGTCTGATGGCGGTATCCCGCGCTTTGACGAATTGTCCGCACGGCTAAAGGAAATCACAGGCTGGACAGTGGTTGCGGTGCCGGACCTGGTGCCGGACGATGTGTTCTTCGACCATCTGGCAAACCGCCGCTTCCCGGCTGGTAACTTCATTCGCCCGGAAGCGCAGCTTGATTATCTGCAGGAGCCGGACGTGTTCCACGATGTGTTCGGCCATGTGCCTTTGCTGGCGAACCCCACGTTTGCTGACTATATGGAAGCATATGGCAAGGGCGGCCAGCGCGCGGCTGGGCGGGGCGTGCTAACGAACCTGGCGCGGCTCTATTGGTATACGGTTGAGTTCGGCCTGATCAACACCCCTAAGGGTATGCGCATCTATGGTGCGGGGATTGTCAGTTCAAAGGCGGAGAGCATCTTCTGCCTCGAGGACCAGAGCCCGAACCGTATCCACTTTGACCTGATGCGTCTGATGAAGACAGACTACCGCATTGATGATTTCCAACAGACCTATTGGGTGATCGACAGCTTCCAAGAGCTCTTGGAGGCCACCTATCAGGACTTTGGCCCGCTTTACGACGAGCTTGAGGCCAATACAACGGTCTATACGCCCGACACGGTGCTGGAGACCGACAAAGTACACAATCACGGCACGCAGGCCTATGCAAATGCGGGCGGTCGCCTGGCGAAGGCCGCGAGCTAAAGAGATGTCACTATAATAATAAATTGGGCTGGCCTGGGGGCCTGATTGAGGCTGTCGCTGCTGCGGCGGCCTTTTTTTTGTGCGTCGCCGGGGCAGAGTGTAGGGGATAAGAAAAAGGCCCCCGCGGATAGCGGGAGCCTTCAGGAACTTTCTGGAGGAAAGTCTCAGTTTCTTATGGTTTATTCAGCGGCGGCTGCCAGCTTGGCTTCATTCGCACGGCGAATGATGTCTTCAGCCATTTCGTTGGCAATCACACCCGTTGGGCGGCCTTCCTTGTCGCTGGCGTTGAAGATTTTCGTCAGCGTCTCGCCAATACGAAGCACCTTGGCTTCGCGTTCTGCAGCATTTGGCTTTTCCTTGTACACTTCGGATTCAACCGAAATGATGCCGCCTGCGTTGATCACATAGTCAGGCGCGTAAAGAATGCCGCGTTTACGCAGTTCTTCGTCTTCCTTGCCTTCGGTCTCAAGCTGGTTGTTGGACGCGCCCGCGATCACGGTGGCTTTGATATCGCCAAGGGATTTCGGGTTCAGCACGCCGCCAAGGGCACAAGGTGCGAATACGTCACACTCAACTGCGTGGATGGCGTCAGGGGCAACAACTTCCGCTTCGCCTTTCGCCAGAACAGCCTGGATGTTGGCGTCAACGATGTCAGTCACGATGATTTTGGCGCCGTCTGCACGCAGATGGTCAACCAGATACTGACCCACGTGTCCAAGGCCTTGAACCGCAACAGTAACACCGTCGAGGCTGGCTTTGCCAAGGCGGTGCATCACAGCAGCCTTGATGCCAGTGTATACGCCCAGCGCAGTGTGCGGGGATGGGTCACCCGTGCCGAAGTCACCGCCCTCAAGGCCACATACGAAATTAGTGGTCTCTGCGGCAGCGGCCAGCATATCGGGGCTGGTGCCAACGTCTTCCGCGGCATAGTAGCTACCGCCCAGGCGGTTGATCATGCGGCCAAAGGCGCGCATCAGCTCAGGCGTGCCAAGCTCTTTCGGGTTGCCGATGATAACGGACTTGCCGCCACCAAGGCGCAGGCCAGCCATCGCGTTCTTGAAGGACATGCCGCGCGACAGGCGCAGAACGTCATAAACGGCATCCTGCTCGCCGCGGGTTTCGGCCACATCGATTGGCGCGGAACGACGGTGGTTTGCAGCATAGTCCCAGAAGCGCGTGCCGCCTGTGGCAGGGCCGAGGGCAGTTGAATGCACTGCGATGATGGCTTTCAGGCCAGTTGCTTCGTCAGAACAGAATACGACCTGTTCGTGGTTCTTGAAGCTGCGTGAATCGAAAACGGGCATAGTCGAAATCCTTCCCAATTAATCCCGTGCCGGGTTTCCCCGGTTACTCGTCATACCCTGTCGCTACCATTGTGGGGCTTTAGGGGCGTTCCCTTTTGGCCGGCGTGCTCTTTTCGTTTGGGCTGGGCCGGTCCGTTCTGGTAACCACATCTTCTGCTTTCCGGCGGAGTTTTCCCCAAAAAGCCAGATCATTTATCTGGACGAATTATCGCACTTATTTTGGGAAATGAGCTTTCGAAGTTTTTTGAATTTCGCAATCTTAAGATAGCTTTTCAGGGCATTTTTGTAATTTGTGATCAAGGACAAGTAATTTTTGCCAAGTGCCTAAATTTCCTATGCATTCCGTAGGGGGAACCTACGACTCAGATGCATGGCATTGACGGCTGGTGAAGCCGGGGGTAGCATAAGTTCGTGTCTGGTAGCCCACATGACCTGTCGCCGAGTCAAACGTTACCCTTATCCTATTCTTCATCCATGTTTTTCAGGATGGCAGTGTAATCGGCGAACTGACATCGATTTGAAGGAACATGGGATGACAATTCTCATAACACTTAAGCACGCCCAGCTGATTAAGAAGGAGCTGGGGCTTAATCTGCCGCATGTGAAATCTGCGCATAGGGCGGAAGCCATGGCGCGGGGCCTTGGCTGGAAATCAAACGCAGCCTTGCGCGCGGCGCTAATGTGCGGTGATGCTGAGTGCGAAGTGAATGATGATGCTTTCATAGGATACTTGACAGATAAGGGCTTCGAAGGCGTGACTGGTTGCCGGCTGTCGGTCGTTGTTGAAACGGCGATTGGGGTGGGAACCCTGACAGAGGATGAGACACCTGCCGATTCCCTGATAATCAAGACAGTTCGTCCTTCGGCACAGGCGGCCATCAGCAGCAGATGGAGCACTCTGGCTTTTGGCCTGTTTGCTGTTGTCTGTTATCTGCTTCTGACAGTTCAAACGGCGGACGAGTATCTAGAACAGGCTGTGGCAAGAAGCCTTGATGTGGCAGAAACAGCTGGTACGCGATCAGTGTTGATCCTGGATGCGGATCTTAGCCAGGAGGTTGTTTCTGGCCTAATGGAATATCCCTATATCTCCAGCGCGGAGATATTGGATGACCACGGGAGCCAATTGGCCGCTGGACAAAGGACAATCCAGCCTGAGACGTTTTCTGAGCGCTTGCAGGCTCTGGTTGCCCTGGACCAAGAGATAGAATACAGCCGGATTCTGCAGTTGCCCCCAACCATGAATGAAAAGGGCGGACTACTTCGGGTTACTGTCAATAGGCCAAAGGCTTTGTCGCTGATACCCGGGCCGACTTGGGGCGGGATGATCTTCTCTTTGCTGCTTGGGGTCGGACTGCTTGCATTATTGATTGCAGGGCAATCCGCACTCAGGGGCTGGATGCGGCTTTATTTGGACCAGCACTACAGGCTAGCGCATAACTGACAAAAGAAAAGCCGGGGTGGTTGCCCCGGCTTTCTCAATTCTGTGTGGTATCGCAGCTTAGATATGCAGCGCGTGCCCGAGGGCCTTGAGCGCGGCTTCCTGGAAGCCTTCCGATTGCGTCGGGTGCGCATGGATCGTGCCGGCGATATCTTCAAGGCGCGCGCCCATCTCAAGCGCGAGCGAGAAAGCGGCAGAAAGCTCAGACACGCCTTTGCCTACGGCCTGGATGCCCAGTACCAGATGATTGTCCTTGCGGGCAACTACACGCACGAAGCCGGTTTCGGCTTCCATGGTCATAGCGCGGCCGTTGGCCTGGAACGGGAACAGGCCGATCTGCGTCTCATAGCCCGCATCCTTTGCTTCATCAGGCGACAGCCCAGCCGTGACGATCTCAGGGTCCGTGAAGCACACAGCCGGGATCGCGACCTTGTCGAAGCTGCGGTTTTCGCCCGCGATGATTTCTGCGACCATTTCGCCCTGCGCCATGGCGCGGTGCGCCAGCATAGGCTCGCCCGTCAGGTCCCCAATAGCATACACGCCGGTCATGGACGTCTGGCATTTGTCGTCGATGGCAACCACGCGGCCGTTCATCTTCAGGTCAAGGCCTTCAAGGCCCCAGCCTTCGGTTTTCGCGCGGCGACCCACAGTGACAAGGATCTTATCTGCGGGCAGGGTCTCTTCCTTGCCGTCCGCTGTTTCGACGATCAGGCCGTCCTGCTTCTTGGTCGCTGCCTTGGCTTTGGTGTTCAGCATCACTTCAATGCCGAGGTCCTTCAGGCTTGCGGCAACTGGCTTCGTCAGTTCTGCGTCATACTGCGGCAGGATCGCGCCCATGGCTTCAACCACAGTCACCTTCGAGCCCATCTTGGCGTAGGCGGTGCCGAGCTCGAGCCCGATATAGCCGCCGCCGATAACGACAAGCTTTTCAGGCACAGCATCAAGCGACAGCGCTTCAGTAGAGTGGATTACATTGCCGCCATAGGGCAGGCTTGGGATTTCCACAGGCACGGAACCGGTGGCCAGAATGACATTCTTGGCCTTGATGGTTACCTTGCCCTCAGCCGTTTCAACCTCACAGGTCTTGCCGTCAATCATGGTGCCCCAGCCTTCTACGGACTTGACCTTGGCTTTCTTCAGAAGACCCGCAACGCCGGAATTCAGGCGCTTCACGATGCCGTCTTTCCAGGCAATTGTCTTCTTCAGGTCGATCTCTGGCTTCTGGACAGTGATGCCCAGGTTGTTCTCATAGGTATAGTGAACAGCCTTCTCATACTCTTCCGCCGCGTGGATCAGTGCTTTGGACGGGATACAGCCCACATTCAGGCACGTACCGCCGGGGCGATAGCCTTCCACGATGATGGTGTCGATACCAAGCTGGCCGGCGCGGATGGCGGCCACATAGCCGCCAGGGCCTGCGCCCAGCACAAGCGTGTTACAGTTCATGGTCGTCATTTAGTCCTCCATGAACAGGGTGGCTGGGTTTTCCATCAGCTCCCTGATTTTCTGGATGAATTCAGCTGCGTCCCAACCGTCGATAATACGGTGATCGAAGGAGGACGACAGGTTCATGATCTTGCGCGGGACAAAGCCACCGTCTTTCCAAACAGGGCGGATGGCAACCTTGTTCACGCCAACGATGGCAACCTCAGGGCTGTTGATCACCGGCGTGGAGACAATTCCGCCCATCCGGCCAAGGCTGGAGAGCGTGATTGTGGAGCCTGTGAGCTCTTCGCGAGTGATAGAACCGTCGCGCGCGGCCTCCGCCAGGCGGCGGGTCTCAGCGGCGATACCCCAGATATCCATGGCTTCGGCGTGCTTCAAAACCGGCACCATCAGACCGCCCGGGGTTTGCGCTGCCATGCCGATGTGCGCGGCACCGAACTGATGTACGACACCGTCAGCGTCATAGTAATGCGCGCTGCACTTTGGGTAGACCTTCAGCGCCTTGACCATGGCCAGCATGATGAAAGGCAGGATCGTCAGCTTCGGCTGGTCCGCCTTCTTGGTAGCGTTCATATGCTCGCGAAGGCTTTCAAGCTCGGTCACATCCACTTCTTCCACATACGTAATGTGGGGGATGCGGCTTTTGGCGTCCTGCATGCGTTCGCCGATCTTGCGGCGAAGTCCGATAACCTTGATCTCCTCTACGCTGGTGTCCGCGCGGCGGCTGGAGCCACCGGCTGGCGCGCTGTTGCCGGAGATATAATCATCCAGGTCTTCGTGCGTGATGCGGCCAGCAGGGCCGGTCCCGTAAACATACTCAAGCTTCACGCCTGCATCCATGGCACGCTTCCGAACGGCGGGTGACGCGATCGGCTTTTCGCCTTCCGGGCGCGGGGCGCCACTTGGGCCGGGCTTCCAAGGCGCTTTGGCTTTCGGTGCCGAAGCAGGCGCAGATTTGGGCGCAGACGCTCCGGTCGGTGCCGGGGCAGCTGCTTTTGGCGTTTCCGGCTTGGCGTCTTCCTTTGGCGCTTCAGCTTCCGGTGCGGGCTCTGGTTCTGCTACAGGTGCATCGGGGATGTTGTTGCCTTCGCCTTCAACCTCAAGTGCGATGATAACGCTGCCTACGGCTGTCATTACGCCGATTTCACCGAAAATCTCGGTCACAGTGCCATCAACAGGGGACGGGATCTCAACCGTCGCCTTGTCGGTCATCACGGCGGCGATAACATCGTCTTCTTTCACGACATCGCCAACCTTTACGTTCCATTCAACGATTTCGGCTTCGGTAATCCCTTCGCCTACGTCGGGCATCTGGATCTTGTGAATACCCATTATACGGCCTCCATCATTGCTTTAAGCTCACGGCCAACGCGGGCCGGGCCAGGGAAATAGTCCCATTCCTGGGCGTGCGGGTAGGGCGTATCGAACCCGCAAACGCGCACAACAGGAGCTTCAAGGTGGTAGAAGCAGCGTTCCTGCACCTGGGCGGACAGCTCAGCGCCAAACCCGGATGTCAGGGTTGCTTCATGCAGCACCATGCAGCGGCCTGTCTTCTTCACCGATTCTACAATTGTGTCCACGTCCAGCGGCATCAGGGTGCGGAGGTCAATGATCTCGGCGTCGATGCCGGTTTCCTTCTTGGCGGCCTCGGCCACGAACACCATGGTGCCGTATGTCAGGATCGTTACGTCCTTGCCTTCGGAGAAAACAGAGGCCTTGCCGATCGGCACCGTATAGTGGCCTTCCGGCACATCACCCAGCGGGTGCTTGGACCAGTTGGAGGCCGGGCGGTCGTGGTGGCCGTCAAACGGGCCGTTATAGAGGCGCTTGGGCTCGAAGAAGATCACCGGGTCATTGTCTTCAATGGAAGCGATCAGCAGGCCTTTGGCGTCATAAGGGTTTGAAGGGATAACCGTTTTCACGCCGGAGACGTGAGTGAACAGGCTTTCCGGGCTCTGGCTGTGTGTCTGGCCACCGAAGATACCGCCGCCACAGGGTGTGCGAATGGTGATCGGCGCGGTGAAATCCTTGTTCGATCGGTATCTGAGGCGCGCGGCCTCGGATACAATCTGGTCGTATGCCGGATAGATATAGTCAGCGAACTGGATTTCGATACACGGGCGAAGGCCGTAAGCCCCCATGCCGATGGCCGTACCCACGATGCCGCTCTCGTTGATCGGGCTATCGAACACACGGTGTTTGCCATATTTCTTTTGCAGGCCATGGGTACAGCGGAACACGCCGCCGAAATAGCCAACATCTTCGCCGTAAACGACAACATCATCGTCCTGGCCCATCTTTACGTCCATCGCATCCCGGATGGCTTCAATCATAGACATCTGCGGCATGGATTATACTCCCAACTTCTGGCGTTGTTCGCGAAGGTGCGGCGGCATCACTTCATAAACATCGTCGAACATATCTTTCGGGCTCGCACCGGACCCCATCACACCATAGCTTTCGGCTTCCTTGGTTGCGGCGCGGATTTCGTCGTTATATTCCGCTTCGGTTTGCGTCTGGCGCTCCTCGGACCACAGATCACGGCTGATCAGGTGATTCTTAAGGCGCAAGATCGGGTCACCAAGTGGCCATGCGGACGATTCTTCCTTCGGGCGATACTGCGACGGATCATCCGAGGTGGAGTGAGGCGCTACGCGGTAGGTTACCCACTCAATGAGTGTCGGGCCAAAGCCGCGGCGCGCGCGCTCTACCGCCCACTTGGAGGCCGCGTAAACCGCGAGGAAGTCGTTGCCGTCAACCCGCAGGGCAGGGAAGTCATATCCAAGTGCCCGCTCGGCAAAAGTGGCGTGATCACCGCCCGCGATGCCGCGGAAGCTGGAGATAGCCCACTGGTTGTTCACAATGTTCAGAACAACAGGCGGTTTGTAGACGGACGCGTTGACAAGTGCTGCGTGGAAATCGGTCTCGGCTGTGGAACCATCACCAATCCAACCAGCTGCGATTTTGGTATCGCCCTTGATGGCGCTTGCCATGGCCCAGCCAACGGCCTGGATGAACTGTGTACCCAGGTTGCCGGAGATCGAGAAGAAACCGTGTTCCTTCGAAGAATACATAATCGGCAGCTGGCGGCCCTTCAGCGGATCGCGGGAGTTGGACAGGATCTGGCAGATCATGTCTACAACCGGATAATCGGTGGACAGCAAGAGGCCTTGCTGGCGGTAGGTCGGGAAGTTCATATCGCCTTGCTGCATAGCGGCCCGAAAGCCAACGGCGATTGCCTCTTCACCCGTACATTTCATGTAGAAGCTGGTCTTACCCTGGCGCTGCAGCGTCATCATCCGTTCGTCATAGGCGCGAACGCGGATCATGTTCTTCAGGCCCTGTACAAGGACATCGTCGTCCAGGCCTTCGGCCCAAGGACCGACTGCTTCACCATCCTTGTTGAGAACACGGACCATGGTGGATGCCAGTTCCTTCATGTCGGCGGCATCACAATCGATTTCCGGGCGGCGTACACTGCCTGCTTCGGGAATCACTACACCAGAAAAGTCGGGCTCGTCGCCAGGGCGTCCCGGAGGCTCCGGAACGTGGAATTTCAGCGGCTTGTACTCAGACATGGCTCTAGGACCTCAATCTATGGGGTGTCAAAATAACGTCAGCAATACTGACGTATTTTTGCCAAAAATCAATATATTTCTCTGATACTGTCCGGTGCGGACGACTGGTACCGATTGCCCGCGCGGGCACTATAACGGATTCCAGCGAAAGAATCACATGTGGGCAGGCATGCTTTATTTGACCGAACTGTTCCAGCCGCTAGACTAGGCGGGAATTTCAGGGGAAATGTATGACCGAAGAATTCCACTTGCCGAGACGACGCTTCCTGCAGATCGTGGCTGGCAGTTCAGCCGCCTTGGTGTTGGGCGGGTGTGGCGACAGCGCCAGTAGCCTGAAAAATCTAACGCCGTATCAATGGGATGGCAGCCTGCTTGGTGCTGAAACCAGCATGACGCTGTATCACGAGCACGATGCGGCTTCCATTGCAGCGATCAAGGAAGTCACAGCCGAAGTGAAGCGCCTGGCTGGTATCTTCACGGTCTATGTTTTCGGCTCTGAGTTGTCGCGCCTGAATGAGACAGGTAGGCTTGAGCCCGCCGCCCCTGAGATGCATGAGATACTGGAGGTCAGCCGTCGCATCTGGCGCGCCAGCGATGGCCTTTTTGACCCGACTATCCAGCCGCTTTGGGAGCTCTATTCAGGCTATTATGCAACGCCGCGGCCCGCTGGAGATCCGGGCCCGACGCAGGAGGCTATTGCAGCAGCCCGCGCAAAAATCGGTCTGGACAAGGTGCAGGTCGACGGAGCCAATATCCGTTTTGCCGCTAAGGGCATGGCGCTCAGTTTCAACGGTATTGTACAGGGTTACCTGACGGACAGGACCTATGAGATTTTGCGCAAGCGTGGCTTTGAACACGCACTTATCAATATAGGCGAATACCGCGCCTTTGGCGGGCGGCCTCAACCAGACGGAAGCGTCCAGCCCTGGAAGGTGGATATTCCGGACGCGACTGCGCCATGGCGGGTTTTTGACACGCTGGAGGTGACGGACGGGGCAGTATCGACATCGGCGCCAAGCGGGTCCGCCTTCAATACAGGCGGAACAGTACACCATCTGTTCAATCCCAAGACAGGGCTGAGCGAAAACCGGTATCACAGCGTTACCGTCACTGCGCCTACGGCCACCATTGCTGACGGGCTGTCGACAGTCCTGACTGTTGTGTCGCCAGAACAGGCACAGGAAATCCTGTCGAACTTCGAAGGAACCGCTGCCTTGCTCAGGCCTCTCGAAGGAGATCCGATCCGGATCGGGTTATAGCTGATCGAGAAACCGGGTGTAATCACGCCTGCTACTTTCCAAAGCTATTCCTTGGAACAAGAAAAGCCATGTCAGGGTGTCGTGGATTCTACCCGCTGTGCCCTGACATGCGCCGATTAGCGGCGGACACTTTCATATTCCACCATATCATTAGGCGAGTAGGTCCTTGAAATAACGGGATTTTCTGTTGCTGATGTCAATCCGGCATACGGTGCCGCAACAGGTCCCATGTGTGTTTGAATCTTTTTTGTTCTTGCGAAGCATTATTAATTGCAATAACAATTTTCTTAAGTTAAAAGCACCTCCGTCACTCGGTGCAGGCTCCGCATCGGAACACGAGGCAAAAGTTATAATCGGCTTTTTGTTCTTACCGGTCATGGAGCATGGAAAACCGCTCTGAGGGCGAGAGAATACTATCATCACGGAGTCCTTTATGCCTGAAATCAAATCCAGCTTGTTGATCGCTTTGCTGACGTCTACCGGTCTATCCGCCTCTGTTTTGGCGGAAGAAACCGTTGAGGCGCTTGATGCATACGACGTGGCTGAAGAAATTGTCGTTACTGGTCGTGTGCTTTTCTCGGATCAGGTTAACTCGCTGAAGGCACCGACCCCGATCATCGATGTACCGCAGAGCCTATCCCTGTATACCGCTGGCGAGATTCTAGAGCGTGGCTTCACAAGTGTTGCCGCGATTGTTGATTACACACCGGGTGTCAGCAATACGCAGGGTGAGGGGCACCGTGACGCCATCGTGTTCCGTGGTGTTCGCTCGACCGCTGACTTCTATATCGATGGCGCACGGGATGACGTTCAATACTACCGTCCCCTTTATAACCTCGAACAGGTTGAAATTCTTCGTGGCCCCAATGCTTTGCTTTTTGGTCGTGGTGGCACTGGCGGCGTCCTGAACAGGGTGACCAAAAAGGGTATGATTGGCGAGAGCTTCACAACTGCTCAGGCTTCAATTGACACCTTTGGCGCCTATGGCGTTCAGGTTGACAGCAATTTTGATGCTGGCGAGAACGCGGCCTTCCGCATCAACGCCATGTATGAGGGCCTGAACAATCACCGAGATTTCTTTGATGGCGAGCGTGTTGGCTTCAACCCGACGGCGAAATTCCTGCTGGGCGAGGATACCATCGTAGATGTGTCCTACGAATATATCGACCATGAGCGTTTTATCGACCGGGGTATCCCGACAGGTGAAGATGGCCGGCCAGTGGAGGCCTTCAAGGATATCGTCTTTGGCGACCCTGAGGTGAACGTGACGACGCTTAAGGCGAACCTGTTCCGCGCTGCTGTTCAGCACCAGTTCTCTGATAACGTCAAAGGTAATGTCAGCGCTTTCTATGGCGATTATGACAAGTTCTATGGCAATTTCTATGCCTCCAGCTATGACGAGGCCAATACGCCAAATCAGGTCACGCTCGACGGCTATGAAGATCAGACCAACCGTGAAAACCTGATCCTGTCAGGCAATTTGGTTGCGGAAGGCAAGACGGGCCGCATTGGCCACACGCTGATCGGCGGTGTTGAATATATCGCAACATCATCCGACCAGTACCGTTTCAATGCATTCTGGGACACGACGTCAGACGATAATGAAATCTTCGATATTGCCCGGCCGCTGAACCTGGTGAATGGGATCGGTGTGAACGCATCGGGTGTCGCAACAACAAACGATTTCTCTGTTGATCTGAATGACGATACCCGCGTGGATATCGATGCCTTCTCTGTTTATATTCAAGATCAGATTGAGCTGGCAGAGTGGGCTGATCTTGTGATTGGTGCCCGTTACGACAGCTTCGATATTGAAGTCTATAATGTGCCAGCCGATGAAGTCCGGACCCGCAAGGACGACCGCGTGTCCCCGCGCTTCGGCGTGATTCTGAAGCCGCAGGAAAACACCTCCATCTACGCCAGCTACAGCGAGAGCTTTTTGCCGCGAAGCGGAGAACAGTTTGCCAACATCAACGGGGCCAACAACGAGCTGGACCCAGATACTTACAAAAACCTTGAGGCAGGCATCAAGTGGGACTTTTCCGACAAGCTGAGCCTGACGGCTGCCGTTTTCGAGATCGAGAAAAGCTCACCGCAGGTTGCTGACTCCGACCCTGAAACGCTGGACGTGATCGATAGCAAGATCAGTGGCTTTGAGTTCCAGGTGATCGGCAAGGTAACTGATCACTGGTTCATCTCTGCCGGATACAGCTATCTGGACGGTGAACAGGTTAACCGATCTGGCGATACGGGGCTTCGCCCGCAGGAATTGCCAGAGCATATGCTGTCGATCTGGAACAATATTCGCCTTACCGATAATTTTGGTGTCGGCCTGGGCATGACGTATCAGGATGAAAGCTTCATCAATAACAGTAACACTGCAGTGCTTCCGTCCTTCACGCGCTTTGATGCGGCTGCATACTATGATGTGTCAGACAACATGCGGGTGCAGTTGAATGTTGAGAACCTTACAGACAAGACATACTTCCCAACGTCGCATTCAACCCATCAGGTGACGGTGGCACCACCGCTGAATGCCCGGCTTGCTGTGACTGTAAGCTTTTAGAGGGCGCGGGAGAGAATAGAAAAGGGAGCCATTGGCTCCCTTTTTTCGCTCTAGCATTTAGAAATTCAGCTTTGGCCTTCCGCCCGCCAAAGTCAGTTGATTAGGCCGTTTCCTTGAACAGTTCGCGGCCGATCAGCATGCGGCGGATCTCCGATGTGCCCGCGCCAATCTCGTAAAGTTTGGCGTCGCGCCACAGGCGACCAGTCGGATATTCGTTGATATAGCCATTACCGCCCAAAGTCTGGATCGCTTCGCCCGCCATCCAGGTTGCTTTCTCGGATGCATAGAGAATGCAGCCAGCGGCGTCCTTGCGCGTGGTCTCGCCGCGGTCACAGGCTTCGGCCACAGCGTAAACATAGGCACGGCAGGCACCCCAGGTGCTGTACATGTCAGCAAGTTTACCCTGCATCAGCTGGAATTCGCCGATGGCTTTGCCAAACTGGCTGCGCTCGTGAACGTATGGGATGACCGTATCAAGGCAGGCGCGCATGATGCCAAGCGACCCGCCAGAGAGCACAACACGCTCATAATCCAGGCCGGACATCAGCACCTTCACGCCATCACCTTCTTCGCGCACGACATTCTCGAACGGCACGAGGCAGTCTTCAAACACCAGTTCGCAGGTGTTGGAGCCGCGCATGCCCAGCTTGTCCAATTTCTGCGCGGTTGAGAAGCCCTTCATGCCTTTCTCAACCAGGAACGCGGTGATGCCGCGCGGGCCGGCGTCTGGGTCTGTTTTCGCGTAAACCATCAGTACATCGGCGTCTGGCCCGTTGGTGATCCACATCTTGTTGCCGTTCAGCATATAGCCGTCGTTGCGCTTTTCCGCCTTCAGGCGCATCGACACAACGTCAGACCCCGCACCAGGCTCTGACATGGCAAGCGCGCCAACATGTTCGCCGGAGATCAGCTTTGGCAGATATTTGGCTTTCTGTTCTTCGTTGCAGTTCTTCGTGATCTGGTTGACACACAGGTTCGAATGCGCACCGTAGCTCAGGCCCACGCTTGCGGACGCGCGGCTGATTTCTTCCATCGCGATCACATGCGCCAGGTATCCCATGTCGGCGCCGCCGAATTCCTCTGGCGCTGTCATGCCCAGGATGCCTAGCTCCCCCATTTTCTGCCAAAGGTCAGATGGGAAGGTGTTGGTTGCATCAATTTCTTCGGCCCGCGGCGCAATCTCATCTCGGGCGAAGCGGGCTACTGTTTCGCGCAACATCTCCAGGTCTTCGCCGTGGCCGAATTTCAAATGGGGAAACTCAAACATTTTTTTGTCCCTTACTCGCTTATTTATTCGTCGTTGATCGTCAATAGCGTGGCGCCGTCTGCGACCTGATCGCCTGCCTTGAGGCTCAGCCCCGTAACAACGCCGTCCCGTGGGGCGCTGATCGTTTGTTCCATCTTCATGGCTTCCATCACCAGAAGCGGCTGGCCACGTTCAACGGTTTCGCCGTCCGCCACCTTTACATCCAGGATCTTGCCGGGCATGGGCGCTGTGATAGTGCCTGGGCCATCGGTTTCATCGTCCGCACCGCCATCGCGGGCGTGGCGCTTGATCGTCAGCGTGCGGTCTTCCGTCACCAGCGTTACATGAGCAGCGTCCACTTCCGCGAATAGTCGCGTGCGCAAGCCGTCCTGGCTGAAGGTTAGAATGCCGTCCACCAGATGAGCGCATTTAGCAGCAAAGGTCTTGTCGCCAATGGTCACAGATACATTCTGGCGGTCTTCAACCACATGGGCGGTAACAAGCTCGCCGTCCCCGGCGTCAAACCACAGCAGTTCTGTTGCAGGCAGGTTCAGCCGGAAATTGTCGCTGATTGACCAAGGGTCATCGTCATGTGCGCGGGCACTCCTTGCGGCAACGATCGCGATGGCAGCCATGGCATAATCCTCAGCGCTGACCACGTGTTTCGCCAACAGCGTATCTTCATAAGCCTCGATAAAGCCTGTGTGGACATCACCCGCGCGGAAGTCTTGATGCTTGAGCGCGCGCAGCAGGAAATCCCGGTTGGTCGTCAGGCCCGAAACTGGCGTGTCGGAAACAAGATTAATGAGCGCGTCGATGGCTTGCTCGCGGTCCTCGCCCCAGGCGATCAGCTTGCCGATCATCGGGTCATAGTGGATGGAGACCTCATCGCCTGCCTGAACACCCGCGTCAATGCGGCCTGTGGGGACAGTGTCAGCAAACGGGTCAAACATGCCGATACGTCCGATGGAGGGCGCGAAATTGTTGAAGGGGTCTTCCGCATAAAGCCGCACTTCAACCGCGTGGCCGTCTGCCAGCACTTCAATTTCGTCCTGGCTCAGCGGCAGCGGTTTACCTTCGGCGATGCGGATTTGCCATTCCACAAGGTCCTGGCCCGTGATCATTTCGGTTACAGGGTGTTCCACCTGCAGGCGCGTATTCATTTCCATGAAATAGAAGGGCGCGTTCTCAAGCCCGTTCGCGACATCCACAATGAATTCCACCGTGCCTGCGCCTTGGTAGCCAATGGCTTCAGCGGCCGTGACGGCAGCCTGACCCATCGCGCGGCGCATCTCAAGGCTCATGCCGGGAGCAGGGGCTTCTTCGACCACTTTCTGGTGGCGGCGCTGAAGGGAGCAGTCGCGTTCCAGAAGATGAACGGCATGCCCGTCGCTGTCGCCAAACACTTGCACTTCAATGTGGCGTGGTTTCTGGATGTATTTTTCGATCAAGAGTTCGGGGTTGCCGAAACTGTTTTGGCCTTCCCGGGCCGCTGCTTCGATTGCTGCTGCAAGGTCCTTGGCGTCAAACACCTTGCGCATGCCCTTGCCGCCGCCGCCAGCGACGGCCTTGATCAGCACAGGATAACCGATTTTCTCAGCTTCCTGTGTCAGGGTTTCCAAAGACTGGTCTTCGCCGTGATAGCCGGGGACAACGGGCACGCCCGCGTCTTCCATCAGCTTCTTGGCGGCACCTTTGAGCGCCATCGCCCGCATGGATGCGGCAGACGGGCCCACAAAGATGATACCGGCTTCCTCAAGGGCTTCGGCAAAGCCCGGGTTTTCAGATAGGAAGCCATAGCCTGGGTGCACCGCATCGGCGCCTGTGCGCCGGCAGGCGTCGATAATCTTGTCGCCGACAAGATAGCTTTCGGATGCAGCAGCAGGGCCGATGAATACGGCTTCGTCGGCCATTTTGACGTGCAGGGCATGGGCGTCAGCGGCCGAATAGACAGCAACCGTTTTGATGCCCAACTGGCGGCAAGTGGCCATGACGCGGCAGGCAATCTCGCCCCGGTTGGCAATCAGAAGCTTTTTGATGCGGTTCGTCATGCGTCAATGCTCCATTCCGGTTTGCGTTTGTCAAAGAACGCTGACAGGCCTTCCTTGCCCTCAACACTGGCGCGTCGCTTCGCAATACGCTCTGCTGTGTCGGTGCGTAGTTCTTCGGTGATCGGCTTGTTCTTGACTGCGGAGATCAACGCCTTGGCATCCCGCTGAGCGCCAGGCGCGCCTGCCAGTATGTTCTTCAGGAAGATATGCGCCTTTGAAAAGGCTTCCTGAAGCGACGGGGCAGTTTCATGCACCAGTCCGATCGTGAGGGCTTCCGTCGCGTCAAACCGCTCAGCAGTCAGGAAATATCGGCGCGCCTGGCGTTCGCCGATGGCGGCGACAACATAGGGCGAGATGGTCGCGGGCGTCAGCCCAAGCCGCACTTCAGACAATGAGAATTTGGCGTCATCCACCGCGATGGCGATATCGCAGCAGGAGACAAGCCCTATGCCGCCGCCAAAGGTGGCACCGTTGACGATAGCGATTGTGGGCTTGGGGCAGCCGTTGAGCGTCGACAGCATGTCTGAAAGCGCGATGGCGTCGCGCTTGTTCTGCTCGTCGGTATACTCTGCCGCCGCTTTCATCCAGTTAAGGTCTGCGCCCGCGGAAAAGCTTTTGCCTGCGCCCGTCAGCACGATGGCGCGGACTTCAGGGTTTTCGCCCAGCGTCTTGAAGGCGTTCTGGAGCTCCCAGATCAAGTCGTCATTAAACGCGTTGTGAACGTCTGCGCGGTTCAGCGTTACGGTTGCGACGCCGCGGTCGTCAATGCTGCAAAGAAGTGGTTTTACATCACACATGACAGTTACTCCTTACATACGGAACACGCCGAAGCGCGTTTCTTCAGCCGGGGCGTTCATGGAGGCGGAGAGGGCAAGCCCAAGCACGCGGCGTGTGTCTGCGGGGTCAATCACGCCGTCGTCCCAAAGGCGCGCGCTGGCGTAATAGGGGTGGCCCTGTTCCTCATACATGTCGCGGATGGGTGCCTTGAACGCCTCTTCGTCCTCTGCCGACCAGTCCTCACCGCGGGCTTCCATGCCGTCGCGCTTGACGGTTGCGAGCACGCCTGCGGCCTGTTCCCCGCCCATCACGGAAATGCGGGCGTTCGGCCACATCCAAAGGAAGCGCGGCTGATAGGCCCGGCCACACATGCCGTAGTTGCCAGCGCCGAAGCTGCCGCCAATCAGGATGGTGAATTTGGGCACATTGGCGCAGGCAACAGCGGTTACCATTTTGGCACCGTCGCGGGCGATGCCGCCATTTTCATACTTCTGGCCGACCATGAAGCCGGTGATGTTCTGGAGGAATACCAGCGGAATACCCCGCTGGGCGCAAAGTTCCACAAAGTGAGCACCCTTGAGCGCGCTTTCTGAGAAGAGCACGCCGTTGTTGGCCACAATCCCCACCGGGAAGCCGTGGATATGGGCAAAGCCGCACACCAGCGTTTCGCCGTAAAGCTTCTTGAATTCGTCAAATTCGCTGCCGTCCACGATACGCGCGATAATCTCGCGGATATCATAGGGATGGCGGCTGTCCTTCGGGATTACGCCGTAAATCTCGCGTGGGTCATAGAGCGGGGCGCGTGTTTCACGCACTTTCAATGGAATGCGCTTTTCCCGGTTCAGGTTGGAGACAATCCGCCGCGCGATGCCAAGCGCGTGATAGTCATCCTTTGCTAGATGGTCCACCACGCCAGATGTGCGGGCATGAACGTCCCCGCCACCAAGGTCTTCGGCTGATACCACTTCGCCTGTTGCGGCCTTCACCAAAGGCGGTCCGCCCAGGAAGATGGTGCCCTGGTTTTGGACAATGATGCTTTCGTCTGCCATCGCGGGAACATAAGCGCCGCCTGCTGTACAGCTGCCCATTACAACAGCGATCTGTGGGATGCCCTCAGCCGACATCTGCGCCTGGTTATAGAAGATGCGACCGAAATGGTCGCGGTCGGGGAAGACGTCGTCCTGGTTTGGCAGGTTGGCGCCGCCGCTATCCACCAGATAAATGCAGGGAAGCTTGTTTTCGCGCGCGATCTCTTGCGCCCGCAGGTGCTTTTTCACCGTCATCGGGTAGTAGGTGCCGCCTTTGACTGTGGCGTCATTGCAAACGATCATGCATTCCGTGCCCTCAACGCGACCAATGCCTGTGATGACGCCGCCCGCAGAGATATCAGCGTCATACATGCCGTAAGCCGCCAGTTGCGATAGCTCCAGGAACGCGGTGCCTGGGTCGATCAAGGTGTTTACCCGGTCACGTGGCAAAAGCTTCCCGCGAGACAGATGTTTTTCGCGCGCACGTTCTGGCCCACCCAGGGATATCTGGGCGATCTTCGATTTAAGGTCATCTACCTGGGCCTGCATATGGGCCGCGTTGGCTTCAAAATCAGCGCTCCCGGCCACAACGCCGGAATGGATGATTGACATGTATGAGGTCTCCCGTCCGCACCCTTTCAGAGATCAGGGTCTGCTTTGGTTACGCATGGCAGTTTACGGCAGATCGTGATATTGGTACAATCGAATGGAAAAATGGAAACCATAGACGGTGTCTATAATGGATTTGTATCTGCTGAAGTATTTTCTGGCGGTTGTGGAGACGGGTAGCTTTACCCGCGCGGCGGACCGTGTTTTCGTTACGCAGCCAACGCTTTCTGCCGGCATCAAGAAGCTTGAAGGCCAGCTTGGGCACACGCTGTTTGAGCGGTCAAACAGGCGGGTGTTCCTGACGGATGCCGGTACGCGTTTTCTGCCGCGCGCCAAGGCCATTCTGCACGAATGCAACATGGCGGTTCAGGTGCTGGAGGCCGACGTGGCAGCCCCTGTGGTCAGGCTTGGTATCCTGACAACCTTGTCGAACCGGGGCATGGGCGAAATGCTGGCCGCTTTCAAGCAGGCTGAGCCGCGCGCGACGATTGAAATTTTCGACGGCACCGAACAGGAACTGACAAACCGGTTGGATGACCGAAGCCTGGATTATGCGCTGTCGATCCACCGGGGGCAGGGCGAGGACGTCGCGCTACCGCTTTATGAGGAAAGCTACAGCTTCATTCTGGCGAAGGACCACCCGCTTTCCGCCCGCACACGTGTGTCTGCGGCTGATCTGGCGGAGGAATATATGATTGTTCGCAGCCGGTGTGAGGTCCTCTCAGAAACCAGCCGTTATTTTACTGACCAGAATATCCGGCCCCGCCTTGTGTACCGCACTCCGAATGACAGCCGTGCGATTGCGATGGTTGCGGCGGGCCTGGGCGGAACGGTTGTGCCGGAAAGCCTGGTTGACGACAGGGTCGCTGCCGTTCACCTGCAAGGCTTTGACTACAAGCGGAAGATTGCGCTTTTTCGGCCGGGATACCAGCTTCCGGTTGGCGTTGCCGAGCTTGGCGAACGATTTGAGCAGCATGTTGCGAATTATCTGGGTGCCTGACGCACAGGCCTTCGTAACTTCCGTTTATCGCAAAGCCTGAACAGGCTGACGCAATTTTGAATGATTGCATTTAATTTAGGGGCAGAAGGTCTCTCAATTATGGTGCTATAGTATTGCTATCTGTTTGAAGAACTTTACAAAAGCGTTGATGAGTTAATCTGGTTTTGGGTGCCGTTCGTAATGATGTCCGAGCGGTTTCAGAAAATGAGGCATTTATGAATTCGGGTCGTTTGATATTGGGGGCTATCTTCTTGACACTGGCTGGCGCTGCAGCTTGGCTGTTGATAGGGGATGGCGATGTTGGTGAACGAGGCCGTGGCCCACGGGCTGTCAGTGTCGTGACAACATCTGCGGACCTGCGCACCTTTACCGATATCGTTGAAGCTCTTGGCACAGCAAATGCCAGGGAATCCGTGACCCTGACACCGCGTGTATCCGATACTGTTCGCGCTGTGCATTTTGATGACGGTGATATCGTTAAGGCCGGTCAGGTTCTGGTGGAACTTGAAGACATTGAAGAGAAAGCCCAGTTGCAGGAAGCCGAAGCCAATCTGCGCGAAGCCGAACGGTCTTTCCGGCGGATCGAAAATCTGGTTAAACAGGGCAATGCCTCGCCCGCGGCACTTGATACTGAGCGGCGTCGGCTGGATGAGGCGCGCTTCCGTGTGGAGGCCTCTGCTGCGCGGTTGGCCGACCAGCGCATCAAGGCGCCCTTTGACGGGCTTCTGGGCCTCAGGCAGGTTAGCGAAGGCTCGCTGATCACGCCAAACACGCCAATCACAACCATCGATGCCATCGACACCATCAAGCTGGACTTTTCCGTACCAGAGCGGTTTATCGCAACGCTGAAGCCCGGCCAGGAAGTCGAGGCCAAGGTTTCCGCCTATCCGGACCGCCTATTCAAAGGCGTGGTTACGACCATTGATAGCCGGGTAGACCCTGTAACCCGGTCGGTTATCGTTAGGGCGGAAATTCCCAACGATGACAATGCATTGCGTCCGGGACTTCTGATGCGGGTTGAAGTTATTAACCGGTCCTGGCAAGCGATTGGCGTGCCTGAGGAGTCCGTTGTCCCAACTGGTGGCAAGACCTATGTCTTTGTGGTGAAGGGCGATGATGCTGAACGCCGTGAAGTAACACTTGGATTGCGCCGCCCGGGGTATGTTGAGGTGACAAGCGGTCTTGAGGCGGGTGAGCGCGTTGTAACCGAGGGCACCATGCGCCTTGGCCGGGCCGGCATGAAAGTTATCGATATGGCAGCGGATAAAGCGGCTGGAGGCGCATCATGATCCTGACCGATGTTTCCGTTAAACGACCAGTTTTTGCGACGGTTATCAGCCTGCTGCTGATCGCCTTCGGCGTTCTCAGCTTCCAGCAGCTTTCTGTCCGTGAACTGCCGGATGTTGACCCGCCAGTGGTGGGTATCCGCACCAATTATCCGGGCGCGAATGCGGCTGTTGTGGAAACCCGCGTTACCCAGATTATCGAAAGCGCGATTGCCGGTGTGCCGGGGATCAAGACGATCGAGAGCACATCGAGCGATGGCCGCTCCAACATTACCATTGAGTTTATGCTGAACCGCGAGATTGACGCCGCTGCCAATGACGTGCGCGACCGCGTCAGCCGGGTCCTCAATAACCTGCCGGAAGAAGTCGAGCCACCTGAGGTCTCCAAGGCAGACAGTGATACCCGCCCGATCATTTGGTTCAGCCTTACAAGTCCGGTGATGGATATCCTGCAGCTGACAGATTATGCGGAGCGCAACATCGTTGACCGACTGTCTGTGGTGGACGGCGTGGCAGGTGTGCGCATTGGCGGGCAGAAGCGATATGCCATCCGTATCCACCTTGATCGTCAGGCCATGGCCGCGCGCGGCATTACGGTGCAAGACATCGAAAGCGTGATGCGCTCTGAGAACGTGGAATTACCTGCCGGCAAGATCCAGTCGATCAACCGCGATACCATTGTGCGCCTGAACCGCGAATATGCCCGCCCTGAAGACTTTCAGACCATGGTGATCAGGGAAGGGGCTGACGGCGGCTTTGTGCGGCTCGGCGATATTGCCCGTGTTGAATTGGGCGCAGAACGCGATGAGCGGACTTTCCGCGGCAATGGCATCCCGATCATTGGCCTTGGCGTCGTGAAGCAGTCCAAAGGCAATACGCTTGCAGTTGCCCAAGCCGCGAAAGCGGAAATGGACCGCATTCGCGAAACCCTCCCGGAAAGCATGGATTTGCTGGCGTCCTACGATAGCTCTGTCTTCATTGAAAAAGCCATCGACGAGGTTTATTTCACGCTGGCGGTTGCCATGGGGCTGGTGGTGCTGGTGCTGTATCTGTTCCTGGGGAACATAAAAACGGTGCTGGTACCGGCCGTGACAGTGCCTGTGTGTATTATCGCCAGCTTCTGGGTGCTGAATATCACCGGCGTATCGATCAACCTGATCACGCTGCTGGGCCTTGTGATGGCCATTGGCCTTGTGGTCGATGATGCCATTGTGGTGCTGGAGAATATCTATCGCCGGGTGGAAGAGGGTGAACCCGGGCTTCTGGCGGCTTACCGCGGCGCGCGCCAGGTGTCTTTCGCTGTTATCGCAACCACGATGGTGCTGATTGGCGTGTTCGTGCCCATCATGTTCCTGACCGGGAACGTGGGCCGTCTATTTGGCGAGCTTGCCATCACCATGACGGCGGCTGTGGCCTTCTCAAGCCTTGTGGCGCTGACGCTTTCGCCCATGCTGTGTTCCAAGCTGGTGCGCCGCCGCAACAAGAAACCGGCCTTCGCCAAGATGCTGGACCGCGCTTTCAAGCGCCTGCAGGAAGGCTACGGCAATATCCTGAAGGTGTGTTTGGCGAACAAGGCTATCATTACCCTGTGTTTCCTGACCTGCTTTGGCCTGATTGCCGGGCTGCAGCAGCGGATTCCTGCCGAACTGGCGCCCATTGAGGACCGGGGCGGTCTTTTCATGGTGATCCGCGGGCCTGAGGGCGCCAGCCATGAGTTCATGGAAGAACAGGTCTATAAGATAGAAGAACAGGTGCAGCCGCTTCTGGACAGCGGTGAGATGGTTCGCATCCTCCTGCGCGTTGACGGCGGCGGCGGTTGGGGCTTCCTGATCCTGAGCCCATGGGACCAGCGTGAACGCAGTTCGACCGAAATTCTAAATGAACTGCGGCCAAAGCTGATCATGAATGTGCCAGGCGCCATGGCGATCCCGATTGAAACATCCGGCCTGACGCGGCGCGGCGGCGGGGAAGCCTTCGAGTTTGTTATCGGTGGTGACACCTATGACGACCTTGGCCGTTTCAAGCAGATCATGCTTGAGGAACTACAGGATTATCCGGGCATTGTGGGGCTGGACGCGGACTACCGAGAAACCCAGCCGCAGTTCAAGGTGCGGATTGACCGGGCGAGGGCGGCTGACATGGGTGTATCCATTCAGGCCATTGGCCGGACGCTTGAGACCATGATGGGCGGTAGGCGTGTGACCACCTTCGTGCAGGACGGCGAAGAATATGATGTGATCCTGCAGGCAGAAGAAGCCGACCGTCGCCAGCCGCTGGATATGGAAAACATCCATGTTGCGTCCGGCCGTACGGGCGAGCTGATCCCGCTGTCGAACCTTGTTAATGTGGATGAAGTTTCGGGTGCAGGCAGCCTGCGGCGTTACAACCGCGTGCGGGCGCTGACGTTGTCTGGCAGTCTGGGTGAAGGCTTTACGCTGGGCGAAGTGCTTGAACATGTCGAAGGCATTGTGCGCGACCAGATCCCGGACGTGACCAAGATCGACTATAAGGGCGCAACCCGCGAATATAAGGAAGCGGGCAGCGATATTTACTTCATCTTTGTGCTGGCGCTTGTTGTGGTGTTCCTGATCCTTGCGGCTCAGTTCGAAAGCTTCGTTCACCCGTTCATTATCATGCTTACGGTGCCGCTTGCGGTGCTGGGCGGGCTTTTAGGCCTTTATGTGGCTGGCAGTACGCTCAATATCTATAGCCAACTGGGGCTCATCATGCTCATTGGTCTGGCGGCCAAGAACGGCATCCTGATTGTTGAGTTTGCCAACCAGTTGCGGGATGAAGGCGAAGACATCCGTGATGCTATCCTGGACGCCTCCAAAACCCGCCTGCGTCCGATCATGATGACGGGCCTTTCGACGGCCATGGGTGCCGTGCCGCTGATGATGGCGGCGGGCGCAGGGGCCAACAGCCGCATCACCATTGGTGTGACGGTATTCGGCGGCGTAATCGTGGCCACTTTCTTCACGCTCTTCATCATTCCGGTCTTCTATGACTATTTTGCGCGCTTTACCAAGTCGCCCGGTCATGTGGCCAGCCAGTTGAAAGAGCATGAAGAGAAGGAAGCCAAAGGCATCCCGGCGGAGTAGGCTTGAACAAGAAAATTGTGAAATGGCTAGCAAGGATGGTCGCGGTTACAGCGGCTGTCCTTGTTGCGTTTCTGGCCCTTTTCTATCGAGGCGGTACCGACGGCCAATTACGGTCAGATGTTTTGGATGAGCTGAGGGGCTTCAGTGTTTTTCTACCTGCGGGGTATGAGGACAATGCTGTTCGCCGCTATCCTGTCGTTTATTCACTTGATGGTGAAAAGGTGAGGCATGGTGCCTTGATGGCCGCAAATGCGCGTATGCTTGCGGCCCTGACAGAAACCCCAGAAGTAATCCTTGTCGCGGTACATACCCATGGGAACCGAACCCGAGACTATGCCCCAAACAAGGGCGCTGCGGCCTTTACTGAGTATCTCGGGGTTGAGCTTCGCGCCCATATCGATGCGTATTTTCGTACATCTGGGCGGAACATCATTTCCGGGCATTCATACGGCGGCTTATATGCTTTGTATGCCTTTGCTGAACATCCCGGGCTGTTCGATGCTCATCTTGCCTTTGTGCCGTCAGTTTTTCATTATGAGCCGATCGTAGATGGCGTTAAGCACCGCTTGAGTCTGCAAGGGGCGCCGACCAGCTTGTTTCTGGTCAGCGGTATGGAAAGCCAGCAGAAATTCTGGGACGGATTTAACGGTGTAGTTAATCAATTGCAGGCTAGACCACAGCAGAATGTAGAGTGGCTGGTGGCTCACTATCCATTGCCGCATCCGTTGATCATGCTGCCAGGCCAAATCGGTGGGTTGCAGTCTTTGAAATCGTTAGGGGACGGCTAAGCCTCAGCCTTCTTATTTTGCATGAATTCCTTGAAGGGGATGTCGCGCACCAGAAGGTCCCGGATGAAGGCTTTCTGACATTCCTTGGCTACGTCCACCGCGCTCATGTCTGAATGCCTAAGGGACAGCAGGTGTTTGATTACTTTCCTGTGGTGGCTTTTATGGTTCTCTGCATCGGGATAATTGTTGAGGACCATCATATGCTCTTCTTTTTCGCAGTGGTTCATTAGCTCCGCCAGAAACATGTCGAGGAATTCCCGCTCGACATAGGCTGTGGGCTCTTTGTTGCTTACGAAACTGTTGAGCATCTCATAGAGGTGTCGGTGGTCGTCATCAATCTCCTTGATGTTCGTCAACCAACTCTGTGGAAAGTCGCCAGCATAATTCATCGGGCTGCTCCAAGTCCCCCAAAGAGCAACCATACACTGAATTTTAATTAGTATTAAGTGTATTTATTGGGCGGGCGACTAGACCGTCTTGGCGTAGTCCACCTTGAAGTCTGCTTCTTCAAGCGCGCGAACAAGCCTCAGCGCATGTTCCTGGTCTTTGGCTTCCACCACCAGCTCCATTTCCGTTTGCTTCAGCGACAGCGCCCCGAACTCGCGCTGGTGGCGCATTTCAATGATGTTAGTGCCTACATTGGCGACAATATCGGTCACAAGTGCCAGCGCGCCGGGCTGATCCATCATGGTGATGCGCAAACGTGCGAGGCGGCCATCGCGGGCCATGCCGCGCATGATGGCGTTCGCCAGCATCCGGCTGTCGATATTACCGCCGGAAAGCACGATGCCGACCTTGTGGCCCTGGAATAGTTCAGGGTGGGTCATGACGGCCGCCAGGCCAATACCGCCTGCGCCTTCGACAACCACTTTTTCAATCTCCATAATGGTGATGATGGCGGCTTCAATAGCGCGTTCCGGAACCGTAACGATCTCATCCACCAGTTGGCGCACGACATTCTGGGTGCGCTCACCGGGCTGGTTCACGGCAATGCCTTCGGCGATTGAGATATTGTCGCCGGCCAGCTGTGTGCCGTCCATCTTTTCCTTCATGGCGGGGAAGGCTTCTGTCTGAACGCCAACAATACGGATTTTTGGCCGGAGGTGCTTTGCAATGGTTGCCACGCCGGAAATCAGCCCGCCGCCGCCGATTGGCACGACAAGTGTGTCCAGGTCGGGCACGTCCTGCAGCATTTCAAGCCCCACGGTGCCTTGGCCCGCCATCACGAGAGGGTCGTCGAAAGGGTGGATGAAGGTCAGGTTTTCCTTGTCGGCCAACTCATAGGCCGCCTTGGTGGCTTCCTCAAAATCCTTGCCGGTCAGCACGACGCGCGCACCCAGTTCTTCGGTGCGCTTCACCTTGTTGAAGGGGGTGCCTTCCGGCATCACGATGGTAGCGGGAATGCCCAACCGGCCCGCATGATAGCTGATGCCCTGCGCATGGTTCCCGGCAGAGGCCGCTATAACGCCTTTGGTGTCTTCCGGCAGCGCCAGAAGACGGTTCAGGGCCCCGCGCTCTTTATAGGCTGCGGTAAACTGGAAAATTTCGAACTTCAGCCAGCATTCTGCGCCGGTAATTTCAGACAGCGTAACGGATTTTTCCATCGGTGTGCGCTTGACGGCACCCCGGATCGCTTCTTCAGCATCGTAAACATCTTGCGCGCTTATCGGCAATAATTGTTCACTCACGCGTCACTCCCTGAAATAAAAATACAAAAAGACATGGCCGCAGCTTTGCCACAGACCGTATCCACTGTCCATAAAAAGGTGAAAAAATTACAGGAAGCGCGCGACTAGATCGTCGATGGCTTTCATGCATTTCGGCTCGTTCATCAGGGGCACATGGCCGATGCCGTCTACAGTCACGGGCACGAGGTCAGGGTGCTTCTCCGCCATGCGCTCAAGCGTCTCGGCGGAAAGGATATCCGAAAGGCCACCCCGGAGCGCAACTACCGGAATGCTGTACATGGCCTGGAAAAAGGGCCACAGGTCGGGTGCGGCCTGGGTTTCGTCGCTATCGAAATTCTGGCTGATGGCAGGGTCATACATCAGTGCCGGTTTGCCGTCCAAGTCGTCATAGAGGTTGCCTGTATACCAGCGCCAGTCCTCTTCTGTGAAGTTTGGGTAAACGCCTGCGTTGGCGGTTTTGACTGCATCAATCGCTTCTTGCCAAGTCTGGGGCGGTGTGCCCTTGCCGACATAGCTTTTGATGCGGTCAATGCCCTTGGGGTCGATATCCGGTCCGATATCGTTGATAACGGCGGCCATCAGCGTACCGGGGTGCATGGCCTGGATCATGATTGTCATCAGGCCGCCCAGCGATGTGCCGATTGCGATCACCTTGCCCACGCCCAGGTGTTTCAGGAGCGCCATCATGTCGGCTACATAGGTAACAGGCCGGTAGCGGCTGGGCATCGGGTCCCAGTCGGAGAATCCACGTCCACGCTGTTCGACGCAGATCACACGGCAGCGGTCACTCAGATGTTCGGCGATGGCTTCAAAATCGCGGGCATTCCTGGTCAAGCCGGGCATGCACAAAACCACCGGAGCGTCTTCGCCTGCGCGGTTATAGTCACGGTAATGCTGTTTCAGCCCATCGGGGTTGGTAAAATATTCGTCTGTATATTCAGCCATAGTTCTTGTCGCCATAGAGGTTGGCAGGCCCCGCAAGGGCATGTTTTACCAGCCAGATAGAATCAAATCTTATTGCCGGATAACAATACAGAGATAACTTGCAGCGTCCAGCCTGCCGGCAATGAAATCCATAAAAATTAGAGATTTACGAATGCTCAAGGCGTGGGCTACAAAAGAAGGCTCCAGAGGAAGGTAAGGCCTTGGTTAAAACCAAAGAAAACCGGCAGGTTAAGCGCAAGGACAGAATTCTTGATGCCGCCGAGGCACTCTTTGCCAAGCACGGCTTCGACGGGGTGTCCATGCGGATGGTCGCCGAAAAGGCTGAAGTGGATTTGGCGCTTGCCAGCTATCATTTTGGTAACAAACGAGGCCTGTTTGATGCGATCCTGCTAAGGCGCGCAGGTGTGTTGAACCAGACCCGCCTTGAGGCCCTGGAGAAATGCCAGAAGGAGGCAGGCGAAAACAGCCCAACAGTTGAGGCGATTATCGATGCCTATCTGAAACCGCTTCTGGCGTTTGGCTATGAAGAGGATGAAGGGTGGCGGCATTATTTCGAGCTGATTGCGCAGGTGAACAACTCGCCGGAATGGGGCGGACAGCTTATGACCAAATATTTCGACCCGATGGCGCGCAGGTTCATGGATGCGCTCAAGAAGGCTTTGCCGGACTCCGAGCCCCAGAACCTTTACTGGGCCTATCATTTCCTCTCTGGCGCATTGACGCTGACCTTCGCCAATACTGGCCGGATCGACAAATTGTCGGACGGCGTTGCGCAGTCAAGGGATATGGTAGCGGCCTATGAACGGATGGTGCCCTTCATTACGGCCGGTTTCTTGAAGATCTGCACCAAAGAATAAACAGATAATTGATTTGGGCCGCCGCGCTATCTTTGCTAGTCGCGATAGGGGCGGCTTTATTAAGGGAGTTTCTGATGAAAAAAGCCTTTTTGTGCTCTGCTACTGTGATGGCCGGGGTTTTATGGGCTGGGGCGGCAGTCGCAGATGCTGCGCAATTCACCAAAGGTCCGCTGATCACCCAGTATGGCCCGGTGGTTTCTATCCCCGGCGCAGAGACGCTGCCTGCGGACAGCAAATTCATGGTAGCGTTCGACGTTGTGGACAAGGGAGAAGAGGGCAAAGTGAGCCGCCGCCTTGAAAGCGCAGCGCGGTTTTTGAACATGCACGCAGCAGCGGGTGTGGACCCGAAGAATATCAAGCTGGCTGTGGTCATTCACGGGAAAGCCGTTTTCGATGTCACCAATGATGCCAAATATGGCGGCGAAAACGCGAATGCTGGCCTCATCAAAGTGCTGATGGAGCACGGGGTTACCTTCCATGTGTGCGGGCAGTCTGCCGCCTATCAGGGCATAACATCAGAAGACCTGCTGCCGGGCGTTAAGATGGCCTTATCGGCGATGACAGCGCATGCGCAGCTGCAGCAACAGGGCTATACGCTCAATCCTTAATAGAACAAAATTCCGGCAGGTGGCTCAACGTGGCTGCTGGACGCTGGGAACTAACGGGGACACATAATGAAAAATATCCTAACCAAAAGCGCCGCAATGTTGGCGTTTGGTGCTTTTGCTACTGGCACTGTATGTGCCGAAGAACTTACTATTGAGCGGCTGGTGGGTAGCCCAAGTATCAGCGGCCCAAGTGTGCAGGGGCTGGAAATGTCGCCGGACGGCCGGCGCATTACTTTCCTGCGGGGGAAGGCTGAAAACCAGGCCCAGTTGGACTTGTGGGAATATGATGTCGAAACCGGCGAAGCATCGCTTCTGGTGGACTCAAGTGTTCTTCTTGGCGGCAAGGAAGAAGAGCTGAGCGAGGAAGAAAAGGCGCGGCGGGAGCGCAACCGCTCGCTAACCGGTAAAAGCGGTATTGTCAGTTACGACTGGAGCGCGGACGGTAAGGCGCTTTTGTTCCCGCTCGGGGGCGACGTTTTCGTTTTGCCCCTTGGCGGTGAGGTGAAGCAGCTGACAGCCACACCGGAATATGAAACTGACATCAAATTCAGCCCGGAAGGCAGCTATGTTTCCTTCATACGCGACCGTGAGCTTTATGTGGTGAATGTGGCGACCGGGGATGAAATCAAGCTGACATCAGGTGCGACAGCCACTGTTGCCAATGGCATGTCGGAGTTCGTCGCGCAGGAGGAGCTGGGCCGCTTTACCGGCTATTGGTGGTCGCCAAACGAGGCCTATGTTGCGTTCGAACAGTTCGATGAAAGTGCTGTTCCGGTCAAGGACCGCTATGAAGTACAGCCTGACGGCAGCGTGATCACCACACTGCAGCGCTACCCGGAGGCCGGCAGCACCAATGTGGATGTGCGCCTTGGTGTTGCATCGGTGGCAGATCAATCTGTGCGCTGGATTGACCTGGGTGAAGACAAGGACATCTATCTGGCGCGTGTTGATTGGGAGCCAGACAGCAGCTCTGTTGTTGTTCAGCGCCTGAACCGTGCACAGACCCAACTGGATATGCTCTGGGCTGAGGCAGATGGTTCGGATGTAGATGTTTTCCTGTCTGAGAAATCTGACGTCTGGATCAATATGCATGACAGCCTTGAATTTACGGCTGATGGGTCCTTGATGATTTGGGCTAGTGAGCGTAGCGGTTTCAAGCACCTTTATGCCTACGATCTGGAGGATCGCGGCGTAACAGCGCTGACTTCAGGCGAGTGGGCTATTAACGAGATTGAGCATGTTGATGATAAAACGGGTACCGTCTATTTCACCGGCTATAAAGACAGCCCGCTTGAGCAACATCTCTATAGCGTGCCGTTGAATGGCGGCGAGATCAAACGCATCAGCCAAGAGCCAGGGTGGCACCAGGTGACGGTTGGCCAGGATGTATTCGTCGATAAATTCTCAAGCCCCGATCAGCCGCCGCAGGTCATGGTTCGCAACCTGAAGGATGGCAGTACACGGTTCGCAATCCTGGAGAACAAGCTGGATGCCAGCCACCCCTTTGAGCCGTATCTGGCCAGTCGCGTAAAAACATCATTTGGCACCATCAAGGCTGATGATGGCACAGACCTTTACTACCGCATGTATCAGCCCGCCAACATGGAGCAGGGGCGCAAATATCCGGCCGTACTGGCGCCATATGGTGGGCCACATGGACAAAGGGTGCGTCACGACTGGCGGCTGGACTTCAACCATATGCTTGCACGGAACGGATTCGTCGTTCTGGTGCTGGATAACCGGGGCATGGCCAATCGTGGCCTGAAGTTTGAAAGCCACATCAAGAATGCCATGGGGTCGGTGGAGGTGGCCGACCAGGTGGCAGGGGCTAATTTCCTGAAAGGGTTCGAACATATCGATGGCGACAATATCGGCTTCTGGGGCTGGTCTTATGGCGGCTATATGACGCTTATGGCGCTGTTCCAGGCACCGGAGACGTTCAAGGCAGGAGTGTCCGTGGCGCCGGTGACCGACTGGCGCCTGTATGACACTGCCTATACAGAGCGCTACCTGGGCCATCCTGATGCGCCAGGCGATGTTTATGAAAACTCAAGTGTTTTCAAATATATCGACGGCTTCAAGGGCAAGCTTTTGCTGATCCATGGCATGGCGGATGACAATGTGTTCTTCGATAATTCGGTAAAGCTGATGGCGGCGCTTCAGAATAAGGGCAAGCCGTTTGAGCTGATGACTTATCCAGGTAAGAAGCACGGCATTCGGGGCGAAGCCACGCAGGCGCACCTCTATAATCAGGCGCTTGAATTTTTCAGGCGAACGCTTCAGGGCAATTGATCAATGGAAAGGCCGGGTTTCCCGGCCTTTTTTGTTCTTGAACATTAGTGAACGGGCGCCGCACAACAAAAGTGGACTGATAAGTCTTGTAATTCTATTTTTCTGGACTATATAGTCCATTAAAGGCCTGAAGCTGATGCCGGAACCGTGAGACAGCGCCGGAAAAGCTATGGCCCACAAGAACGCCTGCCGGTTGTTGGAGACTGGACTTCTTCCTTCCCCCTCCCCATCCGTGATCCACTCGGCGGCGTAAAAATTAAAAGGCCGGAACAGCAGATGCTGCGTCCGGCCTTCTTTTGTTCGTGGAGGCTGGCAGTTTCTTGGGCGCCTTAAGCAGCCTTATCCATTTCAAGCCCTTCTTCGCGGTGCTCTTCGCCACAATCAAGTGCTTCATGGATGATCTGGATCATGCGCTTGAACTTCTCTACATGGATCATGTGGTCGGCATCCGGAACGGCGATAAAACGCCCGTTCTTGAATGAATTTGCGACAGCCATGTTGGCTTCAACCGGCACGAAATGATCATGCACACCGGTGAAGATAGTGGCTTCGACGTCTGGCATGAGGCTCAGGTCGGTTCTGCCGTCACGAAGAATACGCAGCGTATTGTGCTTGAACTGCTCCTTGATGCCTGTTGTAGCATTGAGAAGAGCGTATTTGAGTTTGTCGGCCGTAAGGCGGGCAATCCGGTTGGTCTGGCGCAGATCCGGGTTGGTCATCAGGTTGGTGAACCCTTCAGCGAAATCTTCAATGCGGTCCCATTCAAGTTGGAACAGCAACAGATTGAAATCATATTCAAGCTCACGCGGTAGTTCGGCCATGGCGGACGCCAGGATCAGTTTATCGATGCCCAGATATTTCTGGGCGTAGCGCATGGCGATGATGCTGCCATAACTGCACCCCATCAGGTTGATGCGGTCTACACCAATGGATTTGAGGGCGCTGTGGATTGCACGGCAGATGAATTCGAAGCCGTATGTGTGGGGCAGGATGCCGGTATCGCCATTGCCAGGTGTATCGACAGTAATCACCCATGATTTTTGGGCAATTGCATTGCTCAGTTTTTCAACCTGAGTGATATTTTGAAAGGCACCGCCGATGAAAACAAGGGGGACTTCAGTAAGTCCTTTGGAATATTCTTTCAAATGAATGGGGAACCCTTCAAATGAAAGGCGGTGATATTGATGGTCAAAAGACAAACTATGTAATTTAGACACTTTCTGTTCCTCTAATAGAGTTTGAACGAATTTTGTGCCTGATGAATATTTATTTACTTTTTGTTTGCCTGATACATGGATAAGTGCCTGCTTAACCATGTGGGCGCGACATACAGGGAATGATCTAAGGTTGCAAGGCCTGTTACGCGTGCATGTCAGCCACTTTGCAAAATTGTTGCATTTTTGCAGCATTTTTGGCGATGTCGGTGGGATTTACTCTTTCATTCCCTGTAGAAGTCGCTAGTGTGCCGTCGAATTTGAGCGGGACGCGTGCTTCTATGTGCGCCAGTTAGTTAAAATTTTATAAATTAGCGGCGACTCGCATGGAAGTGTGGCATTTCGCCGCAAGAAGGTTGGATAGACTTCATGTCCCTGGCAGAGCAAATTGACAAGCGGCGGACGTTTGCGATCATCTCGCACCCTGACGCCGGTAAGACCACTTTGACCGAAAAACTGCTGTTGTTCGGCGGAGCCATTCAGGCTGCGGGTGAAGTGAAGGCGAGGGGCGAACGCCGCCGGGCACGGTCTGACTGGATGAAGGTGGAGCAGGAGCGCGGCATATCCGTTGCGTCGTCTGTCATGACCTTTGACTATCTGGACCGTACGTTCAACCTTCTGGATACACCAGGCCACGAAGACTTTTCGGAAGATACATATCGGACGCTTTCTGCCGTTGACAGCGCCGTGATGGTTCTGGATGCCGCCAAGGGTATCGAGACGCAGACGCGGAAGCTTTTTGAGGTCTGCCGCTTGCGTGACATGCCCATTGCCACCTTTATCAACAAGATGGACCGGGAGACGAAAGACCCGTTCGAGCTTCTGGATGAAGTGGAGCAGACGCTGGCGCTTGATGTGGCGCCAGCCAGTTGGCCGATCGGTATGGGGCGGGATTTCAAGGGCTGCTATGACCTTATCCACGACCAGCTGATCCTGTTTGATCGCGGCAAAGGTGACAGCCTTTCGGAAGGGATCAAGTGTCAGGGCCTTGATGACCCAAAGCTTGACGAGCTTTTGCCGGATTATGCAGTTGAAAAGCTGCGCACAGACGTGGAAATGGTTCGCGAGCTGTGCCCGCAGTTCAACCTCAAGGACTATCTTGAAGGCACACTGACGCCAGTGTTTTTCGGGTCAGCAATCAATAACTTCGGTGTGCAGGAACTGTTGTCGGGTCTTGCTGATTTCGCGCCGCGACCGCGCCCAGGTAAAGCGCTAGAACGCCAGGTCGCCCCGGATGAAAACAAGGTGACGGCCTTTGTCTTCAAGATTCAGGCGAACATGGACCCCAAGCACCGCGACCGTATTGCCTTCGTGCGTATTGTGTCAGGTCGGTTTAAAAAGGGCATCAAGATGAAGCATGTCCGCTCGGGGAAGACGCTGGCGATCCATAACGCGCAGCTTTTCCTGGCCCAGGATCGGGCGGTTGCTGAGGAAGCCTATCCGGGCGATATCATCGGCCTGCCGAACCACGGCAACCTGCGGATCGGCGACACGCTGACAGAAGGCGAAACCATCCGTTTCACTGGTGTGCCTTCCTTCGCGCCGGAGATTTTGCAGAAGGTGCGACCGGAAGACCCGATGAAAGCCAAGCACCTTGGCCGCGCGCTAGAACAGCTGGCGGAGGAGGGCGCTGCCCGCGTCTTCAAGCCTGCTCTTGGCAGTGACTGGGTTGTCGGTGTTGTGGGGCCGCTGCAATTTGACGTACTCGCGGACCGCATTCGAACAGAATATGAAGTGCCTTGCCGCTTTGAAGCCACCAGCCTGATGACGGCGGAATGGGTTGAGGGCGACCCGCGGGAGGTCAAGAAGTTTTCCGACCAGAACCGGGCCTCGATGGCAATAGACCATGCAGGAGCGCCCGTGTACCTGGCGCGCAATAACTGGCACCTGGATAAGGCGAAGGACGATTTCCCAAGCCTCAAGTTCCTGAAAACAAAAGAAGAAGTTTACTAAGCCTGCACGCTGACAGGTGATTAAAATTGCAGGGCCCGCTTTGACATCGGTCAAGGTGGGCCTTTTGTTTGATCTGCATTATACTGCCACATGGACATATGCTGTCAGGGAGGCTGTATGGGGCAGGAACTGGAACACAGTGAGTTTCGAGATGAAGATTATGAGGCGTTTGGCAAAAGGCTGAAAATCGAGACCGATCTGGTGGAAAGCTGGGAGCGGGAAGATGCCCTGTCTGACGGTCCGACCACCGCGGGATTTGAACTGGAGGCCTGGCTGGTTGGCAGCGACATGCGCCCTGTGCCTCAAAATGAGGCCTTTATCAAAGCCGTGGGCAGCCCGCTTGTGGTTCCCGAACTGTCTTGTTTCAATGTGGAATTCAACTGCGACCCGGCAGAGCTCGAAGGAGCGGCCCTGTCCAACCTTCATGCCGACTTGGCCAGGCTTTGGGCACAGGCCAGCGACACTGCAAACGGGATGGATCTCAAGCTTGCGATGATCGGTATCCTGCCAACCGTGCAGGACAGCGACCTATGCACAGAGAATATGTCTGCATCCGAACGCTATAAGGCATTGAATGAACAGGTCTTTCGTATGCGAAAGGGCAAGCCCATCAAGCTTGATGTGGAAGGGCGGGAACATCTGGTGAGCGAGCATATGGATGTGATGCTTGAGGCTGCAACAACATCCTTCCAGATTCACCTTAAGGTGCCGAAGGGCAGGGGCGTGGATTATTATAACGCCTCAAAGCTTGCCTCAGCGCCACTGGTCGCCGTGTCGGCCAACAGCCCCTATCTTTTTGGCAGGGATTTGTGGTCGGAAAGCCGTATCCCGCTGTTTGAGCAGGCGGTCTCCGTGGGGGACTGGGACTATGCCGAACGTGTGACCTTCGGTGTTCGCTTTATCGAGGAAAGCCTGTCGGAAGTCTTTGTTGCCAACCGGCAGCGCTATCCGATCCTGCTGCCGCATGTCACCGGACGGGAGCCGGAAAAACTGGATCACTTCCGGCTTCAGAACGGAACCATCTGGCGCTGGAACAGGCCACTTGTTGGTTGGGACGCGGACGGCACCCCGCATCTGCGGCTTGAGCAAAGGGTTGTCCCCGCGGGACCCACAATTTCGGATTCCATCGCGAATTCCGCGTTCTATTATGGGCTGGTGACCTATCTGGCGAACGCTGAAACCCGTCCGCACAAGCGGGCCCAGTTCTTCACAACGCGGGATAATTTCTATACCGCCGCCAAAGATGGTCTAGGGTCCATCATTCGTTGGGATCATGAGGACGGCAAGCCGATGCGGCAGCTAATTCAGGAAGTGTTCCTGCCAATGGCGGAAGAGGGCCTGAAAGCAATGAATATAGATGAGGCGGATATCAAACGGTACCTGGGTATCATCCGCAGTCGTACGGAAACAGCCCAGAATGGTGCAGCCTGGCAAAGGGCTTATGTGAAAGCGCATGGTGCCAGCATGGCCGAGATGCTGGAAGCCTTTATGGCGCGGCAGCAAACGGATACACCAGTGCATGAGTGGCCGCTTTAGGTATGCTTCAGACATATGACCAAATTCCCGATGAGTTGCTGACCTGTAGCGTCAGTGACCTTGCAGCTATTCTGGGTGGGCCTGCGCTGTTTTATCTTGAAGGGCAGCGAAAGCCCCCGCTTTTTGTCACGGTACTGCAGCACGGCAATGAGCCCACGGGGTTTGAAGCCGTGCAGGCTATCTTGAAAAAGTACGGCGGCGGGCTGCTACCGCGCGCCATGTGGCTTTTCATCGGCAATGTTGCTGCAGCTAAAACCGGGGAGCGGGTCCTGCCGGGCCAGTTGGACTATAACCGTGCCTGGCCGGGTACTGACATGCCGAAGTGTGCTGAAACATCCTTGATGGAAGATGTGGTTTCCCGCGTCACGGCAGAACCGCTTTTTGCCAGCATTGACCTGCATAACAACACAGGCTGCAATCCCCATTATGGCTGTGTGAATGTGCTGGATACAGCGTACTTGCAGCTGGCGTCGCTGTTTTCGCGCACTGTCGTGTATTTCACCCGGCCGCTTGGCGTGCAATCGGCCGCGATGGCCCAGCATGTGCCTTCTGTCACGCTGGAGTGTGGCCAGGCCGGACAGTACGCGGCACTCACCCACGCGATTGAGTATCTGGATGCCTGCCTTCACCTACATCATATCCCGGACCATCCGGTGGCGCCGCATGACATTCATCTGTTGAAAACCATGGCGACTGTGAAGGTTAAGGCTGGGCTCAGTTTTGATTTTTCTGCCAGCGGGAGTGATATTTGCTTTCGGACAGATCTCGACCACTTCAATTTCGGCCTTCTGAAAAGCGGCGAGGCGGTCGCGCAGCTCCGCGAAGGGCTTGAAATGCCAGTTTTCGCGGTCGATGAAAGTGGCGCAGATATCACAAGTGATCTGTTTGTTGTTTCAAGCGGCCTCTTGAAGGCACGCAATACGATGATTCCTTCAATGGCGACCACAAATGTTGATGTGGTTCGGCAAGATTGCCTGTTCTATGTTATGGAAGAAATCGCAATGGACGCATAGTCCTGAGCGATTGGCCTGAACGGAACAGGGGAGCGAATATGTCTGATACCGAAGGTGTTATAACCGGGGTGGGCGGAATTTTCTTCAAATGCCGTGACCGAGAGAATCTTGTTTCCTGGTATCAGGACAAGCTGGGCTTTCCGTTTGACGGAGCCGGAGCGTCTTTTGTGTTCCGCGAAGATGATGACCCGGAAAAGCTGGGCTATTTCGTATGGGGGCCCTTCAAGCGGGAGAGCGAGTATTTTCGCCCCTCAGGCAAGGAATTCATGATCAACCTTCGGGTTCGGGGGATTGAGAAACTTTTGGAACGCCTCAAGAAAATGGGCGTCGAGCAAATCGGTGAAATTGAAGAATTTGAATACGGCAAGTTCGCCTGGATCATGGACCCGGAGGGCACCAAGATCGAGCTGTGGGAGCAGTTGGGCGATCCACCGATGATGGATGAATAATATTGGGAAGCGCCGCCTGGGGGTGGGCTTATACAGGGGGATTCTGTGAGGAAATTTATTATTCGTGGCGCGGCTGTTGTCGTGGCCCTTTTGCTATTGTTCATTCTGTGGCCAGCCAAGATTGATCCCATAGCTTATACGCCGCCTGAAGGCCCTGGTTTTGAAGGCGTTTATGCCACAAATGACGAGCTACTTGGCGCGGAGACCATTCTGCTTCAGATCAGTCGCGGGCCCGAAGACGTTGCCGTCGACGGTGAAGGGCGTATCTACGGTGGGCTGCATGATGGCCAGATTATCCGCATCCTGCACGACGGCACGCAGGAGGTGTTTGCCACGATCGAAGGCGGCAGGCCGCTTGGGCTGCATTTCGATGCTGCGGGCAATTTGATTGTTGCAGACGCCTGGAAAGGCCTTCTGTCTTTCGACAAGGACGGCAAGATGACTGTCCTCAGCACGGAAGAGGGCGGCGTGCCTTTTGCCTTTGCCGATGACCTGGATATCGCGAGCGACGGCAAGATCTATTTTTCTGATGCCAGCGACACCTATAGCCAGCCCGATTACCGACTGGACCTTCTGGAAGCGCGCGGTAACGGGCGGCTTCTGGTGTTTGATCCCGCAACAGGAGAGACCACCAAGCTGCTTGGTGACCTCTATTTCGCTAACGGGATAGCCCTCTCGCAGAATGAGGATTTCGTTCTGGTCAATGAGACCGGGCGATACCGGGTGACCCGCTATTGGCTCAAGGGTGACAAAGCCGGCACTTCGGATATCTTCATCGACAACCTGCCAGGCTTTCCAGATGGCATTTCCGCGAGCCGCAAGGGTACCTTCTGGCTCGCGATCCCGTCGCCGCGCAACCCGATGATGGATAATCTGCACCCCAAGCCGTGGGCCAAGGCCCTGGTATCAAAGCTGCCAACCTTCATGCAGCCTTCGGCCATTCATATGGGGATGGTGATTGCGCTTGATGAACAGGGCAATGTAATCCGCACGCTGCAGGACCCTATGGGGAGCAATGTTTACATGATTACGTCTGCCGAACAGGTGGGCGACATGCTGTATCTGGGCAGCTTGGAAGCGCCCCAGGTTGTGCGCATCAGGGTGGGGGATTAATCCCCCACATCTATGTCCCGACCCCGGGCGGCGGGGCAGTACCGAAACTTTGCACCAGTGATCCGGCCACAAGATTCCAGCCGTCCACAAGCACGAAGAAGATCAGCTTGAAAGGCATGGCGATCATCACCGGTGGCAGCATCATCATGCCCATGGACATAAGGATCGAGGCTACGACCATGTCGATCACGACAAAGGGCACATAAAGCAGGAAACCAATCTCAAACGCGCGGCGAAGCTCCGAAATCATGAAGGCCGGTACAAGAATGGTCAGTGAGACTTCCTCTGGTGTGTCAACCGGCTCGGATGGTGACAGGTTCATGAAAAGTTCCAAATCTTTTTCCCGCACCTGGGACAGCATGAAATTCCTGAGAGGAACGGAGGCGCGGTTGAAGGCTTCCTGTTCATCGATTTCTTCGTTCACCAGCGGTTGGATTCCCTGGTTCCAGGCGGCTGTCAGGGTAGGGGCCATGACATAGCCTGTCAGGAATAGGGCCAGCGAAATCAAGACAATATTGGGGGGTGTTTGCTGCGTACCCATAGCACTTCTTAGAAGCGAGAAGACAATGATCATGCGGGTGAAGCTGGTCATCATGATCAGGATGCTTGGCGCCAGGCTCAGCACTGACAGCAAGAGAATCATCTGTACCACGCGACCGCTCAGTGAGCCGGATTCGCCTAAATCAAGGCTCAGAGACTGTGCTGCTGCAGGTGTTGTCACCATCGCCAGCGCGGCCAGACCCAACGGCAAAAGGAACAGGAAACTGCGGATGATCAGCTTGCGGTGAAACTTAATGGCTTTCACGATTGGTTTCCTCTGCTAGCGCCTGTTTGAAGCCCGACGGTGTGTTAGTGCCTTCCGGCCCGTCAAGCAAAGTGATGCCATGCTGGCCGGTTCCGAGAAAATAGTCGCGTCCGCGCCAGTTCACAACCACCAAACGGTTGCGAGCATCCAGCATCTGGCTGTCGACGACGGTAATCTCCCGTTTCTTGCCTGTCATGCGCGGCTGTCCCGGGATCAGGCCGAAGCGTTTGACGGCCCATGCGGCCAGCCCTAGCAGGCCCAGCATGATAATGAGGATGGAAAAGGCGCTTATGGCTTCACTTGTCATTGATCGGTTATTTCCCCGTCGTCCTCTGCCGGCATTGGTTGCAGCAGCTCGGTGGTCTCTATTGTATCTGAAGCTGGCTCACGCGCGGCTTCCATTGCCTTGTTTTCTGCATATACCCGCTCCAGTATCAGTGAGACGGCATGCAGGGCCTCCAGTGGAATTGGGCTTTCAACCTCAAAGGCATCCAGAAGCTCCGTGAGGTCCTTGTCCTGCCGGACCTTCACACCCTCTGCAAAGGCGATGTCCAGAATTTTTTCCGCGTTAAAGCCATGTCCTTTCGCGGTAATTCGGGGAGCAGCGTTCTCGCTATCCCTCTTTACAGCAATGGCTTTTGTGTCAGGCACCGGCTTGGGTGCATCTGTCGGGTTCTGGTTTGACATGTCGATATTGAGCGATAAATCGGCCGGAAATGCAAGCGCTTGGCTAAGGGGTACAAGAAAAATATCGCGTGTTTGCAACTTGTTAACCGGTTCCGGTGCATGCTATGGTATGTTGAAATAAGTAATGCGCGCAAAAAGAGACTGTTGGAAACATGGATTTAACCAATATTCCCCTGATGGCCGCTCTTAGAAGCCGGATGAAATGGCTGAATAACAACCAGGTTGTTATCAGTGAAAATATTGGCCACGCCGATACGCCTGGCTATAAGGCTAAAGAGCTGACCGAGCAGAATTTTTCCGGTCTCGTTGACGGGTTGGTTTCCGGTCGGACGCACAGCACACAGATGCGTACGAAGGATGCCCGCCACCTTGATACAAGTGGTGCTTCTGCCTCTAGCGCGCGCAAGCAGGATATCAAGGACGCGGAGGAAACCCCAACGGGTAACTCAGTCGTTCTCGAAGAAGAAATGCTCAAATTGGCTGACAACCAGATGAAGTACGGCATGGTGGTCAACCTCTACAAAAAGAATATCGGGCTGTTGAATATCGCCCTAGGCAAAGGTGGCGGACGCTAGAACAGCGTCGTGACCGGCTTGAACCAGTGTAAAGGAACAAGCGATGGATCTCGAAAAGGCTATGATGGCTTCGGCAGCCGGGCTGCGCGCGCAGTCAGTGCGTATGCGTGTCATCTCCGAAAACATCGCCAACCAGAATTCGGTCGCATCGGAACCGGGTGCAGACCCATACCGGCGTAAGATCATCACCTTTCAAACCGAACTGGACCGCGCTTCGGGCGTGGAACTGGTAAAACCGGGCAAGGTGGAGTTCGACCAGAAGGAATTCGGCAAGAAATACGATCCGGGCAACCCGGCGGCTGACGACGCAGGCTATATCAAGACGGCCAATGTGAACGGCATGATCGAAATGATGGACATGCGCCAGGCCCAGCGGACCTATCAATCGAACATCAATGCGCTTGAGGCCAGCCGTCGGATGGCCACCATGACGCTTGATCTGCTGCGTTAGGAGATAGGCAATGAATGTGAAACAGCTTGATGCCGTCAACGCCTATTCGCAGGCCACCAAGAAGATGCAGGAGACCGGCCTCGGTTCTCGTGACGGTCTGGATGGCGCCAAGTCTAACAGCGCTTTTTCAGCTCTTGTAAATGATGCCGTTGGTGATGTTCAGCAGGCGACATCACACATGGAAATCACGTCTGCCAAGGCTTTGGTAAATGAAGCTGATATGGTGGATGTGGTGACTGCGGTTTCCAATGCCGAGATGGTGGTAAACACGGTCGTGACAGTGCGCGACAAGGTGATCGCCGCCTATAACGACATCCTGAAGATGCCAATCTAACCAAGCCGGGCGGGGGCAACCAGAATATGGAAAGTGGTGACGTCATTGAGGTCGCGCGGGATGCGCTATTGACCCTTCTGCTTATTGCAGGCCCCATACTGGCTGTCGGTCTTGGTGTAGGCCTGATAATCGCTTTCTTCCAGGCGCTGACCCAGTTGCAGGAAATGACCCTGACCTTTGTTCCGAAAATCATCGCTGTTTTCGCGGCCTTGCTGATCGCGATGCCCTTCATGGGGCAAAGTATGTCTGCCCTGATGCTGCGGATTTCGGAACGCATCATCTCCGGCGGATAACCCATGCTGGGAGAAGTCCTTCCAGCGGAAGCATTCGGGTTCTTGCTTGTCGCCACGCGCCTTATTGCCCTTGTTTTGACGATGCCTGTGCTTGGCGACCAGTCGGTGCCAGGGCGCATACGGGCAACAATGGGCTTTGTGATTTCTCTTGTCGTCTATCTTTCGGTTCGGGCTGAGCTACCGCCTATGCCCGATAATGCCATCATTCTGGGTGCTCTGCTTATCCGTGAAGCCATGATCGGGGTGGTTCTGGGGTTGACGACGCGGATCATGTTGGCAGCAACCCATGTAGCAGGTACAGTGATCGCCTTCCTGACAGGACTGGCCGCCGCTCAGTCCTTTGACCCAAGCCAGGGTAGCCAAGGCGTCCTTGTTGGGGCCTTCCTGACACTTGTCGCCATCACACTGATCGTGGTTACAGACCTGCACCATCTTATGATCCTGGGCATGGCGCACAGCTATCTGAAATTTCCGGTAGCCCTTGGCTTGCCCTATACGGATTTCGCGATGGTCATTGTCGAATATACGTCGAGCGCTTTTTTGCTGGGGTTTCATATCGCGGCCCCCTTTGTGGCCTATGGTATCATCTACAATGCAGGCCTGGGGCTGATTTCCCGCATGATCCCGGCCTTCCAAGTGTTTTTCATTGGCATGCCCATTAACCTCTTTATGGGGTTCGCCCTGTTGATGATCCTTATGGGGTCGATGATGGCGCTATTTATTGAGCGGTTTGAAGAGCTCCTTGTGAGCTTTCTGGGATAGAGAATGGCAGAGCAGGACGACAGCCAGAAGACTGAGGAGCCAACCCCCAAGCGCCTGCGTGAGGCGGAGGAAAAAGGTGATGTGGCCCAAAGTCAGGAGGTGAAAACCTTCTTCATGCTGTTCATTGCCGCCATTGTTATTGGGGCCGGCGGCGGCTTCATGGGCACATCTGTCACCAACGTCCTATATGTGCATATGTCGACGCTGCACCTGATGGACACCGATCAGGTGGGCGCTCTTGAAAGCCTGATGCCAGTCGTTTGGCGCATTTTCCTGGTGCTTCTTGTACCGTTTGGGGCGCTTGTGTTCGCGGCGATAGCCAGCAACATGTTGCAGCATAAGACAAGCATCACCTTTGAAAAGATCAAGCCCAGCTTCAAGAAGCTAAGCCCAGCATCAAATGCCAAGAAGTGGGCACCTGATAAATTGGGCGTGGAAGCGTTCAAGATTTCTGCCAAGCTGATCGCTGTGGCGGTTGTTATTTTCATCATCGTCTATCCGGAACGTGGCCGGATGGATACGTTGATGCTGCTGCCGGTTATCGATGTCGTCGCGCTGATCCATACAATGGTGATCAAGCTTCTGATCGGTGTGCTGATTGTGATGGCGATCGTTGCGGCCATTGATTTCTCTTACCAGTCTTACCAGCACATCAAGAAGCTGCGCATGACCAAGCAGGAGGTCAAAGACGAGCACAAGCAAACCGATGGTGACCCCAAGGTCAAGGGCAGGTTGAGGGCGATCCGAATGGAGCGTTCGAGGCAGCGTATGATGGCCGCTGTGCCGGACGCAGATGTCGTGATCACCAACCCGACACACTATGCCGTAGCACTTGAATACAAGCATGGGCAAATGGATGTCCCCCGCGTGGTTGCCAAAGGGGTTGAAGGCGTGGCGCTCAAAATCCGGGAAGTTGCAACCGAACACAATGTGCCGATTGTCGAGAACCCGCCGTTGGCCAGGGCATTGTATGCAACTGTTGAGATCGACGAGGAAGTGCCGCCAGACCATTATAAAGCCGTGGCAGAGGTAATCAGTTATATCTTGAAGCTGAAAAGGGCAGGGTTCAAGCCATCGCGTTAACGGGCTTGCCTTCTCGCCATCAGGGTGACTACTCTCTGAACTATAGGTGGGCAGAACAGGGACCAAAGGGGTAGGCATTTATGGAAAGCCGGTTGCCGAGACCGTTTCAGGAAGCGCTGCATCAAAGCGAGGCCAAGTCCGGTGTTAAACTGCTGACAGTTGCCTTGGCAGGCCTTATTGGCACCATCGGCATTGCTGCATTGGTTGCAGTAAGCTGGGGTATGGCCGTTGCTTCCATTCTGGGCGGTATTTTGTTGATTGCGACTGCGCTTACGCTTCTCCGGGCCCTTGGCGGCCTGCATCAGCCCCTTGAGCAGACTGAGTTTGCAGATCGAGAGTTGGTCCAGACCTTGGTATCTCTTGATCGGCGGGCTGTAGCGCTTAGCGACTTCCGGGGAGAGATTGCAGCGTCCAACGCCGCTTTTGACCGGCTTGCCATGGGGCGTGTGCGAACAATGATGGACCTGTTCCGCTCTGATGGGGTGAAGGAAGCGTTTGAGAAAACACTGGTGCTCGCAGCGCAGACAGGGCAAGGCCGTGGCGTGTTTGCGAGCGACCGCGCGGATAGCGAAAAGCTGAAGCTAACAGGGCGCCGCACCGGCTATCACATATTATGGCGCGTTTCGCGCGTTGGAGACCGGGAACGGCTCGACCACGAACGCAAGATGATCGGCGATTGGGGCGCACCGCTTTTCGAGCGTCTCGGCTGTGGTGTACTCCTGGAAGATGCGTCAGGCAAAATCCACTATATCAATGATACTCTTAGGGAATGGATGGGCCTGGCAGAGGGCGAAATGCCGCTCAAGATACAGCTCAAGGCCGGGGAAACCCAGCTCCTGATTGGCAAGAAACAGCGGATGGACGTAGATGTGGTGGATATGCCGCTGCCATCGCGCGAGGACGATAGAAACCTCGGACGCTACCGGTTCCTGCGTAAGCTGGACCAGATTCGCGGGCGCCTGGTGCCGGAAGACCGGGAATTCCTGATAGACCCCATCTTTGATGCCGCGCCCATCGCTGTGGCGGTTGTTGCCCGGGATGGGGCTATCAAGGAATATAACCAGCCGCTCAAGCGCCATCCGGCAGGAAAGACGATCAGTGTTGGCTCCAGCGTTCTTGACCTGGTCAAGGAAGATGACCGGGCTGACCTGATGGAGCTCATCGGTTTCGCCCATGACGGCAAGCCGGCTTCAACGCCGCTCGACGTGGTCTATGACGGCCAGCCGGAACGGGTTGGTCAGATTTATTCGTCTGCTATCTCGCGCGGTGATGAGACATACGCTATTCTGTATCTCATTGATACAACACAGGAAAAGAGCCTTGAGCGTCAGTTCGTACAGGCTCAGAAAATGCAGGCGGTTGGCCAATTGGCCGGTGGTGTAGCGCACGATTTCAACAATCTGCTGACAGCCATTATCGGTTTCTGCGATCTCTTGCTGGTGCGGCATGACGCGGGCGACCAGTCCTTCTCTGACATCATTCAGATCAAACAGAATGCTAATCGCGCGGCCAATCTTGTACGCCAGCTTCTGGCCTTCTCGCGCCAACAAACGCTGAGGCCCAAGGTCCTGATGATGACCGATGTGCTGGCGGAGCTTTCAAACCTCATTCGTCGTCTGATCGGTGAAAATATTGAACTCAAGGTGGTGCATGGCCGTGATCTGCAGCCGGTGAAGGTGGACCAGGGGCAGCTTGAGCAGGTGATTATCAACCTCGCGGTGAACGCGCGCGATGCCATGCCGGGGGGCGGCAGGCTAGAGATAAAAACAAGCATGATTGGCCCGGATGACCCGCTCATTGAACGCTACGACGTGGTGGTGCCCGACGATTATGTGCTGGTGGAGGTGATTGACAGCGGGTGTGGTATCGCGCCTGAGAACATGTCCAAAATCTTTGAACCTTTCTTCACCACGAAAGAGGTGGGGCAGGGCACGGGCCTTGGGCTCGCAACCGTTTACGGCATCGTCAAGCAAACCGGCGGCTTCGTTTTTGTCGAATCAGAACTCGGGCACGGCACCCGTTTCCTGCTGTTCTTCAAGGCCCACGCCGCAGAAGCAGAAGCCGAAAGCGCGGCGCAAAAGCCGGAGGCCCCAGCCCGCGACCTGACGGGCAAGGGCACGATCCTGATCGTGGAAGACGAAGACCCCGTGCGCATGTTCGCGTCCCGCGCGCTGGCCAACAAGGGATACAAGGTACTGGAAGCCGCATCGGGTGAGGCTGGGCTTGAGATACTCAATACCCACCCGGAAACCATCGATCTTCTGATCTCTGACGTGATCATGCCGACGATGGACGGCCCCACGCTCGTCAAGGAAGCGCGCAAAAACATGCCGAACCTGCCGGTGATCTTTGTCTCCGGTTATGCGGAAGACGTGTTCCGGCAAAACCTGGAGGCGGAAGAGTTCCTTTTCCTGCCGAAACCCTTCTCGCTGAAAGACCTGGCGGAGAAGGTTAAATCCATCCTCGGCTAACGGGCACACTGAGCGCAAATGGGCACACAAATGGCACAGGGGTAGTGCCCTTTTTTTCTTGGTGTTCCTGCATGAACTAGGCGTGAGAACAAAACGCGAATATTTGTTCTTGCGAAGAGAGAACAAAAAGGGTACAAGGTGGCAAGGGCAAGGATGACAAATCATCCATTGCAAGGGATATCAGCCTGTGGAATAAGGGAGCCCGATCATGGCAACAGCAGAACTACAGTTGGTAAAGGGAAACTCCATGGATAAGACAAAAGCGCTTGAAGCAGCGCTTGGCCAAATCGACCGGGCCTTTGGTAAAGGCTCCGTTATGAAGCTGGGGCAGCGGGAATCGGGCATCGAGATCGATACCATCTCCACAGGCTCGCTCAATCTCGACATTGCGCTTGGGATCGGCGGTTTCCCCAAAGGCCGGATCATTGAAATCTATGGGCCGGAAAGTTCCGGTAAAACCACGCTGGCACTGCACGCAGTGGCGGAAGCCCAGAAGGCGGGCGGCATCGCGGCATTTGTGGATGCTGAGCACGCGCTCGACCCGGTTTACGCCCGCAAGCTGGGCGTGGACGTGAACGAACTGCTGGTGAGCCAGCCTGATACGGGCGAGCAGGCGCTTGAGATTGCCGATACGCTGGTGCGTTCCGGTGCTGTAGACATCCTGGTGGTTGACTCTGTTGCGGCACTGACGCCGCGCGCTGAACTTGAAGGCGAGATGGGCGACAGCCATGTGGGCCTGCAGGCCCGGCTCATGAGCCAGGCACTCCGGAAGCTTACGGCCTCCATTTCCAAGTCCAACACGATCGTTATCTTCATCAACCAGATCCGGATGAAGATCGGCGTAATGTACGGCAGCCCGGAAACAACAACGGGCGGTAATGCGCTCAAATTCTATGCCTCCGTCCGTCTGGACATCCGCCGGGTTGGTGCGATCAAGGAAAAAGACGAGATCGTCGGCAACGCTACGCGGGTGAAAGTGGTGAAAAACAAGCTGGCGCCTCCGTTCAAGCAGGTCGAGTTTGACATCATGTACGGCGAAGGCGTTTCCAAGATGGGCGAGATCATCGACCTGGGCGTCAAGGCTGGTGTCGTTGAAAAGTCCGGCAGCTGGTACAGCTATTCCAGCCAGCGCATTGGCCAGGGCCGCGAGAACGCCAAGCGCTTCCTTCTGGAGAATACTGACATCTCCAACGAGATCGAGAATATGATCCGTAAGAATGCGGGCCTCGTCAACGAAGCCATGCTGGTTGATCCAAAAGCCGAAGACGCGGACGACGCAGACGCGAAGTAGGGCATTGGCCATCTGCAGGTCGTCGCCTTAGAAGTTATAAGAATTCCGGGAAAGCGGCCTTGTGGGGCCGCTTTTTTGGTTCCAGCGGCGCAATTGCTGCAAGGGCAGGTTTAAGGAAACATTATCCTTTGACAGCTATTGTCTGCCTTGGATTGTGGTGGGGCATTGTGGTTGTGGGGTCATATGATACGTCGGGCTACCATTTTTCTTGTCTTGATGGCTTCTGCATGGCAGGGGCTGCTTGCCGCTGACAAGCCGACCATCCACTGGCTCAGCCCTGATTTCCCACCTGTTTTCATCGCTAGTGGCGAGTATGAGGGGAAGGGGTACGGCGACCAGATCGTGCGCTATGTGGCCGAAAAGCTGCCCGAATACAATCATGTGACAGTCACAGTTAACCTCAACCGCATCTACGCGCAGATGAAGAAGCTGGACGGCTTCTGCAGCGCTGCCCTTTTTAGAACCCCGGAACGCACCGCTTTTGCGACTTTCAGCGACGATGTCTATCATCTCATGACCAACCGCGTAGTCGTGATGCAGCGCAACGTCGGGCTTTTTGCCCCCTTCCTCAACACCGACGGCGAAATCGACATCGCAAAGCTGGTGGCAGCGGATCATCTGTCGCTTGGTGTGGTGCCGGAACGCTTCTATAGTCAGCTGATCAACGAGACCCTGGGCAAGCTCGGCGCAGCGGATCATATGGTTACCATACCGTTTGACCGCTATGGCGCGCTGCTATTGCATGGCCGCATCGATTATACCTTCGGGTTCCCCGCCGAAGTCAATCACCAGTTCCGCCAGCTTGGCAAACCGGACAGCTTTACGGCTTTCCCGATTGCAGGCGAAGAAAGCGTCCAGTCCGGTGGCTTCAGCTGTAGCGACATGCCCATTGGGCGAGCGCTGATCGGCAAGATCAACGCCATGATCGCCAAGGAAGACCTTAGCGGCGTCTATGACAGCTTCTATGAACAGTGGCTGGATGCGCGGTCGCTCAAGGACTACCGCAAGCGCCGTGCCGCCATGAAGCGCTAAGCCTATCCTTTCTGGCGCTTTTGGGTGCTTCCGGTCGTACCCTTTTCAAGAAATATGGATGAAGCGCGTCTATAGGCGGTGCAGATGCTAGACACACCAGTATTGCCACGCTAAAACGGCCATAAGAACCGGTGTCGTAACAATGGGGCTAACCCCTTTGCGGCACCTGAATTTTGTTTTCGAGGACTGAGGCCAATTTCATGACCGCACCGATCACTGGCGCTAACGATATCCGCAAGGCGTTTCTGGATTATTTCAAAGGGCAGGGGCACGAGGTGGTGCCGTCCGCGCCGCTGGTGCCGCACAACGACCCGACGCTGATGTTTGTCAACGCGGGCATGGTGCCGTTCAAGAATGTCTTCACGGGTGCGGAAACGCGGGACTATAACCGGGCTGTGTCCAGCCAGAAATGTGTGCGTGCCGGCGGCAAACACAATGACCTCGATAACGTGGGCTACACCGCGCGCCACCATACCTTCTTCGAGATGCTGGGGAACTTCTCCTTCGGTGATTATTTCAAGGAAGACGCGATCAGTCACGCCTGGAACCTGATTACACGCGAATATGGCCTGAACAAGGACAAGCTGACGGTCACAGTGTTTCATGAAGATGATGAAGCCTTTGACCTGTGGAAGAAGATCGCGATGCTGCCGGAAGAGCGCATCATCCGCATCGCCACATCAGACAACTTCTGGTCCATGGGCGATACGGGGCCTTGTGGGCCGTGCTCTGAAATCTTCTATGACCACGGCGATCATATCTGGGGCGGCCCTCCAGGCACGCCGGAAGAAGACGGCGACCGTTTCGTGGAAATCTGGAACCTCGTCTTCATGCAGTATGAGCAGTTGGCGTCAGGCGAGCGCATCAACCTGCCGAAGCCGTCGATTGATACCGGCATGGGGCTGGAGCGTATCTCCGCCGTGATGCAGGGCACCCACGACAACTATGAGATCGATACGTTCAAAGCCATCATCGCAGCGTCGGTGAACGCTACGGGGGCTGCAGAGAATGACAAGACGCGCGCATCGCACCGGGTGATCGCAGACCACCTGCGTGCCTGCAGCTTCCTGATCGCGGACGGCGTGCTGCCGTCCAACGAAGGCCGCGGCTATGTGCTTCGCCGCATCATGCGCCGCGCCATGCGCCACGCGCACATGCTGGGCGCGAAGGATCTGGTGATGTACCAGCTGGCGCCAACGCTGATCCACGAAATGGGCCAGGCCTTCCCTGAACTTGGCCGTGCCGAGCGTCTGATCGAGGAAACCCTGAAGCTTGAAGAAGGCCGCTTCCGCCAGATGCTGGACAAGGGCCTCAAGCTCTTGGATGACGAGCTTGCCAAAATCGGCGACGGCACCGAGCTGCCAGGCGATGTGGCGTTCAAGCTTTATGACACATACGGCTTCCCGCTTGACCTGACACAGGATGCCCTGCGCGCTCAGGACCGCACGGTTGACGTGGACGGCTTCAATGCCGCCATGGAAGAACAGCGCGCCAAGGCCCGCGCCGCCTGGTCTGGCTCCGGCGATGCAGCGACTGAGAAAGTTTGGTTCGATATCAATGACGAGTTCGGCGCGACCGAATTTGTCGGCTATTCCACCGAACAGGCGGAAGGCAAGGTTGTTGCCCTTGTGAAAGACGGCGCGCGCACCGAGAGCGCGGGCGAGGGCGACGAGGTGCTGATTGTCACCAACCAGACGCCATTCTACGGCGAAAGCGGCGGCCAGATGGGCGACACAGGCACGCTGAAGACCGACGACGCAGATATCACTGTAACTGACACGCTCAAGATGGTAGGCGCCTTGCATGTGCATAAAGCCACCGTTTCGAAAGGCAGCCTGAAAGTTGGTGATACGGTTGAGATGTTGGTGGACGGTGAGCGCCGGTCGAAGCTTCGGGCCAACCACTCCGCAACCCACGTGCTGCATGAAGTGTTGCGCCGTGAACTGGGCGATCATGTGACCCAAAAGGGGTCCCTTGTGGCGCCAGACCGCCTGCGTTTTGATATTTCGCATCCCAAGGCCATGACCGAAGATGAACTGGCCGCCGTTGAGCGCGAGGTGAACCGGGTGATCCGCGAGAACGCGGCCGTTGAAACCCGGCTCCTCAGCTATGACGACGCGATCGAGGCCGGTGCCATGGCGCTGTTTGGTGAAAAATATGGCGATGAAGTCCGCGTTGTGTCCATGGGCGACGAGGCAAGCGCTTCCAAACCACATTATTCGGTTGAGCTGTGCGGCGGTACGCACGTCAAGCGCCTGGGCGACATTGCACTCTTTACTATCCTTTCAGAGGGCGGCGTGTCCGCTGGTGTGCGCCGGATCGAGGCCCTGACGGGTGAAGCGGCGCTTGAACACCTCCTGGGCCAGCAACGGCTTTTGAAGGAGGCCTCTGCCCAGGTTAAATCCAGCCCGGCTGAGCTTTCAGACCGCATCTCGGCGCTGCAGGCTGAACGGAAAACGCTGGAGCGCGAGCTTTCGGAAGCCAAGAAGAAGGCGGCGCTTGGCGGCGGTTCTTCCGGCCCGGCGGCGAAGGACATCGGCGGCGTGAAATTCCTGGGCCAGGTGCTGGACGGCGTGAGCCCCAAGGACCTGCGAGGCCTGGCGGATGACGCCAAGAAGTCCCTCGGCAGTGGGGCAGTGGCCTTTGTGGCCGTCAATGACGGCAAGGCCGCACTTCTTGTTGGCGTTACCGACGACCTGACAGCCAAGCTGAGCGCTGTTGACCTGGTGCGCGCGGGCGCTGAGGCGCTTGGCGGCAAAGGCGGCGGCGGGCGTCCTGATATGGCGCAGGCCGGTGGCCCGGACGGTGCGAACGCTGCCAAGGCGCTTGAAGCTATTGAGGCGGTTATCGCTGGCTAGAAGCAGCCCAGAAAGGCACAATCATGAACAAGCAGACAGTCCGCCAACGCACATATAGCTTCCTGGAGCTGGGAAGCTTTGCGGGGCGGAAAGCTGCTGTGTTCGAAGGCTTCATGATTGTGCTGATCCTCCTGAACGTGGCGGCGGTCGCGCTTGAGACAGTTGACAGCCTATGGCAGGCCTATGGCCCTATTTTCCAGGCATTTGACGCCCTTTCTATCGGCATATTCACGGTCGAGTATCTGGCGCGTGTGTGGGCCAGCGCGGAACGCGAGGCAGTGCCGGGAGACAGGGGCTGGGAGCGGCGTGTCCGCTATATTTTCTCGCCTCTCGCGCTGATTGACCTGATTGCCATCATCCCATTCTATTTCGGCCACCTGACAGGGCTTGACCTGCGCGTGCTCAGGATATTCCGGCTGCTCAGGCTTCTCAAGCTGGTGCGCTATTCGCCTGCGCTGTCATCGCTCGCGCGCGTGATCTATGCCGAACGGCAGGCGCTTCTGGCCGCCATGGTGATTATGGTGGGGCTTGAGGTGTTTGCCTCCACGCTCATGTATCTGGCGGAACATGAGGCACAGCCTGAAGCATTCGGCAGCATCCCGGCGGCACTCTGGTGGGCGCTTGCCACCTTCACGACCGTAGGGTACGGCGATGCGGTGCCGATCACGGATCTTGGTAAAGTCATTGGCGGTGTCGTGATGATGATGGGCTTTATCTTTTACGCCGTGCCGATTGGCATCATCGCCTCCGGCTTTTCAGATGAAGTGCACAGGCGCGAATTTGTCGTGCCCGTAGGTGTTGTCGATGATTTGCCGGCACTGAAAAAGTTGCCGAAAGACGTGGCCAAGGAGCTGGCTTCGCGCGTGCGGTCAGTGACGCTCGTTCCCGGCACAGTGCTGACGCGCCGCAGTGATGTGGACAACGGCATATATTTCATCCTTTCGGGCGAAATCACGGCCTTCTACCATCACCGGGCAATCTCACTCAGTGCGGGCGATTTCCTGGGCGAATGCTCGCTGATCAGTGACCATGGCCGTCAGCCCGCTTCTGTCGCACGCACCCGGTGCCGTGTCATGTGGCTGGACAGCACAGAATTGCAGATTCTGATGTCCATCTATCCAGCGCTTCTGAGCGAACTTAAGGAATATGCGTCCCAGCGCCTGATCGGCCTGGTGGAATGCGGACTTTTAAGTGGCGAAGAGCGCACGGAAATGATAGCGGATTATGACCATTGGGTTGCTGTCGCCAGATCCCCTCAAATGTGATAGTGTCCTGTCTCTGGGGGGCTTCGAGCTAGTTTAAGGGAGCCTGGTTTGGTTCGGTGTTTTTCAGTTCTTCCGTTGCTTGCTGCCGTTATGGCGGGGCCGATCGCTTTTTCATCCGCAAAGGCTGAAGACAGCCTTGTGTTTCAGGTTGAACACCATCCCCCCTTTCTGGAAATAGAGGCAGGCCGCGTTTCCGGCATTTTTGGCGACACTGTCAATCAGGCTGCGGCCATAGCCGGCCTGACTATCGAGTGGCAGGAACGGGCCTTCAATCGCATCAAGCGGAACCTGGACGATGGCACGCAGCCCTTTTGTGTGGCCGGCTATTGGAAGAAAAGCACGGAGCAGGATGAGCAGTGGCATTTTTCGCCACCTATCGGCACATTCGGGCGCTCGGGCCTGCTGGTGCGGGAAGCCGACAAAGCAGCCTTTGAAGCACTGCCTTCCATAGAAGCGCTGTTCACCGATACGGATTTCATTGGTGGCTTCGTGACCGATGCTGTCTATGCCATCCCGCATCTGGAGCTTCTTAAGAAGAGCCACAATAAGCATCTTTTCATTGCTAGCAGTCATGACAAGCTCGCTGAGCTTCTGGCGCGCAAGCGGATCGATTTTGTCATCGAAAACGAATTGATGGCGCCGATCCACAAAGCACAGGTGGCAGGGGGTGATGCGCTCGCTTTCCTGAGCCTTGAAGGGATGCCTGCAGGCAGGGAGGCGCATGTGGTCTGTACCAAGGCGGTCCCGACTGCTATTCTCAGCAGGCTTGATGCGGGCCTGGAAGTCGTAAAAAAAGCCGCCCAAGAGTAGGCGGCTTTTCAAATTCTTTAGCAGTTATTTGGGATTAGCCCAGTTCTGCCTTCAGGTTCTCGTCGATCTTGTCGAAGAACTGGCCTGTGGTCATCCAGGATTGGTTCGGACCGATGAGGAGCGCCAGGTCTTTGGTCATGTGGCCGGTTTCAACCGTGTTGACACATACCTTTTCAACCGCTTCAGCGAAGTTGACCACTTCCGGCGTGCCGTCCATTTTGCCGCGATACTTCAGGCCGCGCGTCCAGGCGAAGATGGAAGCGATCGGGTTCGTCGACGTTTCCTTGCCTTCCTGATGCTGGCGGTAGTGGCGGGTCACGGTGCCGTGTGCGGCTTCTGACTCAACGGTCTTCCCGTCTGGCGTCATCAGAACGGACGTCATCAGGCCGAGGGAGCCGAAGCCCTGTGCCACGGTGTCTGACTGCACGTCGCCGTCATAGTTCTTACAAGCCCATACGAAGCCACCAGCCCATTTCATGGCGCATGCCACCATGTCATCGATCAGACGGTGTTCATAGGTGATGCCAGCGTCTTTGAACTTGTCCTGGAATTCGTTTTCGAACACTTCCATGAACAGGTCCTTGAAGCGGCCGTCATAGGCCTTGAGGATGGTGTTCTTGGTGGACAGGTAAACCGGCCACTGGCGGTTCAGGCCGTAGTTCATGCAGGCGCGGGCGAAATCGCGGATGCTGTCGTCCACGTTATACATGCCCATGGCAACGCCAGCTTCTTCAAACTGGTACACTTCGCGTTCGATGGCTTCGCCGCCGTCGGAAGGCTCGAACTTCATGGTCAGCTTGCCAGCACCTGGCACCAGGAAGTCAGTCGCACGGTATTGGTCGCCAAAGGCGTGACGGCCGATAACGATCGGCTTGGTCCAGCCTGGAACCAGACGCGGTACGTTCTTCATGATGATTGGCTCGCGGAATACGGTACCGCCCAGAATGTTCCGGATGGTGCCGTTCGGGCTGCGCCACATTTTTTTGAGGTCAAATTCCTCAACGCGCTGCTCATCAGGGGTGATGGTCGCGCATTTCACGCCCACACCGTGTTCCTTGATGGCGTTTGCCGCGTCAATGGTGATCTGGTCGTCCGTTTCGTCACGCTTGGTGACGGAAAGGTCATAGTAAAGAAGCTCAACATCGAGATACGGCTGGATCAGGCGTTCGCGAATCCATTGCCAGATGATGCGTGTCATCTCGTCGCCGTCAATTTCCACGATTGGGTTTTTTACGGTAATCTTGCTCATAGTTCCCTCAAATTTATATTTTTCCCAAGGGGTAGTATCGCGCCGGGGAGAGGGCCGGTGCGGATTTTGCGCGCACCCTATCACCAGAATCTGCAGAGTTGAAGGCCCATCCGCAGGAAAAGTGTGACTTTTTGCGGATTTTACCCCTAATGACCGGTTTTTCTGCCGTCAGCGTCCCTGACTTTGGCTTAGAAAAGCTCGCTCCTGGCTTCAGATGGGGCGGTTTCCATCGCTTTCAACTTCTCAATCGCCTGTTCGGCTGTGTCGACAATGGTAAGGAGTGACGCATTCTCGGCACTGGCGAAGCCGCCATCCACGACATTCTTCACAAGTTCGACCAATGGCGTCCAATAGTCCTCATGATTGATCAGGATAATCGGCTTCTTGTGCAGGCTAAGCTGCGCCCAGGTCATGATCTCGAATGTCTCGTCAAGCGTGCCAAGCCCGCCGGGCAATATGATAAAGGCATCAGACCGGTCAAACATCATGCGCTTGCGGTCATGCATATTCTGCGTGACGTGAAGCTCGGTCAGGCCGTCTTGCGTAATCTCAACCGCATCCAGGTGCTCGGGGATGATGCCGATCACGGGGGCGCCGCTGTCGCGCGCAGCGCGGGCCACGACCCCCATCAGGCCGATGCTGCCAGCGCCGTAAACAAGGCCCATGCCAGCGCTCGCAATGCGGCCCCCAAGGTCAGACGCCAGTGCTTCATAGGATGGTTTGTTGCCTAGCCTGGAGCCGCAATAGACACAAACATTCCTGATTGGTGTGGTGCTATGGGGTGTCGACTTCATACATTACCTCTTGCAGGAGGGCCATAAGCTGGCCAAATACTGGAAAAATGCGCTAAATCAGTGTCATAAAGTTTAGTTGTCAAAGTTTTGACATGTTTTTAATAAATTCATCTTTCATTATATAGGCCCGATTGTTAAGGCTTTGTTGAACAGGACGTATGGTGAGTTATGGGCCCACTGGAAAGCAAGAGCGATGATATGCGCCGGATTGCCATCGGTGCCGTGAGCGCGGCTATTGGTGTCGGCGCTATTCTTTATGTGCTTTTCTCAGACGAGCCCGCACCGCAAGCGCCTGCCACCCCCACTGAAGTATCAGAACAGCAGCCAGCAGCAGAACAGGCCGCAAAGCCGGTTCCCGAGTTTGACCTTGTGCGTATTTCGCGCGGCGGCACGGGTGTGATCGCGGGCCGGATGGCCCCGGGCGCAAAGATCGAGCTGTTTGCAAATGGCCGCAAAGTCTCTGAGGTGACAGCCGACGAGAACGGCGAGTGGGTCATGATTCTTGAGGAACCGCTAGACGCCGGTTCCGTTGAACTGAACCTAAAGGGCCGCGAACGCGACGGCACAGAAGTTGCCGAAGCCGATAATGTGGTCGTGGTATCGGTGCCTGAACGCGATAACCAGCGCTTCCTTGAGCGCGAACAGAACGGCGTTGTGGCCGTGCTGACCCCCAAAAGCGGGGAAGGGGCCTCCACGGTCCTTCAGAAGCCGGGCGTAGCCGCCTTTGGTGAAGTGGGTGAAAGCCTGAGTGTCGATACAATCGATTATGGTGACGGCGGCGACGCTGTTATCACCGGCCGGTCTTTGCCGCGCGTGGATGTTCGTGTGTATCTGGACGGAAATTTCATTGGCAACATGCGGGCGGGTGACGAAGGCCGCTGGCAGATTGCGCTTGCGGGCCAGGCGCTGACGCCGGGCAGCCATGTGATCCGGGTAGACCAGACCATCGGTGATGGGCAGGTGCAGCTTCGGATCGAACAGCCGTTCGAGGCGGGCGAGGCCATTGACCCAGCCGTTGCCGAAGGCGGCGTGATCGTGCGGCCCGGCAATACGCTGTGGCAGATTGCCCGCCAGCTTTATGGCTCAGGCGTGCGCTATACGGTGATTTTCCGCGAAAACAGCGAACAGATCCGCGACCCGGATATGATTTATCCGGGCCAGATGTTCCGCCTGCCGCTCAAGGACGAAAAGTCCGAAGGCTAGGCGCTTCCCCTTGTGTGGATTGTTTAAACCTAGATGGGCTTCAGGTGAGACCGGAGCGCGCGCAGGTGGCTTTCGGATTCCAGAAGGATCAGCGTCAGCGCGCCCACAAGGTCATTGCCCTTGAGCTTCTGGCTGGTGGCGGTGACGCTGTGGTATGTCACATCGCCCTTTTTGCTGATGCTGTAGGCACCGTCGATGCCGCGGTTGGTGGAATAAACGCGTTCGATGGCCATGGTGCGTTCGGCGGCATTCTCAACAGTGAAATAGAGGCGGCCCAGCTTGGCATTCAGCTTGATCAGTCCGCCGCCGTTGGCGTCAGTATCTGCTGCAGCATGAAATTTTATGCCTTCCCAGTCGAACTCAAGCTGATCAAAGGCCGCTTCCTCCAGGCTTTCAAGATGCCCTTTGACCTTCTGCAGCGATTCGTGAAGTTTCATGGTGCCCCGTTTCCAATACGCCAGATTACTCGCCTGATATAAGCCTTGCTGCCCAAAAGGGCTTGGATGTTCAAAGCTGTGGCTACAGCATCGCTGCGCCGCCTTAAACAACCGTTAAAAGGCCTGATATTTCTTTTGCTGTATCCTCCCACCAGGGACAAGATTTTTTTTGCGATCGTGCCATATTGCGTCACACGCACCCCGTCAGACTTGACGGGAGGGCTTCAAATCGCCAGTGTGTGCGAAATTTACCTACAAAAGAAAAAGGTTGCCGCCGATGAAGGCTATGGATGTAGTGATGACGCCAATCCACAAGGAAGGGCATTTGTTTGTGGCGATTTTCTTTGCCGTCTCCGTGGGGTTGTTTTTCCTTTCGGAACCCCTTGGCTGGGCCGGTTTGGTGCTGACGGCATGGTGCCTTTATTTCTTCCGCGACCCTGACCGCGTGATCCCAGACGAAAAAGGCGTTCTGGTTAGCCCTGCAGACGGCACTGTGTGTCTGGTAATGGAAGCCACGCCGCCGGCTGAGCTTGGCATGGGCGATGAGCCGCGCACGCGCATCTCCATTTTCCTGTCAGTGTTTAACGTGCACGTGAACCGCACACCTGCGGCGGGTGAAGTAACCAGCGTTGCTTATGTGCCAGGCAAGTTCCTGAACGCTGCAGCCGAAGAGGCCAGCGAGGAAAACGAACGCCAGCTGATTCGTATGACCACAGAAGATGGACACGATATCGCTTATGCCCAGGTGGCGGGCCTTGTGGCACGGCGTATCCTGTGTGACCTTGAAGTAGGGCAAACGGTGGAGCGCGGTGAGCGTTTCGGCCTGATCCGCTTCGGCAGCCGCACGGATATCTATCTGGACAAGGGCCAGAAGCCGACCGTAGCCGTGGGCCAGACCATGATCGGTGGCGAAACCATCATCGCCCGCAAGGCAGCCGGTCGCCGCAAAGCTGCCAGCGCCAGCGAATAGACCGAAGGGCGGAGCAGGGACCATGGGCGACGAAAAACAGGCACTATTGTTCAAGAAGATTTCCATCCGGACGATTCTGCCGAATGTCGTGACGCTTATGGCCTTCATGTCGGGGCTGACGTCCATCAAGTTTGCGTTGGCAGGAAAGTGGGAACTGGCCGTATTTGCCATTCTGCTTGCGGGCATCTTCGACGGGCTTGACGGGACAGTAGCCAGGCTACTCAAAAGCACCAGCCGTTTTGGGGCAGAGCTGGATTCGCTTTCGGACGTAGTGTCCTTTGGCGTGGCCCCGGCTGTAATCCTGTATCTGTGGGTGCTGGAAGGCCTTGACCGCCTTGGATGGGCTGTCGCACTGATTTACGCCATCGCCATGGCGCTTCGTCTGGCGCGCTTCAATGCCAAGCTGGATGACGAAGATGAACCCCGCAAACGCCTTGGTTTCCTGACCGGTGTTCCGGCGCCTGCGGGCGCCACGCTCCTGCTGATGCCACTGATTGTCGATTTCGCCCTTGAAGCTGTTGTGGTCCACAACTATGGGCTTGTGGTGGCGGCCTATGCGGTTGTTGTCGCAGTATTGATGGTCTCTACCATCCCAACCATTTCGCTGAAGGCCTTCCGTGTGCCGAAGGCCTGGTTCGTTCCCGTGATGCTGATCATTGGCATTGTGATCGCGGGGCTGTTTGTTCGCACTTGGCTGGTGCTTATCGTGATCGCAGCTGCCTATCTGTCCAGCATGCCTTTTTCCTATCTGGCCTATGAGCGTCGCCGCAAACAGAAGCGCATCGGCTGACGCTGGTCCTGCATAGCCGCCTTATCTGTGGTATCATTGCCCCGATAGGCTTTATTGGCACTACCTTTGCATATTCGATAGCTGAGAAAGATTGCCACTTAAGGCATGGATGCAGCTTAACCTTTGAAAATAAAGGCGAAAAGCAATGTGTAGAAAGGCGTGATCATGACACAGGGACTTAGCGCACCCGTAGTATTTCCCAGAAAAGGGGCAATTGTTGCCTGCCTGGCGCTGTTTACCAGCGCGTGTGGCGGCTCCACTAACCTTTGGCAAGGCGAAGACGTTCTTGTTGAAGCGCGCCAGGTAACGCTGGAGCGCAGCGTAGAGGGCGTATCCGAGGACAACCGAGACCTCAAGGACCGCTTCAATGCCCTTGAGCGGCTGTATGTGGACCTTGTGAAGCATGTTCGCAATCAGGACCAGGCCCTTGCAAGTATGGAACAGAAGCTGGCTGCGTTCCAGAAAGACCCAGAGACAGAAGCAGCGCTTCGTCGCGTGCGGAATGACCTTTCCGGTGTACGCACCGAGATCAAGTCGCTTGAGAACCGCTTGTTCTCTGTTGAGATGATCGACCGCAATGCAGCCTATCAGACCAAGGCGCCTGCAAAACAGCAACAACAACAATCCTCGCAGCCGCAAGCCACGTCCCAGCCAGCTGTGGATAATACGCAGACCGCGCCAACGGGCACATCGCAGACCGGGGCTGATGTTCAAACAGGTGCGATCGACAGCGGCACACCCGCCACGAACGACGCGCAGGATGACAGCCGCACCTATTACGGCGCACATCTGGCGTCCTACCGGTCTAAAGACCAGGTGGATAGCGGCTGGTCAGCGCTCTACAGGGCGTTCTCTGGCCAGCTTGAAGGGCTGTCTCCACGCATTTATACCCAGAACCAGGAAGGCATTGGCACGTTCCTGCGCCTGATTGTAGGGCCGCTTGAGCGGGAAGAGGACGCAGAACTGCTGTGCGATAACATCCGGGCAGTAGGGGGCGAGCAATATTGCCGGGTATCCGAATATCAGGGTGAGCCGCTGAAATAGCGTCCTGAAAAATCAACCATCGTTGAAATTAGCCGCCGTTTTCACGCCAAACGGCGGCTTTTTTATGTCTTTGGTAGAAAAAAATTGCAATATTTGCATAAGCAACCTTGACAGCAACCGTCAAATCCTGTCGGATGCTGCTTCCTTCACCGATTTCAGATCGGGATTGATCCATCTGGGGAGGTACGATCAATCTTTTTGGCGCCCACGGATTAGGCAGCCACTGACGGAGAAGGCCCGGGCACACCTGGGGGTTCGCTCGGATTAGGCGCGGTGTTTCAGCCACATTGTGGTTTGTTCGCCGCGCCTCTTATTAAGTCACACTGAAAATCAATTTTCTGGGAAGCCGCCTCGTGGAATACGCAGGCGGTTTTTCTATGGCAGTCTGCCTCAGCGCTGGAAAAACAGCGGGTCAGGAATACGGGATTGCGGCTGTACGCGCGGGCGAGGGGCCTTTGGCAGTTTCTTGGAAAGAAAACGCCACATCACCGATGCACCGTCCTGCATCGCGGCCATGCCGAGCCCACCAATCAGAATAAACAGCAGAAGAATAATCAGATGTTCAAAACCAGGCATTGTGTCCTCCGTTCTTATTTTGTTCTTTTATGATGACGCGACGCGCACGTCAAGAACAAAAATAGAACAAAAATAAATTACAGGATTGGTTACATCTGAAATTTATTGCGCTGTCGCGCGGCCTGGTGCTAAACATAAGGCAAGTGAGCAGCACGACTGAAAGACCATAAAACGGTCGGCTGCGACAAAAAAGATAACAAGAGAAAAAGTATGTCGTTAGACCCACAGGCCCAAGGGGCCGGGGCAGGGCCAGGCACTCCAGATTCGGGAGGCCAGGCTGAGCACCAACAGAAGAATTCCGGCAGAAAACGCCGCCCCCGCCGCCGCAAGCGCTGTGCAAAAGGGCAAGACAAGGCGCAGGAGAGAACGCAGCGTTCCGCCGTGCAGCCGTCTGCTCCCGCAAAGCAGCATAACTCAACATCGGCTAAAAGGCCTGTCCGCCAGCAGTCTGACCGACCGTTGCGCGGTGTTTATAGTGCCATTGATCTTGGCACCAACAATTGTCGGCTGTTGATTGCGCGCCCAACGCGGGGCGGTTTCCGCGTGATAGACGCCTTTTCCCGTATCGTCCGGCTTGGCGAGGGGGTGTCCTCCAACAACAAACTTTCAGACGAAGCGATGGACCGCACGATTGAGGCCCTGAAGGTGTGCGCCGAAAAGATCGCGCGCCGGGGCGTCACCTGCATGCGGCATGTGGCAACGGAAGCCTGCCGCGTGGCTGAAAATTCCGATGAATTCATTGCCCGCGTCAAGCGCGAGACCGGCATCAACCTGGATGTAATCTCCGCGGGCGAAGAGGCGCGCCTTGCGGTTATGGGCTGTCAGTCGCTGATCGCGCCCGGCAATAGGAACGCCCTGGTGTTCGATATCGGCGGCGGATCGACCGAGCTTATCTGGGTGCGGGTGCACCCCGGCCAGCGCACCGAGATTTCCGGCTGGATGTCCATTCCCTGGGGGGTGGTGAACCTGTCGGAAAGCTTTGGCCGTCCAGGCGAAACCCTGCCGATCGAACATTACGACAAGATGGTTAAGCTGGTGGTGGATCACCTGCAGGCGTTTGAAGACGCGCATCAGGTCTCAAGCGTGGTCCGGAAACGCAAGACCCAGTTCCTGGGAACCTCAGGCACCGTAACGACGCTTGCCAGCCTGCACCTCAACCTGCCGCGCTATATCCGCGAAAAGGTGGACGGCGCCTGGATGAAATCGCAGGATATTCACGGGCTGTCGCGCCGTGTGGCGACCATGACGCACGATGAACGGGCGGCACAGGTGTGCATCGGCCCGGAAAGGGCTGACCTTGTTGTAGCGGGCTGTGCTATCCTTGAGGCCATCCTCGGGATGTGGAAAGTGCCAAGCCTGCGTGTTGCCGACCGCGGCATCCGTGAAGGCATTCTGCGCGGCCTGATGCAGATGGAGCAGCCGCCAAGGCGGGCACGCCCGCTTTATCATGGCGGCGACAGGACACAGAAGAAGGTAGAGAAGAATGGCTAGCGGCTGGAACAAGCAATCAAACACCCGGAGCCGGGCGCGCGGCGCCAAGGTACGCGTGAAAACAGCGCGTGGCCGCAAGAATTCCTCCACCCGGTGGCTGCAGCGGCAGCTGAATGACCCCTATGTGGCTGAAGCACAGCGTCTTGGCTATCGCTCCCGCGCGGCCTTCAAAATCAAGGAACTGGCGGAGCGCTATAATCTGTTCAAGGGTGTCAAGCGTGTGATCGACCTTGGCTGTGCGCCTGGCGGCTGGACACAAGTACTGACCGAAGAGCTGCCGGACGACGCGCAGATTATCGGCATCGACCTTCAGGAAGTGGAGCCCATCCAAGGTGCGGACATTTGGGTGATGGATTTCCTTGCCGAAGACGCAGAAAAGCGCCTGATGGATGCGCTTGAAGGTCCGGCTGATCTTGTGCTGTCGGACATGGCCAACTCGGCCACCGGGCACCGGCAGACGGATCAGATCCGCACCATGGCGCTTTGTGAAGCCGCGCTTGATTTTGCGGTCAAGGTCCTGGCGCCAGGCGGCACTTTTGTCGCCAAGGTGCTGCAGGGCGGGGCGGATAATGACCTGATGCAGGCCCTGAATAAGCATTTCACCAGCGTCAAGCACGCCAAGCCACCGTCAAGCCGTCAGGATTCCAAGGAATGGTTCGTGGTGGCGACGGGCTTCAAGGGCCGAAAAGAGGCGGAATCCGAATAGTTTCGGCTTAGTTTTACCTGCGACGAAGTTTAGCGTTGATTTTTGGGCGGCCTTCGGGGTATTGAACGGCGAATATCTTAATCCGCCGGGGCAGAAATCTGCCCCCAAAGCGCGCGAAAAGCGCCCACAGTGAAAGCAGGATCGCCCTAATGGATATTCGCCTCGGCCTTACTTTTGATGATGTTCTCCTTGTACCGGCAGCCAGTGATGTAATGCCAGCCCAGGTGGACGTTCGCACCAAGATCACCAAATCGATTGAACTCAACCTGCCGCTTCTGTCCGCGGCAATGGATACCGTAACCGAAGCCCCGATGGCGATTGCCATGGCGCAGGCGGGCGGTGTTGGTGTGCTGCACCGGAATATGACCGAGGAAGAGCAGGCCGAAATGGTCCGCCAGGTGAAGAAATTCGAGAGCGGCATGGTGGTGAACCCGGTGACAATGCACCCGGATGAGACCCTGGCCGCAGCCATGGGCCTGATGACCCAGCATAAAATCAGCGGCATTCCTGTGGTTGAGCGCAATGGCTCTGTTGGCCCGAAGAAGCTGGTTGGTATCCTGACAAACCGGGATGTGCGCTTTGCAACCAACATGGATCAGCCGGTCTCCGAGCTGATGACCCGCGACGTGGTGACGGTAAACGAAGGCGTATCCTTCGAGGAAGCCAAGCGCCTGTTCCACCAGCACCGCATTGAAAAACTGATCGTGGTTGATGATGCTTACCGCTGTGTCGGCCTTATTACTGTGAAAGACCTTGAAAAGGCGGTCGCCAATCCGAACGCCGCCAAGGACAGCAAGGGCCGCCTGCGCGTGGCTGCTGCGACCACAGTTGGCGACAAGGGCTTTGAGCGTGCCGGCATGCTGGCAGACGCGGAATGCGACCTGATCGTGCTTGATACGGCCCACGGCCACTCTATGCGCGTGATCGAGCAGGTTGCCAAGATCAAGAAAGCTTTCGGTAACGTGCAGCTTGTGGCCGGTAACGTGGCGACTGCTGAGGCGGCCAAAGCGCTGATCGATGCGGGCGCTGACTGTATCAAGGTTGGTATCGGCCCAGGCTCCATCTGTACCACGCGGATCGTGGCGGGTGTGGGTGTGCCTCAGCTGACAGCCGTATCCGATGTTGCCAAAGTGGCTTCCGCCCAAGGCATTCCGATTATCGCCGACGGCGGCCTGCGCACATCCGGCGACGTTGCCAAGGCGATCGCCGCTGGTGCGAACGCCTGTATGGTTGGCTCGTTGCTGGCTGGTACCGAAGAAGCGCCGGGCGAAGTGTTCCTTTACCAGGGCCGGTCCTACAAGGCTTACCGCGGTATGGGCAGCGTGGGCGCTATGGCGCGCGGTTCTGCCGACCGTTACTTCCAGGATGACGTGAAAGACACGCTGAAGCTTGTGCCGGAAGGCGTTGAAGGCCAGGTGCCTTATAAAGGCCCGTCCGCAGCCGTTCTGCACCAGCTGGTGGGTGGCCTTCGGGCTTCCATGGGCTATACCGGGTCGAAGACCATTCCGGAAATGCACGAAAAAGCGCAGTTCGTTCGCATCACCAACTCGGGGCTGAAGGAGAGCCACGTGCATGATGTGACGATCACGCGTGAATCCCCGAACTATCCAGCTAAATAAGCAGCATATCTGATGCAGCCCGCAGCGCGCCTTTCCGCCGCCATTGAGCTTCTCTCTGATATTGAGGAGAAAATGGCGTCAAAAGGCGCGCCGGCCGATGTGCTTGTCACGAAATTTTTCCGTGCCCGGCGTTATGCGGGCTCGAAGGACAAGCGCGCGATCTCTGACTATGTCTATGGCATCCTGCGGGCGAGGGGGCTTTACCTGTGGGCGCTCAAGCTATTGGGCGCTGCGCCGACAGCCCGCAACATGATGCTGGTGAATCTAGCGCGCCATGAGCCTGACAGCTTCCGCTATTTCGGGGAGGAGAATCCCTTCGCCCCCACACGGCTGCATGAAGAGGAAGAGGATTTCCTGCGCAAGCTGAAGCGACTGGATTGGCACGATGCGCCAGTTGAGGCCAGCTATAACCTGCCGGATTGGGCCTTGCCCGGGCTGGAGCGCAGGTTCGGCAAGCAGTTGGCTATCGCGGGCGCCAGCCTCAATGAAACCGCGCCGCTGGACATTCGCGTCAACAGCCTGAAAGCCAGCGGCAAGAGTTTTGATCAAATTCTTAAGAATGAATCAGAACTATTTGAAAAAAATAAACTTTCCTGTCTTGGTTATCGCGCAACTGGGCCGATTAATCTGGGCGCGCACAAAGCCTTTTCCGATGGCTTGATCGAGATACAGGACGAGGCGGCACAGATTGCTTCAAGCCTTGTGGCGGCGGCGCCTGGCATGCAGCTGACGGATCTGTGCGCGGGGGCTGGCGGTAAAACGCTCGCCATGGCAGCAGAGATGGAAAACCGCGGCCAGATCCACGCTTTTGATATTTCGCCCAAACGGCTCTCGAGCCTGAAGAAGCGTATGCAGCGCGCGGGCGCACGCAATATCCAGGTGCATCTGATTGCGGCTGAGGGCGCGGGGCGTGAAATTGCATTCGGGCCAATGGAAGGCAAAATGGACCGGGTGGTGGTCGACGCGCCGTGCACCGGCACCGGCACCTGGCGCCGCAGCCCGGACCAACGCTGGCGCTTTGACGCCGACAGCCTAAAGGCGCAGACGGCGCTGCAGGGCAAATTGCTGGCAGAAGGCGCCAAATTGGTGCGAGCAGGGGGCAGGCTTGTTTACATGACATGCTCTGTCCTGCCGGAAGAAAATGAGGATGTGGTGGCAGCTTTCCTTGACGGCCAGCCGAAGGGGGCGTGGAAAGTGGTTGATTACCACACCCAATGGGCTGAAAGCCTGCCAGGGGATGCGCCTGAAACATTGGCCCTGAACCCTGAATTCCTGCAGCTTGCGCCGCATGCGCACGACACAGACGGCTTCTTCCTGGCCATTCTTGAGCGGCAGGTTTAGGCCTTTACCAAATATTTGGGTTTGCGGGGGTAAACTGGCGTGGGCCTGCTCGCGACCTTTGCACGGTTTGGCGCGAGGCAAACACCGTTCATCTCTTGTTGCAAAAACTGCTTAAAAATGCGGTTATGGTGGCAAGAAGAACAAAAAGAGGCATGGTATGCGTAAATCCAATCTTCTCCTGGCAATAGGCCTCGGCGCCATGATGGCACTGCCGGCTGCAGCCCAGACAAGTGATAAACACCAATCCCTGTCGCGTGAACTTGTGGCCCAGGCCACTGTGGCACTGCGCGCGGATAAGGCAACTGATGCGCGACTGTTGTTCGAGCGCGCCCTGGTGGCAGACCCGGCCAATGTGGCTGCCCTTGTTGGCCTTGGCCAGGTGGCAGAGGCCCAGGGCCTGACGGGCCGGGGCCTGAAATACTATCGCCGGGCGCTTGAGGTTGAACCAAACCACAAGATGGCGCTTGAAGCCCAGGCCCTGGCGTTCCTGAAGCGCGATATGGCCGACCGGGCAGAAAACAACCGTGAAAAGCTTGCGCGGCTCTGCCTGAAGGGCTGTGACGCGCTTACAAGCGTGACCGCAGCCCTTGAGGACTATCACGCTAACCACGCAGATGCGTCTATGGCCCAAAAGGAGGGCTGAGCCGGAAGGTTAAGCCCGTTCCGGCGAATGAATGCGAAACGGGCGCCGTGCGGCGCCCTTTTTCGTGCTCAGCGGCTTCGCTTTTTAAGTGTGAAGGCAAAGTCCGGCACGCCTAACCCTATGTCAAGGTGCTGCGCGCCGCCGAACTGCTGGTAATCGAAGCTGACAGCCCTTTTGCTGGGGGCGAGGGCAAAGCCCTGGCGCCCGGCGTCACAAAGGGATGCACATTGGACAAGGTCTCCTGCCGCATTCCTGAGCGGTAGCGTGAGATATGTGGCGTCGATCCGGCCACCCCCTTCCACATGCATCTTGTCGCGCACATACCCGCCACAGGGGTGGCGTGTCAGGGATTCGTTGAAGCGTATCATGGGCTGGGCTGCTTTTTCGCCGACGATGTCAACGACCCTTTTGCCACTCAGGTTCCGGCCAAAATGTGCGTCCATCTCTGTGCCGCTCACTTTCACGCGCATGTCACCCGGTCCGGTAAATTCAAATATGGTCAGAGAGGAAGCCAGCCGCCCCAGCCTTGACATGCTGAGGTCGCGCCGGAGGGGGATGTCTGTGCCGCCTGTGCCGCGCAGGTCCTGCCAGACGCTATAGAAAGCCTGAAGCTTTTCGCTCAACTGTGGCCAGTCAGACGGTGGCGTGTGCATATATCTCCCCGTATCAAAGGTTGGATATAGGCACAGGCTAGCAAGAAATAGGAGGTGCGTATAGAAAAAGGAGCGACCGGTGGGCCGCTCCTTTGATACTGCAATGGTCGCTGCTTAGCGGAAGTCGCCAGGCCATTCTGCTGCGATATAGGCGAAGACCACCCACGCAGCCAGATTTTGCTTCAAGGCTGCCGGGTCAACCTTATCAAGCGTATCGTCCGCCGTGTGGTGCAGGTCAAAATAATCCGTGCCGTCCTGCATCAGGTCCATGCCCGGCATGCCCAGCTTCACCATCTGGCCCACGTCAGGCCCGCCACCGGCTTTGCGGCCGTGGCGCACAACCCCTAGCGGCTGCATCAGTTGCGCCATGGTGTCCACAACATGCAGGGAATCGGTGCTGACGTTGGACGCCAGCGCCCACACAGGGCCTGCGCCAAAGTCTGATTCTGCCCCAATCGCATGGTTTGCCACGTCATCCTTGTGGGCGTCGGCATATTGTTTGGCGCCGATGAGGCCGAGTTCTTCGGAAGCGAACAGCACAACACGCAGCGTGCGGCGCGGGCGCTCTTTCGTCAGGTTCTGGATCATATCAGCGGCAGCCACGGTGATGGCCACGCCGGCCCCGTCGTCAATCGCGCCGGTGCCAAGGTCCCAACTGTCCAGATGGCTGCCCATCAGGACAACCTCATCCGGTTTTTCCCGGCCTGTAATCTCGCCGATCACATTGTGCATGGTTACGTCGCCATGCTCTTTGGTTTGCACATCCAGGTGGATGCTGATGGGCTTGCCGCGCTCAAGCATACGCTCCAGCAGGTCTGCGTCCGGGTTCGACAGCGCCGCTGCTGCAATCCTTGGCGCGTCCGCGTCATAGTTCACGCCGCCGGTGTGCGGCAGACGGTGGCTGTCTGTGCCGATGGAGCGGATAATGATGGCCTTGGCGCCCTTGCGCGCTGCTTCAGAGGCGCCTTTGCCCCGCGCCTGCACAGCAGGGCCATAGCCCGCGCCGGTCTTGAAGCGTTCCATGCGGTTCGAGATAAAGACGATCTTGCCTTCGATGTCCGCTGCGTCAGCTTCCAGAAGGGCTTCATAGGTCGGGATATGGACGATTTCAGCCGTGACGCCGCCCTCTGGCGTTGCGGCGGATTTGCCAAGCGCCGTGATATGCAGCGGCTGGGTGTAGGGTGCCACGACAGAGGCGCTTTCAGACAGGCGCTCCCATTTGGCGACGGTTACCGGCTCCATATAGACCTTGTCGAACCCTAGCGCCTTCAGCTTGGCAACGGCCCAGCGTGCGGCCTCGGCCTCCTTTTCGCTGCCGCCCAGACGGGGGCCAACTTCGGTGGTCAGGCTTTCGAGGATGGTGTAGGCCGTCTCGCTCTCAAGTGCCTTGTCGCGCAGCATGGCTGCTGTCGCGCGCGTATCTTCCGACACCGGGATGGTTTCGGCCTTCAGCGCGGTTGATGCGGATAAAAGAAAGGCCACCCCTGTGGCGGCCTTCAGAAACATATGCTTGTTCATCGCTGCCCCTTAAAACTGGTTTTGTTGCGGGGCGCAGAGTGGGGCGAAAACGCCCCACGGTCAAGTTAGCTGAGTTCACTTATCCATGAGGTGAGCTCATCCAGTGCGCGGCGGCTCATGGCCGATTTGCGTTCTTTCCTGTGAACCCGTCCTTCAAGTGGCGGGAACAGGCCGAAGTTTACATTCATCGGCTGGAAGGTCTTGGCGTCCGCGCCGCCTGTGATGTGGCTGATCAACGCGCCGAAAGCTGTGGTGGCTGGTGGTGGCGTCGGCGTGCCGCCCTTGCGCTCTGTTGCGGCCATCCGGCCTGCCATCAGGCCCATCGCTGCTGATTCCACATAGCCTTCCACGCCGGTAATTTGCCCCGCGAATCTGAGGCGTGTATCCGCCTTCATGCGCATCAGGCCGTCCAGCACCTTGGGGCTGTTGAGGAACGTGTTCCGGTGCAGGCCGCCAAGGCGCGCGAACTGGGCGTTCTCAAGCCCCGGGATCTTCTTGAAGATGCGCGTTTGCTCGGCATATTTCAGCTTCGTCTGGAAGCCCACCATGTTGTAGAGGGTCCCCAGCTTGTTGTCCTGCCTGAGCTGCACAACAGCATAGGGCTTCTCGTCCCAGTGTGGGCAGGTCAGCCCCACAGGCTTCATCGGGCCGAAGCGCAATGTTTCCGGGCCGCGTTCGGCCATCACCTCAATCGGCATGCAGCCTTCAAAGTAGGGCGTGTCTTTCTCCCATTCCTTGAAATCGGTCTTTTCACCGGTATTCAGGTCATGGACGAACTCTTCATATTGGGCTTTGGTCATCGGCAGGTTGATATAGTCCGCGCCGTCGCCCTTGTCGTAGCGGCTTTGGAACCAGGCGGTGCCGAAATCAATGCTTTCCTTGTAGATGATCGGCGCGATGGCGTCGAAGAAGGCGAGGGCATCTTCACCGCACAGCTCAAGCACCGCCTTTGAAAGCGCTGGGCTTGTCAGCGGGCCGGTGGCCACGATCACATTGTCCCACTCCTGGGGCGGCAGTCCTTCGATCTCACCGCGTTCGATGGTGATCAGCGGGTGCGCCTCAAGCGTTTTGGTGACTTCCTCGGAAAAGCCGTCGCGGTCAACCGCAAGGGCGGAACCCGCCGGTACCTTGTGTTTCGCCGCGGCCTGCATGATCAGGCTGTCCATGCGCCGCATTTCCTCATGCAGCAGCCCAACGGCGTTATTTTCATAGTCGTCAGACCGGAAGCTGTTTGAGCATACAAGTTCCGCAAGATGATCGGTGTGGTGGGCGTCTGTTTTTCGGACCGGGCGCATTTCATGCAGCACCACCGGCACGCCTTGCTGGGCTGCCTGCCATGCGGCTTCAGAGCCCGCAAGCCCGCCGCCTACAATGTGGATTTCCTTAAACTCGTTTGCCATCACACCATACCTTTTCATGGGCGGCCCTATTTTGCTGCCGCGCCTGTGTCTTCACTTGCGGGCTTATTTACTGGACTTGGCCCCATTTTGTAAGGGAAAAAGGTGGCACGAGATATCATTTCAGGGGGACAAGGGTGCTGAAAGCACGCGAGATTTTTGAAAAGCTGAGCGAATGGCCGCACAGGGGCTGTGGCAGCGAAGACGAGATGGAAGCACGCGAGGCGCTGATAGCCGAGCTGACCGGCGAATATGGCGTGGATATCACGGATGAAGGCTTCAAGTGCCCGCGCAGCTATCTGCCCTTTTTCTGGATGATTGCCATAGGGCAGGCCGCTGTGGTGCTTTTGTCGCCCTGGGCGCCTGCTTTCATGCTGGCGGCGGGCATCCTGTTTTTCCTCAGCCACCTTCTGTATTTCGACTGGCGCGTCAGCCCGCTCATATGGTGGGGCGCGCGGACCGTCACGGCCAACGTCTCAGCCTCCAAAGGCGCGGGGAACAGGCTTGTTATCCTGATGGCGCATCTCGATAGCGCACCGTCGTCTTATGCCTACAGGCCGGAGCAGGTGAGGCATTTCAAGCTGTCGGTCTATATGGGGACCTTTATCGTTGGGCTTGGGGCGCTGATCCCGGCGATGGGCACGCAGGATGTCACGCTGCCCAATTGGGCCGGATGGATTGTCGCAGTGCTGCTCCTTGGGCAGGCGGTTGTGGCCAGTATCGATTTTTGGCGCTTTGGCTATACGCCCGGCGCCAACGACAACCTGACCGGCGTTGCTGCCGCGACCGAAGTGGCTTCGCGCCTCTGGAAGACCATGCCGCCGGACACAGAGGTTCGGCTGGTGGTAACAAGCGGTGAGGAGGCCGGCATGCTGGGGGCGCAACATTATTGGCGGCAGCACAGGGATGAGCTGAAACAGCGCGAAACCCATGTGCTGAATTTCGATACTGTGGGCTATGGGAACCTTTCCTATGTCACTCAAAGCGGCGGCTTCACGCCGGTTTATTATGACGGCCCGCTTGCCCGCGCGGCTGCAGCCGTAACCAAGATTGACAAGCGGTACGGCCATGTGACGGCGGCCAAGCATCATGTGGGCGATTTTGACAGCGTCTGGTTCGCGCGCGACGGCATTTCAAGCCTGACGGTGGCGGCCTATGACGACGAAGGCCTGATGCCCCACATCCATACGCAGGAAGACAAGGCCTATCATGTGGATATGGCGATTGTCGAGGATGCCGTGCGCTTTGGCGAAGCCGTGATCCGCACGCTTCCTAAACGCTGACAGTAAGGGAGAGGGGCTATGCGCGCAGAAGATATCCTGTATTTCTGGTTCACGGAGGCTGGCGAAGTTGCCTGGTGGAAAAAATCGAAAGACTTTGATGAACTGATCCGTCGCCGGTTCCTGCACACTTTTGAAAAGGCGGCGCTGGGGGAATTCGCCCATTGGCGGGACCGCCCGCGCGGACGCCTTGCTGAAATCATCCTGCTGGACCAGTTCCCGCGCAACATGTTCCGTGATACGCCGCGCGCCTTCGCAACGGACGGCATGGCGCTGGCGTTAAGCCAGGAAGCGGTGCGGGCGGGCGCGGGCCAGGGATTGAGCGGGGACGAGCGCGCTTTCCTCTATATGCCGCATATGCACAGCGAAAGCCTGCATGTGCACCATGAAGCCGTGCGCCTGTTTTCAGAGCCTGGCCTTGAGGAACAACTGGATTTTGAACGCCGACACAAGGCAATCATCAAGCGTTTTGGCCGCTATCCGCACAGGAACGCCATCCTTGGCCGCGTCAGCACAGAGGAAGAGGAAGAGTTCCTGAAAGAGCCGGGCAGCAGCTTCTGAGGCTTGCGGTGTCTGCGCGTTATTGTGGAAGGTCGCCGTCGCGGTCGTTCATGACCGCCAGGCTTTGCCGGTAACCGTTCCAGATTTCAGCATAGGTGCCATCCGCGCGCAGGCGCCTTAGCCCCAGGTTGAACGCGTCGCAGATTTTCTGGTCATGGAACCGGGCGACATAAAGCGATGGCTTCATGATTGGGTGGCGTTTCAGCTCAAGATACTCGCCGGTTTCCGTGAATTGGCTCTTTTGGGCCAGCGCGAGAATCCACCTGTCACCAACGACGGTGTCAAAACGGCCCTTGTACAGAAGCTGGATATGTTTGCTCTGGTCGCCTGACTCGGTATAGCGCTTGGTTTGGGTGACGGCTTCCTGAAATTCAGGCCCCAGATATCGGGTTGCCCCAGAAAAGGAAAGGACAGACAGGCCTTTAAGGTCATCCAGGCCTTCGATCGTCAGGTTCCTGGAGGCCAGCGTCAGCGCCACATTCTGGTGGGCGATGTACCAATCGGTGGAGCATCCAATGTTGGAGGCCAGCACATGCTGTGTGAGGATGCCGTTTATCTGGCCGCTTTCAAAGGCAGTGATCATCCTGACCCGCGGTTGCTGGATAAAGACGGGTTCATAGTCGCTATAGTCGAATATGGCCCTTACCAGATCAATTTCGATGCCATGTGCTGCACCACCCACCACATAGGGCGGGAGATTTTCGCGTGTGGCGATCTCAATCAGCTTTGGATGGAGGGAAGGGGATTGCGCTGTCACTGAGGGTGACAGGCAAATAGCGGCAAACAGAACCCAAAGGGCATGGATGGTCGGGGAGGCACGCATCACAAAACCTTGTAGCACATAATCATGACATTTTGATTATCTAGTGCATTTGGATGTAAAATACCACCTTCAGGATGTAAACATGGGCGTATAATTGCTATGCGCCCGTATCCAAAAGATTTTATTTTCTCTGGTGCACCGCTATTCGGCTGCCTGACGCTTCAAAACGGGGGCAAGATACTGCCCTGTGTAGCTGCGGGCCACGCCTGCCACGTCTTCCGGTGTGCCGGTGGCGATAATCTCACCACCGCCATCGCCGCCTTCAGGGCCCAGGTCAATGATCCAGTCGGCGGTTTTGATAACCTCCAGGTTATGCTCAATCACCACCACCGTGTTGCCTTGGTCCACCAGTGCCTGCAGGACTTCCATCAGCTTCCTGACGTCCTCAAAATGCAGGCCCGTTGTGGGCTCATCCAGGATATAGAGCGTTTTGCCGGTTGAGCGCTTCGACAGCTCTTTCGCGAGCTTGACCCGTTGGGCTTCCCCGCCCGAGAGGGTCGTAGCCTGCTGACCAACCTTGATATAGCCAAGGCCAACGCGGTCCAGCATTTCAAGCTTGTTGCGGATCGCGGGAACCGCCTTGAAAAACTCAACGCCATCTTCAACCGTCATATCAAGAACATCGGATATCGACTTGTCTTTAAACTTGATTTCCAAAGTTTCACGGTTGTAGCGATGGCCCTTGCACTGGTCACATTGCACATAAACATCCGGCAGGAAATGCATCTCAATCTTGATCATGCCGTCGCCCTTGCAGGCCTCGCATCGACCGCCTTTGACGTTGAAGCTGAAGCGACCGGGCTTGTAGCCGCGCGCGCCAGCTTCCGGTAGGCCAGCGAACCAGTCGCGGATGGGGCCGAAGGCACCGGTATAGGTGGCCGGGTTCGACCGCGGCGTCCGGCCAATTGGCGACTGGTCGATATCAACGATCTTGTCCAGATGCTCCAGCCCTTCGATGGCAGCGTGCGCGCCAGGTATGGTGCGCGAGCCGTTCAGATGCTTCGCAACGGCCTTATAAAGCGTCTCAATGGTGAAGGTGGACTTACCAGACCCCGACACACCTGTGATGCAGGTGAGCGTGCCTAAGGGGATGGAGCCCTCCACATCCTTGAGGTTGTTGGCGCTGGCACCCTTGACCGTCAGAAACTTGCCCTTGTGGCCGGGGCGGCGCATGGCCGGAATGGGAACAGCCCGTTTGCCGGTCAGATATTGGCCGGTGAGGCTCTTCTCTGACGCCATGACCTCGTCAGGCGTGCCTTCAGCCACGATGGCGCCGCCGTGTTCGCCTGCGCCTGGGCCCATATCGATGACATAGTCTGCCGTGCGGATGGCGTCTTCGTCATGCTCCACCACCAGCACCGTATTTCCGATATCGCGCAGGTTCTTCAGCGTTTCCAAGAGGCGGTCATTGTCGCGCTGATGCAGCCCGATCGACGGCTCGTCCAGCACATAGAGGACGCCGGTAAGGCCGGAACCGATCTGGGATGCCAGGCGGATACGCTGGCTTTCACCGCCCGACAGCGTGCCGGACGAGCGGCTGAGCGTCAGATACTGCAGGCCCACGTTATTTAGGAAGCCAAGGCGTTCCTGAATTTCCTTCAATACCTTTTCGGCGATGGCATTTTGTTTGTCGGTGAGCTTTTCAGGCAGGTCCATGAACCAGTCATGCGCGCCGCGGACAGAGAGCTCTGTCACGTCACCGATGGTGCAGTCCGCGATTTTTACCGCCAGCGCTTCAGGCTTAAGACGCTTGCCTTCACAAGACGTACAGGTGGTGGAGGCCTGATATTTCGACAGTTCCTCGCGCATCCAGTTGCTGTCTGTCTCGCGCCAGCGGCGCTCAATGTTGTTGATCACGCCCTCAAATGGCTTGTTGACCTCAAACCGGCGCTTGCCGTCAGCATAGACGATGGTCACCGATTGTTTGCCGGTGCCGTAAAGAAAGGCCTGACGGGCGTCTTCCGGCACTTTGGACCATGGCGTGTCGATGGAGATGCCATAGTGCCGGGCCACCGCATCCAGCGCCTGGAAATAGAAAGGCGAGGGGTTGTTGGCCTTGTTGGCCCAAGGGGCCAGTGCGCCGTCCCGGATGGTTTTGCTGTGATCCGGCACCACCAGTTCGGGGTCGAAATAAAGCTTCTGGCCCAGTCCGTCACAGCTTGGGCAGGCGCCGAACGGGTTGTTGAAGGAAAACAGCCGTGGTTCGATCTCTTCAATGGTGAAGCCGCTTTCAGGGCAGGCAAACTTGGCCGACATCAGCTGGCGGCTGGCGTCTTCACCGTCACGCGCGGCGATCTCAACGGCCAGCAGGCCGTCCGAAAGCTCAAGCGCGGTCTCGACACTGTCAGCCAGGCGCTGCTCCAGCCCTTCCTTCAGCACAAGGCGGTCCACCACCACATCAATGTCGTGCTTGTATTTCTTGTCGAGCGTAGGGGCCTCTTCGATCAGATAGAACTCACCATCCACCTTCACGCGCTGGAAGCCGCGCTTTTGAAGTTCGCCGAATTCCTTTTTGTATTCACCCTTGCGGCCGCGCACGATGGGCGCCAGCAGGTACAGCCGGGTGCCTTCTCCCATGGCCATGATGCGGTCCACCATCTGGGAAACGGTCTGGCTTTCAATCGGCAGGCCGGTCGCTGGAGAGTAGGGCACGCCCACGCGCGCCCACAGAAGGCGCATATAGTCGTAAATCTCGGTCACCGTGCCCACGGTGGAACGCGGGTTCTTGGATGTTGTCTTCTGCTCGATCGAGATCGCAGGCGACAGGCCTTCGATATGGTCCACATCCGGCTTTTGCATCAGCTCCAGGAACTGGCGCGCATAGGCCGACAGGCTTTCCACATAGCGGCGCTGTCCCTCTGCATAGATGGTATCGAACGCAAGCGACGACTTGCCCGAGCCCGACAGCCCGGTGATCACCACCAGTTTGTCGCGTGGTATATCTACATCCACGGATTTCAGGTTATGTTCTCTGGCCCCGCGGACGGAAATCTCTGTGAGCATGCTGGTCTCTTGAATCTGAACTAGTGTTTGTGCGCTTGTTTACGCCATCAAATGGCCCTTGGATGCCTGTGCTGTCAAGCCGCCTGACAATAATATGATGGTGTGAACAAAGAAAGAACATAATCCAGCCTGCTGTCAGAAACTGTCAGGATATCCGCGCCAATTCCGTGGCAATCGGAAAAGGTCAAGCATAGCAGGGCATTATCAGTCTTGACATCTGTTGTGGAATTAGAACAAAAAAAGAACAAATAAGCGAGGAGACGATCATGAGCCCGAAAACTGATTTGCGAACCGGCGGTTGCCTGTGCGGCGCTGTGCGCTATGAAATCAACCTGGATGGCAGCGAGACCAACAACTGCCACTGCAGAGACTGCCAGAAGAACTCCGGTGGGGCCTTTATGCCTTTCACAAGTGTTGACCGGGGCCAGTTCCGCTGGATTTCCGCGCCAACTGGCGAGGGCAAAGCCAGTGAGATTGCGGTTCGCCGCTTCTGTGCGGACTGCGGCACGCCCATGACGTGGGAAGGGCGGGACTACCCGGACAGGATTTCCATCAGCACCGGCACGCTGGATGACACAAGCGGGATCGAGATCAGCGTTGAGATTTTCACCCGCAGCCGCTGGCAGGCCATTCCGCCAGTGCCGGGTGCGCGGCAATATGAGGCTGAGGACTAGGACCAGTCTTTGGGGTCGATCCCCAGGGCGGTCATGCGCTGGTGCCACTGGCGACGGGCGAAGGCCTGCATGTCTTCGACCGTGTCCAGCTCGTCCGTGATTTCAAGGCCCATCATGGTCTCTATCACGTCCTCAAGCGTTACAAGGCCTTCAGCGGTGCCATATTCATCCACAATCAGCATGATGTGGCCGCGCTGGTGCATCAGTTGGTTGAAGGCGTGCGAGGCTTTCAGGGTGTCGGGCATCATCGGCAGGTCGCGGCGGAAATCCTCAAGCGTTTTATCGCTTTCGCCCTTGGCGCTTGCCATGAACAGATCCTGCTTGAGCACATAGCCGCAGATATCGTCTGTATGGTCGCGGTAGACAGGGATGCGCGAGAAGGGGTTTTCGGCGTGGTTCGCCAGAAACTGTTTCACCGTCTGGCCCGCCGGCTGGCTGAACATCACGGCGCGCGGCGACATGATATCTTTCACCGACAGTTTATGGAGCCGCATCAGGTTGGCGACGATCTTTTGCTCTTTCTTGTCCAAGAGGCCTTCTTCATGGCCGATCTGCGCCATGGCGGCGATCTCATCGCGGCTGAAGGTGGTGGCCAGCTCGTCCTTGCGGGCGATGGCGCGGGTCAGCTTCTCAGACAGCCAGACAAGCGGCAGTAAAAGCCGCGTCAGCCATACAAGGCAGAAGGCCGTTGTGGGCGCCAGGCTTTGCCAATAGGTCGCGCCCAGCGTTTTCGGGATGATTTCAGACAGCACAAGAATCAGCAGCGTCAGCACGGCACTTGTGACTGCGATATAGCTGTTGCCGAACACCACAGCGGCCTGTGCGCCCACGCCGGCCGCGCCCACTGTGTGGGCAATTGTGTTCAGGATCAGGATCGCCGCCAGCGGCTTGTCCAGGTTGGCCTGTAGGGTCGTCAGGTCCTCCGCGCCGCGTTTGCCGCCTTTCCTGAGCGCCGCCACATACGCAGGCCGCACAGACAGCAGCACCGCTTCCGCAACGGAGCAGAGAAACGAGACGCAGATCGCCAACACGAGATAAAAAATAAGTAGAGCCATATCCGGTTCAGCTTATACGAAAAAATCCCGTGATTGCCTAGAGATAGCTGAGCCACCAGTCTTTGCGCCGCGCCTTGAGGGCCGCGAACCATTTACAGGCTGGGTAGAGCGCCGCCACGACACCCACCCACACAAGCCAGACAACGCCGATGGAAAAGCCGTATCCTTGCGGCATGTTCCACATGGCTGTGGCCATGGCGCGCCAGCCAAGGCCCTGCATTTCTGCGGCGAAAAGCGCGAGCAGGTGCGCCAGGTAAATGTGAGCGAGATAATAGAAGAAGGGCACCCGGCCGAATGTGACCATCCAGCCCACGACCTTGCCCTGCCAGCGTTCGGCATATGCCAGGATGATAAGCCCCGGGCCGATCGTCATCAAAAGGAACGCCAGCGAGGGCGGATATTTGGTGGTGTTGAGGAAGGACCACAGCGTGAAAATGCCGCTATCCTGCGCCGACCAGGGTGACGGGTTGCCGTAGCCGTTCAGAAGCCGGAGAGCTATGAAAGCGAGGGTGAGGGCTAGGCCGAGCTGCAGCAGGAAGCGCTGGCGCACCTCCGGGTCCAGCTTATAGGCCCTGGCAAGGGCATAGCCGAGGGGCATCAGGCCAATCCAGGGGAGAAGCGGATACATGCGCGCCACGGGCAAGCCAGCCACCAGGCTGAAGCCCTGATTATGCAGGATATGCCAGAAGGGCGTTGGCTTGGTCCAGTCGCTTGCCGGGAACAGGCCGTAATCAAGGGCGTTATGGCCAAGAACAACGACAGCGCCGAAGCCAATGATCGCCCAGAAGGGCAACCAGACGAGGGCGGCCATCACCAGCATCGAAGCCCCGATGACCCAGATCACCTGAAGGCCGAAGGTGAAGCTTGAAAGATTGAACTGCCAGCCAAAGCTGACAAGCGTGATCTCGATGGCGATCAGCCAGAGCCCGCGGATGGCAAGAAAGCGGCTGAGTTCAGTCGTGGATTTGCGTTCATGCATCAGTCCGGCACTGATGCCGGACAGGAGCACAAAGGTGGGGGCACAGAAATGGGTAATCCACCGCGTCAGGAAGAGGGCGCTATCTGTCTGGCTGAGGTCTGCCGGGTCAAAGCGGACGTCCGTGAAAAAGTCCCTGACATGGTCGAGCGCCATGATCACCATCACCAACCCGCGCAGAAAATCGATCGAATCCAGGCGGTACACACGCTTGGCAGCAGCCATATATCTCTCCCCACATTATCGCAATGCGAGTATTATTCGCCTTTTTCTAGGCGCGCGTAAACCCCATCAAACCAAACGGCCCATTCTTTTTTCTCCGGGTTATATTGTTCGAAGAACTGGCGTACGGTTCCGTCGTCCAGTTTGGTCCAGCTGCCGCGGAACGGAAAGGTCTTGCCGTTTGTATAATAGAAGATCTCGCCCTCAAGCTTGATGGAGCCGTCCTCAAGGCCGCCTTCATAATCAATCAGATAGCCGCCACCACCGGCGGACACCCAGACCTGGCGCCATTTCTTGGTGTTTGGATTATAGTAATTCAGGCTTTGCCCCGTGCCGCCGTTCGCGCTGGTCCATTCCTCGCGGAAGGCACAGCCGTTTTCCACCGGCGTGATCCTGTTGGTGCCCTGGAACGCGCCGTTGGCGCGGGCCGTCACCGACCACTCACCTTCCCAGAAACTCCACTGCTGGAAAGCCGGATCGGTCTCACAGGTGTTTGCTGGCGGTGTCTGGTTCTGGGCAGATGCTGTTAAGGATGCGCCCAGAATGGCGGCGATAGTGAAGACCTTCTTGATTGTCATAATAATCCCCTATGTCCTTTTATCCCCGACAGTAGCCTGATGCCGTTTCCTCATGCAAAAATAGAGGCTTGCGACGAACCGAGCTTGGCGTGGGGCAGGGTGTGTGAAAGCGGTGGCTTGACCCGCGCTGGCTGCTGTATTACGGTGAGAACAAATATAGAACAAATTTCTTTTTTGGCGAAGGGCCATGTTTCTCTTTGAAGCGTTGGCTGGCTTGTTCTATTGTCGCTGCCACACGGGTGCTAGAGGCACTCAAGAATGACGAATAAGGGGGCTCTGATGGCCGGTAGTGTAAATAAAGTAATTTTGGTTGGTAACCTTGGGCGCGACCCGGAAGTGCGCACGATGAATGACGGTTCACCTGTTGTGAATCTCTCCATCGCCACGTCCGAGAGCTGGCGCGACCGTAATTCGGGCGAGCGCAAGGAACGCACCGAATGGCACCGGGTTGTCATCTTCAACGAAAACCTGGCCAAAGTGGCGCAGCAGTATCTCAAGAAGGGCTCGACCGTTTATATCGAAGGCCAGTTGCAGACCCGCAAATGGACCGATCAGCAGGGCGTTGAGAAATACTCGACCGAGGTCGTGCTGCAGCGCTATCGCGGCGAACTGACCATGCTTGGCGGCCGTGGTGACAGCCAGGGCGGCGGCTTTGCCGACAACAACCAATCAGGTTACGGCGCTGGTGACTTCGCGGGCCCATCCGGTGGCGGCCAAGGCGGCGGCCAACAAGGCGGTCAGCAAGGTGGCAATTTCGGCGGCGGTGCCGACCTGGACGACGAAATCCCGTTCTAAGGCATCTGGTAATTTGAGTATGAAAGCGTGGGGCTTTTGCTCCGCGCTTTTTTTATGGTTGTCGCCTCTTTGGTAAAATGATATGTAATAATATAACATTAAAGGAGAGGCAGCTATGAAGCACTTCATCTACATCATGATCCTTGGGCTGATGACCGCCAGTATATCTGCAAATGCAGATGCAGTAGATGGTCAACGCGAGACCGACCTGGAGTTGACGGTCATGGTTAAAAAAACCGTCAAGGAAGACATCCTTGTCGCCTGGCTCTATTTCCGGGTTGAGGGTGCGGAGTCGGATACCGTTCAACAACAACTCAACGAGAAAATGACAGACGCGTGGGCAATCGCGTCCAGCATGTCGACCGTGGAGGCCAAAATTGAAGGCTACCGGACATGGTATGATGACGGTACGCGCGGCACTCGGTGGGAAAGGCAGAATGGCACAGCGCCCAAAGACGTTGCGCCAAAGTGGATCGCCCGCCAATCAATTCGGCTTCAATCTGGGAACGATACAGCGCTCAGGGCATTGGTGGACCGGCTACAGGCGGCAGGCTTGGCGCTCAACTATTTCGACTATGAAGTATCTCCGGCGCTTTATGATAAAACGCGGGAGGCCCTCATGCAGCCCGCAGCAGAAAAGCTTATCCTTAAAGCCAGAATGCTGGCGAACGCCTTCAGTTCAGACCTCTTGGGCCTCAAGGAAGTGAACCTAGGCGGCAGGCAGGGTCGGCACGCGTCTGCGGCGATGGCAATGGCGCCCGAGCGTGGTTATTCAGGCGAACAATGGATTGTCGCTGTCGCGGAACCTGAGGACCAGGAAGTCTATTTTACGCTGGGTGGCCTTGCCGTCATGGCCATGCCTGATCTCAAGCATTAAGCTTTTCATGCAAAACTCGTGTGCGGAGTAGAGGCCGGGCGTCAGCTCGGCCTCATTCAGGGTGTCCTTGGTTATTTCAGGCTTTCATAATCTGCCAACTGTTCCTGAAAATCGCTTTCTGACAGGTGAATCAGGTTTTTGGCATATTCACCGCCAAGCTTCTTTTGGGCCTGCGGGCTTAGGGCGTTCTTGATGACAGCCATGGTTTTTGGTAGCGCCACCAAAATCAACCGGTCCATCTCATCCTGTGCGGCAGCTTCATTGATTTCATCAGCAATACCTTGCAGGAACGCCTGGCTTTCCTGCTCGGGAAAATCTGCATGGTCTTCATAGGAATGCTTGGCACCTGAAGACGACTGGTGCCCGCGACCGGGCTTGTCTGATCCTTGGTCGTGCTGGAACTTGCGGGCGGCTGGGTGCTCAAGGGCGATATATTGCTGCATGGCACCGTTTACATAATGCCGTGTGTAGATTTTCGCGTGCGCGCGATCCGCCAGCAAAATCCAGTCCCGGGTTTTCTTTGTATGCATGGCTTTGCTCCTGATCCAGGGGTCTATGGGGAGCATTATACACCTATTCGGTGTGAATGTATTGACTTGGGTCATGTGGGCGCTGGCGTTTTGGTTCGCCTTAGCCGAAGAGGGCGCGCCGACAGCGGGCTTTCAGCTCCGGTAGAAGATCCGTCTCAAACCAAGGGTTTTTCTTGAGCCAGATGTTGTTCCGCGGGCTGGGGTGCGGCAGCAGCAGGATATTTTCCGGGTATTTCCGCCAGTTTCTGACGGTTGCGGTCAGTGTCGTCTCGGCTCTGTCCGGCAAGTGCCAGTCCAATGCGTAACCGCCAATAACCAGCGTGAGTTCAATATCAGGTAGCTGTTCCAGAAGGCGCTGGCGCCATAAAGGCGCACACTCGCGCCGAGGTGGCAGGTCGCCAGACTTGCCGGTGCCGGGGTAGCAGAAGCCCATGGGCAGGATGGCAATGCGTTCGGCGTCATAGAAGGTGTCAAAGCCCACGCCCATCCAGTCCCTGAGCCGGTCGCCCGAGGCATCGTCGAATGGCACACCGCTTTCGTGAACCTTGCGTCCAGGAGCTTGTCCGGCAATCAGTATCCGCGCGCCTTTACCCGCCTGCAAAACCGGGCGCGTGCCGTGGGGTAGGTGGGCCGCACAGTGATTGCAGCTGCGGATTTCCGAAAGAAGCGTCTCCATGGTGCGACGATAGCGTGTCAGTCCTGCTTCGTATAGGTAATGCGAAAGGCCTTCTGCCAGCTTTGGCCGCCGTCATCCGATTTGTCGATATACAGCATGCGCACAGGGGACCTGAGCTCCAGCGTCAGGCGGAAATTGCGCCAGACGCCGTCGCCGACCGGAAATGTGGTGCCGGACTTGATGTTGGTGAAGACAATGCTATCACCCGCTGGCGCGCCTTCATACATGTCCATGATGCCCCAGACATCATCGATCGCGGCTTTCCGGTAGACATTCCGGTATTGGTCAAAGCTGATGTAGGTTTCCATATGGAAGCCGGGGCTTGTGGTATCTGCTGGGATTTCAGCCAAAATCATGCCCTTGTGCCGGAGGTGAAGGTCTACTTCTGCGGCAGGAAACGCCTGCCAGGTCTGGCCGCCGTCTTCGGTCATTTCCGTTACCATGCTCCAGCGGCCTTCAAGGACTGCGAGCTTCTGCATCATGGCATAAGGCTTTTCGGATACTGCCGGGCGCTCTGGCGGTTCGGCCATCGCGGTTGCGGTCATGAGAATGGCACAAAACGCCGTCAGAATTGTCTTCATTAGTTGGTCCTCCCCGTTAGCATCACTCTAAGCCGCGGGGGCCAGCCAGCAATATAGAAAATGGTTTAGGCTGGTCTTGTACGCCAAGGCCTGTGGCCCCATGTCTGGTTAAAGTAAAACAAAGAAGGATTGATTTGTGAGGATTGGATTGGCCCTTGGGGGCGGTGCTGGACTTGGTTGGGCCCATATTGGCGTGGTACGCGTGCTGGAAGCAGAAGGTATTCATGCGGATATCGTTTCAGGCACCAGCATCGGTTCCATCGTTGGGGCCTGTGTGGCCGCCGACATGCTGGACGATCTGGAAGAGATCGCGCGAGAACTTACCTTCAAGGAAATGCTTTCCCTTGGCCAGTTTGGCTTCAAAAGCGGTAGCCTGATTGGCGCCGGCAAGATTGAACGCCGCCTGCGTGACCATTTCGGGACGCTGGCGATTGAGCAGATGCCCAAGCCTTTCGCCGCCGTGGCAGCGGACCTTTATACCGGTGAGCGGGTGGTTTTCGATAAAGGCGATGTGGTAACGGCCCTAAGGGCATCTTCGGCGGTGCCGGGGGTATTGCCGCCGGTCGAGACTGGCCGAATGCTGCTTGGGGATGGCGGTATGGTTGACCCGATCCCGGTCAGTGCTGCGCGCGACCTGGGGGCTGATTTCATCATCGCGGTTGACCTGCAGGGTGATTATGAGGGTCGTGCCCGCCGCTATGGCCTGTCGCCCGATGGCAAGAAAAACGGTCGGGCGCTGAGGACAGCGCGGGCAGGGTGGTCCATGGCCTTGCAGGCCCTGAGCCGAGCGCGACTGGAGCTGGACCAGCCAGATGTTATCATCACACCGGAGATTGGCCATATCGACATGGTGGACTTTACCAAGGCCCACGAGTTGATCGCCCTTGGCAAAAAGGTAGCCCTGGATGAGCTGCCTTCGATCTGGGCCGCGATGGAGCGGGCCAATTTGGCTGAGAAATCAGCCTAGCTTCCAACGTCATGCTGAACTTGTTTCAGCATCCATGTGAAAGCAGAGGGCTTAACAGGTTAGCCATGGACCCTGAAACGAGTTCAGGGTGCCGGACGTTAACGATTGATCTCGCGGGAGATCACAATCCGCTGGATGTCTGAGGTTCCCTCATAAATCTGGGTTACCCGGACATCACGGTAAATCTTCTCAACCGGATATTCGCTGAGGTAGCCGTAGCCGCCCAGCGTCTGGATCGCGTCTGAGCAGATTTTCTCTGCCGCTTCGGATGCGAACAGCTTGGCCATGCAGGCTTCCTTCAGGCATGGTTCGCCCGCGTCTTTCATCGCGGCGGCGTTCAGCACCATCAGTTCCGCTGCCTGCAGTTTGGTTGCCATATCCGCAAGGCGGAAACCAACGGCCTGATGTTCAATGATCGGCTTGCCGAAGCTTGTCCGTTCCTTGGCGTATGCGAGGGCGTAATCATAGGCTGCACGCGCCATGCCTACGCTTTGGGCGGCGATGCCGATGCGGCCTGTCTCCAGGTTCGAAAGCGCGACCTTGTAGCCCGCGCCTTCTTCGCCAAGGAGGCAGTCAGTGCCGACTTCCATATCGTCGAACGTGATGTAGCAGGTGTCGGAACACTTCTGGCCCAGCTTGTGCTCCACGCTCGCCACTGTATAGCCTGGCGTGTCGGTGCTTACCAAGAAGGCGGAGATGCCGCGCTTGCCAGCCGCCGGGTCCGTCACCGCAAAGATAATGGCAGCGCCGCCGATCTTGCCGGACGTGATGAACTGCTTGGAGCCATTTAGCTTCCAGCCTGAATTGGTGCGTTCGGCGCGGGTCTTGAGCATGGAAGCGTCAGAGCCTGCCTGTGGTTCCGTGAGGCAGAAAGCACCGATCATTTCGCCGCGGGCGAGCGGCTTGAGGAATTTTTCCTTTTGCTCGTCGGTGCCGTTCGCCAGTACAGCGGCGCACACTGGCGCGTTATTCACGCTCATCAGCGTTGAAAGCCCGCCGTCACCGGCCGCGATTTCAATCAGCGCAAGCGCGTAAGAAACATAGTCTGTTTCCGCGCCGCCCCACTGTTCGGGCATGGTCATGCCCATGAGGCCCAGCTCACCCATTTCGCGCAGGATATCCGCCGGAATTTCGCCAGCTTTTTCCCATGCGGCAGCGTTGGGCGCAATGCGATCAGTGGCAAAGGCGCGGGCCATATCCCGCACCATGCGTTGTTCTTCAGTCAGGATCATGGCCTTGTCCCTCTGGTTATCGTTTTGGCCAATCTAGCGCTTATGCCAGCTCAATCGCAACGGCAGTGGCTTCACCGCCACCGATGCAAAGGCTGGCAACGCCTTTCTTAAGACCACGCTTCTTGAGCGCGTTAATGAGCGTTACGCAGATACGTGCTCCAGACGCACCGATCGGGTGGCCAAGGGCACAAGCACCGCCGTTCACATTGACCTTCTCTGGATCAAGCCCCAGTTCCTGGATCGCCGCCATGGCAACAACAGCGAAGGCTTCGTTCACCTCAAAGAGGTCAACGTCAGCTACAGACCAGCCTGCTTTGTCCATCACCTTTTCCATTGCCTTCACGGGCGCTGTGGTGAACCACTCAGGCGCTTGGGCATGACTTGCGTGCGCGACCAGCTTGGCAAGCGGCGTCAGGCCACGCTTTTCAGCTTCCCCGGCAGTCATCATTACAAGTGCTGCCGCGCCGTCAGAGATGGAGCTGGCGTTCGCAGCCGTTACGGTGCCGTCTTTCTTGAAGGCAGGGCGCAGGCCAGGGATTTTGTCGAGCCGGGCTTTCGGCGGTTGCTCGTCTGTGTTCACTTCCACGTCGCCGCGGCGGGATTTGACAGTTACTGGCACAACTTCGCCTTCGAAGCTGCCGTCTTCAATCGCCCGCTGCGCACGCTCAAGCGAACGGATTGCATAAGCGTCTTGGGCCTCGCGGGTAAACTGGTATTCAGCGGCGCAGAGTTCGGCGAAGACACCCATTGGCTCGCCCGCGTAGGCGTCGGTCAGGCCATCAAGCGCCATATGGTCAATCATCTGGGCGTTGCCGTATTTCACGCCTGTGCGGCCTGTTGGCAGCATATGCGGCGCCAGGGACATGCTCTCCATGCCGCCTGCAACCACAATGCTGTTGCTGCCAGCCTTGATGCTGTCGTGCGCCTGCATCATCGCCTGCATGCCGGACCCGCACATTTTGTTGATGGTTACAGCGCCAGTGGCGTCAGGAATGCCGGCTTTGCGGCTGGCCTGGCGGGCAGGGGCCTGGCCCTGGCCAGCGGGCAGAACGCAGCCCATGATCGTCTCATTAACGGCTTCACCGTCCATGCCGGCGCTTTCAAGCGCGCCCTTGATGGCAACAGCGCCAAGGTCAGACGCAGGAACTGTGGACAGGTCACCCAAGAGGCCACCCATTGGGGTCCGGGCCATACCAACGATAACAATTGCATCCTGAGACATACGGGGCTCTCCTTCAATCTGGTTGGGCCGCCCTCTGCAACCGGGGCGTTTTCCCTAAATTTGGTTGCGGACAATGTGCCAAAAATCCTGCTTTTCGCAAGTGCAAAATAGAATTCTTTTCGCACCTGCACAAAAAAGTGACATTTGACGGGCCACACCCAGCCATATATGAAGGCGACGAACCATTTTGAAGGGACACCGTTATGGGTACACGCGTAGGCTTTTTTCTGTTTGTCGGCTTTGTTCTTGGTGCGATTGTTGGTGCGTGGCTGCCGTATCCCGCCATTCTAGAGACGGTTGTGGGTGGTGCGATTGGCGCTGTTTCAGCAGTACTGATTGACCTTCTGGGCAAGCGCAAGCGGCAAGGCTGAACACAAAGGGGCAGCCCGCAAGCTACCCCTTCAACGATTTATTCAGCCGCCTTTGCTTTTTGTGCAGGCAAGGCGGTGACGAGCGGTGCGACATTTTCAGCGAAATAGCCCGCCGGGCCGTTTTCAATGCCGTCATAGCCGGGGTAGGCCGATGGGTCAGCGTCAGCATTGAGGCTCCAGGTCATCATGCCGCCAAACTGGCTGGGGTCGATGCCGTTGTTTCCTTTTGCAATATCCAGCAGGTTGTTGGCGATTACCGGTGGCACGTTCGTATAATCTTTCACATCCCAGAGATTTGATGCCGTTGGTGCAGCGCCCGCATTGGCGGGAATGCCGATGACGATTTTGGTGGCACTATTCACTTTCCCATTCTGCTGGAGCGCGTTGTAGGCGGCTGACACGATATTGGCATCGTCTTCAGCCACTTGCTGTTTTGGATCGCCGGGAAGCGGGTATGTGAAGCTCGTTCCCGAATTGTAGGCCTGCACCAACACGGCGTCGAACAATGGCTGGCTGTAGATGAGCTCCAGCGAGATGCCACCGTTTGGAATATTGAGCGTGGGCGCGTCTGGGGTGCCTGCCAAAATCGGGGCCATTGTCAGCAGAAGATCATCTTTCACCAGCTTGGCCTAGTGACCGGGTAACTGCGAAAGTGGCCATATTTGGGAACAAAAAGGGTACACATGCAGGCGCGCCCTCGGTCGGCTAGTTGACCGGGTTCTTGCGAAAAACGACCTGCGATCGAACAAAAATAGAACATTAACATGTTTCGACGGCAGTTCCTGTACGTCGCCCTTTCTAATTTGGCACAGAATCACACCAAGCGCCTCTTTCTGATCCACGCCAATGCTATTTCATCCATGGTCGTGCTGGGAATAGCCACCGTCACGTTGGCATCATAGTTCGGAAACTGCTTTTCTACAGCAAACTTGCTGGGGCGCTCTACTTCGAGCAGGACATGTGTCAACGGTTCATCATCCAAGGTAACTTCCTCGAACAAATGATAGCCGTCGCCGGTAGATATCGTTGACTTCGTGCTCATTCCATGGGCTCCCCCCTTTTATTCTTTTGCGTTTGTCCTTTCGGCGTGTTTTCGAACCTGGCAAGAAGTTTTGTAACGGTTGTCACTTCCGCCTTGAGGCCGGCCAATGCCACTTCCTTGGTACGCACATCTTCCTGAATGTGTTGGTGGCTGGTCAAGAGATCATCATATGAGCCTTGAAGCGTAGCATATTTCGTTCCTATGTCCGCAAACCGCCGCAGCTCCTCCGATTTGTTCGCCAACTCTGATGCCAGGGCCTGATTTTCACTCTTTAGGGTTTCCAAGGCAGTATGAGCATCGGCCAGCCTCGTTGTTAGCACACTGTTTTCCCTTGCCAGTTTGGACAGATCTTCCTGTTTTTCACCAAGTTTCTGGGTCAGCTCGCGCTTTTCCACATGCAGTTGCTGCATCTGATGCTCAAACCGGCGGGTCTCAGCGTCCCGCTGCTCCTTTACGGATTGACGGTAATGCTCCAAGCTTTCGCGGGCATGTTGGTGTTTCTCCTCTAGCGAGGCAATTTGCGATGTTTTTTCGGACAAGCGCGCTTCCAGGTCTCTTATGCGAAGTTCCTGCTCCCTTTTGTCATCAACAGCACTCTCCAAAGCTGCCTTGGTATTGGCATGCTCCTCTTTTTCTTCCGCAAGGCCCGCAGAAACTTCCTGTAGCTGTTTGTCGCGTTCCGAAAGCTGGGTTTCCCGGTCGGCAATCTCACGAAACAATGCTGCGATCTGTTCGGCATGATCCGTTCTGGCCTTGTCAACGACAGCCTGCGCCTCCTTTTGCAGTTGGTCAGCAAGGTTGGCCACCATGTTGCGCAAGGTATCGCTCAGAAAGGCGTTTGCATCGATCTTTGCTGCATCCTCGGCTTCCAACTCCCGGAGATAACGATGAATGGTGGTTTTGGAGCCCGTATTACCCAACTCGACACGGACAGCGTCGATCGACGGGTTTTCGCCTCGGGCGATGAGCGCCTGCCGTGCCTGTTTGACGCATTGCTTGTCGATTCCACTGCGTGCCATCATGTTTTCCTATATCATACGATATTATGTACTATGTATTTACATACTATATTATAAGCACGAGCTGGTAATAAATCTATTTTCCTGAAATTTGATAATGGAAGATTATCACATGTTAACCGATAAAATACTGATAAGGTGAAAAAATCGGTATGATACATCAGGCATAGACAGAACAGACGAAGCGACCCTTCATGAGCCGTATCGAAGAGTATGTACAGGCCGCGACCCGTGACAACACGCGCCGGAGCTATGCGTCGGCGGTCGAGCATTTCGAAATCCAGTGGGGCGGCATGCTGCCCGCGACAGCCGACAGGGTCGCCCACTATTTGGCCGACTATGCGGACAGCCTGTCCCTCAACACACTCAGGCAACGCCTCGCCGCGATTGGTCGCTGGCACGTTGACCATGGATTTGCCGACCCGACCAAGACAAATCTGGTCAAGCGCACGCTGAAAGGTATTGCTGAATTACATCCCTACCGGGAGAAGCAAGCCGCGCCACTACAACTCACGCAGCTTGAAGCCCTGGAAGGCTACTGGCATGCTGAGCTTGAGGTCGGCGCCACTACGTCTGGTGAGACGTTGAGAATACTGCGTAATCGCGCTCTTATATTGCTCGGTTTTTGGCGCGCCTTCAGGAGCGACGAATTATGCCGGATCGACGTTCAGCATATTGAGTTTGGTGCTGGTGCGGGAATGACACTCCATTTGGGGCGCTCTAAAACTGATCACAGCCATGGTGGCACGACATACCGATGTCCGGCTCTAAGCCGCCTGTGCCCGGTGAAAGCGTGCCAGGAGTGGCTTAGTGCATCCGGCATTAAGACGGGGCCCCTGTTCCGAGGTGTCGATCGCTGGGGCCATATGCGAAACACTGGGATGCACGCCAATAGCATCGTGCCGCTGTTGCGGAAGGAACTGGCCGGGGCTGGCATAGAGGGCGCCCAATATAGCAGCCAATCACTCCGTCGTGGGTTTGCCTCATGGGCCAACTCAAACGGTTGGGATATCAAGTCTCTAATGGAATATGTGGGCTGGCGGGACGTGAAATCGGCGTTGCGCTACATGGACACTGCAGACCCTTACAAAAAACAGAAGATTGAGGCCGGCCTCCTAAAATACTAGGATGTGGACTCAATTGTAGCAGCATCTGATGGCGAAGATATAGATCAGGTTCAGGAAGTTCTTCCTGATTCTCGAAACGCATGGCGAGCCGGCGCATGTCTTTCATTTTGCAGAAGAAGCGCTCGACGATATTGCGCATGGCATAGAGATTGGTGTCAAGGGACACGGGGTTTCGAGCATCCCTTTTTGAGGGTATGACTGTAAGCGCCCCTTCATTGGCATATGCTTGGCGGATTTTCGTACTGCCAACAGCCTTGTTGACTTCCCCCCCCCTGACCAGTGACAATTGAACATTAAAACTGCCCCCTGAGTTTGCAGGAGGCTCAAACTTCTGACTATTAGGAGGCGTTAATGAGTAAAGACCGGGATACGACTCTCTCGAAACGGCAATTTGTTAAGGGGGTTGCTGCAACTGTGACAGCTGTCGCCGCCACTGGCTTTTTCAGCAACGTTTCATGGGCAAAAAACAGCACGCAGGAACTGACAGGAAAAGAGTTTCATATTGAAATTACACCTCAACCAGTGAATTTTACCGGGAAGCCTAGTATTGCTACAGTAGCAAACGGCACCCTCCCCGGACCGATTTTGAGAGTTAAAGAAGGGGACATGGTTACAATTCATGTCACCAACAAGCTAAGTGAAATGACAACAATCCATTGGCACGGGATCATTCTTGACGCTGAAATGGACGGCGTACCCGGTATTAGCTTTCCCGGCATTGAACCGGGTGAGACGTTTGTACACAAATTCAAAGTGGTACAAAATGGCACATATTGGTATCACGCGCACACACTGCACGAGCAAACAGGCCTATATGGTGCGTTGATAGTCGAGCCACGGATACCATCCGAGAATGAGCACGTTGATCGTGACTATCCAGTCATTCTCAGTGACTGGACCGACGAAGAGCCGATTGATGTCTATTTGAAATTGAAAAAAATGGGGGGATACTACAACTACCAGCGGCAAACTGTAGGCGATTTCGTTGATGACATTGCTCAGGTGGGCTTAAGTAAAGCCCTTTCTAAACGTAGTATTTGGAACAAAACACGTATGAGTCCAACGGATTTCAGCGATATATCGGCCGCTACCTATACATATTTGATGAATGGTCACTCGCCCAACGGTAACTGGACTGGTACCGCAAAAAAAGGAGAACGTATTCGCTTACGCTTTATAGGTGCTGGTACGGCAACTTATTTCGATGTCCGCATACCGGGATTAAAGCTCACTGTCGTTTCAACCGATGGTCAGCGCATTTTTCCCGTTGTTGTTGACGAATTTAGAATTGGCGCTGGCGAAACCTATGATGTGATTGTCACAATTCCTGATGATAACGCCTATACAATTTTTGCTCAGTCAATGGATCGTTCCGGCTATGCGCGCGGTACCCTATCGCCGAAGCCAGGCCTAGAAGCAGATGTGCCATCACTGGATGATCCTGTGCTTTTAGAACCGATAGACATGATGGGTAGTATGGCCCAAAAGGGTTCCATGGCAAGCATGGCCATGAAAGCGCCAAAGCGCAAGGTCAATCATGCACGGACCGAGTACGGCGCTGCTGTGGACATGCGGATCAATTATCCTCGTGTGAATTTGGATGACCCCGGACCAGGGCTGCGCAACAATGGCCGCAGAGTTCTAACATATGCTGACATGAAAAGTGTTGATCAGCCGGAAGATACGAGACAGCCAAGTCGCGAAATTGAGCTGCATTTAACTGGTAACATGGAGCGCTTTATCTGGTCGATTGACGGTCTAAAACTAAACGAAGCCAAACCGTTACATTTTCCGTTGGGAGAGCGCATTCGCGTAATCCTCCATAATGACAGCACGATGGCCCATCCAATGCATTTGCACGGAATGTGGTCTGATCTGGAAGCGCCGGACGGCACATTTCAAGTTCGGAAACACACCATTTCCGTTCAGCCCGCGCAAAGCGTCAGCATGCTTGTAACGGTAGATGCAGAGGGCCGCTGGGCCTTTCATTGTCATCTATTGTACCATATGGCAGCCGGTATGTTTCGTGAAGTCGTGGTAGCGTGAAAAGGCAAAGGAAACGGATTATGTCTCATACAAAATTTAAAAAAATAGCTATCCTCCCAGCTGCTATATTTCTATTTTCTGAACCTTCTTTGTTGGCGCAGGAAATGCCGATGCCACAAGTAGAAGCAACAATGAACAAAGAAGCCAAAGACAAGCCTTCCATGCAAGGAGGGAAAATACCCCCTGACGCTCGCGACCCAAATGCCAATTCCGGAGGGTATGAATACCGCCACATGGATGGCTGGGAAGACACCGACATGATTTCTGTTAGTAAAGTTATTTTTGATCAGTTTGAATATCGGAACAATGGTGACAGCGACGTTCTTCGCTGGGATGTGCAGGGTTGGCGGGGTACTGATTACAGTAAATTTTGGTTCAAGTTTGAAGGGGTCGACGAGTTATCCTCTAATAATGGGGAGATGGAGCTTCAAACACTTTACAGTCGAGCCGTATCGCCATTCTGGGATTTTCAGGTAGGTGCTCGTTATGACGTAGCATATGGTACGGGGTCATCTGGTGACAGAGCATTTGCGGTAATTGGCTTGCAAGGGTTGGCACCCTATTGGTTTGAGTTGGAGCCTGCGATTTTTTTGAGTGATGGGGGTGATATTTCAGGGCGCGTCGTGGCCACATACGATCTATTGTTTTCGCAGCGACTAATTTTGCAGTCGCGCTTTGAGACAAATTTTTCCTTAAGCGAAGCGAGAAAATATGATGTTGGGAAAGGTATCAATGACATTCAGTTGGGGCTGCGGATGCGTTACGAAATTCGCCGAGAGTTTGCACCTTATGTAGGACTTGAGTGGAATCGGAAACTAGGTAGTACAGCGAAAATTCTTCGTGACGACGGTGTCGATCCAAGTTCATTGTCTTTTGTTACCGGCCTTCGGCTTTGGTTTTAGAGACAATTAAAGCAACACGCTTTTTTACCTCCGACATGTTAATTGGGCGACGTGATACTATCATCTGTTATTACATGCCTCAACCTGGGGGAAGTCTCGGCGACACACTTCCTTACGATCAAGTCTGAACTTATGTAAATAATAGGATCGTGAATTGTTAGTTTCGATAGCCATTTCTGTCGCACTCTTCGTCGCCACAGCCTATCTGCATGTGATGTCTCTGGGATTCTGCTCGGGACGCATGGCGTCCGTTCCGTTGCGACCACATACCCGCGTGCTTTCCATCGTGAGTTTGTTGTTTCTCACCCATCTGTTTCAGATCGCGCTATTCGCAGGCGGTTTCTGGATTGCCGAGGCACAGCTTGGTATAGGTGGCTTCGAGGGGTCGGCAACGGCAAACCTGCTTGACTACTTCTATTTCTCGACCGTCATGTACACATCGCTTGGAATCGGAGACATCGTCCCAACCGGGCATCTGCGGTTTCTCGCTGGTGTCGAGGCCCTCAACGGGCTCTTGCTGATTGCCTGGTCAGCATCCTTCCTGTTTGCAACGATGAATCGTCTATGGGACTGGCAACCCTGCGTCGAGCCCGAAGACAAGGAGTGAGACATCCATGTTTTGGTTCCGCCAATCAGGGGCCTTGAACGCAAGAATGCCGAATAAGAGGGCGACTGGGATTTACTTCACGCTGGATCAGAGGGGCTTCGATTGCCCAAGCGTCCTGTATCGTCCGCAGGGGCAGATGGTGGATATGCGCGTAGGAACCCGCCAACGGCGAAGCCCAGCGTAAAACCGATGATCATTGTAATTCCCGCGCGTCGCTCATCGTGACTATTTAGTGTGACATGATCCGTCAACTGCGGGCAGAGTCATTTTGCGGCGCAAGCCAACGCGATAGGTAGGCTCGTTCGAACAGAAAGACGCTGATGATCGCAATAACTGCATAAACAACGATAGAAGGATCGCTTTGCAGTTTCAGAGCAGTGAAGGCGACCAGAACGATCGCATCGAACCCGAGCGCCGCAAGAAGCACGACACCTGACGCACCGATTTCAGTCCGGCGGAAACGCCAGACACCCCATTGCACTGCCATGTCCATGGTCAAGTAGAAGAACGCACCCAACGACGCTATACGACTCAGATCTAAGAACACGGCCAGAAAAGATGCGATCACCACCGTATAGACCAGCGTATGCCGCTGGATCGGTCCGGACATGCCGAAATGGCTGTGCGGGATCATCTTCATATCCGTCAACATGGCCAGCATTCGCGAGACGGCAAAGACACTGGCCAGAACCGCAGACGCGGTTGCGACGACCGCCAGCAGAACCGTCAGCAGGAATCCGACCTGCCCCAAGGCTGGTTTTGCTGCTTCGGCCAACGAATAGTCCTTGGCGGCGATGATCTGGTCGATGGTGAGGCTTGATCCCACTCCGAATGCGACGAGCAGATAGACGACAACACACAATACAATGGAAATCATGATCGCGCGACCGACATTGCGGTTGGGGTCGGTAATCTCGGCACCGCTGTTGGTAATTGTTGTGAATCCCTTGAACGCGAGAACGGCAAGCGCGACCGAGGCGACGAAACCCGTTGCACCAAAATTGCCGGCACTCTGGGAGGAGGCGGCGAAACTGAACCCGCTAGACCACAAGGCCGCGATCCCGAAAAGCGCTATGCCGCCGATCTTGATCGCGGCCATAACGATCGAAAAGAGACCGATTGACCTGTTGCCCGCAATGTTTACAAGATATGCAAAGAGGATCACACCAACGGAGAGGATGGGTACAAGCGGCCCTCCTCCAATATTGAAAGGGCGCAGGAGGTATGTGGCAAAGGTCCGGGCGACGAGGCTTTCGGCGATGACCATGCTGAGCGCCATCAGAAGAGCCGCTCCCGCCGCAACGGCGCCTGGACCGTAACACTTTTGCAAAATCATTCCGATGCCCCCTGCCGATGGCCAGGAATTTGACATCTTGATGTAGCTATAGGAACTGAACCCGGTGACGATTGCACCGATAAAGAAGGCGATTGGAAAGAGCGGCCCGGCAAGCTCAGCAATCTGCCCGGTCAAAGCAAATATCCCCGCACCGATCATGACCCCGGTCCCCATCGCAACCGCCCCGCCGAGCGTAATTGAGTTCTTTTTGTAGCTGTTGCTGCCGTGGTCGTGGTTCATTGGGTTCCTCGTCATTCTCATTGCTCGACTCGGGTATCGCCGATATATATTGCTTCGATTGTCAAGATAGTTATCGCAGCCGTCAAGGCAAGGTTTGATCAACGCGCTTGTTGCAATATGTCTTTCGGTCACCAGCGAAAGTTATGGGTGCATAAGTTTCTCTTTTGTTTGCGCAGCTTGTTTGCGTTTCATGGTGCCGGGGGACCGAACCATCTTCCCTGATGGCGAATGACGCATATATTCCTGAAAGCCTCTTGACCTTATGGCTAGCGTACTCTGCATCGATTTCAATGACATCCTTGAACAGCATGTAGGGTCAGGGCTAAAACAGGATCAAGGGCAAAGGTTGTGTCTGACAGAAACAAAGCAGCCAATGATCCTGTGAACGTGGCAGCGCCAATTTTTCTGCTGAGCATCTAAAACTCCGGTTGCGAATAAAATTCGAAATATCCTCGCATATGGAGTAAGCCCCAGTACAAGCGAATTGATGCCTGTAAGGCAAAGTAGTGTGTCGATGGCAAACAGTATATCAGTCGTCACGTTAGTACTTTGAAGTCCAAATCGAGCCGCTTGGACATATCGAGATCAAATATGCCATAAGGATTTATGTGCCCATAGATCAGCGGAGTAATGGCACGCCGATCCTCTGTCGTTAACGTTCGGCTCCATGAGGGGTCTGCGAGCACCCGTTGCATCATCAGCGTGTTTACATAGACCAGACAAATTTGCAGCAGGTGCAGCGAGAGCACGGACAATTCCTGTTCTTCCAGCCGGTTTGTTGCCACCTCACCGCCTTTCCCGAAGAAAATGAAGGAGTTTGCGCTGTTCCAGTTTTCTACCACGTTTAGGCCTTCGTGAATTTCCCTCCTGAGTTCCTCAGACCCCAGATATCTGGCCAAAAAGATGGTTTTGATGGCTTTGCCAAGCTCGGTGAGCGCCTTGTATGTGGGATGCTGGACGTTCGAGCGTGTAAATCGCCGGAGAATGGCCTCTGGATCCGCGGTACCCAGCTTCATGGCCGCCGCAAACTTTACGATTTCATCATATTGCTGTTCGATAAGGCGCCAATCAATAGGGCGTGTGAGGATCGGTTCCAAGTTGCCATAATTTTGGCGCTTACCTGGATCTGGCAGATAGAGCTTCTGACGACTGATGGCTTTAAGCCGCGGCAGCAGGTCAAACCCGAGCATATGACAGAAGGCGAACGCCACTTCGCTTTGCCCGTGGCTATCCACATATTGACGATCAACATCCATATCGGTGCAGTGCTTGAGAACGCCTTCAATCATCGAGGCAACTTCGGAAGAGGAACACCGCTTGAGTTGAGAGTAGATGCAAGTCGATTTCTTTTCGACATGCCAATAGATCATGACCCCGCGACCACCATAGCGGATATGCCATTCTGTCATGAGATTCTGATCCCAGGCACCGAACTTCTTGGAATCCGACGCGCATGACGTCGTGCCTTCGCCCCAGATCTCCGGGTTTCGTACGGCAAATACCGCGTTCGCTATTTGACCTATTGCATTCCGCAAGGCGTCTTTGCCGATGAAGCGGCGGCGAATATGGAGGAGTTCCTTGTAACTGACGCCGTGCGGGCCTGCACTGATCCGCTTTAGGCCGGCATTCGTACCCATGGCATAGAGGCAGAGCAGCAAGCGCCTCTGAATGGTTTCCCGATCGAGTATTTCCCGATTGCCTGAGGTTTGGAACAGATCGCTGAAGCCTATCCGCAGATCCGCTTCTTTCAACACATCCAGCAAGCCCGTCATCGGCCATCTTTTTGCGAGTTCGGCCTTGATCGGCGCGATGCCTTGCGCTTCTGGCTGGGGCTCAAGAGGGGACAGACAAATTCTGTTCTTGTGATTAGTGCGCAGCGAAACTTTCTTGTTTCTCGGCATGCCGGCATTCAGCTCAAAGAGTGTTCGGTCCATATCCTTCTTTACGCGCGCGATAAATTCACCGGCATCCATGGGCTGGTCCAATAGCCCATAATAGTCTGGACGCCGGTCTTCAAAATCACCAGGCAGGTCTTCATCCGGATTACGGTAACGATCTGCACCGACAACCCAGATCTCCTTGCACCTTATGCGTTCGCGCAACGTTTGCAGGGCGCAGATTTCATAATTGATGCGGTTAATCCGGGGGCCGTTTGTGGCATCGTGATCGATGATGACCTCGTGCCATTTTTTGGGCACCACGCCATCAACCGGCAAGCCTTCATCCAACTGGATAAAACGACGATTGTCGGCGCGCATCCGTTTGATCCAGTCCAGAGCGTCAAGAAGGGGGCGGTGTGCGGCGTTGTTTGAACGAAACTCGAGGACATCAAGGATGGCCGGAAGCATCTTGCGATAGTGATTGCCGTAGGACGCCCGGAGGACTGTATGCACCTTCTTTTTATAGCCAGGACCCGACGACTTGTATTCTTTCACCAGATTGCTCAGAACTTCTGGGTTGGCGACTGGGAAAACCACGTCGCAGACGGCTCCATCGGGGTCGGTCAGGGCAGCGTCGGCGATTTCAAACAGCAAACGTTCCTTGCCGTAGACCTTCTGGAAATCAGCCATTAATTCCTTCATGACTTTCCGTTGCGCGCTTGCGTCGATTTTGTGAATTGTTTCCAATAGGAGATCGATCAGGCCATCGGTAATTTCCCGTCCGCGGAAACAATAGTGGATTGAACAAAGTGAATGCCGGCGCTCAATCGGACGCTGCTTCATGTCCCATGCGGTGTCATTGCTGGCCATCTGTTTCAAGCGCTTGAGGAATTTTGCACTGACACCGCCGAAGGTGGCCGTTGAAAGTCGCAGGGACCGAATGAACCGAAGTTGGCTGCATGTGCGTAATATATTATCCAGGCTGACCCGTCCTGGGTCAGCTTTCAACCCATTGAAGCCTATTGGCACATCAGGATCGGCCAAACTCACCTCGATCGCCTCACGTGTAGCGCCAGATAGCCTCGCGGATATGTCTCGGTGAACACTCTGAAGAAAACGATTGTGGGCAGACCGTATCAAGCGATCGAGTTCTTTGGTGGACGGGCACTGCAGTTTTCTATCTAACAGATATGAGCATGCCTGATCAAAAGCTTCGTTGGGTTCAGTTCCTTCGGAAAACACGTCGTTACAAAGCCATGTGATTAGTTGCTGCCGATCTCTTGCCGTTATTCGCCTAATGTCTAGAAATTTGAGTATCTCCTGCCGGTGCCGCCGGGCGCTTCTGGCTTCCCAATCGTAAGACGATATGCCTTCCGACACAATTCCCAGTTGATCTGAGACATGGCGAATTATCTGCAACGCAAAATCAGAGGTCTTCTTGGGAAAACGACCGTAGGCCTGATAATGCTTAAGCTGCAACGCTATACCAAGTTGTGCGTGTGCCGATTTTCCTTTGAATAGAATTTCTTCATCGGCCTTCAGGTTCCAATTTTCGGCAAGTTCACCATCATCCCAGACTTGTTTCACATTATTCCTCCCCGCACGAGCAAGTTCACAAGAGGGAGAGCATAACCTGTTTCGCTGTCAGGCAATAGATTCGGTCTGTCCGCAACCTCCTGAACTTTCAAACATGAATATGGCCAATTTCGCAGCTACCCGGTCATTGCCCCAGCTTCTTAAGTGTCGTCGCAAACAAGTTATAATTTGCGGTTGTAATCTTGTTATCCTCGATATCCAGGTCGATGCCGTGCAGCCTAAGGGTTTTCGCTGTATTTACGAGGTTTACGGCAGTTAACGGGGATGGGGCCGCGGAGGCGCCAGCACCGCCATAGGACAGCAGCTTCAAGGTACCAGGAGCCGCATTCTTCAGAATTGGCTCCACGGTAGCCCAGAGGGCTGCATCCAATGTGCCGTCAGGGTCTGTGAACGCGACAATGATAACATTGTAGGCTTGGATCTGACTGGCTGTAATGGCCTTCATCGATCCTGTTGCCTGAATGTCGATATAGCCGACCATTGCGTTTTCCGGCCACTTGGGTTTGTCGGTTTCTAGCATGTCCGTTCCTTTCATGTAGGGGCGTGTTGGCCCTGAAGTCCCCCTTAAGGGGAATAAATACAACCGTAAGATTTTAAATAACACGTTTCAGGACAGGCACGAAGCGAGGGTGCGGCCATTGGCCAATATCCAATGCAGAGTTGGTTGCATTCCCAAAAAAGCAGAGAAAAGGAGGGCGGAGACTTCAATCTGCGGCGCATTGGAGGATTTCAAATCTAGTAACCAAATCTTCGGAAAGTTGGTCTAATTATTTGAATAGTGAGTCGACTAATTATCGGGGAAGTGGAAGTGTCCTTGCAGAAAACTGAAGACGCGATTGTCGAGATCGCCGAAAATGCCAGCGAATTCAGCCTGAATTGCGCCGACGTGGCCGCCGCGGTGACAGAGGTTAGCGCATTTTTTACGGCACAGGCCGAAACGGCAAGTACCCTCAAATCGTCTGTCGAGGAGATGAACCAGAGGCGCGAGGAAGTATCAAGGGCTGCTGGCGATATCGGCGATGCCTTGAGCCAGATCGAACAGGTAAGCAACCGTTCAAGTGAGGCTGTTGGCGACACAGCTGCACAGACAAACAAGCTTATCGGCACGGTTAACGGGCTGGAGGAACGCATTAAGGGCCTGTCGGCCGCGCTCGAGACCGTAGGGCAGGTTTCTGCTGCGATCGATGCGATTGCCAGCCAGACCAACCTTCTGGCCCTGAATGCCACCATCGAAGCTGCCCGCGCAGGAGATGCAGGCCGTGGCTTTGCCGTTGTGGCCGGTGAAGTAAAGAAACTGTCAGGCGAGACCCGGGCCGCGACAGAACGTATCAACGATGTTGTGAGCGAACTGTCCAGCCAGGTAAAGGCTCTGATAGGCGACATTCATGAGGGCGCAGAATGTGCCGAGACAGCGCAGTCTCATATTGACGGATTGGTGGAAAGCCTTGAGGAAATGCGGGGTGTGACCTCCGTTGCGGCTGACTGCAACCAGCGGATTGATGCGGCAACTGTCTCTATGTCCGAGGCATGCGTTGTGGTTGACGAGCAGCTTGAAAAAGTTGCGGAAGGCACGGTGCTTGCCGACAAGAAGCTTCGTAGCGCTGACCAACGGCTGAACGATCTGGTTGATTTCGGTGAAAAACTGGTTCAGATCGCGGCAGGGACTGAGGTGGAGACGGCGGATACGCAATATGTCCAGATCGCGAGAGATACAGCAGCCCTGATCAGCGGGTTGTTTGAGGAAGCGGTCAAGAAGGGTGACGTGACCGAAGACGACCTGTTTGATGAAAACTATGTTCCAGTTCCCGGCACGAACCCTGAGCAGGTGACAACCCGATTTACGGAACTGACAGACAGGCTGCTTTTTGACATGCAGGAAAAGATCGTCGCATCAAACGACAAGATCGTTATCTGTGCCGCGTTCGATCGGAACGGCTATCTTCCCACGCACAACAAAAAATTCTCGCACCCTCAGCGCAAGGATGATCCGGCCTGGAACGCGGCCAATGCCCGCAATCGCCGGATGTACGACGACAAGGTTGCTTTAAGGGCTGGTAGAAGCCGGGACCCTTTCAAGATTCAGCCTTATCGCCGCGATATGGGCGAGGGCAAGTTTGTATTGATGAAAGACATTTCCGCCCCAATCACCGTAAATGGCAGGCACTGGGGCGGTTTCCGGGTTGGCGTGATGTCGTAACCGTCAGGCCGCCTTTTCGGGAGACGCGACTGACGCTGCGCCTTCATGGCCTGCTTTTTCCTGGCGTTCGCGCCATTCTGCCTTGATCATGTCGCTGGTTTTCCGGCTGCCGTCCGGCGTCCAGCCAGGCGGGGCGATGAGGAACATCAGCTTGTTCCTGAAGCCCTTGGCGTGCCAAACGTCTGTCACAATGCCCCACCATTCATGGAATGCAACACGAAGCGGGTTGAACGTGCCCAGGTCGCGCACAAGCCCATAGCGGCAGGGCTCGTTTTTATCTTCCGGCACAAACGTGCCGAACAGCCGGTCCCAGATGATGAAGATGCCAGCATAATTGGAATCAAGATATTTCGGGTTGTTGGCATGGTGCACCCGGTGGTGGCTTGGCGTGTTGAAAACCGCCTCGAACCAGCGTGGCATCTTGTCGATTGCCTCGGTGTGGAACCAGAATTGGTAAATCAGGTTCAGCCCGGCGCAGAAGAATACAATCGCCGGCTCAATGCCCAGGATGAAAATGGGCCATTTGAACAGGAAGCTTGGCGTGAGCTGGCTGGTCCAGGTCTGCCTGAGTGCCGTCGTCAGGTTATAGTGCTGGCTTGAATGATGGATCACATGGGCTGCCCACATCCAGCGCGAGCGGTGCCCGAAGCGGTGAATCCAGTAATAGGCCAGGTCATCCAGCACGAGGGCCAGTGCAAAGACCGGCCAACTGGCCCCCATATCGAAAATGCGGAAGTTTTCCCAAACCCAATAGGCCACGACAAAGGTAAGCGACGCGGTAATGGCGCCGGATACCGTGCTGCCAAGCCCCATGAACAGAGACGTGAGGGAATCCTTGCCTTCGAATTTCGCTCGGCCCGTCTTCCAGCCATAGATCATTTCCACCAGCACGAAAAAGACGAAGGCTGGAACCGCAAACTCGGTTGGTTTCGGTAGATCAAGCGGCATGTGCGGACTCCAGCTTGTTGGTGAAGGCGTCAAGAAGATCGGCCACAGATTTCAGCGTGTCATTCGACATGGTCAAGGTGATCTCGGGTTGAGTGAAATCGTTGAGAACCAGCGTGATCCGGGCGTGATCCTTGAAAACCGAACGGATATCTGCGGCGGTCAACAAGCGGCACACCACCCTGTCACCAAGAAGCCGCAAGAGACCGAGGCTTTCAGCGGGGGCCTTAAGGCCGACGAGCGCATATTTCCCTGTGGCATCGATGAAAATATCGTCGATATCCACGTCTGGTTCATAGCGCTTCAGGTTCCTCGAGACGCGCTCTTCATCCAAGCGGCCCTTATTGGGGAACATTTTTGACGCCAGAAAGGCAAGTATCACAATGGCTACAAGCGAGCCGAGCGTTAGTCCCAAATCCATAATCGATCCTCCACCTATAAAAGGCCCTTGAATTAATAGACCGTCAAGTCTTGAATTGGTTGGTTGGGTCACGAAGGAAACCTGATTGTCACATTTTCAGGGCAGGGTGCTTTCGCTGTTTGCAAAATGCACGAAGGGCGTATGATTATGAAATTGAGAATAAAGGCTTTTTTCGGCCTGATCCTTATGGCGACAGGAGGCATGACGATGGTTCATGCGGGTGATGCTGATCCAATTGTTATCGCCCACCGTGGTGCAAGTGGTTACCGGCCTGAGCATACGCTGATGGCTTACCGAATGGGAATCGAAATGGGTGCCGACTATATCGAGCCGGACCTGGTGATGACCAAAGACGGCAAGCTGGTGGCCCGGCATGACGTTTACTTGTCCGACAGCACAAATGTGGCAGACCATCCCGAGTTTGCGGACAGGCGCCGGGAGATTCGCGGCAAGACCGACTGGTGGGTTTTTGATTTCACCTTGAGCGAACTGAGGACGCTGAAGGCGCGGCAGGCGCGCCCGACCCGTGGCACCGATTATGATGGGGTAGAGGTGGTCCCGACCATTGAGGAAATCTTCGCGCTCGTGGAGTCCGAGCGGGGTGACAGCCAGGTGGGGCTCTATATCGAGATGAAACACCCGCTGGATTATAAAGCAATGGGGCTGGACCCAACGCCCGCCTTGCTTGAGGTGTTCAGGCATGCACAGGGTTCGGGTATTCCCGTTTATTTCCAGTGTTTTAGCGGTGATTACCTTGTGGAGGTTGCACCCCACACCAGCGCGCCACTCATCTGGCTGATTGAAGGCGCGGAAGACCCATCCACCGGCCGCTACAGGCTGGATGTACCGCTTGACAAGTACGGGAACATTATCGCCGGAATTGGCCCCTACAAGCAGCTCTTGATGGACGGTGACGGCAAGTCTACTGGCGTGTTGGAGGAGGCGCACCGGCTTGGATACAAGGTGCATCCCTGGACGTTCCGAGCCGATCAAGTGGGGGACGGTTTCGCCGATATGGAAGCAGAATTGGATGCCTACTGGTCGCTTGGCATTGACGGCGCCTTTTCTGATCATGCCGATGTGGCATTAAGGAGCCGCGATGCGTTTTTACAAAGGCAGAAGGGTCAAGAAGCTCAGTGAGGTTGGCAGGCTTGCTGTAGCCTGGGCATTGAGGTAAGATCGCACCATGTTTGACCTTATCAAAGGACTGTTTACCGCCATTGTTGCCGCAGCCGTTATTCGGCTGGGCGCCGAGGTTTTGTTCGAACAGGCTGGCCTTTATATGTAGCCAGGATGACTTGCATCAGGCTTCAAAGAAAAAGGCGCCGTTTGGCGCCTTTTGTATGCGTGAAACAGAGATATTGCGTCTAGTCGCTGTCTGTTGGCAGCTCTTTTCCAAGCGGGAAGGGCCGTTCATCGGTTGCGAAGCTCAGGTAATCCATGATTTCGCTGATATAGCGGCCAAGAATGGTCATGGCACTGCGGACAGTGTCATTTTGGCTGTCGTTCAGCACAATAAGCACCAACTGGGCAAGCGCCAGGACGATGATGGCTTGAACGGCGATAAAGCCAATCGCGCTATAGAGCACCACAAACAGAAGCCTGGAAAAATGTGACCCCCAGTCCTTTCGTTTAATGGCCTCTTTGAATTCTTCAGCATCAAAGCCGTTGTCATCGCCTGCGCGTGCGGCCGTATCCGTGCTTTCGGGCTTATCAGCAGCTTCAGAGATACGCTCTTGCTCATCCGCAATGCTGGAAACCTTGGGCTCGGGCTTTGGCGTCTTGGCTGCAGCAGCCTTTGCCGCAGGTTTCTTGGCAGGTGCTTTCCGGCTTGTGGTCTTTTTCGCCGTTGATTTGGTTGTGGTCTTCGACGCAGCGGGCTTCTTCGGCGCGGCCTTTGATGTTTTCCGCGTTGTAGCCGCTTTTTTCGCAGGCGCCTTCTTCGCAGTAGCGGCCTTAGCCGCAGGCTTTTTTGCCGTGGTTTTGGGAGCGGCCTTCTTGGCAGGCTCCTTATCGGATGTTTTGCTGGTTTCCTCGCTCATATCATTCCCTGTCTGTCGGCGGAGTGAATGTCTTTAAACCATATGTGGTGCACCGTTATGGTGCCTTCAAGGGCTTCAGGCCCAAGGCAGCTTGCCGCGGACTATTTCTGTGGCCGATGATGTATCAACCGGCTTTGACCAGAAGTAGCCCTGACCGAAGCTGAAGTCCAAACTGCGCAGCATTTCGATGTGCTCCACGTCCTCAAGCCCTTCGGCCACCACTTCGTGGCCAAGGTTGGTCGCCAGCATGCCGATCATCTCCAGAATTTTGAAAGGCGCATTGTCCTTTTCCAGCTGGTTGATGAAGCTGCGGTCGATCTTGATAATGTCGATCGGGAACTGGTGAAGATAGTTAAGCGAGCTGTAGCCCGTGCCGAAGTCATCAAGCGCTACTTTCACACCCAACTTACGGATGCGGGACAGCGTTTCGGAAATACGGGTCGGGTTGGCCATAATGGCACTTTCCGTCAGCTCGATGCGGATAAGGTGGCCTGGAAGGTCATGTTCCTTGAGCGCCTTTTCCACCATGCCGGCAACATCGTCCCGCGCGAACTGAACGCCTGAGACATTCACATTCACCGGAACCGTTTTTTCTGGGCCCATTTCATCAAGCCAGGACTTAACGGCAGCACAGGCAGAATCGACTGCCCAGCGCCCAAGGGGAACGATCACGCCGGTTTCTTCCGCCAGCGGGATAAATTCAATAGGGGAGACGGCGCCGCGGTCTTTATGAACCCAGCGCGTGAGGGCCTCGAACCCATGGAGCTCGTCTGTCTTCAGGTCGATAATAGGCTGGTAGTTAAGCTCCAGCTCGCCCCGTTCCACTGCGCGCCGAAGCTCTGTTTCCAGATGGAACTGGGAGCGTGCACGCTGGTGCGAATCGCTTTGGTAAATCTCTGTGCGCGCCTTGCCAGCAGACTTCGCGCGGTGCATGGCGAAATCGGCATCGCGGATCAGGTCTTCCGGGTGAGTGGAGCTGGAAATGGTTGTGGCAACGCCAACCGAGACGCTGGTGAAAACCTCATTGCCGTCCAGATCATAGGGAAGCGCCATGGCGTCATGGATACGGCGGGAGATCATTTCCACTTCTTCGATGTCGTTGAAGTGAGACACAAGAATGGCAAACTCGTCGCCTGAGAGGCGGGCGAGGGTGTCTGAGCTGCGGATACAGCGCCGAAGCGTCGAGGCCATGGAAATCAGGAACCGGTCGCCTGAGGAATGCCCGAAGCTTTCGTTGATCTGCTGGAAGCGGTCGATGTTGATGATCAGCACCGCGCAGCCCGCGCCTGAGCCAGAGCGCTGGCATTCAGTAACGGCTTCTTCAAGCTTGTTCCGGAACAAGACCCGATTGGGCTGGCCGGTGAGGGCGTCGTGGAAGGCGTGATGCAGAAGGTTGCGTTCTGCCAGTTTTTCCGCCGTCTGATCTTCAATGGTGCAAATAACCTGATAGATGCGGCCTTCGTGATCTTCAAGCGGCAGCAGGTGCGACGACAGGAAGCGTTCAATGGCACCGACACGGATCGACCATTCAAAGCTGGCGCTGCGCCCGGACCGGTGGACCTCCAGAATCTGGCCCGAAAGAACGTGATTCTCATTCGCGCTCCAGACACTGTCCAGCGTGCAGGGCATCTGCGCGCCATCCTTGAGGTCAAACACCTCACGGGCAAAACCGTTGATAAACAGGGCCTCAATGACATTGCCGGAGGTTACGCCGCACACAAGGATGCCAACCGGCAGGCGCTCTGCAACGGCGCTTGTGTTGACGATGCGCGATGATTGAGCGCCACCGCCCGATGGGTTGGCAATCGGAGAAACCTTGCTTCCAAGCGTGTCTGCCACAGTCAGCTCCACGAGAAAAGATACAACATTCGGAATGCGGAGCGATGCGCCAGCGCATTCCCGACACTTGAACATCTTGTGAGTAAAGATTTGGTAAAGGCTCAAGTGTTGCAGGCAGTACTATAGGCTCGTGATGGAGCCGAGGAAACAACAAGTTGAAAATTATAGTAAATTTACGGCTCTGCCTGGACGTTTCTTTGCTTCTGGCCCGGCTGTTCTGACGCAGGCAAAAAAATTGGGGAAGGCAGAACCTTCCCCGAGATATCCACCCACTGGGACGGGTTAGTGGGTGGGGTAATTCTCTATGTGCCTAGCTGCAGCCGGATGTCCCGCCGCAGGTGTCGCACTTCAGGCATGTACCGTTACGAACCAGCGTAAAGTTGCCGCATTCGCCGCAGGCATCGCCTTCATATCCCTTCATACGGGCCGCAACCCGAGCGTCAACCGTTGCTTCCGTAGCACCGTTCGCCATGGCGGAACCTACAGCCACTGTGGCTACGCCGGCCGTACCTGTGGCAACAGAAACGGTCTCTAACTCTTTGCTATCCTTGGTTTCTTTCGACTTCAGAACCACAAGGTTGCTGCCGCGAACGTAACCGGAGGACGCGAATTTCTGAACGCGCTCAAGCGCTTCGGTGACTTCCTCATCCATCGCCGGCAAGCCATCGCCGCTGTCGCCGCGGCCCGTTGTGTCGGGTGCCAGGTCAGCAGGCTGAACGTGTGCGAGGTCATCGCGGCCCAGGTAGGAGATCGCCAGCTCGCGGAAGATATAGTCCAGAAGCGAGGTGGACATCTTGATGGTGTCGTTGCCTTCCACACGGCCGAATGGTTCAAAGCGTGTGAAGGTGAAGGCGTCCACGAATTCCTCCAGCGGCACGCCATACTGGAGGCCGATGGAAATCGCGATGGCGAAGTTGTTCATCAGGCTCCGGAACGCTGCGCCTTCCTTGTGCATGTCGATGAAGATCTCGCCCACGCTGCCGTCATCATATTCGCCAGTCCGCAGGTAAACCTTGTGCCCGCCAACGATGGCCTTCTGGGTGTAGCCTTTGCGGCGCTCGGGCAGACGCTTGCGCTTGGTGCCAGCTTCGCGTTCCACCTCGACAATGCGCTCGACGATCCGCTCGGTGATCACTTCGGCGCGCTCGGCAACATTCAGGTCTTCGAGCTCTTCCTCAAGATCCTCGTCGTCAAGAAGCGCAGCGTTCAGCGGCTGGCTGAGCTTGGAGCCGTCGCGGTAAAGCGCGTTGGCTTTAAGAGCGAGCGACCAGCTGAGCTCATAGGCGGCCATACAGTCATCCACATCTGCCGAGTTCGGCATGTTGATGGTTTTACTGATCGCGCCGGAGATGAACGGCTGCGCCGCCGCCATCATATGGATATGGCTCTGCCAGGAAAGCGAGCGCTTGCCGATCTTGCCGCAAGGGTTGGCGCAATCGAACACGCTATAGTGAACTTCCTTCAGGTGCGGCGCACCTTCAAGCGTCATGGCACCGCAGCAGAAGAGGTTGGCCGCTGCGATTTCTTCCCGGTCGAAGCCGATGGCGGCCAAGAGGTCGAAATTATAGTCGTTCAGCTGCTCATCCGTCAGGCCAAGCGTTTCCTTGCAGAAATCGGTACCCAGCGTCCACTGGTTGAACACAAACTTGATGTCGAACGCGTTTTTCAGCTGGGCTTCAACAGCGTCGATCTCGCGCGTTGTGAACCCGCGCTCCTTCAGCGTCTCGTGGTTGACACCGGGTGCCCCTTTGAGCGTGCTGTTACCGACGGCATAAAGCGTGATGTCGTTGATCTCTTCACCGTCGTAGCCAAGGACCTCAAGGGCCTGAGGCACGATGCGGTTGATGATCTTGAAATAGCCACCACCGGCGAGCTTCTTGAACTTCACCAGCGCGAAGTCAGGCTCGATGCCCGTGGTGTCACAGTCCATCACCAGGCCGATAGTACCTGTTGGTGCAATCACGGTGGCTTGCGCATTGCGGAAGCCGTGTTCTTCACCGATTTCAAGCGCGCGATCCCACGCTTCACCAGCGGCCACACCGATGGCTGGGTCGGTCAGGCTTTCGATATCGAGCGGCACAGGCTTGGTGTGCAGTTTCTCGTAGCCGTCATCCTGGCCGTAAGCCGCGCGACGGTGGTTTCGGATCACCCGCAGCATATGGTCGGCGTTTTTCTTGTAGCTTGGGAATGCGCCCAACTCAGACGCCATTTCGGCGCTTGTCGCGTAAGCTTCACCGGTCATCAGGGCCGTGATGGCGCCACAAAGTGCGCGGCCTTCGTCACTGTCATAGGACATACCAAGGCTCATCAAAAGCCCGCCAATGTTGGCGAAACCAAGGCCCAGTGTGCGGAATTCATAGGAAAGCTTGGCGATTTCCTTGGATGGGAACTGTGCCATCAGGACGGAAATCTCAAGCACCATGGTCCACAGGCGGCAGGCGTGCTTGAAATTCTCAACCTTGAAGCTGCCGTCCTTCGCGCGGAAAGTCATCAGGTTCAGGGACGCCAGGTTACAGGCTGTGTCGTCCAGGAACATATATTCCGAGCAAGGGTTGGATGCGCGGATGTCGCCTGAGGCAGGGCAGGTATGCCAGTCATTGATGGTGGTGTGGAACTGGATGCCTGGGTCTGCGCACGCCCACGCGGCATGGCCCACATCGCGCCACAGGTCCTTGGCGTTCACCTTGCGGGCAACGCTGCCATCTGTGCGGCTGACCAGGTTCCATTCAGCGCCGTCATTGACAGCTTTCATGAAATCGTCGGTTACGCGGATGGAGTTGTTGGAGTTCTGACCCGACACAGTCAGGTAGGCGTCCGAGTCCCAGTCCGTGTTGTAGGTTTTGAAGTCAATCGACGTGTAGCCTTGCTTGGCGAACTGGATAACACGCTGAACATAGTTTTCAGGGATCATCACCTTGCGTGCAGCGATGATTTCCTTCTTCAGCAGCTTGTTTTCCTTCGGTTCAAACGCCTTGTCGCCCATGTCAGGCTTGGCGTCATGGCACGCCTTCATGATGCGGTTCAGGTGAATTTCATTCAGCTTTGAACCTGAGACAAGGGCCGCAACCTTTTGTTCTTCAACAACTTTCCAGTTGATAAAATCGTCAATATCAGGGTGGTCGATATCAACCACAACCATTTTGGCGGCGCGGCGGGTGGTGCCTCCTGACTTGATGGCGCCCGCGGCGCGGTCGCCGATTTTGAGGAAGCTCATCAGGCCGGAGGACTTTCCGCCACCGGAGAGGCTTTCGCCTTCTCCACGAATATTTGAGAAGTTGGAGCCGGTGCCCGAGCCGTATTTGAAAAGACGGGCTTCGCGGGTCCAGAGGTCCATAATGCCGCCATCGTTCACCAGGTCGTCGGACACGCCCTGAATAAAGCAGGCATGCGGCTGTGGATGCTCATAAGAACTTTTGGACTTCACAAGCTTGCCGGTTTCGAAGTCTACATAGTGGTGGCCTTGGGCTGGACCATCGATACCGTAAGCCCAGTGCAGGCCGGTGTTGAACCATTGCGGGCTGTTTGGCGCCGCCATCTGGTTCGACAGCATGAAGCGCATTTCGTCAAAGAAAGTCTTGGCGTCGGCTTCGCTATCGAAATAGCCGCCTTTCCAGCCCCAGTAGGTCCAGGTGCCTGCGAGGCGGTCGAAAACCTGCTTGGCGCTTGCTTCACTGCCGTAGCGCTTGTCTTCAGGCATGCTCTCAAGCGCGTCCGTGTCCGCTTCCTTGCGCCACAGCCAGCTTGGCACATTTTCTTCTTCTACGGGCTTGAGGGCCTGCGGAACGCCGGCTTTGCGGAAATACTTCTGCGCGATGATATCCGTGGCTACCTGGCTCCAGTTTGTGGGAACCTCCACATTATCCATATGGAAGACGATCGAACCGTCCGGATTCCTGATTTCACTGACTGCAGTACGCCACTCCTGTCCAGCATATGGACATGACATGTCTTTGGTAAAACGGCGTTCAATACGCATGCGGTTCCCCCGTTCGGTTATCGCTCATGTTTTACTGGATTCTCGCAGCTTTTTGCGCCTGCAATACAGCCCCTGCCCAGGCGCGCGCCGTCCAGCCCCTATTTCTCTGCCAGCTACTATATCTAGTAGCCGCTCCCTTGAGTTGGCCCAATCCTATGTAGGAAAAGGCAGAGGGGACAAGCCCTATTTTTCACTTTAATGCGGTTGACATTGGCCCTTTTTATCAAGTGCGGGGGACGACTCATTGTAGCGCCATGAGTCTTTCCAAACGGGGGTGTGATTTTCACTTCGATAAAAAAAATTCAAATGGTCCTGTAACAATTCCTTCATGCTTCGCTTCGCCCGGGCGGGAAGCCGAATCAGAAGGCCCTGATTGGGAATGGCCCCGGAAATGTCACAATTGCGAAATATGGGTGTTGTTGCGGCTTTTCCTTGGGGGCCAAACGTGCTAAACGGGCGCGAATGTTCCCGTAATTGATGGAAAAAAGTAATGACTGGTCTGATTTCTAAACTGTTTTCGTCACCGATCTTCACCTGGTGGAACTCTGCCACTTTCGGCACGCGCCTTTTCACGAGCCGCAAGGGTGTGAAAGTCGGCGAAGACAGTCAGGGTAATGTCTATTATCAGGAAAAGAACGGCCATCGTCGCTGGGTCATCTACAAGAATGGGCCTGTTGAAGCGTCCCGTGTTCCAGCAGACTGGCACGGCTGGCTGCATTACACCGTTGATGTATTACCGACCGAGCAGACCGTTGAAACCAAACCTTGGGAAAAAGAGCACCAGCCGAACCTGACAGGTACGGAAAAGGCTTATATGCCTGCTGGCGCCGTAAATGCGGCTCAGCGCGCAGCAACAACAGCAGATTATGAGGCGTGGCGCCCATAAGGGTAGATCACTCCCGGCCAGCGAAAGTAGTTTATGTCGAGCAATCTTGTTGAATCTCTTATTGGCGCGCTGGTTCTGCTGATCGCAGGCTGGTTCCTTATGTTCGCCTATGAGCGCACGGACGGCGCCATGGCGGGCGGCTACACGCTGGTGGCAAAGTTTAACCAGATTGACGGTATCGGCGTTGGGTCCGACGTCCGGCTTGCTGGCGTCAAGGTTGGGTCTGTGCTTTCAAACACACTAGATACCCAGACGTTCCAGGCCGTTGTCCGCTTCTCTGTGGAGCAGGGCGTTGAACTGCCAAGCGATACGGCTGCTGCCGTAAGCCAGGAAGGCCTCTTGGGCGGCAAATACCTGCGCCTGCTGCCAGGCGGCATGCTGGAGACGCTCGCTGACGGTGATGAGATCGAGGAAACCCAGGACGCGGTTGACCTGATCAGCTTGTTCGGCAAGTTCGCAACCGGCGACAGCAAAGAATGACAACCGGCCTGCGGCATATCGCGCTGGCGTTTCTTATCGGCCTTGGCGGCCATAGCGTGGCTGCCCAAGACGCCTCCCAGGTTCCCATCCAGAAATCCGGCGCGGGGACCGCACAGGAAGCCCCGCGGGACAGCGCTGCAGACCACCCTGACAATGTTGCCCACAATGTGGTGGTGCTTCGGGCGCTCGACAAAATTACCGCACGCATCACGGAAATTGAATTGCCGATTGGCGAAGAGGCACGGTTCGGAACGCTGGCCCTTAAAGCACGCTATTGCCGCACCCGGCCGCCCATCGAACCGCCAGAGACCTTTGCGTATCTGGAGATCGACGACATCAAGCGCGATGAAGAGCGTGAACGCGTGTTCGAGGGCTGGATGGTTGCGTCAAGCCCAGCCCTTAATCCGCTTGAGCATTCGGTTTATGATGTCTGGGTGATCAACTGCAGGACGGTAGAGCCGTCCGTCGACGCCCCCAATCCATAAAAATTTGCTGAGTGAATCATCAGCGCGGCCTTGAGCATCGCCTGATATTCGTCCCGCGGCATCTCGCACGCGCCGAACTGCTTCAAGTGATCCGTTACAAACTGGGTGTCCAGAAGGATGAAACGGCCGGCCTTAAGCCGCGCCACCAAGTGCACCAGCGCCACCTTGCTGGCATCTGTTTCTGTGTGGAACATGCTTTCCCCGAAAAAGGCACCGCCAAGAGACACGCCGTAAAGGCCACCGACCAGCTCATCCTTCAGCCAGCATTCCACAGAATGGGCAAAGCCGCGTTCGTGAAGGTCTGTATAGAGATATTCAATACGTTCGCTGATCCAGGTGGTGTTGCGGCCACGGGCAGGGCGCGCGCATGCCTGCACCACCTTTTGAAAGGCCTGGTCCACAGTGACGGTGAAGCGGTCCTGGCGCACAATTTTGGCAAGGGATTTCGGGATATGAAAGCTATCAAGCGGGATGATGCCGCGTTCTTCGGGGTCAACCCAGAACAGTTCTTCGTCTTCGCGGCTTTCAGCCATGGGGAAGACCCCGGCTGCATAGGCCTGCAATAAAAGATTAGGGGTTATACTGTCGTGCGGCATAACCCCTAATATACTTTATTTTGCGTTGTGCTTTTCAAGGAATTTTTCCAGCCAGTGGATATCGTAATCCCCTTTCTGGAAGTCCGGATCGTCCATCAGGGCCTGATGGAGCGGGATAGTGGTGGTCACACCGTCAATCACATATTCCTCAAGCGACCGGCGAAGCCTGAGCAGGCAGCCTTCGCGCGTGTAGCCCGCAACGATCAGCTTAGCGACCATGCTGTCATAGTATGGCGGAATCTTGTATCCGGCATAGACGGCACTGTCACAGCGTACGTTCAGACCACCTGGTGGGTGATATTGGGTCACAACGCCTGGACTTGGCATGAAGGTGAACGGATGTTCGGCATTGATGCGGCATTCGATGGCATGGCCAAAGAAACGCACCATGTCCTGCGTGTAGCTGAGCTTTTCGCCCGAAGCGACGCGAATCTGTTCACGCACGATATCGATGCCGGTGATCATCTCCGTCACCGGATGTTCCACCTGAACACGGGTGTTCATTTCAATGAAATAGAACTCACCGTCTTCATAGAGGAACTCGATGGTGCCTGCACCGCAATAGCCAAACTCGGCCATTGCCTTGGCAACAATACCGCCCATGCGCTCACGGGTTTCACTGTCAATGACAGGTGAGGGCGCTTCTTCAAGCACCTTCTGGTGGCGGCGCTGGAGCGAACAGTCGCGTTCGCCAAGGTGGATACAGTTGCCAAAGCTGTCGCCGATGAGCTGGAACTCAATGTGCCGTGGCTTCAGGAGGAACTTCTCGATATAGACCGCATCGTCACCGAAGGCCGCCTTTGCCTCGGTACGGCAGGTTTTCAGCTTGGTCGACAGCTCTTCGGCTGAGCGAACAATCTGCATGCCGCGGCCGCCACCACCGGCGGAGGCCTTGATGATCACGGGATAGCCGATTTCGTCACACACGCGCTTGGCTTCGTCATCGTCCGTGATACCGCCCTCGGACCCCGGAACAACCGGGATACCCAGCTTTTTCACGGTTTCCTTGGCGGTGATCTTGTCACCCATCATGCGGATATGCTCGGCTGATGGGCCGATGAATGCGATACCGTGCTCTTTGACGATCTCGGAGAAGTGCGCGTTTTCAGACAGGAAGCCATAGCCTGGGTGAATGGCGTCGGCGCCTGTAATCTCAGCCGCCGAAATGATGGCTGGGATGTTCAGGTAGCTGTCGGTGGATGATGGCGGGCCGATACAGACGGATTCGTCAGCCAGCAGCACGTGCATGGCATCTGCGTCAGCTGTGGAATGCACAGCCACCGTCTTGATGCCCATTTCGTGACAGGCACGATGAATCCTGAGCGCAATCTCGCCCCGGTTTGCAATAAGAACTTTTTTAATCATCAAAAGGTGTCCCTACTCGATGATGCAAAGAGGTTCACCGAACTCAACCGGCTGGGCGTCGGCAACCAAGACCTGCTTCACGGTACCGGATTTCGGTGCCTTGATCTGGTTCATTACCTTCATGGCTTCGATAATCAGGATCGTATCGCCTTCCTTCACCTGGGAACCAACCGTCACAAACGGGTCGGCCCCTGGGCTTGGGGAAGTGTAGGCTGTACCAACCATCGGGGAAGGTACTGCGCCGGGATGGTCAGCGGGGTCCGCTGCTGCAGGTGCGGCTGCTTCCGCGGCAGGCGCTGCCGCTGGAGCCGCAGCGGGTGCCGGAGCATGAGCCGGAGCAGCCATCGCTGGTGCTGCATAATTGATGCTGGAAGGCACTTCGCGTGCAACGCGGATGCGGAGATCTTCTTCTTCCACCTCGATTTCGGACAGTGTGGATTTGTCGAGAAGTTCGGCGAGCTCGCGCACAAGCTCTTTATATTCTTTAATTTTAGACATGTAAGTAGCCTTTAACCCCTGGTCACTGATTGCCGCGCAGCATACTGGCAAACGCGTCAATCGCAAGCACATATCCGGTTGCGCCAAACCCGCAAATCACTCCCGCGGCCTGGTCGGACACGAAAGAGTGGTGACGGAATTCCTCCCGCGCGAAAACATTGGACAAGTGCACTTCAATAACTGGTGTGTTGATGGCAGCAATTGCATCCCGGATGGCGACAGAAGTGTGGGTATAGGCCGCGGCATTAAGAATTATGCCGTCGGCGCTATCACCGGCTTCCTGAATCCAGTCAACAAGTGTGCCTTCATGGTTGCTCTGTCGGAAATCCACATTCAGACCGTGGTTCTTCGCATGGTCTTTGATCATGGTGCCGATTTCAGGCAGCGTGAGGCTGCCATAGGTCTCCGGCTCACGGGTCCCCAACAGATTAAGGTTAGGGCCATTGATGACCATGATGTTTTTTTGCTGCGCTTCACTCATAATCGAATCCAAATGTTTCGACAGATCGCTTGATGCCACCTATATAATGCCATAAGCATGGCATGCAAAGCCGCTTCGGTATTTTTTTGCGGAATTTCAATTTGCGCGTAAAGGTTTGGCAGTTCAGATGCAAATTACAGTGAATGGGGAATTGAAGACAATTGGGTCGCCAGAGCGGCTTGATAGCTTTCTCGAAAGTCTGGGGCTTGACCCCACCAAAGTTGCGGTTGAACGCAATCTGGAGATCGTCCCCAAATCGACATTTGCCGATGTAACGCTCGAAGACGGCGACAAGTTAGAGATTGTACATTTTATTGGCGGAGGACTGGAAACAGTGACGCAAGAGCCTAGAGACACCTGGACCCTGGCGGGCAAACAGTACAGCTCGCGCCTGATCGTGGGCACCGGCAAATACAAGGATTTCGAAGAAACAGCAAAGGCTGTTGAGGCCTCTGGTGCTGAAATCGTTACCGTTGCTGTGCGCCGGGTGAATGTGTCAGACCCGAACCAGCCGATGCTGGTGGATTATCTGGACCCCAAAAAAATCACCTATCTGCCCAATACAGCGGGCTGTTTCGATGCCCAATCCGCGCTTCGGACGCTCAGGCTCGCACGGGAAGCGGGCGGCTGGGACCTGGTGAAGCTTGAGGTTCTGGGTGACCAGAAAACGCTTTATCCCAATATGCAGGAGACCTTCATCGCCGCAGAGGAGCTGATCCGCGACGGCTTCAAGGTCATGGTTTACTGCTCTGACGACCCGATCGCGGCCAGGAAGCTTGAGGACATGGGCTGCGTGGCGATCATGCCGCTTGGCGCACCCATTGGATCCGGCCTGGGCATCCAGAATCCAGTTCAAATCCGGCTGATGATCGAACAGGCGAGTGTGCCCGTGCTGGTGGATGCGGGCGTCGGCACGGCGTCAGACGCCGCTGTTGCCATGGAACTGGGCTGTGACGGCGTGCTGATGAACACCGCGATCGCTGAAGCGAAAGACCCTATCAAAATGGCGCGCGCCATGAAGCTGGCCGTTGAAAGCGGGCGGTTGGCCTATCAGGCTGGCCGTATGCCGAAGAAACGCTATGCAGACCCAAGCTCACCGCTCTCTGGCCTGATTTAGGGCAGGGACATGATGGTAAGAAAAAGGCCGCAGTTAGCGGCCTTTTTTGTAGCGGTGTTTGCTGGCTATTAGTTTCCGGCTGTACCGGCCTTTTCCTCGCGGGCTCTGGATACGGCTTCAACCAACCGGTTATAGCCTTCCGCGCCAACGATGATGTCATCCCCAATGATATAGCCGGGTGTGCCGTCAAAGCCGATATCCTGGCCGATAGCCAGGCTGTTTTTGACGTTCTTTTCGATCAGCTTGTCCTGCATGTCAGCCTTGAGCTGGTCAACATTGAGGCCAACGGTCGCAGCCAGTTGGTAGATTCGGTCTTCGGTCAGCTGAACGCTGTCGCCCATCATCGTGATGTGGAATTCTTCGAACTTGCCCTGTTTGTGGGCAGCCAATGCTGCTTTGGCGGCAAGAAAGGAAACCGGCGTCTGGCCGGGACGGTCCAGGATTGGATACTGACGCGGCACAAGGCGGATATTGCCATCTTCACGCACCAGCTTCATCACCGCCGGAAAATGCCGGCGGCAGAAACCGCAGCGATAATCGAAAAATTCAACAATCGTTACATCGCCATTAGGGTTGCCCATAACAGGCGCGCCTTCTTCGTTCTCAAGGAAATCGCGGTACATCTGCACAGCAGGCAGCATCTGCGCAACCGTCTGGCGGCGTTGGAGTTCGCGGATGGCCTTAACAACAATCTCCGGGTTTTCCATAAGATAGTCTTCAAGCACGCGTTCGATCTTGGCGCGCTCGGCTGGATCGATAGCTGTATCCTGGGCGTTAGCATCCGTAAGGCCGGCAAGGGGCAGGGTGGCCGCAAGGGCAAATGCGATGGGCGTAATCTTCACTGAATTATGTCCTGTTATTGGTCAAAGGCAACACGCCGGCGGCGCTGTTGCTGTTGTTGTTTTCTGAATTTTTCGGCCGCTTCCTGCGACACATAGAGAATATCCTGTGCCCGGAGCCATTCCGGGCTGCCGGTCTTAAAGCCTTCGAGGGCGCGCTGTGCATGCATCACCGCCAAGATTGGATTTCCGCCGGAATAGAAACGCTCTGCGGTCGCGAGGCTTGCTTCGGCGTCGCGGCCCATCCAGCTATAGGCTTTGGCAAGATTGAACCAGGCGAAACTGTTGCCGCGGTCTTCACGCGTTGCAGCTTCAAGGATGGGGATGGCGCGCTCCATCAGGGCCTTGTCTTCGAGTGACACCATGGCCTGTCCCATGGCTGTCGCGATCAGTGGTTCATGGGGGGCAAGCTCAACGGCCTGCTGGAAGACCGGCAGGCTGTCGCGCACGCGTCCGTTTTCAAACAGAATCTGTCCCATGATTTCATAAAAGTATGGGTTGTTGGGTTCGGCTTCCACAAGGGCGCGGGCTTCCGCCAGCGCCAGATCCCACTCAAGGGCCTTGTGATAGGCATAAACCCGGGCATAACGCGCAGGGATGCTGGTGTCGCTGGGTGGGTAAATACGTAATGTCTGGCGCGGGTTATACAGATAGCCCATGAGCTTGGCCTTCAAGCGCTGGAATTTTTCTTCCAGAACAGGGTTGGCGGGCTCTTTGAAATGTGGGTTTTTCTCGACCGCTTCCTGCAACTGCAGAATACGCGTGCGGTTCAGGGGGTGTGACCGGACATATGGGTCCTGCCGCACCTGTGCCAGAATTTCCTGGTCACGCAGTTTGTCAAAGAAGCGGATCATGCCTTCGCCGGAGATGCCAGCCTCTTCAAGGTACCGGGCGCCGGCCAAGTCGGCCTCGCTTTCCTGGCCGCGGCTGTAGGCAAGGAACTGGCCCTGCGCCATGGATTGACCGGCCATCATGATGCCCATGCCTGCATCTGCGCCCCCTGCGAGGATTGCTGCGGCACCAAGAACCATCGAAAGAATGGAGGTTGTGCCTGCGTTCATCGCGGCGTCACCTGTCCGCAAACGGTGACCACACGCAATGTGACAGGTTTCGTGGGCAATCACGCCCAGGAATTCGGTGACATCATCGGCTTCCAGAATCAGCCCGGAATGGATGAAGATATTTTGGCCGCCCGTCACAAACGCGTTGATGGAGTTTTCATGCAGCAAATACATATGGACGGAGGCGGGTGTCAGCTCCGCAGCCCGGAAGATCGGATCAGATGCTTCATGCAGGAACGCTTCGGTTTCAGCATCGCGCAAAATGGATTGCGCCCGCGCAGGCGATAGCGGGAAAGCCAGCAGGAACATAGCCAGGGCGATGATGTGTCGTTTGAAGCGTAGCAAGTCTCGTCTCCAAGTTTCCGCCCACGCTATGGGGTGGCGGCTTAATCGTCAATGAACATCCACTGACAACGCCGTGAGGATAAAGGCCTTATTAAACAGAAAAGGCGGCGAAGCTGTGGCCTCGCCGCCTTCCATCAAACTATTCGAGCCTTAGCCGAATGTGCGCTGCCACCAACCTTTACGTTTCGGGCCGCCTTCAGCCTCCGGAGCAACCGGAGCGCTTGCCTGATCAGTACCGTCGGACGTCACAGAGATTTTCTGTACAGGCTTGTCCTCAGGCTTTGGGGCTGGCTTGGCTTTCGCCGCAGGCTTGGCTTTCTCTGCCTTGGCAGGGGCTTCCGCCTTGCTGTCCGCTTTGCCGTCGACCTTGGCGTCAGTTTTAGGCTCTGCCTTTGGCGCGGCTTTACGCGTGCGGCGCTTCGGCTTTTCCTCTGCTTTGGCGTCATCGGCTTCCGGCTTGGCTTCTGCCGCTGTTTCAGCTTTTGGCTCAGCGGCCTTGCGGGTCCGCGTGCGGCGCTTCGGCTTTTCCTCTGCTTTGGCGTCAGCTGCTTCCGGCTTGGCCTCTGCCGCGGCTTCCGCTTTTGGCTCAGCGGCCTTGCGGGTGCGCGTGCGGCGCTTTGGCTTTTCTTCTGCTTTGGCGTCGTCCGCTTCCGGCTTGGCCTCTGCCGCGGCTTCCGCTTTTGGTTCAGCAGCCTTGCGGGTGCGCGTGCGGCGCTTCGGCTTTTCTTCAGCCGTGGCGTCCGCTGCTTCTGGCTTGGCTTCTGCCGCGGCTTCCGCTTCCGGCTCAGCCTTCTTGCGGGTACGCGTGCGGCGCTTCGGCTTTTCTTCCGTTTTGGCCTCAGTCGCGTCTGGGGCAGTTTCAGCGGCAGCCGGTTGAGATTCAGATGCGCCTTCCTCTGCTGCAATTGGGGGTTCTTCGCCCTCTACTGCTGGACGGTCATCACGGCTACGACGGCGGCGGCCACCGCGACTGCCACGGCGACGGCGCGGTTTACCTTCGCGGGTTTCATCCTGATCGCCTTCGTCATTGCGTTGGCCTTCGGCGTCGGAATCGTCGCCTTCGCCTTCATCCTGCTGCGACTGTGTCTGCTGGTCCTGGCCATCCTGCGGGCGATCGCCACGACGGCGACGACGGCGACGACGGCGCTTGCGGCGCGGCTTATCGTCGTCAGAGCTTTCTTCGTCACGATCACGCTGTGGTGCGCTGGTTTCCTGCTTGACCTCGGGTTCTGCGGGCAGGCTGTCTGGCGTTACGGCGCTTTCTGTAGGGGCGTCAGACTTGGCGCCCGGTGTGATGGCTTCACGTGTGATTTCGATCTCGGAAGGGCCATAGGATGGCGTTCCAGTAACCTCGATGGTGAAGTCATAGCGTGATTCGAGCTCAGAGAGCATGCTGCGCTTTTTGTTCAGTAGATAGATCGCAACCTCTGGGCTGGCCATGACGCGAACGATTGAGCTACGGCCCCGAATGCCTTCTTCCTCAAGCTGACGCAGAACCATGAGTGAGGCGGATTCGACTGAGCGAACAATACCTGTACCGGAGCAATGCTCACAGGTTTCCATGCTAACTTCAAGGAGGTTAGGGCGCAGGCGCTGGCGAGACATTTCCATCAGGCCAAACGAAGAGATGCGCCCCACCTGGATGCGCGCACGGTCAGACTTCAGCACGTCTTTCATGCGGCGCTCTACAGCACGGTTATTGTTGCGCTCTTCCATATCGATGAAGTCGATCACCACAAGGCCAGCCATGTCGCGCAGGCGAAGCTGGCGTGCAACTTCCTCTGCTGCTTCAAGGTTTGTCTTGAGGGCTGTTTCCTCGATATTATGTTCGCGGGTGGACCGGCCGGAGTTGACGTCGATCGAAATCAGCGCCTCGGTCGGGTTGATAACGATATAGCCGCCGGATTTCAGCTGCACCACAGGCTGGAACATGGCCTCAAGGTGGTTTTCCACCTGATAGCGATGGAACAGCGGAATGCGGTCCTTATAGTGCTGAACCTTTTTGGCATGGCTAGGCATCAGGAGCTTCATGAAGTCCTTGGCTGCACGGTAGCCTTCTTCGCCTTCCACCAGAATCTCGTCAACCTCACGCGTGTAAAGGTCGCGGATCGTGCGCTTGATCAGGTTGCCTTCCTCATACACGAGGGTAGGGGCAACGGATTCGAGCGTTTTTTCACGGATGCCGTTCCACAGGCGCATCATATATTCATAGTCGCGCTTGATTTCGGTCTTGGTGCGCTTCATGCCCGCGGTGCGGACGATCAGGCCCATTTCCTCAGGCACTTCCAGGTCAGAAATCATCTTCTTCAGGCGCTTGCGGTCTGTGGCGCTTGAAATCTTACGGCTGATACCGCCCGAGTGGGTAGAGTTTGGCATTAGCACGCAGTAGCGGCCAGCGAGCGACAGGTAAGTGGTCAGCGCAGCGCCTTTGTTGCCGCGTTCTTCTTTCACAACCTGAACGAGAAGCACCTGGCGGCGTTTGATTACTTCCTGAATGTTATATTTGCGCTTGAGCGCCTTCAGACCACGACGACGGGCAGCGGCTTCTTCGATTTCCGCGTCTTTTTCGTCTTCGTCGCCAGCCTGGATTTCGGTTTCGCTACCGTCTTCATTGGCTTCGTCCTCAGGAGCCGCGACGATAACGTCATCTGCCTCGGATTCTTCCGCAACAGCCTGGACTTCTTCCGCCAGGATCTGTTCACGGTCTTCAACCGGGATTTGATAATAGTCTGGGTGGATTTCGCTGAAAGCAAGGAAGCCGTGGCGATTGCCACCATATTCAACAAAGGCCGCTTGCAGGGAAGGCTCCACACGGGTTACGCGTGCGAGGTAGATATTCCCTTTTAGTTGGCGTCTTGTTGCTGATTCGTAGTCAAATTCCTCTACGCGGCTACCTTTGATAACAGTAACGCGTGTCTCCTCTGGGTGACGCGCGTCGATAAGCATTCTTGTCGACATATATTTGTTCTCCGGACTGGCTGCCGCGCGGGCACGCCCTCTTTTCGAAGGGGGGCGCAGGCAGGGTCCAATGGGTATGATTTTACTGTAGGTGTGGAGTAGGCAGTCCCCGGAAAGGTACCGGCCAAAGCAAAACGCCGCCGTTCACTGAGTAGTGTACGACGTGAAAAATCTGTTTTCGATGCGCAAAGCCTTTTGGCCATTGCCGGTTCTTGTCCTTATTTGGCCTTGGGGTCGATGGCGATCTCATTTTAAATTTTGAGACCGCGAGAGCGTCCCGTCAAGACCGCGACCTGCCGCCTAAAGCGGCCGATCGATAAACTCGCAAAGCTAAAATAGTGAAACCCAAGATGCTTTACAATCGAAATTGTTCCATCTCGGCAATAAAACTGTATAAGGACAGGAAAGACGGATGGGATTTGTTTCTCTTGAGCGATTAAGCCGTTATTCATACTATGATGACAATAGTCACTATGAATTGACCTGTTTTTTCGGGGAAGAGTGTGGTTTTGCGTAGAATAATGCGACTGTTTCTGTGCCTCAGCCTTATGCTTGCTGGAACGAGTGCGCTTCTTGCAAAAGATATCGATATTTCCGGCATCCGCTTTGGCCAGAACGGGGAAGTGACCCGTTTTGTGCTAGATGTGTCGGAAAAGGCCGAACCCAGCATCTTCCTGCTTGCTGATCCTTACCGTGTGGTGATTGACCTGCCAGAGGCCGATTGGCGCGCAAGCGACAAGGTCAAAGGGGAAGGGGCCGTCGACGGCTTCCGTCACGGGCTATTTGCACCGGGCATTTACCGTATCGTACTGGATCTTAAGGCCCCGGCCATTGTCAAAAAGTCTTTTCACTTGGCGCCGCGTGGCGGTTATGGCCACCGGTTGGTCATTGACCTGGAAACCACATCGCGAACCCAGTTCCTCACTGCTGTAAAAGACAGCAAGAAGGCGCGACCGGTTATGGTTTCCAAGGCGACGCCTGATGTGGTTAGTCCGCGCCGCAGCGTAACCGGCAAGCGGATTATTGTTATTGATGCAGGCCATGGCGGGCCTGATCCAGGCAACCTGGGTGTTATTGGTGTCCATGAAAAGGTGATTGTCCTTGCGATAGCGCGCGCAGTGCGAGACGAACTTAACGCAACGGGCCGCTATGACGTTCGGATGACCCGCGACCGTGACATATTCTGGCCGGTGCGTGAGCGGTTCCGGATCGCGAGACGGCATGGTGCAGACCTTTTCATCAGTATCCATGCGGATTCTATCAGTAAGCCGAATGTGTCGGGTGCCAGTGTCTATAACCTGTCAGAGACGGCATCGGATAAGGAAGCGGCTCGGTTGGCAGCGCGCGAGAACAAATCAGATGTGATTGCAGGCGTGAACCTTGAGCAGGCAGATGACGAGGTGTCATCGATCCTGATCGATCTGGCGCAGCGTGAAACCATGAACTTTTCTGCGCAGTTTGCAGCTATTCTGGTCTCTGAGCTTGAGCGGGATGTGCCGATGCTCAGGCGCGGTCATAGGTTCGCAAACCTTGGCGTGTTGAAGGCGCCAGACGTTCCGTCTGTTCTGCTGGAAGCCGGCTACCTTACCAACAAGCAGAATGCGCGTTTTCTCAATAGCCGTGACGGCCAGCGCCGCATCGCCAAGGCTGTGCGGCGGGCAATTGACCGGTATTTCGAGCAAATGGTAGCGCTAGGCCGCTAATTGCCTTATCTGCGACACATTCTGTTGCCATCTATGGCATGGGACATTTTTTGCATTTTACCCGCGCTATGTGGGCGTTTGAGATACTATGGCTGACACAGACAACAATCAGAAAGACACGACAGAGAAAGTCGCACAAAAGGCCAAGAAGCCTTTGTGGCGGCGGTTACTGAAGTACGGCCTGATTTTGGGCGCTGTTGGTACGGTTTCTGTTGGTATCCTGATCGTTTGGGCGATCATCTATTACGGTCGTGACCTGCCGGATTATCGTCAGCTTGCGCAATATGAGCCTGCTGTGGTCACCCGGGTGCATGCGGGCGACGGTAGCCTGCTGACCGAATATGCGCGCAAGCCGCGCGTGTTCGTGCCGATCAATGCGGTACCCGACCAACTGATCCACGCTTTCATGTCCGCCGAAGACAAAAACTTCTACGAACACAATGGCCTTGATTACATGGGCATGGTGCGGGGCAACATTAGAAACGTGCTGAATGTGATCAAGGGTAGGCCGCTGCAGGGCGGATCGACCATCACCCAGCAGGTTGCACGGACATTCCTTCTGACGCTTGACCAGAAGCTGGACCGTAAAATCAAGGAAATGATCCTGACGCTGAGGATCGAACGGGCCTTCTCAAAGGACCATATCCTTGAGCTTTATTTGAACGAGATCAACTTCGGCAACCGGTCCTACGGTGTTGCCGCAGCGGCGCAAAACTATTTCAACAAGGCGCTTAATGAGCTGACGATTGCCGAGATGGCCTATCTCGCGGCATTGCCGAAGGCACCACACAATTACCACCCTGTGCGCCACAAGGGACGTGCTGTGGGGCGGCGGAACTGGGTTCTGTCGCGCATGCTGGACCTTGGCTACATAACGGATGATGAATACAAGCAAGCGATCGCCGAAGACCTTGTGATGGCGACTGAAACCGACCAAGCCCGGTTTGAAGCCGCACACTTCGAAGAAGAAGTGCGCCGCCGGGTCGGGCGCATGTATGGCACCAAGCAGCTTTATGAAGGCGGTTTGTCTGTGCGTACGTCGCTCGAGCCTCGCCTGCAGGCGATTGCCGAGCGGACGCTGAGGGATGGCCTTGTGGCCTATGACCGCCGGCATGGCTGGCGCGGGGCTATTGGCAAGATCGTGGTCGACAATAATTGGCGGGACTCGCTCAAGGAAATCAAACGGCCCCTCGGCTATCAGGAATGGCAGCTTGCAGCAGTCCATGAAGTGCGGGCAGACGGTGCAATCATCGGCCTAAAGGACGGTAGCTACGGCTTTATCCATCTGGATGAAATCAAATGGGCTCGACCCTGGCGTGAAGGTGAGCGGCTAGGCCCGAAGATCACCGACCCGGCACAGGTGCTGGCGGTTGGCAGCGTGGTTGCTGTGGAGCGCATTTATACCGACGAATATGAAATCACGGGCTTCCTTGATGAAAAGGGACAACCGCTGGGGCCTGTGACGCGGTATGGCCTCAGGCAGATACCCGAAATTGAAGGCGCGCTGGTGGCGATGGACCCGCATACCGGGCGTGTTCTGGCCATGGTAGGCGGCTTTGACTATGACGCAAGTCAGTATAACCGCGCGGTTCAGGCCGAGCGCCAACCAGGCTCTGCCTTCAAACCCTTTGTTTATGCTGCCGCACTCGATAACGGCTTCACGCCCGCGAGCCTGGTGCTCGACGCACCTTTTGTGATCGACCAGGGTGAAGGGCAGGGCAAGTGGAAGCCGCGGAACAGTTCCAACAAGTTCTATGGACCCAGCACGCTTCGGTTCGGCATTGAGAAATCCAAGAACCTGATGACAATCCGGCTGGCCCAGCACCTGGGCATGCCCACGGTGCTGAAATATGCCGAGAAGTTCGGTATCGGAGAGAAAATGGAGCCGACGCTTGCGTCCTCGCTTGGGGCGTCTGAGGTGACGCTTCTTGAGCTCACGGGCGCGTATAGCATGCTGGTGAACGGCGGTAAGCAGATCAAGCCATCCCTGATAGACCGAATCCAGGATCGGCGCGGCCGTACCATCTACAAGCATGATGAACGTGACTGCGTTGAATGCACCATCCGCTGGGACCAGACGACGCTTGAGCCCGAGATTCCTGACGACCGCGAGCAGGTGTTGGACCCGCAGACTGCCTATCAAATGGTGTCCATGTTGGAAGGCGTTGTGCAAAATGGTACGGGGCGGAAGATTCGCGTTCTTGGTAAACCGCTTGCGGGCAAAACCGGTACAACGAATGATGCTACCGATGCCTGGTTCGTTGGTTTTTCAGCCGATCTCGCCGTTGGTGTGTTCACCGGGTTTGACCGCCCACGGTCCCTTGGACAGTATGAAGAGGGCTCCAGCGTGGCTGTGCCTATCTTCCGTGATTTCATGCGAGACGCGCTCAAAGGTGAGCCCGGTGTGCCGTTCCGGATGCCTTCCGGTATCCGTCTGGTGCGCGTCAATGCCAAAACCGGCCAGCCTGCTACCCTCGAAGACGAAGATGTGATCCTGGAAGCCTTCAAGCCGGGGACCGAACCCCGTGTTGGCCAATATGCAGTACTTGACGGCTCGCTTGAAACCGGTAAAACCAAAAGCACAATTCGTAAGGGTACCGGCGGTATCTACTGATCCGGTTCACCCTGAGCAAATTAAGTAACGAAGGAAGTATTTATGCGTGCGGAAGCTCAGGCAACCGTCGACCAACTCCAGCAGTCAATGGCACTGCTGAGGAGGCATCTTTGACTGGGATCAGGCTTTACTCAGGCTTGAGGAGCTGAACGCTCTCGCTGAAGACCCTGATCTTTGGAACGACCCTCAAAATGCACAGAAATTGATGCGCGAGCGGACCAAGCTTGATGACGCCATCAAGGCTGTGCAGGGCATTGAGACTGATCTCGCGGACACGCTTGAAATCCTGGAACTCTCTGAGATGGAGGGCGACGAGGATATGGCAGCCGAAGCCGAAGAGCAGATCAAGGGCTTGGCCGAAAAGGCCAAGGACGCCGAACTGAAGGCGCTGCTGTCCGGCGAGGCAGACGGCAACGACACCTACGTTGAAATCCATTCGGGCGCCGGCGGCACGGAAAGCCAGGACTGGGCATCTATGCTGCACCGCATGTATATGCGCTGGGCTGAAAAGCGCGGGTTCAAGGTTGAAACCGTTCAATATATGCCGGGCGAAGAAGCCGGCATCAAGTCGGCGACCATCCAGGTGAAGGGCGAGGATGCTTATGGCTGGCTGAAGACCGAATCCGGCGTTCACCGCCTGGTGCGGATTTCGCCTTATGACAGCAACGCGCGGCGCCACACCAGTTTTGCATCGGTCTGGGTCTATCCTGTGATCGACGACAGTATCGAAATCGATATTAACGAGAGCGATCTGAAGGTTGATACTTACCGGGCGTCTGGCGCGGGCGGGCAGCATGTGAACACCACAGATAGTGCAGTGCGGATCACGCACCAACCATCCGGCATTGTGGTGCAGTGCCAAGCAGAGCGGTCGCAGCACAAAAACCGGGCAGCTGCCATGAGCATGCTGAAAGCCCGCCTTTATGAGGCAGAGCTGAGGCGCCGTGAAGAAGAAGCCAATGCGGTTAATGCGACCAAAACAGAGATCGGGTGGGGTCACCAGATCCGGTCCTATGTGATGCAGCCTTATCAGATGGTGAAAGACCTGCGTACAGGCGAGGAATCTGGCCAGCCTGATAAGGTGCTGGACGGAGACCTTGATCGCTTCATGGCGGCAGCGCTTGCGGCACGGGTGCACGGGACAGACGCGGAAGTCTCCGACATCGATTGATTATTCGGTTACACCTAAACCAAAAAAGAAAAGGCGCCCAGTGAGGCGCCTTTTTTAAACGATCAGATAGCCAGCTTATTCAGCGGCTGGCTTTGCCTTTACGAAAGACGGTGTCTCTGCCGTCTCATCCTTGGCTGTAGTTCCTGCTACTGCTGACTTGCCCTCAGACGGGTTGGACGAATGCGCGAACCGGCCTGTCAGCTTGGCGCCTGCTTCAACGGACAGGCTTTCGTGGATCACGTCGCCTTCGACAATGGCGGTCTTCTCAAGACGTACGGACCGGGCGCGAATTTCACCCTTCACTGTGCCGCGAATGGTGACGCTGTCGGCAGAGATGGTGCCTTTAACCGCACCGGTTTCGCCCATAACAAGGCCGCCACACGAAACATCGCCTGTAATATGGCCGTCGAGCTGCAGTTCGCCACCTGTGCGAACATTACCATCGATCTGGACGTCTGAAGCAATGAGGGAAGGGGGGGTCGCTGCGCCCGAGCGGGGCGTCGGCGTGCTATTGCTGACTGGTTTCTTCATTTCTTCCTTGGATTTCGAGAACATCATTTGCTGCTTTCATAAAAGGCATTGGATCGCGTACTTCGCCATCGAACCAGATTTCATAATGAAGGTGGGTGCCTGTAACCCTTCCGGTTTTTCCCATGTCGCCGACGCGTTGTCCTAAAGTTACCTCATCTCCCTTTTTGACCCGTACCTTGCGCATGTGGCCGTAACGTGTCCTGAAGCCGTTGCCGTGGTCTATTTCAACCATGTTGCCGTACGGGCCAAACCAGCCGGCATGAACAACGGTTCCTGGACCCGTCGCGTTAATCGCAGTGCCTGGCCATCCAGCCAGATCAAGTCCATAGTGGCTGGCCCAGGTCTTTTTAAGCGGGTCTTTACGTCGACCAAACTTGCTGGAGAGGTAATATTTCTCCGCTGGCTGGCCGACGGGCACACTATTGAGCACCATTGTGACCATCTCAAGGCGTTGGCGTGTATTGATCAGTTGCAGGAAGGTGTCGTGGTCGTTTTCATCGAAAACAGGCTGAAAATCCTGCTCAGGTACAAAAGGGCCGCCCATGGCAGTAACCATGGTCTCAGCCTTTTGAAGAAGCTGTTCATTGTCGAGCTTGGTGGGTTCAAGCACCTGGTCAATCTTGGCAATCTGCGCTTCGGCATCGCTCAGGAGAGCGTGCGCCAGATACTGCTGCCGGTGTTGCATCTGCTCAAGCCGCGCAAGAAGATTCTTGCGGCGATCTGTGTTTGAAAGGATCGCAGCCTGTGCGGTACCTGCGCCAAGAATTTCGGCGAGAAAGCTTGGTTTTTCGCCAATTGTCATTGACGTGTTGGGAGCTGGCGCTTTATCGCTGGTCGCCGCTTCTGGTTCAGCATTCACAGGCCTAGGCGCGCTATTTCCGTCAACACCAACCATTTCTTCCAGCAAACGCTGACGGGTCTCAAGCTGCTCTGCCTTACGCTCCACTTCCATCTCAAGCGCGGAAAAGTCGTTTGAAAGCGATTCATACTGCGCAGACATGGTGGTAATGGTGCGGTTTTTGGCTTCAAGCACCTGGTCGCGTGTCAGATAATGATAGGAGGTCACAAGCCCCCAACCAAGCGCAACTAGTACGGCCGATGAGGTCGCCATCTGGAAATTGCTGGAAAAGGTTACAAAGCGAACGCGGCCTTCGCTGCGCAAAAACAGCTGGCGCTCCGGAAAATATTTTTGCCGGAAGATCTGGAATTTCTCTAATAAAGTCAGATCGTTACTCAAAAACCATCCACGCAGTGCGTGTCCTCACCCTGTTGGTCCCTGCTCGAAAGCCATTCCTCTATATAGGCATGCGTCAAGCTAATAAAGGTATAATTTATAGTAGTTTTTTGCCATTCCACCGAATTTCGGGCAATTGGTCAAGCCTCTTGTCCATCCGATAGAAGATCCGCGAGTGGCTCGTAGAAGGAGCAGGGCATCCCGGCCCGGTTGCGGGCGGGCTTGTTGAACGGTGGCTTCAGGCTGCCGTTGAAATACTCGGTTACCAGTTCCTGAAACCATGCCTTGTCGTCAAGTCCACCTTGTTTGGCAAGATGCTTGAACCAGCGGGTTCCTGCGCTGACGTGCCCGATTTCTTCTTCGTAAATGGTCTGCAGTACATCGGCAGACACGTCGTCGCCGCTGCGCTTGAACTGCTCGATCATTTTCGGGGTGACATCAAGGCCGCGGGCCTCAAGCACCATAGGAACAATGGCAAGGCGCGCGGGCAGGCTGTCCTTGGTGTCCATGGCGGACTGCCATAAGCCGTCATGGGCCGGCAGGTCGCCATAGTAGCAATCAAGTGCCTTCAGGCGGGCGCTGACCAGCGCAAAATGGCGTGCTTCATCGTCACCCACTTGGACCCAGTCGTCCGTGAATGCCTTGGGCATCAGGTCGCCGAAGCGTGCCACAAGGTCAAACGCCAGATCAATCGCGTTCAGTTCAATGTGGGCAATGGCATGAAGAAGTGCGCGGCGGTTGCCCTCTGTACCGCCTTTGCGCCTTTTTGGCATGTCCGCTGGCATCATCAGCACAGGCTTGTCCGGGCGCGCGGGGCGCAGGGGAGGCTGGGTGGTGAACTTGAGTGGAAGTGTGCCGCTCCGCCACTTGGCTGCAGCAAGGCGGGCCGTCTCGGCTTTTTCCCTCGGCCTAGCGGTGTTAAGCACGGCGACAGCGGCTTCACTAATATTTTTCCAGTCGTTGGACATCGGCTATATTAGATTGCTTTCACGGCTTCAAGAACGGCTTCAGCATGGCCTTTAACCTTCACCTTGTGCCATACTTCGCGGATCGTGCCTTCACCATCGATCAGGAAGGTGGCGCGTTCGATACCCATATATTCGCGGCCATACAATTTTTTCTGAACCCAGACACCATAATCTTCGATGGTTTTGCCTTCTTCGTCTGATACAAGGCGAACCTTCAGCTCTGATTTGGCGATGAAGTTGTCATGGCGGCGTACGCTGTCTTTCGACATGCCGAGAACCACGGCGCCAGCAGCCTCAAAGTCGCTGATCAATGCAGAAAAATCCTTGGCTTCTGTGGTGCAGCCGGGCGTGCTGTCTTTCGGATAAAAATACAGAACCACCTTTTTGCCCTTGAAGTCGCTCAGCGAAAGGGTCTCGCCGCCATCAGCGGGCAGGGAAAAGGCAGGGGCTTTATCGCCAACGTCAACACTCACGTCTTGTCCTCCGTTTATGGTCTTTGGCCTTGATCATCCCTGATCGGTGGCCGGTAGGGCGTTTGCAGGTTCCTCTATCATAGTTTGGAACAGGCTGTATATGTCTGATTGCCTACGTATCAGCTCAGCCTTTAGATCGTTGAAACTTGACGCGCCTGTCGCGCGGCAAAGCGTGGTTCGAAGCGCCCTTGGTATCGCTTCATCTGCTGAGGGACTGCCCCCCAGGCAAAGGCGAAGCAGGCTCTGGACCTGTTGCATATATTCGTGCCCACCGTGGAGCCTGTCAGCCTGTTCCTTGGTCAGGGCGCCTGATGCGGCAAGACGGCTGATACTTTCGTCAAGTTGCGGGTGGAATATCTCTTTTGCCCGGTTGCCTTCGCGTAGCATCAGATATTGGCAGATGAATTCCATGTCCACGAGCCCGCCACGGGTGTGTTTGATGGCCCACGGGTTGGCTGTGCCGAACTGATCGAACAGTTTGCCGCGCATGTCATTGACGGCGCGCAAGAGCTCATCTGCGTCCCGCGGTGCGGTCAGCACGGATATGATGGTGTCAATAAGCGGTTGGCGCATGCTGTCTGGCGCCAGAATGACACGTGCGCGGGTGAGGGCCATATGTTCCCAGGCCCAGGCGGCGCCGGTGTAATAGTCTGCGAAGGTCTTGAGAGTGACCACCAGAGGCCCTTGGCTACCGGATGGCCTGAGGCGCGTATCCACTTCATAAAGCCGACCTTCGGGCGTCAAGGCCGTGATCGCTGTGATGATATGTTGCCCCAGGCGGGAAAAATACTGGCTTGGCATCAGGGGTTTGTCGCCGTCAGACATGCTGTCCATGTCTGGCACATGATAAAGGAACACCACATCAAGGTCTGATGTATGGGTCAGCTCGCCGCCACCATATTTGCCCATGGCAACAATCGATATGCCGCCGTCCTCGAACCGACCGTGCTTGGCGGCGAATTCTTCCTCCACCCGTTTGGTCAGGGCTTTCAGCGTGATATCAGCAAGGCGGGTCTGAGCCTCGCCGCTTTCCCGAACGCTGGCAAGCGATTCCAGAAGCTGCACACCAATGCGGAAGCGGTGTTCAGCCACAAAGCGGCGCACGATATCAAGGATATCCTGATAGTCGTGCGCGCTATCAAGTAGTTCCTCAAGCTTTTCCCTCAGTTCCTCCTCGCTTTCCAACGGTGCGTAAAAGCCGGGCTCCAGCACGGCGTCCCACAGGTCCGGTTTCTTGCCAAGGGCTTCGGCAAGGGCGGGCGCTAGGCCCATCACCCGTGCCAAAAGCTGAAATAGAGTAGGGTTGGACTGTAGAAGTGAGAAAAGTTGAACACCAGCAGGCAGTTGGGAGATGAACCTATCAAATCGCGTTAAGGCACTTCCAGCGTTTTCCGTACCGGAAAAGGCATCAAGAAGCCCAGGCAGTATCTGTTCCAGCAAGCGTTTGGCGCGTTCCGTCCTCAGTGCCCGGTGTCGGCCGCGGCGCCAGCCTTCAATGACGGCGGCTGAATTTTCTGGGTCATCGAAACCCAGCCTTTCAAGTGTTGCAGGCAGGTCGCCTTCCGAATAGCCGTCGCTCCTTACTGTGTCGTCCTCCGGCAGCAGGGCGTCATAAATGGTGCTGATCGCCTTGGTGTGTTCCATGACGGCGGCCTTGAAGCTGGCTTCATCAGGGTACCCCATGAAGGATACCAGGCAGTCGAACCGATTATCGTCGTCTGGGATATCGTGGGTCTGTTCGTCATTCATCATCTGAATGCGGTGTTCAAGGGTGCGCAGGAACCGGTACCCGTTTGACAAGGTCTTGTGGATCTTGCCGTCAACGATCTGGTCCATCGCCAGCATATCCAGGGCATCAAGCGTGCCCCTGAGCCGGAGCGCGGGGTGCCGGCCAGCGTGCAGTAACTGGTTGATCTGGGTGAAGAATTCAATTTCCCGAATGCCGCCATAGCCGAGCTTAACATTATAGCCCCGGAAGGCCGATTGGGTCTGGCCGTAGTGGCGATTGATCTGGTTCTTGATCGCTGCAATGTCATTGAGGGCCGCGAAATCCATGTTCCGGCGCCAGATCCAGCGTGCCATGGTCTCCAGATAGGCATTGCCGGAAGTCTGGTCGCCTGCAACCACGCGTGCCTTGATCATGGCAGACCGTTCCCAGTTTACGGCCATGGAATGGTAATAGGTTTCGGCGGCTTCAACGGACAGTGCGACCGGTGTTGCGCCCGGGTCAGGCCTGAGGCGTAGGTCTGTACGGAACACATAACCGTGCATCGTGCGGGTTTCCATGATTTGCATCAGTTCCTGCGTCAGCCGGATGAAGCATTGCTTCAGCGTTTTGTTGCCGGTGTAGTGGACCCTTTCGGCGTCATAGAGTGCGATCAGGTCGATGTCAGAAGAATAGTTGAGCTCAAAGGCGCCCAGCTTTCCCATCCCAAGAATGAAGTAGCCGCAATTTTGCGCCAACTTTGGGCTGACGGGCTGCACGTTGCCATTTGGCCAAGCCAGTTCGCCTACTTTCATGCGGGCATGCAAAAGGTGGGCGAGCGAGATTTCAAGTGCAGCATCGGCGAAGCGGCTGAGGGCAGCGGTGACTTGTTCAAGGCTCCACCATCCGGCGACGTCTGCTGCCGCGGTAAGGAACGCTGCGGCACTTTTGCTTTCACGCAGGAAGGCCATAAGGTCTGGTGTTTTCTCGCCTTCCGGTCGCTCCGCTTTGAGGTCCGCCAGAATGGCTTCAAAATGCGCGTCCGGTTCCCCTTTAAGAAAATCTGCCGCGAGTCTGGGTCTGCGGCGAGCAATGCTTGAGAGAAAGCTACTGTGTCCAAAAAGCGCGTTCGCCAGTGCACGGGCGTCTTCGTTTGTTTTGAGCGCAGAATCAGTATCAATCAAAGCTGCCCAAATTTCGTCAGCTTTATCCTGATAATAAGCTTTCGGTAGTGTATGTGTCGGATGTGACATACAGAAGGGCCAACTTTCTGAATTTTTGTTTGCGGACAGACACGAGTGTTCATACCTTGCCTACTCAAATCAAGGGCAATTAAGGCGATCGGACGTCATCTTTGAAAAAGACTTTGGGTTTCATGGGTAGAACCGGCGTGTGGCTTGCTACAGCATCTGTGCTGCTGGCATGCCTTTTGTTTGCGCGCCTTTTGTTTGCTCCCATCGATCTTGGCATCGCCCGCGAGGAACTGATCGAACAAGCCGAAGGCTTCCTGCCCGGCTGGCAGATAGAGTTCGACCAGACGGAAGTTGGGTGGGACTGGCGTAGTGTACGTCCCTGGATATCAATCACCAACCTGCGGCTGACGGATAGGGCCAACCGCATGACTACCCGCGTGCCGCGCGCCCGGGTAGGCGTGACCTTTTCAAGCATTCTTGGCGATGTCGGCCTGTCCTCTGTTGAACTTGAAGCACCGAATGTGCTGATAACAGACCTTGCAGGCTTTTCTGACGCCACTGGGAACGGGTCATTTGCCGACTTGTTCGGCGAAAGCGGCTTCCCAAAACCCGCGGTTTTCCGCCCGGTGACAGAAGCTTTCAGTCGGTTTGCCCGGCGGCTGATGGACCAGGCCCCCGATTTGGACAGTATTATTCTTACCAGTTCCGTCGTTGAGATTGTACGAGGCGAGGAATTCCAGAATGCCCGGTTTTCAGTGCCGCGCCTTGAACTGGCATCAGCAGATGACAAGCTGACACTTGCTGCGCTTGCGGATGTGGTTCTGGGCAACAGGCCGGTGCAGCTTCAGCTTCAGGGAGAGGCAGAGCCGGACGTTGGGGAACTATCTGTCTCTGTGGCATTCAGTCAGATGAAACCAAGTGACCTTAGCTTCCAGGCGACCATGCCGGAAGTGGTTACGTATCTGGATTTCCCGGTAACGCTGGGGCTGGACTTCGAACTGGCTTCGAATGTGGGCCTGAGATCAGCGCGGTTCCATGTCGGAATTGATGAAGGCCTAATCAGTCATCCGGTGCGTTTTCCTGACCCGGCGCCGATCAGCTTTGGCGCGATTGATGGTTACTACGTCGCCTCTGAAGACATGATTGTTGTTGAAGAGCTTTCCTTGCAGGCGGGTGAACGGGAGATAACGGGTAGCGGCGTTCTGCAGTGGTTCGAGGATGCTGATGAACCGAGCGTCAAGTTTCTATTTGAAACGCAGGCCGCGACAATCGCCGAAGTCAAGCGCTATTGGCCGATCGCGACCTATCCGGACGGCAGCCCGAGGGGCGCCCGCGTGTGGGTTGACGACAATATGATCAAGGGGCTTGCACATGACGTGAGCTTCCATGTGGACTGGTCACCAAAAGAAGGCGGTGCCTTTGCCAAAGGCAGTGCTTTCCAGCTGGATTTCGATTTTACAGGTATCGAGACCAGGTACCTGCGGGATATGCCCCCGATTGAGGGTGCTGTGGGCAGCGGCCGCTTGACACATGAAGAGTTTGACATCGCACTGCAAGGTGGATCGGTGCTTGGGATGTCTGTGGCTGGATCGACCGCGCACATGGTCGATATCCATCATCCAGGGGAAGGTATCGGTCGGTTTGATATCAAGCTATCTGGTGCAGTGCCTACGATCATGGACCTGATCTCCTACGATCCGCTTAATGTGCCCCAGAAGATTGACTTTGATCCCGCGCGGGTCGATGGCACGGCCGACGTGGACGTGATAGTGACGCTGCCTCTCGTCAAGGGCGTGCCGAAGGAAGACGTGATCTATACCGTTGAGGCGCAGCTCAGGGAAACATCTGTCGCGGACCTTCTGGGCGGCGAAGGGCTAAGAGAGGGGGCCATGATGCTCCAGCTTGACGGTGACCGACTGTCGCTGGCCGGGGATGGCCGGTTGAATGGCGTACCGATGAGCCTTTACTGGCGGGAAGATTTCGCAGCGGGCAGGGTGAGCGATGATGCCGAAACAACTGAAGTGGTACTCGTTGGCGAGTTTGATGAAAATGATATTCAGGCGTTCGGTATTGATATTTCGGACTTCCTGGCTGGCAAGGCGGTTGGTGAGGCCACATTCATCGGGCGGAATTTCAAGTTCAGCCGGGGCTATTTCACCGCTGATGCCACGGGTGCTGTGTTGAAGGCTTCGCAACTGGCTTGGCAAAAGCCGGCGTCCAGTCCGGCGATGGTAACCGGCACACTAGTGTTCAAAGATGACGGCACTTCGCTGGCGCCCCTGGTAGTTCAGGGAGAGGATGTCGACCTTGTCGCCTCGTTTGATTGGGGCAGTCGCGAAAGCGGCATGATGGATGGTGATTTCACCATCCGGAAAATGGGTAGGCACGAACTAGCCGGTACAGTTGTGCAGCGCCCCAATGTACCAACTCAGGTCAATATTGTGGCTACTGCTTTTGATGCTGGGGTTTTTCTCGAAGGCCTCGACGATGGTCCGGAAAAGCCAAAAGGCACCGCTGAACCCGACGCGGAGAGAGAAGGTAGCGACACAGACATCAAGTTGCTGGCGGACCGGCTTTTGCTGTTGAACGGCGAGACACTGGAGAAGGCTACACTGCAAACGCGGTTCCGCACCGGCGAACCGAAAGAGTTGTCATTTTCCGGATTTGTGCCGGGCACGGAAAAGCAAGTGACGATGACGGTGAGCGAGACTGATGATCCTGCAGGACAGTCTATCACGCTGGCCAGCCCCGATGCTGGGCATATCCTTCGCGGGCTTGGGCTGTTTGCCCACATACGGGACGGCGAACTTAGCATGTCCGGCATGACATCGGGTTGGGGTGATCGGTTGCATATGAAAGGCGAAGCAAAAGTTCGCGATGCTTTGATGGTCTCAAAGGAGAATCTTGGGCCTGGCGTCAAGGAAGGGGTTGTCAGCGGGCTCAACGACTATCTTTCTGATGGGCCTGTGACGCTGGATAAGATTGACGTGCCGTTTGACTATACCAACAGCATATTAGATCTGTCTGGCCTGAAGGCCAACGGCCCGACGATGGGCATGACCATGGAAGGCCAGATTTCCGCGCGGGAAGACAAGATCAACGTGAACGGCGTTTTTGTGCCTGCTTATGGGCTGAACTCGCTTCTTGGCAAAATCCCCATCCTTGGCACGCTGCTGACAGGCGGTGAGGGCAAGGGTGTTTTCGGTGTGTCCTACCGGGTGAAGGGCCAGCTTGAAAACCCTGAGTTCACGATCAACCCAGTATCTGGCATCGCGCCAGGTTTCCTGCGCCTGCTATTTGAGGGCAGGAAGGGTAAGATTTCGGACGTAGAGACACCAGCGCCGCCAGAAGGCGAGGCGCAACCGGCCGGTGGCGGGCCAGGTGAGGAAGCGGCAGAGCCTGAGGCTGAGGAGCCGAGCCCAGTGCCGGAAACGCCACCGTCAGACGAGCCACAGCTTTAGCATCAATAAGAAAGAAGAAACAAAAAAAGCCCCCGCGCATCTATATGGGCGGAGGCTTCTTTGATTTGAGCGCTTGTATTGCTTCTATTCTGCCTTCACAAGCGCGTGGCGCTTCTTGCCGGCGGACAGTTTGATCTGACCATCATTGAGCGCCACAGCCGTGACAGTGTCATCTTCGCTTTCGATTTTGACATCATTCAGCTTGGCGCCGCCCTGTTTGATCAGGCGACGGACTTCGCTTTTCGAACTGCCCAGGCCTGCTTCAATAAACAGATCCACAACATTGTAGCCTGCCTGAAGGGCAGCGGCGGGCACTGAAACAGTCGGCAGATCAGCACCTGCGCCGCCTTTGATAAAGGTTTCACGGGCAGTTGCTTCTGCGGCCCTGGCGGCGTCCTCTCCGCGGCACAGCTTTGTTGCTTCGTTGGCAAGGATCACCTTGGCATCGTTGATCTCAGAGCCGCCCAAAGCTTCAAGACGACGGACTTCGTCCATCGGCAGTTCGGTGAACAGACGCAGGAACTTGCCAACGTCTGCGTCCTGCGTGTTGCGCCAAAACTGCCAGAAGTCATAAGCGGGCAGCTGCTCTTCGTTAAGCCAGATGGCGCCAGAGGCGGTTTTGCCCATCTTCTTGCCGTCTGCCGTTGTAATCAGCGGTGTCGTCAGGCCGAACAGGTGCTTGCCAGCCTTGCGGCGGGCGAGTTCCATTCCGTTGACGATATTGCCCCATTGGTCGGACCCGCCCATCTGCAGCACACAGTCATAGCGGCCTGCCAGTTCCATGAAGTCATAAGCCTGCAGGATCATGTAGTTGAACTCAAGGAACGTCAGTGGCTGTTCGCGCTCAAGGCGAAGCTTCACGCTGTCGAATGTCATCATCCGGTTGATGGTGAAGTGTGGGCCGATCTCGCGCAGGAACGGGATGTAGTGCAGTTCATCCAGCCATTCACCGTTATTGACCATCACGGCATCGCTTGCGCCGTCACCGAATGTCAGCAGCTGGTCAAAGATGGTGCGAATGCCGGCCATATTGTCCTGGATGATCTCTTCGGTCATCAACTGGCGGCTTTCGTCGCGGCCTGATGGGTCGCCGATCTTGGATGTCCCGCCGCCCATCAGAACGATCGGCTTGTGGCCGGTTTTTTGCAGCCAGCGCAGCATCATGATCTGAACGAGACTACCGACATGCAGGCTGCGAGCCGTGCAGTCGAAGCCGATATAAGCTGAAACCGGGCCTTCAGACAGTTTTGCGTCCAATCCTTCCAGGTCGGTTGCCTGGTGGATAAAGTCCCGTTCGGTCAGGACTTGAAGAAATTCCGATTTCAAGTTGGTCATTTATCTGGTCCAAATAGATGGTGTGGCACTAATAAAATTATTTAAGAGCGGGCTGATGTAGCATACGGTGGCGGTAAGGCAAAGCCCCAAGCGGGTGCAAAAGTTCAGGAGACAGGTGTTTTATGTCAGTTTTGGGTGAACCGGGCGAAATCAAATGTGTGATTGGCCTGATGAGCGGGACTTCGATGGACGGCATCGATGCAGCCATGATCTATACAGATGGCGTGCGAATTGAGCGCCTGGGGCCATCCCTGACAATGCCCTATACGCCGGAAATGCGCTCCAAGGTGAAAGAGTGCCTGTCTCTGGCTGCAGGCTGTGCCAGTGCGGAAAACCCGCCCGAAGCCATCAAACAATTGGATGACGACCTTGCGGACTGGCACGCAGAGGCTGTCTTTGAACTTCTGGCTGTCACAGGGCAAACGCCAGATGAGATTGATCTTATCGGATTTCACGGCCAGACGCTGACCCACCGGCCCGACAGGGGCTGGACCTGGCAACTGGGGGACGGTGGCCGTTTGGCGGGCCTGACAGGTATCAAGGTTGTGAATGACTTCCGAACTGCTGATGTCGCGGCCGGCGGCGAAGGCGCGCCGCTGGTGCCGCTTTATCATGCGGCGCTTCTGGCACGCGCGCGGCGCCACAATGTTGTGGCCGTGCTGAATATTGGCGGTGTCGCGAATGTGACATGGGTGCGATTTGGCGCAGAAGGCGGAGACCCCGAGATCATGGCGTTCGACACGGGCCCGGGCAACGCCATGCTGGATGACTGGGCGGAAATCCATACTGGTAAACCGGTGGATACAGACGGCAACCTGGCGGCACGTGGTCTGAGCCATGATGAAGTGGTGATGGGTCTTATGGCATCGCCTTATTTCGATGAGAAACCACCCAAAACACTCGACCGGGATGATTTCAACATTCAGGCAGTCCGCGGCTTGTCCGCAGAAGACGGTGCCGCAACGCTGACAAATTTCGTGGTGGAATCGGTGATCTCTGCGCAGAGTCATTTCCCCAGTCCCCCAGAGGCCTGGTATGTGGCCGGAGGCGGGAGGCACAACCCGACCCTGATGCGACGCCTTCGCAGGCGCATGCCGGTGCTGGTGGACCCGGTGGAAGTGCTGGGCTGGCGGGGTGATGCGCTTGAAGCCGAGGCCTTCGCATTTCTTGCCGCGCGCACGGTGCGCGGATTGGCGCTGAGCCTGCCAAGCACCACAGGATGCAATGAGCCAACCCTTGGGGGCGTTATGCACGAACCCAGAGGGCGGCGGTTGAGGCGCTAGTTAACATTAGTTAACCTTTTTTTGTTATTGGTCTGCTATAAGAACGTCAGTTTCTAATCGGGGGATGGGAGCGTTGCTTGCTGGGTGAAAAAGATTTCCAGAACTTTGTCGCATATTGGCAGTCGCTGGCGGATAGTGCCGGCGATATTCCGTTGCGTTCGGCGATCCAGCTCAAGGATATCCCGAAAGTCGCACCATGCTTCTACCTGTTGCAGTGGCAAGGCCCAGAGGTGATGACGGTCAGGCTTCTTGGAACGGCACTTGATGCCTTCATTCCTGATCTAGGCGTAGGCAGTGATTTCCTTGGCGTTTATCACGGTGAGCAAAAGGATTTCTATACCAAGGCAATGGCCCCGATTTGCTCGCATCCCTGCGGCATGAGCATCACACGTCAGACCACGCTGTCGAATGGTCACAAGGTGGATATACGTGGGGTTGGGCTGCCCGCGCGCGACGAAAATGGCGCAGTAACCTTCCAGCTAGGCCTGACCGATACGCCGGACCGTGATACGCCGCTTGGTTATTCAATTGATCTCCAGCGAAATCATTCCAGGATCGTTGAGTTCGATTATTTTGATATTGGCTATGGTGTCCCCAATGAAAAACCGGCCATTCCGTATGATAACGAAATGGCCGGTTCCTCGACTGGGATGGTCTGAGCGGCTTAGTCGCCGGATGTCAGACGCATGTTCAGATAGTTGTTCACCGATGTCATCAGCTGGTTAAGCTCACTTTCAAAGAAGTGATTGGCCCCCTTGATATTGTCATGATGAATGGTAATGGACTTCTGCGCTTTCAGCTTCTCAACAAGCTTCTGCACTGAAATTGGCGTTACAAGGTCATCCTGGTCAGCCTGGATGATCAGGCCGGACGACGGGCAGGGCGCCAGGAATGAGAAGTCATACAGGTTTGCTGGCGGCGCGACGGAAATGAAGCCCTTGATTTCTGGACGGCGCATCAAAAGCTGCATGCCGATCCAGGCGCCAAAGGAGAAACCGGCAATCCAGGTGCCGGTCGAATTTTCATTCATCGACTGCAGCCAATCCAGCGCGGCTGCCGCGTCGGAAAGCTCGCCGGTACCATTGTCGAATTCGCCCTGACTGCGCCCAACACCGCGGAAATTGAAGCGGAGTGTCGCAAAGCCGCGGTGGGCAAAGGCGTGATACAGATAATAAGTGACCTTATTGTCCATGGTGCCGCCATATTGCGGGTGCGGATGCAGGATCAGCGCTACTGGCGCCGTTTCGGTTTTACCGGGCTGGTATCGGCCTTCAAGGCGGCCAGCTGGTCCACTGAATATGATTTCGGGCATTGACGATCTTTATAAATCTTGTGGTTAATGATGGTTTGTTGGGCACGGGCACCCATCATGTATCCTGATCCCCGTATATAGAGTTTTAGTACCGATTCGCAAGCAATCTCATGCCTTTGGTGAAAAATAGAATTGATCGAGCCCTTTATAGGCCCTATGTGATGGCTCTATGAAGCGCTTAGTTTACCTTGATTATAACGCCACCAGCCCGATCCGGGATGAGGTGATCGACACAGTGACCGCCGCGATGCGCACTGTTGGCAACCCTTCGTCTGTCCATGCGGCGGGTCGGGATGCCCGCGCGCGTGTTGAGGAAGCGCGGACACAGGTAGCGGCAATGGTGAACGCGCGGCCACGGGATGTGGTTTTCACGTCCGGCGGCACGGAAGCCTCGAACACGGTGATTCGGGGCGCGGGGGCCGCATCCATCCTGATTTCTGCGATTGAACATGATTGTGGCTTTGCTGCCGCCAAGGAAAGTGGCCTCCCTGTCTATGTCATTCCGACATCAGATCAGGGTGTGGTTGATATGGGCTCCCTGCAAAGCCTTTTGGCGAAAGCGGAAAAGCCGGCGCTGGTCTCGGTCATGCTTGCGAATAATGAAATGGGCGCGCTGCAGGATGTGGCTGCAATAGCAACTGTTGCCAAGGAGCATGGCGCCCGAATGCATACTGACGCAGTGCAGGCTGCAGGCAAAATATCGCTCGATTTCAAGGCACTGGGTGTCGATTACCTGACGCTGTCTGCTCACAAGCTGGGTGGCCCGCAAGGCGTGGGCGCGATCGTGCTGGGGCCAACGGCACCGCTCAAATCCCTGATCGCGGGGGGCGGGCAGGAACTGTCGCGCCGGTCCGGTACAGAGAATGTCGCCGGTATCGCAGGTTTTGGTACAGGAGCCATGGAAGCCATGGTCGGCCTTGGGGATATGGACCGCATCAAAGGACTTCGTGACAGGCTCGAAAGCGAGATACGGGCAATTGCGAACGATGTGATTGTCGTCGGCAGCGGGGCAGAGAGAATTGCCAACACCAGCTGCCTGATCATGCCGGGCGTAAAGGGCGAAACACAGGTCATGCATTTTGACCTCAATGGCATTTGTGTGTCATCTGGTTCTGCCTGTTCATCAGGCAAGGTGAAGGTCTCGCATGTGTTGACGGCGATGGGGTTTGCGCCCGAGCAGGCCGAATGCTCGATCCGGGTGTCGCTCGGCTACCAAACCACAGAGGCCGATGTCGACGCATTTGTTGCGGCCTGGAAATCCATCTATAGTCGCACGCGGGCAAGATAAGCGCGGGAGACACCGCTTTATGGTGAAAACACCCATCTATCTGGACTATCAGGCCACTACGCCCATGGATGAGCGGGTGCTCGATGCGATGATGCCGTACCTGACAAGCAAGTTCGGCAATCCGCATTCGTCCACGCACCGTTTCGGATGGGAAGCCGAGGCGGCGCTTGATGTTGCGCGCGAGCAGGTTGCGGATGTGATTGGTTCGGAAACGGGCGAAATCTATTTCACTTCTGGTGCCACGGAAGCCAACAATCTGGCGCTTAAGGGCATCATGGATGTCTGGGGCAAGAAGAAACCTCACCTTGTGACCGTGGTGACAGAGCATAAATGTGTGCTGGAAGCAGCCAAGTCTGTGGAAAAGGCAGGATGCCGGGTTACCTACTTGCCGGTGAAGCCCAACGGCCTGATTGACCTGGACCAACTTGCTGAAGCGGTAACAACAGAGACAGCGCTGGTCTCCGTGATGGCTGTCAATAACGAGATAGGCGTCATCCAGCCCATGGCTGAGATTGGTGCTATCTGCCGGGAAAAGGGTGCGCTATTTCATACCGATGCCGCACAGGCTTTCGGCAAGATACAGCTGGACGTGGACGCGATGAACATCGACTTGATGAGCATCTCCGGCCACAAGATATATGGGCCCAAAGGCGTGGGCGCGCTTTACAAGCGTAACGGGCGGCAAACCACGCTAACGCCGCAAATGTCGGGCGGCGGCCAGGAAGGCGGTATCCGCTCAGGTACGCAGGCTCCAGCCTTGGTGGCTGGCTTGGGTGCGGCCGCAGCCTTGTGCAAGGCAGAAATGGCGCAGGAAAAAGACCGACTGGCCAAGATATTGGACCGGCTGAAATCAAAGCTTTTCAAGGCCTTGCCGAATCTTCTTATAAACGGCGATGAAGAGGCGCGCTGGGTCGGCAACCTGAATGTCAGCTTCCCGGGGCTTGATGGCGATCTATTGTTGGCCAATATCCGCTCGCTCGCCGTTTCAAGCGGGGCTGCCTGCGCGTCCGCGGTCAGCGGCCCTTCCTATGTGTTGCAGGCAATCGGGCGGACAGATGCGCAGGCAAAGTCCGCGCTTCGGATCGGGGTTGGCCGCTTCACGACTGATGATGAAATTGATTTTGCCGCAGACACCCTTGTTGGTGCGGTGAATGCTATGGGGGGCCTGAAGCCATGAGCAAGGTGACAGTGACATTCCAACTGCCGAATGGCGAGGAAAAATCTGTCGAGACGGAACCGGGGGTTACGGCGCTTCAGCTTGCCCATGAACTCGGCATTGAGATGGAAGGCGCTTGTGAAGGCAATATGGCATGCTCTACCTGCCATGTGATCGTTGATGAAGAACACTTCGACCGCCTTCCACAAGCCTGTGATGACGAGGAAGAGATGCTCGATCTCGCGCTTGGGCTATCAGCAACATCCCGCCTGGGGTGTCAGGTGGTGATCACTGCAGACCTCGACGGAATAGTCTTCAGGGTGCCCAAAGAACACCGCAATATGATGGGGTTCTAGGAACGGTGCGCTGGTGGGGCTTTGCTGCCCGGCTACAAGAGGACAGTTGAAATCTGTTTCGCTTTTCCCCATATTTTCTTCGTAGGTCGAAAATCAGAAGAATGACCGAACAGCGAGGGGAAAATTATGACAAGAAATCAGCTTTTCATGGCACTGGCAGGCGGCGCTGCCGTGCTTGCAGTAGTGAGCGCTAGCCTGACCTCAAGTGATCATGACGATGATCATGATGGCTTTCTGGTGATTGCCGGCGGTGACAAGGTCAGCGTGTCCGGCGATGATATTGAGATTGAAAGCCGGGGTGACAGTATCGTGGTCCACACAAAGGACGGCACCATCAACTGCACGAAAAATGGTGGCACGGTGGTGATAGAACGCGAAGACGGCAGCACCACCGAAATCACATGCGACTAAAATGAAAAAGGCGGGCCATACGGTCCGCCTTCTTGTTTTTTGTTTGAAACGCTAATCGAACCGTTCGGGCAGGTGATCTTCTTCGATAAGGTCGGTAAAGCGTGTGCAGTCTTTCTCGAACGCCAAATGCACGGTTCCCACGGGGCCGTGACGCTGCTTGCCGATGATACATTCCGCCTTGCCGTAAAGGTTTTCCATCTCGGCCTGCCACTGGACGTGCTTTTCCTGGTCGGATTGGGACGGCTCTTCTTTTTCCTTGTAGTATTCCTCACGGAAAACGAACATCACCATATCCGCGTCCTGCTCAATCGAGCCGGATTCCCGAAGGTCAGACAGCATGGGGCGTTTGTTTTCCCGCTGTTCCACACCCCGGCTAAGCTGCGATAGCGCCAGGACAGGCACGTGAAGTTCCTTTGCCAGCCCCTTGAGGCCCCGCGTGATCTCTGAAATTTCCTGAACCCGGCTGTCGGCGGCCGTGCCTTTGCCCGATCCGCGCAGGAGCTGGAGGTAATCGACCACCACAAGGCCCAGGTTGTGCTGGCGCTTCAGCCGGCGAGCGCGGTTCCTGAGGGCCGCGATGGTCAGGGCAGGGGTATCGTCGATAAAAAGCGGCACGTCCTCAAGCTCGATCGCGGCGCGGGCGATGGCCTCGAACTGGCGCTGGTCCAGGCTACCCTGACGCATTTTGTGCGACTGGATCGGCTCCGGCCCGTCATACACAAGGTTGGCGCGGTCCGACAGGATACGAGCAGCCAGCTGGTCGGCCGACATCTCGAGGCTGAAAAAGCATACAACAGCGCCTTTGGATTTCTCCGGCGGGATGCCCGCCAGGCGATCGTCCGCATAGCGTTTGGCGGCGTTGAATGCGATATTGGTGGCGAGCGCGGTTTTCCCCATGGCTGGCCGTCCTGCCAGAATCATAAGGTCCGAGTTATGCAGCCCGCCGATCTTGTCATTCAGTGCAGCCAGACCGGTGGTGACACCGGAAAGGCTGTCAGGATCCTTGTAGGCGTTTTCGATATTCTCGACAGCCGTACGGAGCGCCTTTGAGAATGCCTGCGCACCCGTTTCCGCCTGGCCCATTTCAGCCAGATCGAACAGCTGCTTTTCAGCGTCCGCGATCTGTTCCGAGGCCTCAACGTCAACGGGTGCGTCATACGCGTCGTTCACCATCGTCTCCCCGATCTGTATGAGCGCGCGGCGCATGGCATGATCATAGATGGTACGACCGTAGTCTTCGGCATTGATGATGGTGGTGGCCGAAGCCGCCAGGCGCACAAGATAGCGCGCCCCGCCCACGTCCGTGAGCGCTTCATCATTCTCGAAGTAGGGTTTGAGCTTGACCGGGTCCGCGATCTGGTTCTTGTCCATGAGTTTCAGGACACTTTCATAGATGCGGCCATGCACGGGCTCGTAGAAGTGCTCAGCAAGCAAAAAGCCCTGAACCTTCTGCGCAGCCTCGTTATTCACGAGAATAGCCCCCAGAAGTGCCTGTTCGGCTTCCAGGTTATGAGGCGGCTGGCGATAGTTCAGCTCGCCGCCTTCATCGTTGGCAGCGTCATTCTTGACAGCTTCCATAAAAAGCAACCCTCCGTGGTGCGGTTTCCAACCCTAAGCCCAGGCCTCCTCCCCAGGGGTCTTGTGCCCCCATGAGCTTGGTAGGGGCGACCATACAGGTTTTGACGCATGATCCAACTGCCAATTCGGCTTTTCCCCAACAGACTTTTCCACACCCTGTTAAGTCTGGGGATAAGTCAGGAAAAAGGTGGCTGTCTAATGAAAAAGGCGGGCCACAGGGACCCGCCTTTTCATACTTTGCAGAGAGGGAGAAGCGATTAGGCTTCAACTTCCTCTTCAGTTTCGTCGGCTGCAGCTGCAACTTCTTCAACTGCTTCTTCTGGCGCTTCGTCTTCGAAGAGTTCTTCAACAACTTCTTCTTCAACAACTTCAACGTCAGCGTCGCTTGCGGTAACAGCAGAACCGGTGTTGAACTGAGTCTCAGCTTCGTCAGCAGAGCGCGCGATGTTCACAACAACAGTTTCAGAAACTTCTGGGTGCAGACGGATAACAACGTCATGCAGGCCGAGAGTTTTGATGGCGCGGTCAAGAACAACCTGTGCGCGGCTAATAGCTACACCAGCCTCAGTAACAGCATCAGCAATGTCGCGGCTTGATACAGAACCGTACAGCTGGCCGGATTCGCCAGCAGCGCGGATCATGATAACCTTCAGACCAGCCATCTTCGAAGCAACAGCTTCAGCGTCTTTACGGCGCTCAAGGTTTTCTGCTTCCAGGCGGGCACGGTCAGCTTCAAAAGCTGCTTTGTTGGTTTCAGTTGCGCGCAGGGCTTTCTTCTGCGGCAGCAGGAAGTTACGGGCAAAACCGTCCTTTACGGTAACAATTTCGCCCATCTGGCCGAGTTTCTCGACACGTTCCAGCAGGATGACTTCCATTTTATGTCTCCTAGGATTGAGCGATTATTGAACGATGAACGGCAGCAGCGCGATGTTACGGGCGCGCTTGATCGCCTTCGCCAGTTCACGCTGTTTCTTCGCAGAAACGGCAGTGATACGGGAAGGGACGATCTTGCCGCGCTCAGAAACATACTTCTGCAGCAGCTTTACGCCTTTATAGTCGATGGTTTGTGCGTTTTCGCCGGAAAACGGACAGGTTTTGCGACGGCGGAAAAATGGACGACGAGCAGCCATTAGCGTGCCTCCCTCTTGTCACCGCGGCCTTCACCACGATTGTCACCACGGCCTTCACCACGTGGGCCACGGCGCTCTTTGTCTGCTTTAGAGCGAAGAACGATCGATTGACCTTCCTCAAGCTCGTCTACGCGGATGGTCATGAAACGCAGAACGTCGTCATGCAGGCGCGCCTGGCGCTCCATCTCAGCAACCGCTGCGTGAGGGGCGTCCAGATTCATAAGAATATAGTGACCCTTGCGGTTCTTTTTGATTTTGTATGCGAGGTTTTTAAGGCCCCAGTATTCGGTCTTTGCGACCTTGCCTTCGTTCTCCTCAATGATTTTGGAGAAGTCGGCAGTAATGCCTTCAACTTGCGACGCAGTGATGTCCTGACGCGCAATGAAAACATGCTCGTAATAAGCCATGTTTTGCTCCTTTAGTGCTGATTGTTCGCCAGCCGCTTTGACGGGCGCCTCCAGCTTTCCTTAACAAAATCCCGTGCCTGAGGGCTTGAGCCCGAGACTCGAGACGGGCCTCTATACCGCTGCAACTGGTCAAAAGCAAGGGAAAGCTTGGGCCGGTGCAATTATTTGCCTTAAAGGCTTGCCATTCCGCTACGGCCTGTGCCATTCCCTCCTGTGATTTGAGGCAAATCGGAGGTTCATGAATGACCCGCGCACTCGTATTCCCAGGCCAGGGCAGCCAGTATGTCGGCATGGGAAAATCTTTGGCTGAAGCGTTTGAGCCAGCCCGTCTAGTTTTCGAGGAAGTTAACGATGCACTTTCTCAAAATCTCTCCAAAATCATGTGGGAAGGCCCGGAAGACGATCTTCGCCTGACGGAAAATACCCAGCCGGCGCTGATGGCGCATTCGCTAGCGGTAATCCGCGTTCTTGAGGACGGCGGCCTGAAAGTGGGCGAGCTTGCAAGCCATGTAGCTGGACATTCGCTTGGTGAATATTCAGCGCTGGCTGCAGCCGGAGCTTTCTCGGTTGCTGATGCTGCCCGCCTGTTGAAGTTGCGCGGACAGGCAATGCAGCGCGCTGTGCCGGTGGGCGAGGGGGCTATGGCTGCGATCCTGGGCCTCAGCCTTGAGGACGTAAACGCAGTTGTAGAAGAAGCGGCCAAGGGCCAGGTGGTCGTTGCAGCCAATGATAACGCAGACGGTCAGATTGTGGTTTCAGGCCACAAGGCTGCGGTCGAGCGCGCGATTGAGATTGCCAAGGCTAAGGGCGCCAAACGCGGCTTGCTGCTGCCGGTATCCGCGCCCTTCCATTGCCCTTTGATGGCGCCTGCTGCTGACGAAATGAAAGCTGCGCTTGCCGATGTGACCATTGAGCGCCCAGTGGTGCCTGTGATCGCAAACGTACTGGCAGCGCCGGTGAGCGAGCCTGACGGCATCCGCAATCTGCTCGTTGAGCAGGTTACTGGTGCTGTGCGCTGGCGGGAAAGCGTGGCGTCCATGGGATCGCTTGGCATTACAGAGATGGTTGAGATCGGTGCAGGCAAAGTGCTTTCGGGCCTTGCGCGCCGTATTGACCGGGACCTCAATACAGCTAATATTCAGGATCCGGCCGACATCGAAGCCTTCACGGCATCGCTTTAAGGCCAGTCAGGGGAGTTATTATGTTTAATCTTGAAGGCAAGAAGGCGCTTGTAACTGGCGCCACCGGCGGCATTGGTGCCGCGATTGCCAAAAGCCTGCACGCTGCAGGCGCGGAAGTGGCCATTTCCGGCACACGTGCCGAAAAGCTTGAAGAACTGAAAGCAGAGCTTGGCGATCGCGTACATGTGATTGCAGCGAACCTTTCTGATCGTGCGAGCGTCGATCAGCTTGCCAAGGACGCTGCAGAAGCCATGGGCGGCGTGGATATCCTGGTCAATAACGCTGGTATCACAAAAGACAATCTGGCCATGCGCATGAAAGATGACGACTGGGACAGCGTGATGCAGGTTAACCTGGAATCATCCTTCCGTCTTATCAAGGCGCTGATGCGGGGCATGATGAAGTCTCGTTGGGGCCGTGTGGTGAATATCACCAGCGTCGTTGGCGTGACCGGCAATCCGGGGCAGGCCAACTATTGCGCGTCAAAGGCGGGCATGATTGGCATGTCCAAGGCATTGGCGGCAGAGCTCGCAAGCCGCGGTATTACAGTGAACTGTGTCGCGCCAGGCTTTATCGGCACGCCAATGACTGATGTGCTCACAGACGAGCAAAAAGCTGCCATCACCAGTGGAATTCCATCTGGCGATCTAGGGGAGCCCGAAGATATTGCATCTGCGGTCTTGTATTTGGCGAGCCCAGAAGCAAAATATGTTACCGGCCAAACGCTCCACGTGAACGGCGGGCTGGCAATGACTTAATTGGGATTTTCCCAAATCACGATTTTGTGGCTACGGCGACAAAAGCATAACAGAGGCTTCTCAAAGGGAAGAAACTGTGTTACTAGCGCCCTCGATGCGGGCGATCTGGCTCAGATTGCTAGGATTTCCGCAACAAGGGGTTTTGATTAAGGGATAATCCCCTTTTTTTATCGGGTTAAAAACGAGGAAAAGAGCAATGAGCGAAATCGCCGATAAGGTGAAAAAAATCGTAGTCGAGCACCTGGGTGTTGACGAAGATAAAGTAACCGACACAGCTAGCTTCATCGACGACCTGGGCGCTGACAGCCTTGATACCGTTGAGCTGGTTATGGCGTTCGAAGAAGAGTTCGGTATTGAAATTCCGGACGATGCAGCTGAAAAAATTCAGACTGTGAAAGACGCTATCGACTTTATTAGCGCGAATTCCTAAGCTGAATCTGCTATTAGAAAGGGCAACGGCCGGGCCACTTGGTTAGGCTGTTGCCCTTTTTCATTTTCTGTCAGACTTTGGGCTGAATGATAGAAATAAAGGATTACCGATGAGACGTGTCGTTGTTACTGGTTTGGGTATGGTGTCTCCGCTTTCCGATAGCGTAGACGGCACCTGGAAACGACTGATTGAGGGACATTCTGGCGCTGGGCCGGTGACCTTGTTCGATACCGAAGGCTACCCTTGCAAAATCGGTTGTGAAGTGAAGCTGGGCGATGGCTCGGGCGACACTTTCAACGCAGACGAATGGATGGAGCCAAAAGATCAGCGCCGGGTTGATAATTTTATCATCTTCGGCATGGCAGCAGCCATCCAGGCCGTCCGCGACGCCGGCTGGGAAGAGCCTGGGGAAGAAGAATGCCTGCGCACGGGTGTCATGATCGGTGCGGGCATTGGTGGCCTGCGCTGGATTTCTGACACGTCTCTCGTGCTGCATGAGCGCGGCGTTCGCCGTGTGAGCCCACACTTCATTGCAGGGTCCATCATCAACCTGGCGTCGGGCAATGTGTCCATCAAGTATGGTTTCAAAGGCCCGAATCACGCCGCTGTAACAGCGTGTTCAACGGGCGCACACTCAATCGGTGATGCTGCACGTATTATCGCGCTTGATGACGCGGACGTAATGGTTGCCGGTGGCACAGAGGCGTCTATCTGCGGCATCGGCTATGCTGGTTTCTGTCAGGCGAAAGCATTGTCTACGCATTACAACGACGATCCGAGTGCCGCGTCCCGCCCTTGGGACAAGGGCCATGACGGCTTCGTTATGGGTGAAGGCGCTGGTGTCGTTGTACTTGAGGAACTTGAACACGCGAAAAAGCGCGGCGCGAAAATCTATGCTGAGATCGTTGGTTACGGCATGTCCGGTGACGGCTACCATGTGACAGCCCCAGCGCCAGATGGCAACGGTGGTTACCGCGCCATGGAAGCTGCACTCAAGCGGGCCGGCATGGCGCCAGGTGATCTGGATTATATTAACGCTCACGGCACTTCCACGCCGGTCGGCGACCCGATCGAATTCGGTGCGGTGAAGCGCCTGCTCGGTGACGCGGCCGACAAGATTGCCATGTCTTCTACCAAGTCCTCTATCGGTCACCTTCTTGGGGCTGCGGGCGCAGTTGAGGCCATTTTCTGCATCAAGTCCATCACTGACAATGTGGTGCCGCCAACCCTGAACCTGCATGAGCGGGCAGAGGGCTGCGACGGTATTGATCTTGTGGCGCTTGAGGCGCAAGAGCGGAATGTAAAGGCTGCACTGTCAAACAGCTTTGGCTTCGGCGGTACTAACGCGTCGCTGGTGATGCGGGAATACAACGGCGACTGATTAAGCGCTTTGAAGAATTAAAGACCGGCTTTTGAGATTGCGCGCTGCCTGATAGGCTGCTTGGCATGATCGAAAGCCGGTTTTTTCATGCCTGTATTCTGGGCCTTGGTGTTCTTGTTGTTTTAATAGCAACGGGGGCAGGGATGGTTCGCCATTTGGCGCACACACCCTCCCTGCGCGCGGAACCACAGTATCTGTATATTGAGCCAGGTATGGGGGTGAAGCGTGTTTCCCGGTTGGCTCACGATGTCGGTCTTGTAGGGGCAGCCTGGCACTTCAATTTGATTGTCCGCCTGAAAGGCATGGACCGAAGTCTGCTTTCTGGCGAGTATGAAGTGCTTCCCGGGCAAACTCTTGAACAAACGCTTACGCAGATTCGAAAGCGAGACGTGTACCTGCATCGGCTGGTAATCCCTGAAGGGCAGTCGGTATCCGAAGTGATGGATATTTTGAAGGGCGCCTACGGCCTTGATCTTGACGGGCTCACGGCACCGGTCGAAGGCAGCCTTTTGCCTGATACCTATTTCTATGAACGGGGCGATCGTGCCGTGGCCGTCGTTGAACGCATGAAAAATGCCATGACAGAAGCGTTGCTAGCGGCATGGGAAGTGCGCGACGCAGACCTTCCGTTTGCATCCGTCGAGGAGGCGCTTGTTATGGCTTCGATTGTCGAAAAAGAGACCGCTGTACCGAGCGAGCGCCCCCTTGTGGCAGCTGTGTTCATCAACAGGCTTAGAAAAGGCATGCGCCTGCAATCGGACCCCACAGTTATATATGGCATCACAGGCGGTACGGCGCTCGACCGTCCCATCAGCCGGGCCGACCTAAGGGCCATGACGCCCTATAATACCTACCGCGTGTCCGGCCTGCCGCCGACGGCCATAGCCAACCCGGGCAGGGAGTCCATCAAAGCTGTTATGAATCCGGCTGATGTGCCATACCTTTACTTTGTAGCGGATGGTACTGGCGGCCACGCTTTTGCAAGCACTCTGGACGAACACAACCGCAACGTGGCGCGTTGGCGCCAGATTGAACGCGACTCACGGTAGGAAATTCCACTAAACGACAAATTAGGGCTGCCCATTGGCGCTCGGGGCATTATAGTGCAGCCCCTGAGGAGCCATTAGGAGCAGTATATGCCGCTTAACAGCATGACAGGATTTGCCCGTGGGGCCGGCGCAGACGTTGGGTTTCGCTGGAACTGGGAAGTCAAAAGCGTCAACAACAAGGGGCTTGAGGTACGCGCCAAGCTGCCATCCTTCCTTGACGGTTTTGACCTGGCCATCAAGAAAGCCGTATCCGGCATGCTCGCCCGTGGGTCCGTCTATATCAGCTTGAATGTTGAACGCGACGGCGACGATGCCAGCTTCGTGGTGAATGAAGAACGCCTTCAGGCGCTGATTGACGTCGCATCGCGCTTCGCAGACGTGCCGGGGGTGGAGAAGGCCAGCATTGATGGGCTTTTGTCCATCAAAGGCGTGGTGGACCTCACATCCCGCGACATGACAGAAGAAGAGCGCACAGCGCTTGAAGGTGTGCTGCTGACAGACCTCAAAGCTGTCGTGGCAGATTTGAAGGCTGCCCGCGCAGACGAGGGCGCGCGCATGGGCACCATTCTGGAAACGCAGTTGGCGGATATAGCACGACTGGCCACCGAGGCCCGTGCCGTGTCCGGTGACCGGCTGGAGGCCATGCACACACGTTTCCGTCAGCAACTGGCAAAGCTTGAGAGTATTGATAAGCCGGTACCGGAAGACCGCATTGCGCAGGAACTGGCCACGATGGCAGTCAAGGCTGACGTGCAGGAAGAACTTGACCGACTGGACAGCCATGTGGTTGAAGCGAGCGCACTGCTCGCAAGCGATAAGCCAGTGGGGCGCAAGCTGGATTTCCTGTGTCAGGAATTCAACCGGGAAGCCAACACCTTGTGTTCCAAATCCAGCGACACCGCCCTGACGCAAATAGGCCTTGAGCTTAAGGCACTGATTGATCAGTTCCGTGAGCAGATACAAAATATTGAATAAAAACAGAATATTAGAGGGATGAATGCCACACAAGTCTGTCCATAGCCGTCGGGGGCTTATGCTTGTCATGTCGTCGCCATCAGGTGCCGGGAAAACCACGCTTACACGTCGCTTGTTACAAGACGACAAGGACGTGGTGATGTCTGTTTCTGCGACCACCCGTGAACCACGCCCCGGGGAAGTGGACGGCAAAGACTATTATTTCATGAGCCACGAGCGGTTTGATGAGATGGTCGAAGACGACAAGCTTCTTGAGTATGCGACGGTGTTTGGTAACAAATATGGCACGCCGCGAGAGCCCGTAGAACAAGCACTGTTGTGGGGCAAGGACGTGATTTTCGATATTGATTGGCAGGGCACACAGCAGCTGATGTCCAGTTCCAAAGCAATCGACCTTGTTCGAATTTTTATCCTTCCGCCGTCTATTTCGTCGCTGGAAAGTCGCCTTAAAAGCCGCGGGCAAGACAGTGCTGAAACGATCGCAGCGCGGATGGCAAAAGCCGAGAGCGAAATCAGCCACTGGGCGGAATATGACTATGTTCTGGTGAATGACGACCTTGAGGAAACATACGCAGACCTCAAGGCTATTGTCCGGGCTGAACGCTACCGCCGTGAACGTCGTCCTGGCATGTCTGAATTTGTCCGTGGTTTGATGGACGAACGAGCCAACAGGGACGTGGAATAGGTATCAGCTTTACCTATTAAGGATTTGATTTCATCGCGCCATAGCACTTTGCCAGGCGGACAAAATCTTCCACCGGCAAGTCCTCGGCCCGCTTTGTTTCTTCAATCTCTGCCATCGCCAACAGTTCCTGCGCATTTACTGGCAGAGATTTCAGGCTGGCCCGCAGCATCTTGCGGCGCTGGCCGAAGGCTTTTTCGACTACCAGTTCAAGATCTTTCAGCTTTACCTCCGGATCGATTGGCTCGGTTGGCTCATAATGGATGACAGCACTTGCGACCTTGGGTGGCGGCGTAAAGGCCGCTGCGGGCACATTAAGCGCGATCCGTACCTTGCCGCGCCATTGCGCCAGGACGGAGAGTCGCCCATAGGCCTTGGTGCGCGGCTGGGCGACGATACGGTCAGCGACTTCTCGCTGGAACATCAGCGTGAGTGAGGTAAACCAGGGCTTCCATTCATCAAGCGTTAGCCACTTGATCAGCAGCAGTGTTCCCACGTTATAGGGAAGGTTGGACGCGATGCGCATTTTCTCACCTTCTTTTGGGGCCAGAAGTTCCTGTTCGTCCATCTTTAGGGCATCCCCCTGATGCACGGTCAGGCGACCGTCATAGGCGGCTGATATGTCTGCCAGCGCGTCGAGGCAGCGGGGGTCCATCTCGACCGCGACGACGCGTTTGGCGCCCTCGGCGAGCAAGCCACGGGTCAGTCCGCCGGGGCCGGGGCCCACTTCATAGATCACGCTGTCGCTAATATCGCCGGGAATTCGGGCAATCTTGCGGGTCAGGTTCAGGTCCAGCAGGAAATTCTGGCCGAAAGACTTTTTGGCGCGCAAGTCGTATTCGCGGATCACGTCGCGCAGGGGTGGAAGCGTATCGGTCATGACGCAGCTTTCTCGGCCATTTCAGCAGCTTTGCGGATCGCCGCGAGCATGCTTTCGGTCCGTGCTTCGCCCGTACCGGCAAGCTGAAGCGCCGTGCCGTGGTCAGGTGACGTGCGGATGATCGGTAGGCCAAGCGTGATATTCACGCCCCCCCAGAAATCCAGCGTCTTAAGCGGGATCAGGGCCTGATCGTGATACATGCAGAGAACGGCGTCAAAGCGTGCGCGCGCTTCCGCGTGAAACAGCGTGTCGGCGGGCAGGGGACCGGTCACATCCACGCCTTCATCCCGAAGCGCCCAGATAGCGGGCGTGATGTGGGTGGCCTCCTCCATGCCCATGGCGCCGTCTTCGCCAGCGTGCGGGTTGAGCCCAGCCACGGCGATACGTGGCTTTTCAATGCCAAACCGGGTTTTCAGGTCATGGTCGGTTACCATGCCGGCATGAATGATAGCATCGGCTGTCAAGGTTTTAGGCACGTCCTTGAGCGCAATATGAATAGTCACGGGCACCACGCGCAGGTCCTGGGCTGCAAGCATCATTACAGAGGCGGTGTCAACCATGCCGCAGCGCCGCGCGAGATATTCTGTATGCCCTGGCGCTGTGAATCCCGCCTTATACAGCGCGGCCTTATGGATTGGCGCAGTAACAATAGCGCTGACCTCGCCTTTAAGGGCAAGATCACATGCTGCGTCAATCGCACCAACAACGGCTGGCCCGTTTGCTGGATTCAATTCGCCCAGCTTAACCGGCTCAGACAGGCTGACGTCGATCACAGGAAGGGCGCAGGAGAAAGCATCACGCGCTTCTTTGGCAAGGGAGACAGGCTGAAGGGGCAAGTCCGGGTCCGCTACGCGCAAAGCTTCAACAGCGCCGACATAAAGGAATGGTGGCAAGCTCAATGATTCTCGGTCGCGCCAAAGGCGCGCGATCAGCTCTGGCCCTACGCCTGCAGGCTCCCCCATGGTGACGGCCAGCGGCCGTGTATCCGATTGGGAAGCCTGATTGTCTGACATTGGTTTTGTCCGATTAACGGTAGTCGATAATGGCGTCGCGACGCAGGTCACGCAGGTAGCGGCGGCCCATCATGGACAGGCGCTGCTGTTCCAACTGGTTATAGACAGCATCGAAATCCGGTTCCTGCACTTGTGGTTCCTGTCGGTCACAAACGAACAGAACGCGGAGGCCATCTTCCATTTCCATCAATTCGCTGGCACTGCCGATTTCAGCGCTTTCAACAGCGCTACGCAGCTGGCCCTGTAGATCGCGAAGACGCAGAACGCCAATCTCGACCGGCCCGTCAGCGCCGGCCTCCGTCGCCAACTGCTGAACCTGGCCACAAGTGGTTTCGCGGGTGTGCAGGTTTTCGGCAACGCCCTTGAACTTGGCAACAGCCTCATCATCCTGCAGTTTTTCAGCGGTCAGGTGAAGCTGGCGCAGGGAAAACTGTGTATCCAGAGGGTCGGCTGTCAGAATACGACGACGATCACGAACCGCGAGAATCAGGTAACCACCTGGCGTCCGGATAGGCGATGCAACGTCGCCCACACTTACTTCTTCAACGGCTGTCTGGTAGGGGCCATCAAGATCATCTGCCACGATCCAGCCAATATCGCCGCCCACCGCTGCGGTAGACGACGCGGAAAGCTGCTGAGCAATGGCCGGGAAGGAGGCGCCGCCGCGAATACGGGAGACAAGCTCTTCGGCATTGGCTTTGACCGCTGCTTCCTGCTCGGTTGAATCCACCAGCAGAACAATCTCTGCAAGGCGGTATTCAAACTTGCCTCGGTTGTCGTAGATACGCTGGATATAGGCTTCAACTTCTTCATCCGAGACACTGACGAAGGACCCAAGACGTCCTTGAACCAACTGGGACCACGCAAGTTCTGCTTCCATCTGGTCCAGCATGGTTTGTTTGCTGGAACCGATCCCGGCAAGAGCCTGTCCAAACTGTTCTGGGGACTGACCAAGTCCTTGAGCCCGGCGAGCGAAGAACTCTTCCAGTTGGGCATCAGGGATTTCAAGTTCCACTGTGGCGGCTTCCTGAAGCTGCAGGCGCTCGTCCACCATGGACTGAATAACTTGTTCCCGTACTTTCAGGAACTCCTGCTCGGACTGGACACCGCCGGATACAGCGATCACAAGGCGAAGGCGCTGGTTGATGTCGAAGCTGGAAATCGGTTCGTCATTGACGAGAACTTCGATGCTGTTAATGGGCTGCTGGCCATAGGTGGCTGTTGCGGCCAAAAGTGCCACGCTTGCCCCCATGATTGTACGCTGCACCCAATTTTTTGCTGTATTCAATACTCTCGCCATGCCCAAACTTTGCTGTCTCTTCAATGTATAAAAAAGTTCGTTCCGCCCCGATTGGGCTCCCCAACAAGCTAGCCTTTTAGACGGTTTTACCCTAATGCACTAGCCCAAATTCTTTAATTTAAGCCGGAACAGAATGGACGTTCCCGGCTCGACGTCACGGTCACGCGTGAAGGTCTTGCGCACCGTTAGGCCTAGATCGATACATTCATTGGTGTAGGACACCCCAACGTCATATTCAACCCCACCAGAATCCTCGGTGACGCCGTCAATAGTTGCGCCAGTCAAACGGTGGGTGAAACCACCACTGAGCCGCCAGTTTTCCTTAATTTGGTAGAAGGCGCTGGCGCGGATTTCTTCGCGGTCTTCGCGGTTGATGAAGTTCAGGTCCCTATCCAGTTTTAGGTAGCCGACGGTGAGCCCGCGCTTTTCATCTGCCATTGAGACGTTGATCTCGTTGCGCCGCACCGCGAAGGACTGTTCGTCCAGGCGGTAGCGATGTTCGAAATCAAGCCAGTTCTTGTAGGTAATCAGCGTCCGACCGACAAAGTCCGATACATCACCTTCAAGGCCGGCCCCGTCTGCAAAGACAAGGTCGGTGCCGCTGAGGCGCCAGCTTTGACCGACCATCACATCGGTGGACCAGTCGGTGCCATCATACCGCCATCGGAGTCCATAGGTCAGGCGGCTGCCTTCCTCCCATAGGTCATAGCCCGAGGCGCGTTCGGCCGAAAACAGGTTCAGGTCATTCAACTCAAACGCGCGGCTGTCTTCGTTTACGATATTATCGGGTGTGCCGCGGCGGGGCGAAACGGTGATTTCCGCGATAGGTTCCAAAGTATGTGAACCGTTCTCGGTGAATTTCACCAGCGGCCAGGTCACCGTGCCGGTGATGCGGGCAAGATTGCGCCATTCGCTTCCCGACGCGCTACCGAAGGTGCCTGCGAATGCAACATCATCCGGTTCATTGGCATCGTCCAGATTATAGGCGTCAGTGCGCACCAATGCGTCAGCATCGATCACAAAGCCCTTGGGCGTGATCCAACGCCGCTGCCAGTTGGCAGACAGCGATACCCGCTGGGTGTCCAGGCCGTCTGTACGGTGCAGGGCAAGCGCATTACCGCGTAGCTTCACGGTGCCGCCTAGTGGCTTGAAGTTTGGAATATATTCGGCGTCAATAAGTGGCAGCGCAAAGGCAGTTTTACCGGCAATATCCTCGATGCGCAGACCCTGAAACCCGATTGTGCGGGCAGACACATATGATCGTCCATAAAAGCCTTCCAGCAAATATTCGCTGATCAGCGTATCGGCATCAGATATATCGTAGCGGCGCAGGTAAGTATCATCTGATGCCCAGTTGAGGCGATAGGTGGACCGCCAGCGTTTTGAATGATTGAACTGGCCTTCTGAACCTATATGTCCGCGGAATTCCTTGCTGCCAGTTGGCAGGTTGGTGATGTCGTCCCGCTTGTCCGTGTGGGTAATGCTGCCATCAACTTCGAACTGGCCGAAACCAAGGTGCTGGCGATACTCGCCTTCAAGAAGCAGTCCTTCTTTCGACGTGTATGTTGGAGTGATGGTGGCATCGCTGCTGTCGCTGAAGACGTGATAGTAGGGAATGCCGATAACGAACCCAAGGTTTCGGGTTGTTTGGATATCCATCGGAAGCAGGCCGCTGGCACGATCAACCGTGGGATCGGGGTGCGAGAAGTAGGGCGTCCAGAAAACCGGTATACCTAAAATCTCGAGCGTGGCATCCTTATAGTACAGTCGGCGTTTTTCCCGGTCGTGGGTTACCCTGACGGCCTTGAGTTGCCACAAGGGCTGTTTTCCGCTGCCGTCGGCGCATACCTTACAGGGGCTGTAGACGGCTTTCTCAAGCGTTGTCTCGTTGTCGTTACGCTCGCCGCTCGCTGCAGCGACCTGCGCGCCGTCTGACATGATTAGCCGAATATCTTCGACGAAAGCACGTTTGAGCGAGTCGCTCAGGCTAATATGCGGGGCCAGGATACGGTCACCGTTCGGTGCAACAAGCTCTACTGCGCCAGACGCCTCTGCTTCACCGGTCTTTTCATTGTAGCGGATTTCGCCGGCTTTCAAGGTATAGCCGTCGCGCTTCAGAAGAACTTGGCCTAGCGCAACAATCTCACCGGTGTCGGCATCATAGCTGATTTGATCAGCCTCGAATTCCACTGTTTCGCCAGGTTTTACGATGTCCTGCGCAAGAGCGGGCGTAGTGAGGGCGGTCGAACCTAAAAGGCATGCTGCCGCGAGACCGTTCATGAAAGCCGACTGAATTGACACTGCTGGAGTTTCCCACCCTAAACTGTTTGAGCCTTGATAGCTGGTGTGGCCCATTATCGCAACGACCTTGCGGCTTTTCTGATCACCCGCTGACGGAAAAACATGCTACGACCTGTATCTTTCTCAAAAATGTGGCGATTTCGCGAGCGATGCTTGCAACTGAAACCAAGACAAGGCATTAGGTTGGGGGAGGGCGGCACCACAGATATTCACCGTGTGCGGCCGCAAAGAAAGAAAAGCAAAAAGAGGATTTCCCCATGCAAATCGAGTTTTCTGCATTGGATCTGCCAGCATCAGGCGCCGTGGTGTTTCTGGTTGAGAAGGACAAAGAGCTTTCCGGGCTTGCAGCCGAGGCTGACAAAGCCGCCGGTGGCGCCCTGACAAAAGCCATGAAGTCTTCCCGCTTTACTGGCGGTAATGGCCAGAAACTGCAGGTGATTGCTCCTGCTGGCCTGGACGCTGAGCGGGTACTGCTTCTGGGACTGGGAAAAAAAGATGGGATGAAAGCGCTGGATATGGTCGAGCTCGGCGGCGCGGCAGCGGCAGGGCTTCTGGGCTCGGGCAGCGACACAGCGACAATTATTGCGGAAGGCTTTGATGCAGCCGCTATTGCAGAGGGCGCACTTCTGCGCTCCTACCGGTTTGACAAATACCGCACAAAGGAACCTGAAGCCAAGAAACCGACTTTGAAGAAAGTGGTTGTGGCAACAGCTGACGCAAAAGCTGCAGACGCGTTCGCTGGCCGAAAGGCTGTGGTGGACGGTGTTTTCCTGACGCGTGATTTGGTGTCAGAGCCTGGCAACACGCTTCACCCAGAAAGCTTTGCAGAGCGCATCCAGGAACTGTCCGCAGACGGGATTGATGTGGAAGTCCTTGGTGAGGCTGAAATGGCCAAGCTTGGCATGGGCGCGCTGCTGGCCGTTGGCCAAGGGTCCGAAAAGGAATCCAAACTTGCCATCATGCGCTGGAACGGTGCTGATAAGGATGAGCAGCCCATCGCTTTCGTTGGCAAGGGCGTGACGTTCGATACCGGTGGTATCTCGCTGAAGCCCGGCGAAGGCATGGACATGATGAAATGGGACATGGGCGGCGCCGGAACGGTCGTTGGTCTGATGAAAGCACTGGCTGGCCGCAAGGCGAAAGTGAATGCTGTTGGCATCGTGGGCCTTGTTGAAAACATGCCTTCCGGCAATGCGCAGCGGCCCGGTGACGTGGTTACGTCCATGTCCGGCCAGACCATCGAAGTCCTGAACACGGACGCCGAAGGCCGCTTGGTGCTTGCAGATGCCATCTGGTACTGTCAGGACCGCTACAAGCCGAAGTTCATGATCGACCTTGCCACACTGACTGGCGCGATGATCATCTCCCTTGGTCACGAGCACGCCGGTATCTTTACCGATAGTGACGATCTCGCTGAAGGCCTGTCGAAAGCTGGCGCTGATACTGGTGACAAGGTTTGGCGCCTGCCGCTTCACAAGAACTATGACAAGCTGATCGATTGCCCAACCGCTGACATGAAGAATATCGGCGGCCGAGGCGCTGGTTCCATTACCGCAGCACAGTTCCTGAAGCGTTTCACTAACGATGTTCCATGGTGTCATATCGATATCGCCGGGACTGTCTGGTCCGATAAGGACCTGCCGCTGTCTGAGAAAGGCGGTACCGGTTACGGAGTGCGCCTTCTGGACAAGTTCGTCGCAGATAACCACGAAGGTTAGAACGCATGGCGGAGATCCGTTTCTATCACCTGCAACGCCAGACGCTGGAGCAAGCTTTGCCCCAGCTGATGGCCAAGGTGTATGAGACGGGTCAGAACGCCGTGGTCAAGCTGCCCGGCAAGGGCCTGATGGACACCATCGACAAGGTCTTGTGGGATTACGATCCCGCAAGCTTTATTCCCCATGACAAGGAAGGTTGCCACGATCCGTCGGAGCAGCCGATCTATCTGACAACTGCTGACGAAAACCCGAACGACGCCAAAATCCTGGTGTTGATCGACGCTGTCAAATGCCCTGACATGGATGCCTATGAGCGGTGCCTCTATATGTTCGATGGCCGGGATGAAGGCATTGTTGCCGAAGCCCGGGCCGACTGGAAGGCATTCAAGGACAAGGGTATAGAAATGTCTTATTGGCAGCAGCGGGAGCAGGGCGGTTGGGAGCAAAAGGCGTGAGCGATTTCTGTGTCAAGCACGACAAGTTGCCTTACCATATTTGCACCAATATCATCGATTTCGACTTTCCAAAGGTTCACAGCTGGCTGTCTAATGCCTATTGGTCTCAAGGGATTCCTATGGAGACGGTCGTAAAGGGCTTTACCAATTCACTGGCATTCGGCTTATTTCATACCGACAAAGGGCAGGTGGGATGCGCCCGCATGATCACGGACAAGGCAACCTTCGCCTACCTTGCCGACGTTTATATTGACGAAAGCGAGCGCGGTAATGGCTTGGGTGTCTGGTTGATGGAAGTGATCATGGGGCATCCTGAACTCCAGGGCCTTCGGCGCATCATGCTGGCTACGGCCGATATGCACGCTCTGTACCGTAAGTTTGGCTTCTCTGAACCCGCTAAACCCGACCGGTTGATGGAAAAGCTCTCTCCCGAGATATACAAGGCATTATACGGCTAATAGCGTAGGGCCATTGGGCGCACATTGCAGCCATCAGGTTACAGTTTCTTTACCGATAGGCACTATCCTGACACTGAAGGGGAGGACACGTTTGAACCCTCAAGCAGAGAGTAGTGTGTCCTATGTTGAAAGCAGTTGCCAGAGTATCGTCCGTCGCCGTCTTCCTGTATGTGGGGCTGGCTGCTGCCATCTACCACTATCAAGAAAAGCTGATGTTCCACTTCGCGCCCGTCCCTGACGGGCATATTTATGCGTTCAACACGCCGCATGAAGAAGTTCGGCTTGAGGGACAAGGGGGCGCAACGCTGCATGGTGTCCTGTTCAAGACGTCCACGCCAGCGCGTGGCGTGGTGATTTATTACAAGGGCAATATGGGTAATATTGCCTGGTCGGAAGAGATCGCCGAACCATTCCTTGAGCTGGGGTTTGACGTGCTTTCAATGGATTATCGGGGTTTCGGCAAGAGCCGCGGCGTGCTTTCAGAGGCCGCGCTTCTTTCGGACGCAGAAGCCTGGTACGACTGGGCGGCTGAGCAATACCAAGGCAGGGATGTGCGTGTGTTTGGCTATTCCATGGGTACCACGTTCGCCAGCCATGTATCGGCTGTCCGGGACGTGCGTGACACCATTTTGTTCGCTCCGATGAAATCCGTGATTGATGTAGCTGAGCGCCGCTATCCCTTCCTGCCAATTGAGCTTCTTTCTGAATACCCACTTCGGAATGACCAGAAGCTGGCCAGGGCCAGTGGGCACATTGTGATCTATCACGGCACGAACGACCAGATCATCGACTATCAGTCCGGGAAGGCGCTAAAGGCGGTTCTTGGCGCGGACGACAGCTTTGTGACTGTGCCGGGGGGCACCCATTATGATCTTCCGTGGCGGGAGGATGTGCGGTCGGATATCAGGGCCCGCTGGGGCATTACGTTTGCGAGCGGCTCCCCAGAACGCAGCAGGCAGCCAGCAGCAGCAGGTCTTTCAGCAGAAACTGCCCGCTAGACGTCAAGTATGGGAAACCGCCCATGCCGCCGTGCCATGTGTAGCTGAAGGTCACCATGAAGCTGAGCGTGACGATGAAGGTCATGGCGGCAAATGCAAGGCCGCCCATAAAGGCATGCCTGTTCCACCAATAGCCGGTCAGCAGCAAGACGGTAACAAGTTCAGTAACGCCGATCACATAGGACGCGCCCATCTTGCTGAAGTAAACCGGCAGCCACCAGTTGAACACCGGACTGGTTTTCAATAGCGGCGCGATACCGTCAGCTTCGGGAATGGTGAACTTCATGCCGCCGATCCAGCCAAGGACGACGATCAGCCCAACCAGCATGACAGTGCTTGCGTGCGGCACACGTAACCGCCAAAGGGCCAGGCCGCCGATGGCGATATATTTGATCAGGCCCTGACCCGAACCGATGGCTGGGAAACCGCCAAGGCTTTTCATCCAGACTGGGTTGGTAAAAAGCAGTGTCAGGGAAAAAGCCGACATCGCAACAACGAACCAGTATGCGTAGCGCTTCACGCGTTCTGGTACGGAATGCAGCACGATCAGCAAGCCCGACAGAGCCTGAAGGCAGCCGAGGCCAATTGTGATCTCGTGGTTATAGAAACCGAACCTGGACAGGAGTGGATGGGCATCCAGCCAACCGGCAACCACGCTTTCAGATGCGCCCGAGATATTCATCAGGCCAAACCAGATCAGCACAGTCGCCAGCGACAGCGTAACGAAAAGGTCTGTGAATTGTGCGCCCGGGCGCAGGCGGTTGAAGATACTGGTCATGGTTAAAGGCTCCCCTCAGATTGCCTGCAGTAAGCAGAAGATGGGGAAGGGCGTCAAGCGGCGCTTTCGCCCATAACGGCTTCTTGAGCTTCCGTGAAAGCTTCCTCTGCTGCCATCCAGGCGTCTTCGGCGTCGGAAATCTGGGCTGTAAGGTCCGCGGCCATTTTTGACAGTTTGGTCACCTTGTCCTCCTGGCCGGGCTCATAAAGCCGCGGGTCAGCGAGGCGGTTGTCTACCTTCTCCTTGTCGGCCAGCAGCTTTTCGAGCGCCGCTTCAGCCTTTTCGACCTTGCGGCGATAGGGTGCCAGCTGGCGGCGGAGCTCAGCCGCATTCTGCCGTGCGGTCTTCTTCTGATTGTCAGGCTTTTGCCCGCGCTTTTCAGATCGCTCGCCTGAGCGTTCCTTCAATAGATGCTGCTTATAGTCTTCGAGATCGCCCTCAAAACGCTTTACATCGCCTTTTTCAACGATCCAGAGCCGGTCGACGCAGGCTTCCACCAGATGGCGGTCGTGGCTGATCAGAAGAACGGCGCCGTCATAATCATTTACCGCATGGATAAGGGCCTCGCGGCTGTCCACATCCAGGTGGTTGGTGGGCTCGTCGAGAATCAGAAGCTGCGGCGCGTGGAAGGTGGCCAGCGCGAACATCAGGCGCGCCTTTTCGCCACCAGACAGTGATTCCACCGGCCTGTCCGCTTTCTCAATGCCGAATCCGAATGAGCCAAGCCGCGCGCGTACCTTGGCCTCGATCGCATCGGGCATCAGCTTCGCCAGATGGTCAAAGGGGCTGGCCTTCGGCATCAGCTCGTCCAATTGATGCTGGGCGAAATAACCAACGGTAAGCTTCCGGGGGCGGCGCATGCTGCCGTCCATCGGTGTCAGCTTTTCAGCGAGCAACTTTGCGAAGGTGGATTTGCCGTTACCGTTCGCGCCCAGAAGGGCGATACGGTCATCCATATCGATCCGGAGCTCAAGATTTTTCAGGATCGGCTTATCGGCCTCATAACCAACACTAACACCCTCCAGCGCGATCAGCGGCGACGAGAGCGGATCAGGCTTTGGAAACTGGAATGGAACCGTGTGTTCCTCGACCATGGTGGCGATGGGCTTCATGCGCTCAAGCGCCTTGATCCGGCTTTGGGCCTGTTTGGCCTTTGATGCCTTTGCCTTGAAACGGTCCACGAAGCTCTGGATATGGCGGCGTTCGGCTTCCTGCTTGGACTTCAGCGCCATCTGGCGTTCCATCTGCTCGCGCCTCAACTCCTCGAACCGGTCATAGCCGCCGGTATAGATATTCAGCTTCTGGTTCTCCAGGTGCACGATGTGTGTCACGGCCTTGTTCAACAGGTCGCGGTCGTGGCTGACAATCAGCACGGTATAGGGATAGTTCTTGAGGAAATTCTCAAGCCACATCACCCCTTCAAGGTCGAGATAGTTGGTCGGCTCGTCCAAGAGAAGCAGGTCTGGCTCGTTAAAGAGCACGCACGCCAGCGCCACACGCATACGCCAACCGCCTGAATAGCTCTGGCACGGCCGCGCCTGTGCTTCTTCATCAAAGCCTAGGCCCGAGAGGATTGTGGCTGCGCGCGCTTCTGCGGTATGCGCGCCAATGTCAGCGAGCCGTGTGTGTATCTCTGCAATGCGGTGCGGGTCTGTTGCAGTTTCGGCCTCGGCTTGCAGGGCCGTGAGTTCCTTGTTGGACATCAGCACCGTCTGAAGCAGGCTTTCAGGCCCGTCTGGCGCTTCCTGGCCCACATGACCGACCCGCGCCGTCGGCCGAACCTTGATCTCGCCCGCTTCGGGGCTGAGCTCACCAAGGATCATCTTGAGAAGTGTGGACTTACCGACACCATTCCGGCCGACAAAACCAACCTTGTGCCCGGCGGGCACGCCAACGGTCGCTTCCTCAAAGAGGACACGGTTGCCGATCCGGTAGGTTATGTCGTTGATGTGTAACATGGCAGGCGAGGTATCACAGGGCAGGGGCAAAGGCAACGCCATACAGCGCCATGATGGCACTCAGGCACAGACAAAGCTTGGCTTTGCCCTCGTTTGTGCTATAAGGCGCGCGAATCAAGTTCAACCCCACTTTTTAAAGGGATAGTCACATGGCTGTGCAACGTACTTTTTCCATCATTAAACCAGACGCAACCAACCGTAACCTGACCGGTGCGATCAACGCCATTTTCGAGAAAAACGGCCTGCGCATTGTTGCTCAGAAGCGTATCCGCATGACTGAAGACCAAGCGAAAACTTTCTACGCTGTTCACGCTGAGCGTCCTTTCTTCGGCGAACTGGTTGAGTTCATGACGTCCGCTCCTGTTGTTGTTCAGGTGCTGGAAGGCGAGAACGCCGTTCTGAAGCACCGTGAAGTAATGGGCGCCACCAACCCAGCTGAAGCTGCGGAAGGCACCGTTCGTAAAGAATTCGCTCTGTCCATCGGTGAAAACTCCGTACACGGTTCCGACAGCGAAGAAAACGCAGCGATCGAGATTGCTCAGTTCTTCTCTGGCAACGAGATCGTAGGCTAATCAGCCACAAGAATTCTGCCTGGGAGCTAACTGGGCACGCAGGGTTTCCTGCAATAGAAGGGTCGTCCATTTGGGCGGCCCTTTTTCGTTTTGGACAGCTTTTGGCCATGTCCGGACAGGAGCTTCAGGCTGCCAGGACACGATTATGGAATGTTCTCGGCAGGAAAATACGTGATTGTAGTCCAGGGCAACATTAGCGTTCCTTTCATTGGCTCACTGAACTAACCTTCTGGAAATTTGGGGGAATTTGAATGTCGAAGCAGAATGAAGAGATGACGCGGCCTGAAAAGAAATCTGAAGCCATCGAGATCAGGGTGCCTCATGAAACCAAGCAGCAGTTCATGGATGCCTGTAAGGCAGACGAGCGAACGGCAAGCGAGGTGCTAAGGTGTGCCATTGACGTTTATCTGGATCGTGGCGGCTTCTCACGGGGGCGCAGGCATTGGCTGTATGGCGCGCTGTTCGCGTCCTGTATCGCAGCCGTAGGCGCAACCTATGTTGCAATTTCGTCCCTAGAGCAAAATGATCGCCTGACGGCGTCACATAGTGAATTACTCAAGGCAAACCAAGCCTTTAGCCGCATGATGGCTGCGGGGTGGGAGCAGGAAAACCCGCTGTTACATCTCTATTTCGACAAAAGCGATACCAACGGTGACGAGCGTTTGACCCAAGATGAGTTTGTCAAAAGCATAGTAAGCCGAGGAACAGTTTCCGATGGTTTGGGCACGGAAGGCGAGACTGTGATGATGAAGGTTGGGGTCGGTGTCATTATCCCAACCGAAGATGCCCGAGCATTACATCGGGAAGGCTTGGCGCAAACTTGTTTCCAGGCGCTTGGTGAGATCGGCGACACACAACGCGCCCGGGAGTTCCTTGAGCTCGATACCAATGCAGACAACCAATTGACCCTGACCGAACTTGGGCAAAGCAAACGCATTCCGGTACTTTATGAAATCCAGCGTGACTTCATGCTGAAAGATGCAGATGGCGATGGACTGCTGACCTATGACGAGACAAAGGAAGATGTTAGCGTGTGGCGAGGGAAGAACGCAACGCTGCAGAATGACACCACAAATACTGTATGGGGCGAGTTGCCAGAGGCTTGTAAGAATCCGAACTCCACCAACCCGCAAGGGCGGCTCTTCATCAAGGCTGAAAAATTAAAACGCTTCATGATTGGGGAATTTCCGGGTGGCGCTATTGCACCCCAGCCGAAGCATTTCGACCGACTTGATCTGGATGGCAGCGGCTCACTTGATTTCGCCGAATTTGTCGCATGGTACAATCGCGGATTGGGGGATTTTATTGGCGACTAACAAAAACGCTTCTCGATCGCCTCTTGCCCCAATAATTGCCTCATTTTGGGGCAAGGTTGGCATTGTGGGAGGAACAGCGACAGATGTACGAGCACGATTGGCATTGGAAACGAGCGATTTTGGCGGGGTTTGTCGCTCCTCTTGGGTCTGCAACTGTTGTAGGCTTGTTCTACTGGCTGATCAGCAATCTGATTGTTTTGCTAGGCCAGACCGAACTTGAGCCTAGCAGTATAAACCTCATCGCTGGCTTCTTTCTGGAGGCTGAAACGCTATTCAGTATATCGCTAGGCGTCGGTGTTACTGGACTTGTTTTAATGATGGTATTGGGGGTGCCTCTAGGATACGGGATTTCTAAATTCCCTCGCTTTTCCAAGCCAGCCTATATTCTGGCTAGCTTTCTGGCATTCCTTGTCATGCTAATCGTGATTACAGATGGCGATGTTGCTGCAAAGGCCCTGTATGTTCGGGACGTGTACTTTCTTGGCTATTTTGCGATGATCACACTTCTGAATGGCTGGATTGCCCATTTGATCGTGCATGGCAAACGAAAAAGACCGCCTGTCAGGGTCGAGACGGTCTTCGAATAATCCTATTATAACAGTGCTTTAGGGCAGCGGGCTGATGATGCCTGTATCGCCCATGTCAGTGTCCTTGAAGGCCACCTTATTACCAGCGACCCTTACCTTGCCCTGTGCAATCAGCTTAACGGCAGCCGGGTACATCTTGTGCTCATAGGTCAGCGTCTTGGCGATCAGGCTTTCTTCGGTCTCATCCGCATCAATCGGGATAGCCGCCTGCATGATGATCGGGCCATTATCCATTTCCGGGCGCACATAATGGATGGTGCAACCAGCAAAGCGAACACCGTCTTCGAGCGCGCGGGCATGGGTGTGCAGCCCCTTGTAGGACGGCAGCAGGGACGGGTGGATATTGATCATGCGGTCGCGCCAGCGGTTGACGAAGCCGGATGTAAGAAGCCGCATAAAGCCTGCAAGGCAGACAAGTTCTACATTATGCTCGCTCAGGCAATCATGCAGGGCGTCTTCGAACGTCTCTTTGTCCTCATAAGCCTTGTGATCAATCGTTACCGCCTTGAGACCAGCCTGTTCGGCACGCTCCAGCCCGCGTACACCTGGGCGGTTTGAGATAACGACCATGATTTCCGCTGGGTAATCCGGGCCTGAGCAGGCGTCAATCAACGCCTGCAGGTTCGTGCCGCTGCCAGAAATCATTACACCAAGACGTAGTTTAGCCATGCCTTATCCTTCGCCTGTGATGGCGGACCAGTCAGCGTCTGCGCCCCAGGTGCCGGCTTTCCCGCTCACGCGGCATTTCGGCTTGCCGTCGCCTTTGGTGATGTGGCCGACGGTGTAGACCGTTTCACCATGCTCTTCCAGCAGGGCCTTCGCCGCGTCTGCGTGCTCTGCCGCCACAACAACAACCATGCCGATGCCGCAGTTGAAGGTGCGGGACATTTCAGATGCCTTGATGTTGCCTTGCTCGCGCAGCCAGTTAAACACGCCAGGCAGTTCCCATGTGCCGGTGTAGACTTCAGCCAGCGTGTCCCTTGGCATGACGCGTGGGATGTTCTCAAGGAAACCGCCGCCAGTAATGTGGGAGAAGGCCTTGGCGTAGCCGGCCTTCACAGCCGCGAGGCAGCTTTTGACATAAATCTTGGTTGGCGCCAGCAGTTCTTCGCCCAGCGTACCAGCGCCGAAGCCGGATGCGTCAGAATACTTGTGGCCTTTGTCTTCAACGATCCGGCGGATCAGGGAATAGCCGTTCGAATGTGTGCCGTTAGATGCCAGCCCCAAAAGCACGTCACCTTCGGCAACTGTGGAGCCATCCAGAAGGGTGCCCCGTTCCGCGGCGCCCACGCTGAAGCCTGCGAGGTCATAGTCGCCGCCCTGGTACATACCCGGCATTTCAGCCGTTTCACCGCCGATGAGAGCGCAACCGGCCTGGCGGCAGCCTTCAGCAATGCCAGCCACCACGTCAGTCATCTGCGCGACATCAAGGTGTCCTGTTGCCATATAATCAAGGAACAGCAAGGGTTCAGCGCCCTGGACCACCAGATCGTTCACGCACATGGCGACAAGGTCAATGCCCACTGTGTCATGAATGCCAGCGTCGATGGCAACCTTCAGCTTGGTGCCCACGCCGTCATTTGCGGCTACGAGGATCGGGTCATTGAAGCCTGCGGCCTTGAGGTCAAAAAGGCCGCCAAAGCCGCCCAGAGACGCGTCGGCGCCAGAACGGCGGGTGGAAGCCGCCAGTGGCTTGATGTTCTCAACAAGAGCCTCACCGGCGTCGATGTCCACGCCAGCCTGCTTATAGGTGTATGAATCGTTCTGGTCTTTTTGGGCGCTCACGTTTCGTCTTCCAAGCGTTTCTGACGCCTTGTTGCATGGGCGCCATTCTATGATTTCATCCAGCGGGTGGCCACAAATTGGGCTAATTTGATTGCAAGCCTAAGACCCTATGGCATTTGATTTCAAGCGCGTTATAGTGGCGCCGGATCAGTTATGAAAGTATTTATGCGCAAGCTTTTGGGAAATAACCGTCTTTTCTGTATTTTTGCAGCATTGGCTGGCGTTTTCGCGGCAAGTGTTGCTGCATGGGCGCAGGAAAAGGAAGATCCGCTCGATCGCCTTTTCACCATTCAGGCGGTTAAAGTCGATGAAACGGCCAGTCGCGCAAGCGAAGCCCGGCGCGTGGCTCTCGCCAAGGCGGAACAGCTTGCGTATGAGAAACTGCTTGGGAAATTGACCCAGCCTGAAGGCCGCGACAAGCTGCCGACACTCAGCGCCCGGGAAATTCAGGCCATGATCAGCGGCATTGAGGTAGTGGAGGAGCAATCATCTTCCCGGCGCTATCTTGCCACGCTGGATGTGCGGTTTGAGCCCGGCCTGGTCAGCCAGTTTCTGGCCCAGTACAAGGTACCGCATGTGCTTGGCACAGGGCGCGGTATTCTTGTGGTGCATGCCCATAGCCGTGGATTAGAAGACCTTTTGTGGGAAGAGGACGCCACGCTTGCCGCTGCGCGGTCGCGGGTCGACTGGCTGAACCGCATCCGGCAATATGTTTTCCCGCGCGGAGAAATGAAGGAACGGGCCCGACTGACCTATGAAGAGGTCGCCCATTTGGAGCCGCGGGATGTGCTTGCACTTGCCCGCCTTTATGATGTGCGCTCTGCGCTCATCCTTTCCTCCCGCTGGCATATGGAGCCCGGTAGGGGCGGTGTGCTCGACTACCGCTTCCTCAACACCGACGGCAATATCGTTGGCGAGGGAAGCATTGTCAGCGCGGCAGGCGAAGAAAGTGCAATTGCCGCCATGTATGAGGCGGCACTGGATGAGATCGACAGCGCGTGGCGCGCGCAGTTGTTGGTCGACACCGGGCAGGGCGGTGTACTCGATGTGATGGTTTCATCAACTGAGCTTGGGGCATACAATCAAGTGATGTCCAGACTGTCCGACGTCAGCCTGGTGGGGGATGTGGAACAGCTTGAAATCGGACTGCCGTTCAGCCGAGTACAGTTCCGCTATACCGGCCGGGAAGATCAGCTCGTGCTGGCTCTCAGGTACGCGGGCCTGGCGCTCAGCACCTATGGAGACTCTCAGCTGCTGGCCCTGAGAGGCGAAGAGGCAGACCAATAGGCCTGAATAAGACGAGGGGGACACAATGAACAAATGGTTCTGGATCGGCTCAACAGCCGTTGTCGTGCTGTTTATCTATCTGACAAAAGGCGTCATGTTACCGTTCCTGGCCGGTCTGGCCGTGGCCTATTTCCTTGACCCGATCGCTGACCGACTGGAAGCCTTAAAGGTACCGCGCGGTGCGGCTGCGGGCCTTGTGATTGCCGTGTTCTTCCTTGTGATTGTCGGCGTTGTGCTGGCTTTCTGGCCGATCCTGCAGTCGCAGATTGCTGCCATTTCCAAAAGCCTGCCACAAACGCTGGCGGGCCTCAGGCCATGGCTAAACGATGTATTGCAGACGCTCAGCGACAGGTTCGGACAGGATGTTGCTGGCGATGTAGATAGTATGTTGGCCTCCTTCAGCGATGAGTTGCTCGCGCGTGTCAAGGACGGCGCGGGCAGTATTCTGAAAAGCGGACTGGCGGTGTTCAACATCCTGTCCCTGATGCTGATTTCTCCCGTCGTCGCATTCTATCTGCTTAGGGACTGGGACTTGCTGGTTGCTAAGGTGGATAGCTGGCTGCCGCCTTCCGGCAGTGAAGTGGTGCGTGCTTTGGCCACGAATGTTGATACTGTTCTGGCCGGTTTCGTGCGTGGACAACTGATGGTCAGCACAATCATGGGTATTCTGTATGCCATTGGCTGGTCTGCCGTCGGGCTGGATTTTGCAATTCTCCTTGGCGTTCTAGCGGGCGTTATGTCCATTGTGCCGTTCGTGGGCGCTTTGTTCGCAGCGGCGGTTGCAGTTGCAATGGGTGTCGGGCAGTGGGGCATGGACCCTGTGCAGCTGGCCCTGGTGGCCAGTGTGTTCCTGGTGGTTCAGGTCATTGAAGGCTCGTTCCTCACACCGAAGCTGATCGGGGACCGTGTTGGCCTGCACCCTGTGTGGGTTCTGTTTGCGGTGTTCGCGGGCGGTGAAGTGATGGGTTTTGTGGGCGTTCTGATCGCCGTCCCGGCAGCCGCCGCAATAGCGGTGCTGGTACGGTACTGGATCGACGTATATTTGGAGCACCACGGGATAGCAGAGGCCATCGCGCCTGTCAGCGCAAAAGAATAAGCCCGGAAGAGTGATGAGTTTTGAGGATTTGGAATGGTAAAACAGGCAAAACAAATACCGCTTGAGCTACCGCACAAGCCCAGCTTTGAAATGGCGGATTTTATCGTGTCTGCGTCAAATGAAGCTGCTTTTGCCATGATCGACGGCTGGCCAGATTGGCCGCATCATGCCATTGCGCTTGTGGGGCCTGCGGCTAGTGGCAAGACCCATCTTGCCAAAGCTTGGGCGAAGCGCGCTGAGGCGTTAGAGGTCAATGCCGCGGATGAAGTGGGCACTATCCCACCCGGCAGCAATGTTTTAGTGGACGGCGCAGACGCGCCGGACCGCAAGGATGAAACCCTGTTTCACCTATTCAACTGGGCCAAGGAAACGGGCGGATATCTGTTGCTGACGGGCCGGGCGGCGCCGAATTTATGGGATGTATCCTTGCCGGACCTACGGTCCCGCCTGGCGACAATGCCGGTTGCGGAAATCAGGGAGCCAGACGACCATCTGCTGATGGTCCTTTTGGTAAAGCTGTTTTCTGACAGGCAGTTACAGGTTGATCTTGCAGTGGTTGATTATATTATCAGGCGGATTGAGCGGTCCTTTACCGCAGCAAAGGATCTGGTGGACGCAATCGACCGGAATGCACTCGCCGATAAGCGGAAAATCAGCAAGGCATTGGCTAAAACTTGCCTCGAGGCACTATCGGACTGATAATTGTAACATTCATGGGCTACCGGGGCCTTTTAACAGTATCCGGGTAGGAGCGTACGACAGCATGGCTGACGGAGACCAGAAAGCAACAGGGCAAACAGGCAATGCCGCAGCTAAGGCTCTGCCTTCGCGCGACGATATTTTGAGCCATATCAAAAGCTTGCCGGGCAGTGAAAAGTACCTGAACAGAGAGCTTAGCTGGCTTCAGTTCAACATGCGTGTGCTTGAGGAAGCCGAAAACCTGCGCCATCCGCTTCTTGAACGCCTGCGGTTTCTTTCGATATCCGGGAACAACCTCGACGAATTCTATATGGTGCGTGTTGCTGGGCTCAGGGGCCAGTGCGACATGAAGCTGGATGTGATGTCGGATGACCAGAAGTCACCGTTACAGCAACTGCAGCAGGTGAATGACCTGGCCGAGACCCTTATGGCAAAACAACAGGAGGTTTGGGCCAGCCTTAACAGCGAGTTGCGCAAGAATAGAATCATCGTGCTGGAAAAGGACGAGGTTTCTGAAGAGGAGCGGACCTGGATCGAGGGCTATTTCCTTGAAAACGTGATGCCGGTTCTCACACCAATCGCCGTGGACCCGGCGCATCCGTTTCCTTTCATCCAGAACCTGGGCTTTACCATGGCGCTGTCACTTGTCCGCAAACGCGACAACAAGGAAATGGTGGCGCTTCTGCCGGTGCCACATCATGTGGAGCGCTTTGTCCGTCTGCCAAATGATGCAAGTGGGGAAGTACGCTTCATCGCGCTTGAGCGCATGCTTGAACTGTTCCTGGATCAGCTGTTTCCGGGATACCGGGTGGATGGTTGCGGCGTGTTCCGGATCATCCGCGACAGCGATATCGAGATTGAAGAAGAGGCCGAAGACCTCGTTCGCGTATTCGAAAGCGCCCTCAAGCGCAGGCGCAGGGGTAAGGTGATCCGGCTGAAGATGGACAGCGCGATGCCGGAATCACTCAGGAACCTGGTGATCAGTCGGCTGGATGCAGATGAGGAAACGGTCGTTATCGTTGACGGTATCCTGGGGATTGATGAAACGGGTGAACTGATTGTTGATGATTTTCCCGACCTAAAGTTTGTGCCTTACAATCCACGCTATCCGGAACGGGTGCGCGATTTTGGCGGCGATATTTTCAAGGCTATTGCAACGAAAGACTTTGTGGTTCATCACCCATATGAATCTTTTGAAGTTGTGCACCATTTCCTCTTGCAGGCGGCGCGGGACCCAGATGTTGTCGCGATCAAGCAGACTCTCTACCGCGCAGGGTCGCAGTCCCAGATCATCAAGGCGCTGGTTGAAGCGGCTGAGGCTGGCAAGTCTGTGACTGCGGTTGTGGAATTGAAGGCCCGGTTTGACGAAGAGCAGAACATCAAATGGGCGCGTGACCTTGAACGGGCAGGCGTGCATGTTGTGTTCGGCTTTATCGATCTGAAGACCCACGCCAAGGTTTCTATGGCCGTGCGCCGAGAAGGTGGCAAACTCAAGAGCTATATGCACTTTGGTACAGGAAACTACCATCCTGTTACCGCGCGCTTCTATACGGACCTGTCGTTCTTCACGGCTGATCCCGCTCTAGCCCGCGACACGAACAAGATGTTCAACTATCTCACCGGTTATGTTGAGCCGGAGGGTATGGAAAAGCTGGTCATGTCGCCCTTCATGATGCGTGATCATCTGATCAAGTTGATCGACAATGAGATTGAGATTGCCCGCAACGGTGGACCGGGCGCCGTGTGGGTTAAGCTGAATTCACTTCTGGACCCTAAGATCATCGACAAACTTTATGAGGCGTCGATGAACGGCGTGCAGGTTGATCTTGTCGTGCGCGGCATCTGTACGCTGCGTCCTGGTATTCCGGGGCTAAGCGAAAATATTCGGGTTCGCTCGATCGTTGGGCGGTTCCTTGAACACGCACGGATCAGCTGTTTCGGGAATGGCCATGGCCTGCCATCTCGCCAAGCAAAGGTTTACATTTCCAGTGCAGACTGGATGCCCCGGAACTTCGACCGCCGCGTCGAGAGCCTTGTGCCAATCGAGAACCCCACGGTTCACGACCAGATCATGGGGCAGGTGATGGCGTCCAACTTCAAGGATAATACACAGTCCTGGTCCATGGCACCGGATGGCTCTTTCACGCGCAACCAGCCCCGTGAAGGAGAAAAGGAATTTATCGCCCACCACTATTTCATGACCAACTCGTCCCTGTCCGGGAGAGGCAAGGCACTGGGCGGTGACAAGAAGATCACGCCTGTGATTGATTACAGTATCGAGGACTGACCCATATGTTTGAAGCGGCGGCCCGGGCCGATGACTATATCGCAGTAATTGACATTGGCTCCAACTCTGTCCGGTTGGTGGTGTTTTCGGGCCTTAAGCGGGTCCCGGATGTCATCTTCAACGAGAAGGTCATGTGCGGCCTGGGTGCTGAGATCGGCACCACAGGCAAAATGGGCAAGGATGCCATGGATAGCGCGGTGTCGACCCTGAAACGGTTTAGGGCCCTGTGCGAACAGATGCAGGTTAAACGCATCGAAGTGCTGGCAACGGCTGCTGTGCGGGACGCAAGAAACCGCAAGGCGTTTATCAACCGGGTGCGCAAGGAATGCGGCATCGAGATAGAGACCATTGACGGCCTTGAAGAAGCCAGGCTGGCCGCACACGGTGTTATTTCCGCCGAACCGCACGCAACCGGTATCATGGGTGACCTTGGCGGCGGTTCGCTGGAGCTGGCGCGCATTGAAGACGGGCAAGTGTTCGAGACCATCAGCCTGCCGATCGGCCCATTGCGGCTGCAAAGCATGTTCGGGGATAATCGGCGCAAAATCCGGAAATACTTGCAGGGACTGTTCGAAGACATTCCCTGGCTATCTGAATGCCGAGGCCAGAACCTCTATCTTGTTGGCGGTGCATGGCGGAACATCGCGAAACTTATGATGCGCGAAAAATCCAACCCATTGCCGATTTTGCAGGGATACCGGAACACGCGGTCTGAGTTCACCAATTATTGCAAGCGGATCAGCCGCCTGTTGCCGGATGACATACCCTTTGCAACGATGCTGACCAGCCGCCGACGCGCGGTTATGCCAACGGCGGCCATCATCATGATGGAAGTGATGGCCATCATGCGGGCCAAGCTTGCCGTTGTTTCGACTTATGGGATCAGGGAAGGCCTCATCTATGACCTGATACGTGAAGACGAGCGGGGTATGGATCCGTTCCTGTTTACCTGCCATGTTTTGGCGGCTGAACGCTCCCGGTTCGCAGAACATAGCGGCCTCCTTTATGATTGGACCCGCCCGCTGTTCTGGCACAAGGTGCCGGACCCTGCGCTCAGGGAGAAATTGCATCGTGCGATCTGCCTTCTGAGCGACATCGCCTGGCGCGGGCACCCGGACTTCCGAGCCGAGAAGGCAGTAGAATCGGTGCTGCACGGTCATTTTATTGGGGTGTCGCACAGGGACCGGGCCTATCTGGCAGTGGCCATGAACCAGGCTTATGGTGCGTCAGTCGACCTCGGTCATGTAGCGCATATTCTGCCGCTGCTGAAGATCAACGAAATCCTTGAGGCCCGAATGATGGGGGCTGCACTGCGGCTCGCTCAGCGGCTGTCGGGCGGCACAGCAGACCCGCTTCTACACAGCAGGCTTAGGGTGTCGAAAACCAAGGTCTATCTGGGCGTACCGAAAACCTACAAGGATATTGCCAACGAAGTTGTTCTGAAACGCCTGACCCAGCTTGGGCAGCTTATGGGCCGCCGGGCCGTCATCGAATTCCCTAAAGACTTGAGCTAACTTCGAGCTGTTCGTATCCGAATTCAGTTGCGCTCCCATCAAGAATGTGATCACGTTTTCGGGAACGTAAAAATCGAGTAAGCGACAATGGAAAATTTACCTGAAGACGTCCTGGCCTGCCTGTCAGCCCACCCGGACATTGAAGTGATCGACTGCATGATGCCCGATATGGTGGGGATGGTGCGGGGTAAACAGCTGCCCATCGACGCGCTCAAGAAACTGTATACAACAGGTATCCCATTGCCGACATCTTCTGCCCTTATGGACAGTAAGGGCCAGCTGGTCGATACGGTTGTCGAGGGCCCGCAGGATGGTGATCCAGACCGCATCTGCAAGCCAGTGCCGGGCACCTTTTCCTTTGTGCCGTGGGCGCCACGCCCGACCGCACAGGTACTTTTGAGCCAGCACGAAAAAGACGGCAGCCTGTTCGCCGCCGACCCGCGTGCAGCCCTGGTGAATGCGCTGGAGCCGCTGGCGAACATGGGACTGACGCCCGTTGTGGCCTTGGAACTTGAGTTTTACCTGACAGAACCAAACCTGCCACTCAGGCCAGCCAAAACGCCTAATGGTTGGACCCCACTGACCGGCGCACAGGCGACAGGGTTCGAGGATCTATATGATTTCGATGACTTCCTGAGAGAGCTGTATGCCGTATGCGCTGAACAAAACCTGCCGGCGGAAGGCGTGCTGTCAGAATACGGCCCGGGCCAGTTTGAAGTAAACCTGACCCATGTGGCCAACATCGTTAAGGCCTGCGACCAGGCGATGCTGCTCAAACGTGCTATCAAGGGAGTGGCGCGCAAGCACGGCATGGTGGCAACCTTTATGGCCAAGCCCTATGCCGATTGTGCGGGCTCGGGCATGCATGCCCATATCAGTTTGCTGGATAGGGACGGGAATAACGTGTTCGGCCGTAAGGGCGGCAACAACTGGTCAGATGTGTTTGAGCATGCTGTGGGTGGCCTTCAGGCTACAATGGCAGAGAGCATGGCCATCTTTGCCCCCAATGCGAACAGTTACCGCCGCTTTCAGAAGGGTAGCTATGTGCCGCTGACGCCTACCTGGGGGCCGAACCACCGGGGTGTCTCGCTTCGTATTCCGCTCGCTGACGCTGCCAACATGCGGGTGGAGCATCGGGTATCAGGCGCGGACGCTAACCCGTACCTTGTTGCCGCCGCCATTGTTGCAGGCATCCACCACGGAATCGACGCGAAGGTGAAGCCCGGGCCGATGGTGGAGGAAGAAACCGTTCTTGGCGAAGAGAAGGCGACGCTGCCGTCACGTTGGCCACAGGCGCTGGACCGTTTTGAAGCTGGCCAAATATTGCCGCGCTATCTCGGGGCGCGCTACCATGACTATTTCCTGAAATGTCGACGCTTCGAAGAGGAAAGCTTCCATTCAGAAGTCAGCGAACGGGATCTCGACTGGTACTGGCGGGCCACTTAGAACGAGAAATCAAAGGGGAGGGCACCGGCCCTCCCGCTTAGGTGTTCCTGGATCAGTCTTTCTCGGATTCGAGCTCAACAACCTCGATATCGCCTTTGTGGGCGGTCAAAGCCAGGTCGCCGCGCATCAGTTTTTCGGCATCCCTACCGAAAATTTCATAGCGCCAGCCATGCATTGCCTTGATGTCCGTGGTCGGCACAGCCGCCCAGTTTTCAAGGTCCGCACTGTTGGCAACCATGCGAGCGGCAACCTTGGCTTCCTGACATTTGATCTTCAAAAGCACTTTCAGGAGGTCCGCCATTGGTGGCGTAGCCGGGCGTGGCTTGGCACGTTCGATCTGTGGCAGTTCGCTTTCCGGTATGTTGAGCCCTTTTTCAAGCGCTTCCATCAATGATTTTCCAGCCCGTGACCGGCTGAAGCCCTTCGGTATACTGCGAATGCGGTCAAGGCCCGCTACATCCTTCGGCGGGTGGGCCGCGATCTCAAAAAGGGTCTCATCCTTCGCGACACGGTTGCGCGGCAGGTCGCGTTCCTGTGCCTGCAGTTCCCGCCATTCGGCCAGCGCCTTGAGAATACCAAGGAAACGCGGCTTGTTGGTACGCACCTTAAGGCGCTTCCAGGCTTCTTGCGGGTCAACGAAGTAAAGCTCAGGCTCGCGCAGCATGGCAGTTTCTTCATCCACCCAGGAAACCCGGTTCTCGCGCTCGAGCTCTGCTTTAAGCGTGCGGTAGATATCCCGGAGGTAGGTCACATCGCCAAGGGCGTAGTGCAGCTGCGTGTCTGTCAGGGGCCGTTTGGACCAGTCCGTATAACGCGCCGATTTATCAAGCTGCGCCTTGGTGATTTTGGTCACAAGCGTCTCATAGCCGACCGAATCGCCGAAGCCGCACACCATGGCGGCGACCTGCGTGTCGAAGATTGGGGCAGGGAGTGCTCCATCCATCATCTGATGGAAGATTTCCATATCCTGACGACAGGCGTGCATGACCTTTAGGACACTCTCATTGGCCAGCAGGTCCATGAGCGGCTGCAGGTCAATTCCTTCCGCCAGTGGGTCAACAGCGAAGGCGCCATCGTCATCTGCAAGCTGGACAAGGCAAAGCTTGGGATAATATGTATTATCGCGAAGGAACTCGGTATCTACGGTGACAAACTCAGCGGCTGCGAGGCGTTCGCAAAGACTGGCAAGTTCGTCGGTAGTGGTAATTGGTTGCATGTAAAATTCCGTTTCTGTTTGGCGCATCTAATACACAACCAGAGGCCAATCGTCACCCTTTCTCTGCAATCCTTCGAACACGGTCTTGACATTCGCTTTCATTCATGCGCTTTTCCGGGCCAAATTTGTACGTATAAATCGTACTTCGAGGCTAAAAAGAACGTAGGAAACCATGCACGCATATCGCTCACATACTTGTAACGAGCTTCGCCACGCAAACGTCGGCGAAACCGTCCGCCTGTCTGGCTGGGTACACCGTAAACGGGACCACGGCGGTCTTCTGTTTATTGACCTGCGCGACAATTACGGCCTGACGCAATGTGTGTTCGATGTGGACAGCAAATGTTTTGCTGATGCCGAAGCCGTGCGTGCGGAAAGCGTAATCCGCATCGATGGCCGCGTGAAAGCCCGGACCGAAGATACTGTAAACAAGGACCTGCCAACAGGTGAGGTCGAGATTTATGTTGATGAGATGGAAGTGCTTTCTGCTGCCGGCGACCTGCCGATGCCAGTATTTGGGGATACAGAGTATCCAGAAGACATTCGACTGAAGTACCGCTTCCTGGACCTGCGCCGTGAGCGCATCCACAACAACATCATCCTGCGTTCCGACGTGATTTCCGAACTAAGGAACCAGATGACGGGTCAGGGCTTCAAAGAGTTCCAGACACCGATCCTGACGGCATCAAGCCCAGAAGGTGCTCGTGACTTCCTGGTGCCGGCACGCCAGCATCCGGGCAAGTTTTATGCGCTGCCTCAGGCGCCACAACAGTTCAAGCAGTTGATCATGGTGTCGGGCTTTGACCGCTATTTCCAGATCGCGCCTTGCTTCCGTGACGAAGATGCGCGCGCTGACCGTAGCCCGGGCGAGTTCTACCAGCTCGATATCGAGATGAGCTTCGTCACGCAAGACGACGTGTTCAATGCCATTGAGCCAGTGCTTGTGAATGTGTTCAAGAAGTTCTCGGACAAGAAGATCACTGAAGCGCCATTCCCGCGCATCCCGTACGCGGAATCGATGCTGAAATATGGTAACGACAAGCCGGACCTTCGGAACCCGATCGAAATCCAGGATGTCACAGAAATTTTCCGCGACAGCGGCTTTGGTATTTTCGCCAAGATGGTCGACAGTGGCTGTGTTGTGCGCGCCATCCCAGCACCAGGGGCGGGCCTGAAATCACGCAAGTTCTTCGACAGCACCAATGACTGGGCGAAGCGTGAAGGTTTCGCAGGCCTTGGTTACATCAACATCAAGGAAGGTGTGCCAGGCGGTCCGATCGCCAAGAACCTTGGTGAGGAACGCACACAGCAGCTTATCGATCAGCTTGGACTGGGCGACAACGACGGCGTCTTTTTCGCATGTGACAAGGAAGCCGGTGCTGCCAAGCTTGCGGGTGTTGCACGGACGAAGGTTGGTGAAGACCTTGAACTGATCCCAAGTGACGAGTTCAAATTCTGCTGGATCGTCGACTATCCGATGTTCGAGTATGACGAAGAGAACAAGAAGATCGATTTCTCGCACAACCCATTCTCCATGCCTCAAGGCGGAATGGAAGCGCTTGAGGCAAAAGATCCGCTTGAGATTCTTGCGTACCAGTATGACATCGTCTGTAACGGCATCGAGCTTTCTTCGGGCGCTATCCGGAACCACCGTCCTGACATCATGATCAAGGCGTTTGGCATCGCGGGTTATGATGAAGCAACGGTTGAGGAAGAGTTCGGCGGCATGCTGAATGCGTTTAAATACGGCGCGCCTCCACACGGTGGTCTGGCGCCAGGCGTTGACCGCATGGTGATGCTGCTGGCTGATGAGCCCAACATTCGCGAGGTTATTCTGTTCCCGATGAACCAGAAAGCTGAAGACCTGATGATGGGCGCGCCAAGCACGGTTCATGCGAAACAGCTTCGAGAACTGCACATTCGGTGCGTCGAGCCGCCTAAGAAAGACGGCGAATAAGATTTGAAAGATGGGGCCCTCGAGGCCCCATTTTGACTAGTGCCAATGTTGATGCCATTGGTTAGATATGACCGATAAAAGCGAGACCGGTTGATGAATGAAAACATTCTGATCATTGATTTCGGTTCACAGGTCACCCAACTGATCGCACGGCGCGTGCGTGAGGCGGGTGTTTACTGTGAAATCGTTCCCTTCAACAAAGCCGACGAAGTGCTGGACACTTTTGGTGCCGCGGGCGTTATCCTGTCGGGCGGACCGGCCAGCGTGACCCACGCCGATACGCCGCGGGCGCCTGAGCGCGTGTTCACCATGGGTATTCCGGTTCTGGGCATCTGTTATGGCCAGCAAACGATGGTTTCTCAGATGGGCGGCAACGTGACCACTTCAGACCATCAGGAGTTCGGCCGTGCGTTCGTGGACGTTAAGGAGAGCTGCGCGTTGTTCGAAGGTGTCTGGAACGTGGGCGACCGCGAGCAGGTTTGGATGAGCCACGGCGATCATGTAGACCGCTTGCCGGAAGGCTTTAAGGTTGTCGCAACGTCCGAGGGCGCACCATTTGCCGCCATCGCAAACGAAGACAAGCGTTTCTATGCGGTTCAGTTCCACCCTGAAGTGGTGCACACACCGCACGGCGCCCAGCTCCTTGGCAACTTTGTCACCAAGATTTGTGGCTGCAAGGGCGACTGGACAATGGCCAGCTTCCGCGAGACCAAGATCAAGGAAATCCGCGAGCAGGTGGGCGACAAGCGGGTCATCTGTGGCCTGTCCGGCGGCGTAGACAGCTCTGTTGTTGCTGTCCTGATCCATGAAGCCATTGGCGACCAGCTGACATGTGTTTATGTGGACCATGGCCTGATGCGTCAGGGCGAGAGCGAGCAGGTGGTGAGCCTGTTCCGCGAGCACTATAACATCAACCTGGTGCACCGCGATGCAAGTGACTTGTTCCTGGGTGCGCTGGCTGGCGTGACCGATCCGGAAGTGAAGCGCAAAACCATCGGCAAGCTCTTTATTGACGTGTTCGAGGAAGAGGCCAAGGCAGTTGGCGGGGCAGACTTCCTGGCGCAGGGCACACTGTATCCTGACGTGATCGAGTCCGTTTCCTTCATCGGTGGCCCATCTGTGACCATCAAATCGCACCATAATGTTGGTGGCCTGCCAGAGCGCATGAACATGGGGCTGGTTGAGCCCCTCCGTGAGCTCTTTAAGGACGAAGTTCGGGCGCTAGGCCGCGAGCTCGGCCTGCACGAAGACTTTGTTGGGCGCCATCCATTCCCAGGGCCAGGCCTCGCGATCCGTATTCCGGGTGAGATTACCCGTGAAAAGGCGGATATCCTGCGGAAAGCCGATGCGATCTATCTTGAGGAAATTCGCAATGCTGGCCTCTATGACAGCATCTGGCAGGCATTTGCCGTGCTTCTGCCGGTCAAGACCGTTGGCGTTATGGGCGACGCGCGCACTTACGACCATGTCTGTGCAATCCGCGCAGTGAACTCGACGGACGGCATGACGGCGGACTATTACCCGTTCCCGCATGAATTCCTTGGCCGTGTGGCGACGCGGATCATTAACGAAGTGCGCGGCATCAACCGAGTGGTCTATGATGTGACATCGAAGCCTCCGGGAACCATTGAGTGGGAATAGGGCTTAGGCCAATAATTTTATGACCTATCGGGTGCCCCCGGTAGGTCATTTCTTTTAAGGCAATGAGCGCCGCTGGCCATGAAAATGATTGCGTTTCAGCACAAGACTAATTTCTTTCCCGTATCCGCTTTCTGACGGCCTTTAGGGGCTGTTCGATCAGGTATACCATGCTGGCGGAAACAAGTACCGCTGCGATATATATAATTAGCATGCTCCCGACATCGCTTTTTATGAGAGACAAGCCGGTTGCCGTCAGCAGGATCGCAACTTGCCAGTGAACTAGAAAGAGGGGGTAGGATATGTCGCCTAGCCATGTGCTCCAGCGGCCAAGCTGGGTGTCTGCGACAGAATAGAGAAATACAGCAACACTGATGCTTTCGCTGTAATGAAGGAACATCAAGAGGGTTTCGGACGTTAAGACTGAGCGCCAGGGAACAATCGGGAGGGTCACGCAGCATAGAAATGCAAAATCTCCCCAGATTTTTGACGGCGTCGTTTTCCGTCGTTTCCCTAGAAAATATGTGGCTGCGCCGAGGGCGAAACACAGGGAAACACCGAATACGCTGTTGTATATTAGATCACCAGGTGACAACGACGGGTTTGCTATACCCAGAAGATATGCACCACACACCAGACACGTCAGAATCGATAGTTTGAGCCACTTGATGGTTATTTGTTCGGACCGGGCCCCAACAAAGAACAAGAAGATATAAAAATATATCTCGATGGCTGTGCTCCAGGCTGGTGGTGCAAATCGGATGGGACTGGATACAGGGATGCCCAAGTGCAGCCCCATAATAGAAATATTCGTAAGGACCCACCCCATTTCGGTTTCAGGGTCGGGCAATCGGATCACATTATTCCAGTAGGCCGCTTGATCAGCTGCCAGCCACGCGAGAACAGCTCCAAGGCCAGCTGCCACGAAATAGGTGGGATAAAGACGCCAGAAGCGGTTCACGAAAAAATCTCGCATCGGACTGGATTTCGCGTAATAGCGTTCGTTCAGGACCTTGGTGATCAGATAGCCCGAAAGGGTATAAAAACCGAATACAGCAAAAGGACCAGCGTTCGGAAAATAGTAGCTCCCAGTGTGGAAAAGGACCACATAGGAAGCCAATATGAAGCGGAGCAGATACTGCATTTCCTGTTTGATCCGGAATTAATGAACAGGCTGAACTTGCTAATCGTTTAGGCGGCCAGAATGAACTTTATGACAGGAACCGGGGCGCGGGCATACCCTCAAAATTCTCTGATTCTGAATTTAGGTACCTGCCAGACCGGCGGGAAGAAAGCGTGTTTCTCAATTTATGGGTTGGTTTCTGGGCGTGTGAGCACTAGATATAGCTCCAAACATTGGCACCGAACAGGAGGCATCCATGTCGACCACCAGTAAAGAAGTCACTGTCGACGCGCGCCCAAAGCGCCAGCAGACCGCGAAGAATATCGCCGCGCGCAAAGGCGACACGCCAATTGTATGCCTGACAGCCTATATTACGCCAATGGCGGCTCGGCTTGATCAGCACTGCGATTTGCTGCTGGTTGGCGACAGCGTGGGCATGGTGCTTTACGGCCTAGATAGTACGCTTGGCGTGGACCTTGAGATGATGATCCGTCATGGTCGCGCCGTGTGCCGCGGCGCCAAACAGGCGCTGGTGGTGATCGACATGCCATTCGGATCCTATGAGGAATCGAAAGAACTGGCTTTTCGGAATGCGGCCCGCGTTCTGTCAGAAACCGGGGCAGGGGCAGTCAAGCTGGAGGGCGGCGTTGAAATGTCAGAAACCGTTCGATTCCTGTCTCGTCGTGGCATCCCGGTGCTTGGCCACGTTGGCTTGATGCCGCAGTCTGTGCATGCACATGGCGGCTATGGTGCCCGCGGACGTAGCGTTGATGAATGGGGCCCTATTATCGAGGATGCCAAGGCCATCGCGGAGGCAGGCGCTTTCGCTGTGGTTCTTGAAGGCGTGGCAGAGCCGCTTGCACGTAAGGTAACGGAAGAGGTTTCTGTTCCAGTGATCGGCATCGGGGCATCCAATGCCTGCGATGGCCAGATTTTGGTGACGGAAGACATGTTGGGGCTCTTTGCCATCAATCCAAAGTTTGTGAAGCGATTCGCGGAAATTGGACGGGATATCGAAGGGGCAATCGCTGAATACGCCGATGAAGTGCGCAACCGCACCTTCCCGGGCGAAGAACATACCTACAAGATGCGCGGCGCGAACAGCTGACCGGGTGAAACCAGCAGCTATCTGCCGAAAAATAACCACAATCCGCTGTTCATTAGCGAAGAAGCGTCTTTGAGGCCATCAAGGGCGTTTCTTGGTTTGCGTCCATGGGGCGCTTTGGCTATGGTAGCGGCCAATTATCGGGCCTTGCCCAAAAAATGGATTAAACCGAGCTGTCCCGAGTTGTTGGATGGCCTTGTCTGGGGAGTTTGGCGTGTCGGACATTAATTCCGATCTGATCGCACAGGAAGTTGACGACGAAGTCCGTCGTGAGCGAATGAACCTTCTTTGGAAGAACTACGGTAAATATGTTATCGGCGCAGCCGTTGGCATTGTATTGGTTGTTGCCGGCCGCGAAATCTATAATTGGCGGGTTTCCTCCATTGAGAGTCAGCATTCTGAAGCTTTCCAGGCTGCGATGGAAGCTTCCGAGGTTGAAGGTGCCGATGCGGTTGCAATCTGGCGCGAAGCAATGCCGAAACTTGGCGGCGGCTATGTAGCTCTTGCGCAACTGCGCCAGGCCGCAGCGCTCGTTGATGGTGGCGACGCTTCAGGCGCTATTGCCACATATGATGCACTGGCAGCCAGCGATACAGGCTCTGCTGCACTTCGTGAACTTGCGACGTTGAAGTCTGCTATGTTGATGATTGGCCAGAATGATCTGGACGCCGCACGCGGCAAGCTGGCGACCATCGCTGTAAAAGGCAGGGCATGGTATTTCTCTGCCCAGGAACAGTTGGCACTCATTGACCTGCAGCAGGGTGACAATGACAGCGCGCTGGTTAAATTCACTCTCCTCGCAGATGACGCAGAGACGCCACGCACCATTCAGGCCAGAGCTAGCCAGTTCCGTACATTCATCGAGGCCCAGCAGTTTGCAGCTGCTGCAACCTCAGCCGATACAGAGACTGCACCAGAGGCAGAAGAGGCAGAAAACACAGCCAGCGAGGGAGATAGCCAGTGAGCACACCGGCGCGTGTAATTATCAAGTCAGGCCTGATCCTGACCACAGCTTTCGCTTTGTCTGCTTGCAGCTGGTTCAAGAGCGAGAAACCCAAACAAAAGTATGATGACGAGGGTAGGGAGCGTATTGCCATTCTTACGTCGACCCAAACCCTGGATGCTGATTCTGCGATTAGTGGACTGCCCGTCGTACTGCCTCGACCCTATGCCAACAGCAACTGGGCTGTTGAAGGCGGTAACCCAAGCCACACGCCGCAACATGTTTCATTGGGTGACAGCCTTTCATTGGCATGGCGCCGTGATATCGGCCCCGGTAACGAGAAGTACCGCCGTATGGTGACCGGCCCGGTTGCTGCCGACGGTAAAGTTTTCGCCGTCGACGTTAAAGGCGATGTTACCGCTGTTTCACTATCGGACGGACGGACACTTTGGAAAACAGAGATTGGTACCGACGAAGAGCGCAGCAAAGTCGGTTTTGGTGGCGGCGTTGCCTACGCAGGTGGCGCGCTGTATGTGACATCGGGTCACGGCATTGTTGTGGCGCTTGACGCATCCAATGGCCGTGAACTTTGGCGCTATAGCGGCTTGGTACCGTTTCGCGGCGCACCGACCGCAGGGGGTGGCCGCGTATATGCTGTGACACATGATAACCAGATGCTGGCACTGGACGCTGATGACGGCAGTCTTGTTTGGGACCAGGTTGGTATTGCGGAAAGCGCCGGTATGCTTGGCTCTGCCTCTCCCGCCTTTGATGGCGCGACGGTTGTAATGGCGCTGTCTTCGGGAGAGCTGATCGCACTCAGGGGCGGGAACGGAAGGATTTTGTGGCAGGATGCCCTGTCTTCCTCTCGTCGTCTTACGCCGCTGGCAACGCTTGCCGATATCGACGGCAACCCGGTGATCGACCGCGGCAAGGTATATGCGCTCAGTCATGCCGGTAGTATGGTAGCCATTGACATGCGGACCGGTGAACGTTCCTGGGAAGCGGATGTGGCGGGCGTCAACATGCCCATTATTGCAGGTAACTTCGGCTTCCTTGTCACGATTGACGGGCAGGTAATCTGTGTTGCCCTCGGGGATGGTCGTATCCGTTGGGTTACCCAGATGCAGCGCTTCCAGGACCAGGAAAAACGTCGCGATTTGATCAAATGGAATGGCCCTGTGCTCGCTGGCGACCGATTGTTGGTGACAAGTTCGCACGGCTATGCCATGAGCGTGTCGCCATATACTGGCGAAGTCCTGAGCGGCATCAAGCTGCCCGCCGGGTCCTCAACACCGCCAATCGTTGTGGACGGTACCTTTATTGTGCTGACAGACGCTGGCGAACTGGTGGCCTATCGTTGATAGGCCACTTCTAACAGAAGTTAAAAGACCATGACCTTCACAATTGCCGTTGTTGGACGCCCCAACGTGGGCAAATCGACGCTGTTCAACCGATTGGTTGGCAAGAAGATTGCTATCGTTGACGATACGCCGGGCGTTACGCGCGACCGCCGCGAAGCGCAAGGCTCCATTGCTGATCTTGAGTTCACAGTGTTTGACACGGCCGGGCTTGAAGAAGGTGAACCAGGATCGTTGTCTGACCGGATGCGCCGCCAGACCGAACGCGCGCTCAAGGAAGCCGACATCGCGCTGATGCTATATGATGCCCGCGCGGGCGTTACTCCAATGGATGAGCATTTTGCCCAGTGGCTTCGACGCGGTGACAAGCCTGTAATTCTTGTTGCAAACAAGTGCGAAGGCAACGCTGTTGTTGACGGTATCTATGAGGCCTACACCTTGGGCCTTGGCGAACCGATTGGCCTGTCTGCGGAACACGGCGAAGGGCTTGCGGAATTGTATCGCGCCATTGTTGACAGCCTCAAGGAGGTTGGCATTGATCCTTATGAGGATGAGGCAGACGCAGACCACGCGCAGGAAGCTCATGATGTCGACCTTGGCCCTTCCGAAGGCGACCTGGAGTATGAATTCGTCGACCGCGAGGCGGAAAGCGAGGAAGAGCGTCCGCTGAGGCTTGCGATTGTTGGGCGACCGAACGCAGGCAAGTCCACGCTGATCAATGAGCTTGTCGGTGAAGACCGTCTGATTACCGGCCCCGAAGCCGGCCTGACGCGCGATTCCATTGCCGTTGACTGGGAATGGGAAGGCATGCCTGTTAAGCTTTTCGATACGGCTGGCCTCAGGAGGCGCGCACGCATCACCGAGAAGCTCGAAAAGCTCTCGGTTGGCGACACTCTAAGGGCCGTACAGTTCGCTGAAGTTGTCGTGCTGCTCTTGGATGCCGAACAAGGCATTGAAAAACAAGACCTGAAAATTGCAGAGCGCGTAGTGAATGAGGGTAGGGCTCTTGTTATTGCCCTCAATAAATGGGACGCGGTTGACGACCGGCTGGGTTCCCAACGCCAGCTGATGGATGCATTGACCCGCAGCCTGCCGCAGCTCAAGGGCGTGAAAGTGGTGAAATTCTCGGCTCTTACCGGCAAGGGGATTCAGCACTTGATGCCTGCTGTTGAGGAAGCCTACGAGGTTTGGAATGCACGTGTACCAACGTCCGCTTTCAACCAGTGGCTGGCTGACACGCTTGAAAAACATCCCGCACCATCTGTCGCAGGCCGCCGCATCAAAATCCGCTACGGCGCGCAGATCAAGACACGCCCACCAACCTTCCTGATGTTCTGCAATCGTCCTGACGATTTGCCGGATAGTTATAAGCGGTATCTGGAAAATGAATTGCGTCGCGACTTCAATTTGCCTGGGACGCCGATCAGGATCATCATGAAAAAGGGTGCCAACCCATACGAGGGGCGTCGGCGGAAGCGCCAGTAGGGCGCTTTGCCATAGCCAATCAGGCAGGGCCGCTTTCCTTTTGACGCGGCCCCAGTTCCCCTTATAGTTATGCCCATGATAAGGCATTCAATCATAGGCCTTTTGGCCATTCTGACTTGCGCGTGGGCTGTGGCTGCGCAGGCCAAAGAACCATTGACAAAAATTACCTTTGCAACCGACTGGAAGGCTCAGGCGGAGCATGGTGGCTTTTATCAGGCGCTGGCAAAGGGTTTTTACAAATCGCGCGGCCTTGATGTGACCATCCGTCCAGGCGGCCCGCAAACCGACAATCCACGCCTGATGGCCGCCGGAGCCCTTGATATAGCCATGGCATCCAACAGCTTTCAGCCAATCAACTTGATTGCCGCTGGTGCTGACGTGAAAGTGGTGATGGCAGCCTTCCAGAAAGACCCGCAGGTGATGATGGTGCATCCGCACGTGGTGGCCAGCGGGCTTGCTGACCTCAAAGAACGCCCGGTTTTCCTCGCTGATAGCGCCATCGCGACGGTCTGGCCGTGGCTGAAGGCCCGGTTTGGCTATGCAGACAAGGACATTCGCAAATATACCTATTCCCTGGCGCCATGGCTTGCTAACCCGGAAACAGTACAGGAGGGGTATGTCTCATCCGAACCGTTTACTGCGGAGCAGGCGGGCGTGGCACCAAAAGTATTCCTGCTGTCCGATGCGGGGTATCCAGGGTATTCAGCCATGGTGATGGTGCGGGGTGACTATATCGCCAGCAACAAACCTGTCGTAGCTGCCTTTATTGCGGCATCCATCGAAGGCTGGCGTGACTATCTGTGGGGTGACCCAACACCTGCTAATAACCTGATTCTAAGGGATAATCCTGAAATGACGCCGGCGTTGATCGCTAACGGCATTGCGGTGATGCGCCGAAACCAGATGGTTGGCGATCCCGATAGTATCGGGCAGATGAGCCATGCCAGATGGCAGCAATTCTACGACGAAATGTCTGGCCTGGGTATTCTTGAGAAAGGCTTGGATGTTAAGCGTGCCTATACCCTTGAATTTGTAGATCCAGAGAACGTCAACTGATGCTCAGCGTATCCAAGCTTTCATTCGCCTATGAGGGTGGCGCTCAAGTATTGGACGATGTCAGTTTTGACCTCAAAGAAGGTGAAATTGTATCGCTCCTTGGGCCGAGCGGATGCGGAAAATCCACGATTCTCAGGCTGATAGCTGGCTTGATTGTGCCACAAAGCGGTTCGATGAAATGGAAGGATGGCACGACGCCAGAGACCGGTTTTGTTTTTCAGGACGCTGCCTTGATGCCTTGGGCGACGGTGACGGAAAACATCCACCTTCCCCTGAAGCTGAGAGGCCAGGAACTGGCTGAAGGCCATTTGAACCGGCTCCTTGCGTATGTCGGGCTTTCAGGCCTGGAAACGCGCTTCCCGCAGGCACTATCGGGTGGGCAGCAGATGCGGGTTTCGATTGCACGGGCGCTGGCTGCCGACGCAACGCTGCTATTGATGGACGAGCCTTTCGGCGCCCTTGATGAGATACTGCGCTTTCGCATGAATGACCTGATGCTGAAGCTCAAGGCAGAACAGGGCTGGTCTGGCCTGTTTGTGACCCACAGCATTTATGAAGCGGTCTATCTGTCTGACAGGATATTGGTGATGGATACAGGTCGGATCGCAGGTGAGGTCACTCCTGGACTTGATCGATCGCTCGAAGCACAGGATCAGAGGTCCTCCCAAGCCTTCCTTGATGCCGCGCGCCAGGTTGGCGCCCTCCTGGAGGCCGGGAGCATGGAAAATGCGTAAAGTGATCCTACCCTTGCTGGCTTTTACCTTGATGATCTTTTTGTGGAGGTTTTTGGTAGAACTATATGAAATACCTAAGTTTATTCTTCCCATGCCTGAGGCAGTGGCAGCGTCATTCTGGGAGAATTTCGGCAGCTTGATGGCAGCCCTGCTTGAAACCCTTCGGGTTACTTTTACGGCGCTGGCTGGCGCTATTGCGAGCGGTGTTTTGTTGGCACTGCTGTTTTCCTTGTCGCGCTCCTTCGAGATGACTGTTTATCCCTTTGCGGTTGTGCTTCAGGTAACGCCGATCGTGTCTGTGGCGCCCTTGGTGCTTATCTGGGTCGGGATAGATCATGTTGATCGCGCGCTTGTCATCATTGCCTGGCTGGCAGCGTTTTTCCCAATTTTGGCGAATATGTCGGCAGGGCTCAGGAGCGTGGACCGACACCTTGATGATCTTTTCACCCTCTATGGTGCCAGCCGCTGGCAACGCTTCTGGCGCCTATCGTGGCCCACTGCGCTGCCTTATCTGCTTGCAAGCCTGAAAGTAAGCGGCGGATTAGCGTTGATTGGCGCCGTAGTGGCAGAATTCGTTGCTGGATCCGGCGGCGCGACGGGGCTTGCGTGGCGCATTCTTGAAGCAGGCAACCGGCTGCAGGTTGAAAAGATGTTTGCTGGCTTGTTACTTCTGAGCCTTGCGGGCGTGGCTATTTTTTATAGCTTTTCCGTTCTCGAATGGGCTGTGATGCGAAAACGTCGCTAGCGATACAGGACTGCGTCCCTGAGGTGCTCGGCCGACTGCACTATCGTCTTTGCCTCATCTGGCGTGAGTTCGCTTTCATCCAAAGCCTGTACCAGGCATTCTAATAGCGCATCAAAATGCTCGTCGGTCAGTTTCCGCTTCATTACCAATCCCTTGTGGGCTTGCCGCATATAGTCATGTGTGCCTTGGTTGGTTTCCATCAGCAAAGAAGAAAAGAACCAGACTTGCTTTCTTTTCAGGGCGTTGACATCTGGGTCTTTGAAAAATTCGGAGATTAAAGGGTTTGCGACCAACAGGTCATAAAAACGCGAAACAACTTTGTCCAATTTGTCTGTGACCTTGACGGACATTCCGGCAGTCATAAATGTCTCCACAATACTAGACCCCATTGTATTATAAGCAGATAGAGGAATGCGGCACAATGTCTCTTGCCCTTTGGACCTAATGGCGCTAGCAAACCGGCATGATGTTTCAAACAGAAGATAAAGACCGCCGCGCGGTAGGTCGCTGGCTGCTGTTCATGGCCTTCATGGTGTTTGCCATGGTGGTTGTTGGCGGCGCGACAAGGCTGACAGAATCGGGCCTGTCGATGGTTGATTGGCGCCCTGTAACCGGGGTTTTGCCGCCAATCGGTGACGATGCCTGGCAAGCAGAGTTCGCGAAATACCAGCAAAGCCCGGAATATAAGCTCAAGAACTATCACATGAGCGTCGAGGACTTTAAAGGCATCTTCTATTGGGAATGGGGGCACCGCCTGCTTGGTCGCCTGATCGGCCTGTTCTTCTTTGTGCCCATGGTGTGGTTCTGGGCCAAGGGTAGGGTGCCAGACGGCTATAAGCCACGCCTGGCCGCTTTGTTCGTGCTGGGCGGCCTTCAGGGGCTGATGGGCTGGTACATGGTCATGTCCGGCCTTGTGGACGAGCCGGCGGTCAGTCATTACCGCCTGACAGCGCATCTTTCGCTGGCGCTTCTGATCTTCGCCGCGCTTTTCTGGACCGCGTTGTCTCTTTTGAACCCCAAACCCGCGGGCGGCACGCCGCTGCTCAAGCGCCTGACCCACACAGCCATGCTTGTTCTGGTGCTGCAACTGGTGATGGGCGCGCTGGTCGCGGGGCTGAAGGCGGGACACATCTTCAATACATGGCCACTGATGGGCGAGACCTTTGTGCCAGAAGGCCTTTGGTTCATGGAGCCTTGGTGGCTTAACATGCTGGATAACGCCATCACGGTGCAGTTTGACCACAGGATCGGCGCTTATGTGCTTACCATTCTCGTTGTAGTCATCGGTTTTATGGCGCAAAACGCCCCGCGAGAGACAAAAAACGCAGTTTACCTCTTGATCGGAGCGGTAGGCGTGCAGATGTTATTAGGCATCATAATGCTTCTGAAAGAAGTACCGGTCAGTTGGGGTACGGCCCACCAAGGTGGAGGCGTGCTCGTGCTGGCTGCAATAATAAATCTGATGCATAAACAGCGAGGGAGGATCGCCAAGTGAGCGACCATCAAGAAAACCAGCAATCAGAGTATGTCACCATCTATGTGATGGCCGAAAGCGAGGACGTTGCGGTTCATATTTCCACGGCACTTGTGAAAGAGCGCATTGTGGCCTGCGCCAACGTAAACTCGGGCACGCGCTCTATTTATGAGTGGGACGGCATTATTCAGTTGGAAAATGAAGTGACCATCTTCATGAAAACGGCCCGCAGGAATGCGGAAAAGGCTGTAGCTCGCATCAAGGAACTGCACAGCTACGAAGTGCCGTGCATTACTGTGATGCCAATCGTTGGCGGAAACGCCGATTATATGACCTGGATCGAGCGCCAGATCGACTAGCCTGATAGGCTATTTCAACCACAAGTTATAGAGGGCGGCGCCGTCATCGCCGCCTTCGCCTATATGCAGCGTGCCGCCTTCCAGGATCAAGGCACGACCGGATCCCTTGAGGTCCCACAGGCTTCCTTTCAGAAACACGTTCATACCCCATTGGATGCCGTGGCGCTCAGCCTTGGCGGGCAGGGCGTATTTCACCCAGGCTTCGCCTTCAGTGATCTTGCCTATATCCGCCTTCCAGGCGTCGCCCGGTGGGGCGTCATTCAGGTATCCCTGCCAGGGTGCGTCCCACATTGTGTCTGTCAGGAAACTGGGCACCAGCAATAGTTCGACCCCTTCGCCTGCCATATAGCTAGTGGTGTCATCAAACCAGCTGTCAGCGCAGATCATGACACCGAACTTGTAGTCAGCCAGCGAGAAGGTTGGCAGGAATTCGGGCTTTGATCCCGTCGTAAAGCCGGTTTCAGACGGGATGGGATGAACTTTGCGGACGGCGTCTTCTTGCGGCACGCCGTCTGGACCGAACACAAAACCTGCGTTAAAGATGGGCCCATGGCCGTATGACAGGCTGTCGGGGTAAACGCCGGGCGTCATGAGCGCGCTTGACCCCGCAACAAGGGTAATGTCGTATTTCCTTGAAAGCGCACCATAGACTTTGAGCTGGGCATCAGCCGATGCGCGCGTCCGGGTGCGGATCAGCGCCGCGGACGTGTTATCTGGATCATCGAAGATAAACAGGTTCTTGAGGAACTGTGGCAGGTTATGGGTGATGATCGGCAGCATGGCCTCGGAACTGCTGGAGGCGTCATAGACACGGTTGCCTTGACCCGCTGCCAGAAGCCAGGTGCCTATATGCTCTGGCAACAGCACAATAGTGCCGGGCTTGAGCCAGCCTTTCTGCTTCGCCGCAGCCAAATAGCCGTCGATCTTGGCCTGGAATCGGTCGGGAGTCGCATAATCCAGTGGCTCCATATAGGGCTCGATGCCCACAACATTGCCGCTGCCTGTGTCGGTCCCGTAGCTGGCGGTCACCTTAAGGTGCAAGGCGGGTGCTTCCGACAGATTGGGCTTTAAGCCAGGCCAGAACAAATAAAAGCCGGCGGCCACAAGGACCGCCAGCGCTATCAGTTTCTTTTTGTGACGCTTCAGCATGGATGAAGCCTATCAGTCGTCCGCGAGGCGTACCACCTGTTTGCCAAAATTCCGCCCCTTCAGCACGCCCATAAAGGCTTGAGGTGCGTTTTCAATGCCATCGGCCACGCTTTCGCGGTACTTGAGCTTGCCTTCCTTGAGCCAGCCTGCGCCAACCTGGATCCATTCCTTACACAGGTCAGGATAATTGAAGACGATAAAACCCTGCATCTTCACGCTACGGCCAACCAGGATAGCGAGGTTGCGTGGGCCGGGCGGCATGTCTTCCAGTTTGTTGTCATAGACGGCGATCATACCGCACAGTGCTACTCGAGCGTTGAAGTTCAGGTTGTTGATCACAGCTTCAAGCTGGGGGCCGCCGACATTTTCAAAATAGACGTCAATGCCGTTCGGGTTGGCGGCACGCGTGGCTTTATGGATATCCGAGGTCTTATAATTGAAGGCTTCATCAAAGCCCAGTTCGTCCTTCAGGTAGGCGACCTTGTCATCAGAGCCTGCACTACCGGCAACATGACAGCCCATGTTCTTGCCGATCTGGCCGACGACCTGACCGACAGCGCCTGATGCGGCAGAGACGAACAATTGCTCACCTTCTTTGAGTTCCGCCACGCCCTTTAGGCCCACATAGGCTGTCATGCCCGGCATGCCAAGGATACCAAGATAGTAGGAGAGGGGGGCGAGATCAGGATCAACCGGCTGGAAGCCTTCGCCGCCCGTAACCATATAGTTCGCCCAAAGGCCCATGCCTGTGAGGTAGGTACCCTCTGGGAACTTGCCACCATTGGATTTGACGACCTTCGCCACGATGCCCGCCTGCAGCGGTTCGCCTATCTGGAACGGCGGTACATAGCTTTTCATATCATTCATGCGGCCACGCATATAGGGGTCAACCGACATGTAGATGGTTTGTAGAAGCATCTCGCCTTGGCCGGGCTCCGGCACCGCGGCTGTCGCCAGCTCAAAGTTTTCCGGTATCACCACGCCGTCTGGCCGGCTGGCGAGAAGGATTTGTTGGTTTTCCATGACTGTGCTGTCCCCAAGTTTGGATGTTTGACTCGTTCCTGATATGGGTCAGCCATGAAAAGGGGCAAGGGAAGGTCATAAAATGATGGGGTATTTAATTACCGTTTTATTAATTCATTGTTTTTACTTAATAAAATTGCAAAAATGGCTGAAAATAGCTGTTGACTAGCGGTGAAATCCGCATATATTGCCCGCCACGAACCGAAGTGCGGGTTTTGTCCCGCTTTTAAGGTATTGAGAGTTTAACACCGGTTTACCGGTAACCGAGGCAAAATTGCGATGAAAACATATTCCGCAAAACCTTCGGAGATCGAGAAGAAATGGCTCGTTGTAGACGCAGAAGACGTAGTTCTGGGTCGTCTGGCACAAGCCGTTGCAGTTGTTCTCCGTGGCAAGCACAAGCCAACTTACACGCCGCACATGGATTGCGGTGACAATGTAATCGTCATCAACGCTGAAAAAGTGAAGCTGACCGGCAAGAAGCTTGCTGACAAAGTTTACTACCGTCACACTGGCCACCCAGGTGGTATCAAGTCTGCTACTGCAGGCGAGATCCTGACTGGCCGTTTCCCAGAGCGCGTTATTGAAAAAGCGATCGAGCGTATGATCCCTAAAGGTCCGCTTGGCCGTCAACAAATGCGCAACCTGCGTGTATACGCCGGTACTGAGCATCCACATGCCGCACAAGAGCCTCAGGTTCTCGACGTTGCTGCAATGAACCCGAAGAACAAGAGGTAAGCGACATGGCCGATCTTCAGGACCTTAAAGAACTGACCGGCGAAGCAGCTGCTGTTGCCGCCGACGTTACCGAAGAGCGCACGCCGGTTGTTGACGACCTTGGTCGCTCCTATGCCACTGGCAAGCGTAAAGACGCTATTGCCCGCGTTTGGGTTAAGCCTGGCTCCGGTAAAGTGACTGTAAACGGTCGCGATCAGGAAACTTACTTCGCACGTCCAACGCTGCGCCTGATCGTTAACCAGCCTTTCCAGGTTGCTGGCCGCGAAAATCAATATGATGTTATCGCTACCGTTAAAGGCGGCGGTCTTTCCGGCCAAGCTGGCGCGGTTAAGCACGGCATCTCCAAAGCGCTTCAGCTGGCCGAGCCTGAGCTGCGTGCTGCCCTTAAGGCTGCAGGCTTCCTCACTCGCGACAGCCGTGTGGTTGAACGTAAGAAATACGGTAAAGCAAAAGCTCGCCGTTCCTTCCAGTTCTCCAAGCGTTAAGCGTTACAGAGTTTCTGTTTCGAGTATTTGTACCGAGTACCAAACAATATTGTTCAGAGTTCAAAAGGCTGCCCCACGGGGCGGCCTTTTTTGTTGCTTCCTTCATTTCTTTTCAGATAGTGATAGTTCTACATTAAGAGATAATTCATATTGGGGGTACCATGAGAAACATAGCGGTCATTGCAGCGTTGCTGATTGGGTTGTCAGCAGCTGTTGCTGCTGATGAATTTGAAGAAAAAGCACTGCGTATCATTGAACTTGACAACACCACGCAACCGTCTATCGACATGATGGATGAGATGATACGCTCTCTGCAGCCCATGATGATTAACCAAATGTATCAGGATTTTACTGATCAGGGTAAAGCAGTGAAACGCGAGACCGTTGTCAAATTGGTCAACGAGTGGCGTGAGTTAGTGATTGTCGAGTTCAGTGAAAAAATGACGCCATTGTTGGTCAAAGAATATCGAAAGCATTTCAGTGTCGAAGAGATGGATCAAATGATCCAGATAATGGAGACGCCAGCTTATCAGACCTTTTCAAGCAGAACGCCAGAGATTATGAAGTCTGCCGGCGATGCTGGTGAACGTCTAGGGCAGGAACTTGGGCAAAAAATAATGTTGGATCTTCTGGAGAAATATCCAGATCTCCGATAGCCATGATACGTTGGCAGAAAAAGCCGCCCTACGGGGCGGCCTTTTTTGTTGTCTGTCTCTAGCGCAGCAAAGAGAAATAGAGGATGCCGTCCAACAGGTTGGTCTGTCGGAATCCTACTTTCTCAAGCACTCCGATAGACGGAATAAGATCTGGCAGGGTAGTTGCTGTAACAGCCGTGACAGACGGATCCGCAAATGCGTGATCCACAAGAAGGCCGGTCATGCGTGTTGCAAAGCCTCGTCTGCGATAGGGCTCCAGAATGCTATAGCCGATCTCGACCTCACCGTTCTCATCCGGCTGTTCTTTGAAGCCGCCCAGACCAATCGCGTGACGCTGGCCGCCTTCGTGTAACAGCACATAGTAGAAGCCCCAGTCTGCTGTCTGAGCGCCCGCGGGGATTAGGTTCAGCGCATGGCGGAAACTGTCGTCGTCGTTAAGGTCCGGCGGCCAGTAGGGTGGGGCTGCATCGACATCGAGAATGTTGAACACCGCTGGCGGGTCATTCAGCTCTGCCTGCAGTAGGTTTCTGCTCGCGGGAACCAAGGTTATGGTTCCGTCGGTCGGAGTAGATGGATGTTTGGTCATTGAAGTATCCTGAAAATGTGCGACTGAGTAGGCAAACACAAAAAAAAACCCGGCCAAGGCGGCTTATGCTTGCATTGCTATTTCAGTGCCTTTCAGGCAGTCACAGGCGATCCAATTCGCTGATATTGATGACTCAGTATAGCGAAGCTCTGCCGCTAGGCCAATAGCGCCGCTAGTGATGATCGTGGCCGCAATGCGGGTCGCCACATGCGTGACCCTGCTTAAGGTATTTCTGCATTTTTTTCAAAAGCCGGTCCCGTTTCATCTTGGAAAGATGGTCCAGATAGGTACGGCCATCCAGATAGTCCATCTCATGCTGGATCACGATGGCAAGAAATCCCTCTGCCGCCAGTTCCTTCCTGGCACCGGCTTGATCCAGGTATGTGAGCTTGATGGCGTTGGGCCGTGTGATTTCGGCCGAAATACCGGGGAAACTTAAGGAAGCCTCCTCATTGGTTGACATCTCTTCAGACGCCCAGGTGATTTCCGGGTTGATGCACACAAGTGGATCACGGTTTCCTTCTGGCTGGATGTCCACGACAATTATGCGGTGCAAGAGTCCAACCATATTGGCCGCGATGCCGATACCGCGATTTTCATACATAGCATCAAGCATGTCAGCGGCGAGGGACTTGATTTCATCGGTCACGTCGGCAACGGGTTCTGCCTTTTTGCGAAAAATCGGGTGGGGTGCGGTGACAATCTGAAGATGGGCCATTGGTCTCATTCGCTCACTGGTTTTGATAAGGCTTCCAGATACGCCTAAAGCTGGCTTGGTGGAAGAGAAATCTAACTGGCAGCAATTTGTGGATAGCCTCTTAACATAAAATTTATAAAAACCGCTGACATATGGTGTCTTACAACCTTAAGATATCCAGACATTTGGACGCTGTTGAGAGTATATTATGTCTTCTTTTCCGAGAGATATTTCATCTAAAATCCAGCATTCGCTGGCGGAATTTTCTATTGCCGAGGTCAATAGCGGCAATAAAGATCTCCTGGGCCGGGATGCTAGTTGGCTTTTTGCCTATGCCTACAGGAACGTCTCAATTGGCGGCGTGCCGGTGCGGGCCGACCTCTCGCCCAGTGATATGAAGCATCTGCTCCCTGACGTGATGATTCTCGAACCTCAGATGGACGGCGACACGCTGACAGACATCAAGGTCCGCCTGACCGGGTCGCGTATGTCGGCCTTCTATGGCCCCGTTGTTGACGGCAGCCTGAGAACACTCAACAGCGCAACGGCTGTGGATCGGGGCTTCAAGTGTGTTGCAGCTGTCCTTGCGTCCGGACAGCCGGTGCTGGGGCATTCGGTCAAAATGTCGGCGGACCTACCGTATTTCCAAGTCACGCTGTTGTTCATCCCGCTGCTTGGCGAAAGCGGCTCTATAGATCAGATTTTGGTGCATTTCTCGGCAGTGCCAGAATAACGAAAAAATGTGATCACATTTTTGTTGCTTATACTCACGCCTTCCAGCACATTGGCGCTCTAATGCCATATAGGGAGGATAGCCAATGGCCGGAGTATCGATTGTCTCATTTGATTCTGTCACGCCTGAACGGGAAGAGGGGCTCCCGGACAGCAGTAAATTGATTTCAGGCACGCCGCTTCAGGTTACGGAAAATGTCTTTGAAGGCGCATCGGGAAAGTTCTTCACAGGATATTGGTCATCAGCTGCCGGAAAGTGGCACGTGAACTACGACGGTGAAGAGGAGTTCTGTCACATCCTGGAGGGTGAGATCGAGCTGACTAGCGAAGATGGGGATACCCAGCGTTTCAAGGCTGGGGATAAATTTGTCGTACCCGCTGGTTTCAAAGGGACCTGGGAAACGATTGAGCCCTGCAAGAAGCTTTATGTCATTGCGCTTGTTGGGTAAGGCTTTCGCCATCAGATTGAAATAGCTCCGCCAGCGATCGATGCCCGCGCTGGCGCTAGCGGCATGATCAACTTGCTATGTTTTTGCGTATAAACATTGTGGCCGGAGCAAGTCGGCTGTGAGATAGTGCCTCAGAGTTACATCAAGGGAGATTTCGAGATGAGTTGTCGCCATCTAACCGTATTGCTTGGGCTATTCGTTTCCGTTTGGTCGGCCGACCTGGCAGGCGCAGACGATAAAGCACAGGCATATATTATCAGCCCAACAGACGGCGCTGTGGTGACAAGCCCTGTTACCGTAGTGTTTGGCTTAAAAGGCATGGGGGTTGCCCCGGCAGGTACTGACAAAGCAAACACCGGCCACCACCACCTACTTATTGATACGGGGTTGCCGCCACTGGACGAAAATATCCCGGCAGACGAAAATCATATTCATTTTGGTGGCGGCCAGACAGAGGTAACGATCAACCTGGCACCCGGCAATCATACTCTGCAACTGTTGCTGGGAGATATGAACCATATTCCTCATAATCCTCCGGTTTTCTCCAGGCGGATAACCATCACGGTGAAAGAATAAGGAATAAAGAAGGCCAGCAAATGCTGGCCTTCGCTTTTTCTGTTACCGGCGTTCAACTTTCAAACTGCAGCGCTGGTATCTCTTCCCATTGAAGCAAACCTGGCCTTGGATTATGGATGATCCGGTTGATGTCGGAATGCTCCGTCAGTCTTCTTGCTTTGCGCAGGAGCACATTGGCCTTGCTATTGCTTTTTCCAGCTTGGGAACGGGGCACTTCTGGCCTGATAGGGCGGTACTGCCAGCTCAGCCGGTAGTTTACCCGCTCGGCCAACAGCTTGGTCTGCATGTTCAGCTTACCGTAGTATTGTTGGAAATCCGCGTTTAAGTGATCCACAAGAACAGAGCGTTGCCTGCTGTCCGTCATGCCGTCCACAAGGCGCTGGATTTGCACATATTTTTCAGCCGCACAATCGAGCCAAGCGTTGGTCTCAATGATGAAACTTCTGACTTCACGGCGCACAGGTTGGTGGATTGAACCGCCGCGCACTTTCGCTGGCGCAGTTGGCACAGCGCCGCACAGGTCCGCAATACTAGGCACTTGATCTAATGCTTTTTCAAGCTCTGGCGTGCTATAGTCAGGTGGGACTGCGAAGGTCAATGTTAGTGCCACAAGTATCTTCATCAAAAAGTCCCCTTCTTACCTTGCAGGGCCGCGTCAATGGGCGCTCCGGTCACTTCACGTGCAAGTGTAAAACTATTACGAGTTTTTTCAAAAAAAGAAATCCATTGAACAGCAGTAATCTTTTAAAAGAGAGCTGCTCGCATTAGCATCCAGCCAAGTTTCTTTTTTTGGAGTTTCTCAATGCCGCACTTAATCGTCGAATATAGCCGGGACCTTGAAGATGAAGCCGGTCCGGACAGCCTGCTCGCGGCAGCTCATGACATCTCAATGGCATCGGGCCTGTTCGACGAGTCGGACATCAAGGTCAGACTTTTTCCGGTCGATCACGCCCTTGTGGCTGGAAAACCAGCACCGACGCTGCATATTACCTGCTACTTGCTTTCCGGGCGGGATCAGCCGACCAAGAAAGCCCTGAATGAAGCACTGATAAATGGGTTTGCGGCACTCGTGCCATCTGCAAAATCCATCAGTGCAAACGCGATTGATATGGACCGAGAATCATACGCCAAGATATCGCGCTAAAGATAAAGAAACCGGAGGGATATATGAAACGCGCAAAATACGGGATTGCCGCTGGCGCCGCCTTGTTACTTACGGCTACAGCCGGAGCAGAGCATCACGAAGGCCCACAGGGTGAGGTTCAGCGGCTTCACAAGATGGTGGCCGATGTGTCTGCCGATCGGATCGAAGCAGATATTACGAAGCTGGTCAGCTTTGGGACGCGTCATACCCTTTCGGACACAACATCTGAAACGCGCGGCATCGGCGCGGCCCGTCGCTGGATCGAAGCCGAATTCAAGCGTATTGCCGAAGGATGCGTCGCTGACCTGGAGGTCTATACCATTTCCGATGTGGTCACGGGCGCCCGGATCCCCAACCCGACGGAAGTTGTGAATGTGATCGCCGTGCAAAAAGGCATCCTTGATCCAAACCGCGTTGTGATGATGTCCGGCGATATCGACAACCGTGTATCTGACCCGCTTGACGGCACAAGCGATTCCCCCGGCGCTAACGACAATGCCTCCGGCATGGCCGGCACAATGGAAGCCGCTCGGGTCCTGTGCCAGACCAAATTCCCCGGCACGATCGTCTATGCAGGCCTTTCGGGCGAGGAGCAGGGCCTGTTTGGCGGTGCAATCCTTGCAAGCCACATCAAGGAAAAGGGCTGGCGCCTGATGGGTGTTCTGAACAATGACATGATCGGCAACATCGAGGGTGTGAATGGCGTTATCAACAACACAACGGCACGGGTTTTCTCTGAAGGGACACGTGTGACCGAAACGTCAGAAGAAGCCCGCCAGCGTCGCTTCTGGGGCGGAGAGGTGGATAGTCCAAGCCGTAACATTGCGCGACTGGTTGACCGCCTTGCAGACACCTATATCCCGAACCTGGATGTAATGATGGTCTACCGCCTGGACCGTTTCCGTCGCGGCGGCCATCACAGGCCATTCAATGAGGCTGGTTGGCCGGGTGTCCGTATCATGGAAACCAATGAAAACTACAATCGCCAGCACCAGGATCTCCGCACTGAGAATGGCATCCGGTATGGTGATACGCTGGACGGTGTAGACTTTGATTATGCCGCGAAGTTGACGGCCCTGAATGTTGTGACCCTGGCATCCATGGCTGGTGCACCGCCATTTCCAAGCGATGTGACGCTTGAAGGCGCAGTGTCGCCATCCACGACGATCAAATGGGATGTGCCGGGGGATGAGCGCGAAAGGGCCAATCTGCGGGGCTTCAAGATTTACTGGCGGCTGACCACTGACGCACAGTGGCGCTGGAGCCATTTCGTGGGTCCAGACGTGCGCTCGCATACACTGGAAAACATCGTTATCGATAACTATTTCTTCGGTGTTGCATCCGTCGCCAACGACGGCCTTGAAAGCCCAGTGGTGTTCCCAGGCTCTATGGGGGCGTTTGAGCGGACAGCCGCAGGTGAAGACTGACATAGCAGACGATTGGCAGGCCTTTTGCGCCAGCACTTTTTCGGCTGCCATCAGGCCTGTCTTGCCAAAAAACTGCCTGCCTCCGTTCCTTCCGGACCCAACGGCCTATCGCGCCGTGAAACTTATTGCCTTGGGCAAAGGCGCCGCGGCCATGGCCCGTACGGTTGAACAATGCTGGCCAGATGTCGCAATAACCGGCATTGCCGTTTGTCGCGAAGGCTATGGCGTGCAGTGTGACCGTGTAGACGTAATCGAAAGCGCCCATCCCATTCCCGATGAGCGCAGTGTTGCCGCGGCTGAGCGTGCACTGAAGGTTGCAGCCGACACCAAGCCCGATGAACTTTTGCTGGTGCTTCTGTCAGGTGGCGGCTCATCTCTTGCATGCTTGCCATCGGACGGGATAACACTTGAAACAAAGAAACAGCTGATTTCAAGCCTTTTGCGGGCAGGTGCCGATATTTCGGAATTAAACACTGTGCGCAAGCACCTGTCGGCTATAAAGGGTGGCCGCTTGGCCGCTGCCGCTGTCAACGCTGGTCATATTGTGACGCTCGCGATATCAGATGTCGTCGGCGATGATCCTGGCCTGATTGCGTCCGGACCAACCCAGGCGGACACATCCTTATGGCAGGATGCGCAAGAAATCCTGGATCGATACGGCCTGGAGCGGCCACGCAGCTGGGCGGATGACTGTGCCTTTGTGGAGAGCAATAGAAGCAGCTTTCAAATTGTCGCCAAGGCTGGCGACATGCTTAAGGCGGCAGAGAACTATGCCGAGGCGTTGGGCTTTGATGTGCGAAATATTGGGAATGATGTAGTTGGAGAGGCAAAGGATGTTGCTGAAAAACATGCCGCAATTGCGCGCTCCCATCTCGAAAAAAATATGGACAAGCCGATCTTACTTTTGTCCGGCGGGGAGCTAACAGCTACAGTGCGCGGCGCCGGGCAGGGCGGCCCAAACCAGGAGTATGTATTGGCGTTGGCAGCTGCATTCGGCTCGGATGATGGGCTGTATGCGTTTGCTGCTGACACGGACGGTATGGACGGTGTCGGTGGGGCTGCGGGGGGCATCAGCACGCCGCAGAGCCGCAAATTAGCGATTGAAAAGGCTGTGGTACCAGAGGCCATGTTGGCGGAAAATGACAGCCTGCAATATTTCAAAATCCTGGACAGCAGTTTTACCGTAGAACCAACGATGACTAACGTGAATGACTTCCGTATGATCGCAATTATGCCACAAGGGCTGACAGCGCATTGACAAACATGTGAGGTGCGAACCCGACGCAGCGTGTTATATGGCGATAGTCTAGAGACCAAACTTTCGGGCCAACGGCTCAAGAAGGGCAGCACTGTGAAGCGTTTTTTCCATGGACTGATTATCTGTAGTTTGGCGTTGCTGAGCGCAGCGGCCCACGCAAAAGAGCTTGCGCGAGTGGAAGCAAGCCACAGTGACCTGTCAATCGAGAGCGACATGGCATCAGTGGCACCAGGGCAACCCTTCTGGTTGGCTGTTACAATCACGCCTCGCAGCGGATGGCACAGCTATTGGAAAAACGCTGGGGACAGTGGGGCAAGACCTGTATTTGACTGGCAGCCTGCCGACAATGCCACGGTAGGTGCAGCCATGTTCCCAACCCCGAAACGCCTGCCACTTGGCCATTTGGTAAATTATGGATATGACACGCCCGTCAGCCTGCTCATTCCGGCAACAGCGCCGACATCCGGTGACAGTTTCCACGTGGCGCTCGAAGCTGAATGGCTTATCTGCGAAGTTGAGTGTGTACCACAGATCGCGGATATCAAACTTGACCTTCCCGTGGGGCCGACCGTTGCAGACAATGATGCATCCGCCATTTTTAAGGCAGCAAGGGCCGCGCTCCCGGATCCAAGCTTCTGGAGCTCAGACCTGACGGTTTCAAGCTCATCGTCAACTCTGACGGTCTATATGGGGCCTGAAGAGGCCGCAGAAGTGACAGACGCGTATTTCTTCCCCGAAAGTGTCGGCATTCTTGATTATGCGGCCCCGCAAACAGTCGATCTGGCCGAAGATGGTCTCATCATACAGGCGCAACGGCCTTCAGGCGCCCCTGAAATTACGACTGCGGCAGGGGTTTTGATGCTGACAACAGCAGATGGGAGCAAGGCAGCGTATAGCCTGCAGCCGTTGCTCCAAATGGCTCAGGAAACAGAAGCCCAACAGAGTGCGACCGTGCCTGCACTTCCCCTTTGGGAAGCCGCATTATTCGCCCTTGTGGGTGGATTGATACTGAACCTGATGCCGTGCGTATTTCCCATCCTGTCACTGAAAGCATTTGCTTTCGTTTCGGCCAACTATAAAACAGCAGCCAACAGGCAGAAGGAAGGCTGGGCCTATACCCTCGGTATCTGGCTGAGCTTCATGATCATAGTAGCCGCGCTGCTGGTATTGAGGGCAGGAGGAACAGCTGTTGGTTGGGGCTTCCAACTACAGGAACCTGTTTTCGTTGGCCTATTGACGCTTTTGATGCTTGTCGTGGCGCTATCGCTTTCTGGCATGTTCAACATTCAATTCGGCATCGAAGGCGCGGGACAAACGCTTGCCGCGCGAGAAGGGGTTCGCGGCGCTTTCTTTAAAGGCGTTCTTGCGGCCCTGGTGGCTACGCCTTGTACAGCTCCGTTCATGGCCCCCGCGATTGGTTTTGCACTGACACAGCCAGTCCTGATCGTCTTGATGGTCTTCAGCTTCCTGGCCCTTGGTTTGGCGCTGCCGTTCCTTGTGCTGTCATACAGTCCTGCTTTGGCGCGCATCATGCCAAGGCCCGGCCCTTGGATGGAGAAGGTCAAGGAGGGATTGGCATTTCCCATGTATCTGACTGCCGCATGGCTACTCTATGTATTCACCCGGGAAGCCGGAGCCGTGGCCATGTTGGTGCTTGTTGCGGCGCTCATAGGCGTTGTTTTCGCTATCTGGATAGGCAAGCAGGCAGCAGGAAGACTCTCAATTCGCCTCTTGGCCTGGGGCTTTGCAGCCCTGGCACTATACGGAATCGTATCTGAACCCTGGCAGGAGCCGAGCCATTCCCCTGAGGAAGGTTATGTTGAAGAGATACCCTATAGCGGTGCTGCGCTTGACACGCTGCTGAAGGAAGGGAAGCCAGTATTCGTCTATTTCACGGCGGATTGGTGTATCACCTGCAAGGTTAATGAACGGATAGCCATCCTAACTGATGACGCCCAGGCAGCTTTCCGCGAGACAGGGACCGCAGTGATGAAAGGCGACTGGACCAACAGGAACGAGGAAATCGCCACCGTATTGGCCAGCCATGGCAGGGCGGGCGTGCCGCTGTACCTCTATTATGAGGCTGGAGCTAATCAGCCGTTAGTTTTGCCAGAAATCCTGGCTCCTAATAGCATAGCGAAGCTCCTCAACGGTAAGACTGACTGACAGTAGGGAGACTGATTATGAAACTCTTCGTCACAATTCTGATTGCGCTCGGATTAGCCTCTGCGGCATGTGCAGACGGCCCAGCTCCAGGTAAGCCCGCGCCGGATTTCACTGGGCGGCTCACAAACGGGGAAACAGTGACTCTTTCTGATCTGCGCGGTAAACCGGTTATGCTTGAATGGACCAACCATGATTGCCCCTATGTGCGCAAGCACTATGGCAGCGGCAATATGCAGCGGAGCCAGCGTGCCCTGACAGAAGACGGCGTGATTTGGATATCTATCATTTCTTCTGCCCCCGGCAAGCAGGGTTATGTCAGTGCGGCTGAGGCCGATCAACTGAGCCAGGCACGCGGTACATACAATGACATGCTGATTCTCGATCCATCTGGTGAAATTGGGCAGCTTTACAAGGCTAAAACTACACCGCAGATGTTTCTAATCGATGCAGAGGGCATCCTGCAATATATGGGCGCTATTGACGACAGGCCATCTGCAAGAACGTCCTCGCTTGATGGCGCGACCAACTATGCATTGCAGGCTTGGGAGCAGCTGAAAGCGGGAGATGACGTGTCCCCAAACTCAACACAGCCATATGGTTGTTCGGTTAAATATGGCGATTGATACGCCCTGATAGGCTGGCTCCGTTCAGAATTGTCCGGCTTTTTTATTAATTTTCAGGGCGATAGCGGAAATTAAAGGTGTGTTAAGCCTATTGATCAACACTGGCGGAACTGCAAAGATGGAAAAAACGGGGGCGAAATGTTTTCGCGCCCGACAGGCTAGTTAACCACAGAAGGCAGGCACGCCCTATGTTTCTTATCATCGGTCTAATCGTGGTCCTTGTGATGGTGTTTGGGGGCTTCGCTCTATCGGGCGGGAGCTTCGGCATTATCCTCAAGGCGTTGCCCTTCGAGTTGATGATCATTTTCGGTGGTGCAATCGGTGCCTATATCAGCGCCAACTCAACCGGTGTCATCAGTGGCTCCCTGAAGGGCATCGGCAAGGTGATGAAGGGGCCTCATTGGAAAGCCGAAGACTATCGTGATCTTTTATGCCTCTTGTTCCTTTTGTGCAAAACCATGCGAACAAAGGGCGTTGTGGCAATTGAAGCCCATATCGAAAACCCTGAAGAATCCAAAATCTTTCAGAACTTCCCGCGAATCGTTGAAGACCACCATGTGGTTGAGTTCATCTGCGACTATATCCGCATGCTGACGATGAACTTTGATGATCCAATGCAAATGGAAGACGCTATGACGGCGGACCTTGAAAAGCATCACGCCGAACTGCACGAGCCACAGCACGCACTGCAAACAATGGCAGATGGTCTGCCTGCGATCGGTATTGTTGCCGCTGTACTTGGTATTGTGAAAACCATGGGCGCCATTGCTGAGCCGGTTGAGGTTCTTGGCGGCATGGTTGGCGGCGCCCTTGTTGGTACATTCCTGGGGATTTTCCTATCTTACCTGATGGTGGCGCCAATTGCAGGCCGACTGGGTCAAATTCTCAACGAAGAAGGCCAGTTCATGAATCTGATCAAGATTGTGCTGGTGTCTCATCTGCAGGGTAACCCGCCGCAAATTTCAGTGGAAATTGGGCGTCGCAATGTTCCGAGCCAGCATATGCCAGGCTTTATCGAGCTTGAAGAAGCGATCGCAGAGTTGCCGCCTGACATATAAGTTTAGGGCCACTTACGCAGGCAGGATAAAAATCTTCCTGTGTTGGCCATAGAAATTCAATGACTTATGGAATGCCATGTCGCAAAATAGGACATGGCATTTTTCTATCAAAATATCGAACAAAGGCTTCGCTATGTCTGACACACGTAAATTCCGGGTCGGTATTCTAGGCGCCAGCGGGTACACAGGTGCTGATCTTGTGCGTCTGTTGTTGACGCATCCAAATGTTGAAATCGCATTGATGACAGCTGAGCGAAAAGCTGGAATGCCCATCGGCGATGTCTTTCCGCACCTTGCCGGATATGACCTGCCTGACCTGATCGGTCTTGATGAAGTGGAATGGCCAGCAGTTGAGCTTGATGTGGTTTTCTGCGCCCTACCACACGCGACCAGTCAGGAGGTGATCAAAGGTCTCCTGCATGCGACGGGCCATAGTCTGCTGGACGAAATGGTGATTGAGACAACAGGTGACTTGGCGGATACTATTCCCGGTGAAGTGAAGGTTGTTGACCTGTCCGCTGACTTCCGTTTGCGCGACACTTCAGTCTATGCACAGTGGTATGGACGCGAGCATACAGCACCGGACCTGCAGCCCAAAGCCATCTATGGCCTGCCTGAGATTAACCGCGAGGCTGTGCGTAAGGCCCACCTGGTGGCTTGTCCCGGCTGCTACCCGACGGCAGCGTTGCTCGCGCTTATTCCGCTTTTGAAAAGCGGCCAAATCTCTGGCACGGATATCATTATTGATGCCAAGTCTGGCGTTTCCGGGGCAGGGCGTTCCCTCAAGGAAGGTAATCTGTTTGTCGAAGTCGCCGAAGCCATGCACCCATACGGCGTCGGGCACCACCGTCATATGCCGGAGATCGAGCAGGAACTGACGCTGGCAGCTGGCGAAGACGTGCGCATCAGCTTCACGCCACATCTTGTCCCCATGAACAGGGGCGAATTGGAAACCATCTATGTTCGCCTTAAGGATGGCGCGACAGCAAAAGACCTCAAGGACCAGTTGGCGTCAACATACGCTGATGAGCCGTTCGTATCCGTGCTTGCAGACGATACGGTGCCTGCAACACGCATGGTGCGCGGCTCGAACAGGTGTGTCCTTAATGTTTTTCACGACCGCATCCCAGGCCGGGCAATCGTGGTGTCAGCCATAGACAACCTGGTAAAAGGCTCATCGGGGCAGGCCATCCAGAATATGAACCTGATGCTGGGCCTGGATGAAACCACAGGCCTGATGCAAGCGCCAATGTTTCCATAGGGCAATAGCGATGGGAGACGCACTAGAGACGCCGCTATACCGCGACACTCATTTGAGTGGGCGCCTGACGCCTTTTAAAGGCAAGTGGCCCGTTCTTGGGGCTGGCAGCTTTGTTTTTCATGGCGCTCAAATCGTCGGCGACGTGGAGATCGGCGAGGGCGCAAGCATTTGGCACAACTGTGTCCTGCGAGGCGACGTAAACCAGATCCGCGTTGGTGCGCGCAGCAACATCCAGGACGGTACTGTAGTGCATGTCTCCACACGTACATACCCAACAACCATAGGCCGGGATGTTCTGGTGGCCCATAAGGCCATGCTGCATGGATGTACCCTTATGGATAATGCGTTTGTCGGCATGGGCGCCATTGTCATGGATAATGCCGTCATCGAAAGTGACGGCATGCTGGCAGCTGGCGCCATGCTGACACCCGGAAAGGTCGTGCGGTGCGGGGAACTTTGGGCGGGATCACCTGCCAAGTTCATGCGCAAGCTTACGGCGGCTGAAATTGCCAAAAACCGCAGCATGGCCGAGCATTATCGTCTTCTGGCCGTGCAGCATGAAAAGGATGCCGGCGGCGAACAAGCCGATCACCCCTATCCGTAAAGAAAAATTCACTCCACAGCCATTGAAATGGGGCTTGGTTTGCATTAGCTAAGCCATGCAACTCTTTATGTTTTAACGTAATTCTTACCAAAGAGGTATCTCCCCATGAGCTTTGAACTTCCCGCACTGCCATATGCACAGGACGCCCTTGAGCCGCATATTTCGGCTGAGACCCTTGGTTTCCACCATGGCAAACACCACAATGCCTATGTCACAAACTTGAACAACCTGGTGGCGGGCACCGAATTTGAAGGTAAGAGCCTCGAAGACATCATGGTGGCAACGGCAGGCGATGCGTCTAAAGCTGGCATTTTCAACAATGCAGCCCAAATCTGGAACCATACTTTCTATTGGCATTCCATGGCGCCAAACGGTGGCGGCAAACCTGAAGGTGCACTTGCTGACAAGATCGATGCTGACTTCGGTAGCTTCGATGCCTTTGTTGACGCTTTCAAGACCGCTGGCGCTACCCAGTTCGGGTCAGGCTGGGCGTGGCTTGTTCTTGATAAAGACGGCAGCCTGAAGGTTGTTAAAACGCTGAACGCTGAATGCCCGCTGACAGACGGCCAAACGCCATTGCTGACCATGGATGTCTGGGAACATGCTTACTATCTGGACTTCCAGAACCGTCGCCCAGATTATATCGCAACCTTCCTTTCAAGCCTTGTGAACTGGTCCTTTGCAGCTGAGAACCTCGTGGCTGCGCAAGCGAAGAAGGCGGCTGAATAGGCGAATAACCTACAGCGATAAACAAAAAAAAGGGCCGGTATTCCGGCCCTTTTCTGTAACTGATTGGTGCGGATGACTTACCAACCTGCGCCACCATTTTGGCCACTAACCATGCAATAAAGCATCGGGATAGACAGCAGAGTGTTCGTGCGGCTGAAAAGCATCGCCTTACGGGCTGCGGCTGGTTTGGCGTCAGCATCGGCTTCGACAATGCCTAGCGCAATCTTCTGGTTTGGCCAGATCACGAACCAGACGTTGAACCACATGATGATCGCCATCCACATGCCAATACCGATAGACCGTGCGCCTTCGGCCAATGTCAGGGCATCAACGATATAGCCGTTCTCAGACGCCAGCCAAAGGCCACTAAGCAGTGTGAACATGGCCCCCCAACGGAACCACCAAAGAGCTTTCGGCGCAATATGCTTGCCAATGGCTGGTTTCTGCTCGTCCGGAATTGACGGCATCGTCGGTATTTGAACGAAGTTGAAATACCAAAGCAGGCCGATCCACATAACACCTGCGAGCACGTGGATATAGCGTGCGAAGAAGGCCGGGTCAAAGTCAACGCCGGCAAATCCTTTAGTCATTACAGCAATAACGATGATCAGAAGCACAAAGCCCGCGATCACTGTATTTTGCAGAGATTCGAGAATCTTTCCCATTTCCTAGCTCCCCTTTTTCTCGAGCAATTTAAAAGTCGTCCCGGCTAAATCCTACCGTTTGAGTATAGGTTTAACAAGAAAACAATAGTGTGCCCGGCCAAGGGCGTAGGCGCCGCCGTCAACAATACGGGCAAATTCTGTTGCAAATGCCGGACACTGGGGCCATGGTGCGCGCCATGAAAAACCAGCTGCAAAACATCGACTATTGCCGGCAACAGGCGCGGGAACATGATCCCGAACGATATTATATCAGCTTGCTGGCGTCCGCGAACAAACGTCCCGGTATCTGGGCCCTGATTGCCTTCAATCAGGAGGTCAGCAAGACCCGAGCCGTCGTAAGCGAAGCCATGCTTGGCGAAATCCGGCTGCAGTGGTGGCGGGAAGCACTGGAAGGTATTGCTGCAGGCACGCCGCGCGCGCATCCAGTCGTTGAGGCCCTGGCGCATGAAATCCATGACTTTTTGGCGATCAGGCGTCATCTGGATGCCATCATCGATACCTGGTCTGATGATTTTGGCGGCGAACAGGTGACCCTTGCCAGTATCCGGAAGCACGCAGACGGCACGGGTGGAGTGCTTAATGCAGCTATGCTGCTCATCCTGAATGCGGATGCAGGCGCTAGCCAACTTGATCTGGCACAAGCCGCGGGCAGGGCCTGGAGCCTGATGGGGACAGTTCGGGCATTGCCACATGAACTCGCAACCCCTTCAAGTGATTGGCAGAGCTTGCTGAGCGATGCTGCTGGCAGGCCAGCCCAACAGGCAGAGAATATGGTCAGTGCAGTCCTGCCCACGGTTCGAAAACTGTTGGCGTCATTGGAGAGTGATATCGCGAACCTGCGTGACGCGCTGCCCGATGCCCGTCGGGACGCAGCGCTCCGGACTGTTCTTGGGCTGGTTCCGCTGACTGAATTGGAGCTAAGGGCGGCCAAGCGGGTAGGGGACGATTTGATGTCATTGGATGAACGCCTTCCCGGAAACGCCAGGAAGCTTTTGGCGCTTATGAAATACCAGTTCTGGGGTTAAGTACCGATTAGACGGATACCTGCGCTAAATTGACCCTGATTTATCGGATGCACTAAAAGCCCGCAAAATCAATTGCAGGCTCATTACCATTTTCAATAGAAGTCCGGCGTTCTGCCTAAACTACGCTTGTATGTCTACCTTTTCGCCAACGCCAGCGCCAGTATCGGAAGGTTCAATTTCTTTCCGTTCAATTTCGGAATCTTCCGCACTTTTGCGTTCGGTGGCAGCAGACTCAAGCGCCCCAGACCGACCTTGCCCCGCAATCGCGGCAGCGTTGGTATTGGCTGTTCCTTGAATGTCCATTTTTTCTGCTCCAACTACGCGTGAATACCCATGACACGCGCTTTCTCAGCGATTAAGACTATACATGAAATGATGCCGGACAGCAAATATTCGACGATTCAGTGCTTTTTAAAGGCATAGGGTCTGCTATTTTCGGTCACGCAAGGCCAAAACCGGGGGCAAAATGTCTAAAATTTTATCCAACCGAATCAAATTTATACCTTTATTGCTTCTGGCGGCTTGTGCCGCATCAGGCCCAGAAAAAAGAGTGAACCACGGCGAAGGGCCTGTGTCCGCACGGGCGCGCAACACCTTAGCAAGCGAAAACCCGGCAGGGCTTGTTACTGTTGCAGAAGGGTTTGAGCGCGCAGGCAATCTTGAAGGTGCTTACAATCTCTTCACTCAAGCGGCAGCGGCTGACCCGAATTTGATGTCGGCTAACCTTGGTATCTCTAGGGTCTTGGCAAAAACCGGCCGCTTAAATCAGGCACAGGCTATTCTGGATGACCTTGCACGTCGCTATCCTAGCACCACTGAACTGAAGCTAACCCAAGTTGATGTGGCCATCATGCGGGCTGACTACAGCCTCGCCGATAAAACGCTATCCGAGGTGGTGACGACAGAAACCAATGACCTGACGCAATTGATCCTTGCCGGCCAGCTAGCACAAGTTACTGGGAACGCGCGACGCGCCAGACTGCTGTTGGATCGTGCGCTGGCCTTGGCGCCCAGCCATCCGGCAGCAATCCGCAACATGGCGCTTTCATTCGCACTGGAAGGCGAGTTTGAAACGGCTGTCGCACTTTTGCAGAAAACCATGGATACGCCCGGCGGTGTGTCTTCTGGCAAACGCTCGCTTGCCTTTGTTTACGCTCTATCGGGCCAAAAAAAAGCAGCAACGGTCATTGCCGGCGGCGCGACGGATCAATCCGGCTTCGAGACCATGCGTATCGCTTTCGATCTATTGCCACGTCTTACAAAGCAAGAGCAGGCAGCCCTTTTGATGTTTGACCATCTGCCTCGCGATATCATGCAGCGATAACATCCATCCCTCGAGACAAAATGTACCCTTGAATGAACCGGTCGAGGCGTCTATGGAAGCTTTGCCGAAGGCCCGGCGGAAGCATTCAATAGTGAAGGAAACGCAGTGAAACAGTGCAAGACAATGGCTGAAGTGCGAGAAGAGATCGACCGGGTCGACCGTTTGATCGTGCCGCTCCTCCTGGAACGCCTGCAGTATATTGCACAAGCTGGTCATATCAAACCCAATCGGAGCGCTGTTCGCGATAACTGGCGTGTTGAGGACGTGGTCTCTAAAGCCAAATCAGTGGCAGAGCAGCAGTCCGGTAACCAATCCTACATCGAGGATATCTATCGCCATTTGATCGAATGGAGCATCAATCACGAATTTGGCGTCTGGGATATGGCCCACCAGGATGTAAGTGAAGGTTGAGGCCGCTATTTAGTGCAGCTAGTGCACGTACTGACGGTAGGGTCGAGCTCCAACCGTTTTTCCGGAATTTCATCGCCACAAACCAGGCAATATCCATATTCGTCTTCGTTCAGGCGGGCCAGAGCCGCTTCTATGCGTAGCAGGGTGGCCTGACGACGTTCCGCAATGGCATTATTCATGGCCTGGCTTTGCAAGGCATCCATGCGCGACAGGCGGCCTACGCGCGACTGGTCAAGCTCAACGGCCTGACGACCTTCAAGAGCATCCTGATTGAGAGATTCGAGGTCCTGACGCAAATGGTTGAGCTTGTTGCGCCAATAAGAGGATTTTTTTTCGCTTCTGATCATGAAAAATACAATAGGCAGAAGATGAATATTGTTTCTAGTTCAAATTGAGGATTGTTATTTTCTGGCAGCCGTAAGGTTGTATTTTGCTTCATTTTTTTCGAGTTCAGTCAACCTGCCCATTTGGTCAGGAATAAATCCCCGCCAAGCTATTGAATGATCGATGAAATATTTGTCTTGGAAAAGGCCGAAAGCCTACTGTATTATATATCTGTAACGACTAATTCGGCCTTGGCCGGACGTTACCTAACCCAGAGGGCTTACCCCCATCGCCCTCTGGGTTTCTTATTGCCAAATTTCAGCTGATATTTTACTCGGCGGCCGATTTTCCAGCAGCGATCGTTTCTTCAACATGCTTCCGGCGCGCATCATGTTCATCCGCCACAGCCATGTCATTCGCCTGCATGGCGTCGATATCGATGTTGGCAAAGCCCAGGATACCCATCTGGCCGTAAGCGTGCTGAATCTTGTCACCCCACAAGCCTATATCTTTTACCACGGGCACAATACGGCTGAACAGATTGGTGCGGAACATTTGCATACCCTGGCTGTTCTCCAGGAATTCAAGGCATTCCTTCATCGGAAAACCGAGGTTTTCCCAAACTTCTTTGTTCTGGAACCGGTCGCGCATCAGGTAGCAAGCCTCGATCAGAAATTCTTCTCGTTCGTCCCGCTCAGCCTGTGTCAGCTCTGGGTAGTAATCGCGAAGGGCCAGGCGCCCAAAAGCTACATGCCGCGCTTCATCTTGCATGACATAGGCGTTCACGGCCGAGGCCAAAGGATCTGTGCTGTGATCACGGATGTTGGAAAATGCAGCAAGTGCCAACCCTTCGATCACCACTTGCATTCCCAGGTAGGTCATATCCCAACGGCTGTCGCGCAATACTTGATCCAGAAGTGTCTTCAGCGGGCCGGTGATTGGGTAGGCAAGGCCGATTTTTTCAACCAGTTTCTTGTATGTCTCCACATGGCGCGCTTCATCCATCACCTGGGTGGATGCATAGAATTTGGCTTCCATATCCGGGACGTTTGTCACGATTTTGGCGCTGCAAATCAGCGCGCCTTGTTCGCCATGCAGGAACTGGCTGTTGCTCCAGGCTGCCTGGTGCCGGCGTGCCTCGCCTTGTTCCTTACGGGACATCTTCATAAAGAAGTCAGCGCCATAGAGCGGAAACAGCTCAATAGGAATGCCTAGAGGGTCGTCCGGGTCCAGTTCGTGCGACCAGTCGATGCGGGATTCCGTATCCCACTGCATGCTCTTGCCTTTGTTATAGAGCCCAAGCAGATCTTTCCGCTCGTCGCTATAATTCCAGTTGAACAAGGCGTCATAGTCCTGGGGCACATCCCAGGAACAATCTTCAAGTGCTGCCGCGTAAATTGGGTCCAGTGCCATCGGATACATCCCTCCATCATCCCGCACATTTATAGACGAGGAAGTCTAGTAAAGAATCCCACGCCTAGCAATAGTAATGACAATATTGTCAATAAAGTCGGTATAAAAAAGGCAGCCGCGAAATCCCGCGACTGCCAAGGTTACCAGGGAGAGAAGGGCTCCGAGGTTAAAGAGTTTAAGGCCTTAGAAGCTAAGCTTCTGCGAGCCTTTGCCGAACTCTGGGTAGGCCTCGAGGCCCAGTTCAGCGAGGTCTGTGCCCAGTTCCTCGTCAGATTCGTCAAGACGAATGCCGATGGTGAGCTTGAGTGCGTACCAGACGATGCCGCTTGCGATCACAACGAAAGCACCGATTGCAAGAACACCCATCAACTGAGCCAGGAACGTAGTGTCTGAGTTGGTCAGGGCGACCGCAAGCGTCCCCCAAATGCCGCAAACGAGGTGAACGGACACCGCACCGACAACATCATCGATCTTGAGCTTGTCGAAGAATGGCACGGCAAACACCACCAATACGCCACCGAAGGCACCAATCAGCGATGCAGACCATGGCTCTGGCGTCAGTGGCTCTGCCGTGATGGAAACCAGACCAGCAAGCGCACCGTTCAGCACCATGGAAAGGTCAACCTTCTTGTAGACCAGCTTGGTGGTCAGCATTGCGGCAATAGCACCGCCGGCAGCTGCCATGTTGGTATTAACAAAGATGTTGGATACCGCGATGCTGTCGCCAGCTGTGCCGAGAGCGAGCTGAGACGCACCGTTAAAGCCGAACCAGCCGAGCCAAAGAATGAAGGTGCCCAGAGTAGCGAGCGGCAGGCTGGAGCCAGGCATCGGGCGAACCTTACCTTCAGCCGAATAGCGACCAAGACGTGGGCCGAGGATGATGGCGCCAACAAGAGCCGCCCAACCGCCAGCAGAGTGAACGAGGGTTGAACCCGCGAAATCAGAGAACTCCGCACCGAATGCACTTGCAAACCCTTCGGAGTTCAGCCAGCCGCCGCCCCATTCCCAGGAACCCTGGATCGGATAGATGATACCCGCCAGAACAGCCGTGAAGATCAGGAACGGAAAGAGCTTGATGCGCTCAGCAACCGTACCAGAGACGATCGAAGCTGTGGTGGCAACGAACACCATCTGGAAGAAGAAGTCTGAACCGGCAGCATAACCTGATGGGTCATGTTGTGCACCTTCTGCCAATGCGGCTGCGTCGTCAGGCGACCAGAGCGAGAAGAAGGTGCCGAAATAGCCACCGTCGACGCCTGAATACATCAGGTTATAACCCATCAGCATCCACATCAGGCTCGCCAGCGCATATAGCGTAACATTCTTGAGGCAGATTTCCGCAACATTCTTGGAGCGAACTAGGCCCGCTTCAAGCATAGCGAAGCCGGCTGCCATCCACATAACCAGGAAGCCGCCGATCAGGAACAGAAGTGTATTAAAGATAAAGGCGGTCTCGCCAGTGACTTCGGCCCTTGCGGGAACGGTCATCAGCGTCGCACCGAGGCCAACTAGGGCCAGCTTTTTGAGTGTCGATTTTTCAAACATTGATAATACTCCCTTAAAGCGCAGCCGAGTCTGTTTCGCCGGTCCGGATACGGATCACCTGATTGAGGTCGAGCACGAAAATCTTGCCGTCGCCGATTTGGCCAGTGTGACCGCTTTGCTGGATGGCCTCGATGGCTTGCGCCGCTACAGCGTCGTCGGTGGCGACCTCGAGTTTTACTTTGGGCAGAAAATGAACTTCATATTCGGCACCACGATAAATTTCTTTCTGGCCGCGCTGGCGCCCATAGCCCTGGACTTCGGTAACGGTCATACCGTTGATGCCGATTTCAGCCAGGGCATCCCGAACTGGATCAAGCCGGTGCGGCTTAATGATCGCGATGATGTATTTCATGACAACTCCCTATGGTTGGTCTCGTTCGGGAGCTCTATCAGCAGGTTCCGTGCCAGTTCTTGAAATATAAGTATAGCAACGGTTTCAGCTTCTTTATGAAAATTGCTGGCGACAATTTATGCACAAAAAATATCGATTGCACAAAATTTGTGCATATAGCTGAGCTTAATAAAGGCAAGGGGAAATATCGCGTTAGCCGTTGCCTTTCGGCTGGTAATCTATAGCCACCTAACGACAGGAGGAATCAATGAAAGTTTACGGTGATAGCCGATCCGGCAACTGCCTGAAGGTAAAGTACGTCTGTGACTATCTGAAAATGCCATATGAATGGGAGGAGGTTGATGTCCTGTCAGGTTTCACCCGCACGCCAGACTTTCTGGCTATTAATCCAGCCGGCCAGATTCCGACGGTCGTGTTTGATGATGGTCGGATACTGTCACAATCGAACGCTATCATAAGATATCTAGCGCGTGATAGCGGCCTGATTCCCTCCGACGACTGGCAGCAGGCCAAGATGGATGAATGGCTTTTCTGGGAACAATACAGCCATGAGCCAGCGATTGCTGTGGTCCGCTTCCTGGTGGCCCTTAAAGGTGTTCCGCGATCCGAGATCGATCAGACTCTGGTCAGCAAGGGCGATGCCGCGCTTGACCGGATGGAACTCCAGCTTAGTCAGCAAGATTATCTGCTCGGTGACACCTTGTCGCTCGCGGATGTCGCACTCGTAGCCTATACCCAGTTCGCGGAAGAGGGCGGATTTAGCCTTGAAACCCGGCCCGCCGTTCAGGCATGGCTCCAACGGGTCAAAAGCAGGTTAACCAGCTGATCAATCAATTGGAGGGCTGCTGCAGTGCCCTAGCTCGGCGCTGGGCCTCGATGATATTATTGGGGCCCGACTGCATACAGCGGCTGGTGAGAATGCCGAAGACTTCCTGCCCGCTGGTAGCCTGGCCCGTCATAACCAACTGGAAGCCGTGTAGCCCCGCCGCTTCACCCATCAGTTCAAGCGACCCATCACCCATATTGTTGATAGAGGCCTTGACCTCAGGGTTGCCTTTTCGTTCCACGGCCTTGGCCATGCCTTCCAGCAACTCCTTGTTCTTGCCGGAAACCATTTCAACAACTTCTGAAAACTTAAGTGGCATCAGAAAGTCTATCGCTGCAGCACCCACATTCCCATAATAGCTGCAGATTTCCTCTTGGCTGGCCGCATCGGCTGCTGGGCCAGAAAGGCTGGCTGCCACGCCCATAATCAGGCTTGTTGTCATCGTTGTCTTCTTCATGACCTTACCTTCATCGGTTGCTGTATGACGCCATTATGTCAGGCGCGCCTGAACATCGGCTGAATAAATGCGTCAGAATAATGAGGATCAGAACAAAAAAAGGCCACCCATGGGGTGACCTTTTTATTGGCGGGCAGGGTGGGATTCGAACCCACGAAGGGCTTGCACCCTTGCCGGTTTTCAAGACCGGTGCATTCAACCGCTCTGCCACCTGCCCAGATGGTGATAAGTCGAAAACAGGGACGCTTTTTAGCGACTGTTTTCCTGTCCGTCCAGCCCAATTATTACGAAAATTGTTTCTGGGATAAAAAGCCTGTGGAAAAGGCGGCTTCGCGCCTTGCACATGGGGCTCTTACTTGTTAGACAAGTCTGTCCGGCCACACCATATATCGGGGGTACCTGTCGGTGGGCTGACTATATATTTGAGTTTATATTTGTTTCGGGGACCGCGGCTGCTTTTATTAGCGCTGCATAATCAAGGGGCTGAAGCTGGTGAGCGACAACACACCCATTACGCCGGAAGAGCGGGATATCCAGCCAATCACCATCGAAGATGAGATGAAGGCATCATACCTCGATTACGCTATGAGCGTAATTGTATCGAGGGCACTGCCGGACGTGCGGGACGGCCTGAAGCCGGTACACCGCCGGATTCTCTTCTCCATGCACGAACAAGGCTATGAATGGAACAAGCCATTCCGCAAGTCGGCACGTATCGTTGGTGACGTGATGGGTAAATACCACCCGCACGGCGATAGCGCGATTTATGACGCCTTGGTGCGGATGGCGCAGGACTTCTCCATGCGCGCGCCTCTTGTGGACGGCCAGGGTAACTTTGGCTCCATGGACGGCGATAGCGCGGCGGCCATGCGGTACACCGAAGCCCGGATGGACAAGGTTTCCTCGATGATCCTTGCGGATATCGACAAGGATACCGTGAACTTCCAGCCTAACTATGACGAAAGCGAGCACGAACCGATTGTTCTGCCCGCCCGCTTCCCGAACCTGCTGGTAAATGGTGGCACCGGTATTGCGGTAGGTATGGCGACAAACATTCCGCCGCACAGCCTGCGGGAAGTGATCGACGGTGTTTTTGCCGTGATCGACAATCCGGACATCGACGCAATGGGCTTGATGGAACACATCAAGGGCCCCGATTTCCCTACGGGCGGCATTATCATGGGCGTTGGCGGCATTCGCCAGGCTTATGAAACCGGCAAGGGCTCTATCACAATCCGCAGCCGCACCCATGTTGAGGAGATCCGCAAGGACCGCTGGGCCATCGTGATCACCGAGATCCCGTTCCAGGTGAACAAATCCTCGATGATCGAAAAGATCGCCGAATGCGTTCAGCAGAAACGCATTGAGGGCATTTCGGATATCCGGGACGAATCCGACCGCGACGGTGTACGAGTGGTGGTTGAGCTGAAGCGCGACGGCGTGGCAGATGTAATCCTGAACCAGCTGTACCGTTTCACCCCGGTTCAAACCAGCTTCGGCATCAATATGCTGGCGCTGGATGGGGGCAGGCCAGAGCAACTTTCGCTCAAGCGTGTGCTGCAGGCCTTTATCGACTTCCGCGAGGAAGTAATCACCCGCCGCACCAAATTCGAACTGGGCAAGGCACGCGACCGCGCGCACATCATGCTCGGCCTTGTGACAGCGGTTGCCAACATTGATGAAGTAGTGGCGACAATCCGAACAGCACCGTCGCCTGCTGCTGCACGCGAGGCCCTAGCAGCCCGCAAATGGGACGCAACAGAAATCCTGCCGTATCTTGAGCTGATCAACGAGATGAGCCACCTGAACGATGATGGCACCTACCAGCTGTCTGAAGCTCAGATCAAGGCGATTCTTGACCTCCGCCTGCACCGCCTGACCGCCCTCGGTCGCGACGAAATCGGCGGAGAGCTGGAAGAACTGGCACTGAAGATCCGCGAATATCTCGAAATCCTTCAGTCCCGCGTGAAGCTTTACGAAGTGCTGCGCGGTGAGCTTGAAGCGGTTCGTGCGGAATTTGGCGACGACCGACGCACTGAGATCGATATGAACGCCATCACAGGCTTCGATGATGAAGACCTGATCGCACGCGAAGATATGGTCGTAACAGTTACACAGAGCGGTTACATCAAACGCGTACCGCTGGCCACATACCGGGCTCAGCGCCGCGGCGGGAAAGGGCGCTCCGGCATGCAGACGAAGGATGAGGATTTCCTTTCCACCGTCTTCGTTGCCGATACCCACACGCCGGTGCTGTTCTTCTCGAACCTCGGCCAGGTATACAAAATGAAGGTGTGGAAGCTGCCGCTTGGTAACCCGCAGTCGAAAGGTAAGCCGGTGATCAACCTGCTCCCACTGAAGCAGGGCGAAACCATCGCGACAATTCTTCCGCTTCCAGAGGATGAAGATACCTGGGGCGAGCTGCAGGTCATGTTCGCGACAGCCTTTGGCAATGTTCGGCGCAACAAACTTTCCGACTTCTCCAATGTTATGTCGAACGGTAAGATTGCTATCCGGTTCTCAGATGACGATGACAAGCTGATCGGTGTGGATGTCTGCACTGAAGACGACCACGTGCTTCTGGCGGCCAAAAAAGGCCGCGCGATCCGCTTCAAGGCAACAGACGTTCGCCTGTTCGCGGGCCGGACATCCACCGGTGTTCGCGGCATGAAGTTCGGTAAGGGTGACGAAGTCGTATCGATGAAGGTGATCAACGGCACAGATGCCACGACTGAAGAACGCGATGCGTATCTTAAGGCAGCGCCGTGGAAGACCGAGCCCGGCGAGCAAACGCTTTCAGACGAAAGGATGGCGGAACTGCAGGCCACAGAGCAGTTTATTCTTACCGTGACTAACCAGGGCTTTGGTAAACGCACCTCAAGCCATGAATACCGTCTGACCGGTCGTGGTGGTCAGGGCATTTGGAATGTGCCTTCTGATGAGCGCCTGCGGAAACAGATCGGTGACGTTGTGATGGCATCGCCGATTACCGACGACGAGCAGATTATGATGGTTACCGACCATGGCAAGCTGATCCGTACGCCGGTTCATGATGTTCGAATTGCCTCGCGGAACACCAAGGGGGTGACACTCTTCAAGGTGGCTGATGGTGAAACGATTGTGTCGGTAGCCAAACTTCAGGAATCTGAAGAGGATGAAGACGTTGAAGAAGGCGCTGATGGCACGGCTGAAGTCGAGGGTACTGAGGCTGAGTCAGGTGCCACAGAAGCGCCTGAAGAACCTGAGGCTGAATAAGACATTATTCATCTAGATCAATTTATTAACGCCCGGTCTTCACATGGAGGATCGGGCGTTTAACTATTGATCAGGAGAAGCGCACAAGCTCCTACCGCCAGGATCGTGCCTGAAATCTTGCTTATCAGGGAAACTGAACCCTTGCGCTTCAGTACCTCTCGCGCCCCAGTGGCTGCCAAAACCCAGATACAGTCCAGAAACGGGGCAAGGATAGCAAACGCGACAGACAGAGTGATCAATTGCGGCATCACCGGCAAGTCAGGCGATATAAACTGTGGGAAAAAAGCCGCAAAAAACAAAATGGCTTTTGGATTGGTCGCCGCAACCGCAATCGCCGCCGTGAAGGCCTTTCCGGGCGTGCGTTCGACCACAATTTTCTTCGGGTCAGCGCCTACATCGCTTTTGCGGAACGATTTGAATGCCAAATAGGCCAGATATGCTGCGCCGCCATAGCGCACCGCACTGAGAACATCGTCCGACAGGAACTCGATAATCGCTGAAAACCCAAGCAGATAGACCGACAGCATAATGATGCCAACCACTTCGGCGCCTGCCACAACCGCAAGGCCATGTTTCGGGCTTTCATTCAAGGTTTCGGCGATTATCAGGCTTACAATCGGCCCAGGTGTCAGCACCAGCAGCGTCACAGCGCCAAGAAATAGCCAGAAAAGAAGCGGGTCAACGGGCAGAGCCATGGCAAAATCTTCCTCGACAGCGTACGATTGTGCTCTAAATGGCACTTGGCCCTTGTTTTTTGGGGCAGTTTCGGGAATGTTGCTGGCAAGCAACCATATTGCAAGACTTTTTCTTGGGGAGTAGCTGTGACAAAACAGCGTATAGGCGTATATCCTGGCACGTTCGATCCAATCACTAACGGGCACCTCGACATTATCAAGCGCGGCCTGCGCCTTGTCGACAAAATGGTTATTGGTGTGGCCACCAATCCTAGTAAAGATCCGTTATTTACACTGGAAGAACGAGTGGCAATGGTTGATGCCGGTGCGAGGCCAATGGCAGAAGCTGCAGCCGTGGAGTTTGAAGTGGTGCAGTTCGATGAGCTGCTGATGCACTTTGCAGAGCGGGTGAATGCCTCCATCATCATTCGTGGCCTGCGCGCCGTAGCGGATTTTGAGTATGAATTCCAGATGACTGGCATGAACTATCAGATAAATCCTGATATCGAGACCGTCTTCCTGATGGCCGACCCCCGGTACCAGACCATTGCGTCACGTCTCGTGAAAGAAGTGGCGCGCTATGGCGGCAATATCAAGAGCTTTGTACCTGCAGACGTTGCAGCGGCCGTGGTTAAACGTGTCGCTGAGTCAAAGCGGGCCTAATGGTCAAGGTTTCAGCGAACAGAAGTATCTAAAATGAAACGAATTCTGATTTTACTAGCAATGATGGTGGGCTTCATGAACGACTCTAATGCAATGGAACTGGATAAGGAAAATACCCTTTATCTTGATTTGGAAACTGGCCGCGTGGTGATCGCCATGCGCCCGGACAAGGCCCCAAAACACGTGGAGCGCATCAAGCAATTGGTGCGCGACGGCTTCTATGACGGCCTTGTGTTCCACCGTGTCATTGAAGGCTTCATGGCTCAGGGCGGCGACCCGTTGGGGACCGGCGTTGGCGGTTCCGGCCAGAACATCCCCGCAGAGTTTAATGACCTGCCGCACCTGCGCGGGACAGTATCCATGGCGCGGGCCGCATCCCCAGATAGTGCAGATAGCCAGTTCTTCATCTGTTTCAATCGCTCGGCATTCCTTGATGGCGAATACACCGCCTGGGGCCGGGTTGTCGCAGGCATGGAACATGTGGATATGCTCAATCGCGGCGAGCCACCGGCCAATCCAAGCAAGATCGTTCGAATGCAGGTTGCAGCGGACGTTGAAGAATAGGGCGCGTTAGATCCGCACTCTTTAGAAGGCACCTCTTTGGGGTGCCTTTTTTGTTGCCGCTTGTCCTTTCCGCCAAGTTCCGATAAAAGCCCGCTCCATGGATGTAGACGTTTTCGATTTTGACCTGCCGAAAGACCGGATCGCACTTAGGCCCGTAGAGCCGCGCGATGCGGCCCGTATGCTTATTGTCGACAATGGCAAACTCATAGACGAGGGTGTCAAAAACCTAGTGGACCGGCTGACAGACAAAGATGTATTGGTTACGAACGATACCCGCGTAATTCCCGGGCGCCTGACTGGCAAGCGCGGCGAAGCCAAGATTGAAGTGACCCTGCATAAACGCGAAGACGCCACCACCTGGCGGGTGTTTGCCAAGAACGCCAAAAAATGTCGGCTCGGCGATATGCTGGATTTCGCAGGCCTCCAAGCGGAAGTGATCCATGTTGGCGAAGACGGCGAACGAACCCTCAAGTTCGATGTAGACCCTGCGGCAATGACCGCAGCCCTTGAAACTCATGGTGTCATGCCTCTGCCTCCCTATATTGCTTCGCAGCGAGGGGTGGATGAACGTGACAAGTCAGACTACCAGACTGTCTTTGCCCGCGAGGACGGCGCAGTAGCGGCGCCGACAGCTGGCCTCCATTTCACCCCAGAATTGCTCACGGCCCTAGATGCCAAAGGCGTGCAACGCCAAACGGTAACCCTCCATGTAGGGGCCGGAACCTTCCTGCCAGTTAAGGCCGACCGCACGGAAGATCATAAGATGCACAGCGAGTGGGGTGAAATCACGCCCGAAGTCGCTACAGCTCTGAATGAGGCCCGTGCCAAAGGTGGTCGCATAGTCGCCGTGGGCACCACGTCGCTTCGGCTTCTTGAAAGTGCCGCCGCGGAAGATGGAATCATTCATCCATTTTCGGCAGACACCGACATCTTCATCACGCCTGGCTACCACTTCAAGGGCGTGGATCTGCTGATGACCAACTTCCACCTGCCGAAATCAACGCTCTTTATGCTGGTTTCGGCCTTCGCTGGGCTGGAGACAATGAAAGCGGCCTACGCGCACGCTATCGCGGCAGAATATAGGTTCTATTCATATGGGGACAGCAGCTTGTTGTACCCGGAAATCAGGTGATCTATGGCTGAACGCTTCAAATATGACATCCACGCAACCGATGGCGCAGCACGGGCCGGCACCATACAGATGATGCGAGGCGAAATTCGCACGCCTGCCTTTATGCCGGTCGGTACGGCCGGTACCGTAAAGGCGATGATGCCAGAAAGTGTGAGGTCCACCGGCGCCGATATCCTGCTGGGCAACACCTACCATTTGATGCTGCGCCCAACAGCTGAGCGCGTGCACAAACTGGGTGGGCTCCATAAATTCATGAACTGGGACCGTCCGATCCTGACGGATAGCGGCGGCTTTCAGGTTATGTCACTGACTCAGCTCCGGAAAATGAGTGAAGAAGGCGTGACCTTCCAGTCGCATTTGGATGGTAGCAAGATCTTGCTGACGCCGGAGCGATCCATGGAAATCCAGCGCCTGCTAGGATCTGACATTGTGATGTGCTTCGATGAATGCACGCCGTATCCGGCCACAGAAGACCAGGCCAGGCAGTCCATGGAGCTGTCCATGCGCTGGGCGCGGCGGTCCCGTGACGGCTTCGACAGCGGTTCGGACCATGCGGCGCGCTCGGCGTTGTTTGGTATTGTGCAAGGCAGCGTCTATGAAGACCTTCGCTTCCGTTCGATCGATGCACTTCAGGAGATAGGCTTCGACGGCTATGCCGTAGGCGGTCTTGCTGTCGGCGAAGGCCAGGACATGATGTTCAAGGTCCTGGATTTCACTATGCCTCGCATGCCGAAAGAAACACCGCGCTACCTGATGGGCGTTGGCAAGCCTGACGATATCGTCGGCGCCGTTGAGCGTGGTATTGATATGTTCGACTGTGTCATGCCCACCCGCTCCGGGCGCACGGGGCAGGGCTTCACCTGGCGCGGCGCCATCAATATGAAAAACGCCCGCCACAAGGACGATATGCGCCCCATTCAGGAAGGATGTGCTTGCCCGGCTTGCACCCAGTATAGTCGTGCTTACGTACACCACCTGATCCGTGCAGGTGAAATTCTGGGAGCCATGCTGCTGACATGGCATAACCTCCAATTCTATCAGGATCTCATGGCAGGCCTGAGGCAAGCTATCACAGACGGTCGCCTGACCGACCATGCCAACAATTTTCGGGCCACCTATGCACTGGGCGATATTGACCCGCTCTGATCAGCGGACAACCACCGGAGAATAGAACCTGAGCGCGAGATCATCGCTGCTGCATGCAGAGCGTTTGGGCGGGCTTGATGGCGATTCCCAGAAGAATAAGACATCTTCCATCACACACTCCTTTTGCGCGTGCGTGACATGCCCCAACGCGCGGTAGCGCCTTATGAAATACGAGCTCGAGCCACGGAATGCCGTTTCCACCACTGACGGCGGCGTGACCGGGTCAAGCTCGCCGCTCAGGACCAGCGACGGAACTCTTGGGAGGTCCGGCATCTGGAACGCCTCTGGCGGCGTTACCGCAATGGCGTTACATGCGTATTGCTGGCGCCATGCAAGGTAACTCAGAAAAGGTGCCATCTCGGGGTACTCAAGCCTGTCGTCTTCAAGCGCGCGATACCAGATTGCCATCGGTAGTTCGCTGCACCGTATCAGATGGTGCATACCCGTATTCAATCCATCACCCGGAAAGAGCAACTGGTCCAGCAGCAAACCAAAGCGTTCCCGCATATTTTCTGGTGATGATCCGATGTAGGGTAGTATGGCAGCACGGGCAGGGGTTCTGAGCGCATGGAAGCTACTTATTAAAAGTTGCTCCCGCGTTGGCTTCGCATAGGCAGCAATTTGGCCTGTTATGATGTTCTTCAGTGCAACTGGCGCGGCAGTCGCTGCATTCTGCTGGGCAATTCCGCGAAGCAAATCCCGCTCAAGCCGGCCTCGCTTGGCTGGGCAGTAGAAATGGCTGCGGCAGTAACTGCTTAGTTCTTTCAAGGCATTGAAGAAATTACGTCCCGCATGCCAGAAGCCATCCACCCATGGGGTTTCGGGTGAATCAAGTGTTTGGGACAAGGTCCCTGTCCGGTCTAGTGTTGCCAGCGCAAGCGACACTCTGGCGCCATATGATTCGGCAAACAGGTGCCAGCCCTGTATGCCCAGTTTTTCGCGCAAACCATATAACTGGCCAGCAGTGATGAGGGTGCCGGGCGGGTCAAAGGAGCCATTATCCAAGGCCTCACGCACCCTTGAAAGACAAGCATCCAGCTTGGCCGCCTGCTGCTTTCTGCCATAGACAATGGCTTCTTCAGCTTTTGCAGCGATCCCCCAAACAGCGTCAGACGCGCCGTCGCTTTTGCAATCCAGGTGCAGCAAGCCGTCCGCCACGGCTGGGACCAGAATCACACGCTGTGTTTTCTCAGCCAAGGCTGCAAATCTCTTCGTCTGGGGCACTGCTAAACTGCCTGGACCGCCCAATAGGTAGAGCACAGGCGGTCGCGCAGTTTTTTCAGCCTCCTCTGACATGAAAACGTAAACATCGAAGAAACTACCCGCAGGCCTGCACAGCTCGCCAGACCGGGCTTTGAGCAAAAACGTCTCATCACACGGTTGTAGCTGACCAAGATCAGTCCCGGGGGATGCTGCGACGCCATGAAGCGCAACTGAAAAAAAATATAAGAGTGAAGCTGCGGCCATTATAAATTTATTCATGAAAATCAGCTTATCCTGCCTTTGAGATCGGCGCAATTCCGGGGTGCGGAGAAGGGGTGTCAGAAAAATTTCATTTTAGGTGACACTTTTGCTTGACGGTCAGGAATGATGCCCCTATGTTCCGCCGCGTTCCCGGGGGAAACGCTCCGACGAACATTTGTGTGAGGGCCCGTAGCTCAGCTGGTAGAGCAACTGACTTTTAATCAGTAGGCCACAGGTTCGAACCCTGTCGGGCTCACCAATTCGGAAAGGCTAGCGTGAAACATCGCTAGCCTTTTTTCGTTTTGCCCGCCACAAGCCCTTTTCCAGTGAAATATTTGAAATTGCCTCGAAAAAGCCGCCTTTCTCGACTTGTCTTTCAGGGGTAGGACAGCCTAAAGTCTACCCACGCATTATAGTTGAAAAGGGAGCGGTATAAACGATGCATAAGCGGCGTGTTTTGAAGTCTGTCCTGGGAATTTTCCTGTCACTAACCGTCTCACATGCCAGTTTTGCATCTGACGATGCCGCGTCTGCCGCTGCAGCCGTTCCACAGCCCGCACAGGATGCCGCTTTTAAAAGCTGGCTTGAAGGAGTCCGGACAGAGGCGCTGGAGCGAGGGATCAAGGCTGATACGCTTGATCAGGTTTTGCCAACAATCGTGCCCGTAGAGCGCGTCATCAAGCGGGATCGCAACCAACCCGAAGTCAAACAGACATATGCGCTTTACCTGAAAAGCCGTGTTAGCGAGTGGCGCAAGGAAAAGGGCGCCCTGATGATGAAAGAGCACGGCGAAGCGCTGCGCTCCGCAGGACAGCGCTTTGGTGTTCAGCCTCGCTTCATTGCAGCAATCTGGGGCATTGAGACCAACTATGGCACAGTGCCACTAAGTTACTCCGTTTTTGATGCTGTTGCGACGCTCGCATACGACAAGCGCCGGGCCACGCGCTTCCGCCGCGAATTGTTTGCAGCACTTGAAATCCTAGACAAAGGCTACGCAGAGTTTGACCTGATGAAGGGTTCCTGGGCTGGCGCCATGGGCCAACCTCAGTTCATGCCGGAAAGCTATCTCAAGTTTGCTGTCGACCATGACGGTGACGGTTCACCAAATATCTGGACCAGCAAGCCTGATGTCTTTGCCTCCATTGCCCATTACCTGAATTCCTACGGCTGGCAAGACGACCAGACCTGGGGCCGCAAGGTAAAGCTGCCCAAAGGCGGCGAGGTATCGCTTCAAGGCGCACAGACGGACGGCCTGAAGCCAGACAGCTGGTGTGCGGCTTATAAAAGCATGGGTGTCTGGCGTGACCTGCAGGACTGGCAAGCCCTGGGGGTCCGTCGCCTGAATGGCAAGGACCTGCCGCCACGCTCAATTCCGGCAGCGCTTATCGTAGGGGATGAAGGAGACGATGAAGGATATCTGGTTTACCGGAATTTCTGCTCCGTCATGCGCTATAACCCATCCTTCAAATATGCGCTGGCGGTTGGCCTTCTTTCTGACGTGATCGCGAAGGATTGATCCATCATGCGTAATCTCCTTCTTCTTCTCACCATGAGCGCCTTACTGGCGGGTTGTTCGTCATCGATGCGCCCTATTGGTCGCGGCATGCCTCAGAATGATGAATTACCGCGTGGCAGCCAAGGTGTGGAGCGGAAGGTAGGCAAGCCTTACAAGATAGCTGGAGTGTGGTATACGCCGGCAGAGCAGCCAAACTACGATGAAGTAGGGTATGCATCCTGGTATGGACGTGATTTCCACGGCAAGAAAACCGCCAACGGTGAAATCTATAATATGAACGCCCTGACGGCGGCACATAAGACATTGCCGCTGCCAACCTATGTCAAGGTCACCAACCTGGAGAACGGGCGTACCATCATCCTGCGGGTGAATGACCGCGGGCCATTCGTCAAGGGCAGGATCATTGATATCTCACGCCGAGGGGCCCAGCTTCTGGGTTTCGACAAGCAGGGCGTTACAAAGGTGCGCGTACAAGCCGTTGACGAGCATGGCCGTCCGCCGAAACTGCCAAGGACGCAGACAGCAAGCACCGCAGTAACAAGCGACGCGCATTTCATTCAGGTTGGCGCATACAGCCAGCGCGAAAACGCTGAAATCCAGGCACGCCGGCTTCGCGGACGGGGGCACGAGGCAAAGATCGAACAGTCTGCATCCAACGGCCGGATGCTTTGGCGGGTCCGCGTTGGCCCCTTCATTGAAATGCTTCTGGCTGAAGAGAAGCTTGACCGAATTGTAGCGGATGGGTTTTATGAGGCCCGAATTTTTACTGAATCGACGCGATGAGAAACAAGGGAAGGCAATGTTAAAAACAAAACTGGCAATAATCGGATGGACCATTTCGGCACTATTCGCGCTGACGGCACCAGCCACTGCCCAGCAAATGGCGACCCCGGCGAAACATGCCATCCTTCTTGATGCATCGACCGGCAGTATCCTTTTTGAAAAAGATGCTGATGAGCCTTTCCCACCAGCGTCCATGAGCAAGCTCATGACGGTTTATCTGGCATTTGATGCCATCAAACAGGGGACAATGCGGCTTGATGATGAGGTTGTCGTTTCAGACGAAGCCTGGCGCAACTGGAACAACCGTGGTTCCACCATGTTCTTGCGCGCACGCGATGTTGTAACGGTGGCAGACCTTCTTCGCGGTATTATTGTTCTTTCGGGCAACGATGCCTGCGTCGTGTTGGCAGAGCATATGGCTGGGTCCCAGAGCGTCTTCGCTGAGTGGCTTAACGCCAAAGCGACCGAACTTGGGCTGACAGGCAGCCATTTCGTGAATGCCAACGGCTGGCCTGCCGATGGCCATGTCATGACGGCTCGTGACCTGGCGACGCTTTCAATGCATCTGGTCAATGACTTCCCGGATCTTTACCCGATGTTTGCTGAGCGGGAATATCTTTATAAGAATTTCGATCGCAACAAATATAACCGCAACCCGCTTCTCGGGCGGTTTGCTGGCGCGGATGGTCTCAAAACCGGTCACACGGAAGAAGCTGGATACGGCCTTGCTGCCTCCGCCGAACGCGATGGCCGCCGTCTGGTTCTGGTTGTTGCAGGGCTGAATTCGATGAACGAACGGATGCGGGAAAGCTCACGCCTGATGCAGTATGGCTTCCGCAACTTCAGCCATTACCCGCTTTTCAAGGCAGGTGAGACCGTTGATTATGCAGAGGTATGGCTGGGTGAAGACAAAACTGTGCCAATGGTTGTGGGTGAAGATGTCGCCCTGACAATGTCACGCCTGCAGCGCGCCCAGATGAAGGTCAGCGTTGAATATACAAACCCCGCACCAGCACCGATTGCCACAGGCGACCAGCTCGGCGAACTTGTGATCGAAATGCCGGATCGTCCGGTCCTGCGCTTGCCGCTTTTGGCAGGTCAAGCCGTCGAAGAAGTCGGTGGTTTCGGCAAAATCGGCGCGGCATTTGAATATCTGATCTTCGGATCAGCGGGTGCGGAGCCAGGAAACTAATGAACGAATTTTCGCCGAAGTTTATCAGTTTCGAGGGCGGCGAAGGCGCTGGCAAGTCGACGCAAATTCGCCTGCTGGCCAAGTGGCTGACTGGCCGCGGCGTTGAAGTTGTCATGACCCGCGAACCAGGCGGGTCAACGGGCGCAGAGGAAATCCGAGAGCTTTTGGTAAAGGGTGAAACCGACCGCTGGACGCCGATGAGCGAGGCACTCCTTATGACTGCCGCCCGCGCAGAACATGTTGAACGGACAATCAAACCAGCGCTAAAACGCGGCGCTTGGGTTTTGTGCGACCGCTTCTTCGACAGCACCATTGCCTACCAGGGCGGTGCGCGGGGGCTTGGCATCGAAAAGATGCGTGATCTGCAGGATATGGCGCTTCATGGCCTGACGCCGGACCTCACGTTCATTCTTGATTTGCCTGTGGACGTTGGTTTGGCGCGCGCTTGCGGGCGCGAGGCCCTGCGGGAAGACCGGGAGGACCGGTTCGAACGGATGAATTTTGCATTCCACGAGAATATCCGGGACGCATACCTGAAAATCGCAGAAGCTGAGCCTGATCGATGCGTAGTGATTGATGCCAACCGCGATATCACAACACTGCAGAATGACCTGCGGGCGCAAGTGAACCACCGGTTTGTGGGCATGCAATGACCGAAGAGGCCGCTATATCACGTCACCCACGGGAGACAACGGCCGTTTTCGGGCATGAGGCAGCCGAACGGGAGTTCCTGAGCGCCTTTAACGCCGACCGCTTGCATCACGCATGGCTGATCACTGGCCCTAAGGGCATCGGCAAGGCCACGCTTGCTTGGAAGTTCGCCAAGTTCCTGCTGTCGCAGGATGGTGCGGACGCTGGTCCCGGGCTTTTCGGCGATGACCTGCCGCAAGAGGCCACATCCCTTGATGTGGAAGCTGACAATCCCGTTATTCAGCGCATTCTTTCAGGCGGTCATGGCGGCGTTGCTGTTGCTGAGCGCACAGAAAATGAGAAAACGGGAAAGCTTCGCGCAGATATTGTGATTGATGACGTTCGCAAGCTGACAAGCTTTTATTCACAAACAGCAAGCGAAGGCGGATGGCGAGTAGCCATCGTGGACGCCGCAGATGAAATGAACGCCAACGCGGCGAACGCGCTTCTGAAGCTGCTGGAGGAACCGCCAGCAAAATCCATCCTGTTCCTGGTTGCCCACTCGCCGGGCAAACTGCTGCCGACAATCCGCAGCCGTTGCCGAACCCTCAAGCTGAAGGCACTGGGCGAAGAAAGCGTGAAAGCCGTTCTTGTGGCTCGCTATCCTACGCTTGCCAGCGACGATCTGAACGCGTTGGCCCGCCTTTCGGGCGGGGCACCAGGCAAAGCGATTGAGTTGGCAGAACTAGGTGGCGTTGGTCTATACCGGGATATGGCTTCACAACTGGTCCGCCTGCCGCGTCTCAATACGCCGGATGTCCATGCCCTTGCGACACGGCTTGCAGCGCCCAAAGCAGATGCGGAATACCATTTGTTCATCGAGATGCTTCTGGGCTGGGTTGAACGTCTGGTGCGCCAAAGCGCAAGCGGCGTCAGCACAAATGACATTATGCAGGGCGAAGGCGCCGAAATGGCCAGAATTTCTGCAACGGCCGGGCTTGATAACTGGCTTGACCTGTGGGAAAAGATGGGCCGTTTGGTAAGCCGGGCTGACGCTGTCAACCTTGACCGCAAACAGGTGATTGTGAACCTGTTCACGTCGATCGGTGCTTTGGCGCGCGGCTAAACCGTTTTTGCTTTATTCAGATACGAGAATGATATGACCGACAGGCCGTCCTATTACGTTACGACGCCAATCTATTATGTGAACGATGTTCCACATATTGGCCATGCCTATACGACCCTCGCTTGCGACCTGCTGGCGCGGTTCAAGCGCTTGGACGGCTATGATGTCATGTTCCTCACGGGCACAGATGAACACGGCCAGAAGATTGAACGGTCTGCAGAAAAGGCAGGCATTGACCCGCAGACTTTCTGCGACAATGTCTCTGACCGGTTCAAGGAACTGGCCAAGGCGATGAATTTCTCGAATGACCAATTTATCCGTACCACCGAAGACCGCCACAAAAAGGCGGTTCAGCATCTCTGGACCGTACTTGAGGAAAAGGGCTTCATCTATGAAGACAGCTATTCTGGCTGGTACTCGGTTCGCGATGAGGCGTTTTACGCTGAAAAAGAGCTGACCATCGGGGAGGGCGGTGAGAAACTGGCCCCGACCGGTGCGCCGGTTGAGTGGGTCGAGGAGCCCAGCTATTTCTTCAAGCTATCTGCTTTTGAGGACAAGCTCCTGGAGCTTTACGACACCCAAGAAGACTTCGTCATGCCCAAGTCGCGCCTCAATGAGGTGCGCAGCTTCGTCAAAGGCGGGCTTGAAGACCTGTCGATCTCGCGCTCCAGCTTCAAATGGGGCGTGCCTGTGCCAGGCCACGATGGGCATGTAATGTATGTCTGGATCGACGCGCTGGCCAACTATCTGACAGCCGTTGGCTACCCGGACGAGGGCGCTGAGGCTTACAAGACATACTGGCCCGCCAATGTTCATATGGTGGGCAAGGATATCCTGCGGTTTCATGCCGTTTACTGGCCGGCCTTCCTGATGGCGGCAGACCTGCCGCTGCCAAAACGCGTGTTCGCCCACGGCTGGTGGACCAACGAAGGTCAGAAGATTTCCAAGTCGCTTGGTAACGTGATCGATCCGTTCGAGCTGATCGACACCTACGGACTCGACCCTGTGCGCTTCTTCCTGATGCGCGAAGTGCCATTCGGCAACGACGGCGATTTCTCGCGCAAGTCCTTCGTTTTGCGCTGCAACTCAGAACTTGCGAACGGTATTGGCAACCTGAGCCAGCGCACGCTGTCCATGATCCATAAAAATTGCGATGCGGTTATCCCTGAACCTGGAAACTTTACGAATGATGACAGCAAGTTGCTGGATGATATTGCAGCAACACTTGATGTGGTTCGCGGCCATATGGACAAGCAAGCATTCAATTATGCGCTTGAAGCCATCTTTGCGCAGGCTAGCGCAGCTGACAGCTATATCTCCGTGCAAGAGCCCTGGAAGCTCAAGAAAACCGACCCTGAGCGCATGAACACGGTTCTCTATGTACTCGCAGATGCCATTCGCCAGATCGCCATTATGGCCCAATGCATCATGCCTGAAAGCATGGATAAGCTCCTTAGCCAGATGAATGTGTCTGAACGTGGTTTCGACCAGATTGGTAGTGAGCACCGGATCGCGCCGGGTACCGCTATTCCCAAGCCAGAGGGCGTATTCCCACGCTTTGAGCTACCAGAGGAGGACGCTGCCTGATGGCTGAATTCGGGTATATCGTCGATAGCCACTGCCACCTGAACTACAAACAGCTTCGTGAGGACGAGGCCGGTGCAGTTGCGCGCGCTCGCGCCGCGGGCGTTGGCTGCATGCTGGCAATCAACACGAAACTACGTGAATTCAATGAAATTCGCGCCATCGCCGAGACCTATCACGATGTATACGGCACGGTTGGCATCCATCCACACGAGGCCGAAAATGAACCAGATGTCGCGGTTGCGGCACTTGTTGAACGGGCTCAACATCCGAAAATCGTGGGTATTGGCGAAACCGGACTTGATTACTACTACGATAATGCCCCGCGCGACATGCAGCAGGTAAATTTCCGCGCCCATATCGCTGCCGCCCGCGAAACCGGGCTGCCAGTGATTATCCACACGCGGGACGCTGACGAAGACTGTGTAGCAATCCTTCGGGAAGAAATGGCTAAAGGGCCGTTCAAGGGCGTTATCCATTGCTTTACCGCCAGCCAGATGCTCGCGGATGCGGTTCTTGAGATGGGCCTCTATATTTCCATTTCCGGCATCGCCACCTTCAATAGCGCCAAGGACCTGCAGGCTACCGTCAAAACCATCCCGCTGGACCGCTTGCTGGTTGAAACGGACGCGCCGTTCCTGGCGCCCGTGCCGCACCGCGGCAAGCCGTGCGAGCCGGCCTATGTGATGGACACGGCGCGATTTGTTGCCGACCTCAAGGGCATTTCCTTTGAAGAGCTCCAGGAAGCGACAACCGCGAATTTCTTTGCCCTGTTCGACAAAGCCACGCCGCCAGAAGCGGCCAAAGACGCGGCATGAAGCTGACCATTCTTGGCTGCGGCACGTCGGGCGGCGTCCCGAAGATGCCGGAATATTGGGGCGCGTGCGACCCGAAGAACCCGAAGAACCGCCGTCGCCGTGCCAGCGTGCTGGTGGAAGAGGGCGATACAAGCATCCTGATCGACACAACGCCGGACCTTCGGGAACAGGCGCTGTCAGCAGGCATGAAGCATGTCAGCGGGGTGTTCTATACCCACGACCATGCCGATCATACCCACGGTATAGACGACCTGCGCGGCTTTTTTCAGGCGACGCGCGAGAAAGTGCCGGTTTACGGCGACCAGCAAACCATCGACACGCTCAAGCAAAGGTTTGACTATATCTTCAAAAGCCAGAACGGCTATCCGGCGATCTGCACGGCAAAAATCATCTCAGGCCCCACTCGGGTGGGCGGGATCACGATGACGCCGTTCGAACAGGGGCACGGCAGCGGTATAAGCCTTGGCTACCGGTTTGGCGACATGGCCTATTCCACAGACCTGGACCGGATGCCCGAATCCGCCTTTGAGGCGCTTGAGGGCGTGAAAATATGGGTGGTGGACGCACTCAGGTACGATCCGCACCCCACGCACAGCCACCTGGCGCAAACATTGGAATGGATCGACCGGGTGAAGCCGGAGCTCGCTATCCTCACCCACATGACATGGGACATGGACTATGAGACCCTGACGGCGGAGCTGCCGGAGGGCGTTGCTCCCGCCTTTGACGGAATGGTGATCGAACACTCTTAAAGAACACTTGGCGAGCGTGACGGCTTTCCGTATCCTTGAAGCGTAGCGGAGCCAGACAGCATGACCCATAATCCCTGGCAGGTGCCAGACCACAATAACGACAGAAAGCAAGTCCCGGGGCGGCCGAAAGGACATCCGTCGCCTGTTTTGCGCCTTATCGTATTTCTGGCAGGCATGGGGCTGTTGCTGTTTGGTCTGTCGCTCGCGTTCCCGACCACCAGCATGGTCGACCCTTACCTCGTGCGAGGGCTTATCATCATTCTTATTTTTGGCGGTGCTGCGGCCTTCTGGAGCCGTTCAAGCATCCTGCGCCTCGCCAAAATGGCTGGTCTATGGGCGCTGATCATCGCAGGCATCGCCACCTTCTACCTGTACCGGTCCGATCTTGGAAACCGCTTCATGAGCGCTATTGACCCGTCAGGGGTCGTCAGCACGGAAGAGGGGCTTATGGTACACCGCTCCCGCGACGGGCATTTCTGGATGAAGGCCCGGCTCAACGGCGTGGATGTCCGCTTCATGGTGGACACCGGTGCCAGTAATGTGGTCCTAAGCCCGGATGATGCCCGCCGCATCGGTATTAACACCGGCATCCTGGATTATAGCGGCCGCGCCACCACGGCAAACGGCGTTGTTTCTTATGCCCGCGCCACCATCAGCACGCTGGGGCTTGGGGAGGAGACCTTCTATGATGTGCCTGTTACCATCAACGGGGCAGACATGGACGGTTCGCTTCTCGGCATGACCGTGCTGAAGGAGTTTTCAAGCATCGAATTCCGCGGCGACATGATGATTCTCAGGCCCTGATATCCGCAGAACGGGGTAACATTTCTGCAAGCCTGCCATACGGCGGTTGAAACATGAGGCCCATGGCCCATATGCTCTCCTCTCGCTTAACGCCTCACGCCTTTGCCCAAGCTGCAAGATATTGGAACACACCTATATGACCAACCGTCCCGTGCCTGAGAAACAGAAGTCTGAAAATCATTGGTCGACAGTGAAAAGCATCCTGCCGTACCTGTGGGCTGACGGCCGCTGGGACCTCAGATTTCGCGTGATTCTGGCCTTATCCTTCCTTGTGTTTGCAAAACTCATCGGCGTTTACGTGCCGTTCCTGTTCAAGGATGCAGTTGACGCCATCGCAGGCGGCGGCAAGGTAACAGCTGAGACTCTAGCTGTTGCCGTACCGACGGGGCTTATCCTTGGCTATGGGCTTGCGCGGGTGCTGGCGCTTATGTTTGGCGAGCTTCGGGACGCAGTGTTCGTCCGCGTTGGCCAGCATGCGCTGAGACGTGTCGCCCTCAACACCTTCCGACATCTGCATGCCCTCAGCCTCAAGTTCCACCTGGAACGACGCACAGGCGGCCTTAGCCGCGTAATCGAACGCGGCACACGCGGGATTGATTTCCTCCTTAGGTTCATGCTGTTCAATATCCTGCCAACACTCCTTGAAATCCTTCTGATTTCAGCCGTTTTCTGGACCAAGTTCGGCTTCTGGTATGCTGCCATCACATTCGTTGCGCTCGTCAGCTACATCCTGTTTACTATCTATGTCACCGACTGGCGGCTGAAGTTTCGGCGCGAAATGAACGCGCAGGATACAAAAGCCAACACCAAAGCCGTCGACAGCTTGCTGAACTTTGAGACGGTGAAATATTTCACCAACGAGGAACATGAAAGCAGCCGCTATGACCAGGCTCTGGCTGGGTTCGAAGCCGCATCGGTACGCAGCCAGCTGTCGCTGACGCTACTGAACGTCGGGCAGGGCATCATCATCTCCCTTGGGCTGGTGATCGTGCTTTATATGGCCGCGCAGGGCGTTGTGAACGGTCAGTTCACCATTGGTGAATTTGTGCTCGTCAACTCCCTCCTGATCCAGATCTATATGCCGCTCAATTTCCTTGGATTTGTCTATCGCGAGATCAAGCAGTCGCTGGTGGATATGGAAAAGATGTTCGATATCATTCGCATGAGTTCTGACATTAAAGATTCTCCTGATGCATTTGATTTAAAAGCAGAAAACTCTGACGTTGAATTCAAAGATGTGCGCTTCGGCTATACCGATACGCGGGAAATACTCAAAGGGCTCTCGTTCACGGTGCCAAGCGGCACGACAACCGCGATTGTGGGCGCCAGCGGCGCAGGAAAATCAACGATTTCACGGCTTTTGTTCCGTTTTTACGATGTCACAGACGGCCAGATACTTGTGGGCGGCCAGGATATCAGGGGTGTTACGCAAAAGAGCCTCAGGGCCCAGATTGGCGTAGTACCGCAGGACACGGTGCTGTTCAACGACACCATCGGTTATAATATCCGCTACGGCAGGCCTGACGCTACCGAGGACGAGGTTTATGAGGCCGCAAAACTCGCGCAAATCCATGATTTCGTTAGCAATTTGCCTGAAGCCTACGAAACAGAGGTCGGCGAACGCGGGCTGAAGCTGTCAGGCGGCGAAAAGCAGCGCGTGGCCATAGCGCGCACGATCCTTAAAAACCCGTCGATCTTGCTGTTGGATGAAGCGACATCAGCACTGGATAGCCACACAGAGCGCGATATCCAGGCCGCGCTAGAGGAAATCGCCGAAGGCCGCACGTCACTGATTATCGCGCACAGGCTGTCGACCGTGGTTAATGCGGATGAAATACTGGTGATGGATGCCGGACAGATCGTTGAACGCGGCCGACACGACGACTTGCTGGCCAAGGACGGACTTTATGCACAGATGTGGGCGAAACAGCAGGAAGTCAGCGAAGCCTTCGAAAAACTCGAAGCTGCCGGCGAAGACGTCGCGGTTCCGGCGGAATAGCCGCTCGCATCGTGCCAAGCGCGATAGAGACGTGCTGACACGTGCTAAACGGTTTGTTTCGGCATAACCATCTGATCTATCTAATCTAAATATTTCCCATAATATAAATTATGCGCGTCAAGCTGAATATTTCGGCTAAGCGTGATCTGTGAGAATTCGAATACGACGAGAATATTGCAAATCTCCTGATTTTTTTCCGCATTCGATGGACCCGTATCCTAATACTCTGCAACTAAGGTCTCAGTCTCAATCACTAACCCACTGTTATTAATACGCTTTGAGTGTATCTCTTATTTTGAGAACTATTGGGTCTACCAAGGAAAACAATACTCTTAATTTTTCCATTTGGTTTCCCTAGTTTTGTTTGCAGGATATTTTGTCCTTATCTGTAGCCCCAACCGAAAACAAAATGGCCAGCAGCCTGTAAGGCTCTAACATTCAGCTGCAAAAACTAGGGATTTAAAACGATGCTGTTGAAAGATTAGCTGTTCAAAGACGTAAATAATTACGGGTTTCCGGTTGATAGTTTTTCTTCGAAACAAATGTACTTCTACTTGCAGATAGTTGGGCGGTAGAATTAGGATCGTCGAATCGAAGTACGTTTATTTAGGGGCCGAGTTATCAATGGATATTGAAGAGGCTATAGAACTTCTTGAGTCAAGTGAAGACCATCTTGTCATTGAGAGACTTCAGGTGCCAGTCCCGCTAGATGGACCCCTACCCGACCAATTGCTCAAACGTGGCATTTATCTAGATATCGAGACCACCGGCTTATCCCTTGAAAAGGATGAGATAATTGAACTGGCACTTGTTCCCTTTGTGTTTGATGAGAACGCCAATATTATTGGAATACATCCTCCGTTGAATATGCTGCAAGAACCCGCAGTAGGAACCATCTCCGAAGAAATCACCTCATTAACTGGAATAAGATTCGACGATGTCCGAGGCCAAGTAATCGACTGGCAACAGGTACGGGACCTTATCGCTGACGCTGTCATAATTATTGCTCATAACTCGGGCTTTGATCGACCGTTTCTCGAAAAAGTCGAACCAATGTTCGAACTAAAGGCTTGGGGGTGCTCGTACGCGGATATTGATTGGCGTAGTCATGGATTTGAGAGTGCCAAACTGGAGTATTTGGGACTAAAGAGTGGCTTTTTCTACGACGGACATCGGGCCACAATGGACTGTTTTGCTGGGCTTAGGCTGCTCTCAGACAAGCTTGGGGATACAGGCTCGACCGGTTTGAGCTATTTGCTTGAGTTTGCTCGTCAATCGACCTGTCGAATTTGGGCCGAAAATGCACCCTTTGAGTTTAAAGATGAGCTTAGAAAACGCGGATACCGTTGGAATGACGGCAGCGATGCTCGTCCACGGGCATGGTATGTGGATGTGCGGGAGTCTGACGTTGAGGCAGAACTCGAATGGCTTCGCAATGACATTTATCAGGATGCAGATGCTGCGCCTATTCTAACCCGCTTTAATGCATTTTCGCGATATTCAAATCGTGTCTGAGAAAGCAACACTAATAATAGAGGATTGATCGCCATGCACATTGAATCGCTGGCAATAAAGAATTTCCGCTGTTTTGGGAACGCCCCGGTTTATATCCCCTTTAACAACGGTGTGACAGGTTTTGTAGGTGATAACGGTGCGGGTAAATCAGCTGTGCTGGATGCGATTAAGCGCCTCTTTTCACCGGTGGCATCAGAGCGTATTTTTCGCAGGACAGACGTCCACTTTGGTCCTTGGGAAGATAGCCAAAACGTAGAGGAGCGAGAACTAACCATTGATGTAGTTTTTGCCTTCGACGATCCGGACAAATTACCTCATGTGTTTAATGACATGTTTTTTGACGCAGGCACAGGTGCCCTCAAGGTAAGAGTTGTCTGCGAATGCCACTATAAGAAGGCAGTGTTCCCCGTCAGGGCTTATGGGGCCAAAGAAGGCAATTGCATAAGAGAGGATTTTGATTTCATTTGAAGTGACGTAAGGAACGAAGAATGAAAGCTAAATCCTCTAGTTCAAAAAGTGGCAAGTCAGCCGCAGATCAAACAGTTAAGAACATCCGCCGCGCGACGCGGAAGATTTATTCGGCCGAGGAGAAGATCCGGATTGTCCTTGAGGGGCTGAGCCGCGAGACATCGGTTGCCGAACTGTGTCGCCGGGAAGGCATCGCGCAGAGCATGTATTACAAATGGTCGAAGGAATTTTTGGAGGCCGGCAAGCAGCGCCTGGCAGGCGATACAGTGCGTGCAGCCACCAGTGACGAGGTAAACGACCTAAGGCGGGAAGCCAGGGACCTGAAGGAAGTGGTGGCGGAGCAAACCCTGGAGATACGGCTACTTAAAAAAAGCGTGGTCGGGGATGGGGGGTACGAAGAATGAGATACTCTGCATCTGAGAAGCTTGAGATCATCCGCACTGTCGAACAGTCACATCTGTCGGCACGTCAGACACTGGACAGGATAGGCATTCCACGCACGACTTTCTACCGCTGGTATGACCGGTATCTGGCCAGTGGCTTTGATGGTCTCAATGACCGGCAGCCGCACCCTGGCGAAGCCTGGAACCGCATCCCGGATCATATCCGTAAACAGGTGCATGATATGGCACTGGACGAGCCAGAACTGAGCCCGAGGGAACTGGCCGTAAAGTTCACGGACAGCAAGGGCTACTTTGTGTCGGAAGCCAGCGTTTACCGCATGCTGAAAGCCGCAAACATGATCACCAGCCCGGCCTATGTGGTGATCAAGGCTGCGGACGAGTTCAAAGACAAGCCGGCGCGCATTAACGAGCAATGGCAGACCGACTTTACCTACTTCAAGATCAAAGGCTGGGGCTGGTATTATCTATCCACGATCCTGGATGATTACAGCCGTTATGTGATCAGTTGGAAGCTTTGCAGCACCATGAAAGCCAAGGATGTGACAGACACAATTGATCAGGCGCTGAATGCTTCTGGCTGTCATGACAAAGCTGCCATGCCCCGCCTGTTATCAGATAATGGTTCGTCCTATGTGGCAGAGGAACTGGCGGACTTCCTGAAGGCCAAGGGCATGGGGCATGTTCGCGGCAGGCCATATCACCCGCAAACACAGGGCAAGATTGAACGCTGGCACCAAACACTGAAGAACCGCATTCTCCTGGATAACTATTATCTACCCGGTCATCTGGAACATGAGATCGGCCAGTTTATCCACTACTATAATCACGAGCGATATCATGAAAGCCTGAACAATCTGACGCCTGCAGATGTCTACTTCGGGCGGGGCCCAACCATTCTGGACAGAAGGAGAAAAATCAAACAACAAACCTTAAGACAACGAGCCTTGCGACATCACGCAAAGGCTGCTTAACTTAAAACAAGATATGAGATCAAAACCTCTCTTATTTTAAGCGCCTACTGGTAACAATTTATCTGACGACGGACA
>NZ_LRUB01000012.1 GCF_001550065.1 Kordiimonas lipolytica
GAGGTTGCCGACAAGCTGAAGGCCCTTGAACGGGAGAACCGGGAACTGAGGCAAGCCAACGAGATCTTGCGCAAGGCATCGGCTTATTTTGCCCAGGCGGAGCTCGACCGCCCACTGAGACGTTGATCAGTTTTATCGACGAGCACCGGGACCTGTATGGGGTCGAGCCGATCTGTCGTTTGCTGCAGATCGCCCCATCCACATACCACCACCATCTGGCCTGTCGCCGTGACCCGTCACTTCTGTCTGCACGGGCACAGCGCGATATGGCACTGAAGCCGGAGATTGCCCGTGTCTTTGAGGAGAACTTTCTGGTCTACGGTGTCCGCAAAATATGGCGTCAACTCGGCCGTGAAGGCTTTCATGTGGCCCGCTGCACAGTCGAGCGTCTGATGCGCGAGATGGGGCTACAAGGCGCCATTCGAGGCAAGCCTGTTCGCACCACCTTTAGCGACAAGTCAGCCCCTTGTCCACTTGACCAAGTGAACCGCGAGTTCCATGCCCCGGCACCCAACATGTTGTGGGTGTCTGACTTCACTTATGTCGCCACATGGCAGGGCTTTGTTTATGTAGCTTTTGTCATTGATGTGTTTGCCAGGCGCATCGTTGGCTGGCGGGTCAGCAGGACGGCACATACGGGCTTTGTGCTGGACGCACTTGAACAGGCTCTGCATGACCGCAGGCCAGCAAGAAAAGGCGGGCTTATCCATCACAGTGACCGGGGCAGCCAGTATGTCTCGATCCGATACACCGAACGCTTGGCAGAAGATGGTATCGAACCATCGGTTGGCAGCGTCGGGGACAGTTACGACAACGCACTCGCCGAGACGATCAACGGGCTCTACAAGGCCGAAGTCATCCATCGGCGAGGGCCGTGGCGGTCATTTGAGATGGTTGAATTTGCGACGCTTGAATGGGTCGACTGGTTCAATCATCGACGCCTGCTGGAGCCAATCGGCAACATTCCACCTGCCGAGGCTGAGAGAAATTACTACGCCATGCTGGACGAACGCCCCATGGCCGCTTAACTTAAACCAACCTGCCTCCGACAATCCCGGGGCGGTTCACAACATTGCAAAGATCATTGGAACCCAAACGATCGTAATTAGAGACAATGATGGCGACTATCAAGCGAACGTAATAAACTGGTTCTCTGCCTATGAAGATGCAGCTCATCTGCAAGTTTCATCAGCTCAAGACGACACTTGGAATTCGCTTGAACCAGCTTTGATAGAAACAAATGGAGAGACCATACAAACTCTCGAACGTTTCGCTCAGGTGGCACTATCCGCACAAAAAAAAGCTGAATACGACGACCTAGATGATTTGGAGGGCAAAAAAGTCTTCCTGAAGGACCTTTTCAAGGACGACGGCGGCAAGAAAGTAGACTCTGCGATTAGGGTCTTCGATAGCGACCAAAACAGTATTACTTATCCCGACTATATTCGAAAGGCTCTCGAACTTGCCGAGTAGATTTGTTATAGCGAGCGCTGGCGCGGGCAAAACTACCACTCTGGTAGGGGATGCTTTGGAGGCTGCTGAAGCGAATAGAACTGTTTTGATCCTGACATACACTCGCAACAACCAAGTTGAAGTAATCAAGAAAATACGTGAAGTCAAAGGCCACATCCCCGATAAAATCCGAGTGAAAGGCTGGTTCTCTTTCCTTCTAGAGGAAATCATTCGTCCCTATCAGCGCTGCTTTTTTGATCAGCGAATTTCAAATGTGCAGTTTGATGTAAGCGATCCCCACAAACGAGATCGCTATTCCATACCAGGGCGAGCTGAGATCATCGGAGGGCGTGTTAATTCGCGCCACTATTTAGTTAATGGAAAAGCCCACACAACATACATATCCAAACTTGCTGTTAAAATCTGCCAGAAACGCAAACAAGGGCGAGGAAGAGCTGCTACATATGATCCAATCCAGAGATTATCAGCAATCTATGACCTAATTATTATTGATGAGGTCCAAGACTTGGTCGGGTGGGACTTCAGCCTAATTGAACTTATCTTATCCTCGTGTCCTGTAGAATTGCTCTGCGTGGGAGACTTCAGGCAAACCATCTACCAAACCTCGCATGCAACAAAAAACCCACGGGCCAGCTTGCAGAAAAAGCAGTGGTTCCTTGACAAAAACTTCGAGTGTATTGATGAAAATCACAGCTATCGCTGTATCCAAATGATATGCAATTTGGCCGATTTAGTTCATGCAAATGAAGCCTATAAGCCAACGGTATCTAGAGCAGCGCCCGTGCCGGACGGACTAGATGATCATGTTGGCGCTTTCTCTGTAAGAGAAGAAGATTTTCCGGCATACATGGATCGTTACAACCCAATTATTTTACGTTGGGACGTAAGGGCCCGGCCAGACTTATGCTCTGGTCACGTGTGCCAAAATTTTGGAGAATCAAAAGGCTCGACGTACGATCGTGTACTCATTTTGCCTACAACTTCCATTCGACAATTTCTACTCGGTAACTTTGGTCCAATCAGGAGTTCCGAAAAAGCACTCAATAAGCTCTATGTTGCAATTACTAGAGCTCGATATAGTGTTGCTTTTCTTACAAACGACGCCTCTAGGCTAGATAACCTCCCAATCTGGCATCCTGCTGAAAATGGAGATTTATGATGCAAGCGAGAATCGTCCTGGTAAACAGGCAGCGCGGTATGTATGCAGCAGAAATGACCGGCACTGAATACGTCATCTTTGAACTGATGGACAGTGAAGCACCGGAACTTGGCGATATAGTATCTCACCCTGATTTCTACTCCATGGGGAGTGAGACCTTTCACAACATCAGCCAAGGCTATCGCTTTGATGTGTACGTGCAAAATGTTTGCGGAGCGTCCCAAGTGAAACAGCAGTGCTTTTTATAGCTTGTCGGAATGTCCGCTTTGGGTCGAAAACAGAATTTCTTGTAGAAATCTCAATCCGACCCTATCTCGCCAAAACCTAACAGAGAAAAGCCCAGCCGTCATAAGCCAAAAAATAAGGACCGCCAACCGCGGCCCCGTTGAAAACTCACTACATGTCGTAACACATTTCCGCACGCTTTCTAGTTTCAAGCGTCTTCTTCAGCCATAACCTCTGCTGTAGACCTGACCTGCTCGCCACCTTCAATCGCATGGAGATAGACATCAAGTAGGGCTTCTTGTTCCTGCCGGTCCGCCTGATCCATCTTTCGAACTCGGATCACCTGCCTAAGAATCTTTACATCGAAGCCAACGGATTTTGCTGACGCATAAATTTCTTTGATATCTTCAGCAATGCCCTTCTTCTCTTCCTCCAACCGCTCAATACGCTCGACAAAAGAACGAAGCTGCTCACCTGCTACACCACCTGCTTGAACCATTATTACACACCTTCATATCGATTATTTTGTTGAACAGCATCAGCTGCTTTTACCTCCTCAACTTCACTCATTAAAATAAGTGAAGTTTCGCAGGCCACATTTTTTGACACAATGACTGACACAGTTGTGTCACCTTAAGTAATTGAAAAACCTCAAATGATACAATTTTAACTGTATATTAGAACCCAACGGCCTTTGCGCCCGCGTAGACTTCCTTGATGTCTTCCGCGATGCCTTTTTTCTCTTCTTCAAGGCGCTCAATACGCTCAATGAATGACCGCAGCTGTTCGCCTGCTACTCCGCCAGCCTGTACCATGTGGCTCAACTCCCTGATCTTTAATTTCGGCCCCCATGCGGACCTTGGATTCGGCGCGCACTTTAGCCTTGAGCGCTCTGCCGTTCAATCGTGATTCTGCCTGCGCGCGTGAATTATTCCTTGGCTTGCGCCAGCTTGTTCTTGGCGACGCTGATATCCATGCGGCGCATTTGCTCGTCTGTCGCCGGGGTCTGGAACTGTTCTTTATAGTCCGCGTACGGCATGCCGTAGATGCGCTCCTGCGCGTCTTCCATGGAAACCTCGACGCCCAGCTCGCCAGCTTCTTCCACGTACCATTTGTAAAAACAATTGCGGCAGAAGCCGCCATAGCCCATCAGGTCGATATTCTGCACATCCGTGCGGGCCTGAAGGTGCTTCAAGAGGCGGCGAAATACGGCTGCTTCAATCTCGGTTGTCTTCTCATCTGTCATGTCTTTTCTCCTTACGGATAATATTTTCGTTGTGTCAGGTCTTCACGGTCCATGCATTCATCGAGCAAATCCGCCATCAAGGCCGCCCATTCGTCCACCATCGACGCTTTGCCCAACAGGTCCTGCCGGATCTCAATGGTGGTCTGCGGCAGGCCGTGATCAGCGCCGTGGCGCTGCATGGTATAGTAAAGGTGGCGGCCCGTGTAGGGCTGGTTGTCGCCCACCACCAGGTCGGTCTCGCGCTCCATCAGGCCGATCAGGGCCTGCGCCAGCCGTGGGTCCTTGTTCCACAGGAAGCCCGCGTGCCAGGGGCGCTTTTCCCCGCCCATCTCCGGCGTAAAGCTGTGCATGCCCACCACCAGGGGCACGATGCCCTCATCAAGATGCGCTTCCACAAGATCAGAACAGGCCTCATGAAACGGCGTGTAATAATCCCGCTTGCGGGCTTCAATCGCGCTTGCTGGCAGGTCCTGGTTCGCGGGCACCATGATGCCGTCGCTCACGCGCGGCACCAGGGTGTCGCTGTCCGGCTCGCGGTTGCAGTCGATCAGAAGACGCGACACTGGCGCCAGAACGGCGGCCCCACCCATCAGCTCACACATCTTGCGCGTCACGGCTTCGGCCCCCAGATCATAGGCCACATGCTGGGTAAAGATATCATCCGAAAGACCAAGGTTATCAAAGCCTTCGGGCACAAAATTGCTGGCGTGATCGCACAGGATAATCAGCCCCGTCCGGGCCTCCGGGTTCAGGATTTCTGGCTGGACAGGGGAAGTCGTCATGAGATACACCAACTTTCGCATATGAATTTTCGGGGACAGCCCGACAAAAGGCTGGACCTTGACCTTGCGATCAAGCAGCATGTGCGCCGAAAAGTAACGATCTGAACATACAAGTCAACAAACACCGAGCATGGGCAAGCACCGCCCCAAGCTTCACGCCCGATGCTCACGCCCGGGAGGCAAAATGAGTTCCGAACAGATTTCCATCCGCCGACGACGCAAAACCCGCATTGTCGCCACCTTGGGGCCCGCCAGCAGCAGCCATGAACGCATCAAGCAATTGTTCCTGGCAGGCGTTGACGTATTCCGCCTGAACATGAGCCACGGCGAACACAAAGACAAGGAAGCGCTGGTACACACCATTCGCGCCGTTGAGCGTGAACTGAACCACCCCATCGCTATCCTCGCTGACCTGCAAGGCCCAAAGCTGCGCATCGGTATGTTCGAAGACGGCAAGATCACACTGAAGGAAGGCCAGCCCTTCAAGTTGGACCTGTTGGATCAGCCCGGCACCAGCGAGCGGGTTTACCTGCCGCACAAAGAAATTTTCGCAGCCCTCAAGGTTGGCACCAATATCCTGCTGGACGACGGCAAGATCCGCCTTGAAGTGGAAGCCGTGGAAGAAAACCGCGCCCGCACCCGCGTGATCGTGGGTGGCGTGCTGTCTGACCGCAAGGGTGTGAACGTGCCAAACGCTGTGCTGCCGCTGGCGGCACTGACGGAAAAAGACCGCCGCGACCTCACCTTCGCACTGCAGTGCGGCGTGGACTGGGTCGCGCTTTCCTTCGTGCAGCGCGCCGCAGATGTGGCCGAAGCCAAAAAGCTTGTAGGCCGGAAAGCGGCCGTGATGGCCAAGATCGAAAAACCCGCCGCCGTTGAAGCACTGGATGAGATTATCGAGCTGGCGGACGGCGTGATGGTGGCACGCGGCGATCTGGGCGTTGAGGAACCGGTGGAAAATGTGCCGGGCATCCAGAAGCAGATCGTGCGTAAAGCGCGCCAGGCGGGCAAGCCCGTTGTGGTGGCAACACAGATGCTGGAAAGCATGATCAAGTCACCCGTGCCGACGCGCGCGGAAGTGTCCGACGTGGCGACCGCTGTACTGGACGGCGCAGACGCCGTGATGCTGTCCGCCGAATCCGCCGTGGGCGATTTCCCCATTGAAGCTGTGCAGGTGATGGACCGCGTGGCGTCGCGGGTGGAGCACGAACCAGCCTACAGCATGCACGGCGCGGATGAGCGCTCCGGCGCGAACGCCACCACGGAAGACGCCATCACGGCGGCCGCCCGGCAGGTAGCGCGCACGGTAAACGCTAAAGCCATCGTGACCTTCACATCATCAGGCGCCACGGCGCTTCGGGCCGCACGGGAACGCCCGGACGCACCGATCCTGACCCTCACGCCAAAGCTGGCGGTTGCCCGCCGCCTCGCCATCGTGTGGGGCCTGCATACGGTAAAAACCAAGGATGTGGGCGCGTTCGAGGAAATGGTCGGCAAGGCCAAGCGCATGGCTTTGCGCGCAGGGCTTGTGACACCGGGCGACCGCATCGTGGTGACCGCAGGCGTGCCCTTTGGCACACCGGGGGCCACCAACGTGCTGCATATCGCCTGGATCAGCGGCAACGAGCTGGGCTAAGTAAAAATCGTCACTCGCCGACTGGATCGGCGAGTCTAGCCTTCACTTCATGATTGGATTCGCCGTTCAAGCCGGCGAATGACGACCAATGAGCACAAAAGACAAGAAGCCGGGGCATGTTCCCGGCTTTTTTTATTTAGAGGTAGCCTCTCGCCTTCAGGTCGGCCTCAAGCACATCCGGCGCGGTGAAATGGTGGCCCAGCATGCCCAAGTCTTCGGCGGCGCGGACATTGTCTATCCGGTCATCGATATAGACCGTGGCATCGGGCTTTAGGCCATAGCGGCTGATCGCCACCTCAAAAATGCGCGGGTCAGGCTTCACCAGGTTCTCTTCTCCTGACACCACCACCCCCTTGAACAGCTTCGTGAAGTCATTCTGCGCACAGAATGGCGGCCATTTCTCGTGCGAGAAGTTCGTCAGGCCATAGCAAGCTATGCCAGCAGCCGCCAGCCGCTCCAGGATATCAACAGTGCCATGGATCAGGTCACCGATCGTCTCATCCCAGCGCTCGTCGAACGCGCGGATCAGGTCTGCATGCTCGGGGTGTTTTTCGCTAAGGATTCGCACACCTTCCGCGAATGGACGGCCGCGATCATGCTCTGTGTGCCACTCCAGCGTCACCACATCCCGCAAAAACGCATCAAGCGCATCCGATTCGGGGATCAGCTTCTGGTACAAGAGACGCGGGTCCCAGTGGACAAACACATTGCCAATATCAAACAGAACGGCTTTAGAAGACACGGATATAACCCCCAAATGAGAAAGCCGCGCGACTCAGGGAGCGCACGGCTAAATCAATCGAACTGGATCAAACCAGACCGGGCTTAAGCGAGACGCTTAGCCCTGGCGTGCTTTAAAGCGACGCTGGGTCTTGTTGATCACGTAGATACGGCCTTTGCGGCGAATCACGCGGCAATCGCGGTGACGGCTTTTCAAAGACTTCAAGCTATTACGAATTTTCATCGTTCGTCTCACTACAAACCGGCTAAAACCCTTTTCCCTGCCCGGCCAGCCGGCGCTTGGCACACAGGGCGGGAACGACGAATCCGTCATTCCGCTGATCCATTGGCGGCGGAACATAATGATGAGCCCCCCACCTGTCAATAGCTTAGACTCGGGAAATGCAGGCTTTTTGCGCATTCCGCCAGATAAACCGGCACAAAAAATAGAGGCGCCCCCCATGCCCGGTGGGACGCCTCCAAATTTTCCCTAATAGATATCAGGGATAGTCCGCTCACGCCTGTGCGTCAGTAAAGGGATAATACCAAAACGGGATCATCTTGTCATTGAAATTAAAAGGCAGCAGCCCTGCCCTTCCTGCCACACCGCAGGAATCGCCATTGACCGCCCCCCATTCACCCTGTAGGCAATCCACTGAAGGGCATTCCAAAGAAGAATAAGGGAGCATCCCCCATGTTGATTTCCAGCCAGTTTGATAGCGGCAATATCGAGGTCGTCAAAGCCGATGATGCCTCGGACATCCGCCTCAACATCCGCAAGGACAACCAGTCTGATTTTTACCAGTGGTTCCACTTCCGCGTATCCGGCGTGGAAGATACACCCTGCAAATTCACCATCGAGAACGCTGGCGGCGCGGCTTATGTCGATGGCTGGAAGGACTATAAAGTCTGTGCATCCTATGACCGCGAAAGCTGGTTCCGCATCGATACCATGTTTGATGGCGAAACGCTGACGTGGGCCTTCACGCCAGACCAGGACTTCGTCTATTTCGCCTATTTCGCGCCCTACTCCATGGAGCGCCACGCAGACCTGATCTCGGAAGCCGCCCAGTCACCGCTGGTGCGCACCAGCGTGCTCGGCCACACGCTTGACGGCCAGGACATGGACCTGATCGAGCTTGGCTACGGCCCAGAAGGCCGCAAGAAGATTTGGCTGCAGGCCCGCCAGCACCCGGGCGAAAGCATGGCCGAATGGTGGATGGAAGGTGCGCTTGATTATTTGCTGGATATGGACAACCCGGTTGCCCGGAAGCTGCTGGACAAGGCGCATTTCTATATCGTGCCGAACATGAACCCGGATGGGTCTGTACGTGGGCACCTGCGCACCAATGCCGCCGGCGCCAACCTGAACCGCGAATGGAACATCGCCACAATGGACAGGAGCCCCGAAGTTTACCTGGTGCGCGAGAAGATGGCTGAGGTCGGCTGTGACTTCCATATGGACGTGCACGGTGACGAAGGCCTGCCTTACAATTTCATCGCCGGATTTGAAGGCATTCCAAGCCTGAAGAAAAAGCAAACGGAACTGATTGAGAAATATCAGAATATCCTTGAGAAGCTGTCGCCGGACTTCCAGCAGGAACACGGCTATGACGAGGATGAGCCAGGCAAGGCCGACCTGTCCATGTGCACCAACTATGTGGCGGAAACCCATGGCTGCCTGGCCATGACGCTTGAGATGCCGTTCAAGGACAATGCAGATATGCCAGACCCTGACTATGGCTGGTCGCCGGAGCGCTGCCGCCACCTGGCGCGCGCCTGCATGGACACGCTGCACCGCATGATCGACGATTTGTAATCGCAGCTCAGTTACCTACATTATGAAGGGCGGGGATCATCCCGCCCTTTTTCTTTCCGGGGGACGAGATCATGACCAAGAAAATTGATGTAGCCAAGCTGCCGGAACTGATTGGTACGCTCTATCCGCCGCCATATGACGGACCTGTGCGGGCACGGGCAAAGAAGAAGCTGGGCGACGCCGCAGGTCTGACGCAATTTGGCGTGAACTTGATGCGACTTGCGCCTGGCGTCTGGTCAGCCCAGCGCCACTGGCACAGCCGCGAAGATGAGTTCATCTATGTACTTGAAGGCGAAGTGACGCTGATTACAGATGCGGGTGAGGAGCTTTTATGCGCTGGCGACGCCGCTGGTTTCAAGGCGGGTGACCGCGACGGCCACCATCTGGTGAACAAGTCAGATAGCGATGCGCTGGTCCTTGAAGTGGGCACACGCACGAACGATGATATCTGCCACTATCCAGAAGCGGACCTTGTGGCCATCAGCAAGGGCGAAAGCTTCAGCTACACCCGCAAGGACGGCACGGAATATACGAACATCCGTCGCCGCACACCTGAGGACGATTAAACCACATACCGATAAAAAAAGGCCCCACCGTGCGGCAGGGCCTTTCCCGGGAAAGCCGACTGTTTATTCGAACAGGTCGGTTGAATATTGGTAAGTCTCGTCCGCCTTGGCACCCAGGATCGCCAGTGTCAGGCCGTCCGGTACGTCGCCGCCCTGGGCGTAGTCGATATCCTCATCGCCATCGAGCAGGAACAGCTGGCCCTCGCCCGGCCCGAGGTCGCGGTTATGGTTGTTACCGGCCTTGATGGACACGGCCAGAAGCTCATAGTCGTCATAGCCGTAGTTTTCCATGAAGCTTCCAAGGTCGACATTGTCGAGATCGGTTTCACCCGACCAGCCGTCGATCTTCACTTTGAGGACGTCGCCGGTGCCATCATCCAGATAGAGCACCACGTTGGAGATATCATGGTCAGCCGTGCCTTTCTTGTTAGAGAAGGTTCCGAAGTGATCAGCGTCATCTTCCGGGCCTGTGTCACCACCACCGATGCCTTCGATGGTCAGCGTAACGGTTGCCGTATCAAACCCGCCATGGCCGTCAGACACCTGATAGGTGAAGCTGTCGGACGCGGTTTCGCCGTCATTCAGGCTATCGAACGCGCCGTTCGGGTCGTAGCTGTAGGTACCGTCCGCATTCAGCGTCAGGAGCGCGCCGGAGTCCAAGAGGACTTGCTGGCCCACCGCTGCGCTGTCGCCGTTCACCGCAGACACTGTAAGCACGTCTGAGAGGTCAGGGTCGCTGTCGTTCGCGAGCACATTGCCGCTGGTGACGGTGGCTTCGTCGGTCGCGCCCGCATCATCCAGCGCATCAGGGGTGTCGTTCACGCCCGTGACGGTCACGGTCAGCGTTGCACTGTCTGACCCACCATTGCCGTCACTCACGCCATAGGTCACATCAGCCGTGAAGGTCTCACCTTCGGCCATCCAGTCGGCATCAGTGGCGTCTACGCTATAGCTGCCGTCCGCGTTTACGGTCACGGTTACGCCCGGCGCAAGCTCAATCGGCGTGCCCACGGTGCCAGCGTCGCCGTTCACGTCAGTAACCGTCAGGCCATCAGGAATGCCGTTGCCGTCAGCGTCGCCCGCGTCCTTGTCCACGTCGTTGGCGAACACATTGCCGGAAGCGGTTTCGTCCTCAAGCACGTCAGCCGCGTCATCGATGGCGTCAACCGGATACGGCGCGTCGCCATAGAGCTTGTCAGAGTCCTCGCGGCCACCGTCAGCGGAAGAAACAGACGTCTGGCGCACGGCCATATGCTCAAGCGCGATGTCGTCTATGGTCAACGGCCGGTCTGCCGACAGCACGAAGCTCACGGTCTGATAATCGTCTGTGCTCATGCCCGGCGTGCCGAACTCCACACCCACTTCATAGGGGCTGTCCGGAACGCCGCTTGTGGTCACACCGCCGCCCAGGTTCGACACACTGCCGTTCTGAACGATCTGCGTGATCTCGCTTCCTGCGAAATTGAGGCTGCCAAGCAAGCTGTCGTCAGCCACATCGAAAAACAGACCTCGGATGTCGGCAATCTGGCCGTCTGTGTCCTGATCGTTCGACAAGGTGAACAGCAGTGTGCCATCGCCCTGCTCGACAATTGTGATGGTGATCGGCGCCATGCCGTCATCACCGGTTTGGGTATCAAGAATAAAAGTCAGTGTACGCATTGTGCATCTCCAAATGATCCTGCGTGCCATCCAGAGGTGCCTGTTTCTGCAGTCGTTGTTGGTGCCTGGTCACGATGCGGGAAAAGTTCCGATGGCTTTCACACCACCATCCGCATCAAGCGTGCCAATAGATAAAATTTTATCTATCTGACTGATTCCGTAACGGAAAGGGCCCAGCACATGGCCGGGCCTGAAATGGGTTCAAACCAAATTCATCTTTTTTTGCGACAAACAAATCGCAAATTGCGCCACCATGTTGTTGCTTTTTGCGTCACTCGCCTTCGAAGGACACCAGGCTGACGACCTTGTCACACCGGGATCTGAGCTTTTCAGCACCGCCCAGGGCCGGCAGGTCAACCACAAACCCGGCACCCACCACATCGCCACCCAGATGGTCGATCAGGTTCATGGCGGCATCTGCTGTGCCGCCTGTGGCGATCAGGTCATCTATCAGCAACACCCTGTCACCCGCGCCGAAAGCGTCCAGGTGCATCTCAAGCGTGGCTTCGCCATACTCAAGCTGATAGCTTTCCTCAATCGTCTGGTGCGGTAGCTTGCCGGCCTTGCGGATCGGCACGAAGCCGGCACCCAGCCTGCATGCAAGCGCACCACCAAGCACGAAACCGCGTGCTTCAACACCCGCCACAACCTGCACCCGGTCATTCCTGAAATGGCCGAACAATAGGTCAATTGTGTGCTTGAGCGCTGCTGGATTACCAAAGAGTGTGGTGATATCCCGAAACATGATCCCTTCGGATGGGAAATCCGGAATGGTCCGGATATAGGACTTCAAGTCCTTCATAGGAGCCTCGTATCAAAGTGGATTAGGCGCCCACTTTATTCGGTTCCAGCACCTTGAACAAGAAAAGAGCGATGAAGGCACCAACAATCTGCGCCGCGATGAAACCGAGCACGTCTGTGGGCGCTATGCCGGAAAACGTGTTGGTGAAAGACCGTGCGATTGTCACGGCCGGGTTCGCAAAACTGGTGGATGCAGTAAACCAGTAGCCAGCGGTGATATAAAGGCCAACGGCATAAGGCACGATTTCAGGCCGGTAGCGCACCGTGCCCAGGATAGCCGCCAGAAGGCCAAAGGTTGCCACGCCTTCGCTGATCCACTGCCCGGCGCCAGTGCGTGTGTTAAGCGACGTCTGCACAAGCGCCTGGTCGAACATGGCATGTGCCAGCATCACGCCAGCCACCCCGGCCACCATCTGCGTTGCGATATAGGCGGCGGCCTCTGCCCGCCCCAATTGCCCCTTGGCGAAGAAAACCAGCGTGACAGCAGGGTTGAAGTGCGCGCCGGAAAACGGCCCGAAGACCATGATCAGAACCACGAGCATGGCGCCTGTGGCCGCCGTGTTGCCCCAAAGCGCAACAGCCGTATTGCCCGCCGCCAGCGTCTCGCCCATGATGCCTGAGCCGACAACAGTTGCGAGCAGCATCACCGTGCCGACAAATTCGGCCACCAGTTTCTGTGTCATGGTCATAAATGAAGTTCCCTAGGCTGCACGCTCGGCAATCGCCCGCAGCGCAGCTTTCAGAGCGCCCGCGTCCATATTTTCGACATCCAGGGCCACCAGCTGTTCGATAAAGGGATCGATCATGTCATAGACGTCTGAGAAGGCCTGAAGCTTTTCATCGTCCGTGCCTTCCACATAGGCGGGATCAGGGAATCCCCAATGCACCTGCACGGGCGCGCCCGGCCAGATGGGGCAGGTTTCCCCCGCCGCGCTGTCGCACACAGTGATCACGATATCCATCTTGGGCGCGTCCGTGCCCGCGAATTCGTCCCAGCTTTTGGAGCGGAAACCACTGGTGTCATACCCTTTGGCCGACAACAGCTTGATGGCAAACGGGTTTACCTTGCCTGTTGGCTTGCTGCCTGCGCTGAAAGCCTGGAAACGCCCCTTCCCGCGCCTGCCTATGATTGCTTCACTCAGCACAGACCGCGCGGAATTGCCGGTACACAGAACCAGAACATTCACCATCACCAAACCCTCAAGCCATTTAACGATTGCGTCATGGGCGCGTGTAAGGGCTTCCCGCCCGCACGCAACGCGCCTATTTTCGGCTGATACACTATGCTGGATGGCATTTTGATGACAATGATGAAATACGCGCCATCGCAATCCGGCTTGACAGCCTGCACCCATCGACTGACTAATCCAAGTAAGGGGAAACCATGACAATCACGCCTGACACACTTTTGGCCTTGGCGGAGGAGCTGGCAAACCAGCCCCTGTTGCTCGCCTGTGTGCTGGCGCTCGCCACCCTTGTCACCGAAGACGGCACGTTGATTGCCGGCAGCCTGATGGTTGGCGCAGGCATGGCCACCGCCCCGTTTGTCATTGCCGCTGTTGCCTTCGGCATTGCTGCAGGCGACGTGGGGCTATACGGCATCGGTGCTGCGGCACAAAAAAGCCGGTGGCTCAGGAAACGGCTGCCGCTCAGGAAAGCGCGAGAATTCAGACGATGGCTGGAGGGCCGGAGCACGCCCGTGCTGTTCGCCTCCCGCTTCCTGCCAGGCACCCGGCTGCCCACATACCTGACCTTCGGCTTCCTGCGCATGCCGCTTTTGCATTTCACGCTGGTGATGTCTGTCGCCGCCATGGTTTGGGTGACACTGATGGTCTTCTTTGTCAGCGAGGTTCAAAAAGCAGTCGCTCATCTGGGTGGCTGGGCAGGCATTACTGCCGGCATCCTGGTGGCTGTGGGTCTGATCATGCTGTCCCACCGCCTGGTACGAAAGAGCCGCTATGGCGACCGCCTGGAAGGGCCACAATCCGGAGCAGAGAATGCAAACTGAACACAGAGCCCCGCAAATCGGCAAACCACACGCAGGCATGCCGCCGCTAGACCCCAGCGCAGCCCGGACAAGCTGGTTCGAATTTGCGCCCGCGCACTTGTTTTATACCCCCATCGCGCTTTATTGCGGGTGGCTGTCGCTGAGGCACATGGGGCTGACCCTGCCAACCGGCAGCAACCCGGCGCTGCCCTATTCGGGCCTGGTTGGCGAAAGCAAGTTTGAGGTTCTGAACCACGCGTGGGACACCGCGCAGGACTGGATATCACCTTATGTGCGCGTCCTTCGGTGGGGCGGCGAAAATGCCGTTGCCCGCACGCTGGAAGAGGCTGAAGCGGCTTTAAGTGACGCGAGCATCACCTACCCTTTCGTCGCCAAACCGGATATCGGCATGCGCGGCGCAGGCGTGCAGCTGGTGCATTCGCCCCATGAGCTAAAGGCCTACATTGAATGTTTCCCCGCGGGCGCCAACCTGTTGTTACAGGCGCTGGTGGATATGGAAGGCGAAGCAGGCGTCTTTTATGTGCGCCATCCGGACGAGGACAAGGGCCGGATCATCAGCCTGACACTGAAGTATTTCCCACGGGTAACAGGGGACGGACAGTCAACCCTTAGGCAGCTTATCCTGGCGGACGCGCGGGCCGGCAAACTGGCGCACCTTTATCTGGATCGTCACCGCAGCCGCCTGAATGACGTCATCCCGGAAGGCGAAAGCATCCGCCTGGCATTTGCCGGCAACCACTGCCGCGGCACCATCTTCCGGAACGGTAATGACGAGATTACAAAAGCCATGACTGACCGATTCGATGCCATCGCCCGCTCCATGGATGGATTCTTTGTCGGGCGGTTTGACGTCCGCTTCGCAGACTTTGAGGCTTTTCAGGCAGGCGAAGGGTTTCGCATCATCGAGATCAACGGCGCGGGTGGGGAGGCCACCCATATCTGGGATTCGCGCACCACGCTTCGGCAAGCCTACGCCACGCTGATGCAGCAGTTCGGGCACCTTTATGCCATTGGCGCCAAAAACCGGCGCAACGGCCACAAGCCCACGCGCCTCAAGGATATCATCCGTGCCTGGTGGCGCGAGAAGCGCCTGACAAAACACTATCCCATCACGCATTAGGGACAATTGGGAGGGACCAATGGACTTTATCAAGAAGCATATTGAATGGATTCCGGTGATCGCCATCGTCGTGATCCTGGGGGGCAGCCTGCCGTTCAAGTTCGGGGGATCGGCTGAAACGGCCCATATCTTCGATGTGGTCGGTCAGTTCCTGGGGCTGGAGTTCTTTAGAACCACGGGCGGCTATATCATTGGCGCAGTCGAGCTCGTTGCCTGCATCCTCTTGCTGCTGCCCAAGGCGCGCGCCTTTGGTGCGCTGCTGACCGCCGGCACAATGGCTGGTGCCATTATCTTCCACCTTTTCAGCCCACTGGGCGTGACTGTTAAATGGATGGAAAATGGCGAGATGCAGGAAGATGGCAGCCTCTTTTATATGGCATGCGTTGCCTTCATCTGTTCGCTTATCATCATGTGGCGGCGGAAAGATCAGCTTCTGGCGCTTATTGGCCAGAAGAACACCTAAGCGCACAAAAACAAGGGAGGCAGGACACACCCATGTCCATACCTCCCTCGCGCCGCACCACGGCTTTAACCGGGTTAGATTAGTGAATGGCCGCCCTGGCTTCGCCACTACGGACGAACTTCAGGTCGTTCCGCTTCAGGTATCTGAAGATGCGCTGTGCCGCTTCCTGGCTGAACCCAGCAGCATGCACCAACTCAAGCATGCGCCTCAGGTCACCAGATTCAAACGTGCGGCGCACGTCGCCCAGGGTCACACCGGCTTCAACGGCAAGGGCACTGCCCAGAAACTGGAAACTGCCCAGCTCCGCCATCTTCATTACCAGCGCCTCATCCAGCCGCCCTTCAGCGCGCAGGTCAATAACATACCCATGCACTTGGGCGGGGCCCGCCTTGGAAATCTTTTTCCACAGCACCTGCTCCTGGCTTTGCTGCGTTAAGGCTGCGGCTTCCATGGCGGAAACCGCGTAATTATTCATCAACAGCTTGCGGCATTCGTCGGACACCATATCGACAATGCGCTCAACAACCGAAAGCGGCAGATCGCTCCTGCGGCCAAGCGCGTCGATGACATTCTGGTAATCGGAAAACCGATCAACCGTCTTGTTGCAGCTGCGCTCCGAAAAGCGGATGGCCACATTCTTGACCGCAACTGTGGCAGGGCGCACAGGCGCAGAACTGACGAGCGCGAAAGTCGCATGCTCACCCAGGTCCTCGCGCTTGGCGATGCGCATCAGGGCGTGTTCTTCAAGATGCGGGATCAGGCTGGCCCACTGGGCATCCGTGAATGCTGTGGTTACCTCAACAAACGGGCCTGAAACGCTTTCGACATCTGTGGCAATTCGGGCCGCCAGATCATACGGCAGGCGACTGCAGTACCGGAGCTCGAAAGCCAGCGTCTCGCGCACTTCCAGGCAGATATCCTGCGCAAGCGCACGAGCAACATTTTCAACCGTCGCCAACTCGTCGTCAGGGCGGTTGTCGGAATTAAGGAATCGGGACGCGCGCTTGGCGAGAACCACCTTTGCGCCAGGGTCGGCTTTTGCCAGATTTTCAGGGTCCAAACTCATGAATTGGCTCCATCTGGGAATCGCTGCTTCTCAGCCATTCCAGTTCGGCACCCGGAAATATTCTGCCTGATGCCTGTAAACAATATATTAACGTCGGCCATATTTAGCTCGACGCACTCTCAACTAACAGTCCCCTGACGTTGGCCCGACTACCTGTGGTGGGGCCGCCCTGCAGGGGGTTCAGGGTTATGCCGCCGCACCGCCGGCCTTTTCAGCCAGTGGAACGACATTATCTTCTTCTTGTATTGTCTCGGCCACCTGGCTGTTAAAGCGCTTCGCCAATTTCAGGAAGCGCGGCGCCATGGTTTTGCTGACATTCGCCATTTGCATCAACCGCACGAATGCGGCCGGATCCTCAAGCGTCAGGATTTCACGGATACGCCCAACCGGCAGCCCGGCTTCAAGCGCCAGCGCGCTTTCCATGAAGGCCGACGAACCGCGATCAGCGATTTCCACCACCAGAAGGTGGGTAAGCCTGCGATCATTCCTGAGATCTGTAACAAAAGCATGGATCTGCGGGGCGCTTGCGTTCTTGAGCTGCTCCCACAGGGCATCGATCTTGTTGTCTTCCGCAATCTGGCCGGCCACATCAGAATCGATGGCATACTGGGACACCAGCGTGTCGCGGCAGTGCGTGGACACCTTGTTGACAATGCGCTCCACAACGCTGAGCGGCAGATCGTGGCGGGCGCTCAGGTGGTCCATCATGCGAACATTCTCGCCAAAACGGTCCACAACCTTGTCCGTCGCCTTTTCCGGCAGTTCGGTGCGGTCGTTGCGCACCAGCGTGGTCACGCTGCGTTCTTTGCCGTAGGTTGCCACAGCCGTGGATACCGTCTCTGGCAGGTCTGACCGGCGAGCAAGCGTAATCAGCGCATGTTCTTCAAGCGCCGGGATCAGCCGCATCCATTCCTTGTCAGTAAATACGTTGGTTTCGCCCAAAAACGGGCCGGATACCATTTCCACATCGCGGGCAATCTTGTCCGCCAGATCGTGTGCCAAGACCTTGCACTTCCTGAGCTCGAACGCCAACACTTCCCGAACCTGCGGGGAAACGTCCTGCGCCAGCACGCGCGCTACATTTTCAACAGTCGCGCGCTCTTCCTCCGCCTGCTCCTTGACCAGAAACTGGCCAACGCGCTTGGCGAGAACGATTTTCTCGAGCTGCACTGCATCTACTAATGTCACGGCATTAAAGTCCATTTCTTGGCTCCAATCCTGCCTGATCCTTAAACCGGGCCTGATTAAAACCGGTATCAACACACGCCTGATGCCTGTGACAATGACACTAGGGCGTGAGAATTTCGTCAACGATTGGGGAAATGTTAGCTAAAATTGTATTTGTTTTTCAGGGCCTTGGTTCAGGCGCCATAGACTGGCGCACTCCTTCTGTCGCCTGCCTTCTTCTGCCCGCCAGATGAGGGCGAGCAATCTGGCAGGGATGCGGACGGCCCACTGTTTCAGTGGCTGCAACAGCCATTGAGATACGCCAATCAAATACTTACAAGCTATTGAAATAAATCAATTATTCTGAGCACAGCCAAGCTGCGCAACCATGAAAAATCCTGCCCTTCAATGCCGCCATAGCGCTTTGCAAGCCTTGCTGCCTGGCCGTATAGATAGCTTGATCCCGGCAGACACTACCATGGCGGGCAGCACCTGTTTTGTAATGGAACAGCGCCTTCTCCAGCCCAGTTCGGGTTTTCCGCGAACCTGCCTGAACCCTCTTGAGCACTGCCTCCCGGCAACTATTGCCGCAATAGTTGTCGGCCTCGCGAATATGCGATTCGCACGCAAAAAAGAGGGGGAGCCGAATAGGACTCCCCCAAGTATTGCGAACGAAAGCCCGGGACCATAGTGCCTTGGGCATTCGTGACGCGAGAGATTGGTTTATTCGTACCGAAGGGCGTGGATGGGGTTGGCCTGCGCCACATGGGCCGCACGGCCCGCTACCGTAATCCAGGCGATCAGGAGCGCCACCGCCCCGGCCACAAGCGCCATGACAATGATGAAGCCACTATCCAATCGGTACTGGAACCCTTCCAGCCAGCCTGACATCAGATACCAGCCAACTGGCCAGGCAATGACGTTTGCAATCAGCACAGGCCGCGAGAACTGCCACACCAGAAGCCTGACAATATCCATCACGCGGGCGCCCAGCACCTTGCGGATGCCGATTTCCTTGGTGCGCTGTTCGGCTGAGAAAGCCGCAAGACCATAAAGCCCAAGGCAGGCGACAATGATGGCAAGGCCCGAGAAAGCGGCAAACAGCTTCGCTTGCGCGTCTTCGCTGGCATACTGGGCGTCCAGCATGTCTGAAACAAAGGAATGAGCGATAGGTGACAGAGGCATATGCTGGCGCCAGACACCTTCGACATTTTGAACAACATCAGCGACATTGGCGCCCTCAAAACTCACCGTCGCCACCCGGAAGGCATTTGGCATCACCCAGTAAACCGAAGGACGTACGCCAAACTTGAGCGACCGGAAATAGACGTCCGGCACCACGCCGACAATTGTCAGGTCATATTGCCCGGCCCGGAACACATCGGCCCGCAATGTCTTTCCGATAGCAGCCTGCGGCGACGCGATCCCCATTGCGCGAACGGCCGATTCATTAAGAACGACACTTGCATTTCCGATGCGGCCTTCCTCTTCAGGGATCGGCGTGATGACGTCACTGCCAAAGGATTGGTCGAATGTGCGGCCAGCGATCGGCTCAATGCCGTAAGCTTCAAGAAAGCCGAAGCCGAAGGAATGATAGTTCAGCACCACGCTGTCTTCGCTGGTGGACCCCTCTGTCCGGTCCAACAGCGTGAAGCCGGTGTTGTTTTCATTGTCCTGGCTGGGCACCTCGGATGACAGGACAACACTGGTCACGTTCGGCAAGCCCGCAAGCGCCTGCCGGATTGCCTCAGCCTGCCCGCTGTTTGATGCAGTGCCAAAGCTTGTCACAGCCAGCTTCCCGTCGGCCTGGTACCCGACATCCATTGATTTCGCGTACATGGTCTGCCCGTATATGACAGCCGTGCACATCACCAGACCGATTGATATAGCGAACTGGAACACAACCAGCGCCGACCGGAAAGTGGATGCCCCACCGACGTCAGACGACTTGTTCGCCTTCAGGATACGGGCGGGCAGGAAACGCGACAGGAAGGCTGCCGGATAACTGCCGGACAAAAGCCCCACAATAACGGCAACCCCCGCCAGCGACACCAGAAGCGGCAGATCCTCCAGAACGTCAAATGTCAGGCTCTTGTCGATCGCTTCATTATAAAGCGGCAGCGCCAGTTCAACGCCAACGAACGCGAACAACAGCCCCAGGGCCGCAATTGCCACAGCTTCACCAAGGAACTGCAGCGCGACCTGACGCCTTGTGGCCCCCATGACTTTCCTGAGCGCCACTTCACGCGCCCGCTTGGACGCCTTGGCCGTAGACAGGTTCATGAAGTTGATTGAAGCAATCAGCAAGATCAGAAGCGCCACGCCCGAGAAGGTATAGACCATATTGATATCGCCCATGGGCGACAGGTCCCCCATATTGCCGGCGTCCTTCCGGGCATGCAGGTGCAGGTCCAGAAGCGGCATCACATTGGGCTTGATAAAGTCACTGGGCTTGCCGGGAATACCCGTTTGTTCAGTGAAGGGACTCTCGGTATCGATCCAGGTTATATAGCGTTCCTTCAGGTCCGCCGCCGTCTTGCCGTCCCGCAATTTGAAATAGGTGTATGTGTTTACACTGGTCCAGGTGTTCAGAATATTTGGCGCGAAATCGAACATGGCTGGGTCCATGTGCAAGAGCAGATCAATATTCATGTGAGAGCTTTGGGGCAGGTTCTTGATAACGCCACTTACCTTGAGCTCAAGCTGGTTGTTCTGCAGGCAGCAGGCCACCAGGGTTTCGCCAACCACATCGGTTCGGCCAAAATATTTGATCGCCATGTCTTCTGAGATCACCAGGCTCATCGGATTGGCAAAGCTTGTCTGCGCGTCGCCGTGCGCGAACGGCAGATCGAACACCTTGAAAAAGGAACCATCCGCAAAGGTCACAACTTCATTGAACGCGGTATCATCCTTGATGATCGCCGTGCCGTTCACCAGAACGCGAACGCCTTCCTCAACCTCCGCACTGGCGTAGGTCTTGAGCATCTCCATCATGCGGCCTGCTGAACGCACCGTCAGGAACGGTGGCCGATCCGGCGCATAATAAGCCGAATGGATGCGTACCACCTTGTCGGCTTCCGGCACCCACTTGTCGAAGGTCAGCTCATCCCGCACGTAAAGAAGAATGAGGATACAGCTCATCATACCGATGGCGAGACCAAACACGTTGATGGCCGAAAACAGCCGGTTCTTCATGATATGCCGCCAGGCAGTCAGCAGATAATTCCTGAACATGATCGTATCCTCGCTTTCTTATGGTCCTGCCCAGGCGTCCGGGCAGAACTGTCTATTTTATTCGTGCCTAAGGGCCGAAATCGGGTTACGCCGGGCCACTGCCAGCGCGTGACTGGCCACTGTCAGCCATCCGATCATCAGCGCGCCCACCCCCATCACTGCAAACGGCAGGAAGCCCAGCTCCACCCGGTAGGCGAAACCATTAAGCCAGTCGCTCAGGAAATAGAAGGCCACGGGCCAGGCAATCAGGTTGGCCACCAGGATGGGTTTGGAAAACTGCCACAGCATCAGGGCGACAATGTCCCTGAGGCGCGCGCCCAGCACCTTGCGGATACCGATCTCCTTTGTGCGGCGCTCTGCAGTGAAAGACGCCAGGCCATATAGACCCATGCAGGAAATCGCCACAGCCAGCAGTGTGAAGGCCGTCAGGATGTCGCCCAACTGGTCATCGGTCTGATACTGGTTTTCCACCAGCTCGCTCATGGTGCGGTAAAGCAGCATGTCGTCGGGGTAAGTGGCGCGCCAGGCGTCCTCGATGGCGGCGATAGCTGCGTCCCGGTTGCGGGCGTCAATCCGTACGCTCATGTCCGAGTTACGGACAAAATCGATATAGTAGATGCCTGGACGGATCACATCGCGCGCGCTGTCGAAATGGAAGTCGGCCACAACACCGACAATGGTGGCATCCACCCTGAGCGTGCTCGAGAGGTCAGCAGGCATCTGCTGGCCGATTGCTGCCTCTGGCGTTTCAAAACCCAGAAGCTTCGCACCCATTTCGTTGATCACGATATTGGCAGCAGGCGCATATTCAGGGTTTTCGCCCCGGTCGCGCAGGACGTCTGCGCCTGTATCGGTCAGGTACCGACCGGCAACCAGCGGAATTTCATAGGCCTTGAAGAAATCAGGCCCAGTGGGCAGGCCGTCCAGCATAACAGGCTCGCCACCATCAACTGGGCGGATATGCAGGCGATCTTCGCTGCCTTCGGTCGGCACATCGGATGACCGGCCGACGGCCTTGATGAACGGGCTTTCAAGCAGGCGCTGCTTGATCTCGTTCGACCGGCTGTTGTTGGTGCCCGAAAGGACGATCAGGTCGTCTGCCTTGAACCCAAGGTCCAGCTGGCGGGCATAGTCTGTCTGCTTGTTGACAAAGAAGGCAATGATCATCAACGCCACCGAAATCGCGAACTGAGCCACCACAAGGCCCTGCCGCAGCCGTGACGTGCCATTGTCCGAGGCCGTGTTGCTATAAAGCACATCATGCGGCTTCAGCATGGCGAAATAGGTTGCCTGGAAACTGCCAGCACTTACCCCGACGCCAATACCCAACAGAAGGAGAGCGCCCAAAAGCGCCGGTTCGCCGAAAAGGTCCATCTCAATGATCGAAGACAGGAACTCGTTATAGTACGGCAGGGCAAATTCCACCATCGTCAGCGCCAGCAGAAGGGATATGAAGGCCAGCAGCACAGATTCCCCAAGGAACTGCTGGATCACTTGGGCACGGCTGGCACCAAGCACCTTGCGCACAGCCACTTCCCGCGCCCGGTGGGCCGTGCGCGCCATCGACAGATTAAGGAAGTTCACAAGCGCAATCATCAGGATCAGGAGCGCGACACCGACAAAGCCGTAAAGCACGTCAGGATCTGCGTTTGCGTCATTGCCATAAAGGTGAATGTCGCCCATGGGTACCAGGCTCAGTTTCATCGACCAGTTGCGTCCATTTTCCTGGCCCTGCTGACCCTTCGGCAGGTGGCGGTCAACAATGGCGGGAAGCTCTGCCCGGATCAGGTCGATGTTCGTGTCGGGCGCGAACCGCACATAGGTTTCACGAAGGGCGAAGCGCCAGTCTTCAGTGAACCAGCGGGCGCCGACAAAATATTCGCGATTGAACGGCACGACGAAATCATGCTGGATCACGGAGCGCCCTTCAGGGTTTGCGACCACGGCACTAACGATGAAATCGTGATACTCGTCCCCAAGGCGGACCGAAATCGCCTTGCCGAGAGCTGGCGCGAGGCCGAAATATTTCTCTGCCGTACGCTGGCTGATCACCACGTTCGACAGCGTGCCGAACACGGTGTCGGCGCTGCCCTCAATGAACGTCACGTCGAAAAAGTCGAAAAAGTTGGCATCAGCGAAATACACCTGCTGGGCCATCAGTTGGTCGCCCATGCGAACGGTCAGCCCGGCATCCATGAAGCGGGTGATATCTTCCACCTCGCGGAAGGTATCGAAAAAAATATCCTTCAGCGGATCAACGGCATTGGGGCTTGGCCTGTCAGGCTGGCCCTCACGGAGGTAGGTATTTTCAAGGCGGTAGACATCGTCAGCCCGGCTCCAGTGGCCATCCCAGCTGAATTCGTCCCGAACGAACAGGATGATCAATATGAACGCGGCAAGGCCGATAGCCAGGCCAACGATATTGATGCTTGAGAACAGCTTGTGCCGCATCAGGCTTCTGGACGCTGTCTTGAGATAGTTGAAAAACATGAAAGTCTCCGCTGTCGTTCAGTGTCGGGCGTCTTTGTGCGCCCATTAAGCTTTCTCTATTCGTACCGCAGGGCCTTGATCGGGCTGCCGCGCGCCACTCGAAGCGTATGGCCGATGATGGTTGCCCAGGCCACGCCCAGGACCAACAGGCCCGCTGCCAGGAATGGCCACGGTGTCAGGCCGATGCGATCGATGAAACTTTCAAGCCAGCGGCTGAGCCCCCACCAGGCCAGCGGCCAGGCAATCACATTGGCCAGGAGCACCGGCAGGGAGAACTGCCACAACAGAAGCTTCACGATGTTACGGCTTTTCGCCCCCAGCACCTTGCGGATGCCAATTTCCTTGGCGCGGCGTTCCGTTGCCAACCCGGCCAGGCCATAAAGGCCCATCACGGCAATCACAGTCATGACGCTTGCGCTGAACAGAAGCAGCCAGCCCTGGCGGCGCTCTGTGTCATAATATTTGGCGAAGGCATCGTCCACGAACTGGCGGCGGACCGGCAGGTCTGGAAAAAACTCGCGCCAGGCCTGATCAACCTTGTCCAGCGTGCTTGCCATATCCGCACGGCTGACGCGCAGCACAATGTGACGATATTCATGCGGACCAATCCAATAGTATGTCGGGCTTGCTTCCGCCTTGGCCGAGCGGGTGCGCAGGTTTGGCACCACACCAATGATTTCAGAGCGGAAGTCGCCCCAGGTGGTCACTTCCTGGCCAATCGCTTCCTCAGCCGTTGCGAATTCAAGTTCCTTGAGCGCCAGATCATTGATAATGATGGCGCCGGAAGCGCCCCTGTCGGGCGCCGTAATCGCATCCGCCGGACGGTTCTTGTCAAACAGGCGACCGGCGATCGGCTCAACGCCCAGCATCGGCAGCAAGTCCTCCGACACCGCGAAACGGCGCACCACGACCATCTTCCCGTCGCTGCGGGTCAGGCCGTTCTGGTTATTATAGTCATGCCCCGGCATGCCGTGGGACGCAGCCACAGCCTCGACACCGGGAATGCGGGCGAGTGCGTCACGGAAAGCCTGCTGGCGCTCCAGCACCACAGGGCGTTCGATGCCGCTGATTTCCACAAGCTGGGCACTATCGAACCCGGAATCCCGGTGCGCGGCATATCTGGCCTGCAGGAACACAACAAGGCAGGTTGCCAAAAGCGCAATGGTGGCCGCGAACTGGAGAACGATAAGGATATTGCGGAACCGGTTACCAAGCTGCGGCTTGATGCCGTTCAGATAGTCAACTGGCCGGAAGCGCATGGCCACCAGCGCTGGGTAAAGACCACTCAGCACGCCCACAAACAAGGCCCCCAGAACCAGCGCCGCCATGATGCCCGGGCTATAGATCAGGCTGCTGTTCAGTGGCCTGTTCATCAGCTCGCTGAATGTGGGCAGCAGGACTTCCGCAAAAACCACCCCGATCAGCATGGAAAGCAGGGTCAGCGAGATGGATTCCACCAGCACCTGGAGCATCAGATGATGCCCTTCGGCACCAAGCGCTTTCCTGACGGCCACTTCGCGCACACGCTTGAGCGCCAGCATGGCCCCGAGGTTGGACACATTGATCGCCGCAATCACCAGGATCAGGAAGGCCACTACACCCGCTGAAATCAGCGTTGCCATGCTGCCGCGACCCGGGTCAAAATCTGCCCCCTTAAGGTGTGCTTCCACCGCAGGCTCAGCATAGAAGACATACGTTGGCGTCAGCCCCTTGTCGATCTGCTCCTGAAAACGGCGGGATGGCCCGATTCGGCGCGCCAGCGCGTTCATCGACGCCGCCAGCTGGTCAAGCGTGACACCTTCCTTCAGCCGCGCGTATGTTGGCCCCCAAAAGGACCCCCATTCGGTTTGCAGCCAGGGCATATGGGAAAGCATGGGGCTGCCCATAGGCGCAAGGGCCTTGACCTGGATGTCAGAGGCGGCTGGCCAATCCGGCATCACGCCGGTGATTTTCATATTGTGCTGGCCGTCCACCTTGACCACGCGGCCCAAAATATCGGTGGTACCGAAAATTCTTTCCGCATCACTCTTGCTGAGGATAAGGGATTCCGGGTCACTGAGCGCCGTCGCCGGATCACCCGCCAAAAGCTTGATGCCCATCAGCTCAAACACGCCCGGATCGCTGGCTGTAATCTGTTGCTCGAACGCTCGGCCATCCACGGCAATCGCGACATCATTATGGAGAAAGCGGGTAAACAGTTCGATTTCATCCAGCTGTTCACCGAACAGCGGCGCTGTAACCGGCGGCACCACTTCTGACTGGCCGTTTGGTTCGCCCGCGTCGTTAAAGAAGTTGGTCCCCAGCCGAACGACCCTGTCGTTTTCAGGAATCCAGCGGTCGTAGGACAGCTCGAAATTCACATAAAGAAGGATCAGCATGCAGGCCGCAAGGCCGACGGCGAGACCGAAGATATTGATCAGCGTGTACTGCTTGTGTCTAAGCAGATTCCTGATCGCAGTTGTCATGTAATTCTTGAACATGTTTTCCTCGAAGCTGTCGTTAAAGCCGTCTCTCGCGGTCTTTATTCTTTTTTTGGAGTGGCGGGCCCACCCACGCAGGCCCGCAACCGTCTTTTGGCCAGGCGCCTTATTCGTACCGCAGCGCCTTGATCGGGTTCGACCTTGCAACTTTGGCGGCGTTACCGCCCACTGTGACCCAGGCGATCATCAGAGCCACGAAGCCCGCGAACAGGCAAAGCGGTGCCAACACCCAGGTATCAAGCCGGTATGGGAAATTCTCCAGCCACGACATCATGCCCCAGGCGGCCAGAGGCCAGGCAATCAGATTGGCGATGAGAACAGGCTTGGAGAACTGCCAGATCAGCAGGCGAATGATGTCCATCACGCTGGCACCCAAAACCTTACGGATGCCGATTTCCTTCGTGCGGCGCTCAGCCGTAAAGGACGCCAGGCCGTAAAGACCAAGGCACGCAACAATCACGGCCAGGGCAGAAAAGATCCCGAGCAGGATTGACTGGTTGGTCTCCTCGGTGAACTCACGGGCCATGCGCTCGTCCACATACTGATAGTCAAACGGCACAGTCGTCACCATCGACTTCCAGACACCTTCGATCCGGTTTGCCAGATCCGCACCATTGCCTTCGAAACGGATCGTCAGGCTGCGGTAGTTGTCTGGCTCCAGGAAATACATTTCCGGGCGCATCACGCTTCTGAGCGACTGGAAGTGCGTATCTGGAATAACACCAACAATCTCAAGATGGGCCAGGGCCCCATCGCCGATACCAACCTGAATAACCTGGCCAACAGATTGCTCTGCATCACCAAAACCGAACCGGCGCAACGCGCCTTCATTGACAACAATGGCACCGTTCTGGATTTCGCCTTCTGTGGCATTCTCCGAACTTGGCATAACGTCTGTCGCAAAATCACGGCTGTAGTTCCGGCCCGCAACAAGCGGAATCTGGTAAGTTTCCAGGAATTCATAATCGATGCTTTGGGTACCAATCAGGATGGAACCAGCATCGCTGCCCGGAATTTCAACAGACCGGTTGCTTTCGTTCCCGCTGGCTGGCGCGTCTGAGGAATAGGCCGCAGAGACAACACCCGGCAGGCGCAACACTTCTTCCTTGAAGGCCTGTTGCTTGTCGGAAAAGCCCGCACGTCCAACATTGTTGATCACCATCAGGTTATCTTTGTTGAATCCCGGGTCCATGTTGGTGGCATAGAATTTCTGGCCATAAACAACACTGGTCGCCACGATCAGCGCGATGGAGATGGTGAACTGCAGCACCACCAGCACATTGCGGAGCGTCGCCGAACCACTGGTTTCCGCTGACTTGTTCGCCTTCAACACGCGGGACGGAAGGAAGCCGGAGAGGATCAGTGCCGGATAGACACCGCCCAACACGCCAACCGTCATCACCAGGCCAATCAGGATCGCAAGCGTTACGCCGTCAGTGTAATCAAACACCAGTTCCTTGTTCAGGAATTCGCCAAAGGACGGCAGGAACAGTTCAACCAGAACAATGCCCAGCGTCAGGCCAATAAGCGCCAGAAGCACAGATTCGCCCAGGAACTGCATAATCAGTTGCCCACGGCGTGCGCCCATCACCTTACGGATCGCTACTTCGCGAGCCCGCTGTGTGGACTTGGCCGTCGCCAGGTTCATGAAGTTGATGCACGCAATCAGCAGGATCAGCCCCGCGATTGCCGAGAATGTAAGAACATTCGCCATGCTGCCGGTTGGCTTCATCTCGCCGCCATTAGGGCTGCGTGGATCAAGTTGAATTTCCGGCATTGCCTGCGTTGAATAGGTGATAAAATCAGACGCGTCGACATCCCTGCCACCAGTGAACTGGCCAGGAATGCTGATATTGGCATTGGTGAAATCCGCCAACCGATCGTTGATGACATCGATTGAAGCGCCATCCTTCAGCTGGAAATAGACATAGTTGTTCACACTGAACCAGTCTGCGAATTCCCATCCCTGATTGACGAAATCCTTCTCGTCGATCATGGCCATCGCCTGGAAGTCCAGAACCGTGTTGTGCGGCAGGTCTTCAAAGACGGCTGCAACACGGTAGTCCCGTTCAACCTGGTAGTTATTGATGGTAACCACCTTGCCAATCGGGTCTGCATCACCGAAATGCTTCTTTGCGAAGCTTTGGTTGACCGCAAGGCTGGCATTATCATTCATGGCTGCCCGCAGGTCACCTGAGACCACCTTGAAATCGAACATGTCGACCGTTTCAGGGTCTGTCCACATGATGCCTTCCGAGAACACTGCATCGCCGTAACGCAAAACCGGCCACATGTTATTGAACCGCGTAACGCGCTCGATTTCCTCAGGGAAGAAATTCTTGAGCGCATGCTTGGTTGGCCCCTGCGCCACTACGGTAATAAAAGGCTCGCGGCCCGGAATGCTGAATGTCGTGTGGAGGCGATACAGTTCATCTGCATTCGCCCATTGCTTGTCATAGGAAAGTTCGTCACGCACGAAAAGCATGATCAACACACAGGCTGCCAGGCCAACCGCAAGGCCGACAATATTGATGGCGCTATAAAGCTTGTGCTTGATCAGGTTCCTGAGCGCGACACTTATATAATTCTGGAACATTTTCGTTCTCCCGCTGTCGTGTCTTTATTCTTTTTGTTTTTGGGCTGTTATTCAGCCGCGCGCAGATTTTCGGTTACCACATGGCCGTCAAACAGGTTGATGGTGCGGCGGGCATAGTCGGCATGGGCCGGGCTGTGCGTCACCATCACGATCGTGGTGCCTTCTTCATTGAGCTGCTGCAGCATTTCCATGACTTCCTGGCCGTGGGCACTGTCGAGGTTACCGGTCGGCTCATCCGCGAGGATCATGGCCTGGTCGCCCACAACCGCACGGGCCACTGCCACACGCTGTTGCTGACCACCGGAAAGCTGGCTTGGCATATGCTTGGCGCGGTGTGCGATGCCCACCTTGTCCATCACATGTGCCACGCGCTCGCGGCGTTCAGATGCCGGAATGTTATGATAGGGCAGCGCCAGCTCGATATTCTCTTCAACCGTCAGTTCGTCGATCAGGTTGAACGACTGGAAGATGAAGCCGATGTTCTGCTTGCGGATGTTCGAAAGCTTGGCTTCGTTATAGCCGGCCACATTTTCTTCCATGAAAATATAGTCGCCCGAAGATGGGCTATCGAGCATGCCGATAATGTTCAAAAGTGTGGATTTACCGCAACCGGACGGGCCCATGATGGCCACGAACTCGCCTGCTGCGATCTCCACATTGACGCTATTGAGCGCCACGGTTTCTACCTCGTCTGTACGGTAAACCTTTGAAAGATTATGAAGCTTGAGCATTCTTGATCCTTTCCTCATTTGCTTCTGCCCTGCCTGTTTTCAGGCTTATGGGTGGGCGTTTCCTCAACTGTCGTAACTCGGACCTGGTTTTCGTTTTGGCTTATTCGCCTTCTGGCTTATTCGCCAGACAGCTTCAGGCGGTCCATGTCCACAAAGCTGGTATAGGGTGAAGTGACAACCCGCTCGCCAACCTCAAGGCCTTCAAGCACCTCGATAAAGCGGCTGTTGCGGCGACCAAGGCGCACGGTGCGCTTGATGGCCTGGCTGCCGTCCGGGCTTACAACAAACACCCAGTTGCCGCCCGTGTCCTGGAAGAAGGCACCGTTCGGGATCAGCACTGCGTCTGTCGCGTCGCCAAGGGTCAGTTTGGTCTGAAGCGTCTGGCCGCGGCGGATGCCGTCAGGCTGGCCGTCGCCTTCAAACACGAAATCCACCTCGAACTGGCCGTTCTGGACCTGTGGATAGATTTTCGCGATCTGCATTTTATAGGCTTCACTGCCGCGCTCATAAGTCGCTTCCTGGCCCAGGTCCACGCGGCCCAGGTAAAATTCGTCGATGTTTGCAGTCAGCTTGTAGCGGTCCGGGTCATCAATCTGACCCAGGCGGCCACCGCGGTTGATGCTCTGGCCGATCTCCACATTAAACCCGGAAAGCTTGCCGTCCACCGGCGCACGTACGTTCAGCGCATCCAGGTTCTTGCGCGCAAGCTTCAGGTTCTTCTCAAGCTGCTCGCCGCTCTCTTTCAGGAAAGCCAGCTGGGTTTCCTGCATTTCTGCGTCTGTCTTCTGGCTTTCCAGCGTGATCTCAAGACGGTTCCGATAGTATTCCAGCTCGTCTTCCGTCTGGTCCAACTGCGCCTGGGAAATGGCGTTTGTCTTGATCAGTTCGCGCTCGCGCACCACCTGGCGCTCCAGGCGTTTGATCTGATAGTTCATTTCCACGATGTTACGCTTATGATCCAGCCGGTTCTGCTCCAGCTGCAGCTCAATGGTGCGCATGTTATTCAGCTGCTCGGTCACCAGCGCTTCGTTCCGGGTCACATCCAGCTGCAGGCCGGTGTTCGAAAGTTCAACGATCATGTCGCCGGCCTTGAGCATGGCGCCGTCTTCCACCAGAACGCGCTCAACCCGGCCGCCTTCGATAGCGTCCAGGAACACGGTCTTCAGCGGCGTCACGCGGCCGCGCACAGGAATGAAATCCTCGAACGTGCCGGTGGAAACGGTCGAAACCACAATCCGGTCCTCGTTCACCCGGAAGCTGCGGCCGCCGGATGCATCCATCACGATCGTGGCCAGAAAACCGATCACCACCACCGCGGCCGCGGCGATGCCAACCTTTTTCCAGGGTGTTTTCTTCTTTTCTACGCGGCGATCCATACCGGAACCGGATACGGCGCCTGATGCGCCCCTTGATCCAGCTGCTGTTCTCGGTCCGGATGTTGTCCCCCCTTGCATGGAGATGGTCTTAGCGGCTTCTTTTTTTTGTTCCATGTCTGTCACTGTACCCATTTTCTTATTCCATCTACCGTCGGCTGTCGTGCCCGGTTCGAAGGCCTCGCGCCTTTCTGGCATGACTTATGCGCAAGCATTGTGCCAGACGCGGAAAGCCGCAGGTTTCCGCCAAGGCAGATTGAAGATGTTCGAAATCGAACACTTTTGCCTGTACGAAATCGAACACTCTGTGTACGGTTTCGAACAAAGCCAGAGAATATGGGGCGAGGTTATATGAGCGAAAAACAAGGTAAAATCCTGATTGTCGATGACGACGAGGATATATTGGTTGCGGGCAAGCTTCTGCTGAAACGCCACTATGGAACGGTGGAAACCTGCAACAACCCGGAACGCATCCCAGGCCTGCTGGCGAACGACAGTTTCGATGCCATCCTTTTGGATATGAATTTCGGCCCCGGTGAATCCTCGGGCGCGCAGGGCTTTGTCTGGCTCAAGAAAATCCTTGAGATCGATCCCCAGGCTGTGGTGGTGATGATCACGGCTCACGGCGGTGTTGGCGTGGCCGTGGAAGCCATGAAACAGGGCGCCACCGATTTCATCGCCAAACCGTGGCAGAATGAAAAGATGGTCGCGACCTTGTCTGCCAGCGTGAAGCTCAGGCAAAGCCGGTCGGAGGCTGACGCACTCAAGAAAACCAACCGCACGCTTGCGAAGGCCGCAAGTGAGCCCAAGCAACCGATCCTTGGCGACAGCAAGCCCATGCGCGATGTGCTTTCCATGATCGAACGCGCAGCGCCAACGGATGCCAATGTGTTGATTTTGGGCGAAAACGGCACGGGCAAGGAACTGGTCGCGCGCGAGCTGCACAGGCAATCAAACCGCGCGGATCAGGTATTCATGTCCGTTGACCTGGGGGCCGTTACAGAAACGCTTTTTGAAAGCGAGCTGTTCGGCCACAAGAAAGGCGCCTTCACTGATGCCCGCGAGGACCGCATTGGGCGGTTGCAGGCGGCAGACGGCGGCACCCTGTTTCTGGATGAAATCGGCAACCTGCCTCTGCACCTGCAGGCCAAGCTGCTGACCGTTCTCGAACAGCGTCATGTCACGCCTGTGGGCTCAGACAAGCGCATCCCCATCAATGTCCGGGTAATAGCCGCAACCAACGTGGCGCCCGCAAGACTGCGCGATGAAGATGTGTTCCGGCAGGACCTTCTGTTCCGCCTGAACACAGTGGAAATCCACCTGCCTGCCCTTCGCGAACGGCCTGAGGACATCCCCGAAATCGCACAGCATTATGCCGCCCTTTACTGCCGCAAATATGGCCGGCCGGAAAAAGCCTTTTCCGACGACGCCATGGCTGCCATCACGGCCTATGGATGGCCCGGCAATGTGCGGGCGCTAAGGCACGCGATCGAACGTGCTGTGATCCTGAGCGAAACAGACACCTTCACCGGCAGCGATTTTCAGTTCGAAGCCCAGCCCAACCAGCCCGGTGCGGTCGCCGAACGCAGTACTGCACCAGCGCCCGAAACCACTGAAACGGGCGCGACGGACGACCTGAATCTAGAGCGGTTGGAACGCGGCGCTATCGAGCAGGCACTGAAGAAACATCGCTACAACATCAGCCACGCAGCCAAGGACCTGGGCCTGACTCGCGCGGCACTATACAGAAGGATGGAAAAGCATGGGCTTTAAGAAATTCAGCCTGCTGCTGGCGGGCCGCCTGATCCTGATCATGTTGATGCTGATCCTGCTGACCTACCTGATCACCACGCCCGGCTTTCATGCAGCCACCCTGCTGGCGGCGCTGGTCATCAGCTTCCTGACATATGAAGTGCTTCGTTTCGTCTCCAAAACAAACGCAGAAATCAGCCGCTTTCTGGAAGCAGCACGCTATGCTGACTTTAGCCAGCGTTTCAATTTGCATGGCCTCGGCGCGGGCTTTGGCGAACTGGGCGACACCTTCACTGACATTTTAGGCCGCTTCCAGGCGGTTCGCGCCGGCCAGGAAGAGGAGCTCAGACACCTGAAGGCGCTGGTGGAGCATGTGCCGGTGCCGTTGCTGTCGCTCCACGGCGATGGGCTGGTGACCATCTGGAACAATGCCGCAAGGCGCCTCTTCGGCAGCACCCACGTCAATAAATTGGCTGATCTCAGGCAATTCGGCGTTGAATTTGAAAAAGAGATCGTGGAATTGGCCGCCGGTCAGCGACGGCTGACCGCCTTCCGCGTGGACGGCACCGAGCAGAAGCTCGCCGTCGCCGCCACCCAGATCATTATCGGCGGGCGCGCCGAAAAACTTGTCAGCCTGCAGGATATCCAGAGCGAACTTGATCTGGCCCAGTTGCAGGCCTGGCAGGACCTGGTGCGCGTGTTGACGCATGAAATCATGAATTCCATCACCCCGGTTGCGAGTCTCGCGAAAACAGCCGTGGACCTTGTGGAAGACGCGGCAGGCAAGGTGACCGATAACCCGGATGTGGTGGATGAACTCGGCGATGTGCGCGACGCGGTCAATACGGTCGCCCGCCGGTCAGACGCATTGATGCAGTTTGTCTCCTCCTACCGGCGGCTCACGCGCCTGCCGCCACCAGAGAAAACGCTGATCCGTATTGATGCGCTCTTTAAGGATGTCTGCAGCCTTTCAACCCAATCATGGGAAGAAAAGGGCATCACGGTTGTGACCGAAATTGAACCGTCGCAGCTGGACGTCACGGCGGACCGCGACATGATCGAACAGATACTCATAAACATGCTGCAGAATGCTGAGCAGGCATTGGCCGGCGTGGAGGGCGCGACGGTCTGGATGGCTGCAAGGCTGAACCGGCGGGGGCATGTGGTGATTGAGCTAAGCGATAATGGCCCAGGCGTGCCCGCGGAGATCGCCAAGAAGATCTTCGTGCCCTTCTTTACCACAAAGCGGGAAGGCAGCGGCGTGGGGCTTGCACTGACGCGGCAGGTGATGATCGCACACGGTGGGTCCGTAAGCCTGGACGAACGCGAAGGCGGCGGTGCCCGTTTCACGCTGACGTTCTGATGATGGTAGGGGCGTTTGGTCAGACGGTGTGAACAACCTGTTCCTGCATGCCTTCACGCGCTTCGGACAGCAGCTTTTCTCCGTCCGCCTCCATCAACTCAAGGTGCGCGCGCACGCAACCTTCGGCCGCCTCAAGAAGACGCGGGGTGAGGCCTTCATAAATCTCTTCCACAATTGCGGCAGGTGACCGGATGCCCCGGCTCAGGCACGCTGCAATCTGCCTATGGCGTTCCTGCCGGTGTTCGCGGATTTCGCGGATGCGTGCGACTGCACCCTCTACCACGGGGCCGTGGCTGGGCAGCATAAGCCGCGCGCCACCGGCCTCCAGCTTGTCCAGGCTTTCCATATATTCCGAGAGGTTCCCAAGGGGCGGCACCACAACAGTTGTGGACCAGCCCATCACATGATCGCCCGAAAACAGCATGCCCTTGTGCGGCAGCGCATAGCACAGATGATTGGGGAAATGCCCGGGCGTATGGATGGCCATGATCTGCCAGTCGTCGTCCCCCACCACACCGCCGCACGCGAGCGCCACGTCGGGTTTGAAATCCGCATCCACATCTTCATCGGTGAAAGCCAGAACGTCACTCGAAAGCGCGCCAAAACCATAGGTCTTGGCGCCAGTGATGCGCGCCAGATGATGCGCCGCCGGGCTGTGGTCCTGATGGGTGTGGGTGACAAAAATTCCGCCAACCTCACGCTCGCCGATCACTTTCAGCACCGCGCGGACATGGGCCACGTCATCAGGGCCGGGGTCAATGATCCAGACTCGCTCCTCGCCCACGATATAGGTGTTTGTGCCGGGCCCTGTATAGTCCTTCGGGTTGTCCGCCAGCACCATCTGAACGCCCGGTGCCACAGGGTGCGGTGTGCCATATGCCGCCTGTTCACGAAGCTTGAGCGCCACTTGCGGGCTTGGCGTGAAGGTGCTTTTTCCTGTCATGGGTACCAGCGTATTCCGTTAGTGATTCCTGTGTCTACCTGTTTCCCTAACACTGCAGCGGAGCCTTCGCCATTCACTGCTCTTCACGCTTGGGTGAGGCGCCTGTGTAATGATCAGCTTTCCTTTTTTGCCGACAGGACAAGGGATGTGTTGGTCTTGTTCACACCGTTGATCGCCAGGATGAAATCCAGCGTCTGGTCAATCTCTTCCATCGTCGGGGCCTTGACGATGGCGATCAGGTCATAAGCGCCAGAGACCACATAGAGCGTTTTGATCTGCGGCCGTGTTTTCATCAGCCCAATGGCCTGCTGGGCGTACTTTTGGTCGATCGATAGGAGCACGTGGGCGGAGATCAGCTTACCTTCATAATCCGGGTGGGTCTTCACCGTGAAGCCAGCAATGATCTTGCGGTCGATCAGCTTGTTGATGCGGTCCTGCACCGTCGAGCGCGACAGCCCCAGCTTACGCGCCAGCGACGAGGTTCCCTCCCGGCTGTTAGCTGTCAGAAGCTTCAAGAGTTTCTCGTCTGTCGCATCCATGTTCACTGTATCCTTTCAGCCAAATCTACCTCGCAGCGCAGAAATCAGCCCATAATCATTTTAACGGAAAAAATTGATATTTTCCGTTAATTTGACGGAATGTATATACCATATCGCTATTTCAGGCCATCACTTTCACGCATAAACTTGCCAAAAGGGACACCATAATCAGTAAATGAGTGGCGGAATGGGAAAACAGATTTTGTGGCTTCGCGAAGAAGCCCGCACCACCGAGCGGCGCACGCCGCTACTCCCGAAGGGAGCAAAGGAGCTGATCGAGGCAGGCTTTGAGGTTGTCGTCGAGAAATCCGAAAAACGCATCATCAGTAACGCTGCATATGAAGCTGCGGGCTGCACGATGGCAGAGCCCGGCGCGTGGGAAAACGCCCCGAAGGACGCCGTGATCCTGGGCCTCAAGGAGCTGCCGAAGGCGCCTGAGATGCTCAAGCATACGCATATTTATTTCGCCCATGCCTACAAGGAGCAAAACGGCTGGCAGGCACTGCTGACGCGTTTCCTGAATGGCCACGGGTCTCTTCTTGATATCGAATATATGACCAAAAACGACGGCAAGCGCGTTGTCGCGTTTGGCTATTGGGCCGGCTATATGGGGGCCGCTCTCGCGCTTCTGGAATGGCATGACAAGCAGGCCGGGCGGGCATCCTATATTGCCAAGGGCCTTTCCCCGTTTGAAAGCGCCGAAGCCCTTGACGCCCTGATCCGCCAAAGCGCGTCTGGCGGTAAGACACCAACGGCGCTTGTGATCGGCGCGGGCGGCCGCAGCGGCAGGGGCGCGGCTGAAATTCTGGAGCGCCACGGCGTGAAGGTTACCAAATGGGGCCGCAAGGAGACGGCGAACCTCGACCGCCAGGCGATACTGGATCATGACATCCTGATCAACTGCGCCTTTGTTGCGCACCAGATTCCGCCGTTCCTGACCAAGGAACACTTGAAGGGTGATCACCGCCTGAGCGTGATCTCCGACGTGTCCTGCGACCCGTTCAGCGATTTCAACCCGCTGCCGCTTTATGGCGAGCCCACCAGCTGGGCCGCGCCTGCCGTAAAGGTTGATGGGCTGGATCTGATCGCCATTGACAACCTGCCGTCCCTCTTGCCAACAGAGGCAAGCATGGAGTTCGCGGGGCTTTTGCTGCCCTACCTGAAGGCGCTGCCCGAGCGGACCACAAACGACATATGGCGGAACTGCGACGCGGCCTTCCAGAGCGCCTGCGACGCAATGGTTAAGAAGAAAGCTTCATAACGTGACAACACAGAAACATATTCACTGGATCGGCGCAGGCCTCGCATCCGGGCCTGGCCTTATTGCCCTCGCCTCTGAAACCCAAGACATCACCCTTTGGGACATGTCGGACGACCGCGCGAAAATGCTGCAGGCCCAGATGCCGGAAGGCAAAAGCCTGAAGTTCAGCGCACTTAACCTGGGTGACCGCGGGTCGGTTGAAAACTTCAAGAACCATGTGAACGAAGGCGACGTGATCGTTTCCATGCTGCCGGCCACACTGCATATCGCCATGGCGGATATCGCGCTGGAGTGCGGCGCCCATGTGGTGACCTCAAGCTATGTTGACGAAGCCATGCGCGCGCTGGATGGTGCAGCGAAAGAACACGGCCTGTCGTTCGTGAATGAGGTGGGCCTGGACCCGGGCATCGACCATCTGTTCGCCCATATTTTGGTAACCGCCGCGCGCGACGCTGGCGTATTGGGCAAGGGCCACAAGGTGGATTTCGTGTCCCACTGCGGCGGCATCCCGGCAGCCAAGACCGATTTCACTTACAAATTTTCCTGGACGCCCTTTGGTGTGCTGAAGGCGCTGACAAACCCGGCGCGCTGCATTGAAAACGGTGAGGAAAAGCTGGTGGAAAAGGTATGGCACGATGTGTCAGACCTTGAAATCCACGGTGAGACGTTCGAGGTATACCCCAACCGGAACAGCCTGCCCTATGTTGAGGAATACGGCCTTGAGGGTGAAGAAAAGCTGAACACCTTCGTGCGCGGCACTTTGCGCCAGGGTGGTTGGAAAAAAGCGTGGAAAGACATTTTCACCAAGGTGGAGACGCTGGACGCTGACGGTCTCAAGGTGCTGTCGGAAGAACTGTGGCGCGACCACAGCTACGATGAAGGCGAAGAAGACCGCGTGGTGATGTATGTGGCGCTAACCGTGCGGGGCGATAACGATGAGGTGATCTGGCACGCGTCGCTTGCCCTTGACGAAGTGGGCAGCGGCTGGCAGACCGCCATGGCACGCACCGTGTCGCTGACCGTGGCTCAGGCCATCAAAGCGGTTCGCCGGGGCGTCTTTACGCCTGGTGTGCACGCGGCATTGACGGATGCTGAAGAAGCCAGGGTATGGCTGCGTGGACTTATGGACCAGGGTGTGACCCTGCGGGCAGAGAATATCGAGATCTAGGAATGACGGCTATGCCAAACAAACAGATCACTGGTGGCCAGGCGCTGATCGACGCATTGATCGCAAACGGCGCGGATACCGCCTTTGGCGTGCCGGGCGAAAGCTATCTGGCGGCGCTTGACGCCTTCCACGGCACTGAAGACAAGCTGAAGTTCATCACCTGCCGCCATGAAGCTGGGGCTGCCAACATGGCGGAAGCTTACGGCAAGATGACAGGCAAGCCAGGCATTTGCTTTGTGACCCGCGGCCCCGGGGCGACCCACGCCACCATCGGCCTGCATACCGCTTTCCAGGACAGCACCCCGATGATCATGTTCATCGGCCAGGTAGCGGCCGACCAGGTAGAGCGCGAAGCCTTCCAGGAAATCGACTATCGCCGCTTCCTTAGCGAAGTCACCAAATGGACGGCAGAAATCAACGACGCGTCACGCATGGCCGAATATGTGGGCCGCGCTTTCCGTGTCGCCACATCCGGTCGCCCAGGCCCTGTGGCGCTGGCGCTTCCCGAAGACATGCTGCGTGAACTGTGTGACGCACAGGAATGCCTGCCCTACAAGCCCGCGCTGGCGCACCCTGGGGGCGCCGACATGGCTGAGCTTAAGCGCCTTCTGGAAGGGGCTGAGCGCCCATTTGTCATGCTGGGCGGCAGCGGCTGGGACAACCAGTCCGTAGCAGACATCCAGACCTTTGCGGAAAAGAACAATCTGGGTATCAGCGTGTCTTTCCGTTGTCAGGACCGCTTCAACAACAACCACCCGAACTATATCGGCGACATGGGCATCGGCGCGAACCCGAAGCTGGTGGGGCGCATGCAGGACGCAGATGTGATCCTGGTGCTGGGCCCACGGCTTGGCGAGATGACGACCGGCGGCTATGAGCGCCTGAGCGTGCCAGTACCAAGCCAGACCCTGATCCATATGCATCAGGGGGCCGAGGAACTGGGCCGCGTGTACCAGCCGGATCTGGCAATCAACGCCACACCGCAGACCATCGCGCCACTACTCAAGGACATGGTGCTGGAAGGCCGCGACAAGTGGGCGAGCCAGACGGCAGAAGCCCGCGCGGACTTTGAGGCCTGGACCACCCCGAATGAGAATCCGGGCAACGTGCAGGTCGCGAAGCTTTACGAGCATATGCGCGAGGTGCTGCCTGAGGATTCCATCTTCTGTAACGGCGCCGGCAACTATGCCGCCTGGCTGCACAGGTTTTACCGTTACCGTGCGTTCCCGACCCAGCTTGCGCCCACATCAGGCGCGATGGGATACGGTGTGCCGGCCGCAATCGCCGCCAAGATCGTTCACCCTGAAAAGACCGTCATCGCCTGCGCGGGCGACGGTTGCTTCATGATGAGCGCCATGGAACTGGCGACTGCCGCGCGCTACGGCGCCAATGTTATCTTCCTCGTGTTCAACAACAGCATGTTCGGCACCATCCGCATGCATCAGGAACGCGATTATCCATACCGGGTTTCAGGCACCGAGCTGACAAACCCGGACTTTGTGGCGATGGCCGAAAGCTTCGGCCTTCATGCGTCCCGCGTGGACAGCACAGACGCCTTCGCCCCAGCGCTGGAAGCCGCCCGCAAATCGGGCAAACCGGCGCTGATTGAAATCACCATTGACCAGGAAGCCATCGGCCCAACGGCCACGCTTTCGGGTCTTCGACGCAAATAGTTCTATACCCAAGGAGAGTATCGATGCAGGCACGTGTTGCTGACATCCTGAAGGATCTGGATATCAATCCAGCAGAGTTTGAAAACGGCGATCTCGACGTTTTCTCCCCAATCGACGGTGGCCTGATGGGCCGCGTCACCATGGACACCAAAGATACGGTTGATGCCAAAATCGCAGCGGCAACCGAAGCTTTTAAGAAGTGGCGCGCCGTTCCGGCCCCGCGCCGCGGTGAGCTGGTTCGCCTGCTGGGCGAAGAGCTGCGCAAATATAAAGACGCCCTTGGCGCGCTTGTATCTGCTGAATGCGGCAAGATCTTCGAGGAAGGCAAAGGCGAAGTTCAGGAAATGATCGACATCTGCGATTTCGCGGTTGGCATTTCCCGCCAGGTGCACGGCCTGACTATCGCATCTGAGCGCCCAGGCCACCACATGCGTGAATACTGGCAGCCACTTGGCCCTGTTGGAATCATTTCCGCCTTCAACTTCCCGGTTGCTGTTTGGTCCTGGAACACAGCCCTTGCCATCGCATGCGGCGACCCATGCATCTGGAAGCCATCCGAAAAGACCCCGATGACCGCGCTGGCGTGCCAGAAAATCTTCGAACGCGCTGTTGAGAAATTCGGCGACGACGCGCCAGAAGGCCTGTCTTCCGTGATCGTTGGCATGAAAGACATTGGCGAGCAGCTTGTGGACGACACCCGCGTGCCGCTGATTTCCGCAACAGGTTCCACCCGTATGGGGCGCGAAGTTGGCCCACGGGTTGCCGAGCGCTTCGGCAAGACTATCCTGGAACTGGGCGGCAACAACGCCATCATCGTTACGCCTTCTGCTGATCTGGACATGGCGATCCCGGGCATCGTTTTCGGCTCTGTCGGCACTGCCGGCCAGCGCTGCACCTCCACGCGCCGCCTGATCGTGCACGAAGACGTGTATGACAACCTGGTGCCACGCCTGAAGAAAGCCTATGAAGGCATCCGCATCGGTGACCCACTGAAGCCAGGCACGCTGGTTGGTCCGCTGATCGACAAGGCCTCTTTCGACGCCATGGAACGCGCCCTTGAAGCGGCCCGCGGTGAAGGCGGCCAGGTATTCGGTGGCGGCCGTGCGCTCGCAGACGAATATGGTGACGCATACTATGTGAACCCAGCCATCGTTGAAATGCCTGAGCAATCCGCAAGCATGTGCGAAGAAACCTTCGCGCCGATCCTTTACATCGTGAAGTACAAGAACTTCGACGACGCCATGGCCATGCACAACGGCGTGCCACAAGGCCTGTCCGGCGCCATCTTCACCACCGACGTGCGTGAAGCGGAAACTTTCATCTCGCACAGCGGTTCCGACACCGGCATCGCTAACGTCAACATCGGCACCTCTGGCGCTGAAATCGGCGGCGCGTTCGGCGGTGAAAAAGAAACCGGTGGCGGACGTGAGAGCGGCTCAGACGCATGGCGCGCTTACATGCGCCGCCAGACGTCCACAGTGAACTACAGCCGCGAGCTGCCATTGGCACAAGGCATTAAGTTCGACCTGGACTAAAGAATAACCAACGATAAAACGCACAGAGACTTTTTAGGGCGGCCCCGGTTCTGGTGGGGTCGCCCTTCTTTTATGCGCGCCAAAGGCGTGGGCAATTTTAAATAAATGCGGCGCAGTTCGTAACCGGGCATCAAGGTCTGGCAGCTATAGTGAGCGGTATCAGGCTTGTTCTGAGTACCATCAGGCACCTGCAACCAACATCCCAGTTATGAGAGGCCTGGCGTGGCGAGTGAATATGACGTTGATGCCGTCGGGAAACGCGACGGTGCAAATCCTTACGAAGCAATAACGCACCTTTATGTGCGCAGCTACGGCGATACCCTGTTGCCCATCCCGATCGCGGATGCCATTGACGGCATTCAGTGCGGGCGGTTTGTCTATTATGTCAAAAGTGGCGACAAACGGGAAAAGCTTCGCATTGCCCGCAGCCCATATAACAAATTCTATCTGACAACCCAGCGCGACATCCACGAACCACGGACACTGCTGAATTTGCCCGCACCCTGACGCGCCAGTTTGCCTTTGGTCAATATCCTGCGCCCCCTATTCTGCTAGAGTGCCCATATAAGCGATCACTCCAGGGAGGGGCGCACTTATGGATCCACTCGTTTATCTTGCGATCATGTGGGGCGGCGTATTCTTTGCGGTTTATGCGGCCAGAAAAACCAAGCTCACGCCTGTCCTGTTTTTCCTGTTCGTTGGTGCGCTGCTGGTTAACACCGGCTTTCTGCCCAAGGAAATCCCGCCCTTCATTCGCGGCTTCGCCGAGATGGGCATCATTGTCATCATGTTTGCCATCGGCTTTGAGGAAAAGACCGATAACTTCCTTGGCAGCATGAAGCGCAGTTGGGGTATCGCCCTGTTTGGGGCAATCGGGCCCTTTATTGTTGCCTACGCAGTCGCCGACTATTTCTGGCAGGACTATCACATATCGCTGATGTGCGGCCTGGCCATGACCGCAACCGCTGTGTCGCTGACGATGGTATCGCTCAAGAGCGAAGGCCTTCACACATCCCGCGCCGCGACCGGCATCATGACGTCAGCCGTGCTGGATGACATCGCCTCGCTTGCGCTTGTTGCCATCATGGTGCCTGTCGCCACGGGTGATGCCCCCGCGAACCTTCATGAAATTGCGATCGTGCTGGGGAAAGCGGTGCTGTTTTTTGTCGGGGTGCTTATCCTGGGGGCGTGGATATTCCCCCATCCGCTTTCGGGCCTTGCTGGGCGCATGCCGCTTCTGAGGCACTTTGGCCTCAGGCACCTCCTGGTGGTCCTCAGGGAACATCTGACGCTCGTGATGCTTACGCTGGCGCTGGTTGTCGGGATCATTGCCCATGAACTGGGCTTTCATCCCGCTGTTGGCGCCTATATGGCAGGCCTTGTCCTGAGGGAGGAATATTTCCTGCTGGACCCAGACGGCGGCAACCGGTTTGACCGCACCAAGGAAACGGTGGACGATATCGCCTTTTCCTGGATCGGCCCAATCTTTTTCGTCAGCCTTGGAACCCAGATCATTTTCGATTTTGACATGGTCTTTTCGCTGATCCCTGAAATCCTGGCCATGACCATTGGGCTTTTTGTTATCCAGATCGCCTCAGCCGGGCTTGCCGCGCGCTATACCGGCAGCTTCAGCTGGGTGGAAAGCGTGATGATCGGCTTTGGCATGCTGGGGCGCGCCGAACTGGCGTTTGTGGTGATGGACATCGCCTATATCCAGCACAGCATCCTGACAACAGAAGCCTTCTTCACCCTGATGGCGACCGCCTTCCTGCTGAACATCACCGTGCCGGTATCGATTGCGCTCTGGAAGCCTTATTTCACCGGCGAAAAGGTTTGGGGAGGCAAAAGAAAAACCTCTTAAAGCATGGCTCTAAGAGGTTTGATCTTTGTGGGTCTGAAAACCCCGCTAAGCTTAGCGGTGCTTCATTACCAGACCGTCACGCTCAAGGCGCTTGCGCTCAAGTTTACGAGCACGGCGAACGGCAGCAGCCTGTTCACGAGCCTTCTTCTCAGATGGCTTTTCGTAGAACCGACGCATTTTCATTTCGCGGTAGACACCTTCGCGCTGAAGTTTTTTCTTCAGAGCACGCAGAGCCTGGTCCACATTATTATCCCGAACGGTAACCTCCATGGGTTACACCTTCCTTTCTATAGCCATAATTTACGGTGTGGGACATCGGGGTCACACCGCAGGGCGCGCGTGATATAGCAAAACCCTGGGTTCCACACAAGTTATTTCCACAACAGAAGCCTTTGCGGGCGCTGGCTTAGAGCCCGTCAAAAGGTCAGTACATGACCGGACTATAGCAAACTTGGGCGCCAAAGGCAAAATTGCGGCACTATGTCCCTCGCCTGCCCGGGCTTTCCATGTTAGAAAACCCCAGGCACAAATGAAGTGATGCACGAGACAGACCATGGCTGAGAAACCAAAAGATGACCGTACCCCTGAGGAGCTTCGCCTTCCCCTGATGGAAGCGATGACGGACCATGTAGCGTTTGATGGCTGGACCGAAAAGGCACTCGCCAACGCTGCTGAGGATGTGGGCGTAAGCCGGGAAATGGCGGAGCTTGCCTTCCCGCGCGGCGCCATTGAGGCGCTTGAACTGCATCTTGAAGACGCTGACCGTGTTCTGGCCGCTGCCCTGGCCGAGCGTGACCTGGCCTCCATGAAAATCCGTGACCGCATCACTGTTGCCGTCCGCACCCGGCTGGAGCTCAATATGAGCGAGCGGGAAGTTATCAAACGCGGGCTCGCGACCCTCGCGCTGCCGCAGCATATGGCACTGGCCTCCAAGGCGCTGTGGCGCACCTGCGACGTGATGTGGCGTGCGGCGGGCGACACCAGCACAGACCACAACTGGTACACCAAGCGCGCAACGCTCGCGGCGGTCTATAGTTCCGTGCTGCTTTACTGGCTCAATGACGAATCGGAAGACTGCGCAGACACCTGGGCTTTTCTTGATCGTCGCATTGAGAATGTCATGGCCATTGAAAAAGCCAAATTCCAGATGCGCAAAGCGTGTGAAAACGCACCAACCCTCAGCAGCTTTCTGGGGCGCCTGCGCTATCCGGGGGCCTGATGGCGGGCTCAAGTACAGCGGAGCTATCTGGCCTGACGGACGAGGCCGCCGTGCTGGTGAACCGCTGGCTTGAATATCTCACTTCTGAAAAACGCGTCTCAAAACATACGCTGACGGCCTACGGCAGCGACTTTGGCGACTTCATCAGCTTCCTGGTGGATTATAAAGGCGGCACTGTCGGCCTGCGCACGCTGGCAGGCCTTGAAGTACGGGACTTCCGCGCCTTCCTGGCGTCGCTCAGGGGTGATAACCTTTCTGCCCGGTCGGTTGCACGCTCACTATCCTCCGTTCGCAACTTCTACCGGTTTCTTGCCCGAACGGAAGGCATTGAAAATGACGCCATCAAGGCGGTACAGGGCCCTAAACTGCCGCACAGGGTACCGCGCCCACTGACGGAAGAAGCAGCAAAATCGGTGATGGAAACAGTGGGCGAGTTCGAGGACGAACCCTGGATCGCGGCCCGCAACATGGCTGTGGTCACCCTTCTGTATGGCTGTGGCCTCAGGATCACGGAAGCGCTTTCACTGAACGGCGCGGATATCCCCACGGGCGACACCATGCGGGTGATGGGCAAACGCAACAAGGAACGCATTGTGCCCGTTTTGCCCGCCGTGCGCGAAGCCATTCGCGCCTATAAGGCAGAATGCCCCTTCCCGATCACAAACGACGGGCCGCTTTTTGTAGGCAAGCGCGGCAAGCGGCTGAACCCGCGCACCATCCAGGCCGCGATGCAGAAGGTGCGGATTGCGCTGGGCCTGCCTGAAAGCGCCACGCCACATGCGCTTCGGCACAGCTTCGCCACCCATCTTCTGTCGCGCGGCGGTGACCTGCGCACAATCCAGGAACTACTGGGCCACGCAGACCTGAAGGCAACGCAAGTTTACACGGAAGTGGATAGCGCGCGCCTCAAGGATGTGTATGATAAGGCCTTCCGCCGCCGCTAATGCGGCCAGTTGCTTCAAGAATGACCCTGAGGACTTATGCAGGATAAAGATATCGATCGTTTTCGCGGCTGGGCACTGATGGCCCTATATGTCTCCATGTCGGTTCTGGGTGTCATGCTTGTCGTTGTTGCCTTGCGCTTCTGGCCTGCGCTTGAAGACAAGGAAAACCTTGTCTTTGTCCTTTCCGCCTGCGGCGCAGCCACTGCCGTCCTGAGCGCCCGTACAGCACTGCAGTTCTTCCGCACCTTGCGCCAGGGCGGGCGCCCGAAGATGGCATTATTGCCATTCATCCTTATGGGCCTGACCCTCTTTGCCACCAGCAACCTGATGGCAGAGTTTTAAACCCACTTTATCTCCAGGTCCGAAAATGGCGAGCCATAGGTGCCGGCTTCCGCTAGACTGTCCCCATGACAGAACAGGACCGACATATTCTTTACGATGTGCTCTTGAACCGGGATGCCCGGTTTGATGGCAAGCTGTTTTTCGGCGTCACATCAACCGGCATCTATTGCAGGCCCATCTGCCCTGCACCAAAACCGAAGCCGGAAAATGTCCTGTATTTTACCGACAGCGAAACTGCCGCCATGGCCGGCTTCCGCCCTTGCAAGCGCTGCCGCCCGGAGGCCCGCCCCGGCAGCCCGGCGTGGCAGGGCACCAAAGCCACCATCAGCCGCGCGCTGAGGCTGCTGGCGCAGGGCGAAGGCCCCGATAGCCTGGCGGATTTGGCAGACCGGCTTGGTGTTACCGACCGCCACCTGAGGCGGCTGTTCAATCAGCATCTGGGCAAAAGCCCGATGGAAGTGAAACAGGAAAACCGGCTGGGCCTTGCGGTCACCCTGCTGAAGGAACCCGAAGCCAGCATCCCGGATGTGGCCTATGCGTCAGGCTTTGGCAGCCTGAGGCGCTTCAATGATGCCTTCAAAGGTACATACGGCGTAACTCCCACAGAATGGAGAGATAAGAATGCTAACGACAGCAACCCTGAATAGCCCCCTTGGTGCCATCACGCTGGTGCTGAAGGGCGACACCATCATGATCTGCGAATTTGCCGACCGCGAAGCCCGCGTGACGCGACAACTGGAAACGTACTTTCCTGGCGAGACACCTGTGGAAGCGAAAGTGCCAAACGCCATCACACAGGCCTTTGACGCCTATTTCGGCGGCGACCGCGATGCGCTCAACCGCCTCAAGAGTAAACCGCTTGGCACACCCTATGAGCAGCGCGTGTGGGAGGCCCTCAGGGATATTCCGGCGGGTAACACCACAAGTTACGGCGCCATGGCGAAAGAGCTTGGCTCCAGCCCCCGTGCAGTCGGCCGGGCCAACGGGCGTAACCCAGTGGCGCTCATCCATCCCTGCCACAGGGTGATTGGCGCGGACGGCTCGCTCACCGGCTATGCGGGCGGGCTTGAGCGCAAGGAATGGCTCCTCAAGCACGAAGGGGCGCTACTGGCCCTCTGACGACATCCTGAAGACTTGCCAAGCGGAACAATGCACCTGCGGGGTGCAAACCCTTGTGCTCACCCAAATCAAAGTGGAGAAATAAAATGACAATGCTGAAAATCATCGCCATGCCAACCGTTGATGCCCGAGCCTATCAGCGCGGAGCGCTAGACGCCAACGGACGTATGCCTGAGAGAGACATCTCCACCGGCCCTGGCAACCCATGCCGCCACTGCCTTGAGACAATTGAAGCGGGTGCCGAAAAGCTGGTGCTGGCCTACCGCCCGTTCGAAGAGCTTCAGCCCTATGCCGAGCTGGGTCCCATCTTCCTGCATGGTCGCGACTGCGGTCGCTATGATGAATACGCTGGCTTCCCCAAAATGTTCCAGCGCTGGAACACGGTGCTGGTGCGCGGCTACGGGTCGAACAACCGCATTCAGTATCAGGCTGCGCGCCATATCCCTGTGGATGAACTTGAAGCACAGTGCGCGGAGATGCTGACGGACCCAAACGTGGCCTATCTGCACGTACGGACGTCACAATATAATTGCTACCAGTGCCGCGTTGAACGCGCCTAGGCTACCTTATGCGCGTAGGCTCGCTGGCCTTGACCTTTAGGCAGCTGGTGGGCCTTGTGCATGGTCTTGCGGCGTTCCTTGCCATGATAGACCTGCATCGCCTCGCGGCGGCGACACGGACCAATATAGGTAGTGGCCCGCACGAACGGTTTGGGATGTGCCCCAAGATGCTGCAGCCTGGCGTCCATCTGCTTGGCCGTCAGTGGCAACCCCAGAATTTCATTCACGCCCGCGTCCCGTGCGGCAAAGACCTTGTCTTTGCTGGGCGACGGCATGATCATCACAATCGGCGCCTCTGATACCTGTCCGTCACACATGCGGATGAATTTGGCGAAATCCGACCCGCCGTGATCACCAAAATCGAAATCCAGGAAAAAGTGCGTAAACTGGAAAGCCTGCATCCGGTGCAAAGCCTCTTTCAGGCTGTCCACAAGCTGCACCTGACCAACCCCACTATCCTTAAGATAGTGCCTGATCGTCTCACCCAATTGTTTGTTAGACAGGGCCACGAGCACCTTCATGGCCCGGTAATCAATACCGGAAACACCCCTCAAGACAGTTTCTCCCCAACATGCGCCCCCCGGCGCGTACCTAAAGGGCCTGCCTCCCCATGGCAAAGCCCTACCCCAACTAAAGTCATAGGAAAATATTTTAAAACAGTCAAAAAAATGAAACAAAATATTGGCCTAGAAAACGCATAGGTTTTCTTTCCGTTATTTTGAATAGAAAATTAACTTTTATTCTGGCGATTACTCAACATTCGTAGAATATTTGGCCAACATTAGACGTGTTCGGCCCTACCCCGACTCTGTCGCCGTTCCGCCCCATGATAAATCTGGACCACCTCACGCCTGCGGCATGGGCCGATATAGGTTTGGGCCCGAATGAAAGGCTTTGGATTCCCGATCATATGATTGAGGCGCGTCGTCAGCAATTTGGCGGTGAGCGGCAGGCCCAGGATCTCATGGCAGCCGCCATCACGCGCAGCCATCACCTTTTCCTTGTCCGGTGACGGGATAACCATCACAGCGAAGGCTTCAGCAAGCTGGCCGTCACACAGGCGCAGGAATTTCACGAAATCGACACCGCCAAAATCCGGCAGATCGTAATCGACAAAGAAAAGATTGAAGCGATTGTTCTGCATGCGGGCGACAGCATCTCTTGCCGACGTCACCATCATGCAGGAGCCAATACCCTCTTCTCGCAGGAAGTGCCACACCGTGCGCCCAAGCTGGCTGTTGGACATGGCGATAAGCGCGTTAAGCTTGCTGTAATCAATCTTTTTAGTCTGCATGACCTGGACCCCCAAGTTCAGTTGATCATGCCTGAAGTCAAAACGCCTGATGACTTTAATTTTACTTAAATTGTTTGAAGTGAATCAAATAGCGCGCAAAAGGCTACCTCGTCAAATTTTGGTTAAAATTTTAATAATTATAATAATCATGTAGTAACAACAAAAAAGCCCGGCAAAAGCCGGGCTCTTCCATCGCTTGAAAGCGATATATCTTACATATGGATCGGGCGCCCATGAACCGCCAGCGCGGCTTCTTTCATGGCTTCCGTCTCCGTTGGGTGCGCGTGGCACGTCAGCGCGATATCCTCAGCTGATGCCCCAAATTCCATCGCGGTTGCCGCTTGTGCGATCATATTGCCTGCGTCAGCGCCAATGATATGCACGCCCAGCACCCGGTCCGTTTCCTTGTCAGCCAGGATTTTCACAAAGCCTTCCGTTTGCAGGTTGGCTTTCGCGCGGCTGTTTGCCGTGAAGGGGAACTTGCCGGCATTGTAGGCCACGCCCGCTTCCTTCAGCTCTTCCTCGGTTTTGCCCACTGCGGCAACTTCAGGGAAGGTATAGACCACGCCCGGAATCACATCATGGTTCACATAGCCGTTCAGGCCCGCGATGTTTTCAGCAACGGCAACGCCTTCGTCTTCCGCCTTGTGCGCCAGCATCGGGCCTTCGATCACATCGCCGATCGCCCAGATGCCCGGTACGTTGGTGGAGAAATCATGGCCTGTTTTGATGCGCGAGCGATCATCCATCTCAACGCCGATGGCCTCAAGGCCCAGGCCGCTGGTGTATGGCCGGCGGCCAACGGAAACCAGCACCACATCGGCTTCGATCGTTTTGGCATCACCACCCTTGACGGGCTCGAAGGTTACCGTAACGCCCTTCTTGGTTTTCTCAACCGAAGTCACCTTGGACGACAGGTTCAGGGTCATGCCCTGCTTCTTCAAGCTGCGGCCGAAGGTCTTGCGAACTTCCATATCCATGCCCGGCAGCACCTGATCCATGAACTCGACAACCGTTACGTCAGAGCCGAAGCGTTTCCACACAGAGCCAAGCTCAAGCCCAATCACACCGCCGCCGATCACCACCAGATGCTTCGGCACTTTCGGCAGGCTGAGCGCACCCGTGGAGGACACAATCTTGTCTTCGTCGATTTCAATACCCGGCAGGCTGGCAACATCAGAACCCGTCGCGATGACGAAATTCTTTGCCTTAACTTCGCGCTTGCCGCCGTCATTAAGGTCAACCGTCAGCGTATCCTTGGATTTGAAGTGGCCAGTACCCTTGATCCATTCAACCTTGTTCTTCTTGAACAGGAACTCAATGCCGCCCGTAAGGCCTTCAACGATTTTGTCCTTGGACTCCATCACCTTCTTGATGTCGAAATCCAGGCCCTTCACGGAAAGACCAAAGGCTTCAAAGTCGTGGCCTGCTTCATGATACAGGTGCGAGCTATGGAGCAGCGCCTTGGAAGGCATGCAGCCCACATTCAGGCAGGTGCCGCCCAGCGTTTCGCGCTTTTCCACGCAAGCTGTCTTGAGCCCAAGCTGTGCCGCACGGATCGCGGCAACATAACCGCCGGGGCCAGCACCAATGATTACAACGTCAAATGCGTCAGACATTTTATGTCCCTCTTGTCAAAAAGATGGGTGGGACCATCACCCCACCCATGTAACTCGTCACAAACCCGTCAGGCCTACATGTCCAGCAGGAGGCGGGTTGGATCTTCAAGCGCTTCCTTCACACGCACCAGGAAGGTTACAGCCTCGCGACCGTCAATGATGCGGTGGTCATAGGACAGCGCCAGATACATCATCGGGCGGATCACCACTTGGCCGTTCTCAACAACCGGGCGCTCTTGAATCTTGTGCATGCCCAGAATACCGGACTGCGGCGCGTTCAGGATCGGGCTGGACATCAGCGAGCCAAAGATACCACCGTTGGAAATAGTGAAGGTACCGCCCTGCATGTCGTCGATCGTGAGCTTGCCGTCGCGCGCCTTCTTGCCGAAGTTTGCGATCGCCAGCTCGGTGTCCGCAAAGGACATGTCCTGCGCGTCCTTCAGAACCGGCACAACAAGACCGTTCGGCGAGCTTACAGCCACGCCCACATTGGCAAAATTATGATAGACGATTTCATCGCCGTCGATCTGTGCGTTCACAGCCGGAATTTCCTTGAGCGCAAGGCAGCAGGCCTTGGTAAAGAAGCTCATGAAACCAAGCTTGATATTGTGCTTGCGGGCGAACAGGTCTTTGTATTTGTTGCGTGCCGCCATCACTGCAGACATGTCCACTTCGTTATAAGTGGTCAGCATCGCAGCGGTATTCTGGGCGTCCTTGAGACGCTCGGCGATCTTCTTCCGAAGACGCGTCATCTTCACGCGTTCTTCCCGGGGACCAGCAGGCGCCGCAGCCGCAGAAGCAGGCTGAACGTCAAGCGTGCGAGCCGTACCGGCTTCGATCGCGCTCATCACATCGCCCTTCGTCAGGCGGCCGTCCTTGCCCGTGCCCTCGATCGAGGATGGGTCCAGGTTATAGTCCTGCACGATGCGGCGCACAGCTGGCGACATCGGCATCAGATCCTTCGCCGGGGCGCTGGATGCTGGCGCTGCGGCCGGGGCAGGTGCCGGAGCAGCTTCCGCCTTCTTCTCAGCCGGGGCCGGAGCGGCTTCAGCTTTCGCGGCAGGCTTGCTCTCTGCCGAACCGCCTGTTGCCTTGCCTTCCGTGTCCACTTTCGCGATCAGGGCGCCGATTTCCACGTCCTGGCCTTCTTCGGCCACGATTTCAACCAGCACGCCAGCCACAGGGCTAGGCACTTCCATCGCCACCTTGTCGGTTTCAACTTCCACAATTGGCTCATCCGCCGCGACAGCGTCGCCGACTTTCTTCAGCCAGGTACCGATCGTGCCTTCCGCGACCGATTCACCCATTTGTGGGATAACAATATCTTCGATTGCCATGTTTCGGGGCTCCTACCCTGATTAAACCGTGAGTGCCTGATCGATGAGCGCTTCCTGCTCGGCCGCATGCTTGGATGCAAGGCCAGTTGCGGTTGCAGCGCTCGCCGTGCGACCGGCATAAACCGGGCGCGTCACGGGCAGTTTGATTTCAGTGAACAATTCCTCGAGAAGCTCGTGGATATAGGACCAGCTACCCATATTGCGGGGCTCTTCCTGACACCAGACGATGCTTTCGACATTCTTGAAGCGTTTCATTTCCTTGGCGATTGCCTTGGCCGGGAATGGATACAGCTGCTCGACGCGCATCAGGTAGGTGTCGTCCTGCTCGCGCTTGTCACGCTCGTCCAGCAGGTCATAGTAAACCTTGCCCGAACACAGCACGACCCGCTTGATCTTGTCGTCCGACTTCAGCTTGATTGAACCGCTGTTCGCATCTTGCGCATCATCCCACAGAACACGGTGGAACTGTGACCCTGGGCCAAAGTCTTCCAACTTTGACACACAGCGTTTGTGCCGCAGAAGCGACTTCGGCGTCATCATCACCAAAGGCTTGCGGAACGGACGGTGCATCTGACGGCGCAGAATGTGGAAGTAGTTCGCCGGCGTCGTACAGTTGGCAACTTGCCAGTTGTCTTCAGCAGACAGCTGCAGATAACGCTCCAGCCGTGCGGAAGAGTGCTCAGGCCCCTGGCCTTCATAGCCGTGCGGCAGCAGAAGCACGAGGCCGGACATCCGAAGCCACTTGGCTTCCGCCGAACAGATAAACTGGTCGATAATGATCTGGGCGCCGTTCGCAAAGTCACCGAACTGGCCTTCCCAAAGGGTCAGGCTGTTTGGCTCTGCCATCGAATATCCATATTCGAAGCCCATCACGCCGAACTCGGACAGGTGACTGTCCAGCACGGTGAAGTTGGCGTCCGGGTTGATATCCTGAAGCGGGATGTAACGGTCTTCGGTTTTCTGGTCCACGAACACAGCATGACGCTGGCTGAAGGTGCCGCGACCGCAGTCCTGGCCGGAAAGGCGCACACCGTAGCCTTCGCGCAGGAGCGTGCCGAACGCCAGCGCCTCTGCCGTCGCCCAGTCAAAGCCCTGACCGTCTTCAAACATCTTGTGCTTGGCATCAAGCACTCGCTTGAGGGTGCGGTGAATGTTGAACTTCTCAGGATAGCTGGTGATCTGCTCGCCCACTTCGCGCAGCATGATCTCAGACACACCGGTTTCAGCACGGCGTTTCTCATGGTCCTTGTCGGCAAGGCCAAGGCCTTCCCATTTACCTTCGAACCAGTCGGCCTTGTTAACGCGGTATTCCTTGGCAGCTTCGAATTCATCCTCAAGATAGCTGATGAATTCATTTTCCATCTGCTCGAATTTCTCAGCCGTGATCACGCCCTCAGCAACAAGACGGTCAGCATAAATCTTCACCACACTTGGGTGGTTTTTGATCGCCGCATACATCAGAGGCTGCGTAAAGGCCGGTTCATCCGATTCGTTGTGACCAAAGCGGCGGTAGCAGATCATGTCGATCACCACGTCGCGCTTGAAAGTCTGGCGGAATTCGGTTGCGATCTTGGCGGCGTAGGTTACCGCTTCGGGGTCGTCACCATTCACGTGGAAGATCGGGGCCTGCACCATCTTGGCCACGTCCGATGGATATGGGCTCGAGCGCGCAAACTGCGGGCTGGTGGTAAAACCGATCTGGTTGTTCACAATGAAGTGGACTGTGCCGCCCGTGTTGTAGCCGCGAAGGCCGGACATGCCGAAGCATTCCGCCACGATACCTTGGCCTGCAAAGGCCGCGTCACCATGCAGCAGCAGCGACAGCGTGGTCTCACGCTTGGTATCTTTCTTCTGCTCCTGCTTGGCACGGGTTTTACCAATCACAACAGGGTTCACAGCTTCAAGGTGCGATGGGTTCGCGTTCAGCGACAGGTGAACCTTGTTGCCGTCGAATTCACGGTCGGCGCTGGTGCCCAGGTGATATTTCACGTCACCGGAACCCTGCACGTCATCAGGCTTGAAGGACCCGCCATGGAATTCGTTGAAAATGGCGCGGTAAGGCTTCGCCATCACGTTCGCAAGCACGTTCAGGCGGCCGCGGTGCGGCATGCCGATCACGATTTCATCAAGACCAAACTGGCCACCGGTTTTCATCACGGCTTCAAGGGCGGGCACCATGGCCTCACCACCATCAAGGCCGAAGCGCTTGGTACCGGTATATTTCTTGCCCAGGAAGCGTTCGAACTGAACCGCTTCGATAAGCTTGTTCAGGATCGCGATCTTGCCGCGGTCGGTGAACTGGATTTCCTTGTCACGACCCTCAATCTGGCGCTGGATCCAGGCCTTCTCTTCTGGGTCGTTGATATGCATGAACTCGACACCCAGGTTCGAACAGTAAGTCCGCTTCAGGATTTCAAGGATTTCACGCACCGTTGCAGTGTTCAGCCCCAGAACGCCGTCCATGAAGATCGGCCGGTCCATGTCGGAAGGGCCGAAACCATAGGTTTCCGGCTGCAGTTCAGGGTGAACTTTCCGCTCTTCGAGCCCGAGCGGGTCCAGATTGGCCATCAGATGGCCGCGCACCCGGTAGGTGCGCACCATCATCAGCGCGCGGATACTGTCAATCGTCGCGGCCCGGATGTCTTCCTGGCTAAGCTTGGCACCTGCAGGCGCCGGCTTGCTGGCGTCCTCGATGAACATGTCGGAGCCATCAAGGCCTGTCGTCAGGTCGTCGTCAGGGCGAAGCGGCCAGTCGGCCCGCGCCCAGCTTGGGCCGGATTTGCCGACACCGGCTTCCAATGCGTCGAAATATTGTTGCCAGCCTTCGTCAACGGAAGATGGGTCAGCCGTATATTGCTCGTAGAGAGATTCCACGAACTGTGGGCTGACACCTTCCAAGGCGGCGATGCGATCCATATCTGCACCCATGGGCAATTTGGCGCGGCACTTTGAGGCCGCGCCCCCTTCTTTAACGGTTAACCGTTGATTGCTTTCAGAAGCGTTGTACCAAGCGCAGCCGGGCTGTCGGAAACAACGATACCAGCCGACTTCATGGCTTCGATCTTGTCTTCAGCACCGCCCTGACCACCGGAAACGATAGCGCCAGCGTGGCCCATCGTGCGACCCGGAGGCGCCGTACGGCCAGCGATAAAGCCTGCAACAGGCTTCTTCACCTTGCTTTGCTTCAGGAACTCAGCCGCTTCTTCTTCAGCCGACCCACCGATTTCACCGATCATGATGATCGAGTGCGTGTCTTCGTCACCCAGGAACATGTCCAGGCAATCGATGAAGTTGGTGCCGTTAACCGGGTCACCACCAATACCGATACAGGTGGACTGGCCAAGGCCTGCAGCCGTTGTTTGCGCAACCGCTTCATACGTCAGCGTACCAGAGCGGGATACGATGCCCACGTTACCTGGCTTGTGAATGTGACCAGGCATAATGCCGATCTTGCACTGGCCCGGCGTGATCACGCCTGGGCAGTTCGGGCCAACGAGGCGGGTTTTGGAATTACGGAGCGCGCGCTTGACGCGAACCATATCCAGAACCGGAATACCCTCAGTGATACAGATAACCAGTTCGATTTCAGCGTCGATGGCTTCAAGGATCGAATCGGCCGCGAATGGAGGCGGCACGTAAATTACAGAAGCGTTGGCATCTGTTGCTTCACGTGCATCACCAACTGTGTTGAACACTGGCAGGTCCAGGTGCTTCATGCCACCTTTGCCCGGCGTTACACCGCCAACCATGTTGGTGCCGTATGCAATAGCCTGCTCGGAGTGGAACGTGCCCTGGGCACCAGTGAAGCCCTGACAGATTACTTTAGTGTCTTTACCTACGAGTACAGACATTACGCGGCCTCCTTCACAGCTTTTACAATCTTCTCGGCTGCGTCATTCAAATCGTCGGCAGAAATAATCGGCAGGCCACTATCAGCCATGATCTGCTTGCCAAGTTCTACGTTGGTGCCTTCCAGACGGACCACAAGCGGAACGCTGAGCGCCACTTCGCGGGCTGCCGCCACAACACCTTCCGCGATCACATCACAGCGCATGATGCCGCCGAAGATGTTGACCAAGATGCCTTCCACATTGTCGTCAGACAGGATGATCTTGAAGGCTTCGGTTACACGCTCTTTGGTCGCGCCACCACCAACGTCCAGGAAGTTGGCAGGCTCGCCGCCCTTCAGCTTGATGATGTCCATGGTGGCCATTGCAAGGCCAGCACCGTTCACCATGCAGCCGATGGAACCATCGAGGCTGATGTAGTTGAGGTCGTATTTGGAGGCTTCGATCTCTTTTGGATCTTCTTCCGATTCGTCCCGAAGTTCGCGCACGTCCGCGTGGCGGAACAGGGCGTTACCGTCGAAGGACATCTTGGCGTCGAGGACGATCATCTTGTCGTCTTCGGTCAGAACCAGTGGGTTCACCTCGAGAAGCGATGCGTCGAGGTCGGTATAGGCAGCGTAAAGCGAGCTTACAACCTTCATGCATTCTTTCGCAGCTGCGCCTTCAAGGTTCAGGCCAAAGGCCACCTTGCGGCAGTGGAAAGGCTGCAGGCCGGTTGCCGGATCAATCGTGATGGTCACGATCTTCTCTGGCGTGCTTTCGGCCACTTCCTCAATATCCATGCCGCCTTCGGTCGATGCCATGATGGCAAGCTTGCCGGAAGCCCGGTCAAGGAGCATGGACAGGTAGAATTCGCTTTTGATGGCGCAACCGTCTTCAACATAAACGCGCTTCACCTCTTTGCCCTCTGGGCCGGTCTGGTGCGTCACGAGCGTTTTGCCGATCAGGTCTTTTGCAACGGCTTCAACATCGTCGAGCGATTTGACAACCTTCACGCCGCCCGCTTTACCGCGGCCACCAGCGTGAATTTGCGCTTTCACAACCCAAACCGGGCCGCCAAGCTTCTTCGCTGCGTCGACAGCTTCCGCCGCCGTATAGGCTACACCGCCTTCAAGGACGGGAGCGCCGTATTTTTTCAGCAGGCCTTTCGCCTGATATTCATGGATATTCATCTGTCCAAGAGCTCCTTGGGGGCTTCTAGAGTTTCAGCTTATGAGCCGAGCGATGGGTCGATATTGATGCAAGCTTCCATCAGACCCTTCACTGCATCTACGGAATGATCGAAGCCGGACTTCTCTTCGCCCTGCAGTTCGATCTCCACTACTTTTTCCACGCCATTCTCGCCGATCAGCACCGGTACGCCAACATACATGCCGTCAAGACCATATTCGCCAGACAGGTATGCAGCAACCGGCAGCAGGCGGCGCTTGTCTTTTAGGTAGCTTTCCGCCATCTCGATCGCGCTTGTCGCAGGCGCGTAGAAAGCAGAACCGGTTTTCAGAAGACCAACGATCTCCGCGCCGCCGTCACGGGTGCGCTGAACGATCTGGTCGATTTTCTCCTGAGTGGACCAACCCATTTTGATCAGGTCCGGAACCGGAATACCGGCAACTGCGGAATAACGCGTCAGCGGCACCATGGTGTCACCGTGGCCGCCCAGCACAAACGCTGTTACGTCTTGTACGGAAACATTGAATTCTTCCGCCAGGAAGGTGCGGAAACGGCTGCTGTCAAGCACGCCAGCCATGCCGCAAACCATGTTGGTTGGCAGACCAGAGAATTTCTGCAGCGCCCAAACCATGGCGTCCAGCGGGTTGGTGATACAAATAACAAAGGCATCTGGCGCATATTTGCCGATGCCTTCACCAACTGATTTCATAACCTTGAGGTTGATGCCGAGAAGGTCATCTCGGCTCATGCCAGGCTTACGCGGGACGCCGGCTGTCACAATAACGACATCTGCGCCTGCGATATCTGCATAATCGTTCGCGCCCTTAAGGGAGGCATTATAACCTTCAACCGGTGCGCTTTGGGCGAGGTCGAGGGCTTTACCCTGCGGCAGGCCTTCTGCGATATCGAAAAGAACCACATCGCCCATTTCCTTGAGCGCTGCGAGGTGTGCAAGGGTACCACCGATCTGGCCGCTGCCGATCAATGCAATTTTTTTACGTGCCATGAGAATGCTCCAGCCAATTTTTTTGGGGGCCACTTAAAGAGTAACCGCTTACTGAAAAACAAAGAATATTCTGGGAGGTAACTAGCGCGTTTACCCTGCTCAGACAAGCCATTTACGGTATACCTTCCACACTATATCTTTATGAATCGTTACATTATTGGGTTTTTGGTCCTGTTGGTGTTCCTTTTTCATAGAGCAGCCATGCGTTCTGGTCATAGCTACTACCCTATTTTTACACATCTTTAATATTCTTGCGCATATCCGCCGCCCGAGTCTCTGTTTGTGACGAATGAGCGCACCATATTGCCAATAGAAATTTCTCCCGCTATGGGAGGGGTGGGGATGAATTCAAAACTGGAACATAAAGACCATGGTTGATGTGAGAATCGACGCGCGCCACGACCCGGCAGCTCTCGGTGAAATCCTTCAAAAGGAAGGCCGCCTGCAGGTGCCCAACTTCTTCCCAGCCGACGTGGCGGAAAAGCTCTATGGCCTGCTGCGCGCGAACCCCACCTGGTTTACCGCCTATAATGAAGGCGAAAACTTTTATGAAGTGCCGCAGGCCGAGGTCGCCGGCCTGAGCCCGGCACAACAGCAACAATTCTGGCGCGTGATACAGAAAGGCGCACGCGAGGGGTTCCAGTATTTCTTTCAGCAATATTATATTTCGGAAGCGGTGCAACAGGGCCGCGAAACTGGCCATCCCCTGCATTTCATGCATGACTTTGTCAATTCTGAGCCAGTTCTTGAGTTCATGCGCACGCTGACGGGCGAGCCCAAAGTGCGTTATATCGACAGCTTCGCCAGCCAGTATGTGGCGGGCAACTTCCTGACCCGTCATGACGACACCCACGCCACTGACGACAGGGTCGCGGCCTATGTGATTTCCATGACCAAGGATTGGAAGGCCGACTGGGGCGGCAACCTGGTGTTCTATGACGAGGACGAAAACATCACTGGCGGCTTCAAACCCACCTTCAACAGCCTGAATATCTTCCTGGTGCCACAGCCCCATGCGGTAACAGTCGTATCGCCGTTTGCGGGCGACCGCCGCACCAGCTTCCTCGGGTGGGTGAAGCGGTAGAAGGCGCAGACTTTATTACTATTCCACTTTTCCGTGGCCGCGATGCAAATAGTCTTCTGACTGCATTTCCATCAGGCGCGAGACCGTGCGCTCGAATTCAAAGTGCCCGTCCCCGGCTTCATAAAGGTCCGCGGGCGGCACGGCGGCGGAGCACAGGAATTTCACGCCGTGCTCGTAAAGTGCGTCGATGAAGGTGACGAACCGCTTGGCTTCGTTGCGGTTTTCAGGGCCCATCTGCGGGATCGCCACCATAATCACCGTATGGTAGGCGCGCGCGATCGCCAGATAGTCCGCTGAACCAAGCGGGTTGGCGCACAGCCGCTTGAAGGAAAACACCGCCACGCCGCGCGCGGCTTTGGGCACGAAAAGCTTGCGGCCCTGAACGGTCAGCTCATCCGACGGTACCTTGTCACGGTTCTCGACATCACGGTCGGTCAGGCGGAAAAAGGCTTCCGACAGCAGGTCCGTCGTCTCGTCATTGATCGGCGTATAATAGGTAGCCACCCCCTTCAGCCGGTCATAGCGGTAGTCGGTCGGGCCATCCAGCGGCACCACATCGAACTGGTTTTTGATCATCTCAATGAACGGCAGGAACAGCTGCCTGTTGAGGCCGCCCTTATAAAGGTCATCCGGCACGCGGTTGGATGTGGCCACAATCACCACGCCGCGCTCCAAAAGCTCCTTATAAAGCCGCCCCAGCACCATGGCGTCAGCAATGTCCGTGACCTGCATTTCGTCAAAACACAGAAGCGTGGCTTCCATGGCGATCTGCCGGGCCACCGGCGGGATCGGGTCATCGGCGGTTGCGCGGCCACCGCGTGCCGCGCGTTCCTTCGCCGACAGACCGCGCCATTCCTTCAGCCGCGCGTGGATATCCAGCATGAATTCATGGAAGTGCACGCGTTTCTTGGCCTTCACCGGCGCCAGCTCGTAAAACAGGTCCATCAGCATGGACTTGCCGCGCCCCACGCCGCCATAGACATATAGCCCCTTCGGCACGCCCTTTTCATTGTTGCCCCATTTGAACAGGGTTGAAAGTCGCCAGCTTTTGATCGACAGGCTGCGGGCCTTCCCCGCCACTTCCGGATAGTCCAGAAGGTCATGATACAGCCGCTCGAAATGCTTCAGCACCCTGAGCTGGTCATCGTCTGCGCGCACCTCGCCCTCGCGCTCCAGGCGGCGATAGGCTTCCAGCGGTGTCTCGGTTGTGGCCACAAGTGTCTCCAGCCAATGGATGGTGTTTCTTCTTCCCTAGCACGGCAGGGAAAATCCTCAAGCCAAAATCCCACCATGGCCCACCGCCAAGAAAAAAGGCCCATCGACGGATCGGCAGGCCCCTTTTCAGTCTTTTGGTCGCGGCCTTAGAAGGCGGCGTTCACACCAATGATGATACCAGTGCTGTTGGCATCGATATCACTATGGGTCGTACCCGGTGCCTGGTTGCCACCGCTGATGAAGTTAAGCGGCGCATAACCGTTGGTGCGCACCAGTTCGGCAAAGCCCTTGATGCTTGGGCTCAGGAAATGTGCCAGACCAAGAACCCACTGGTCCTGACGCCTCCATGGTGAACCCTCCGGGCCAGAGATAAAGCTGCTGAACTCCAGCGACAGATCGGTCGGCTTGTCGTTCATGGCAAAGGAATATTTGCCGCCGATGCCGAAGCTCGTGACCTTGCTTGCTGCAAAGACGTCCAGTGGCGGGGTTGGGTTGAAGGTGCCCGGCCATTCCTTCGTGGTTTTGGCAAATTCACCCATCACAAGGAACGGACCTGACTTGAACTGGCCATAGGCAGCCCAGGCTGGATTGACCTCGTTACAGGCGGTGAAATGCACCACAGGGAATGGCTGGCAGTAAGCCGTGCCGCGCTGGTAGGAGCCACCAACCATGGCGAAACCGTCCGTGCCGAATTCATGCGTATAGTTGGCATCAATCACATAGTTGTTCAGCTTGCTTGGGACAGTTGTGCCATTGTTATGCACATTCGCACTGCGGAACTGCGCGCCACCCTGAACTGCTTCGAACGACATGTTCAGGCCATTGTCAGCGTAAGTAACCTTGGCACCATAGGCGAGACCGCCGAACGCGTGCCACACAGTTGAAGCCGTGAATGGGTTCACCGTGTCTGTCAGGCCAAATGGTGTCGCCATTTTACCGAGCGTCAGATAAACAGGTGACTTCTCAAGGTTACCGACAATCACATACCCCTTGCGGAGCTGAACCTGGTTGCGGCCAAGGGCAGTGATGGTACCGGCACCGAAGCTTTGCTCTGGGTCATAGAGCATTTCGGCGTAGGTGGTGATCCAGTCACCGAGTGTGGCGGTCACGCTCAGCTGGGCGCTGTGAATCACAGCTTCGCTCACGTCTTTTTGCTGCTGGTTGTTTGGTGTTGGATGGCGCATCAGATAACCGAATTTGTTCTCGGTGTTGCTGTGCCAATAATCAGCAATAGCCGTTACCGCGCCGCCAAGCGTAACCGTGTTGTCAGCCAGCTCACCAGAGCGGCGGGCTTCCAGAAGCAGCTCCTGCTTGCGGTTGATGTTGGTTGTTGGGTCCAGCATCTTGTAGGACAGATTGCTGTTGATGCTGACCACATCAACGTCAAGGATGTCGCCGGCGTCTTTGGACGCAGACTTTCTTTCACTTGCGTCGGCCACCACGACTTCCTGCGTGCCAGCAGCGTCACCGCCCTGTTTCAGCGCATTCACTTCACGCTTCAGCGCTGCGTTTTCCTGCTCCAGGCGCTCAAGGCGCGCCAGGATCTGGCCCAACTTGTCATCATCGGTTGCTTGAACCGATACCGTCGCCGTCATGGCGGTTGTTGCCATCAGGCCAGCCGCGAACATGCGACGGGCTATACCGGCAGAGGAGCTTAGGGGCTTCCTATCATTCGTAAATTTCATCAATTCTTGCCTTTTAGGATGCGCCATCAGACCAAGTCTTGAAAGCGCATTTATTTTCGCTTTTTTTGGGGAATACTCGAACTCGTGCCTAGTAAAGGCAAGTTGTACCTATTCCATCGCCCCTGTAAATTAAACCCTTATTTTTTATAATAAATTTAGGCGAATTGTATTTTGTCACCTATCCGAAAAAACGCGAATGCGACGCAACTTTATCAGGCTCTTTAGTGGGCAATAAAATTGGCCTTTTGCTTGACCGGGCGCCACTTCGCCTTATTCAACAAAGGGAAGGCCCAGCCGCTGAATACACTCTCTGCAGAATTGACAAAAGCTGGGCCGCACGACCAGTAAAGGACCGACCCGATGCCAGCAGCCTCCCGTATCATCCCCATGCCCGGCGTGAAGAATTTCCGCGACATGGGCGGCTACATAGGGGCGGACGGACGGACCATGCGCTGGGGCAAGCTGTACCGGTCAGGGCACTGGGCTGAATTCACCGGCAACAGGGAAACTGCTGCACCGGCTTATGGCATCACCACCGTTGTGGATTTCCGGTCTGACGCCGAAAAGAAACGCCACCCGGTGGGCTGGCCAGACGGCTGGGCGCCCACCTACCACGCCACGCCCATTGGCGGAAACGCTGCCGCCTGGGTTCAGGAACTGTATGAACGCCTGTCCACCAGCCCCTTCCCAGCGAAGGAGCTTCGGGACCAGTTCATTCTGGCGTTTGAAACCATCCCGGTCGCGAACGCGGACGGGCTGAAGCGCTTCTTCGACATCCTGGTTGAGGGAGAGACGAATGACAGCGTGCTGTTTCACTGCACAGCAGGCAAAGACCGCACAGGCATCGCAGGCGCCCTTCTGATGCGGGTACTGGGAGTAGCAGAAGCGGACATCACAGCAGACTTCCTGATGACCAACGACGCGGTTGATCTGCCTGCAGCAAGCGCCGTGATTGCACAGCGCCTTTCGGAAAAAGCGGGCCGCACCATCAATCCGGCTGACGTTCACCCACTTGTGGGGGTCGAGCCTGCGTTTCTGGACGCGGCACACAAAAGCATCGACAAGGCTTTCGGGTCGGTAGACGCCTATCTGGTAGATCGCCTGGGCCTGACGCCTGACCGCCAGGGCCGGCTGCGAGACCTATTTCTTGAAGGGTGAGCGGCTCTCGGCAGCCACTTCCTGGACAATCTCCTCAATCCGCCCCTCTGCCTTCAGGCGCGCAATCGCCTCATTGATTCGTGGTAACAGATGGGCTGCATTCCGATGCGCCCGAACACTCAAGCCCACTTCCACCCGCACGGGGCCACGCTCAAAAACGTCAGAGTCTTTCCCGATACGCACCTCATAATCGAGCGAGCCAAGAATGGCCGCATCTGCCCGTCCAGCCGCCAAGAGACGCAGCGTATCGTCAATATCCTGCCCTGGCACCCGAATCCCGAAGCTTTCCTGGTCATGAAAATCAAATCCCTGCACGGCGGCCACCCGCAACCGTGACCGGTCCTCGGGTGTCGCCACAGGCACGGCTTCGCCTTTCCTGAACACCCAAACCTCGCGCGACATATAGAAAACATCGCTCCAGCTTTGCACTGCCACTTCCTCGTCGCGCATTCGCCAGATTGGGGCGGCGCAACAGTCCAACAGGACACGGCCGCTTGCGAACATGCGGCGCTTTCGCGCCTGGGGTGCGTTCACGAACACGGCCTTGATACCAGCTTCGGCCAGAATTTCCCGCCACATGCGCTGAGTGCCAATCGTATCGCTGCGGCCCACCATCAGGACACCCGCGTATTCGCCTTTGCCCGCCTTTTCCACATCCGTTTCTTTCAGGATGTCTTCAATTCGGCCAGCATCTTTCAGTGCAGCAATGGCGCGGTTGATGCGCGGCAGAAGATCTGCCCGGGACCGGTGAACGCGCACCCGCAGGTCAGCAACAGTATGCACAGGTCCCAGCACAAGCGGCCGAGGTTTAAGGCGCATCCGGCGCTCAAAATCCTGCCGGTTGACGATAGCAACATCGGCTTCACCCGACGCAACATGGTCCAGGACTTCTTCAATGTCATGGACCTCAATAGCCGTGCCAAATGGTGCCTCAAGATCATAAACGAAGCCCTTCACCCGAACGAACCTGAGCTTCAACGCATTCTCAACCGGTGCGACCGCATGACCGCGCCTGAATACATAATGTTCGGTTGATCGGAAAAAGGCATCTGAGAACAATTGGCTGGCCTTCTCCTCCGGGCGCTGGCGCCAAGCCGGTATTGAACAGCAATCGAGCACAATGTCACCGCGAACAAACATCCCCCGCTTGCGCTCATGCGGGGCGCTGACGATTTCAGCGTCCAACCCAGCTTCATCCAGAATTGCGGACCAGACCCTGTCAAACTCAATGGAATCGCTTTGGCCTGCCCTGACAAGATCACTCGCCAGCGCGGGCGCTGCAAGCAGAGCCATCACAGCCAGCGCTGCTATGAACCGCCGGGCGAGACTTTCACCGAGCCCCGATTTCAGGCCTGACATCCTTGAAAGCTTTGACACTGCTGTCCCCTTCCCTAATTTCTCACCCCCAGTTTTTCCGCCTCAATTTCTGGACTTAATTTACAGACCGCAACCGGGCGCCCGTTAGCGCGGCAATCCGCCCCGAAGCCTGAAGGCGTTCGATCGCAGCATCTATCTTCACCAATAGATCCGGGCGGCTGTTGTGCACGCGCGCCCGAAGGATAAGTTCATAGTGCTCCGGCCCCAACACCAGCGGCCTGCGTTTCATTTTCTGAAGGCGCCTGAATTCCTGGCTGTTTACGATCGTTACATCGGCCTGCCCGGCTGCCACCGCATCCAGCACCTGGCTAATTGTCTCATACTCGACCCTGGGCCCGAACAGTTCTTCGCGCTGGTAACTGAACCCCCTCACTACTGCGACACGGTATGCCTTCAGGTTCATGGGGTCCGGCAAGTCATAAGTCCTGCCGCCCTGCAGTACCAGATGATCGATGGTATAGAAGATCGGCCGGCTCCAGAGCTGAACCGATATCTCTTCTTGCCTGTCGCGCCACGCTTTTATCGAACAGCAGTCCAGCAGCAGCTGGCCGGATGCGAAACTGCGTCGGCGATCTTCATGGTTGGCAACTTCGACAAGCTGCACGTCAATGCCCGAATCCTCAAGAATGGCGTGCCAGACATCCCGGAACACGCTGGCCTCCAGCCTGCTGGCCAGCACAGCATCGTCCGCTGCGCAGGCAACACCAGGCACAAAGGCGCCCAGCCAAAATGCCAGCGAAAGACGAACAAGGCTTTGATCGGAAAACCAGCGCCTCATTCGTTTTGCCCCTTGAGTAGGAGCAACATGTTCAATCTTTCATCCGCCTTCATGGCCGCGATAGCCGCATTGATGCGCGGCAACAGGTCAGGCCGCGACACATGAACACTGGCATGCAGATAGCCCTCCGCGCTGATGCCGCCAAGCTCAAGCGGCAGCGGATTGGTTGCCTGCTCAATTCGGTACTGGAGGCCGGTGATAATACCGATATCCGCGCGGTTCTTGGTCACCAGGTTAAGCACATCCCGGTGATCCCTGCCGTCCAGCCGTACACCGAAATGATCCTGCCAGCGGTAATCGAACCCCCGAATACCGGCAACCCTGTATGGCTCAAGATCTGCCGGTTTGTTGATAGGTACCACTTCACCCTTGCGGAACACATAATGTGCACGCGCGTAATAGATGGGATCGGAAAACAAATGGGTGGCGCGCTCTTCTGGAGTATCGCGATAGATTTTCGGATGGCAGCAATCAAGCACAAGATAACCGTCAACAAAGGACCGGCGCTTGCGCTTGGGCGGCAGCGAAGCGTAGCTCACATCAATCCCCGCCTCCGCTACAATGGCCTCCCAGACTGGCCCCAGCCCGCTGGTATAGGTGCGCCCTGCGCGCACCGGCTCATCAGCCCCGGATGCCGCACCAACTGAGGTGCCGGCAACAGCCACCAGCAAGAGACCGACAATGATTGCGATGGCGTCTTTCAAAGAATGCCCCTGGTTACCTGTTCCTCAGGACCATATTGTGCACCATAAGACCTTGCCCAAAAGTGAATATTTCCCGTTCCCGCAAAAAACGGTCGGTTTTCACCCTGTTCTCGGCCGTAAATATCACCCTCAAGTGGCCACCCGGTCTTTGCCTCGGTCAGGATGCCTGGATCGCCAAATGCAGGAAGCGCTTGACCCGTACGGCAAGGCGGGACGGACGCGAAGAAGGGGCAGGCCCCGCTCTTTTTACGGTCGGTGAAATCTCCAGCGGCGGCAGGCTTTCAAGCCGCCTGTCCCAGTCTTCATCACCGGCTTTTTTGAGCGCGCCTTCAAGGCCAATCAAGTCATCGGCAATTTCCAGCATCCGCCGCTGCGGCACGATACGAGGGCAAGCCTTCAGCATCGCGGCAAAATGTTCTGCCGGGCTTTTGTCCGGCTCCAGCGCGCAGGCTGCGATAATCGCCGCCGCCGCAGACCGGGTCATGCCCGATGCGCAGTGAATGAAAAGCCGGGCCTCTGCCGGTAACGCATAGACAAAATCAAGCAGCATCGAGATGTGCCTGGGATCAACGCGCTTACTGCTTTCGATATCCAGAAGCAGAATGTTTTCTGCCGGAAGGCGCCAAAATTTGAGCGCCCCTGTTGTTGTTGGCCCAATGCGAACAGCATGTGTCGCCCCAAACCCAGCCGCCATACGGGCAGCACCGATCTTGGATCCAATTCTGATTAGCATGTGTCTCTCTTGCTAGCTGAAGTCCCCACATTTCTGCGTAGCAGAACCCAAGAAATAGCAGTATATGCCGCCGCAACATAGCAAAAACGGCCCAAAACCACTCCCACAATGGAAAACGGGCCCCAAATTTGAGGCCCGCCCACCTTTGGCAATGAATTGCCTGACTGTATCAGTTCGCGCCGCGCAGAACCGGATAGGTCTTCTTCTCGTTTGGCGTATCGTCTTCGCCCGGCTTGTTGCCTGCGTTGTCGCTACTGTACCAATATTCGTAGGCAAACAGCCCGTCTTCCCTGTTGGTCAGCGCCGTCATATAGTTGTTGATGCCCTGCGACAGCTGAAGACTGTAATCAAGCGAAACGGCTTCACCCGGATTGAACGGCGTGGTGCACTGCACGTTGCGGAACCACAGCATCCAGTCATCCGGCGCTTCGGTGCCCACCGCAGGGATGGATACAGGCGGTTCATTCAGGAACGGCATGATCGCCGACACAGTCGGATACTGCGACGTGGAATGGCACGACATGCAGCTTGAATTGGGGTTATCCACCGGACCGTTCAGGCGCCCGCCCCAACCAAGATGGCTTGGCGGCAGCTCTGGTTTGCCGTCCACCATACGCTGGTTGATCACGGTTTCCTTCAGTTCCGGATTGATGATGGTTTTGGTTGGCGTCGCATTGTTGGAGCTCATGCGGTAGTCCGGGTCATTGCCCCACATCATGCCAACCGGGATCATATTATCCCACTTATTGTCGTTGCCGAGCGTGCCGTTATAGACAAACGTACCGAACACCCAGCCGCCGGTATCGTCCGCCCGCGGGTCGCGCACCATAATATCCATCTGGATCAGGTTAACAGTGGTAACGGATTGGCATTCAGGCTGGTTCTGGTTGCACTGTTTGCCCGTATTGCCTGGGATATCGCCATTATAAATATAGGCATTCCAGCTGACGGGATCTTCAAGATAAGGCACTTCGTCTGCGCCCAGCGTTGTAAACAGCACCTTCCCCACGACAGTGCCAATGGGGAAGCCGTTCCCCGCCTTCATGTAGGAAAGGTCGGGATAAGCGGGTGTCGGCCACACCTGCCCAATGGTGTAACCACCGGGCTCGTTATAGAAACCCACGGCATAGGCATAGCTTGGCGTTACCTGTTCAGGCGCCAGCATCTGCTTCAGGATCGGGCCCTCTTTTGTCAGGCCATGGAAGCCTTCGCGGCCGTTCGGGCCATAATGCTGCCAGGGAATGTGATACCAGTTCCGGACCTTGTTATCTTCGAGATTGAAGCTGTTTTCGATATCGTTCGCGTGGGCATTGCCTTCAAATACATAATCGCGCACCGCCATGGCATAGGCATACCAGTCTTCCTTGAAGTCGATCTTCAAAATCTTCTGGATCGCCTTGTCTTTCTTCATGTTCGGCTTTTTGCGCGGATAGTCCTGGCTCAGCCTGAAAACACGGCCATCATACACGCCGGGCGACGGCATCCGACCAAAATCCGGGAACTGCTGCCCCAGCCGGTCCGGGACATTCAGCCCCTCATAGCGTTTCGCGGTTTTACCGTGGTCATCTGCCACGCTGGCACCAAGGGACGCCCCCAAAAGCGCCAGTGCGCCCATGCCCAGCCCCAAGCTTTTCCTGAAATTTTGCATCATGCTCCCCTTCTTCGCAAAATCGATACAACCTTTATAAATGACTAACACAATTTCTGATATTGATTTTTCGCCAATTAGTATCTCAAATGGTTGTAAATGCCATTTATGGGAGACGCCTTATGGACACCAACCGCCATTCGAAAACCGGTTCAGAACCAACCCTGAACTTGCCAGACCTGCCCGCTGTGCCCTGGTCCAAATTTGGCGGTGAAGCGCCCAAATTGCTCGCAAGCGAAGCCGGCACGCTGCCGTCCGCCGATGTGGTGGTCATCACCTGGGCGGAAGCCGAATGGGCCGCCATGCAGCAGGTGTTTGTGGAAAGCGGCACAGCCATGCCCTATAGCGCCAGGAATACCAGCAAGTGGGACGACTGGTACCGGTACGACTGGGACATGCCGTCGGGCACCTGGCCGCAATATTGGGATTATTGGGGCGAATACCGCCTGGTGGAGGTGCGCGGCAAAAAGGTGCTGCTGTTCAAGTCGAACACCCACCTGGACTGGCCGGGCCAGAGTTATCTGGAGCAGATGACCAGCCAGCTTCTCTCCGCCACGGGCGCATCGCTTCTGCTGTCCATCGGCACGGCGGGCGGCGCGGAACTTGAAGATCATGAAGGCACGGTGCGCGTGGTCACAAGCGGACAGATTTATGACCCGAAATACCCTACCGACCCATCGAAGTGGGCCACCTATTACTGTGACTGGAGCGCAAACGACAGCTTCATCGGCAAGGCCGATTTTACAGACAGTCTGTTCCCGATCCCGACAACGAAAAGCGACCTTGAAAGCCTGGCAGGCGCGTTCGAAGGCGGTAAATACAGCCTGGGCGAGCTGGACGCAAACGGCCTGTGTTTCGGTGATGACAAGGTGAAGGTGTATGACATGACACCGGACAAACAGTCCCTTGTCACCACAGCCACATTCGTCGTGGCCACAAACGCCACGGATTCGCCCTTCAAGGACAAGGCCTGCGTGGAAATGGACGATGCCATCCTTGGCAAGGTCTGCTTTGAGAAGGGCGCCAAATTCGGCTTCGTGAGAAACGTGTCCGATCCGGTCCAGAATGCGGCCCTGCCGGTGAGCGTGCAAGGTGACTGGGGCGGCGTGATCTACCGCACCTACGGCCTATACACCAGCTACAACGGCGCGCTGGTGGCCTGGGCCGCGATCTAAACCTCTTGTGCTAAATAAGCCGGAGCCTATGCCCCGGCTAGACCATTAGGGTTTCGCCGTGAACAGGTCGAACATCTGCTGGCAGGTCAGTTCTCGGGTCTGTTCCGCAAAGCTATAATAGTCGGGTTTGTCGTCGATGCAGACCTGCGCGATCATGGTGAAACCTGTCATGTCATCCACCAGTCCGGCGGCAATCCCGGTACTGCCGCTTTCCTTGATCCGGTAAAACAGGTTCGAGCCGCATTTGGCGCAGAAGCCACGTTCGCCCCATTCCGAAGAGCTGAAAACAGAGATATTTTCTTCGCCCTTGAACTGGACGCTGGTGCCGCATTCAATTTCCATAAAAGGGCCACTACCCCACTTGCGGCACATGCCGAAGTGGCACACACCACAATGCCGGGATGCCGTTTGTGCCGTGAAGCTTACAGCACCGCACAAGCATTTGCCGGATATATCAACTGCTTCTGTCATGATGCTCCCCCACCAGAATTCATACGCACACCATACAATAAAAAAGGCCGGGGAAAACCCGACCTTTTCAGAGATTATTTTCGCGGCTTTTAACCCTTGCGCTCGACCATCATTTTCTTGATCTCTGCAATCGCTTTCGCAGGGTTCAAGCCCTTCGGACATGCGTTCGCACAGTTCATGATGGTATGACAGCGATAAAGCCGGAACGGGTCCTCGAGGTGATCGAGGCGGTCGCCCGTTGCTTCGTCCCGGCTGTCGATCAGCCAGCGGTAAGCCTGCAGCAGAATAGCAGGGCCCAGATACTTGTCGCCGTTCCACCAATAGCTTGGGCAGGAGGTGGAGCAACAAGCACACAGGATACATTCATAAAGGCCATCGAGCTTCGCACGGTCTTCGTGAGACTGAAGGCGCTCTTTCTCAGGCGTTGTAGACTGTGTCTGCATCCATGGTTTGATCGAGGCGTATTGCGCATAGAAGTTGGAAAGGTCTGGTACTAGATCTTTCACCACTTCCTGGTGCGGCAGCGGCGTGATCGCCACATCGCCCTTGGCGTCTTCAATCGCGGTCGTGCACGCCAGACCGTTCTTGCCGTTGATGTTCATGGCGCAGGAGCCACAAACGCCCTCACGGCAGGACCGGCGGAACGTAACCGTGCTGTCCATCTCGTTCTTGATCTTGATCAGAGCGTCGAGAACCATCGGGCCGCAGTTGTCCATGTCCACTTCGAATGTGTCCATGCGCGGGTTTTCGCCATCATCCGGGTTCCAGCGGTACACGTGGAAAGCCCTAGTGTTGGTTGCCCCTTCCGCCTTGACGGTCTTACCCTTGCCAACGCGGGAGTTTTTGGGAAGTGAAAATTCAGCCATTTGTCGTCTCCCTTCCCTTAATAAACCCGAGCCTTAGGCTTGATATATTCGACTTCCTTGGTCAGCGTGTACTCATGTACAGGGCGTTCGCCCAGCTTGACCTTCTGGCCGTCGAACCAGCCTACGGTGTGTTTCATCCAGTTTTTGTCGTCACGGTCCGGATAGTCCTCATGCATGTGGGCACCACGGCTTTCTTTCCGTGCTGCGGCACCGTGCATGGTCAGGACAGCCTGGCCGATCAGGTTCTGCAGTTCCAGCGTCTCGATAAGATCACTGTTCCAGACGAGCGAACGGTCGTTCGTCTTCAGGTCATCAAAGCCGGACGCTACTTCGTCGATCAGCTTCACGCCTTCGTCCAATACTTCCTCTGTCCGGAACACTGCACAGTTGTTCTGCATCACGCGCTGCATCTTCAGGCGCATGTCAGCGGTTGGCGTGGAGCCGTTCGCGTAGCGCGCCCCGTCAAGGCGGCCAAGGGCCATTTCCTCATAACCCTTCGGCAGCGGTGCCTGGGTCGCACCCGGTTTGGAGATCTCAGCGATCCGGTGCGCGGTTGCGCGGCCGAACACGACAAGGTCGATAAGCGAGTTGGAACCAAGGCGGTTCGCACCGTGAACGGATACGCACGCAGCCTCACCCACTGCAAACAGGCCTGGCACAACAGCATCAGGATCGCTCTTGCTCGGGTTGATCACTTCACCATGATAGTTGGTTGGAATACCGCCCATGTTATAGTGCACGGTTGGGATGATCGGAATTGGTTCCTTCGTCACGTCCACGCCCGCAAATACCTTCGCGGATTCGGAAATACCTGGCAGGCGCTCTGCCAAGAGCGCTGGATCAAGGTGATCCAGGTGCAGGAACATATGGTCCTTGTTCGCGCCAACGCCGCGGCCTTCGCGGATCTCGTTCGAGATGGAGCGCGATACCACGTCACGGGATGCCAGGTCCTTGGCAGATGGCGCGTAACGCTCCATGAAGCGCTCGCCCTCACTGTTGATCAGGATACCGCCTTCACCCCTAGCACCTTCGGTGATCAGAACGCCCGCACCGTAAATACCGGTTGGGTGGAACTGAACGAACTCAAGGTCCTGCAACCCAATGCCCGCCCGAAGCGCCATGCCGCCACCGTCACCCGTGCAGGTGTGGGCGGATGTGCAGGAGAAGTAAGCCCGGCCGTAACCACCCGTTGCCAGCACCACAGACTGGCTGCGGAATGCGTGGATGGAGCCGTCTTCCATATTCATCGCGATCACGCCGCGACACTCACCATTTTCCATGATCAGGTCGATGGCGAAATATTCGATGTAGAAGTCGCTATCATACTTCAGCGACTGCTGGTAAAGGCCGTGCAGCATGGCGTGGCCTGTCCGGTCAGCGGCTGCGCAGGTGCGCTGTGCTGGCGGGCCTTCGCCGAATTCGGTGGTCATGCCGCCGAACGCGCGCTGGTAGATCTTGCCTTCTTCCGTCCGGCTGAACGGCACACCATAGTGCTCCAGCTCATAAACGGCAGCAGGTGCTTCGCGCACCATATATTCGATCGCGTCCTGGTCACCGAGCCAGTCGGAACCCTTCACGGTGTCATACATATGCCAGGTCCAGTGGTCTGGGCCCATGTTGCCGAGACTTGCCGCAATACCGCCCTGCGCCGCAACGGTGTGCGAGCGGGTCGGGAATACCTTGGTGATGCACGCCGTCTTCAGGCCCGCTTCCGCGAGGCCCATGGTCGCGCGGAGGCCGGAGCCACCAGCGCCGACAACAACGGCATCATAAGTGTGTGTTGTAATGGGATATGCGCCCGTCATGTTTTATCCCCCAAACGCTATACGAAGAACGGAGAAGATGCTGAGCGCCGCAATGAGCACACAGGCGAAGGTGATCAGGACCATGGTCGCAACCTTGGTGCCCTTGTCGTGCACATAGTCTTCAACAATCACCTGCAGCCCTAGGCGCATATGATATACGAAGTTTGCAACGAACAGGATCACCAGAACGGAGACCAGCGGCTGCTTCAGCCAGGCCACCCATTCGGCGTGCCCCTTGCCGGCATTGCCGACGAATGAGACAACCATGAAGATCACCAGCGGGATGTTGGCAAGCGCGGTCAGGCGCTGAACCCACCAGTGGTGCGTGCCGTCCTTGGCAGAACCAAGGCCATGCACTTTGGCAAGTGGTGTTTTCATATCAGTCATGGCTTACATCACCCCCATTACTTTGTAGGCGGCAACCCAGATCACGATTGTCATGATGATCGAGAACACAAAGGTCAGCCGGGCCGATGAGGTATTGGCCTTCAGCTCATAGAGCTTGCCAGCGTCCATGAACAGGTGGCGGATGCCGCCTGCCAGATGCTGCATCAGAGCGAAGGTGATGCCAAACAGGACGATACGCCCGATGATAGAGCCTGCATAGCCCTGTACTTGATCGAAATAGTCGTGCCCTGTCGCCATAGCCACCAGCCACCAGGTAAGGAGGATAGAGCCAAAAGCAAGCGCCACACCGGTTGCCCGGTTGATAATCGACGCTGCCATGTGCCATCCCCAGCGGTATACCTGCAGGTGGGGAGAGAGCGGGCGTTTCACTTGCGCCATGTATAAATCCCCTGACAAATTATTCTTCCGGAAAATAGGCCCGGCAGAATGAACTTCGTTGGCCTCGCACGTGCCGGATGCTGCAGTGCGAAAGAATCAGGCATTGTTTTTAACGCCCCAGCCCCCGGTTTCGCAAGGAAGGAATTGGAGGAAAAGGGACATTTTTCCTGTTTCACGGCAATAAATAGGGTAACCCGCGCCCACGTCCAGCGCTGTCATCACCATCAGTGCGGAAGTTGAATGTAAAAAATGCCAAACCAGTTTTCTCCCACAAAGGCTTGTAGAAGACATCGCCCCTTGCTAACGTATAGGTGTAAAAAATACACCTATATCACTTTTATTGGGGGAAAACGTGATTTCATCTTCAAGTCTGATCAGGGCATGGTCCGCCATAGCCATCGCCTGCCTCGCCGCTACCGGCATGTGCATGGCCTCGCCAGCACACGCCAAGACATCGATAGAAACATTCGCTGCACTCCCGGACTTCTCTGGCGCCAAATTATCGCCTGGTGGCGGGTCTGTTGCCTACAGCATCCAATATGAAGGCCGCAAGGCCGTGATCTATCAGAATCTAGATGGCTCGGATCGTGGCCTTATTCCTGCACCCAAAGATTCCGAGATATCAAGTTTCTATTGGGCGAACGACCAGGTGTTGCTGGTAAAGGTAGGTGGCCTGGTGCGTCGGAGCGAGTTTCGCGACCAAACTTTCAACACCCGAATCTTTTCCTTTGATCGGGAGACCCAAAAATTCCTCTGGCTTGGCAAGCCGAAACGAAGCCTGATGGCCACCAAGTCTGGAAACGATCATGTATCCGTGCATGAGCGACTTGTCGATTTCCTATGGGAAGACCCGGACAATATCCTGATGGCGATGGATTTCGACCTCAACGGCGAAAGCGAAGTCTACAGGGTTAACGTAAGATCGGGCAGCCGAAGGCCCGTCAGGCGCGAACGCAATAATATACACAGCTGGTATGCTGACCATAATTCGGAAATCAGGCTTGGCATCGGTTTCCGGTCTGATGAATGGTTTACCATCTACAAGACCGAGAAGGATGGCTGGATCAACCTGGACAAGACAGACTGGGGCAAGAAATATGATTTCGAGGGCTTCTCACCAGACCCCCAGATCATTTATGTCAGTGGCCAGACAGACAGCGGCACCAAAGGCCTGTTTTCCATTGATGTGAAAACCGGCGAAATTGTCGAAAAGCTCTTCTCGCACCCGGAATATGATATTTCCGGTGTCACCGAGCACCCCATTACTGGCCATGTATCCGGCGTGGCCTATGTCGACGACCACTACAGGATCAACTATTTCGACAAGGATCTTGCGCTGATCAAACGCAGCATTGACAAAGTCCTGCCAGACACCATCAACTATATTGCCGGTCAGGCCAAAGAGAAGCGCCTGTATCTTATCTACAGCGCCTCTGACACCGTTCCCGGTGCTTATTATCTGTTTGACCGCGACCAGGGGCAATTGCACTTTATCACCAGCGCTTACCCCAATATCGACGTCGCCAAATCTGCGACAACGCGTCGGGTCGATATTCCTGTCCGGGATGGCAGCACCATTCCCGCTTATCTGACCATCCCACACGACACCGATACGCCAAGGAATATGCCAACAGTGGTGCTTCCACATGGCGGCCCGCACGCCCGTGACACGGCAGACTGGGACTATTGGGCCCAGTTCCTCGCAGACCGGGGCTATCTGGTCGTCAAGCCGAACTTCCGTGGTTCAACTGGCTTTGGGCAAGCTTTCCAGGAAGCCGGCGAAAACCAATGGGGAGGCCTGATGCAGGATGACGTCACAGATGCCACGCACTGGATCGTGGCAAAAGGATATGCTGATCCGAACCGCATCTGCATTGTGGGGGCATCCTACGGCGGCTATGCGTCACTCATGGGCGCAATCAAGGAGCCGGACCTGTATCAATGCGCAATATCCGTGAACGGCGTAACGGACATCCCAGCCATGAAAGCAAATGACCGCAACTTTATCGGCGGCAAGACCTGGGGCAAAAAATGGGGCCTCGAAGGCAGGAGAGACGAAGACATTTCACCCTATGATCGCGCCGAAGAAATCAACACACCTGTCCTGATCATGGCATCTCGGGATGACCGCCGGGTTCCCTATGACCAGTCGGCAAAAATGCATGACCGACTGGAAACACTGGGAAAGGAAACGCGGTATGTGAAAATCGAAAGCGGGGATCACTACATGTTGACTGCAGCATCAAGGGGAACCCTGCTGTCGGAGACCGAAAAATTCCTGAAAGCGCATATCGGCGGCGATTAAGTGTCTGACGGACATAAATATTACTTCAATCCGTTGCCGACAGCAAAAAAGGCCGCTATAGCTAACCTTTGGTTTATCAATGGTCTTTGGGGGACTTCATGAAAATCTTTTCGCGCCGCCTGTTAGGTGGCTTCGCGGCAATGGTGCTGTGCTGCTTTGTCGGCACCGCACAAGCGCAGCAGTCTTCTGTCGCGGAAACAGCTGAAAAATTTGCCAAACTGCCTGTTTACGATCAGCTGCAAATGTCGCCAAACGGTGCCTTTATCGCCTACCTTACGCCTTACCAGGGTCGCAAGGTTCTGATGATCCAGCACCGGCTTGGCGGCAGCAAAGTTGCCATTCCCTTTTACAAGAAGGCTGACATTTCCTGGTTTCGCTGGGCCAGCGACAGCTTTCTGATCATGGGCTATGCCCAGACGCAGATCGACCGCCGCTACGTTCGGTCAAAAAAGGAAAAATACATGCTGGCCGCAGTCCGTCGCGACGGCGAGAATTTTCATGTTCTGAAAGAAAGCGGTTTTGGCTTCTATGATCTTCTGCCGGATGATCCAAATCATATCCTGGCACCGTTTGATGGTGATGTCGTAAAGTTTGACCTTGCAACAGGCGACTATCGGGTGGTCCAGCATTCCCTCATGGACATCTATGCCTGGCAAGTGGACCAGCAGGCCGAACCCAGATACGGCATCGCTGAGAAGGACGGGGACATCATCCCCTATTACCGAATGCCGGACGGGGAATGGACTAACGTCTCAGGCCATGACTGGACAAACAAAGGCTTTGGCATCCTGGGCTTTTATGAAGACCCACAATTTGCCTTTGGGCGCGGACCCAGCCAACATGGCACACTCGGGCTTTTCAAGATCGATATGGTTTCGGGGCAGGTTCTGGAAGAAATCTTCTCTCATCCGAAAGTGGATATCGATGACCTGGTTTACGCACCCCATTCTCAGGCCCCTGTGGGCGTGTCCTATACGCTTGACCGTCGGGAAGTTCATTACTGGGACGATTACTTCCGCAAGTTCCATGCCTTCATCAACCGCATGATCCCCGACCGAACCAATGTCATTCTGGACAAAGCGGAAAATAAGAAAGCCTATCTGATCCTGTCAAAGAGCGACCAGGAGCCCGGCGTCTATTACTATTTTGACCTGGAAGCCAAGAAGTTAAGCCAGATCGCGGCAAAACGTCCAGGCATGGACCCTACAGCCCTTGCCGCAGTGAAACCTGTCACTTTCAAAGCGCAGGACGGCCTGGAAATCCCAGGTTATCTCACGTTACCGCCAGGCGCGGAGCCCAAAAACCTTCCCATGGTCATCCTGCCTCATGGCGGGCCAAGCTCCCGCAGTGACGCTGACTATCACTATATTGTACAGGCGATTGCTGCACGCGGGTTCGCGGTCTATCAACCGAACTTCCGGGGATCAACCGGCTATGGTCCGGCTTTCCGCCGTAAAGGCGACAACCAGTGGGGCGGCGATATGCAGCGCGATGTGACCGATGCCACCCATTGGCTGATTGACGAGGGCATCGCTGATCCGAACCGTATCTGTATCCTCGGGCTTTCCTATGGTGGCTATGCTGCCCTGATGGGAGCCGCGCAAAACCCTGATCTCTACAAGTGTGCTGTCAGCGGCAACGGCGTGGCCGACCTGCCCTTCTTCGCCGGCGACAAGAAATACGGTTACACTAATGGCGACGAATGGGCCGAGGACATGGAACCGAAAGAGGGTGACATTGAGGATGTCTCGCCGAAGCATCTGGCTGAAAAATTCAAGGCAGCGGTTCTGCTGGTGCACGCCAAGGATGATGCACGGGTCAACATCAACCAATCCTCGCGCATGTACGATGCTTTAAGAAGCGAGAAAAAAGATGTTGAATTCGTGAAAATTGACCAGGGAACCCATTGGTTGGTGACAGAGGAAAGCCGCCTGGAATTCCTGCAGGCATCCTTGTCTTTCCTGGAAAAGCACCTGAATACACGCGTGGCCGCCAACTAGGCGCGGCCCACCTATCCCGTGATGGCTTCGGCCACAGAGACTATCCGGCGATGGCTTCGGCCACAGAGACTATCCAGCGATGGCTTCGGCCACAGAGACTATCCAGCGATGGCTTCGGCCACAGAGACTATCCAGCGATGGCTTCGGCCATCGCCACCATGCGCCGCGCCTCTTCAAGGTGCAGCTCTTCAACCATCCGGCCATCAAGCACTGCAACCCCCTTGCCTTCTGCCTTGGCTTCCTCAAACGCTGCCAGCATACGCCGCGCGAGCGTGAGCTCCTCTTCGCTCGGGGCGAAAATCCTGTTCGCCACATCAACCTGCGCGGGGTGGATGAGCGTTTTGCCGTCGAAGCCCATTTCCTTGGCCTGACCGCATTCGAACGCAAAGCCTTCCTCATCGCTGAAATTACCGTAGACACTGTCCAAAATCGTCAGGCCGTTCGCCCGCGCATGCAAAAGCGCAAGGCCAAGTGCTGTGATCACCGGCAGGCGGTCACGTGTGTGCTTGGCGCGCAGGTCCTTCACCAGGTCGTTTGCGCCCACAATCCACGTGGTTAGCCGGTCACTGGCGCCAGCTATCTCGCCAGCGTTCAGGAAGCCTTTTGGCGTCTCGATCATGGCCCAGATTTCCATGTCCGGGTTGGCAGCGTGCCAGGTGATTTCTTCCTCTACCCGGTGGATGGCATCCGGGCTTTCCACCTTCGGGATCAGGATGGCGAATGGATGGTTTGGCACCACGGCCTTCAGGTCGTCGCGCCACCAGTCGGTATCCAGCCCATTGATCCGCACCACAAGATCACGCCCACCATAGTCACCGGACGCCACAGCGGCTGCGGCCTGCATGCGCGCCTCCGCCTTTGCTGTCGGCGCCACTGCGTCCTCCAGATCAAAGATCAAGCCGTCAGCGGGCAGGCTTTTGGCTTTCTCCAGTGCGCGGGCGTTCGAGGCCGGCATGAAAAGTATGCTTCTGCGGGGGCGGGCATTTGCCATGTCATGGTCTCCAGATACAAAAGGCCCGGCATGATACCACACCGGGCCCGTTGGTCAGCTTGTTACCAACCGCAGGTGCGGTTCGCGTTCTGCTCGTCCAGCCAAGCCTTCAGCGGCTCGAAGTAGGCGATGATAGCCTCGCCGCTCATCTCGCGGCTGCCGGTGAAGGCTTCAAGCGCCTCCGGCCAAGGCTTGGATGCACCCATTTCCATCATGGCGTTGAACTTCTTGCCCACTTCCTTGTTGCCATAGATCGAGCATTCGTGCAGCGGCCCTGTCCAGCCTGCCTGGTCGCAGGCGGCCTTGTAGAACTGGAACTGCAGGATGCGGGCAAGGAAATAACGCATGTAAGGCGTGTTGCCCGGAATATGGTATTTCGCACCTGGGTCAAACGCGTCTGCCGGGCGATCGTTCGGGGCCTTGAGGCCCTGGTATTCCTCGCGCAGCTTCCACCAGACGTCGTTATACTGGTCTGGACCGACCTCGCCGGAGAAGACCTGCCAGCGCCATTTGTCCACCATCAGGCCGAACGGTAGGAAAGCAACCTTGTCAAGCGCCTGGCGCATCAGGGCCGGCACAGGATCGCTGCTTTCAGGCACTTCATCAATCAGGCCGATCTGCTTCAGGTAATCCGGCGTCATAGAGAGGGCAACCATATCGCCAATGGCTTCATGGAAGCCGTCGTTGGCGCCGTTCATATGCAGCGGGTCCTGCTTGTTGTAGGCGCGCTGGTAGAAATTATGGCCGAGCTCATGGTGTACGGTCACGAAGTCTTCCGCATTCACCTTGGTGCACATCTTGATGCGCACGTCTTCCTTGCCGTCAACATTCCAGGCAGAGGCGTGGCACTGCACCTCGCGGTCAGCGGGTTTCACGAACAGCGACCGGTCCCAGAAAGTGTCCGGCAGCGGGTCGAAACCAAGCGACGTGAAGAAGCCTTCAGCCTTTTCAACCATCTTGATGGCGTCATAGCCATTGTCTTTCAGAAGGCTGGTCACATCGATGCTGGCGTCAGAACCCGCGCCCTGCTGAACCACATCATTGATGTTGCCCCATTCCTGTGCCCACATGTTGCCCAGAAGATGCGCCGGGATCGGCCCCGTGTCAGAGACAACCCGGTCGCCATAAAAGTCAGACAGCTTCGACCGCACATGGCAGTGCAGCGCGTCATAAAGCGGCTTCACCTCACCCCACAGGCCGTCAACCATGGTGGCGAACTCATCCGGGTCCATATCGTAGCCAGACCGCCACATGGCGCCCACGTCCTTGTAGCCAAGCTCGCGTGCGCCCTCATTGGCGATATCCACCATACGGGCATAGTCGTCTTTCATCGGCTTCGAAATCTTGTGCCAGCCGTCCCACGCGGCAAGAAGGCGCTCGGGCGTGCGGTCAGACGCGATAATGTCGGAAACCGCACCAAGCGACAGCGTTTCGCCTTCCATCTCGACCTTGCCGGTCGCATAAGTGGCATCAAGGTTCGCCTTGATCTTGGCAAGCTCAGCCGTCTTCGCCGCATCATCCGGCGCGGGCAAAGTGAGTGCGCCCTTCAGGATATTCATCTTGCGGCGCAGTTCAGCGGGCAGCTCCAGGTCCTGGAAACGCTTGGTCTCGTTCGCAAGCTTAACACCCAGAAGCGTAAACTCTTCGTCTGCTTCAGCCACGATGGCGCTTGTGTCTACGGTAACAAAGTTGGCCTGCACCCAAGCCTTGCGTTCAAGGCTCGTGCCTGCCTCAAAAAGCTGCTTTTCCGCGTCCGCCATGAAGGCAGCCGCTTCTTCCACCGTTGGCGCTTTCGTCTCCTCGACAGATGTGTCGTTGCAAGCTGCCAACCCGAACGCCATCGCCGTTACCATCGCGACGGTCGAAATTCCTGATTTAAACTGTGACATGATATCCCCTTTCATGGCCCTGTCGGCGTCCCCACGCCAATAGGCCTTATCGGTCTGGCAAATCGCCAGTTGGAAGTCAACACGATTGGATCCAATCACTGACGATTCATTAACCATCTTGCCGCTATGATCAAAGCGCTACAGGTGCCTGCTTTAAGGAGGGTTGTTTTCGCATAAAGTGCCTAGCCACCTGGATGGGGGTCTGTTGGACATGACATGACCAAAAAGGCAGAAAAATCAATGCAGCCCGCAGGGGCAACCCTACTGGACAAGATCGCCATTCTGTCCGGCAAGGCCTATTTTGCGGCCCTCACCAAGCTCCTGTGCGAAGACCTTGGCGCAGACATCGCCTATGTCGGCCTCCTGTCCGACGACCGCAAAAGCATGCAAACCATCTCCCTCTATTGGGACGGCGGCCATATGGATGACCAGAACTGGCCGGTAGACGACACCCCCTGCTTTGAAGCCGTCAATCAGGATTTCTGCCTTCACAGGTCCGCAGTGCGGGACCGCTACCCCGCTGACAGTTTCCTGAAGAATGAGCAGATTGAAGCCTTTGTCGGGGTGCCGCTTCTGGACGAACAGAGCAAACCGATTGGCGCACTGGTGGCAATGAGCCGGATGGCACTGGAAGACGAGCGACTGGCCGAAGGTTTGCGCGCCGCGCAAAGCCGTACGCAGGTAGAGCTCAGGCACCATAAAACTATGGACACAATGCGTGAGACACTGAGCCAGGCGCTGCTTCTCAATTATTCCAAATCCATGTTCATGGCCAACATCACCCATGAGCTCAGGACACCGCTGGGGGCCATCCTTGGATACGCTTCGCTGATCCGTGACCGCCAGGTTGAAGGCCCGCAGATCGAAGAATATGCCGCTGAAATCTGCGCCTCCGGTGAAGGATTGCTGGCACTCATAGGCGACATCATGTCGCTCGCCATGCTCGAAATCTCTGACGAGACGGCAAAATCGGAAAAGTTTGACCTGACCGACCTTTCGCGCACTGGCAAGCGGATGATCCAGCATCAGGCGGCGCAGAAGCACTTGAAAGTGGTGGCTACCACGCGCACCGACCCGCTTTATGTCAAAGGCGATGCCGGCCACACCAAGAAAGCCCTGATGAACATGCTTACGAACGCTGTGAAATACACCAGCATCGGGCACGTAGCGATGGAAGTGGCCCAGCGCGAAGACGGCAGCGCGGTTTTGAGCGTGATCGATACCGGCATCGGCATGTCTGACGATGTGCTGACAAAAGCCTGCGAGCCGCTGACCAACTTCAAGAACGCCTATGACATGCATCAGGAAGGCTCAGGCCTTGGCCTGCCCACTACCATGGTATTGATGGACCGGCAGGGCGCGCGCCTGGAGATTGAAAGCGAGCTCGGCAAAGGCACCAAGGCCCATCTGGTATTCCCGCCCGAGCTGGTGGTTGAGGACAACGAAGGCTATATCTAAGCCCAGAAAACAAAAATGCCGGAGCGGATGCCCCGGCATTCGAACTTCTCGGTTCCCCGAAGGACCGCTTAGTCAGCCTTCAGAATGCCCTGATTGAGAAGCGATTCCGCGATCTGGACTGCGTTCAAAGCCGCGCCCTTCCGAAGGTTATCGGAAACCACCCAGATATTCAGGCCGTGCTTCACCGTCTTGTCTTCGCGGATACGGCTGATAAATGTGGCGAAATCACCCACGCATTCAACCGGCGTGATGTAACCGCCATCTTCCTGCTTGTCGATCACCAGGCAACCGGGTGCTTCGCGCAGAATAGCGCGCGCCTGCTTTTCCGTGATCTCTTTCTTGAATTCGATGTTGATCGATTCCGCGTGGCCCACAAACACCGGCACGCGCACGGCCGTTGCCGTCAGCTTGATGTCCGGATCCAGCATCTTGTGGGTTTCGGCCACCATCTTCCATTCTTCTTTCGTGTAACCGTCATCCATGAAGACATCGATGTGCGGGATCACGTTGAAGGCGATCTGCTTGGTGAAATTCTCCGGCTTGATCGGGTCATTCACGAAAATCGCACGGGTCTGGCTGAAGAGCTCATCCATCGCGGCGTTACCGGCACCCGATACGGACTGGTAGGTGGAAACCACCACGCGTTTGATCACCGCCGCGTCATGCAGCGGCTTCAGGGCCACAAGCATCTGCGCGGTCGAACAGTTCGGGTTGGCGATGATATTCTTCTTGATCTTCTTCAGGTGATGCGGGTTCACCTCCGGCACCACCAGCGGCACGTCCGGGTCCATGCGGTAGAAGCTTGAGTTGTCGATGACCATCGCACCCGCGTCGGCAGCCTTCGGGCCATATTCCTTCGATACACCGGAACCGGCAGCGAACAGCGCGATATCAACGCCCTTGAAATCGAATGTATCAAGCGCCTGGATCGTCAGTTCCTTATCGCCATAGTCCACCTTCTGGCCCATGGATTTTCGGGACGCGATGGCAATAATTTCTGTGGCAGGAAACTCCCGCTCATTCAGAATATTCAGCATCTCACGACCGACGTTACCGGTCGCACCAACTACAGCGACACGAAAACCCATGTTCTTACTCCTTGTGGGTCAAAAATTCGGGGATGGTTTCACACGTTCCCCGGTCAAAAAGCAAACGCTATTCGTTTGCGCAAATGGTTAGTATTTCTAGCGTTTCAAGATGAATCAGCCAAGCGCTGCCAATATGGCGTCGCCCATGCCAGTGGTGCCCACGCGCTCAAAACCTTCAGCCCAGATATCGCCCGTGCGCGCGCTATCGAGCGCCTTGGACACCGCAGCCTCTACCGCGTCAGCCGCGTCACCCATATCAAGCGAATAGCGAAGCGCCATGGCTAAACTGAGGATCGCCGCGATCGGGTTGGCAATGCCCTGCCCCGCGATATCGGGGGCGGAGCCGTGCACCGGCTCATAGAGGCCCGGCCCGCCGGAACCAAGGCTGGCGGAAGGCAGCATGCCCAGCGACCCCGTCAGCATCGCTGCCGCGTCACTGAGCAGGTCACCGAACAGATTGTCTGTCAGGATCACGTCGAACTGCTTCGGGTTTTTCACCAACTGCATGGCGCAGTTATCCGCCAGGATATGCTCAAGCTGGACATCAGAATATTCCGCCGCGTGAAGCTTGGTCACTTCCTCGCGCCACAACAGGCCCGATTCCATCACATTGGCTTTTTCAGCCGAATGCACCTTGTTGCCGCGCTTGCGGGCCATTTCAAACGCAACGCGCGCGATGCGGATGATCTCAGCGTCCGTATAGCGCTGGGTATTGATGCCCACGCGCCCGCCGCCCGGCAAGTCTTCAATGCCGCGTGGTTCACCGAAATAGACACCGCCCGCCAACTCGCGCACGAACAGGATATCAAGCCCGGCGACATATTCGCGCTTCAGGCTTGAAGCATCCGCCAGCGCATCAAAGCACATGGCTGGCCTGAGGTTTGCGAACAGGTCGAGTTCCTTACGTATCCGTAACAAGCCAGCTTCCGGGCGCTTGTCATAGTCTGTCTTGCCGTCCCACTGCGGCCCGCCCACGCAGCCCATCACGATAGCATCAGACGCTTTCGCTCGCGCCAGGGTCTCATCCGTTAGTGGATGGCCAAACTCTTCATAAGAGCAACCACCGATCAGGCCTTCGCTCACGTCAAAGGACACACCATAGGCACCCTCAATCCAGGTCATCACGCGTTTCACTTCCGCCATGATTTCAGGGCCAATACCGTCACCGGGCAGGAGCATTACTTTATGCGTCGTGGTCATAGTCGAACTCTCAATTTGTCTCAGCCGCGGAACAGCCACGGGGTCATGATTTTTTGCTTGTCTTCATAAGACTTGATCGTGCCTTGGGCTTGCAGCGTCTGGCCAATCTCATCAAGCCCGTTAAGCAGCATTTCCTTATGCGCCGGATTGAAATCAAACTCATACTTGGCGTTCTGGCATGTCACCGTCTGGTCATTCAGGTTCACATGAATCTCATGCCCGGCCTCAGCCGCCAGCACCAGTGCGTCCACCTCTTCCTGCTTCAGGGCGACCGTGAGGATGCCGTTCTTCACGCAGTTGCCCGCGAAAATGTCTGCAAACGATGGCGCGATGATACAGCGGTAACCCAGCTCGGCGATTGCCCAGGGGGCATGCTCACGGCTTGACCCGCAGCCGAAGTTGTCGCCCGCGATCAGGATCTTCGCGCCCTTGTAGCGCTCCCCGTCGAACACATTGTCCGGGATCAGCTTGCCGTCCACGTCATAGCGCACGGTCTCGAACGCATGCTCGCCAAAGCCAGTGCGTTTGATCGACTTCAGGTGCTTCGCCGGAATGATGATATCGGTGTCCACATTCACGCGCGGGAAGGGCGTGGCGATGGAGGTGACGCTGATGAATTTTTCCATGGGTCTTCTTCTCGCTTAAAAGTCACGCACGTCGACAAAGTGGCCGGCGATGGCCGCTGCTGCCGCCATGGCGGGGCTCACCAGATGCGTGCGCGCACCGGGGCCCTGGCGGCCCACGAAGTTGCGGTTCGATGTGGACGCCACATGCTCGCCCGGGCCTGCCTTGTCCGGGTTCATGGCAAGGCACATGCTGCAGCCCGGGTCGCGCCACTCGAAGCCCGCGTCGGTGAATATCTTGTCGAGGCCCTCTTCTTCCGCCTGCAGTTTCACAAGACCTGAGCCCGGCACGATCATCGCCTCAATGATATTGTCCGCCACCTTGCGGCCCTTGATGACGCTGGCGGCCTCGCGCATATCCTCGATCCGGCTGTTGGTGCAGCTGCCGATAAACACGCGGTCAATTTTGAAGCCTGTCATCGGCGTGCCGGCCGCGTATCCCATATAATCCAGCGCCTTCTCGACCGCCTCGCGTTTGGCCGGGTCCTTGAAGTCATCCGGGCTTGGGACATTCGCGGTTACCGGCACCACGTCCTCAGGGCTGGTGCCCCAGGTCACAAGTGGCACGATGGCGCTGCCGTCGATTACGATCTCTTTGTCGAAATGGGCGCCCTCATCGGACTTCAGCGACTTCCAATAATTCACCGCCGCGTCCCACTGCCCGCCTTTTGGCGCATAGGGGCGGCCCTTCAGATAGTTGAAGGTCTTCTCATCCGGCGCCACAAGCCCTGCGCGCGCGCCCGCCTCGATGGACATGTTACAGAGCGTCATTCGCCCTTCCATCGAAAGCGCCTCGATCACCGGGCCCGCATACTCGATCACATGCGCTGTACCGCCGCCGGTGCCGATGGCGCCGATGATGGCCATGGTCACATCCTTGGCGGAACAGCCCTTCGGCAGCTCGCCCGTCACTGTCACGCGCATGTTCTTGGATTTCTTCAGCTCAAGCGTCTGGGTTGCCAGCACATGTTCAACCTCCGACGTCCCGATCCCGAACGCGAGCGCGCCAAAAGCCCCGTGGGTGGAGGTGTGGCTGTCGCCGCACACCAGCGTCACGCCTGGCTGGGTAAAGCCCTGCTCGGGGCCCACCACATGCACGATGCCCTGCCGGTCATCCGTCATATCGATATAATCAAGGCCGAATTCCTTGGCGTTCTGTTCAAGCGCCGTCAGTTGCGCTGCGGACATCGGGTCAGGGTTCGGCTGGTCGCGGTCTTTTGTCGGCACGTTATGGTCCGGCACCGCGATGATGCTGTCCACACGGTGGACCGGGCGCCCGGCCGCACGAAGGCCATCGAACGCCTGCGGGCTGGTCACTTCATGCACAAGATGCCGGTCGATATATAGAAGGGCCACACCATTGCCGCGGTCTTCCACAACATGATGGTCCCAAATCTTGTCGTACATCGTACGTGGCATCGTTTTTGGCATCGTCAACTCCAGTCAGCATCCGCCGGTGAAAGAACCCTTCGCGCGCAAAGCCTTTTCAGCCATCGGCGCCAGTAAGTTCAGACCGGCCAAAATGAAAAACGGGGGCAAGACCCGCGTCCCGCCCCCGTTCTTTATATCCACCCTCAGCGCTTCGCAACAAATAATAAGCGAAGCGCCGAAAGTTTGAAATATTATTTCGCGTTCTTGCCGCGATTGAAGTCTTTCTTCTCGGCGATACGAGCAGACTTACCAGTACGGCCACGCAGGTAGTAGAGCTTCGCACGACGTACTTTACCGCGACGAACAACAGTGATGCTGTCAACAACTGGGCCATAGAGCGGGAATACACGCTCAACGCCTTCGCCGTAAGAAATCTTACGTACGGTGAAGTTGGAGTTCACACCTTTGTTGGAACGGGCGATACACACGCCTTCATAAGCCTGGATACGCTCACGCTCGCCTTCGCGAACCTTCACGTTAACACGCAGGGTGTCACCAGCACCGAATGCAGGGATTTCTTTGCCTTCGGTCAGCTTTTCAATCTGCTCTTGCTCGAGCTTCTGAATAATGTTCATCGGTCTTCAACCTTTTTTCTTGTTTGCCTGCTCATAGGTCGACCAGAGATCCGGCCGGCGTAAACGGGTCAACTCTTCTGCTTTTTCACGGCGCCACTGGGCGACGCGTTTGTGGTGCCCACTTGTGAGCACCTCGGGAATTTCCCGACCTTCCCAGACCGCTGGCCTGGTGTATTGCGGATACTCAAGTAACCCGCTTTCGAAGCTCTCTTCGTCGAGCGTCTCGGTCTTGCCCATGATACCCGGCAGCAAACGAACCACCGCATCCAGCATCACAAGCGCCGCGGGCTCACCACCCGAGAGGATAAAATCCCCAACGCTCACTTCTTCCACGCCCCGGGCTTCAAGAACGCGTTCATCAACGCCTTCGAAGCGACCACACAGTAGCGTGACACCCCCTGCTTCCTGCCAGCGCTTCGCTTCGGATTGATCGAAGCGTTTGCCGCGTGGGCTCATGTAAACCAGGGGCCATTCAGGCTTGGCATCCGCGCGTGCAGCATCGATTGCCTTGCCCAAAATATCGGCGCGCATCACCATCCCCGGGCCACCGCCCGCGGGGGTATCGTCCACCGAGCGGTGCTTATCGCTCGAAAAATCGCGGATGTCCAGCGTTTTTAGCGCCCACCGGCCCTCATCAAGGCCTTTTCCTGCGAGCGACTGCCCAAGGCACCCCGGGAACATGTCCGGGAAGATGGTCAGTATCTGTGCGGTGAAAAGCGGGTCCATTATTTGCCCCCCTTTTCAGCGTCATCCGAATCGCGTTCGCTGACCTGGGTTTTGACCCAGTCATCAAACAGGATTTCCACATAGCCCGCCTTCACATCCACCACCGGCACAAAGGCCTTGCGGAACGGGATGAAGGCGTGGCGGCCAAGACCCTTGAGCGGGGTCACAAGCACCAGTTCCAGCAGGTCTTCCGCGCCAAAGTTTTCAACCGCGCGCACAAGCCCAACCACATCGCCCGACGGATCACGCGCCTCAAGGCCAATGAGGTCTGCCAGATAGAACTCGTCTTCATCCTCGGCCTGCAGCGCATCGCGGGGGACATATATCTTGGTGCCTTTCAGCGCCTGCGCATCCTCGCGGTTCATAACGCCCTCAACCCGCACAATGAAGCCGTCTTTTGCTTCGCGCAGCAGCTTGAGCTTGAGGGCAGGGCCGCCCGCGCCTTTATGAAGGGCGGGATATGAAAACAGGGCTTGAGGCACATCGGTGAAAGACTTCAGGCGCACGTCGCCCCTTACCCCGTGTGAGCCCGCAAAGGCACCAACAGAGATCCAGCCGTCTTCCACGCCGCGCTGGCGGCGTTCTTCCGATGCGTTTGTCATGTCTATCGTCCTGACAACAAAAGTCAGCCGCGTGTCTATGTGGCATGGGGACGCGAGTCAAGAAATAGAAGCCTTGCCCACGCCTCCGGCTACTGCTCCGTGCCGTAGCCGTCGGCGCTATAGTCGCTCCTGAAATCAGGCTTGATGGCAAGCGCCTTGAGGAACTGCGCCTGCGCTTCTTCAAGCTGCCCCATGCGGCTGTAGGCGAAAGCGAGGCTGTCATAGACCTGCGGCGCACTTGGGAATGTGGCTTCAAGCGCCCGGAAAACATCAAGCGCCTGATCCCATTCCTTGTCAGCCAACAGCGACATACCAAGCTCATTCAGCGTGCGGCCGATGAACTGGCCATAGCCCGCTTCATCATAAATATCCCTGAAGCGTTCGCTGAAGGCCTGCGGCCCGAGCTTCTGATACTGGCGATAGGCAAAGACATGCGGCGGCAGCGTGACGGGCGCATGGCTGCCTTCGCGGATAACAGAAAGCACCCGGCCAGAGATCAGCTCTGCTACCAGGTTATCTGTGTTGGCCAGCACCACAATCTGATAGTCGCTCCCAAAGTCCAGCTCGACAGCTGTGCTGAGGCCCGCGCCACCACCGAAAGAGGCCCAATGGTCCCGCGCGCCACCGAAATAGCTTTTGAAGGCATCGCCTTTGCGCGACAGCAACTTGTCCGAATAAAACAGCCCCCGAAAGAAGGTGAGCACGTCACCCGCCGTCGCTTCAATGCCGCCATCCGGGCCGTGATGTTCCGTCACACCAACAAAGGCCTGTTCGCCCGCATAATTGAAGCTGTAGCGCAGGGACTGGCCAGGGTGGCCAGGTGCGTAAGGATAGACCGAATTTTTCAAGGAGAGCGGCTTAAAGATATTGTCGTGCAAAAGCACTTCAAAGCGCTTGCCTGTCACCTTCTGAAGCACGGCCCCAAGAACGGTATAGCCATAATTGGAATAACGGCTATCGCTGCCTGGATCGAACAGGAGCGGCGCGGTGCGCAGAAGCTCAAGCCGTTTCTCGATCGTGTCGAAAGCCAGCTGATTTTCCCTATATGCAGCGGTGAAGATATCCGGAAAGCCAGACCGGTGGTGCAGTAACTGGCTGATGGTGATACCCGCGGCCCGTGGGTCCGCAAATCCAAGGTCAAACTGGTCGAGTGTATCATCCAGGCTAAGCCTGCCCTTTTCCACCTGCTGCAGCACCAGCACAGCAGTGAAGTGCTTCATGATGGAGCCAAGGTTGAAGCGGGTCTGCAGGCTGTTGGGCACGTTCGCTTCCCGGTTTGCAAGGCCATAGGCGCGTTCAAACACAGGCGTGCCCGAGTGTGCCAGCACCACTACACCGTTGAACCAGCCAAGATCGGCATAGGCATCGGCGATTTCATCAACCTTGCTGGCAAGCTGCACTTGCGTGATTTCCGCGCTGCCTTCGGCAGCTTCAGCCGCAGCGAAGACACCCGCCACCGCCATGGACACTAGCATCGCTGCCGTCATCACCATCAGACCAAGTCTTTTCATACACCACCTTCGCAATTAGCCGTTTAAATTAGGGTATAGTCATAAAAAACAGCGCGCGAAACTTTTCGAAAATCGAAGTGACTAAAGCTCAATAAAAAACGGCGTGCAGGTTGCCCGGCACGCCGTCTTCTATTCGCAAGTAGCAGTTAAGCTTACTCAGCAGCAGCTTCTTCTGCGGCAGCTTCTTCAGCTGGAGCTTCTTCTGCAGGTGCTTCAGCAGCAGCCTTTGCAGCTTCTTCAGCTTCCTTCGCAGCTTCAGCAGCAGCTTCAGCTTTGGCTTTTTTCTCTTCGATCAGGTCGAGAGCTTTCTGGCCAGGCTTCGCTTTGTTCGGGTTGTTGCGAACTTTCTTTTCAAGAACGCCAGCAGCTTCCAGGAAGCGAGCAACACGGTCAGAAGGCTTCGCGCCTTTGCCCATCCACTCTTTAACGCGGTCCATGTCGATGTTCACACGGTTCTCGTCGTCTTTTGCGAGCATTGGGTTGTAGGTGCCAACTTTTTCGATGAATTTACCATCGCGAGCGGAGCGGCTGTCAGCCACAACGATGCGGTAGTAAGGACGTTTCTTCGCGCCACCACGGGCCAGACGAATTGCAAGTGCCATTTTATTTTCCTTTCAGATTCCCCGCCAACTGTGGCCGGGGAGTATTCTCAAGTTTCAGTGCGTTCTTGTTTAAGAGAACAGTTTGTCAAATCCTGGTGGAAGGCCACCGGGCATACCGCCGCCCATTCCACCTGGCATCATTGGCATCCGGCCCTTTTTGCCCATAGCGGACATCTTCTTCATCATTTTGGCCATCTGCATATGCATTTTCAGGAGCTTGTTAACCTCTGGCACGCTGGTGCCTGACCCCGCCGCGATCCGCTTCTTGCGGCTGGCGTTGATCATTTTTGGTTGTTTGCGCTCCTTCTGCGTCATGGAAGAAATGATCGCTTCCTGACGCTTGAATACCTTGTCGTCCATGCCTGCATTCATGGCGCCCTTCAGCTTGCCCATACCGGGCAGCATGCCAAGCACACCTTTCATGCCGCCCATCTTCGCCATTTGCTGAAGCTGGGTGCGCAGGTCATCAAGGTCGAATTCGCCTTTGGCCATTTTCTTGGCCATTTTTTCAGCGTCTTCTTTTTCAATGGTTTCGGCGGCCTTTTCCACGAGGCTGACAACGTCGCCCATGCCGAGGATCCGGCTTGCCACACGCTCGGGATGGAAATCCTCCAGCGCGTCCATCTTTTCACCGGTACCCGCAAGCTTGATCGGCTTGCCGGTAACAGCCCGCATGGAAAGCGCCGCACCGCCACGCCCGTCACCATCCATACGCGTGAGCGCCACGCCGGTAATCCCGACCTGCGCATCAAATTCTTTCGCCACATTGACGGCGTCCTGGCCCGTCAGGCTGTCTGCCACCAGAAGCGTTTCAAGCGGCATCGCTGTGTTGCGAACGGCGACAACCTCAGCCATCAGGCTCTGGTCGATATGCAGGCGGCCCGCAGTATCGAGCATGACAACGTCATAGCCCTGCAGCTTGGCGGCATCCATGGCGCGGCGGGTGATATCCACCGGCATCTGGCCCTCAATGATCGGCAGCGTCTTGACGCCGATCTGCTCGCCCAAAATCTTCAGCTGCTCTTGCGCGGCCGGGCGGCGTACGTCGAGGGACGCCATGAGAACCTTCTTGTTCTCTTTTTCCGTCAGGCGCTTCGCGATCTTCGCGGTCGTCGTGGTTTTACCGGAACCCTGCAGGCCCACCATCAGGATCGCCACCGGCGGCACACCCGCCGTGTTGATCGCGCTAGTCTCACTGCCGAGCATGGCGACCAGTTCGTCATTGACGATCTTGACAACCTGCTGGCCTGGCGTGACCGACTTCAGCACCTGCTGGCCAATAGCCTTTTCTTTCACGCGGGAGACGAAATCCTTGACGACCGGCAGCGCAACATCGGCCTCCAGAAGTGCCACACGCACTTCCCGGAGCGCCTCAGAGACGTCCGATTCCTTCAGCGCACCACGGCGCTTCAGGCCATCAAAAATACCACTCAGCCGGTCAGACAGGCTATCAAACATATGCAAAACCACCTTTGCAACGGTTCATAATTCACTTTTCCCAACAAAGACTTAGCCAAATGACTATCGCACCAGTGGGCGAAACTCGCTGACTGGTGGGCACCCCAAAGCTCGGGTCTTCGTAGGCGCATCTGGTTTGTCTCTTCCTGTGGGAAGCGCGCCTTTCTTATGAAGAACGGTGCTTTAAGTCAAGTAAAACAGGCATCTAATGGCTGCCGTTCGCGCCATCTGGTTTCAACACCGCCTGAATGGTTTCCAGCAGTTCATCGATTATGATGGGCTTGCCCACGCAGGCATCCATCCCGGCCTTGAGATAGCTTTCCACGTCCGCCTTCATCGTGTTGGCTGTCAGGGCAACCACCGGTGGCGGCGCTTTCATCTTTTCCTTGATGAGCCTGGTGGCCGTTGGCCCGTCCATGACCGGCATGCGTACATCCATCAGCACCAGATCAAAAACACCCCCTGTCTCTGTCGCTGCAGCCACCGCATCTTCGCCATTTTCCACCACCGTTATGTCCCAGCCACGCTGCTCCAGAAGTTTGCAGACCAGAAGCTGGTTGATCAGATTGTCCTCTGCCACCAAAACCTTCAGCGGCCCCAACGCGGCCAGACCATCGCCGGCAGACTGGACAGAGGCTTCCCGCAGCACCTTCTTCGCCCGTGGTAGGGTTACGGTCACACGGAACTCAGACCCCGCACCAAGCTCGCTTTTCACGTCGATATCGCCATCCATCAGCTCGATCAGCTCCTTGATGATGGCAAGCCCCAGCCCGGTTCCCGTCTGGCGGCGGGTATTGTCGTCCCCCAGTTGTTCAAAACGTTCAAACAGATTTGAAATGCGTTCCTTGGGAATGCCCGACCCGGTATCGCACACACGCCAGGTCAGGCGCGCGGCTTCGGCTTCCTGCTTGATCTCGAGATAAATATCGGCGCCACCCTTGTCGGTAAATTTGATGGCATTCCCCAGCAAATTGAACAGAACCTGGCCAAGCCGCACGCTGTCGGCTTCCACCCACAGCTCCTTCTGCTCGGGCACATGCACCGTAACCGATATGCCTTTTGCCTCGGCCTGCCCGCGCAGCATTCCCGCAATATCGCGGGTCATGGCGACGGCATCCATCGGGCCGACAACAAGTTCGAACTTGCCGGATTCAAGCTTTGAGTAATCAAGAATATCGCTAATGATGGCCAGCAGATATCCGGCGCTTGTTTTCGCCGTTTTCAATAGCTGCTTCTGCTCTTTCGTCAGCCTTGTGTCGCGCAACAGGTCCATCATGCCCAGCACGCCAGTCAGGGGCGTTCTAAGCTCATGGGTCATATTGGCCAGAAAGCGGTCCTTCGCCTTGATTGCATCTTCAAGTGACTGGGCCTTGTCTTCCAGTTGGAGCTGCAGCTCCACCCTATGCCGGATGGCCGGCGCCCGGGAAAGAAAGGCGCCAACCGATATTATGGTACAGGCACCCAGAACGGCAAAGGCATCCACGCCCACATCTGGCAGATAAAACAGAGAAATAACAAAGCAGGTAACACAAACGCCTACGAGCACAATCCAAACACGCAACTGAGCGGTGATCAGACCGAATACAATGATTGCCAGCCCAGCGCTGAGAAGTTGGTTCTTGTTTCCGGTAAAATACATATTGAAAAATATGTTGAACACCAACAGGAGACCGACCGAGATTGTCATCGACTCCACATACAGGGGCTTTAAATGCTCTCGACGGCACAACAGGAAGAAAACAGTGCAGACAGCCACAGCGCCCAGTGCGCCCGAGACAAGATAAGGAGCTGTTTCCGGCGGGAGCTTTACCAAGTAAGCCACACTGCGCAGCAGGTAATAAAGCGCAACGCCAATGGAGGCCACTTTCAGATAATTCTGGGCAACACCATTCATCTCCGCCTGAACACGTTCAGCCGTATAGCGTTGGTCCACCCCAATACCACCTGGCGGAATATTGTTGCTCACGGAAACCCAACCCCAATGTTGCGATGCAAGCATTTACCCACAGTCAGAGCAAATAGGCAAGCCGGGTCAGGCACTTTCTCCGCTTGCCTTTTTGTCGCGTGTCGTCAACACTCTAGCGATGGCACTTGTTAGGTCAGCCATATTGATCGGCTTGCCCACGTGGGCGTCCATTCCGGCTTCCAGATACCGCTCGACATCCTCTTTCATGGTGTTTGCCGTCAGAGCAATCACCGGCGGTGGGTTGACCATCTTGTCCTTGATGATACGGGTGGCGCTGAGGCCATCCATCACCGGCATCTGGACATCCATGAGCACCAGATCATAGGGCTGGTCTGTCTTGGTTACCGCTGCAACCGCCGCTTCGCCATTTTCCACGATCTGCACTTGCCACCCCTGTTTGGTCAACAGGCGTTGGATCAGCGTTTGGTTCACCATATTGTCTTCGGCCACAAGGATCCTGAGCGGCAACGACAACACGGCTTCCGGCTCTGACACAGTCGGTGCAGTTGCCAGCTGATCCGCATTCACTCGCTCAAGCGGCACTGTAAAACTGAATTCAGTACCCTTACCCACCTCGCTTGCAACTTCCACAAATCCGCCCATCAGCGCCAGAAGTTCACGAATGATGGCAAGACCAAGCCCCGTACCGTGCTGTTGCTGACGTGTTGCGGAAGCGTCCATCTGCTCGAATCGGTCGAACAGCTTCTCAATCCGGTCCTGCGGGATACCGGCGCCGGTATCAGCAACAATCCATTCAACGGACAGCCCGCTCGCATGATCATGCAGCTTCAAACTTACGGTCACACCGCCCTTTTCGGTAAATTTAATGGCATTGCCCACAAGATTGAAAAGCACTTGCCCGATGCGAAGGCCATCGCCTTTTACGGCGACCGGTTCTTCCTCAGGCAAATCAAGTGTCAGGGAAATATTCTTCACCTGCGCCTGCGCCCTGAGCATCTCAATAACATCACGGGTGAGGGCCACAGCGTCCATCGGGGCAGGCTTCAGCTCAAACTTGCCGGACTCAAGCTTCGAAAAATCCAGGATGTCATTGATGATGGACAAGAGATACCCAGCGCTTGTTTTCGCGGTATCCAGAAGGCGGGTCTGCTCTTTTGTCAGCCTGGTATCCCGCAGCAGGTCCATCATGCCCAATACGCCGGTCATCGGTGTGCGAAGATCGTGCGTCATATTGGCCATGAAGCGGTCCTTGGCCTTGTGCGCGGCTTCAAGCTTCTGGGCTTTGTCGATCAACTCGACCTCCAATTCCATCCGGTCCTGAATGACCGACAGCCGGGCCTTGAACGCCAGCAGGGAAAGCGCTGATCCAGTGAGTAGATAAAAGAAAAAGGGCTTGCCATCAGGCGGCCCAATCGTCGCCAGCACAGCAACGTAGGCCAGAACCACCAAAGTCCCTTGTGCGAGCCAGTTCCATAGCGAGATGGTTCCAAGGCCAACCGCCATCAACACGAACGACATGTTTGGCGTGATTTCACTGTTGAAGCCCTGGATATAGGCCCACCCGGTATTGAAGATCAGAATCAGGCAGATAATGAAGAAGTGTACCTCTACCACCGGTCGCGACAACACCAGCTTCTTGGCCTGCCGGGAAACCACCAAGCCATAGAGTGCTGCAGCAAAGGCGGGAACAGCAAGGGCCACCGGATCCACCTCTTTGGAGGTGACGAGGAAAGCAGCGCCCCTGATGCTATAGAAAACAGCAAGTATCATGGCCATGGCGCTCAGGTAGCGCTGAGAAATCTTGTTCAACTCAACAGCCAATAAGTCAGGCACCGCCGTGCGGCCATCTTCAGGGGGCCCGACATCATGCTTATCTGTGGCCAACTCGGTCACGCGCCCACCTGCTCCCTGTTCTGCCGCTCAGAAAGCACAGCCTGCACAGCCTGCCTGAGTTGATCTATCTGGATCGGTTTCCCAACCACTGCATCCATCCCAGCCTCATGATAGGCCGCAATATCTTCTGCCATCGTGTTGGCTGTTAGCGCAATGATCGGCACCTGAGAGCGCTGCCCGCCTGATTTCCGGATGGCCTTCGTTGCCTCGACCCCGTCCATGCCCGGCATGCGGACATCCATCAGGATCAGATCGAAATCACTCCCAAGCGCCGCTTCCAGCGCCTGGTTGCCGTCCTCCGCAAACGACAAATTCCAGTTCAATCGTCCCAGGAGTTTCTCAATCAACATCCGGTTGATGTTGTTGTCTTCCGCCACCAGCACAGACAGCCCTTCCGGTACTACATTAACCGCCAAGTCTGCGCCAGCATCAAAGGCATCTTGCCCTGCGCCCTCGAACGCCAGCGGCATCTGCACCTCAAAGACAAAGCGCGCACCTTTTCCTTCCGCCGCTTCGGCATACAGACGCCCGCCCATCAGAGCGGCGAGCTCGCGGCAAATAGCCAGTCCAAGCCCCGCACCGCCCTGCTTCTTTATCGCCGACCCATCGGCTTGCTCAAACCGCGAGAAAAGCCTCTCCAGTTCCTCATTCGAAAATCCGATGCCGGTGTCCTGCACCTCAAATATCATATGTCGCCGCCCAGCCCCCTCTGGGCCCAGACGCACACTGACATCCACCTTACCCTTGTCTGTAAACTTGATGGCATTACCAACCAGGTTGAACAGTATCTGCCCAACACGGACACTGTCCCCCAGCGTTTCCGGGAAAGGCTCAGCGCCTTCATGGAACTTCAGCTCCAGCCCTTTTTCAGTCGCAGTGGGCGTCAGCAGATCAACAATCTGCCGGGCGACCTCATCTGCCCTGAAGGCTTCCCCCATGAGGTCCAGCTTGCCCTCTTCCATGCGGGCCAGGTCCAAAATATCGTTGATCAACGTCAACAGTGTGTTCGCGCTGAATTGCGCAGCCTTAAGGAATTCCTGTTGCTCGTCCGTCAGCCGGGTATCCCCCAGAAGGCGCATCATGCCAAGCACACCCGTCAACGGGGTTCTCAGTTCATGACTGGTATTGGCAAGGAAAACACCCTTTGCTTCATTGGCACGCTGTGCCTCCAGTGCTGCTTTTTCCGCTTCCTTCAAAAGGTCACGTGCCTCGCGTGCCCGGGCGGCCAACGCCTGGGATTTGGACCGGTTGGATATCAACAGTCGCTCAACGTTGCTGAGCGTGCGGTAGCGCTGAAAGAAACACAGCCCACTCAGGACGATACTGGCGACCCCCATGAAGGCAATATGCATCGTCAAAGGCCCACCGATTCCTATGAGGCAACTGACGAACGTGACGGAACATAAAGCGACCAAGCCGATGTAAAGGATCGGCAGAAGGGTGATGAAACCAAATGCGAGCAGGACAAGCATGAAGTTCGTCAACTGCAGCAGATCGCCTGTCATCTCCACATGCACGAAGACCAGTATAATGACCGAAAAGGCAGACGGCAGGAAGGCAACATGACTGAGGCGCGCCGGTATCTTCTTAAGCTTCAGCAGCCACCATGTGGCCATACCAATGGCCGACGCCGAAAATGAAAGAAGTGCAAGCACATAGCGGATTTCGGCAGGCAGAACGATAAGATGGGAAATGCCGGTAAAAACATAATAGCAGGACATCACCAGCAGGATGGTAGGCAGTTGGCCCAGATAAAGACCGTCCAGCGCCTGGCGCACTTTAAGTGCACGGCTGGATTTTCGGCTGATATTTTCGCTCACCAATGATGCCACCTGCGGCGCATCCTCTTCCCTTCAGCAGAACCTGTCTCTCCCAAAACAGGCCATCCCCCAGATCGCGACTGAAGCCTGCACTATATCTCCGAAAAAATAAAGGGCAGGTAAACCTGCCCTTTAAAATCTGCTTTTGTTGCCGAAGCCTTAGGAATTGGCTTCGATAAAGGCGTCCACCTGTTCTTCCAGGATCGTCAGCGGCACAGCCCCGCCCTTCAGCACCAGATCATGGAATGCCTTGATGTCAAACTTGTCGCCAAGGGCGTCACGCGCCTTGTCGCGAAGCCGCAGCATGGTCAACTGGCCAATCTTGTAGCCCGTCGCCTGACCTGGCCATACAATGTAGCGCTCAATCTCGGTGACCACATCGCTCATGGCCATGCCGGTATTGGAGGCCATATAATCAATCGCCTGCTCGCGGGTCCATTTCTTGGCATGAATGCCGGTGTCAACCACCAAACGCACAGCCCGGAACAGTTCAGACTGAAGCGCGCCGATCTTGTCGTCGTTGGTTTTCATGAAGCCAAGCTCCCAGCCCACACGCTCTGCATAAAGCGCCCAGCCTTCCACATAGGCACCATAGTGACTGAACTGACGGAACATCGGCAGGTCTTCCTGCTCCATCTGCAGGGCGATCTGATAATGGTGGCCCGGCACAGCTTCATGGTAGGTCAGCGCGCGCATGCCATACTTCGGCGTGCCTTTAATGTCATAAAGATTGGCATAGAACTGGCCAGGACGGCTGCCGTCCATGGCAGGCTGGTTATAGTAACCACCGGGTGCGCCCTGCTCCATGAATTCAGGCACCCGCACAACCTCAACAGGCGCCTTTGGCTTCATGTTGAACTGGTCCGCGATACCTGCGTCAATTTCCTCGATCATGGCTGTATAGTCCGCCAGAATTTGTTCGCGTCCCTCAGCTGTGTCAGGATAATAGTGACGTGGTTCGTCTGCGTAGGCTTCAATCAGCTCAGCGAATGGGATCGATGTGTCATAGCCCATCTCAGCAAATATCCCGAGCATCTGGCCCTGCAGGCGCGCCACTTCGCTGAGGCCAAGCTGGTGAATTTCTTCGGCCGTCATATCCGTAGTGGTGAAATGCTCAAGACGCGTTTTGTAGAAACGCTCGCCGTCCGGGAATTTCCAGGCACCGGCATCGTTGTTTGACTTGGCTTTCAGCGTCGCCACATACTGCTGCAACTCACCCCAGATCGGGTTGATGACATCAGTAATCGCCGCTTCGATCTCACCCAGAATGCGGGCTTTATCAGCGTCGGATGCGTCTTCAAGGCCTTCGATCTTGTCTTTCACGCCCGCATAGAAGGCGTTTTCTTTCGGATCGTCTTTGACGAACGGTTTCAGCTGCGCTTCGACTTTTTCAAGAATGAAGGTTGGCGGAATAATGCCGATTTCCTCGCGCTTCTTCAGTTGCTCCATAAACTGGTCGAACTGGGTGCGGGCAGCATGCAGGCGCGCCACATAATATTCAGCCTCATCCAGATCCTGAATCGAGTGCGTCCCGGTCATGAAAGCGGGGAAATTATTGTGCCAGCCATAGAGCTGGGTCAGCGGATAATTGTAATAATCATATTCCGGATGCTCGAGGTCTTCCTTCAGGCTATAGGCCATCAGCTTCTTGTTGAAGCGTTGCTCGGCGTCCAGGCCCTCGTCCTCATAAGACATCAGGATTTCATAGTTTTCCTGGGTCCGAGCGCGCTGCACTTCATCGTGCGCCAGCGACAGATCATCCAGTTCGGCATTGTGGCCGGTGATGCCCCATGGCTCCAGCATACGAAGCGAGCTCATGGTCTGAGGGCTGTCGAGCCCTTCCTTGACAATCACGCGGGTCTGGAAATCGTCGAAACTGAACGGTTTGAACCAGACAAGTTTGGAGACGTAAACACTCCCGGCAAGCACGGCAACTACGGCTATGCCGCCTAATAGTTTTTTGACAGACATCCTATCCTCCCTGTTGTTTTGTGTCGGCAGAATAGCCCAATCCTGAAAAGTCTCAAGCCGGTTCTTTCTCTGCCCGCCAGCATTGAAAAGACATTAAGGCCTTCACAGCAATCGCGGTTGCCGATATGGAGATAGGCAAGGGACAAGGGAGGAAACGGCATGGCCAACCAGCAGGGCGAGATTCACACCAACACAGAGACAAGGGCGACCTATCAGACCATCGGTCTGTTCCTTGGGCCGTTGCTGTTCTTTGCGGTGCTCTTCAGCGCCCCCCCTTCGGCCCTTTCGCAGGATGCCTGGTCTGTCGTTGCGCTTGCCATGCTGATGGCCACATGGTGGGCCACCGAAGCCATTCCGGTGCCAGCCACCAGCCTGTTACCACTTGTCATGCTGCCGCTACTGGGCGCCGCAAGCTCCAGCGAAGCGTCGCTGCCATACGCCAGGCCTGTTATTTTCCTGCTTCTGGGTGGCTTCCTGGCCGCCATGGGCATGCAGAAATGGGACCTGCACAGGCGTATCGCGCTGAATATCCTCGCCCGCGTGGGTGACCATCCGGCGGCCCTGATTGCGGGCTTCATGGCGGCTTCGGCGCTCCTCTCCATGTGGATATCCAACACAGCCACCACGCTGATGATCGTGCCCATCGCGCTGACGGTGGCGCAAACCATCCTGAAGGAAAAAGCCACCGGTCACCGCTTCACCATCGCGCTTCTTATCGGCTGCGCCTGGTCGGCTTCCATCGGCGGGCTTGGCACCTATATCGGCACGCCGCCAAACCTGTTTGTGAAAGACTTCATCCAGCTCACCACCGGCCGCGAAATCCTGTTCATTGAATGGATGATGTTCGCCGTACCGGTGGTGCTTGTGATGGTGCCCCTGGCGTGGCTGGTGCTGACCAAAATCTGCTTTCCGTTCGAAGCCCATCTGGCGCGTGGCGGCAGCGAAGTGGTGCAAAGCGAACTTGAAGCTATGGGCAAAATCACCACGCCTGAAAAGCGCGTGGCTGTTGTAATGACCTGCATGGCGCTGCTGTGGAGCTTCCGCCAGGTCCTGGTGGACCTGGAATGGCTGACGAGCCTTCTGCCATTCGTCGCCCGCCTCTCAGACATGCATATCGCCGTGGCGGCAGGCCTTGCCATGTTCGTGATCCCCGCAGGCGGCGGCGCGGTCAACAAACACAAGGCGCTCCTCAGCTGGGAAAGCGCTGTTGAACTTCCGTGGGGCGTGATCCTGCTGTTCGGCGGCGGCCTTAGCCTCGCTGCTGCCATTCAGGCTACCGGTCTTGCCGTGTGGCTTGGCAACCATATGGCTGGCCTGTCGGGCGCCCATCTGTTTGTCATCATGCTGGTGATTGTAGGTATGGTGATTTTCCTGACGGAACTGACCAGCAACACAGCCACCACGGCGGCGCTTGTGCCGGTTCTTGGCGCCCTCGCGACCAGCGCGGATATCGACCCCATCATGCTTGCCGCCCCAACAGCCATGGCCGCCAGCTGCGCTTTCATGCTGCCGGTTGCCACCGGCCCGAATGCGGTTGTCTTTTCAACCGGGCAATTGCATGTGCCGGACATGATGCGCGCCGGACTTTGGCTGAATGTGATCGGAACTTTTGTTGTGGCGGCGCTGTGCTACAGCCTGCTGCCCATGATCTTTGGCTAGTGGTTCCAAACGTCTGCTGGCGCGTCCACCATCGGGTGTGCCAGAAAGGCGGTGTTATCCGCGGCATGCTGCGCCAGGAAAGCCGCGCGCTCTTCATCCGTGAAGCCTACCTGCTTTTGTGGGCCCAGCATCTCCAGCAGTTCCGTCTCTGACCGGCGGCGGTTACCGCTCAGCCTGACCTCTTCGCCTATTGCCACATCACCCAGCCCCAGGAAGTCCATGGCCCACCGGCCGCGCGCCGCTGCAGGCGCGCTTTCAAGCACCCCAAAACGGCAGCAGCCTTGCAGGCCAGCTTCTTCCACCTGCTGCAAAAGCCCCAGCCACGAAACATTTTCAAGCCCGATAGAGGCGACATAGTCTGGAAAGGATGCGCGCAAGCCGCGCGGCACGCGAAAGGCATAGGCGGATTCAAGGAAGCGGTCCTGCCGCCGGGCGATGAACCTGAGCTCAACATCAAAGGATTTGGCGAGCGCTTTCACGGCCGTCAGGAAATTGCCAAAGTGGGGGTAAAAGCCGGCGTCACGCACGCCGGGCATCAGGCCCAGCAACAGCTCTTCGCTGATCACCACCCGGTCGGCTGGGATGCGCGCCAGCATGCGCACAGCTAACTTCAACCGAAATGCGGACACCAGCGACCCGCGCTCGTACCGGTACAGAAGTCTGAGCTGGCGGCCCGAAAGCCAGCCTTCCAGGTCTTCGCGCAGCAACACAGTGGTTCCCAAAGCCTCTATGGGCGCCCGGTAATCCCGCAACATGTCCTGCACGGCGGTCGACGCACAGCGGTGAAACCCCGCATGGATGATGATTTTCTTGTGTCCTGGCACGAAAGCAGCCCCAAGCCCCCAGATTCTATGTGTAGCGCGCAGAAATCCATAGACTCTGCGCCCCCAGACCCCATATAAGCTGCCTCATGGAAAAAGGCCAGCATATGCGCCCGTTCCTGAAGATGCATGGACTGGGCAATGATTTCATCATTTTCGACGCCCGCGAAGACGACTTCGCGCTGGCGGACGATGAGGTGCGCGCGCTTTCCAACCGCAGGCGCGGCATCGGTTGTGACCAGCTGATCATCCTGCGCACATCAGGCAAAGCAGACATCTTCATGGAAATCCGGAATGCCGATGGCGGCCGCGTGGGCGCCTGTGGCAACGCGACCCGCTGCGTGGGCCAACTGGTGCTGGACGAGACCGGCAAAGATAAAATCTCGATTGAGACCGATGCCGGGCTTTTGTCGGCCGAGCGCGCAGACGCTGGCATCAGCGTCAACATGGGCCCAGCCCGCCTTCTTTGGAACGAAATTCCCCTCGCCCGCGAAACCGATACCATGAAGGTGGATTTCGCCATGGGCCCGCTTTTTTCGCCCACCTGTGTGAATATGGGCAACCCGCATGCTGTCTTCTTTGTGGAAGACGCTGATGCAGTTGATCTGGCCTATTGGGGCCCGCAGGTGGAAAAGAACGCCCTGTTCCCGGAACGTGTGAATGCCTCCGTTGGCACGGTAAAAGGCGACACCATCCGCCTGCGCGTGTGGGAACGCGGCGCGGGCATCACTGACGCCTGCGGCACTGCTGCCTGTGCATCCCTGGTGGCCGCCAGCCGCCTTGGCCTTGTGGACCGCAAGGCCACTGTGATGCTGGACGGTGGCCCGCTTGAAATTGAATGGCTTCAGGATGGCACAGTGCAGATGACTGGTGCGGCGACGCTTGCCTTCAAAGGTGAGGTCGCGCTGTGAGCAGTGACGTGAAAAAAGAGCCGGAAATCGTTACCTTCGGCTGCCGCCTCAATGCCTATGAGAGCGAAGTGATGCGCCGCCACGCGGAAGACGCGGGCCTTGAGGATGTGATCATCGTCAACACCTGCGCTGTGACCGCCGAGGCCACGCGCCAGGCACGCCAATCCATTCGCCGCATGAAGCGCGAGCGCCCTGATACGCCAATCATTGTCACCGGCTGCGCGGCCCAGATCGACCCGACACAATTTTCCAAAATGGATGAGGTCGCCACCGTTCTTGGCAACCAGGAAAAGCTGGAGGCCAAAAGCTTCGTCGGGCTTGGCCGTGCGGGACTGGACCTGTCGAACGCGCCGCGCGTGCAGGTGAATGATATCTTTTCCGTCAAGGAAACCGCGGGCCACCTGATCGACGGTTTCGGCGAACGCGCCCGCGCGTTTGTTCAAATCCAGAACGGCTGCAACCACCGCTGCACTTTCTGCATCATCCCATACGGCCGCGGCAACAGCCGATCAACCGGTGTGGGCGAGGTGGTGGACCAGATCAAGCGCCTGGTGGACAGCGGCTTCAAGGAAGTGGTACTGACCGGCGTGGATATCACCAGCTTTGGTGAAGACCTGCCGGGCGCGCCGACGCTTGGCACGCTGGTGCAAAAGATCATCAAGCTGGTGCCGGACCTGCCGCGCCTTCGGATTTCATCCATCGACAGTATCGAGGTGGACGAACCGCTTTATGACGCCATCATCCATGAGCCGCGCGTGATGCCGCACCTGCACCTGAGCTTGCAGGCAGGCGACGACATGATTTTGAAGCGCATGAAGCGCCGCCACCTGCGCGGCGACGCCATTGAGTTCACAAACCGCGTACGGGCCGAGCGCCCAGACATGGTCTTCGGCGCTGACATCATCGCCGGTTTCCCGACGGAGTCTGAGGAGATGTTCCAGAACAGCCTCAAACTCGTCGAGGAATGTGACCTGACGTGGCTGCATGTGTTCCCATACTCAGAACGCGAAGGCACACCCGCCGCAAAAATTCCGAACCGCGTGCCGAAGCAGGTGCGCAAGGAACGCGCCGCCCGCCTGCGCGCCGCTGGGGATGCGCGGGTCGCAGACCTGTTCAAGCGCGCTGAGGGCACAGCCGCCAATGTGCTGGTGGAACGCATCGACCCGGACGGAAACGCCATCGGCCACAGCGAACAATTCATCCCGGTGATCGTTGAGGGCGCCGCGGAACCCGGCGATATTGTACCTGTACGCTTGACGGCGAGCTCCGAGCACGCCATGTCTGGCATCAAGATATAGCCAACGAACAAATAGCAGCCTTGAGTGCGCTTCATGTGAGAATGGGCGAAGCCCATCGGAGCGGAAGCAAGATAAAAAAAGGAGCCCCTGGGCGTGAGCGAGAAAAGAAGCTGGTTCCAGCGCCTGACTGGTAAGAAATCCGAAACGGAAGCGCAGCCGGAAGCCAAGCCGGAAGCCAAGGTTGAAGAGCAGGTCGCAGAAGCCGCAGAAGTGGTGCCCACGCCAGTTGTTGCTGAGCCTTTAGCAGAACTTGAGTCTACGCCTGAGCCCGCGCCGGAACCTGAGCCCGAGCCTGTCGCTGAACCGGTCGCTGAAGAAAAACCCGCTGAAAAGAAAAGCTGGTTCCAGCGCCTGAAAGACGGCCTCAGGAAATCCACCAGCGCCATCTCTGGCGGCATTGCGGATATCTTCACCAAGGGCAAGCTGGATGATGACACATTAGAGGAACTTGAAGACCTTCTGATCACGTCCGACCTTGGTGTCTCTGTTGCATCCAAGCTCACCGGCACGCTGGCGAAAGACCGGTTCGACAAGGAAATCACCGGCGACGAGGTGAAGGACGTTCTGGCCGCAGAGGTTGAGAAAATCCTCACCCCCGTCGCCAAGCCGCTTGATGTGAACAAAGGCCACAAACCGCACATTATCCTGATGGCGGGTGTGAACGGCGCGGGCAAAACCACCACCATCGGCAAGCTCGCGAAGAAATTCCGTGAGGAAGGCAAGAGCGTGATGCTGGCGGCGGGGGATACGTTCCGCGCCGCAGCGGTCGAACAGCTTCAGGTGTGGGGCGACAGGAACGGTGTGCCCGTTGTCACGAAAGAGATTGGCGCGGACGCCGCTGCGCTGGCGTTCGAAGCCGTTGAGCGCGCGCAAAATGAAGGCACTGACGTGCTGCTGATCGACACCGCTGGCCGCCTGCAGAACCGTGAGGAACTGATGGCGGAACTGGCGAAAGTCGTACGCGTGATCGGCAAGAAGGTTGAGGGCGCGCCGCATGACACGGTGATCGTGCTGGATGCCACCACCGGCCAGAACGCGGTTCATCAGGTGGAAGTGTTTCAGAAGCTTGCGAACATCACCGGCATCATCATGACCAAGCTGGACGGGTCCGCCCGCGGCGGGGTGCTGGTGGCCTGCGCCGAAAAGTTCGGCCTGCCCGTGCATGCCATTGGTGTTGGTGAAGCGATCGAGGACCTGCAGCCTTTCGACGCGCGCGAGTTCGCCCGCGCCCTTGTCGGCATTGAAGACTAGGGTACCGCTTTGGGTGAGCTGATCTATTACGTCGCTTTTGGAGCCATAGCCTTTGCGCTTGGCTATCTGGTTTTCTGGCTGTGGGACCGCAAGCAATCTGCGCCGATCATCGCCGCGATCCAGAATGGCCGATGGCTGACCCCGGTTGAGGAAGAAGGCGATGCGCCCGAGCCCCTAAGCCCGCAGGCCAGTTTTGACTATGCCGCCAGCTACGCCTCAGCCCTGAGGGGTGCTTTCGCATCCGCAACGCCCGCAAAGCTTGAGCGCCTGAACGCGCTGCTCGCGTCCCACCACAATCTGGAAAACCAATTGTGGCGCGACATGCCGATGCGGCTTCGGGAAGTCTTCAAAAGCTACGGCAAGGAATATTTCGCGCTTCTTGAAGCAGTGGCCGATCATTCAGCCAACCCGGTGCAACTGTATGCGGCCTTTCGCCTGGCCACCTGCCTGCCGGAAGCCCCGCAACATGTGCGGGAGCTTGGATTTGAAATTGGTAGCAACCCGGCCATCAAAGGGCTGCCCCGAAAGAAGACAGCTGGTTAGTCAGCCGCCGTCTTTTCGCGCCCCATGCGGCTGAACGTGCCGTCCTTCAGAACAAAGGCGTGATAAAGCGCGCCGACAAGATGCAGCCCTGCAAACCCCGCCAGCGCCCACCAGCCATAGATGTGGATTTCCTCGAACAGATGGTGCAGGTCCATATCCCGCTCGAACGGTGTCGGCACCGCGAACAAGCTGAAGAAGGGCACATCCCAGCCAACGGTCATCAGCGTCAGCATGCCAGCGGCGATAACCAGGAACACGCCAAGATACAGCGCCAGGTGCACACTGTGCGCCAGCGCATTCATACGTTTGGCATCCGGTTGAAGCGGCGCCGGGCGCGCACTTCTAAGGCGCACACCCAGCCGAACCACCATGACCGCAAGCAGCAAAAGCCCGAAGGAGGCATGAAGGATGAGAAGCTCTGTTTTCTCATCCCCGCGCGGCATATCCGCGAAGATGAAACCCAAAACCGACAGCCCGACCATCAGCAAAGCCACTAACCAGTGCAGCCCTTTGGCAAGCCAGCCATATCCTTCAGCGCTATTCCACATGTCTCTAGCCCTCATGCCTTAAAATTTTCCGGTCCAGCCAACACGGACCTTCGCATTCCGGCCCGCGTCCACGACACCTGCGAACACGCGCTCGGCTGCTGTATCAAAGAGATTATCAACCCCAAGGTCGATACGCAGGCCGTCAAGGCCACCCTGCGGCTGCCACACCAGGAACACATCCACCGTTTCGTAAGCCGGGCGTTCTTCAGCCACGTCATCCACCTTGTCAAACCGGCCCGCGAGCGTGACCCGCGTGCCCAGCTTGGCGTCAATTTCCGGCAGCTTCAGTTCGGCAGACGTGAACAGGCGGTTTGGCGAAAGGATACCGACATAGTCGCCCGTATCCTTGTCCCGGCCATTTACGCTGGAATAGGACGCCGCCAAGCGCACGCGTGGGCTCGAATAAACCGCTTCAAGCTCAAACCCGTCCATGGTGGCGCGGCCCGTGTTGACATTGCGGCTGGTGCCCGCGTTGCAGGTGCCGGGAAACCCGGGCACGAAGCAGGCCATGGAAAATTCGAAATTCACTTCAAGGTCGATCAGGTCCGTGACATCAGACGTGAAGTAGGACCCCTTCATGGTGAGGCGGTCCCCACCTGTGAAGAGATCAGCGAAGTCCACACCCGCGCCAAACTCCCATGTCTTTGACCGCTCAGGCCTCAGGTCCGTGTTGGGTATGAAGAAGTTGGGTGCCTGAAGCGTGGGGCCAAGCGGGATGGTGAAATGCACATCGTCCGCGAAGATCTCATTGAAGGATGGGGCGCGGAACGCCTCGCCGTAGCTGGCGAACAGCATCAGGTTTTCTATCGGCTCCCACGTGGCGGCAAACTTGGGCGACGTGGCGCTTTCATCTGTCTCCAGCGTCTCACCCAAGGCCTTGTTCTTGAAGCTGTCATAGCGCACGCCGGGCACCACATAGAATGCCCCCACCGGCGTATCGAGCGACAGTTCGACTTGCGAAAACAGGCCGGTGGTGTTGGCCACCGCGTCCGGCACGCCGCCCCGGGTGCCGTCAGCTGTCATGTTGTCGCTGCCCACCTGTTCGTCGCGGTAATATTCCGCGCCGTAGGTGAAGGTGACATTCGCTTTTCGCCCAAGCGCGAAGCGGCTGCGGTTATCAAGGGTAAAACCCTTGGTTTCCACATCACGGCCGATGATGCGGTCCGTATCCAGGTCATCTTCATCCACCCGCGCCTTGTTGATATAGGCCACAGCCTGCAGGTCTATAAGCTGGCTTTCGGGGTTGAAGTGCGTGCCCAGACGGAAAGTGTCGCTGACAACACGCTTGGCCATCAAGTCACCTTCATTATTGCCCTGGCCATTGTTGGGTTCGATGGCGTCATTACGGTATCCCATCCAACTGGCGCTCAGGCGCAAGGCATCCGTTGCCTGGTAGCTGGCTTTCACAAGGCCTGAGCCGATCTCATCGTCGGCAGAGAGCGTGGTGCCGTCGCCAAGCCCAATGTCTCCGGACTGGCGGAAGGTCAGGCTGGCGATCCCGTCAAGGCGGCCATCCGCAGACTGGCCAAATACCGTGGCGCCGGTCATCCACTCATTGCTCGCGACCTGAAAGCCAGCTTTGAGCCGGTAGCCAGCCCGCTCGCCGTCCGAAAGAAGATCGGCAGCATCAAGCGTGCGCATGCTGATCACGCCGCCCACGGCACCGGAGCCATAAAGCGATGACCCACCGCCGCGCACGACCTCCGCCGCTCCCAGAAGGTCGGGTTCGATAAAGAAACGCCCATCGTGGCCAGAGAGGAAGCTTTGTCGCACGCCATCAAACAGCACAACGACACCTTCACCCGCGACGCCGCGGATCGTGGGCGTTTCGCCTGTGCGCCGGGGCCCGCCATCAAAGCTGAGGCCGGGGACGGAAACGAACAGGTCAGACACACTGGCGGCCAGAAGATCATCCATTTCCTCGCGCGTGACCACGCTGACTGACGCAGGCACGCTGAAGGCTTCCACCTCATTCTTGGTGGCACTTACCGAAATTTCGGTAATGTCGGCCACTGTCTCTGCCACTGCAGGCAGCGTGGCGAACATGGAAACGCCGGCGCAAAGCCCGGCCTTCACTTTCACAAACTGGTACATAGTCTTGCTTCCCTTGATCAAATATGCCCGCCAGCGCCGCCGCGACTGCCATCTCACCTGCGAAGCCCCCCTCAATTCGCTTGAACTCTCCTGAGTTCCTGCGAGCTCTTCTGATTGCTCAGAAGAACTCTCTGAAGATTTCTCTCGAGAGCTTTCTGCAGAGTTCTGTGGGGACCCGAGCGGTTTTGCCTGAGGCATGTAAATAGTTATTGCAAATGATTCTTAATTTCATTAATAGCCTCATAGGTGAAGCTTTTTAATAATGCAAGTCAGAATTATTATTATTTTATCAAGCAAGAGGAACAAGAGATGACCAACAAAGCGATCCAGAGCTGGCGGCCGGTCAGGCAAGCCATGCTGGCAGCCGGGCTGATGCTGCTGTCGGCCTGCGCGGCAAACACCCAACCAGCCATTACCGCAAAGGCCCCAGTAAAAACGCCCGCGGCGGTAGAGACTGACTTCAAAGCTGACCGGGCCGCCATTCTTGCGATGGCTGGCGACTATAAGGTGACGTTCGATTTCCAGGAGACTGTGTCCTTCAAGGAGGGTTACACCCCGAAGGAACGCTACAAGACCGGCGGCTATGAAATGGTGCGCGTGATCGAAGACCGTGGCGACTTCATCAGCCTGCAGCATATTCTGGTGGTGGGTGACGGCGAAAAGGTCCCCTTCATGCCCATCAAACACTGGCGCCAGGACTGGCAGTATGAGCCCGCCACCATCATGGCCTTCAAGGGCGCCAACACCTGGCAAAAGCAAGTCCTGACAAAAGCGGAGCGCGCTGGCAAATGGTCGCAAACCGTCTATCAGGTGGATGATGCGCCGCGCTATGCTGCCGTGGCTGCATGGGGCCATTCAGGCGGCACCTCCGCCTGGACATCGCCCCCAAGCTGGCGCCCCCTGCCGCGCCGGGATGCCACCAAGCGCGACGACTATCATGTGATCGAGGCCGTCAACCGCCATGCACTCACGCCGCACGGCTGGGTCCATGAACAGGATAATTCCAAATTGGTGCTCACCGGCGATGCACCGAGGCTACTGGTGCGTGAAATCGGCGTAAACACCTATGATCATTTTGCTGACTTCAAGACGGAAGTGGGGACGGAATACTGGCAGGCCACCCAGGATTTCTGGGCTGAAATCCGCGGCGAATGGGACACGCTTTTCACTGAGAATGATGTGGTGGCTCTGACGCTTCTGGGGGAACCGTCAGAGCTTTATATGCAGATTTTGGGCATCGCGTCTGACGTGGCAGACGGCAAGAGAGGCGCGAAAGATGCGGCAGAGGAAGCGCTGGCGGTCCTGCATGATTATGTCGACACCAACCCCGCAGCACCCCTCACGCGCCTGCGTGCCGAGGCGACGGAGCAATCAGAAGGCGGCTACAGCCGATAAAATCAAAGGGGTAGGCGACCTTGTTGCCTGCCCTTCCTTATGCCTGTTTAGGCAGCAGGGCTGGCGGTTAATGCTGGGGGTGGACCGACAAAAGATCACCGCTGGTCTTCAGGCTTTCGTATGCCTGGCGCACCGCTTCCACCAGCCCGGGCTGAACCTGCTTGCCCGCAGCCAGGTAGAAGCGCTGGGTATCCGGCAGCTGTTCCAGCTTCATGAAATCCGGGTCCATCACCAGCTTGCCGTCCTCCAGATGGTGAAGTTCCTGCGCGATAAAAACGTCCGCACGGCCAGAAGCCACCACCTTCATTTCGCCCCGATGGGAATCGGCGACTTCGAAGATTTTGTCTTTCGGCATGCCAAGGTCCCGCAGGATCAGGCAGGAGGCATCGCCCAGCATGCAGGCTGCCGTATAGCGCCCCTGCTTGAGGGCTTCGATGGTGATCGGACGGTCTTCACCCTGTCGGCCATACAGATAGAGCGGGGTCTCAAAGACAGGAAAAAGCCAGTGGAAATTCGGCTCTCGCTCGGACTGGCGCAAGAGCGCATAGATAAGCGCATTATCCAGCTTGGTCGCGAGTGTATAAGCCCGGTTCCAGGGCACCAGCTTGATGTCATAATCCAGCCCGGTTTCACCCATCACCTGGCGGATCAGGTCTGCCGCAGGGCCGACCACCTGGCCACTATCATCAACTGAATTAAAATCACCGTAATTTTCGGTATAGACTACGACATCCGCAGCCATGACTGGGCGCGCTACCCAAAGCACCCCAAGAACGACCATAGCTGCATAATATTTTATCAAACCATTCTCCATTACCACCTGGGCAGCATAGCAATCTAAATCCTAAGATTAGATTACAGATCTTCCTCCAATTCCGCCACACGGCGCCATGCGGCCATAACGTCATCTTTCGTGGTCTGCACCTGCCCCACCTGGAAACGGATCACTGGTCGACCGTTCACAAGCGTCCGCGTGAGATAGGTAAAGCCGTCATCATTCACCTTCGCCAGCAGCTTTTCTGTCAGGGCGTCCTGTTCTTCCTTGTCCATGCCTTGGCGGAGCACACGAAAGGTCAGCAGCGACAGGTTCGGCCCAGTGACCAGCTCAAACCCATCCGTTTCGCGGATTTTGGCCGCCAGGTCCAGCGTCCAGGCCACATGGTTTCGGAACATGGCGCGAAGGCCTTCAAGCCCGCGCAGGCGAATGACGAACCAAAGCTTCAGCGCCCGCATGCGGCGGCCCAGCTGCACGCCCCAGTCACGGTAATCCTTCACCCGGGTGCCTTCGCGGGTTTCAAGGTAGGCGGGCAGGATGGTAAGCGTGCGCACAAGCGTGTCGCGGTCGCGCACGAAGTGGGCCGTACAGTCGAACTGCACACCCATCCATTTATGCGGGTTGAAGACGAAACTGTCGGCGCTTTCTACACCGTCCAGCAGGTACCGGAATTCCGGGCACATCATGGCGCTGCCGGCCCAGGCGGCATCCACATGGAAATAGGCCTTGTTCGCCCGCGCAATCACACCAATGGCCTTAAGGGGATCAGCCGCCCCCACGCTGGTGGAGCCCACAGTGGCCATCACCATTGCCGGAATGATGCCGGCCTTGCGGTCTTCTTCCATCATGGCTGAAAGCGCCGTCGGCTGGATGGCGTGGTCTTTATCAGTCGGCACAAGGCGGATCGACACGCGGCCAAGCCCTGCCATCTTCACGGCTTTCTCAAGCGAACTGTGTGCTTCGGCAGACGTATAGAAAGCCATCATGGGCGCATGCTGAAGGCCGGTTTCATTCACCTTCCAGCCGGTCGCGCGTTCGCGGGCGGCGAGAACAGCACAGAAGGTGGCAGATGACGCCGTATCCTGGATGACCCCGTCCCAGGCGCGCGGCAGGTCCAGCATATCCTTCAGCCAGTCCATCATGGCTTCTTCAAGCTCCGTCGCCGCGGGACTGGTTTCCCACAGCATGGCGTTGATGCCCATGGCGCTGATCAGCATTTCGGCAAGCTGGCTCTCGGGCGTCACATTGGCAGGGAAATAGGCGAAGAAACGCGGGTGCTGCCAGTGGGTGACGCCGGGCAGGATGGTGTCTTTGAAATCCGCCATCAGCTGGTCAAAGCTTTCTGCCTCCTCGGGCGGGGTATCCGGCAACTTGGCGCGCACCTCGCCCGGCGCCACTTGCGAACGCACGGGATAGTCGCGCACGCCGTCCATATAGTCGGCGATCCAGTCGATAATATCGTGGGCGTTTTTGCGAAACTCTTTACTATCCATCTCGACTATCCATCTTGGGCGGTCTCCTGATCATGATCCCTTATGGGCAGACAGCACTATACATGGGGGAAATTCAAATGAAACAGCGTCAACGGGAAATTGCGACTTAGGCGACTAACAGGCTAATGTCACTCACGAAGCCAGGCGCGGGCGGCCTCCAGGTCCCTGAACACTTTGGATATCATCGCGCCGGGCTTCAGGCTTTCATAGTGGGCTGAGTAGGCCTCAACGATCTTTGCCATCTTCCTGTTGTCTGTGACCACAGCAAGCCGCATTCTGGGCCCTCCCTGATAGGCCATGATGTCCATCTCCGCGATGGTGCTCAGCAGATAGCTATCGGCATAGAAATGGTCGGCATCCAGCGCGTCAATAAGCATGCGGCTGATTTTCCGGTGACGCGGATCGCCTGTGATGGCCTTGTTGATAGCCACCATCTGGTTCGGGAAATCCCCGTCCACATGCACTTCAACGCTGTCTTCCGTCCATGTCAGCTTGATGGTCACAAACGCCCTCGTTTTCCAAGGATCATAGCCCTCACAGCTACCCGTGAAAAGACAAACTGTGGCTACCGCGCCTTTGTCGTCAGCATCTTGAGCGCGGCATCCAGCGCGCTGTCCCGCCCGGCGGCAAGGTCTTCATCCGTGAACACTGGCACACGAATGTGTGGCGGAATGCCCGACCGGTCATAGCTCACGCCGCCTGCGTCCAGATACCGCTCATTCGGCAGGGCAAACAGCCAGCCGTTCGGCAAAATGCGCGGCAGCATGTCCGCAAAGGCGCCGCGGGTGTTGTCGCCAATGCGGGTCGCTTCAGGCGTCCGGGCCATCAGTGCCATCAGGAAGGTTTCGGCGGCACTGATGCTGTCTGGGCCCGTCAGCACCACAACCGGCCCCCAGAAGCTCTCGCGGTCGCTGGGCTGTACCCAGGTGGCCGCCTCGTCCGTCCAGCCGGTGTCGCCCTCGACACCCAAGTAGGCCTGCTTGGTGTAGGCGACATACTCCTCTTCAACCAAGCGCTTCGCCAGCGCAATGGCCAGCGCGTCAGACCCGCCTACGTTGTCGCGCAGGTCGATCACCAGCCCGGCCAGGCCGTGGATGGGGTCAAAAAAGTCGTCCAGCGCACGCTCGAAGGCGGCCAAGTTGGCATCCGGTGTGCCCGCTGCGCTGAAATCGGAAAAACCGTGTATGCGAAGGTATCCGATGCCCCGCGCCAGCTCCGCATAGCCCAGCATGCCCCTGCCGTATGGTGCAAGCGGACTCCTCAGGTACCGGTTGTCGACAATCTCAAACCCGCGGGCGCGGTCTTCCTCCGGCACAGACCGGGATGCCCCTTCCGCGCCGAAATACATGGCATCAAGCGAAGGGGCCACAAGCGCGGTATGGGCATCCTCAAGGGGCGCCATCAGCCCTGTGAGATAGTCGAAAAGCTGCTGGTCGGTTGCGATATCGCCTGTATCCGGCACCTGCCAGCCACTTTGCCCTTCAGAAAAGAAGGGATAGTGCGCTTTGAAGGTCTCCATGAACACCGCCACGGTGTCTCCCGGCGCGGCAGGCGCATCAGCCGTGCACAGCTCTGGCAATTTAGTCAGCCTTGTGGCGGTCATAAAGGTGTTGGTGTCGGTCCGATGGAACCGTTTGCTCGCATCCGGTCCGGGCCAGACTTCCATGTCGGCGTCGATAAAGCCGGGAAGGGAAACCGGAAAACGGGCCTCGACCTCATCATCGTTCAACACCTCAAGAGCGCCTGGCACCAGGCCACTTCGCAGGCAGCTAATGGGCGTTGTTTCATAAATGGTGACGTCAGCGCCGTTCACATCAAACAGATAGCCATAGCCTTCCGTTTGCCATACGCCGTCTAGATCAGCCGCTGTTGCAGCTGCTGAGCACAAGATCACCATCATCAGAAACGGAATAAGAAACGCGGAACGCGACATAACAACTCCCAAAAAAATCGGAGCCATCTTAGCCAAATAAGCGTGGTTTCAAAGTGCTGTTTGAAAGAAAAAGTGCAAACTTGGAGGATGCTTGATCCTCAGGAAACCGGCACATTCCGGCGTCGGCGTGCAATCAACCGCAACCCGCCCCAGACAATGAACAGGCAATTGATCAACATAAGTGGCACCGCCACAAGTGCGCCAACCGCCACGCCCTGCCACAGACTGTCGATCTGCCGCCTATGCTCTAGCAAGTTGGCTTGAAATGTTGGCAGCAACCGCCCGCGGATGGCTTCAAAAGCCTCAACCGCCGGACCATCATCCACCTTCACCAGCTCATCAAGTTCATGGGCAGACAAGCCACGCCAACCCACTTCCTTTGCTCGCTCGAAATTCTTGCGATAAGCATCAACTGTCTGCTCGATCACCAGAACATCCTCGCGGTCCTCGGCCGACATGGAAAACTCCAGCATGGCCTCAATCGCCTGGTCAAGCTTCGCCAGGGACGCAGCCGTACGCTGTTCATAGACATCCGTACGCCGAAGCACATAGTTTTTGAAATTATGGATAAATTCGCCATAGCCGATGGTGCGCTCAATTTGCGCCAAATGGGCCGCACGTTCGATGGTTGCCTGCGATGACCGGGTCCAGGCGATATTCAACATCCCCATGTCACGGTACAGCGTCCAGTACCAATGGACCATTGCACCGTTCGCCACCAGAAGCAGTATCACGACTATCGCCGTACGGAGCCGGCTCGTCTCTGCAGAATTGGTCAAGTCTTTCTCCGCTGGCAATAAGGCCATCCCACCTGAAGGCGTTAAATATCTATATGAGACATATATTTAACGCCACCCTAAAAAGTAGATAAAACCTGATTTTAGTCTTGGCAGCTGCTATGGCGCAGCATTGACCTGCTTTTCAGCCAGTTCGCTTCTGATTGCCAGCACGGCAGAAATAATCTTTCCTGGCCTCTCCAGCGTGAAATTGTGGCTGGCGCCCTCGAGTGTTTCAATCCGGCCGTTGGTGGATATCCGGGCCAGTTCCTGCTGCATTTCGGCCCAGACAGCTTCTTGCCTCAAGTCGAGCGGCAAGCCGTCTGTGACATTGGTATCGCGTGACAATACAACAAGCGGCATGTCACCCAAGGTACCCGCGGAGACCGGGCTAAAGTCCCGCTCCAACACGTCCCTGAGCTCCGCGTTCACAGCCAGATGATACTCGGTGTGGACATAGAGCTCCATCAACTGATCGAATTCCTGGTCTGAGAGATAGTCGACGCCTTCTTTTGTTATCCAGAAGTCCGCAAGGAAGCGATAATATCCAACTGCTGCCCCAAAGCCCGCGATCAAATCAGGCTTGCCCGTGGGGAAGCTGTCGTCCTTTGGGAAGCGGCTGTAGCTCTGCTCATGGCTACTATCCAAAAGCACTAACCCAGCAACATGTTCCGGCGACTTGAGAGCATATTGGCGCACCAGCAGGCCGCCATAGGAATGCCCGACCAGGATAACCGGCTTGCCACCACCCGCCGCATCCACAATGCGCGCCAAGTCCGCAACGGCTATATCAAGGTCCAGCTCTCCGTCAAATGGGTCGCTCCAGCCGTATCCGGCACGGTCATAAAGGCAGGTTCTGGTTTCCTTCGAAAGGGGAACGGCAATATCGGGCCAGGCATAATAGGATATCGCCGACAGCCCAGACACCAGCACAACAGTAGGGCCATCACCATTGCCCCGGCACAGCATATGCAGACGCCTGTCGCCCACATCCACCATTTCACCCGGCGCGGGGTACTTTTCCGCGCTCCTGACAGTGGCGATCTGGTGATACAGGGCCCATACCCCAACAAGGAGCACCACCACCCCAACGAACCTTATCCCGTACTTCTTTATTTGCTGCATTGCTGGCTCCCCCATCCGGTACGCTTCGCGCTGGCAATTCCCCCAGAAACTCTGTATAAGCCGCCAAAATTATGACGCTATACAAGTTATTGCAGGATACACACTAAACCATGACCACGCATACTTCAAAAGTCGGTTTTGTGTCCCTTGGCTGCCCCAAGGCGCTGGTGGACAGCGAGCGGATTCTTACCAAGCTTCGCTCCGAAGGCTATGAGATCGCGACCGAATATGAAGGCGCCGATGTTGTGGTGGTCAACACCTGCGGCTTTATCGACAGCGCCAAGGAAGAAAGCTTCAGTGCCATCAAGGAAGCCATGAACGAGAATGGCAAGGTGATTGTGACCGGCTGCCTGGGCGTGGATGAAGGTGCTGTCAGGGAAGTGGTGCCAGGCGTGCTGGCCGTCACCGGCCCACACCAGTATGAGCAGGTGGTGGGTGAAGTGCACAAGGCTGCGCCCCAACCACATGACCCCTACACCCATCTGGTGCCTGAAAGCGGCCTCCGCCTCACGCCGCGGCACTATAGCTACCTGAAGATTTCAGAGGGCTGCAACCACCGCTGTAAATTCTGCATCATCCCGTCCTTGCGCGGTGACCTGGCGTCCCGTCCGATCCGTGCGGTGCTCCGCGAAGCCGAAAAGCTGGTTGAAGCCGGCACGCAGGAACTGCTGGTGATCAGCCAGGACACCAGCGCATACGGCCTTGACCTCAAGCACCAGACCGAGATGTGGAAAGACCGCGAGGTACGCGCCCACATGACAGACCTGGCGCGCGAGCTTGGCAACCTGGATGCCTGGGTGCGCCTGCATTATGTTTACCCTTACCCGCATGTGGATGACGTGATCCCGCTGATGGCAGAAGGCAAGATCCTGCCCTATCTGGATATCCCGTTCCAGCATGCGAACCGCGACGTCTTGCGCGCCATGCGCCGCCCGGCCAATGAAGCCAAGGTTCTGGAGCGCATTCAGAACTGGCGTAAGATTGTTCCGGAAATCGTCATCCGGTCCACCTTCATTGTCGGCTTCCCCGGCGAGACGGAGGAACAGTTCCAGTATCTTCTGGACTGGATGCAGGAAGCCAGGCTCGACCGCGTCGGCTGCTTCAAGTATGAGCCGGTGGAGGGTGCTGCTGCAAACGCGCTGCCAAACCCCGTGCCCGAGGAAGTAAAGCAGGAACGCTGGGAGCGCTTCATGGAAGTGCAGGCGAAAATCTCTGCTGAAAAGCTGAAGAACCGGGTCGGCATGGAAATGGCTGTGCTGATTGATGAGGTCTCGGACGAAGGTGCCGTGGGCCGCACATACGCCGACGCGCCAGAGATCGATGGCCAGGTACACCTTGAAGGTGCGACCGAGCTTTCACCGGGCGACATGGTCATGGCGCACATTGACGCCAGCGACGACTATGACCTTCATGGCCATGTGGTGGCCGACGAAGACGAGGACGACGACTGGGACTGGTAAGCCAGCCCCTCACGTCTAGCGCGGCGCTGTCATTTCGCCTGCACGCAGAAGCGCATCATAGGCCTGGCGAATTTTGGCGCGCACGCCCGCTGGCACTTGCCGCCCCGCCGCCAAATAGAAGCCGCCCTCATAAGGCACCCGCATGGCGTCCCGGAAAAAGGCGGCTGACAGGCCAGCCTGCTTCAACTGGGCCTGATGACCCTCCCGATCGTTGAAATAAACGTCAGCACGCCCGGCCAGCACCATCTGCAGGTCTAGAATTCCCTGGTTCGGCAACCGCGTGATCTTGTCTGCCGGCACACCCATCCAGGCCAAAATCTCGCAGCTGATATTGGCGGTAACGCAAGCCGTACGCAAATCCCCTGCTTTCAATGCTTCAAGCGTAACTTCACGGCTGTCTTCAGCGCGGGTGAACAGGTGGTATTCAGACCGCATGAGCGGCATCAACCAGTCATAGAAGCGGTCCCGCTCAGGCGTGCGGGCAAGCGTGAAGATCAGGGCATTGTTATCTGATTTCGACAGCTGAACAGCGCGCGACCAGGGTACCAGCCTGATCTGATAATCAAGTCCTGTCCGGTCAAGAACCTTGCGCACCCTTTCCGTAGACGTGCCTGTAACTTCACCGTCATGGCCACGATAGTTATAGGGTGGGAAATCTTCGGTGTAGACGACAAGGCCTGTCGCGCGCGCCAAGGGCGCCAGCAACAGCAAACCAACCACGAACCAAATTGCGAGAGAAAGAAATCTGAACACGCTATACTACTACCAAATCACTCAACTATTCGACCGTCTCCCAAACGCATCAAGAGCCTATATCAGCCCGTTTCAACAATTGGTTAACAGTCGGCCTAAGGGCTTCAGGAATCAAACTCAGCTGGCGCCGCTTCTTCGGCCTCAGGCAACATATACCCCCGCGCCTCAAGCGGCAGCCCCATGATATCCACCATGCGTTTATTTACCTGGCGAAGGAACGGAAACAATAGGGCCTCGGTCTGTTCGCTCAGGCTATAGTCAAGCGACACATCAGGCTCATGCTTCACCGCCTCCTTGGCGGCGCCGACAAGCGCCATGATACTGCCGACACGGACTTCTTCGGCCTGCAGCAGGTCGTCAAAAATTGGGCGATTTGCCTCCAGCGTCGTCATGTCATCGGCGCCAAAAATCAGGCTTCGGTCACCGCTCAGGTCGATACCCTGCCGCAGATACAGGCGCTGGAAATGATAGGCTTCGGCATCAGACAATTCATTTTCGACGTCGGTCAGTTCCGCATCGATCTCGATACCATGGCGCTCCAGAACGTCGTGAAGCGCCCGCGGGTTTGCCGCCAGATCTTCATAAAGCACGATTTCAAGTTTGTGGAAATGAGCCGCTGCCACGCCGGCCAGCGACACATGATCCAGGCATGACATCAGCCCCTTGCTGCCACGCAGCAGGTGATATTTGACGAAATTGTCGAAGCTGGCGCGCAGCCCGTCATGGACCAAAGCGTGCTTATAGGAGGCACGCAGAAAATCAAGCTGCTCACGAATTACAAGGACAACAACCGTGTCCTCGGGCATCACAGCCTTGAGGCGCACCATGTGGCTGTCGTAGCCGTCGCCCGACTGGCTGACGATATTGTCGTCACTGACAATCAGGACGTCGGCGCCGTTTTCCTCGGCGCTTTCAAGCCCGAGCCGGAAAACGGTAGCCACCAGGTCCGAATTATAATGGTAACTCGGGATTTGCAGCAGTTCGGTCTCAAGGGCGAATTGCACTTGGCTGGGGACATGGCTTGTTGGCCCCTTGCCCAGATAGAAATTATTGCTCTCATCTGCAAGGAACATGTCCCGAATGGCGGACGCCCGCGCTGTGGGCATCCCAATATGCAGCAAACCTTTCATGCCGGTCCCCTTTTTATCCGCTGAAAGGTTTTTATTGCACGGAAACCAATGGAAGCCAATGACCTTGGAAAATGAAAGGGGTGGCTTAGTACCCGCCTCCTGAGGACGGCTCGCTACTTACCAACTGATACTCGCCCGACGCCTTCAGCTTTTCGTAGGACGCCTTGATGCGGGTGCGCACGTCCGCTGGCACATTCAGGCCCGACGCCAGATAAAAGCCCGCGCGACTATCAAGCCGCATGACAGGTTTGGTCAGGTTCGTCGCGTAGCCTTCCGCTTTGCGGAGCCGCCGGTTCGCTGCGAAATCGCTGATATAGAGGTCAGCCCTGCCAGCCAGCACCATGCGGAAGTCGCCTGTGCCCATCTTTGCGATGGGGGTAATCTTGCCAACCGGCACACCCGCCCAGACAAGAAGCTCACACGACAGGTCCCCCGACACACAGGTGGCCGTAAACATGCCGGCTTCCAGATTCTCCCGGGTGACCGCACGGGTCTCGTCTGCCCGCGCATAGATATGGAAATTTGATTCCGCCAGCAGGACCAGCCAGTCAAAACCATATTCGCGGCGCGGCGTGCGGGTAATGGTGTAAATCAGCGCATCGGGCCTTGTTCGCACATAATTCATCGCCCGCGCCCAGGGAACGACCTTGATTTCATAGGTCAGCCCGGCAGCGTCCAGCACTTGCCGCACACGTTCTGTTGCCAGTCCGCCAACCGTCCCATCGGGCTTTGCATAATTGAAGGGGGGATAGTCTTCGGTATAGACGGTAAGGGTCTGCTCACCGGCAGAAGGCTCTGTTGCCCAAGCCGATGCTGGCGCAACCCAAAGCCCACCCAGAAGCAAGAACTTCAACAGCCAGAACTTGAATCCACGATGCATACCCACTCCGCCCAATACGGTTGTCAATACGCCCTACATAAACCGCCTCGCAATTAATCGTAGTCATTAGCCATCAATAATTGGTTAACAGCAGGGCCTATGAAGCCACCGCCTCAGCGGTCTATGACGCCTTCATGGCATCCATGGTGGGGCGAGTATGATGCTATGCCGTCACGCGCCTATTCAGGCAGGCTGTCAAGGTCGGCAGCGTCCAGCGTCATGGCAATGCCCGCCGCCTGCAGCCGGGCCTGTGCTGCAAGGACAGCGGCGCGCAGTTCAGGCTTCAAGCCAAGCCCCGACGCCAGGAACAGGTCCCCGCCCGCGTCCAGCGTCTTTACTGCCTTGAGGCTATCTGCCGGCACGCCAAGGGCCTTCAGCCGGTACAGATTGTGGATTTTCTCTGCCACATAAAGGTCAGCCCGCCCTGCCAGCACCAGCGTCACATCGGGCCGGTTCACTTCCGCGATCCGGTAGATGTATTGCTCAGGTACATTCAGCCCTTTTACCAGCAGGCATGAGATATCATCCACTAGGCAGGCAATGCGGTAGCCTGCTTTGTTCCAATTTATTTCGCTATCGAAACGATTATCTTCTTGCCTGGCATAAAGCTGAAATTTGATGCTGCCCAGCTGCACCAGCCATTCAAACAGGTCTTCCCGTCCCTCTGACCGGGCGATCGTGAAAATAAGCGCATTGTCTTCTTCAAGCGTAGCGCGGTAAGCACGGGTCCAGGGAACCAGCACGATACGGTACGTCAGCCCTGTCTCGTCCATCAGGCGGCGCACAAGGCGGGTGGACAGGCCATCCAGCTGTCCATCCTTGGTCAGATAACTATAGGGTGGGTAGCTTTCAGTATAGATAACAATGTCGGAAGCTGGAGGGTGGGCATGCACTGGCGCACCCAGCAGACCGTTGGCGCAAAATGTAGCCAGAACCAACGCCCGGCATCCGGCACTCGCATGTGCCAGCACTCGAAAAAACCTGCGCAACAAGGTTCAGTGGTCCTTTCACTCTGTGCCTCGCCGACGCTCAGCCTGGCAGGCAACCCCAACCTTTTGAAAGGCTGCCCCAGCATACCGACCACTGATTAATTAAATCATAACAGGGGAAAGCGCCTCAGGCCCCAAGCTGGTATGGGCCGCCGCGCTCCAGCGCGTGACCATAGGCCGGACGCGCCTGCATGCGTTCCAGATAAGCCTTCAGGTTCGGGAAGGCACCAATGGCCCCGCTGACAGCCGCCACTTCAAGCACGAACACCAGCATGATGTCCGCCCCTGTCAGTTGGTCCCTCACAAAGAAATCCCGGTCGCCCAGCCGATCCGACATATAGGACAGGTGGTTAGCAATCTCGCTCTGGATGCGCGGTCCAAGCGGTGCTGCCGCGTCCCCAAGCCGCCCGGTGTAGAGCGCCAGCATGAAAGGCAACATGGCAGAGCCTTCGGCAAAATGCAGCCATTCCATATAAGCATTATAGCCTTGCGCACCCGCCCCGGGGCCGAACTCCCCACCGCCATAGGTGCGGACCAGATAGTCCACAATCGCGCCGGATTCCGCGATCTTCAGGTCACCGTCTTCCAGCACCGGGCTTTTGCCAAGCGGGTGAACCTGCTTCAGGCTGTCGGGCGCAAGGCGGGTTTCCTTATCCCGCTGATAAGGCACAATCTCATACTCAAGGCCCATTTCCTCCAGTATCCAGAGGATACGCTGAGACCGCGAATTGTTGAGATGATGCACCCTGATCATGAGCTCTGCTCCCTCCTGCATTTTTCCTTATTTCAAGAAATAGGGCCTTTTGCTCCGCTGCCCAACCATATCTTGAGGGTCGCATTATTCATTTGGGCCTTCCCGCAATTATGGTATTTTACCCCTCCCCGGACGACCGGGCCGGCATAATGCCACCAATGCGCTTTACAGGAAGGCCCACGCGCCAATGAGTGCCCAAATCGAAGACTATTATTCGCCAGAGACGTTCAACCGCATCAAAGCCCTTGCCGACACACATGAGACCCCGTTTCTTGTGGTGGATACCGGCATGGTTGATGAGGCCTATGATGACCTCAGCCAAAAGTTTCCCACCGCAAAAATCTATTATGCGGTGAAGGCGAACCCAGCGCCCGAGATTATCGGCCTGTTGAAGGACAAAGGGTCAAATTTTGATATCGCCTCCATCTATGAGCTGGACCGCGTGCTTGAAGCCGGCGTATCCCCTGACCGCCTGAGCTATGGCAACACCATAAAAAAGGCGAAGGACATCCGCTATTTCTATGAACGCGGGGTACGCCTGTTCGCGACAGATTCAGAAGCAGACCTGAGGAATATCGCCAAAGCCGCTCCGGGCGCCAAGGTCTATGCCCGCGTGCTGACAGAAGGCACCCACACCGCCGATTGGCCCCTGAGCCGCAAGTTCGGTTGCCAGAACGATATGGCGATCGACCTGATGATCCTGGCGCGCGACCTGGGGCTGGAGCCTTATGGCATTTCCTTCCATGTTGGGTCCCAGCAGCGCGACATCGGCGCGTGGGATGCGGCCATCGCGAAAGTGTCCAATATATTCGAGCGCCTCAAACTTGAGGACGGCATTGAGCTGAAGATGATCAACATGGGCGGCGGCTTCCCCGGTGCCTACACCATGCGCGCCCATGAGCTTGAAACCTATGCCCAGGAAATCACCCGCTTCCTTCAGGAAGATTTCGGCGACGACATGCCTGAAATTATCCTGGAACCGGGCCGGTCTATGGTGGCCAACGCCGGTGTCTTGGTGAGCGAAGTGGTGCTGATCTCACGTAAGGCCCGCACGTCCCTGCACCGCTGGGTGTTCACGGACGTGGGCAAGTTTTCCGGCCTTATTGAAACCATGGACGAAGCCATCAAATACCCGATCTACACCGAAAAACAGGGCGAAATGGAAGAGGCGATCATCGCCGGCCCAACCTGCGACAGCGCCGACATCATGTATGAAGACGCGAAGGTGCCCCTGCCGCTTAATCTCGCGATCGGGGATCGGCTTTACTGGTTCTCAACCGGCGCCTACACCACGAGCTATAGCGCCATTGAGTTCAACGGCTTCCCGCCGCTGAAAGCCTATTATATCTAAGGCCTATTACATCTAGCTGGTTTTCGGGGTGGCCTGGGCCGCCCCGACCGCAACCCTTGGCGTAGCTTGCCGCCGCAACAGCCATTCCGCAAACAGCAGGTTCGGCACCCAGGAGATATAGGCAATCGCCGGATAGGCGACCTCGAACGACAGACCCATCATGCCAAGCGCCAGGAACAGGTAGATCCTGAGCGTTACGGCCCCGAAGGTCAGCGAAAAGGACCGCATCATCCAGACCTGATGGTCAGCGAACTGCCGCCCTCGGGCCCGCAAGTATCCGAAACCCGTGGTGATGATCCATGCAATACCGAGCAACAGGAACCCCAATTGCGCCACAGGGCCATTATCACTGCCAATCGCCAGCCAGATACCGCCAACGGCCGACAGCATGCAGGCCAGCACGTAGGTACGCCCGACCCAGCGGTGCAGCGCAGGCAATCGCGTGCGCAGCCGGGCAAAGAACTGTAAGCCGCCGATCGCCAAAGCGAGCGGCCCAAAGCCGAAATGCAGATACATGCCAACTGGCCGTTCAGCCAGATGGTGCGCCATGCCCGCGTTCTGGACCGGGCTATCCGGCCAGATAAGCGCCCAGCCATACAGGGCCACCAACACCGATAGAATTGTCATCAGCACAAGCATGCCAGTCTTCATGGTTTTCCCCTCGATCAGTCGCTCTATACCATTCATGCCATCACCTGTTATCCCCAGGGCACAAACGGTGCGGTACCGATACTACCGGCTTTAGTGTAAAAATACCGATAAAAATCAATCAGGCCTTGTCAAGCCACGCACAAGTTGCCAACACTTTATCCAGCTCCACATTACAGGCAGGCAATATCGGGGGCATCGATGAGGCAATCACAGCAGGCGATCACGCTTGTGGCAGGCAACGGGCTTTGGCGGCTTTTTGCCCTGGTCGTGCTTGCGTGCCTTATGGTGACGGCTTCCGCAGCAAGTGCCGCAGAACCACCGAATGGGCCCAACCTCCTGCCAACAGCCTGTCATTTCCGCACTGACACCCAGCCCAGTTTCGACAGCATGCTGCCAAGGTTGCCTGAAGCACAATGTGACAGCGCGCCCATGCCGGGCGAAGACGTTGTGTGGTTGTCGCTTGATGTAGCCAGCGTGACCCCGGAAGCGGGCACTGACTATGCCCTCCTGCTGTTCCGCGAGTGGACAGACAGGGCCATTGTCCAGATCCACTATGGCGACGGGCACATGATCAGCTATGACGTCGCAGACCCGGGCTTTGACGACTATTGGTCTGTCGGCAATTTCCTGCGTTTTGACGCGCCTGCGCGCACCGCGCCTGTGAGCCACGTTCTGGTTGGGCTTGAAAATACTGCGTCGATCAGAACTTTCCGGCAGATCAATTTCGTGGCCGCCCAGGACTGGGCAATGTCGGAAACTGACGGGCGGCTTCTGGCGGGGCTGATCATCGGCATCCTGATGGCTATGCTGTTCTACAACATCACCCTGGCGGCGGTGTTGCGGTTCGATTTTCATGTGCATTACTGCATTTTCGTGTTTGCCGTGGTTCTTTATAACTTCACTGCCTATGGGATGATGTCCCATTTCTTCCCCGGGGCCGTGGGGATCAGTGCGCAGATGAACCTCACGATCCTGACGCTGGGGCTGATCGGATTTTCCGGGCTGCAGTTCCTTGTCAGCTTCATTGAAAAAGGCATCCTGGGGGACCGTTGGCGCACGTCCGCCCACGTCCTGGCCTATGCCTTCATGGCCAGCGCCATTCTCTATGCCGCCACCCGCGGCTGGCACACAGACACCATCGACCTGATCTTCAACCTGATGTCCGGCCTTGGCGTGCTGTTCATCCTGGCAACACTGATCAAGTCGCTCATGGCGGGCAGCCGGGCCGCCATTTTCTATGCCGTGGGCTGGCTGCTTCCCATTGTCGGTGTGGCGCTTCGGGTCATGCGCGGGTTCGATGTCATCCCGCATTCTTCGCTGGTGGAATACAGCATGTCGATCGGAATGGCGCTTGAGACAATCGTGCTATCGATCGGTATCGCAGACCGGATCAGCACAATCCGGAAAGACCGGGACGAAGCCAAAGTGGCAGAAGAAAAAGCCCGGGCCGCGAGCCAGGCGAAATCCGATTTTCTGGCCCATATCAGCCATGAAATCCGCACGCCCATGAATGCTATCATCGGCATGACGGAACTTGTCGCCACCACCGAACTGACAGACAAACAGCGCGACTATGTCGGCAACATCCAGATTTCCGGCAATGTGCTGATGGCGCTCCTGAATGACATTCTCGACCTCTCGAAGATCGAAGCTGGCAAGGTGGACCTGGAGCATATCCCCTTCAGCCCCGCAGACATATTCAGGAATGTTCAGGCAATCGCCGCCCCGAAGGCGGAAGAAAAGGGCCTGACCTTCAGCCTTGAAGGCGTGGACGCCTTGCCTGACCAACTGGTGGGTGATCCAACACGGCTGAGCCAGATTCTAATCAACCTGTCGAACAATGCCGTCAAATTCACCGAAGAAGGCAGCGTAACCATCAGTGTTGCAGCGCGGGGCAAACGCGCAGACACACTGACCCTGACCTGCGACGTCAGGGATACCGGCATCGGCATGACGCCAGAGCAGCAGGGGAAGCTCTTCAAGGCCTTCAACCAGGCGGATGAGACTGTCACCCGCCGCTATGGCGGCACCGGCCTGGGCCTTGCCATCTGCAAGCAGCTCGTGGGCCTGATGGGCGGCAACATTGCGGTTGAAAGCACGCCGGGCAAGGGAAGCTGTTTCCGTTTCAGCCTACCGTTCACCAAGGTGCCAGAACAGGCAGAAAGCAAGGCAAAGGCTGCCCCGAATGCGATTGAGAAGGCGCACTATAAGGGCCGGCGCATTCTTGTGGCGGAAGACAATGAGATCAACCAGCTCTTGGCCCGGCGCGCGCTTGAGCCCACAGGGCTTGAGATCGATATCGCCTCGAACGGCACGGAGGCCTTGAAACTTGCTGACAAGCATGCCTATGACCTGATCTTCATGGACCTCAACATGCCGGATATGGACGGCATAACCGTCACCCGCACCATCCGGGAAAAGAATGGCGGCACAGTGGTGCCAATCATTGCCCTGACAGCCAGTGTCGCCGCCAAAGACATCGAAGCCTGCATCAGCGCAGGCATGAACGACCATGTCTCCAAGCCCTTCAAACCTGACGCGCTGCATCAGGCCCTGTCCCGCTGGCTGCCTGCCGCCAGCCAATAAACCTTTTGCCTGTTTGCCCAGCCGGACCGGGGTGCTAGAACCATCCTGACACTTTTTGTCAGCATGGTGATATAGGGTGGCTGCTATGAAGCGCGCAGACCGACTTTTTCAGATCGTGAGTTTCCTGCAGGGCCGCCGCATGGCGGTGACGGCGGAACGCATCGCGGACGAGTTTGATATCTCTGTCCGCACGGTTTACCGCGACATCCAGGATCTGATCACCACCGGCGTTCCCATCAATGGCGAGGCGGGCGTGGGCTATATGCTCGACAAAAGCTATTACCTGCCGCCCATGACCTTCGATGTGGAGGAACTTGAGGTGCTGATGCTGGGGGCCGCGATGGTTTCCAGCTGGACCGACCATGACATGAGCGTCTCCGCCCAGACGCTGATCAGGAAGGTCAGGAACGCGCTTTCGGAACGCGACCGCGAAACGTTTGAGGGCATCGCGCTGTTCGCCCCACCCTCACGCGCGCGCGTGCCCTGGAACATCAATTTCTCCGCCATCCGCCGGGCCGTCAGGAAGAAAGAAAAAATCCATCTGGACTATTCGGACGAACAAGACCGGTCGACAGAGCGCACCATCCGGCCGCTGTCTCTCGTGTTCATGGGTCCGATCTGGATGATGCTGGGCTGGTGTGAACTAAGGCGTGATTTCCGCAATTTCCGGCTGGACCGGATCAAGGAAGCCACCTTCACCGGCGAGTATTTTGAGGATACGCCAGAGACGTCGCTGCAAACATACCTCGATAGCCTTGGTTACTGCGACGGCCTTAGGCCCTAACTTCGTTTCCGCACCAAAAAGCAGGCGAAGGCCTGAGTGCTGCCCCATGGGGTGGTGTGTTCCTCGCGGTGTTCCTCCAGAAGCTCATAGCCATCTCCGAGCAACTCCATCAGGCGCGTGGCATCATATTGCCTGACCGGCAGGCCGCTGCATTTATCCGGCCCACCCAAGGCGAAGGTGGCGATGATGGCATGGCCACCCGGCTTCAGGTGGGCGTCAAGCACGGCTTTGTATCGGGCGCGCTCCTCCGTATCCGTCAGGAAATGCAGCACCGCCCTGTCGTGCCACAGATCCACTTCACGCCCTAGGTCAAGCTTCGTCACATCGTTTGTGATAAACCGAACATCCGCCGCCCCTGCGCCAAGGCGTTCGCGTGTGTGCGCCAGTGCGGCATCCGCCACATCAACCAGCGTCAGGTCGGTGAAACCGCGGTCTAGCAGACGGTCGGCGAGCACGGAAGCCCCCGCCCCTACATCCACAATCGCGGCATCAGACGGCAACTTGAGACCGTCAATGAGCTTAAGAGACAGGGCAGGGTCAGCCTGATACCAGGACACCGCATTCGGGTTCTTGGTTTCATAAACAGTCTGCCAATGATGTTCGCGTGTTGTCATGACTTACAAAAAGCAAAGCCCGGCCAAAAAGGCCAGGCTTTTATCTCGTTCCCACAGGTCCGGAGAAACGCTTATTTCACTTCCCAGGTTTGGCCCGCATACATCAGGTCCTTGAGCGTCGATTTGCCCTTGGCCGCCTTCACCTGCCCCAGCACCGCGTCAGTATAGCAGTGGTCAGCCTGTTTGGCGTAAAGCACACCCATGGCCACCGGCTCGCCCGGGTTCGCGCCCAGTTCGCCCAGCATCTGCGCCATGCGGCGGTTGGTCTCATCGTGGGTCAGGATATCATCTTCGGTGATGCCGTTCTCGCCAATCACCACCACTTCAAGGCTGAAGGTATCCAGGTTGAAGCGGATGCCTTTGTTGCCTTCCGCACCGAAGATCATCTTCTCGCCGTGCTCCAGCAGCAGCTGGCGATCAGGCGCGGCTTTCTTGTCCGTGATATCCGACCAGGCACTGTCGTTATAAACGATACAGTTCTGCAGGATTTCAACAAAGGACGCACCGCGGAATTCATGCGCGCGGGTGAACACGCCCGGCATATGCTTCTGCGCGGTATCGACCGTGCGGGCCACAAAATGCGCGCCCGAGCCCAGCGCGAAGCTGATCGGGTTAAGGGCCGGATCAACCGAGCCCTGCGGCGTGGACGGTGAGCGCGTGCCCACATCTGACGTTGGCGAATATTGCCCTTTCGTCAGGCCGTAAATCTTGTTGTTGAACAGAAGGATGTTCAGGTTCACATCACGGCGGAGTGCGTGCAGCAAGTGGTTGCCGCCGATCGACAGGCCGTCACCATCACCGGTGATCACCCACACGTCCAGGTCTGGGTTCGCGAGCTTGAGGCCCGTCGCAACCGCCGGCGCACGGCCGTGGATTGTGTGGAAGCCGTATGTGTTCATATAGTATGGGAAGCGGCTGGAGCAGCCGATGCCCGATACAAACACCGTGTTCTCACGCGTGACGCCCATTTCAGGCAGCGTGCGCTGCATGCATTTAAGGATCGCATAGTCACCACAGCCGGGGCACCAGCGCACTTCCTGGTCGCTGGTGAAATCCTTGATGGTGAGCTTCTCTTTAGGGGTGCTGAGGTCGTTCATGGCACCTGCTCCTAAACTGCCAGTTCAGCGCGGATCGCATCCAGGACTTCCTGGATTTTGAACGGCTGACCGGAAACTTTATTGAACGGCTTGGCATCGATCAGAAACTTGTCGCGCAAGACGGTCTTCAACTGGCCCGCATTCATTTCCGGCACCAGAACCTTATCATACCCCTTCAGAAGGGCTTCAAGGTTGGTCGGGAACGGGCTGATGTAACGGATATGAATGTGGCTGACATTCAGGCCTTCTGCGCGCGCGCATTTCACGGCCTCGGAAATCGGGCCATAGGTCGAGCCCCAGCCCACAACCGCAAGCGTGCCGCTTTCCTCACCCTGGTCCACATCCTGAAGCGGAATGTCGTTCGCGATGCCATTGATCTTGGCGGCGCGAAGGTCCGTCATCTTCTGGTGGTTTTCCGGGTCATAGGAAATATGGCCTGACTTATAGTCTTTCTCGATCCCGCCGATGCGGTGCTCGGTGCCCGGCGTGCCCGGTTTCGGCCAGTGGCGCGCCAGCGTCGTCTCATCGCGCACGAACGGGCTGAATTCCTCTTCGCCTTCAGGCGCTTTGGCGAACTCGACCTTGAACGGCTCCAGCGCATCCAGATCAGGCAGCTTCCATGGCTCTGCCGCGTTGGCGATAAAGCCGTCGGTCAGCAGCATCACAGGCGTCATGTACTTGACAGCCAGACGGCAGGCCTCAATGGCCACTTCGAAACAGTCGCCGGGTGAGCGGGTGGCGATCACCGGCATCGGCGCGTCACCGTTGCGGCCATAAACGGCCTGATACAGGTCAGACTGCTCTGTCTTGGTTGGCAGGCCGGTAGACGGGCCGCCACGCTGGCTGTTGATCACAACAACCGGCAGTTCCGTGGAAATCGCAAGGCCAAGTGCCTCACCCTTCAGGGCAATGCCCGGGCCGGAGGAGCTGGTAACACCCAAAGCCCCGCCATAGGAGGCGCCAATGGCAGCACAGATGGCGGCGATCTCGTCTTCCGCCTGGAAGGTCACGATGCCCTGCTCTTTCATGGTGGAAAGCGCATGCAAAATAGGTGACGCAGGCGTGATCGGGTATGAGCCCAGAACGATATCAAGGCCAGCAAGCTCACCGCCCGCGGCAATGCCCCAGCTAAGCGCCTGGCTGCCGGTTACGGTTTTATAGGTGCCTGGCTCGCTGTGCACAGTGCCAATCTGATAGCGCTTGAAGGCGGCCGAAAGCTCCGCGGTCTCACCAAAGGCGTGACCGGCATTGAGCGCTGCAACGTTGGCGGCGGCCACGTCCGGCAGCTTGGCGAATTTCTTCTCAAGCCAGCTGATCACAGGCTCGCGCTTGCGGCTGAACATCCAAAGCATCAGCCCCAGCGTCCACATATTCTTACACCTGAGCGCTTCCTTGTTCCCCAGGCCGATGTCCTTGACCGCCTCAAGCGTCATCTTGGAGATATCAAGCTCGATCACCTGATAGGCATCAAGCTCGTGGGAGCCGATCGGGCTATCTTCATAGCCGGCCTTCTGCAGGTTCCGCTTGTTGAAGGTGCCAGTATCGACAACCAAAAGGCCGCCGGGCCGAAGTGTCTTCAGGTTCACCTTCAGGGCTGCCGGGTTCATGGCCACCAGAACGTCCGGGCGGTCGCCCACGGTCTTGATCGCCTTGGCGCCGAAGTTGATCTGGAAGGCCGACACGCCGAAGGTGGTGCCAACGGGCGCGCGGATTTCAGCCGGGAAGTCCGGGAAGGTGGAAAGGTCGCTGCCCGAAAGCGCGGTGGATGATGTGAACTGGCTGCCGGTAAGCTGCATACCGTCACCGCTGTCGCCCGCGAAACGGACAACCGCAGATTCCAGAACCTGAACGTCAGAAGTCATCTAACTTAATTCCTCTGTCACGCAGACCTTCGCTTATTTTGGCCCGCTGTCAATGCTCACATATATATGCGCGCAACCATTACACCGCATCAAGCCCTAAGGCGACGTAAATTTTCTATCATCAGGGTGAAATCGATCTATTGTGAGAATTTCATTCTACAATAATTTCAAAAACAACCTGATCAATCTGCCCTTGGCGTCCGCATCAGGACAAATTCTTCCGCACTGGATGGATGTACCGCAACCGTGGCGTCGAACTGGGCTTTTGTCAGCCCTGCCTTCACGGCGATTCCGACACCCTGGATGATCTCGGCGGCATCCATGCCAATCATGTGCGCACCAACCACTTTGTCGCTCTCTTTGTCAACGATCAATTTGGTATAGGCGCGTTCTGACGCACCGCCCAAAGTATGCTTCATCGGGCGGAAGTCTGACTCATATATGTCGATTTCGCCAAAAGTCTCGCGCGCCTCGGCCTCAGACATGCCCACGGTGCCAATCGGTGGCTGGCTGAAAACGGCGGAAGGAATGGCGTCATGCTCCGGCGATGTGGGTGTATTGCCGTACAGCGTCAGCGCAAAGGCATGGCCCTCCTTGATGGCCACCGGCGTCAGTTGAACGCGGTCGGTCACATCACCCACGGCATAGATGCTGTCCACATTGGTCTTGCCGTAAGCATCCACTTTAACGGCACCTGAGGCATCCAGTTCAACGCCTGCTGTGTCGAGTCCCAGCCCCTTGGTGTTGGGCACCCGGCCCGTGGCATACATGACAGCATCAGCATCCAGCGTGCTGCCGTCCGTGAGCGTCAGGCGCACGCCGTCGTCTGTTTTCTCAATGTTCGTGACATTGGTGTTGGTGCGCAGGTCAACGCCCTTTTTGCGCATCTCGTCGGCGAGGCGGCTCCGCAGGTCGTCATCAAAACCGCGCAGAATCTGCTCGCTGCGGTAAAGCTGCGTGACCTCCGCGCCCATGCCATGAAAGATGCCCGCGAACTCAACAGCGATATAGCCACCACCCACAATGACGATACGCTTAGGAAATTTTTCCAAATGAAGAGCTTCATTGGATGTGATGGCGTGCTCGATACCGGGCACATCCGGCATCTGCGGCCAACCACCCACTGCCACCAGAATGGTTTTGGCAGTGTAGGTCTTGTCACCCACGCGAACCTCGTTCGGCCCGGTGACGACTGCACGCCCATCAATGATTTCCACGCCCGCGCCCTTTAGCGTCTGGATATAGAGCCCGTTCAGCCTGTCGATCTCAGCGTCCTTCCTGGCAATCAGGGTGTTCCAGTCAAAACTGGTGTCGCCGACCGTCCAGCCAAAGCCTTTGGCTGTTTCGAAATCCTCAGAGAAATGGGAAGCATAGACCAGAAGCTTTTTGGGAACGCAGCCACGGATCACGCAGGTGCCGCCCACGCGGAACTCTTCCGCCACAGCAACGCGCGCACCTAAGCCCGACGCGATACGGCTGGCGCGCACACCGCCCGAGCCTGCGCCAATTACAAAAAGATCATAGTCGAATGTCATAAATGCCTCCGGCCCAAAGGGGCCCAAACTGAAATCATGTTCTGGCAATATGGGCACCCACTCGGAGAATCCAAGGCAAAGCGCCAACGCGGGGCATCACAATAATATGATCGGGCTCAAGGTCCAGCCCTGATTGACCAGAGAAAGCAGGAAGAAAGTTATTCCACCAACTCCAGAGACAGAGCGACGTCTTCAAGCTGCTTGAAATCGGAAACCTCAGCCTTCAGGAACCGCCCGGCCCTGACAGAGCTCAGGACAGCGGCATGGCTTTCATTGGCGGGATCAAGGCTGAGAAATGCGGCCACAAGCTGATCCTGCCTCGCGGCGGGCATGTCGCGCTGCACCGCCCAGACATAGTCGGCATAGGGCGGCGTTTCCCAAACAACACGAGTCTTTCCTTCACGTAGGCGGCCATCCGCCAGCATCTGTCGGTAAATCAGGGAGTTTGCAGCACCCAGCGCCACACGCCCTGCTTCCACATTCTGGATCGTCTTGTCGTGCGCACCGGCATATTCCACCCGGCTGAAAAAGTTTTCCGGGTCAATAAATTGCGCCAACAGGAAATGTCGCGGCATCAAATGCCCGGATGTTGACCGCTCGCTGCCGAAGGAGAAGCTGAGCCCAACAAAATGCTTCAGCTCCGTCCCCACGGTATCAGGGCCTGCAAGAAAAACACTGGTGAACGCCCGGTCCACATCTCGGCTTGCAAGCGGCACGGCGCCGCTTTGACGATGCGCGTTTACATACGAAAGCCCACCGAAATAAGCCATGTCTATGGCACGGTCAGCAAAGAGGGCCTCAAGCGCCTCATAGCTTTTCGGCACTGTGATCTCAAACCGCAGGCCGGTTTCTTTTTCAAGGAATTTAAAAAGCGGCTTATGGCGCGCCATCACTTTCGAGGGCTTTTCATCCGGCAGCAGGCCAACACGGATGGTTCCAGGCGATGCTTCTGGCGGCTTGTCACATGCTGCCAGCAATAGGGCCAACACGGCCAGACAAACCAAGGGGAAAGATCCCAGCATGCGCAGAACCACCCTGCCACCCCATGCGACAGTCGGTTCCCCCATCAGGGATAGCCCAGACCTTGTCAATCCATCCTGCATTTGTCACCACTTTACTTCTTTTTTACGGCGCAGGACACCCATTGGATTTCCGGCCCAGGCTTGCGCGTTGCGTGCATGTCTCTGCTTTCCCAAACCACAGCTGCGTGCTATGGGTTGGCCAAACAAAAACAGACAGCAGGAAACAAGATCATGATTCTGGAAACAGAACGCCTTCGGCTGCGCGAAGCTAACCTGGACGACGCAGCCTTCGCCCTTGCCATATACAATAGCCCTGGCTTTATCGAATTTGTTGGCGACCGCGGCCTCAGGACCATTGAGGACGCCGAAGCTTACATTGAGAAGAATGTGATGGGGAGCTACCGCGACAACGGCTTTGGCCTTTATATCGTGGAACTCAAAGATAGCGGCGAAGCTGTCGGCATGTGCGGCCTTGTGGACCGCCCGGGCCTGGACGCCCCGGATATCGGCTTCACCTTCCTGCCCGACCATATGCGCATGGGGTACGGTTTCGAGTCTGCCGCCGCTGTGCTGAAATTCGGCCGCGAGACACTGGGCATGGAGCGTATCCTGGCGATCGTGAACCCGGAAAACGCCAAATCCATCGGCCTGATTGAAAAGCTCGGGCTGGTGTTCGACCGCATGATCCAACTGCCGGGCGACGAGAAGCGCATCAACCAATATACCACCCCATAATCAGCCGTCTCCAAACTTGATTTCGCATATGCGAGGCCCTATGCTGCACCGCAACATTTCAGGTTTGGAGATTTCTCATGGAATTTAAGGGTAAAACCGCAATCGTGACGGGCGGCGCATCCGGCCTTGGCCGCGCCACGGTGGAATATTTCGTATCCAAGGGCGCGAATGCCGTGATCCTTGACCTCAATGACGAGATGGGCAACGAGCTCGCAGGCAAGCTAGGCGCAGCCGCTACGTATGTGAAAACGGACGTTACAAACGAAGACGATGTGGCGAACGCCATTGCCACTGCCAAAAGCACATACGGCAGCGTTGATATCGCTGTGAACTGCGCGGGGATCGGCACACCGCAGAAAGTGCTGGACCGCGAAGGCAACCGCTATGGGATGGCGCACTTCAATAAAGTGATCGCCGTTAACCTGATCGGCAGCTTCAACGTGCTGGCACAGGCCGCAGAAGCCATGCAGCATAACGAACCGGGTGAAGACGGCGAACGCGGCGTGATCATCAACACGGCGTCGGTCGCGGCCTATGAGGGCCAGATCGGCCAGGCGGCATACTCTGCTTCCAAAGGCGGCATCGTTGGCATGACCCTGCCGACCGCACGTGAATTCGCCCGCCAGGGTGTGCGTGTGATGACCATCGCGCCTGGCTTTATCCATACACCGCTGTTCGACGGCCTGCCGGAAGCTGCCGTCGAAAGCCTCACGCAACAGGTTGTCTTCCCCAAGCGCCTTGGCAAACCACAGGAATATGCCAAACTGGCTGGTCATATCGTGGAAAACACCTACCTTAATGGTGAAGTGATCCGCATGGACGCCGCCGCACGGATGGCGCCGAAGTAAGCGGGAGACACCATCAAGGGGGAAAATATGGGGCCGTTAGCTGGCGTACGCATTCTGGAACTTGTTGGCATCGGGCCCGGCCCGTTCGCCGGTATGATGCTCGCGGACATGGGCGCGGAGGTGATCGCCATCGACCGCCCAGGCCATTCCCCCCTTGATATGAAGGGTGATATTAACCGGCGCGGCAAACGCTCTATCGCCCTCGACTTGAAGAGCGAGGAAGACCGTAAGATCTTCCTCAAGCTCTGCACCACCGCAGATGCCCTCTTTGAGGGCTTCCGCCCCGGCGTGATGGAAAAGCTCGACCTTGGGCCCGACGAGGTGCTGAAAGCCAACCCGAAAATCGTTTATGGTCGCATGACCGGCTGGGGCCAGACCGGGCCGCTGGCGCACGCTGCAGGCCACGATATCAACTATATCTCGCTCTCCGGCGCCCTGCACGCCATGGGCCCGAAGGACGGGCCACCAAGCGCGCCGCTGAATCTGGTCGGCGACTATGGCGGCGGCGGCATGATGCTGGCGTTCGGGCTTGTATGCGGCATCCTGGAGGCCCGCACATCCGGCAAGGGACAAGCCATTGATGTCAGCATGGTCGAAGGCTCATCGGCGCTCATGGGCATTTTCCACACGTTGATGGCCAACCACCGCTGGGCACCGATGCGCGGGGTGAACCTTCTGGACGGTGGCGCGCATTTCTACGGCACGTTTGAGACCAAAGACGGCAAGTATGCGAGCTTGGGCGCGATTGAGCCCCAGTTCATGCAGGCTTTCATTGATAAGACCGGCCTTGATGAGACATGGATGCAAAAGCACCTCAACCCCGGTGAATGGGGCGCACTGAAGGAAGAGCTGAAGGTCTTGTTCAAAACCAAAACACTGGATGAATGGAATGACCTGTTGGGCGGCACTGACGCCTGCTTCGCGCCCATTCTGCCGTTCTGGGAAGCACACACCCACCCACATAATGTAGCGCGCGAAAGCTTCATTGAAGTGGACGGCACACGCCAACCCGCGCCCACGCCGAAATTTTCCCGCACCGCCCCCGAGGTGCGTCATGGCCCGATTGAGAAAGACGCCGACCGCGACGCGATCCTCGAAGAACTGGGAATGTAACATTATAACGCAAGCGAAGAACGGTTCGTCGCTGCTGCATTGAAGGCGCCCGTGCCGCTTCCTATATGCCAGCCATCAATCAAGGCGTTCTATGGGGGACAATATGAAACGCATCCTTAAACCACTTTTGGCGCTGGCTTCTTCACTGGCTTTCGGCACGACAGCTGGAACGGCTGCGGACTTTCCCGTCATCGAAGGGCCGCTGATGGGCCAGACACCGCCCGGTAAGGTCGCGGAAGTATTCGCGCCCGGCCTGATCTCCAGAGACGGCTGGGAGCTTGAAGGCGTCTTTGCGCCCGGCATGGAAGAATTTTATTTCGTGACATCCAAAGGCTATGAAAAGCCGCATGTGGTCGGGTTCCGTTACCAGAACGGCCAGTGGCATAAATTTTCTGAATTTGTGCGTACGGGCGAGCCCTTCATCACATCCGACGGCAAGACCATGCATCTGGCAAAAGGCTACCGTACACGCACGGCAGAAGGCTGGTCTGAAAAGAAGAGCCTGGGCCCGATGTTCGACCGCAAGGATTGGGGCATCATGCGCCTGACGGCGTCAGACGCCGGCACCTATGTGTTTGATGACTACAAGAGCGGCGATGTGATCCGCATATCGCGTGTCGCCGGTGGCGTGCGGCAGGAGCCGGAACTGATGGGCGACCAGTTCAATTCGGGCAAGATGACAGCCCACCCCTTCATCGCACCGGATGAAAGCTACCTGATCTGGGATAGCGAGCGCGAGGGCGGCTTTGGCGAGTCTGATCTTTACATCAGCTTCCGGCAGAAAGATGGGTCCTGGGGCCCTGCCATCAACATGGGGCCGGAAGTCAATTCAGAGAAAGACGATTTCTGGGCCAGCGTCACGCCAGACGGCAAATACATCATGTTTGACCGTACCATCGGCGGTGAATGGCCCAACCTGAATGTGGATATCTACTGGGCAGACGCCGGAATCATCGAAGACCTGAGGCGGAAGCACGCCAAATAGACTTGCCTGCCTCCTAGTCTTTCAACAGCTCAAGCCGGACGATGGGTTTCTTGCCGTCCGGCTTTTCCATGAGCGGCAGCACCACTTTCACCAAACGGTTCGGGGCCACGCCCTCGGCCACCAGATATTGGTAGACCGCATCGGCCCGCATGTTGGCAAGCTTCGTCAGCCCCTGCTGGTTCACCGGCGCTTCGCCTTCCGTTGGCTCTGTCGGCGCAAGGTCTACCCCTTCCACGGCCACACCGTCGATCTGCAAACGAATTTTCGGCCGCTCATTCAGCGCCGTCGCAAGAGCTGTCAGCCGCGCCTTTTCAAGCGGCGCCAGTTCGGCACTTGAAGGCTCGAACCGCACCTTGTCGAGGTCGATATCATCTTTCTTGCCGCCCGGGATCAGCTTGCCGATCAGGCGGAAAGGCGTGGTGATCAGGTTGCCGACAAATTTGTTGGTCGCCCGGCGCACCAGGCCGTCCACTCGGAAATTCGGGTCCAGATATTCGCCGTCAACCGGGATTTCCATTTCAACCCGGCCGCCCTTGCCTTCCAGAAGGTTAAAGGCTTTCTTCAGCGGAATGCTCTCGCCCTCATAATCCGGGTTCTTGTCGCCCCATTCCCAGCGGTCGAACAGGAAACTGTTGGTGCCGTCCAGCTGGTTGTCCTCGATATAATAATCGAACTGCAGGTAGGCCTCCCCGGCGCTGCTGGCACGGCCAAGCGTGCGGTACAGGTAGGGCTGCAGCACGCTGTGATCCAGCTTGTTGATCTCAAGCGATACTGTCGCGCCAACCGTGTCGCGAATGTCAAAATAGCCTGCCGTACGCACCGGACTGTTCTGGCCCAAATAGCCGTCACCCTGGAAGGCAAACTCCAGCGCGTCCGTCATGCTGAAATCAGAGATCACAGCGCCAATGCCGTCGATAGCGATTACCGGCGGTGTCTCAAACGTCCGGTCCTCGAACACCAGTTTGCCGCCGCTTAGAAGCGCCTGATTGATGACAAGGCCTGTGCCGGTTTGGGCTTCCACTTCACCCGTTGCTTCCGGCGCCTCTGCCGCGGTCGCCCGCACGATCTCGGCCACCCCGCCGTTCAACCTCAAGGCTTCCAGCGACACCTGGTCGCTTGCGCGGTCATAATCAAACCCTGTGAGGTTCGCGTACGGCACCTGTATGCGGCGCACAATGCTCTGTTCCGTCTCGGCGGCGAAATCCGCCACACTGAAATCACCTTTCAGCGTCAGATCATCCGCAAGTGACAGGGTCGCTGGCCCGGTCGCAAGGCCACCGGTTACCGTCAGGTCATCAAGCGGGATAAAGCCCATGATGGCCTTCAGCGGCACCCTTTTGAAATCCAGCTTCAGCTCCGCCGACAGCGGCGAACGGCCAAGCTCGCCTGTCGCGGTCACCTTGCCGCCACCAAGCGCGAAGGTGAATTCCTTGAAGCCGATGGCGTGCCCTTCCGCGGTTGAGAAACCGTCAAGCGCCAGGTCAAGCGGGCCAACAGATACCTCATGCCCAGTATGGTTCAAAAGCGCCACCGTCAGGCCTTTTGTCGCCAGCTTGTCGATGCGGACATTGCCGCCACCACCACCCTCGCCTGAGGCGGGCTTGATCATAGCCTCCAGGGACGTGCGTCCGGCTTCATCAATCGCCATATCAAGCGACGGATTTTCAAGTGTCACCGACTGCAGGTGCAACCGGCCAGACCATATCGTCCGCCACGACATATTCAGGTGTGCGGCGTCCATTTTCAAAACTGGTTTACCTGCCGCATCTTCCACATTAACGTCGCGCACAAGAAGCGTCAGGCTGATGGGGTTGAAGGCAATATGACTAAAGCTCACCGTGCCGTCGATGCGCTCCGCAAAAACCACGCGCACCTTCTTCTGCACGTACCAGGGCACAACAAAAGGCGAGGCTATGAAATACACCCCGGTCAGGACCAGAAGAATAACAAGGATACGCCGGGTGTTTTTGGACATGGGAAATCTGCCGCTGATGGTTTGCCTTCTATATATGGGGAGCCTACTCCCCAGCGCAATAAAAGGCCACAAGTGCGGCAGATTTTAGGCTGCCTTTTTGATGCTCGCGAGTGCGGCCAAAGCCCGTTCGCGACAAGCCTTACGGTCCAGGATCGGCTTTGGGTAAGTCTCGCCAAGGCTGATGCCGGCCATCTTCAGCACACCCGCCGGCGCTTCGAACGGCTTGTGGATATAGTCATTCGGCAGGTCCGACAGCTCCGGCACATAGGTACGGATATAATCACCCTCCGGGTCAAACTTCTCACCTTGCGTGATGGGGTTGAAGATGCGGAAATAGGGGGCAGCGTCCGCGCCGCAACCCGCCACCCACTGCCAGCTTGCCGCATTGTTTGCCAGATCAGCGTCCACTAGCGTGTCCCAGAACCAGTCCTCACCCGTGCGCCAGTGCCACAGCATGTCCTTGACCAGAAAAGACGCCACAATCATGCGCACCCGGTTATGCATCCAGCCCGTTTGCCAAAGCTGGCGCATGCCCGCGTCCACAATCGGAAAGCCAGTGCGCCCCTGCTGCCATGCCTCGACCTTGTCGTCCATGCCTTCGCGCCAGGGGAAGTCCTCAAACTGGGCCTTCAGCGGCCTTACCGGTAGCGTGGGGTTGTTGAACAGCAGATGGGTGGAAAACTCGCGCCAGCCCAGTTCGCGCAGGAACCAGTCGCCGCCCGTTCGGTCCTGCTCATTTGTCATCACATGAAGCTGGGTTTCGGCCCAGATGCGGCGCGGGCTGATCTCCCCATTCGCCAGATAGGGCGACAGGCGCGATGTGGCCTCCACCCCCGGCACGTCTCTCTTTGCCTTATAGTCACGCGCCGCTTCCGCCAGGAACTTCGCGAGCATATCGTGGGCCGCGTCTTCGCCCGGCACCCAGGTGGCCGCGATCGGTTCAGCCCAGTGCGCGGGCTTTGGGTCCAGCTTGAGGTCGTCAAGGTCGTCACTTTCAGGCCAGGCGTCCGGCGCGGGGATACGGTCGGGTGCGCCCAGGGGCGGTGACCCGTCAATCAGTTCCAGCGCCCGGCGCCAGAAGGGGGAAAAGACCTCATATATGCCACCGGTTTTGGTGCGCACGTCTTCAGGCTCGAGCAACAGGTTGCCTGCAAAACGGCGACAGTCCACATCATGCACTGTGCACTGCTGATGGATTTCCTCCTGCACCCGCCGACCGATTGGACTATAGGACCGGGTCATGTAAACCGCGCTCACATCCCCAAGAAGGCCCGATACCATTTCTGCGGTGTTTCCTGAGCGCAGGATAAGGCGGCTGCCTTTCGCTTGCAGGCTCTTTTCAAGCCGCTTGAGGCTTTCCCGAAGCCACCAGCGCCGCGCACCACCCAGCTTCCAGTCGCCCGCGCCCGCGTCGTCCAGAATGAAAAGGGGGATGACCGGCGCGCCGGACTCGCAAGCAGACACCAGCGCCATGTGATCATCCAGCCTGAGCGTTTCGTTCATCAACAGCAATATGGGCTTCAAGGGCACACTCCAAAACCATGGTTTTGAAGTCTATACGCTAGAGATCCATCACCCGATCAATATCCTTGGGCAGCGGCTTCTGCTTTTCCATCATGGACACCACGATAAACAGGATCATGGAGGTCAGCATCGCCAGGAATCCACCGGACATCTTGTATGGGATTTGTATCTGCCAAAGCTGGATCGCGAAATTGATGGCAAGCGATGACGTGATCGCCACAATTGCCGCACGGGCCGTCGCGCCCTTCCAGTTAAGGCCGATAATCACAACAGGCACCAGGGCCGCCGCGAAGGTGCCCCAACCGAACGCCCCCAGAAGGCCGACGAGCTTATCCGAATAAAGCGCAATAGCGGCCGCAACCACAGACAGTATGATCGTGGCCGTTCGCGCCCAGAAAAGCTCATTATTGAGCGACCGGCCCCGGATGGCCTTCGGGATATCATGGATGATCGCCGCCGCGCCAATGTTCAGGAACCCGTCGGCTGTTGACATGATGGCGGCAAACAGCCCCGCGAACACAATGCCCGCAAGAAGAGGATGCGCATAGGTTGACAGGAAGGCCGGTGCGGCCTCATCCGCAGCGCCAAGCGGCAGCGCGATATCGCCGATCACAAGCGCGCGCATGATCACGCCAATCGACACCCACAGCATGGCCGCCACCACATAGCCCAGCACCGTCATAGGCAGGATCACCCGGTTATCCGCCAGCTTCCGGTTCATCATCATCTTGGTGGCCACATGCGGCTGGCCCGCAAGGCCAAGACCAAAAAGGAAATACCAGCTGAGCGACGCCATGGACCCCAAGGTGCCGAACGGCATGACATCTTCACCGTCATTGGCCAAGAGGATGCCGGTGGCTTCCGCAAAGCCGCCGTCGAACACACTGGCCGCCGTGATCACCACCAGGGCGCCAGCGAGGATCATCACAATGCCCTGCACCAGGTCCGTGTATACAGACGCCAATATGCCGCCGGTGACACAGTAGAAAATCAACACAGCGGAGGAGATCACCACACTTGCCAAAAGGCTGATATCCGCGAACATCTCGGTCGCAGACAGGATCGACTGCAGCACCAGCGCCATCGCCAGAATCTGCGTCGCCAGATAGCCAAGTACGCCGAGTAAGATCGTCCCGGCCGTCAAAAGCCTTGCTGTTTCGCTTCCGTAACGAGCGAACACGACATCAGGCAGGCTCATGGTGTCCCTAACTTCCGCGACCATACGGATGCGTTTGGCCACCAGGTAAAAGCCCGTGGCATAGCCAAGCGCGGAACAGACCGCCATCCAGATGGAGGACATGCCGGTGGCATACACAAGGCCCGGGCCGCCCACGAAGCCGAAGCCCGAAAGGGTTGAGGAAAAGACAGCAAGGCTGACAACCACAGGCCCCAAGCCGCGCCCGGCAACGAAAAAGTCACCGGCGGATTTGGTGCGCCGCATGGCCCAGATACCTACCCAGATGCAAAGGCCCATATAGGCCGCCACGCAGCCAAGGATGATTGGTTGGCGAAGCTCTTCCATCAGGCGTCTCCCCGCTCTGACTTCAGCTCTTCCACAAGCGCGTCGAACTCTGCCTCTTCATCAGGCGTGAAGAAATAGCGGCGAAAGAAGATCACATAGAAAAGGTCAAAGGCGGCGAAACTGCCCCAGATGCCCCAGAACATCCAGTTGGTTGGCATTGGGAAGCCCAGGAACACGGTGGTCTCGCCCGTCAGGATATAATGCTCATAGCCTGTGAACAGCATCACCCACACGAAAAGCGCGAAGCCAACGCCGCCGGCGAAAAACAGCAGCAGGGTCCTGTCCCGCTTGTGGGGCGCGACGCCCATGTATAGAAGCGCACCGGCCAAAAGGATCACCGCAATCTGGAAATAGAAGGGCGCCTTGCCAATGGTGGCCAGTTTGGAGGCCCCGTCCCCGCCCACGGACATGGCCGGGATGGTTGCGTGCGCAACACCTGTGGCGTCCACAGGTGGCTCGCTCATCAGCACAAAGCCGGTGATGCCCGCAATCACAAGCAGCAACAGCAGGACGATATGAATCGGCTCCACCGATTTCAGGAATTTCATGGGCGGCCTCCCCTCCGCTTTCAGGTGCGGAGCCCGCACCAGTTTGGGAGGGAGCCTAGTGGCCTTTGACCTGATCGGTCAAGAGACCAAAACCAGGGCATTCAACATTCGTTGAACCTAAAAGGGCGTCCTGTGCGCTATCCGGTGATTGCTGCCGCACGCGCCAGTTCACGCACCACGTCCAGATGGATTTTGCCGTCACGCCCGCGCGGGGTTATCCAGCTGCCGCCTACTGTCGCGACGTTTTTCAGCGCGCGATACTCGGGCGCTGTATTTGCGGAAATGCCACCTGTTGGGCAGAAGGTCAGGTCCGGCAGCACGCTGCCCACGGCCTTGAGGAACCCGGGCCCGCCAGAGATGGAGGCCGGGAAAAACTTGAGCGCCAAAAAGCCCCACTCGCGCGCCTGCATGGCTTCACTGAGCGTGGCGATACCGGGCAGGAACGCCCAATCCAGCGCCTTTACGGCACCCGCAAGCTCTTCCGTCAGACCCGGGCTGACACCGAATTCAGCGCCCGCGTCCTTGGCGGCCTTCGCCAACGCTGGCGTGATCACCGTGCCCGCGCCCACGATAGCATCCGTCGGCAGGTCCTTGCGGACAGCCGCGATGGCATCCAGCGCACTCTCATGACGGAGCGTGATTTCCAGCACCTTCAGGCCTTCTTCGAAAATCGCGCGGCAGACATCCACCGCTTCTTCAGCACTTTCGAACGCGAGCACCGGAATGACCGGCGAGGTTTCAAGAACTTTCAAAACATCAGACATGGTATCGACCCCTGAAAACTTACTGGAATTAAATAAACGATCCGCCCAGCCCCGCCGGGCCGACAATGCCGCGCACACCAGCAAACAGGTTGCGGCCGAAAGTATCTGGCACCACGGGGCCAATTGAGGCCTCGCGGGCTTTGAACTCGGCCTCGTCCACCAGCACCAACAATTCACCCGTTGTGGCGTCCACGCGGACGATATCGCCGTCTTTCACACGCGCAATCGGGCCGCCGCTCGCGGCCTCGGGCGTTACGTGGATGGCGGCAGGCACCTTGCCCGATGCGCCGGACATGCGCCCGTCTGTCACCAGCGCCACCTTGAAGCCCTTGTCCTGCAGCACGCCCAAGCTTGGCGTCAGCTTATGCAGCTCCGGCATGCCGTTCGCCTTCGGCCCCTGGAAGCGGATCACCGCGACAAAATCTTTTTCAAGCTCGCCTGCTTTGTAGGCCTTCAGGAGATCATCCTGATCTTCGAACACCACGGCAGGCGCTTCGATCACCTGATGCTGCGGCTTGACCGCAGAGGTTTTCATCACCGCTTCGCCCAGCGTACCGTTGAACACCGTCAGGCCGCCTGTTGGCTGGAACGGATTGTCGATCTTCCGCAGGATCATATCATCGCCCGGCACGTCGGGGGATAGGCGCCAGACTGCCTGACCTTCCACCAGCGCAGGCATCTCGGTGAACGGTTTGAGGCCCTCGCCCATGATGGTGTGAACCTCTTCATTGAGGAGCCCACCCGCCAGCAGTTCCTTGATGACAAAAGGCGTGCCGCCTGCATCCTGGAAGGCATTCACATCTGCCGTGCCGTTCGGGTAAACGCGCGCCAGCAGCGGCACAGCGTCAGAAAGGTCTGAGAAATCCTGCCATGTCACCCGGTAGCCCGCCGCAGCCGCAATGGCGACAATATGCAGCGTGTGGTTGGTGGACCCGCCCGTGGCCAGAAGGCCGACAATGCCGTTCACGATGGCTTCCGCCGTGACCATCTCAGCCATGCCGATGTCATTTTTGGCTTCAGCAAGTTTCACCACCTGCTTCGCCGCAGCCGCGTCTAACTTGCCGCGCAGGCCGTCAGATGGGTTCACAAAGCTGCTGCCCGGCAGCTGGAGGCCCATCATTTCCAGCATCATCTGGTTGGTATTGGCCGTGCCATAGAATGTGCAGGTGCCTGGGCTGTGGTAGGCGCGGCTTTCGCTTTGCAGCAGTTCCTTCTTGCCCACCTCGCCGGTGGCGAACTGCTGCCGCACCTTGGCTTTTTCGCTGTTCGATATCCCGGTCGGCATCGGCCCCGCGGGCACAAACACGAACGGCAAATGGCCAAACGCCAGCGCGCCGATAAGAAGGCCCGGCACGATCTTGTCGCAGATGCCGAACAGCAGGCCGCCGTCGAACACATTGTGGCTCATGGCGATGCCGGTGGCCTGCGCGATCACATCGCGGCTGAAAAGAGACATCTCCATGCCCGGCTGGCCTTGGGTTACCCCGTCGCACATGGCTGGCACACCGCCCGCCATCTGGGCCACGCCGCCCGCGTCCACCACCGCCGCCTTCACTTCATCCAGCTTCTGGTGATAGGGCTGGTGGGCGCTGAGCATATCATTATAGGCGCTGACAATGCCGATATTGACCATGCCGGCCTGCATCAGCTTCTGCTTTTCAGCTTCCGAGCAGGCCGCGATGGCGTGCGCAAGGTTGCCGCAACTGAGGTGCGGGCGCGCTGGCCCCGCATCGCGCATGGCTTTCACGCGCGCTTCATAGGCCGCGCGACTATCTTTTGATCGCGCCTTGATGCGGTTGGTGACTTCAAGAAGCCTTGGATGGGTCATGATACGCTCCCATGCATAAAGTTGGGGCTGCCCGAAACGTCAGGGCGCCCAGTAAACTGTGATAGTGACATGCTCAGCCAGCTTTGCTATCGGCAGGTGGGTATCCACCGCAAGGGCGCGTTCGAGCACCGCCTTTTTCTCATCGCCCGTAATCATCAACACCACATGCGGCGCCTTGGCGATGGCGCTAGCGGAGATGCTCATGCGGTCGACCTCGTCGCCTGTCACATCGCTTCTCTTGGCCCTCAAGGCCACGCAGGTCTTGTCGCCATTGATATCAAGCGCGGCGTCAAGGCCTTCTGCGTCCGGGAAGAAGGAAGCGGTGTGGCCGTCAGAGCCCAACCCCAGCAGTACACTGTCGAACGGCTGCTTTACCTGGGCGTAGCGCGCGTTCACTGCCTCCACCGCTTCGAACGGCGTCGCATGCGGGGTTTTCATGCCGATATACATGGCCTCAGCCGCATGGCCTTTCTGGAGTGCCGCGCGCATGAAGGCTTCATTGGAGCGCGGGTGACCCAAGTCCACCCAGCGTTCATCCACCAGCGCCACCTGGATATTCTCCCAGTCGATTTCGGCCTGGCTCATCGCGTCAAACAGCGGCTTGGGCGTGGACCCGCCGGAAACCGCCCAGCTGGCTGTGCCGCGCTTCCGGATGCCGCGCATCAGCGCCTCGCAGCAGGCTTCCGCCAGTTCATCCACCATCTGCTCGCGCGTCTCAAAACAGCGCCACTTGATCTTATGGGCAGCCTTGTGTGCCTTTGCCATCACCGCGCTCATTTGCCGCTCCGCTTGCCGCTGGTTTCATGGAACCATTCGCGGCGGTCGCGCGTCATGAGGTCATGGGCCTCATATGGGCCCCAAGTGCCTGCCTGATAACTTTCAGGCGGCTCGCTCGAGGTTTCCCAATGGCCGATGATGCGGTCCACCCAGCGCCAGGCGTGCTCAACCTCATCGCGGTGCACAAACAGGCTCTGGTCGCCGCGCACGGCATCCAGGATCAGGCGCAGGTATGGGCCAATCCGCAACGCGTCGTCACCCGCCACATCCAGATTCATCTCTACTTCCTTCAGCTTTTCGTCAGCCGAGGAATGGTTCTTCACCATCATGCGAAGCGCCAGATGGTCTTCCGGCTGCATGCGGATGATGAAGCGGTTCGGGTTAATGTTGGTACCCCAGCCCGGGTGCGGCGAATGCGGGATCTGCTTGAACTGGATCACGATTTCGGCGAAGCGGTCCGGCAGGCGTTTGCCTGTACGCAGGTAAAAGGGCACACCCGCCCAGCGCCAATTTTCAATGTGCGCCTTCAGCGCCACGAAAGTTTCGGTGTTTGACGGGCTGTCGAGCTCAAGGTCATCGGCATAGCCCTTCACTGCTTCCCCAAACATGGCGCCTGCCTGATACTGGCCGCGCACCACATTGCGGTCGATCTCCGCGCCTTCAAGCGGCTTCAAGGACTTCAGCACCTTCAGCTTTTCTTCGCGAATGCTGTCTGCCTCAAGCCGCGCGGGCGGCTCCATCGCGACCAGACACAGAAGCTGAAGCAAGTGGTTCTGCACCATGTCGCGCATCGCCCCGGTGCCTTCATAAAAGCCCTTACGGCCCTGCAGGCCCTGGTTTTCGGCGATGGTGATCTGGATATGGTCGATGGTGCGGCCGCTCCAGAGCTCTTCGAACAGAATGTTGGAAAAGCGGAGCGCCAGCAGGTTCTGCACCGCTTCCTTGCCCAGATAATGATCAATCCGGAAAGTCTGGCTTTCCTTGAAGAAACGCCCCACGTCAGCGTTGATCGCCTGCGCGGTCGCCAGGTCGTGGCCAAGCGGCTTTTCAAGCACCACGCGGGCGCGGTCGTTATTGAGGCCATAGGCGCCCAGAAGCTCACAGGTGCTGGTGAAAAGGCTGGGTGGGATCGCCAGGAAATGCACCAGTGGACGGTTTTCATCATCTGCCGCAAGCGCACCCTTGAGGGCTTCCCAGTCCGCGCCGCCTTCAACAAGGCCGAGCTCGACCACATGTACCATGCCTGCGAAGTCCTTGAGCGACTTGGCGTCCATGTCGCACGCGGGCGGCGTTTCCTTGAACACGTCTTTCAGCCATGGTTCGGTGCTGCCCTCAAGACCCTTCCGGCTGGTCAGGAAGATACGGCTGTCCTTTGAGACTCGCCCTGCCACAAAGCCGGAAAACAAGGCCGGCAACAGCTTCCGCCGCGACAGATCCCCGCCGCCACCAAAAATGACCAAATCGAACACATCTTGCATGGTTTTCTTCCCATAAATTACTTGCCTCGGACCCTACGCCCAATTGACAGCGGTGTCAAATCGAATAGAAAAATGATTGGAGCTATATTTTTAATGTTTATTTTCAGTGTATTATGATAATTAAATGAATTACAGGTATGTAATTGGCATTATATAAAAATACCAATATGAACCATCGCCCAGGAAGGCCCCCACATGCAGCTTTCAGACATCATTGGCCCGCTGGATACCAAAGCGACTGCCCCAAAATACCAGCTGCTGTCGAACGCCATCAGGCAGGCGGTGGAGCGCGGCGCGCTCAAGAGCGGGCAGCCCCTGCCCGCCGAACGCGACATCGCCGAAGACATGGGCGTCTCCCGCGTGACCGTACGAAAGGCGCTCGACAGCCTTGCTCAAGACGGATTTCTGGAGCGTAGGCGCGGCGCGGGCACTTTCGTTTCCGGCCCGGTTTCCCTACCCACTGCCAGGCTGGCATCTTTTTCTGAAACCATGGCCGGTCGTGGCCGGAAGGTGCGGAGCGAGTGGATCGACCGGGCCGAGGGCGTCGCCACGCCGGAAGAATGCATGGGGCTTGGGCTGGCACCCGGTGCGCGAGTGTATCGGCTGACCCGCATCCGCTATGCAGACGACAGCCCCATGGCACTTGAGACTGCCACGGTGCCCGCTTTTGCCCTTGCGGGCGCAGGGCCCGTGGCCGGGTCGCTCTATCAGGCGCTTGAGGAAACTGGCCACCGCCCTGTGCGGGCGCTTGAACGTCTTCGCGCCGTCAACCTGAACGCAGAGCAGGCCGCGCGACTGGGTGTGCCTGTTGGCGACGCCGGCCTGTTGGCTGAGCGCCGCGGCTTTCTGGCAAACGGAAAGACCGTGGAGATGACCCGGTCATACTATCGCGGCGACGCCTATGATTTCATCGCTGAACTGAAGACGTGAGGGTTCAAAAGACGCCAGTGTAAGCTATTTTGCAGCCTTCCCCATCCGCCGGACCAGGAAACCAGTTGCCAAAAGAACAACAGCAGACAAGAAAATCGCTACCTGCCCGACAAAAATAGGTCCCACAATAAATGGCAACGCGCCACAGATCATCAGACCAGACAACCAGTCATATCCACTGGGGGACTGACCTTTTTCGCGATCAGTCAAAACCATACAAGCGGTGTGGGCCAGCACCAAAGCTATGGATGCCCCAATCCAAGCTGCGTCACGTATGAAATAGGCATAGAAATAGACATAAAGCCCTATCGTACCCACCAATGTTTCCAACCACCCCATAGCAATCTCCTAAACTACCATCTGGGGCTTGGGGGCCAGCCTGCAAGGTCTTTAAGTCTTCTTCACGAACTGGGACTTCAGCCCCATCTGGCCGATGCCGGGGATTTTGCAGTCGATGTCATGATCGCCGTCCACCAGGCGGATGCCCTTGACCTTGGTGCCCACTTTCACAACGGAAGACGAGCCCTTTACTTTCAGATCCTTGATCACCGTCACGTCGTCACCGTCCTGAAGGATGTTGCCCACGCTGTCACGCACTGCTGCGGCCTGAGCGGCTTCCGCATCCGCGCCCGGCGACCATTCGTGTGCGCATTCAGGGCATATCAGCAGCGCGCCGTCCTCATAGGCATAGGGGCTGCTGCATTTCGGGCAGGGTGGCAATTCGCTCATGGTGGTAATCCTTAAACTAGAAAGGCCTTTCTATAAGCCCCTGAACTGGAAACCCCAAGAAAAAAGGCCGCCTCACACGAGGCAGCCTTTTCCTGAGCTTCAAATCGCGTCAGCAGGCTTATGCTGCGGCTTCGCCCTGCTCGCTCTTGAGCTTGCCGAGGCGACGGATCTGACTGATGGAGTTCAGGTGCGCATAAATCACGGCCAGGACGCCACGCTTCCTGAGATCGAGGAACTTCTCGTCATCAAGCTCGTTCAGCTTCTGCTCGTCCACCAGATAGAGACCGTTGAGGTTGATTTTCTGGTCACCTACTTCAACCGTCAGGTTCCGCTCAACCAGCAGATCAAGCTCGGACAAAAGCTGCACAAAACCCTGGGTGACCTGGCTGTGCTCGAAATAGGCTGTGATGGCGTTCTTGCGATTTGCGAGATATTCGGATTCCGCACCGTCCTGGAAAAGTGCCATGCCTTCGTCTGTGCCAACCTGCTTGGCATCGGTATCAAGCGCGAGAACGAGCTGTTGCTGGTCCTGATCGGCTGGCATCAGGCGGAACGGGAAGGTCGCAATAATGCCCGGGATATACATGCCCTGCCATTTGCCGTCTTTCACCAGCAGGTTTTCGCCCGGCTGCAGGCCCAGCATGGCCACAGGCTGGAACTGGCCGGTTTCGGCATGCTTAACGAAAACAACAGGGACATCGCTCGCCACCTGCGTAAATTCGTGCGCTACAATCGGCACAACATGCTGGTTGGAAACATGGTCGAAGCCGACGTTGTCGTTGACTTTGAGGTCAGCGTGTTGCTCAACACTCAGGGCTACAAGATTGGTCACGTGTTACGCTCCACAATTAAATGCAATTAAACGATTCGGCCCCTTATATCGCATTTGCGGAAAAAGGGGAGAAAGACTCCCCTTTTTTGTGATTTTTTCCTCTGACCAGTGCCTTAACGGCACCAACACACCATCTTGATACACGCCGACAGTGTCAACCAGCACCTGGCCTTAGCCGAACGCGCCCGCCTTTAAGGCAATCAGGCCGCTGATTTCCAGCACCTGGGCATAGGCCTGCTCGATCTTGTCGAAGATATTGCGGTGCGCGTCCTCATAGCCTGACGAGGCGCTGCCTTCATAGGTGGTCTCTTCGCCGAACTGCTCATCGTCGTTCCGGACCGGCGATTCCGGGAAGATTTTCCTCAGCTGCGTGACTGTATCGTCCACCTCAAGGTGCAACAGTTCCACCAGCACATCTTCAAGCGACACATCGAAGCGGCTGCTGAAGCGCGGGATTTCCATGGCCTTGAGGAAGATATACTGGATGAGCCCGATCCTGATCTGGTGCAACTCGAACAGTTCCGCGTCCGGCGAGGCGCTATCAAACGCGGCCATCACGCCTTCGTCCTGCACGCAGTCCGTGAGCGTGCCGGCATCACGCCTGAGCTTGCGGATACAGGCGTCAACGCTGTCGCTTTCGAACAGCCCTTCCAGAAGGCGGGACAGGCGGCGAAGCTGCTCGCGCCTGCCCACATCCGCCACTTCATCAGCGCGGTCAAGCCAATAGCCAGGGCTGAGGAGCTTGGCATAAGCCTCGATCACCCCAACATCTGACCGCGCGAGCGCGTTCACAGCCAGGCTTGTAACCATCTTGAGGCGGTCGGATTTGTTGTAGATTGCCTCAAACAGGTCAGGCGAGCGCGCGATAGCCGTGCCGAAACCGCCACAGCTGTTGGCCAGATATCCCAGTTGCTGCAGAACCGCATTGTTCGGAATGGCCCTGATCTGGCTGATGCGCTCAAGCCGCTGGTGCACCGCCCCGCCGCCTTGCCGCCTCAAGGACCGCGACCCGGTCGGGAACAACAGGCTTCGGCCGATGCTGTCGATCAGGCGCACATAGCCTTTATGGTCCGTCAGATGGTTTTGGTATTCCACCAGCGTCAGGAAGAAATCTAGCGCCCAGCCCTTTTCTTCATAAAGCTTGTCATCGCTGGCGTCATAATCCGCGAAGCGTACTTCAAGGAAATCGGTGAAGGAGGCCAGCGCCGTGTCTTCGGCCAGGAACCACAGATAGCCCTCCCCGCCCTGGAAGCTGACTTCATGCTTTTCAGGACGGTTCAGCGTAGCCAGCTGTTCGCGCACCCGTGGCGGGTGGGTATAAAGGAAGCGCTTCTTCAGGCTTTCAGGGTATGCCCCCCGGCCCACGCTTTCGCCGTGGGTATCGAAAAACAGAAGCTGCACGTCCTCAAGGCCGCGCGCCTTCCAAAGCCGGATCAGGCGAAGCTTGAAACGCTCAATCGCCAGCGTCGCGGCAGGCTGGCCGATATAACGGCCACTATCCGAGAAACCAAGCTGCAGGCAGAAGCGTCCCTGCCGGCGGATATAGGCCAGGAAATGCGGGTTATCAACCAGTTCCGCGATCACCCGGTCGCCGCGCTCCAGCCCCACGGCAGTTTCAAACAGCGGGCTGATTTCCACATGGTCTTCCACGCCAAACAGTTTGGCATAGTAAAGCGCCGTCAACAGCGTGAACGGCGTGTCCGATTCCGCCACCAGCATGCGAATGGGGGTGGTGGCATCAAAGTGCTTCTGGAACTGGGCCGCCAGCATGAACACGCGCCGCGCTGTGGTCTGCTCGCGCGACAGCGTCCCATAGTGGATAGTCTTGGTTTCCACCTTGTCGAGCTTGTCGGAAATCGCGGCCAGGAAATGGCGGCGCATGGCCGACTGGTCAGGCGATTTTGTCAGCTGGATTTCGGCCGAGATGGCGTTATGGAGCTGCGCCGCGTTCAGGCGGAAATGAATGTGCGACAGGCCCATGCCGATCGCGCGCCATTCGCTATAAAGCGTTGCGGCACCGCACCAGGCATCGTCCGCCAGATCAAGCGCCAGAAGGGCTTCGAACGCCTCGCCGATACGCGCCACAGCCGCTTCCTTGCGGGAGTGATTTTCAACCGCCAACTGGTTCAGCTTGCCCAGGCCCTTGCTGCTGCCCTCGGGATTGCTTTGGTGTTCCTCCAGCGTGCGGGCGCCCAGTTCAAAACAGGCGCGCAAGTCTTCAAAACCGGCACGGATGGTTGTCCAATGTTCGACCGCCCCACCCTCAAAGCTTACCCCACTAGTTTGCCCAAGGCAGGCATCAAGCCCGGCCAGCGCCGAGCGGTAGCGGAACAACAGCCCCAGTGACCAGTCAATGTCGGTGCGACCATCAAGGTCAAACCCCACCCAACTGGCGATAGTGGCAAGGCGCGGGCGCAAGCTCCGGTACTCGCCCGGGTAAAGCTTGGCCGCTTCAGTGAAAATAACGCGGTACAGCGTGCGCACAGACCGGCGCATGTTGCCAACCGCAAGGCCCGCATAATCCAGCTCCTGATGCAGCGTCGGTGATTTGGTCGGATGCACAATGCCAACATCCATATTGGCCGTGGCAGTTTTCACGGCCTGTTCGCCGTCCGCCACCGCGCCCATATAGGCCTTGGCATAGGTCCAGGCGGTATCTGAAAGGGAGAAGGTCGGGTGCGCAGTCACGACAAAGCCTGCCACCTCGTCTTCCACCAGCGCGCGAAACTCGCTGAACGGTTTTCGGCTACCGTCAGCGTTCGTTGCGATTTTCTCCACGAGTGCCGCCAGCCGCGCCAGATTGTCTTTCCTGGGCACCGCTGACCACTGGCGGGCGAGCCCCGCAAGCCGACCGTCCAGGCAGCGCTTGCCGCGCGCCGACAGGTCTGCGGATAGGTCTTCCAGTGTCTGCTGTCCTTCAAGCAAGGAACCGGCAATTTCGAACGCCGCAGAAAGGTGTTCCCGTCTTGCTTCGCCCTTACCCTTGGATGGATGATCAAACATGCTGAAATCCTCGTTTTTGAATTTTTGACACCGCTGTCAATTGCCGCCTTTGTAACAGAATTGGCCGGAAAGTCACGCCACAAAGTGTCCGAAACAGAACCCGTTTAGCAAACTTTATTACAAGCCGTTGTTCCGCAGTACGAATTCAGGTCGGGCTCAACGCCTCTGCCTGCCGACCAGAACCAGCCGGGCGGCAGGCGCTCTCCCTACTCCTCTTTGTGGAACAGGAGGAAATAGGCTGCGGGCACAAAGAAGAGCGTCAGCACAGACGCGAACGCCAACCCGAACATCATCACAGCTGCCAGCGGTTCCCACAGCGGCCCACCGAACAGGTAAAGCGGCACAAGGCCGATCACCGTTGTGATGGACGTCAGCAGAATGGGCCTCAGCCGCATGCCGGACGCCTTGATGATGGCGTCCATCAGGCCCTTGTCCGCGCGTTCGATATCAATCTGGTCCACCAGCACAATCGAGTTGTTGATCACGATCCCCGCGAGGCTGATGAGCCCCAGCATGGCGAAGAAGGAAATCGGCTGGCCCAGGACCAGAAGCCCGATGGGCACGCCCACCAGCACCAGTGGCACGCTCATGAAAATGATGGCGGTGCGGCGCACGCTGTTGAACTGGAACATCACGGCCAGCACCATCAGAAGACCGGCGTATGGCAGGCCCGCGCCAAGGTCGCCGTATATTTCCTGGCTTTCCTCAATCTCGCCGCCGACCTTCATTTTATAGTCGCCGCTGATGCCCAGCTTGGCGATATCGTCCTTCACATAGTCATACAGATGACCAGCGGTGAACTGGGCGCTTTTGCCGGTCACGGTGATGGTGCGCTCCTGATCCTTGCGCCATGTCTGGCTGTATTCCAGCGTGGGGCGAAGGACCGCCGTCTGCTCCAGCGGCACCACATTGCCGCCTGCCGGCAGGATGATGTTCAACAGGTCTTCAAGGCTGTCGCGGTCTTCCTTCAAGGCGCGCAGCATGATCGGGATCGTGCTGTCCTCATCGCGGAAGGTGGAGACTTCAAAGCCGTCAAAATAGGCATTGAGGTTCTGGGCCAGCGTCTGGGACGACATGCCTAGGCGGCGCGCCTTGTCCTGGTCCACATCGATGACCATTTTTACCAGCTTTTCGCCCCAGTCGGTCTCATTCTGCATGATGCCGGGCACGCGGGCGAAAATCTCCTCAACGCTGCGCCCAAGCCCCAAGAGCCTCTCATGGTCAGGGCCGGAAATTTCAATATCCACAAGGCCGCTTTCGCTGGCGCCCATCGCAAGCCGCTTGATGGTAAAGCGCGCGTCCGGGACATTTTCAAAGAAATAGCGCTTGGCCCTTTCGGCGAATTTGATCGACTGATCCGGCGTATGCGCATTGACCAGGATGAAAGCTTTTGAAGGCGACGGATTGATCGGGTTCAGGCTCAGGTAAAAGCGCGGGCCACCTTCGCCAATATAGGCGATCTGGTCTTTCACTTCCGGGTTGACGCTTTCGTCCGCGATCCAGTCGGTCACTTCAAGCGCGATATGCTCCGTGGCATCGAAATGCGCACTTTTCGGCATATCCAGATAGATCAGCACCTCAGACCGGTCGCTTTCCGGGAACATCTCATTCGGCAGCGTGGCAAAGAGCTGCATCATGACAAAGACAAGGCCGTACACACCAATCATCACCAGCGCCGACCCCCTGAGCACAGGCCCTAAAAGCTTTTCATAGAAGCGCGCATAGCCGGGAATGACTTCATCGACCTCAATAGGTTCGCCTTCCGGGCCTTCGGTGCGTTTCTTCAGGAACTTGGCGGAAATGAGCGGCAGGAAATACATGGCCGAAATCCAGGAACCAATCAGCGTCAGCGCCAGCACAGCACCGAGCGAAAAGGCATATTCACCCTTGGCCCCGTCGATCAGGAAGAAAGGCGTGAAGGCGAAAATGGTGGTCAGCGACGAGACCATCAGCGGCACGGCATATTGCTTGCCCGCCTCAAGTGCGGCATCGCGGCGCCGGGCGCCCGCGTCCACGCGGGTCAGGATGTCTTCCACAATCACCACGCCGTTATCCACCAGAAGACCGAGCGAGATGATCACCGCCGCGATCGACACTTGCTCGAGCGAGATATCCAGAACGCTCATGCCCAGAAGCGCGAACATGACCGCAAACGGCACGATGGAGGCGATCACCATGCCGGACCGGAACCCCAGGAACAGCAGCACCACCAGAAGCACAACGGCGAAGGTTTGCCCCACGTTCGAAAGCGCGCCTGCGACCGTTTTTTCCACCTCTTCCGGCTGGTAGGTGGCAAAGTTCAGCTCATAGCCGATGGGCAGGCTGTCCTCAAACGCCTGCACGGTTTCCTGCAGCCGCTCGCCCACATCGCCGATGTCATAGCCGGGCTGCATCTGCACGCTCACAACAAGCGCCGGGCGGCCATTATAGTAGGTCTTGCTGCTGGCCGGGCTTTCATACCCGCGCCGGACCTTCACCATGTCTTTGAGGCGCACAAAATCTTCCGACCCCTGCGCGCGGGTCAACATATTCTCAATCTCTTCAACGCTTTTGAAATCGCCCGTGGCTTCAAGAAGGATCGACGAGCCTTCGGCGTTGATCTCACCCGCCGGCAGCACCACATTCTGGTTCTGAAGGTCATCAATCAGCACGTTGATCTGGCCGCCGATGGCGCGCAGGCGGCGGCTGTCCAGCTCCAACCAGATGCGCTCTTCCTGGACCCCAAAAAGCTCCGCCTTCGAAATGCCGTCCACGGTATAGAGCCGCCGCTGCAGTTCCTTGGCGCTTTCTTCCATCTCGCGGTAGCTGAAGCCTTCCGCCGTCATGGCGATGGAGGCGATCGATACTTCGCCGAATTCCGTATTCACGAATGGGCCATAGGCGCCTTCGGGCAGATCACGGCTGACATCTTCCATCTTGTCGCGGAGCGACTGCCAGATGGGTTCAAGGTTGGTGACCTCATCCTTCAGGTCCACATAGGTGCGCATGCGCCCGGTTGTCAGCACCGTGCGGATTTCGTCCACCTCCGCGATTTCACGGATTTTGCGCTCCACCTTTTCGGCGATCAGGTTTTCAACGCGGATGGGTGACATGCCGGGATAAAGCGCCTCAACGATCGCAGTGCGGATGGTAATTTCCGGCGCTTCCCGCTTGGAAAAATCCACATAAAGGAGGATGCCGGAAGCCACCAGCGCCAGCATCAGAAGGGCGGTGAAGCGGCTTCGGGTCAGGCCGAATTTGGTCAGGAATGACATGGCCGCCCCCTAGTTTTTGTGATTTTCAAGAAGCCGGACTTTCTGCCCGTCATGCAAATAGGAAACGCCAGCCGCTGCGATGATATCACCCGCCTCAAGCCCATCGATCACGATGATCATATTCTCGCGCACGCCGGCTGTCTGAACCCGGCGGGTATGCACGGTGGAGGTTTCGCTGTCAAACACGAACACCTGGGCAAAGCCGCCCCGGTGATCCTGGATCGATTCCCCGCGCTTGAGCGTCTCAGACCCTTCAAGCACGAAACAGTGGACCGGCACCAGGAAGCCTTCTTCTCCGATCAACAGGCTGATATCCAGCGCCACCTCCGCCGCCATACCAGCCTTCAGGCCCGGATGGCTCTCCTCAAGCTGCACAACAGCCGGGAAGGCAGACACCTGCCCCGCGCGGGAGCCCAGTTCCTTGATCCGCCCCTTTAGAAAGGTATCGGGGATATCGGTGATTTCCACCGTCGCTTCGTCGCCGGTATGCAGCGCATTGATCACGGTGGCAGGCACGCTGAACTCAACCTCAAACGCATTTTCGCTATAGAGCGACAGCACGGTCTGGCCCGGCGAGATATTGGAATAGGATTTGGCATCCACGCTGGAGATCACGCCGTCAAACGGCGCTTTCAACACCGCCTTATCGAGCCGTTCCTGGCTGATGGCATATTGCTGGCGCGACTGTTCGGCCTGGGCCTCCGCGCTCTTGAGGTTGGTCTCCGACGAATCATACGCCGCCTTGGTCACATTGCCGCTTTTAAGGAGCTCTTCCTTGCGGGAAAAATCCGTGCGGGCGTTCTTGAGCGATGCTTCGGCTTGCTCCAGCGCGGCGCGCGATTGCTGCAACTCATACTGCAGCGTTGTTGGGTCAAGCTTCAATAGCGTGTCACCAGCCTTCGCCTGCTGCCCCACCTCCAGCGTCACTTCCGTGAGCTGGCCGGAGATTTCAAACGACAGTGGCGTCTCGTCTGCGGGCTGCACCACGGATGGGTAGCGACGGGTCATGGTGGCCGCGCTTTCCGTTACCTCGAAAACCTTCAGGCCGCGTACCGGCGGATCGCGTTCTTCCGTCGCAGCGTCACCGCAGGACACGAGAAGAAGCGAGGCGGCAACAAGGCCAGCAAGGGAAGCGGGGCGGTTCAGGGCAGCGCGGATAAGCATGGGCCGGACCTTCTTTAAAGCGTGAATCCAACGGCAGGCGACATCATAGCACACCCGCATGACAGCTCTCATATAATTACTGGACCCACAAGTCCAGTAATTGATTCAATTAATTTCCCGGGGAACGCACGCACTAGACACAGGGGCCGGAAACCCAAGCGCCGGAAACCACAACCAACCATGAAGGGGCCTACCGATCAAGAATGAAAACCTGCGGCAGCTGCAGGGACACGGGCACTGACCAAGCTGCCTTGTCAGTTTCCCAGAAGCACCAATTCCAGCCTTTGACGGAAAACATCAATCGACAGCGCGGGCTGTATAAGAACTTCGAGCTCCAGCCCGCGAATGAGGCTGATCACAACCCTTGCCGTCAAGTTAGGCTTTGCATATCCTAAACGCTCGAGTGCTTGCGCGAGCTGAGCCTGGGCCTTGAATTCCCAATCAGAAAACAGCCTTGCCAGTTCTCTGTCCTTACGGGCGTATAATATCAGCTCATATTCGGCTGGGATGCAAATGGGGTCGTCCATGTCACGCTGAACAATTTCAAGCAGCAGGTCGATCAGGTCTTGCCGCGTATTCACCCCTTCAATTCGATGAGAAAAGTCCGGGTGAAGCTCTTCAACTTCGCCCAGATGATATTTGAAGGCTTCCTGTATCAATGCCTCACGCGTTTTGAAGTGATAGCTTGCAACACCGTTGGAAACACCCGCTTCCCGCGCAACACATCGATGGGTGACTGCATCTACGCCACTGCGGGCGATCACCTTTAGCGCAGCTTCCAAAACCTTGACCCGAGTGGACGCACTTTCACCCATAAATCACCTTAACGCTCTGAATAACAGAGCCTGCATTTAGCACATAAGGGCACAGCCATCATAGAACAAAATATCTAATTTTCTTTGACATATGTCCAATTTATGTGTTTTCTGCGTCTAGCACCATCAAGGAGAAGACTTTTGAAAAAGCCCATAAGCAGGCGGGATTTCATGGGAGGTGTTGCAGTATCGGCTGTGGGGCTTGGCGTTATGGCTTCCCCTGCGTCCGCCGCTTTCTCAGCCAGCTCAAGGCCGGAATCCCCACCCCAAAAAGCCTATCCGCCAACAAAAACAGGCATGCGCGGCAATCATGCCGGCTCATTTGAAGTTGCCCACCAATTGGCCTGGGACGGGGAAAAACCAGCCAGCTACAAATATGTCGACGATGTCTATGACCTGATTGTGGTCGGTGGCGGCATCAGCGGTCTGGCAGCAGCATACCTGTTCGACAAACATTCGGCCGGCAACCAAAGAATGCTAATCCTGGACAACCACGACGATTTCGGCGGGCACGCTAAACGCAACGAGTTTCACTATAAGGGTAAAACCTATCTGGGATTTGGCGGCGCCATCAACCTTGAACGTCCATCCGAATATAGCGAAACGACGGTTCGGTTGCTTGAAGAGATCGGCGTCGACTTCAGCGCCCTCGCAGATTCGGTACAGGGAAACTATCTTCTGGCTGGCGCGGGAGACAAGACGGCTGGGCTGTATCTACCGCACGACCAATATGACCACGCGTGCATTGTCCCAACCAAATTCATTCATGATTTTTCCGGCACAGGAGACTATCAGTCATTCGTTGAGGCTCTCCCCCTGACACAAGAGGAAAAAGCCGTCCTGGTATCCTTCATCGGTGGAGAAAGGGACTTCCTGGAAGGGATGTCACCAGGCCAAAAATATGACTATCTCAGCTCCACGCCCTACCGAGATTTTCTGGAACAGAAAGTTGGATTGTCGCGCCGGTGCACAGCCTTGTTCGAGCCTGCGATAAAAGTAAATGAAGGGCTGGGCATAGACAGTGTGTCGGTTATCGCGGCCTGGGCGCAGGGTGCGCCCGGCCTTGCTGCCGTGGGCACCCTTGGTCGCTGGGCTAACGACCTGTTTCTGAGCAGCGCGGACTATAAGGCCAATGTATTCGCCGATGGCAACAGCAGCATCGCGCGTCTGTTGGTGGCTGCGCTCATTCCTGGCGTTGCAGGCGCGCTGTCGACCGGTTCAGTAACCTCAGCACGCTTTCATTACGACCGACTGGACAGACCAGAGAATACTGCACGCATCCGCCTGAACAGCACGGCCGTTGGCGCACGCAACACCGACAGCGGCATTGAAATAGACTATGTGCAAGATGGCCTGGCACGCAGGGTCAAAGGCAAACGGTGCATCCTGGCCTGCAACAATGAAATCATTGCCCATATGTGCGATGAGCTTCCGCCACACCAGAAAGAGGCGCTGTTGTTTCCCGAAAAGACCCCTCTGGTCTGGGCCAATGTCCTGCTCAGAACCGGTGAGGCTTTCTATCAGGGCGGTTCAGAAACCTACCTGTGTCCCGGAAGTTTCTTTTCTCTGGTGTGCTGTGCACCGCCTGTGGCCATGCCTGATTTTGTCGTCTCAAGAAATCCTGCCGACCCAATGGTGGTCTTCATGGCTCATGCTGCAGCGCCCGAGAACGACGGCGACCAGAGCGCACGGGATCTGTTCCGCACTGGCCGACACGGCATCTATGCAGCCTCGTTTGATGACTACGAACAACAGATCAGGGAGCAACTGGATGGCATGTTCGCACGCTTTGGATTTGATAACAGCAAGGACATAGAAGCCATCACCGTAAATCGGTGGCCCCACGGCTATGCATATACTTATCGCGATCTCTACGACCCTGCATGGCCCAAGGGTGAAGCCCCGCATGAAATCGGCCGTAAACGGTTTGGCCGAATCTCTATCGCCAACTCAGATTCAGAAGTAACGCCCTATATCAACGGGGCGATCGATGCAGCATGGCGGGCTGTAAAAGAACAGCTTTTTTTGATCGGAAGGGAGGGAGCATGAAAGGCTTCTTTACCAGTGCAATCCTCATTGGCTGGCCGTTAGCCAACGTCCTTTATTTCGTCAATCTTGGGCTGGAAGCAGCCGCAATCAGCCCCGAACAGGCTATTGGCGCAGGCGTCGCCCCGGCGGTTTATTCAGGCCTCATTTATACAAAGGCGTCCATGGCGTTTTGCTGGGCGGTTATTGGATGGAGCGCCTGGAAGGGCAATAAGTTGAGCTGCCTATCCAGCAGCTGGCTGTTTGTCGGACTTTTCACATCTGACTTTGCAATATCACACAGGATGGCGATCGAAGCCAACGACCCACTTTTCCTCCCCGTTGCCGTCTCTTTGGCCATCCTTGATACGTGGTACCTGATATGGGCAGTGCGAAACAGCTATCCAAAAGGGCCAATGACCTGGCGCGAAAGCTAGGGCCTAGCGCGCGGTGGAGCCGCGGAGCTGCAGCTCAAAATCGATAACCGTTTCGCCCGCTTCCGCGAGCTTTTCGCGACCTTCGGGATTCATGGCATCCATCAGGGCTTCAGCGGCCTGACGGCCCATGGCGCGGATTGGCTGCCTGACCGTGGTCATGCCCGGCCACACCTGGCGCGACAGCGGGGTATCGTCAAAGCCCGCGACGGCCAGGTCACCCGGCACATTCAGCTTGCGGCTGTGAGCTTCATAGATGGCAGCGGCGGCCATATCGTCGTTCGAAGCAAAGATTGCCGTTGGCGGCACTGGCAGCGACAGCAAGTCAGACGCCGCCTTGCGGCCTGACGCGAAATCGAAATAGCCCTGGGCGAGATAGCCGTCCAGGATATCCAGGTCCGCTTCCTTCATGGCCTTGAGGAAGCCTTCCTCGCGGCACTTGCTGGAATAGTGGTCCGGGTGCCCCTTGATCAGCGCCACGCGGGTATGGCCCATCCCGATGAGGTGACGGGTCATCTGGAAGGCGGCCTCGACTTCATCGATCAGCACGGCGGGCGTGCCGAGCGTGCTTCTGGACGACAGGATCACCACCGGGATGTCCTGCGCCTTAAGGGCTTCAAGAAGCGGTTTGCTGTCTGTGAGCGGGGGCGTCAGCACCACGCCGTCCAGGAATGCCTGCCGAGCCCAGTGGATAACCTGATCCACCATGTCAGGGGCGTGATAGGAAACGGGATTGAGCGCCATGCCGTAATGGCTTTCGCGGCAGGCTTCGATCATACCCGCCTGCAGGTTCGCCAGATAGTTGGGGCTGGGGCTATCGTATACCAACCCGATCATATAAGAGCGGCGCGAGGCAAGCCCGCGCGCGCTTTGGTTCGGGCGGTAGTTCAGTTCCTTGATGGCCGCATCGACCTTGTCCTTGGTTGCCGCCCGTACGTTTGGCTCCCTGTTCACCACCCGTGAAACAGTTTTGATCGAAACGCCCGCCGCTTTCGCAACGTCATCAATGGTAACTGACCGCATCTTCAACATCCTAAGCTGTAGCTCCGGTCACGAGTGTTTGTCCAAACGTCATGCCGGCAGCTCCCTACCACCATGTTCCATAGAGCGCTGCAAGGATCAGCACAACAAGAAATGCCGCAAAGTTGAAGCCCTTGGTGGTGTGGAATTCCACGTCATGCAGCTCAACCGCGCCCTCCTGGTCATGGCCGTTACCCATAACAGAGAAGACCACAGCAAGGCCAACACACAAGAGGAACACAATGCCAACCCGGTCGATAAACGGCAGTTCAGGCCAGACCTGCATAAAGAGGAACGACAGCACGGCAGAGCCGATCGCGGCCGCCAGCGCGCCTGTTGCCGTTGTCTTTTTCCAAAAGATACCCATCAGGAAGATCACAACAATGCCTGGCGTGAAAAAGCCGGTGAATTCCTGGATATACTGGAAGGCCTGGTCGAAGTTGCCCAGAAGCGGCTTGGCCGTGATCATGGCCGTGATCATGGCCAGAAGCGCCACCACCCGGCCCACGATAACCGGGTCCTTGCGGTTCTCTTCCTTCACAAAACTTGGGTAGATATCCATGGTGAAGATGGTGGAGATGGAGTTGGTCATGGACCCCAGCGACGATACAATCGCCGCGATGAGTGCCGCGAACACAAGGCCCAGAAGGCCAGACGGCAGCAGCTTCATGGCAGATGGGTATGCCTGGTCAGGCGCGGCCAGATTTGGCTCCAGCACGAAAATGGCGATACCCGGCAGCACAACGATGATTGGCATCACCAGCTTCAGGAATGCCGCGAAAACGATACCCTTCTGGGCTTCCTGCAGGCTTTTGGCCGCCAGCGCGCGCTGGATGATATATTGGTTGAAGCCCCAGTAGGACACATTCATGATCCACATGCCGCCCACAAGCACCGAAATGCCGGGCAGCGCGTCATAGAATGGGTTGTCAGGCGTGAAGATCATGTCGAACTTCTCAGGCGCACGCTCGACCAGCATATCGAAGCCTGCAATCACGCCCGCGCCATCAGACACTTTGTTAAGCATGATGTAGGCAATCACAAGGCCACCGAACACCAGAAGCACCACCTGGATAATGTCAGTAAAGGCTACTGCCTTCAGCCCGCCATAAAGCGAATAACCCGCCGCGAAGATGCCAAGGGCCACAAGGCCGTAGACAAGATCAAAGCCCGTTACGGCTTCGATCGCAAGCGCACCCAGCCACAGGATGGACGTGAGGTTCACGAACACATAAACGCCCATCCAGAAGAAGGCCATCACCATACGCACCCGGTGGTCATAGCGCTGCTCCAGGAACTGCGGCATGGTGTAGATGCCGCGCTTCAGGAACACCGGCAGCAGGTATTTGCCCACAATAATAAGCGTGATCGCCGCCATCCATTCATAGGATGCGATCGCAAGTCCCATGGCATAGCCCGAACCGGACATGCCGATAATCTGCTCGGCCGAAATATTGGACGCGATCAGCGAGGCACCGATGGCCCACCAAGGCAGAGTCTTGCCCGCGAGGAAATAGTCAGATGCGTCTTTGTCGTGGCCAGCGCGTTCGCGCGAAACCCACTGGGCCAAAGAAAACAGCGTGACGGCATAGATGGCCACAACGGCAAAATCGAGTGTGCTAAACAAGTGTCCCTCCCCAGATACAGAACGATCGGGTCCATTCATTCAAATTTGAAAAGCCAGACGCCCTTCCCGACGTCATGGCATTCCCTTTCCCAGTTTGGACCATAGGCGCAATGTGACAGCGCTGTCAACAGACAAGACAGTGCCGAGGCAACCAATCAGGGCAAAAATTGACAGCGCTGTCGAATGGCGCTACCGCTTCTGAAGGGAAAAACAAAAAACAAGAAGGGAGAGAGCATGCGGGGGATCAAACCAGCCCTGATGGCTGCCACAGTATTCCTATCGGCCTGCGGCGGCCCGGCACCAACCGGCGAGGAACGCGGCGCCAAGGTTTCCACTGGAACGCTGGAAACATATGAAGATTTCAAAGCCACAGGGCTAACAAGCCGTGACCTGCAGGTGTGGCTGCCGGACGGGTACGCGGAAAATGCCGCAAACGGCCACAAATATGCTGTTCTTTATATGCATGACGGGCAGATGCTCTATGACGCGTCTGTCACATGGAACAGCCAAGAATGGGGCGTGGATGAAGTGGCTGGCAAGCTGATGGCAGAGGGTAAAGTGCGCAACTTTATCGTTGTGGGCGTTTTCAATGGCGGTGACACGCGCCACGCCGACTATCTGCCTGAAAAGCCCTATCATTTGCTGCCTGAAAATGTGCGCCAAGGCTATTACGGCACCCATGCCCCGGATCTGAAGGCCGACGAATATATCGCCTTCCTTGCCGATGAGCTAAAGCCCTTTATCGATAGCAAGTACGCCACCCTGACCGGGCCTGAGGACACCGCGGTAATGGGCTCGAGTATGGGTGGGCTCATTTCCATGTATGCGATTGGCGAACGGCCAGACGTGTTTGGCATGGCTGCCTGCATGTCCACCCACTGGCCGGGGTTCGACCCTGGCAAAACCCCGGAAATGCCGGACACTTTCATTGCTTACATGCGTGAAAACCTGCCCCCGCCGGAAGGCCACAGGATCTATTTCGATTACGGCGACCAGACGCTGGATGCCCACTATCCACCACTGCAGAAAAGGGTGGACGCCGTGATGACAGAGCTTGGGTATACCGCGAGCAATTGGCTGACGGTCTATGACCCAGGCGCCAACCACAGCGAAGACGCATGGAACAAGCGCCTGCCCGGCGTGTTTATGTTTCTGTTTGGGAAATAGGCTATCCGGCATCAAAAAAGCGGGCCTGAAAGCCCGCTTGCATACAACCGGCCTGACCTTCAGATCAGGCGTCTTCGTTTTTCTCGGTTTTGCTTGGGACGCGGTGTGGTTCGCCCAGAACCTGCCTGACGGCCTCACGCCCCACAGACTGTTCCAGCTCATGCACGCAGGTGACAGCGCTTCTATAGGGCTCTTCCACATGTGGCAGGTCTTCCGGCGTTACGGTAACGCGGATGCCTTCGCCGTGCACACGCCAGGCATTCGGCGTGCAGAAAATCTGCAGCGGCCGCTTGGGTGTGGACACGGAATAATAGGGCACGCTTGAGACAATCGGGATATGGCGCGAATACCGCGGGCTCACAAAGCTGCAGCTTTCAAAGTCACGCGGGCCAACCATGCCACCGATGATACAATCGGAAAAATTGCTGTCCTGGACGCAGGAGCCTTCAAAGTCCGTGCAGGTCATGTTGCAGGCAACAAATTCGGTGCCGTCGATATCGCAGGCGGTAAACACCGCACCGGCAAAATCGCATTTGAAGAAAATCGCCCCCTGCAGCATCAGAAGATGAAATTTTGTCTCAGAGAAATCGCAGTTCACAAAGATGGTATCGGACCAGCGCAGGACGCTTTTGACCTTAAGGGCACTTACGCTTTCCTGGGCAAACTGTTCACCCATCACAAGTTTGTGCGACGGGAACATATTTGTCAGCGTCTTTAGGTCCATATTGCCAGTCACTTCTGCGTCTCAAAAGAAGGGTAATTCATGATTCGTTGAAATCATAATGAGCCGGAATGATGAATCGGTAAACATTTGCATCAAATTTTAATTAATATTTTCCTCTGGCCCACTTCCTGGTCCAGCTCGCCCCCCAGACAAGGCGCCTAGATGGCTTTGGCAAGCCAATTGTGCAGTGCATGGATTGCTGCCAGCCCCCTGTCTGAAAAAGATATTTTTCTAAATTTCATACAAATGCGTGCGATTGCACATTGGATACAGTATAAACCGAAACATATACCGGCCCAGGATGCCTTCGGGGGCTGACAGCAGTAAATTTGGGAAGATATTTTTATGGCAAAGGTGCAGGCGGTAAAACGAAAATCGCTGGCGATACAGGTAGCGGATGCGCTGAGAGACTTGATCCTTTCTGGCGATTACGCACAAGGTGAACAACTCAGGCAAGATGACGTGGCCAAGAAACTAGGGGTCAGCCGTATTCCGGTGCGCGAAGCGTTCCAGCAGCTTGAGGCGGAAGGCCTGGTGGTGAACGTGCCCTACAAGGGAGCCATCGTCTCGCGCCTTTCGATTGAGGAAATTGACGAATATTTCGACATTCGCACATCGCTCGAGGGTGACCTTTTAGCCCGCGCCATTGATCATATGACGCCTGAAGTCATCGCCCGCGCCCGCAAGATCATTGATCGCATGGATAGCGCAAGCCCCACCAAATGGGGGGAAATAAACTGGCAGCTCCACGCCGAGATTTACGCAATTGCAGGCCGCCCGATCACGCTTGAGATGGTCAAGAAAATCCATGACAACCTGGACCGCTATGTGCGTACCCAACTGAGCTTGAGCGAAGAAAACCGCGAACGCGCCAACCAAGAACACCGCCACCTGGTGGACCTGTGCGAAAAAGGCCGCAAGGATGAAGCCATCGGTTTGCTGCATGACCATATCAACGGCGCGCGGCACGACCTGATCAAGCACATGCAAGAAAACGACTAGTTCAGAGGAAACACCACGATGCTTGCCACCAGCCCCCTTGCCGCCCTGCGCGCAGAAATGGAAAAAGAAGGCGTGGATGCCTTCCTTGTGCCGCTCGCAGATGTCCATCAGGGCGAATATATCGCTGAACGCGACAAGCGGCTGAAGTGGCTGACAGGTTTCACAGGCTCTGCCGGCATGGCGATTGTGCGCAGGCATGACGCCGCCATCTTCGTTGATGGCCGCTACACGGTTCAGGTGGCCCGGCAGGTAGACCTGGAGACTTTCTCCCACCAGCATCTGCATGACCACCCACCCGCCAAGTGGCTGGGTGAAAAGGCATCAAAGGGCGACCGCATCGCCTATGACCCTTGGCTTCACACGTCCGCCCAGGTTGACGCGATCGCGGGCAAGCTTGAAGGCACGGGTGCGGAGCTGGTGCCAGTTCAGGAAAACCTGATCGACCGGGCGTGGGATGACCAGCCAGCCGCCCCCCTTGGCCGTGTTATCGCCTACCCGGAAGACATGGCGGGCGAAAGCGCGAGCGACCGGCGCGCAAAGATCGCGAAGCTGCTGAAAGCCGCAGGTGCAGACGCGCTGGCGATCACCCTGCCGGACAATATCGCCTGGCTGATGAATGTGCGCGGCGCGGACGTGCCCTATAACCCCATGCCGCATAGCTTTGTTCTGCTTCGCGCAGACGGCCGCGCCGACTGGTTCATCGACGACCGCAAGTTCGGGCCAGACCGTGCAGACATCGACATGAAAGGCGTCACGGTGCGCAGCATGGACAGTCTCAGTGATGCCCTGAAGGCAGCGGGCAGCGCGCGAAAAACCGTGTGGATCGACCCGAACTGGAGCCCGGTTGCGGCAAACCAGATCGTGGAAGCCGCAGGCGGCAAAGTGCACAAGGCGGCAGACCCGGTGACCCTTGCGAAAGCACACAAGAACACGCACGAGCGCCAGGCCATGCGCGCCGCCAACAAGCGCGACAGCGTGGCCTGGGTGAAGTTCCTTTCGTGGCTTGACGCCAACGCCCACAAACGCGCCAAGGCCGGCAACCCGATCAGCGAGATCGAAGCTGCCGACAAGATCCTGGAGCATAGGAAGGAAGCCAACCAGTTTATGGAGCCATCGTTCGAGAGCATCTCGGCCGCCGACGGCAACGCCGCCCTGTGCCACTATGCGCCCGAGCCGGGCAAGGAAGGCAAGCTTGAAGCAAACACCATTTACCTGCTGGACTGCGGCGGCCAGTATCTGGACGGCACGACGGACACCACGCGCACCATCGCCATCGGGGATGTTTCAGACGAAGTGAAAGACCGCTATACCCGCGTGCTCAAGGGCCATATCGCCCTTGCCACCGCGCGTTTCCCCAAGGGTACAAAGGGCCACCAGCTGGACGCGCTGGCGCGCATGCCGCTGTGGCAAGTGGGGCTGGATTATGACCACGGCACCGGCCACGGCGTGGGCGTGGGGCTTTCGGTTCACGAGCACCCGCAGCGTATCGCCAAACAGGTGAATGATATTGAACTGGTAGCAGGCATGACGATTACCAACGAGCCCGGCTATTATGAAGCCGACCGCTTCGGTATCCGCATTGAAAACCTGTGCGAGATTGTGGAGGGCGAGGACGGCTTCCTGGAGCTGCACGACCTGACGCTCGCACCCATCGATACACGCCTGATTGACTTCAGCCTGCTGACGAAAGCAGAAGTTGACTGGCTAAACGCTTACCACGCCCGCGTGCGCACCGAGATGGCGCCGCAGGTGGACGGCGAGGTAAAGGACTGGCTGATGAAGGCAACCGAGGCGGTTTAGCCCGCTCGCCGCCGGACCCAGGCCAAAAACTCAAAAAGGGTGGCAGCCCCGAAGGCAATTGCCACCCCCAAAAATACCGCGAAATAATCCAGTGCGTCCGTGGCTAACAGATCCACCATCAAATATCCGGCCAGGGTCCCCAAAAGAGTGCCCAAGAAGGCACGAAAGATTGGATTCAGGTGCCGAAATGGCCCCGTCAGCCAAAGCATAGCCTGCGAACCCGCACAAGCCAAAATTAAAAGCAAAAGCCCCATCTATGCCCCAAACAAACTGACAGCCTCCAACTGCATCACAAATCCGAAATAAAGTGAATAACCTAATTCAACTTTTTGGTTGCCACAGCGCCCCATAGCTCAAGCGAGACCGCCCCATCATCGCCGCGAAGAAGCTTCATCGGCTGCCCGTCCTCGCGGAAGATGAAACTGCCGTCGCCCGTGGGGTAGGCCAGATAGCGGGAGCCGCGGCCTGTGGTGACCACATAACCGTCGCCTACTTGTTTGAGCGTGAAACCGAAGCCGTATTTCTCGATCCAATAGTTGCCCTCAATCACCGCCGCGTCGGCGTTTGTCAGGGCCGCCATATCGGCTGTCTTGGGCGCCATATCAGGCCAGCCAAAGTGGGCTGCAAGCGCCCGGCCCACTTCAAGCTGCAAATGCGTGCCGCCGTCACCGTTAGTCATCAACACAAAGCCCTGATCGCGGTCCGGATAGGCGAACATAAGCGCCTTGAAGCCCTTGTTCGATCCACCATGCGACAGGCGCAGGTTTTCGCCCTCCCCGTCTGAGGCGAAGCCAAGCCCCATGCCTTCCGTTTGCTGTTTGGCCATCTCAGTCGCCGCCTCTGACGTCAGGATACCCTTTTCCCCACGCACCGACGCCATCACATCAATCAGAAGGCGCGAAAGCTCGGTCGGTGTGGTCCACAGGCCCGCCGGTGCTTCTTCCGGATAAACATGCGTCGGTCGTTCACGCCCTAAATGGTCATGCGCCTTGGCCTGCAGCTGCTGCTTAGGCGCGGGAAGCAGCTGGGCGAAGCTGCTGCCGGTCATGCCTGCCGGGCTCAGCACTTCCGCCTGCATCAGTGCACTGAAGTTCTCGCCAGTCACATCTTCAAGCAGTTGCTGCAGCACCACATAACCGCCCCCTGAATAACGCCAGCTTTCGCCCGGCGTCTTGTCGATGAGTATTGCGCCAGAGTTGGCAGGTGCAACGCCGGACAATATCTGAACCATTGTCGGCACCGGCTCACCGGGGGCATAGCCGTCAAATCCATGCACCGTAAAGCCCGCCGTATGGGCCAGAATGCCGCGAATCGTCGCCGGTTTTTCCGCCGACTGGACACCGCCCGGTAAGGTCCAGGATGTGAGGTAGCGCGTGATATCCGTGTCGAGATCAAGCTTGCCCTGGTCAACAAGACGCATCACACCCACGGCCGTAACAGGCTTGGAAAGCGACGCGGACTGGAAAAGCGTATCTGTGGTCACGCTGTCACCATAGGCCCGGGCGAACACCACCTTCCCGCCATCGATCACCGCCAGAGAAAGTGCGGGCACATGGTACCAATCCATGCGGTCTATCAGGTCAAAACGCTGAGGCGTACCGCTTACATGGACCGCAGGGACCAGGCCATATTCCACTGCCTGTTCAAGTGTTTCCGCCTGGGCAGGAAGGATAGACAAAAAGAGCGCGCAGCCAATGGCTGCGAGGCGTGACAAACATGGCATAAGGCTTCCCCCATCATTCTTGGACGCGGGGACCCTAGCCATAGTGGGCCGCCATTACTACAGCCTGTGCGCACATGTCGCACAAAAATCTTTATGCTGCAGAAATCAGATCGTCATAGAAGCCGCGCCAGTCTTGGGGTTCCGGGTGAGCGCTCATGAATGCCTGACGTGTTTCGTCGTCGAGCTCTTTGAACCAGCTCGTGAACCGGTGCCAGTATTCGGCACCCGTGCCCATGACCCAGCCAATGCTGTTCCTGGGCGTATCGGGTTCCTGTTCCCATGGCGGGACTTGGCTGTCGGTTGATTTCGGCTGTTGGATGCTGGCCGAAATTTTGGCCATGACATCGTCAAGACGTTCTTCTTCTGGACTGGTGCCTACTGGCGCATTTGGCACCGTGCAAACGGATTTGATAAAATCGACATCGGTCATTTTCCACCCCCTGGTTTTGACCGTTTCCCCGAATCGATAAAATTTTATCTATCACATGTGACGCGGGAATGACAGCGGCAGACAAGGGACCGACAGCGCGAGACCGACAGGCGGTTGCATTTGTCCTGCGCGTCCAATGCGTTGGCTAAAAAGAAAAAACAGCTGCCAGCCCCAAGAATACTCAAAACATATGGGGCATGGCAGCTGAGTCAGCTCAGAGAGGCCCCGCTATGTGACCGGCAGGGCTGCTCTGGGGTTCTGAGTCGGTTATCAGGCCGACCGCGTGTAAGCGGTCTTGACCGTGGTATAAAACTCCTTGGCGTAAGCGCCCTGTTCGCGGCTGCCGTAGCTTGAGCCTTTCGTGCCGCCAAACGGCACGTGATAGTCCACGCCCGCGGTTGGCAGGTTCACCATCACCATCCCGGCTTCGGACCGGCGCTTGAAATCGGTCGCGTACTTGAGCGAGCTGGTGCAGATACCGGAGGACAAACCAAACTGGCTGTCATTCGCGACTTTGAGCGCCTCCTCATAATCCTTCACCTTCACCACGCTGGCGACCGGGCCAAAGACTTCCTCGCGGTTGATCGTCATCTCTGGCCTCGTGTCGGTGATCAGCGCCGGGGCCATATAGAAGCCCTCGGGTTTGTCCTTAATTCGGTCGCCGCCGCACACAAGCGTGCCGCCCTCGACCAACGCCTGCTCGACATATTTGAGGTTGCTCTCAAGCTGGCCCACGTCGACCACTGGCCCGATCTGGGTCGAGCTGTCGCGCGCGTCACCCACCTTCAGCGCCTTTGTTGCTGCGGCCAGGGCATCAACGAACGCGTCATGGATGCCTTCGGTCACGATAATCCGGCTGGAAGCGGTGCAGCGCTGGCCGGTGGAAAAGAAGGCGCCTTGAAGCGCGCAATCCACCGCGATATCAAGGTCTGCGTCATCCAGCACCACCAGGGGGTTCTTGCCGCCCATTTCCATCTGTACCTTGGCGCCGCGCGCCACCGCCCGGTTGCGGATGTCACACCCCGTCGGCACACTGCCGGTGAAGCTGATGGCTTGCACATCATCCGACATGACAATGGTCTCACCTACTTCGCGGCCGGAGCCATTTACCAAATTGAAGGTGCCTGCGGGCAAGCCAGCGCGGGAGATGATCTCCGCAAGCGCCCAGGCGGACCCCGGCACCAGCCCCGCGGGCTTGAACACCACCGTGTTGCCATACGCAAGCGCCGGCGCAATCTTCCAGGCCGGGATGGCGATGGGGAAGTTCCACGGCGTGATCATGCCGATGACACCCACGGGTTCGCGCGTCACTTCCACGCCGAACCCGGGCCGGGTGGACGGCAGCACGTCGCCCGTGATCCTGAGCGTCTCGCCCGCGAAATATTTAAAAATCTGCCCGGCCCGCGCCACTTCGCCAATGCCTTCAGCGAGCGTCTTGCCCTCTTCGCGGGACAGAAGCTCACCCAGCTCTTGTTTGCGTGCCAGCAGTTCGGTGGCGATGAAATCAAGCGCATCGAACCGCGCCTGGATGCCGCTCATGCCCCAACCGGGCGCCGCGTCCTTGGCGACCTTGATAGCCTCCAGCGCCTGGGCGCGGTCCGCCACCGCATAGTCGCCGATGATGTCGCTGGTGTTTGACGGGTTGACGTTCGGCGCATAGCTCGCGCCCGCCACCCATTCGCCACCGATGAAATTATCAAATTTTGTCATATGTCCCTCCCGATACTCAGACCAGCTGGAACCCTTCTGGGAAGGGGTCCTGCTCATCTACAAAAATTGTGTTCAGCCCCGTCACAAAGGCCCGGCCTTCTATAGACGGGATGATGCCCGGATTGCCACCCACATCTGTCAGCTTTTCAACCCGCCCGGTGAAACGGCTGTGGATGATGCTTTCGTGAATGAAAGTGTCGCCCGCCTTCAGCTTGCCGCGCGCCACCAGCTGAGCCATGCGGGCTGACGTTCCGGTGCCGCAGGGCGACCGGTCAATCGCCTTGTCGCCATAGAAAACGGCGTTCCTGCCGTCCGCTCCCGCACTCGGCGCGCCAGTCCACAGCACATGGCTGCAGCCCCTGACAGTCGTATCAATTGGATGCACAATATCGACAGCCTTATTCACCGCTTCGCGCACCAGCGGACTGAAGCGAATGATGTCTGCTGGCGACATGCCTTCAAGCCCCTTGAAACCCGGCTGCGGATCGACGATGGCATAGAAATTCCCGCCATAGGCCACATCCACCATGAGCGGCCCAAGCCCCTCAACCTCAATCGCCACATCCCTGTGCGCAAGGTAGGACCCGATATTGCGGAGACGCACGCTGGTGACCTTGCCCCCCGCGCGGGTGTAGCTGACACTCACACGTCCTGCTGGCACGTCCAATTCCAGCTGCCCTTCCCCCCGCGGCGTGATCAAACCATGCTCCAGTCCAATCGTTACAGTTCCGATAAGACCGTGACCACACATGGGCAAAGCGCCTGATGTCTCAATGAACAGGATGGCTGCGTCGGCATCGTCCGAGCAGGGCGGATAAATGATCGCGCCGGACATCATATCGTGCCCGCGCGGTTCAAACATCAGCGCCTTCCTGATCCAGTCATGGTTCCTCAGGAAATCCTGGCGCTTTTCGCTCATGGTCCGGCCCTTAAGCACAGGGACCGCGCCATGCACCACACGGACGGGATTACCGCCCGTGTGGCCGTCGATGCACAGAAACGTGCGCCGCATGGGTATTACGCCGCGGCCTGCAGGTCGGCGGGTAAAGCCGGGCGTGTCTCAAGCGCCCGCCGGGTCACGGCTTCAACATAGGCACGCTCGTCGCCTGTCAGCTTCAGGCGCGGCGCCCGCACCATCTCACTGCCGCGGCCCATGATCTCCTCCACCAGCTTGATGCACTGCACCAGCGTCGGGATGGTATCCAGGTCCAGAAGCGGCATGAACCAGCGGTAAATCTCAAGCGCCTCTTCGGTGCGGCCCGCTTTCATCAGCTTGTAGATAGCAACCGATTCCGCCGGGAATGCGTTCGTCAATCCTGACACCCAGCCCTGTGCGCCGAGCGCCAGCGCCTCAAGCGCGATATCGTCCACACCGCCAAAAATGGCGAAGCGGTCCCCGAAGGCATTCTGCAGGTCGATAATGCGGCGGGTGTCCTCGGAGCTTTCCTTGATCGCCACCAGATTATCGATCTTGGCTAGATGCTTCATCGCCTCCACACTGATGTCGATCTTGTAGGACACTGGGTTGTTATAGATCATGATCGGCAACTCGGTCGCCGCCGCAACTGTCTGGTAATGAGTGATCACCTCCCGCGGCTGCGCCTGATAAACCATGGCCGGGAGCAACATAAGGCCATCAATGCCGATACGCTCCACATCCCGGGCATAACCCGCCGCCAGCTTCGATGTATATTCCGCTGTACCGGACAATAGCGGCACGCGGCCATCCACAACTTCTTTCGCCGCTGCGATTACCTGGCGCTTTTCATCTGCAGAAAGCGATACATTCTCACCCACGGTACCAAGCGCGATAATGCCGTGAACGCCGTCCTTGATAAGGCCATCGATCACGCGCTGCGTGCTTTCGATATCCAGGCTTTCGTCATCTTTGAACTGAGTGGTTGTTGCAGGGAATACTCCAGACCAATCAATCATCTTCTTGTCTCCAGACTAGGGAACGCCTGCATTTCGGCGTTCTATAGGGTTTTGTTGACGGCCGGTTTTTATGCGGCCTGTTTCAGATTTGAATTGTGTATATTGTATACAATATGCTATTTCAAGCCTGTTTCTTATGCCCTGGTATGTTTTTTCGAAAGGCCTCCGATGGACAATCCCGCCCCCCTTAGCCAAAAGGTACTCACCCACACGTATGGGCTTGATTGCGAAATTGCCGTCATCGGTGCCGGGATCATTGGCGTATGCATAGCCATTGAGCTGCAGGCGGCAGGCCATGATGTCTGGCTTATTGACCGCAAAGGCGTGGCCGAGGAATGCTCCTATGGGAACGCGGGCCATATTGCGGTCGAACATATCTTTCCGCTGTCTTCCCCCGCCACGCTCATGCAAGTGCCGAAAATGCTACTTCAGCCCAACGGGCCGCTTTCTATTCGAGCTGCCTACCTGCCACAGCTGATGCCGTGGCTGATGCGCTTCCTTTGGGCGGGGCGACCTGTGCAGGTGCGGCGGGGCACAGAGGCCATCGCGGCCTTGAACGCCCGCGCACTGCCGGCATACAGAAGCCTGGACGCACGCTTTGATCTGGGTGGCCTGCTGGTTGAGGACGGCACGCTTGTGGTATTTGAAAGTGAAAAAAACCTCTCAGCCGCCTCACGCGAACAACGCCTACTGACGGATTTCGGCGTGGAAACGGCGCTGATGGACGCCACAGAGCTCAAGGCCTTTGACCCGTCACTAAGCCCTGCGCTGAAGGGCGCCGTATGCTTCCCCGCCTCTGCGCACGTTACCGATCCGGCGGCGCTGGTGCGCATGCTGGCGAGCCGCTTCACCCAAAGGGGCGGGCATATTGAAAGGCAGGCCGTTACCGGCATGGACCACAGCCCCACCCATTTGGGGCTGACCACAAGCAGGGACCGGGTGCGCGCGCAGAAAGTGGTGATTGCGGCAGGCGCCTGGTCCCACCAGCTGGCGCGCATGCTGGGGTACAAGGTCCCCCTGGAGACCGAACGCGGCTATCACCTGATGCTGGACGAGCCCACTGTGATGCCGCGGGTGCCCACCACCTATCACGAGCGCCGCTTTGTCGCGACCCCGATGGACGCGCGGCTTCGCCTTGCCGGACGGGTGGAGCTTGGCGGGCTCCAGCTGCCGCCCAATATTAGGCAGGCTCATGCGCTGATGCCGCAGGGACAAGACTTGCTGCCGGACCTTCAGGCCCAAGGCGCCACGCCCTGGATGGGCTTTCGCCCCACGTTGCCGGACAGTCTTCCGGTAATCGGGCCTGCGCCTAGGCATAAAGGCGTCTATTTCGCCTTCGGCCATAACCATATGGGGCTGACCCACGGGGCGATTACAGGGGAGTTGATGCGGGACTTGATTGGCGGAAAGGTACCAGGAATTGACCTGACGCCCTACCGGATAGACCGGTTCTAGAGGCTATTCTTCCGCCACAACAGGGTCGACATAATCGCCTTCGCCCAGGCCTTCGAGCGAACTTGCGAAGCGTTCCACGGTCTTGCCCGCCTTTTCAGCATTGTCGAATTCGGCTACATGGAAAAGCGCGTCGCCTTCATTGACAATCGGTAGGTTGGTGCGCCCGATGACAACACCTTCTTTGGTGGCCTTGATTTCGCTTTCCTCATCCCCCAGCCAGTCACTCAGGTGCGCCAGCCGGTCGCCTTTTTCAACATGACTGCCGAGCGCGATCGGGTTCCTGATCAGGCCCGAACGTTTCGCCCGCACCCAGTGGGAGGTCTCTGCCTCCACCGTCACATGCGGGCGGCGCTTGATCGCACGCTTGATCATGCCCACAGCCCCCAGAACGTTCAGAATGCCGCGCACACCGGCAGAGACTGCCAGCTTTTCAAACCGCAGCGCTTCGCCTGCCTCATAGAGAAGCACAGGCACGCCTTGCTCCACCGCGTGGCCGCGCAACGACCCGTCCCGAAGCGTGGCATTCACGATCACGGCCGTGTTGAACGCGCGCGCCAAACGGGCGGTTTCCGCGTCCTCCATGTTGGCGCGGATATGCGGATAGTTGGTGCGGTGATTGGCGCCGGTATGCAGGTCGATGCCATAGTCGGCGCGCTCAAGAATTTCTGTGTTGAACACATGGGCCACGCGGGCCGCAAGCGAGCCGTGCTCAGAGCCGGGGAACGACCGGTTCAAATCGCGCCGGTCAGGCATATAGCGGGTATGGTTGAGGAACCCGTATACATTGACCACCGGCACACAAATGAGCGTGCCGCGCAGGCGATTGAGCGCCTTCTGTTTCAGAAGCTGGCGAACGATCTCGATCCCGCCGATCTCGTCGCCGTGGATGGCCGCCGAGATGAACATGGTGGGGCCATCTTTCCTGCCATGCACGATGTGAACCGGCATGGAAAGCGGTGTGTAACGGCTTTGGCCCGGCAGCTCCAGCGCCAATGACGCCCGACTGCCCGGCTGAACCTTATGCTTCCCGAACGTAAAAGGCGCACGGCGCGCGGCGCGCTCGCCGCTCATGGGCTTAGCCCTTCCCTTTGGTTTGGGTACGGTTCGGGCCTGCCTTCTTCTCGATGCACTCGATGATCTTGCCCGCAACATCAATGCCCGTGGCTTTCTCAATGCCCTCAAGCCCCGGCGAGCTGTTCACTTCCATGATCACCGGCCCGTGGTTGGACCGCAGCATGTCCACGCCCGCGACATTCAGGCCCATGATTTTGGCCGCGCGCACAGCGGTGGACCGCTCTTCCGGCGTGATCTTAATGGTGCGCGAGCTGCCGCCCCGGTGGAGGTTAGACCGGAACTCACCCTCTGCGCCCTTGCGCATCATTGACGCCACAACCTTGCCGTCGATCACCAGGCAGCGAATATCAGACGCGCCTGCTTCCTTGATATATTCCTGCACCAGAATGTGCGCCTTCAGCTTGCCGAACGCCTGGATCATGGACCGCGCCGCATCACGCGTATCTGCCAGCACAACACCCACGCCCTGCGTGCCTTCAAGAAGCTTAATCACCACAGGTGTGCCGCCAACCATATCGATCAGGTCATCCGCTTCGCTGGTGCCGTTTGCAAATGCTGTTACCGGCAGGCCAACGCCGCGACGCGACAGCAGCTGAAAACTCCTGAGCTTGTCGCGCGAACGGGTAATCGCCACTGATTCGTTGAGCGGATAAACACCCGCCATTTCAAACTGGCGAAGAACTGCAGTCCCGAAGAAGGTAACCGATGCGCCAATCCGCGGGATCACGGCATCATAGCCCTTAAGAATATCGCCTTTATAGCGCATCTCAGGCCGGTGCGAGGCGATATTGATATAGACCTTCATTGTGTCGATGGGGTCCATCTCATGTCCGCGTTCCTTTGCTGCCTCCATCAGGCGCTGGTGCGAATAAAGATCAGGGTTACGGGTCAGAAGTGCGATACGCATGATTTCTTCTTCCTTGGCATTAGCAATTAAAGTTCGGGTCGTCCGGCTCTCCGAGCCCATAGGACAGACCGCTGTCTACTAGACAAAATCCCTTGAGCGCCTGGCGCCCGATCAGCATCCTGAAACCCATGTCGTCCCGGTTGGTGAGCGTCAGCTCAACCTTGCGGGAGATCGGTCCCAGTTTCAAAAGCGTCTTCACAACATAGCGAATCTCTTCATGCCCGCTTGAGCTTCTAACCGCCCGCTCATCAACAATCGGCGCTTCACAGCGGATTTCAGGCCGTTTGTGTTTCTGCACGGGGTGCAGGCGAAATTCCGCCCAAGGGGCGCCATCCTTCATGAATTTCTTCACGCGGTAGGCATGGATGGCGCTTGTCTTGGCACCTGTATCGATCTTGGCCTTGATACGGTCCACGCCCAGATCCGGAAGGGTCGCCCATTCGCGCCAACCGATGATCAGTTTGCTTCGCATTCCCGTGCCTCCACGCATGCCCCGAGGGTGGGACATCCGCCCCGCTCAATCAATGGGAAATTCAAAAATTCAATTTTTGGAAAACTCGAAACAGATGGGACCGTTTGGTCTGGTCACCTTTTCACGCCCCCATTATCCGAAACAGATAGGGTTTGGAAAGGGAAAATTACCAAGTGAGGGGGAAAAGGCGACGACGAGTACGGATCTCTATTCCCTGAGGCCTTTTTCTGGCGTATGAAATTCTTTGGTGCCTGTGGGTCGCACAGCACCTTTTGGGGCTGCCTAGCGGCAGGAAATAGCGCTGAGAGGCGCTTTTTTGAGAGTTACACACTATGCAGAATGGGTCCTTCATCGAATGGGGCAGACCTGTACCTTGGTTTCACGCACCGACAGCCACAAACTCAAGGTTCAATTTTTCCAGCTTGGGCGGGCGCTTTGTAATGCTGGCTTTCATTGGCGACAGCAGCGACCCGAAGGGGCGTGCTTTCTCCAATGCCCTGACAGAAGCAAACTTGCCGAAGAATGAAAATGAACTGGTCCTGTTTGCCGTCAGCCGCGAGGAACAAGACCTGCATAGCGACAGCCTGAAGCCCCTGTTCAAACGGGGCCGCGTTTTCCATGACCCGGACATGGAAATTGCAAAATCATACGGCACGACGCAGGAAACGGAAGAAGGCCTGGCGTTCACAGGCGCCTGGTATCTTCTTGACCCAACACTGCGCGTCTATGGCAGGGGCGCGCTGGAAGAAGTCGACAGGCTTATCGGCATGATCAGGTCCCTGCCCCGGGCCAATGACCATGCGGCGACAAACCAGGAACCCTGGGCACCGGTTTTGCTGGTACCCCGCGTGCTGACACCCAAGTTTTGCAGACACCTGATTGACCTTTACCGACAAGGCAACCCGAACCAGTCAGGTTTCATGCGCGAGATAGAAGGACGCACCGTGCCGGTGATGGATTCGAGCTTCAAGCGCCGCAGTGACGCGCACATCACGGACGCAAAAACACGCAACACAATCAATCGCGCCATCGCGCTAAGGCTGAAACCGGAAATCCAGAAAGCCTTTCAGTTCAACGCCACTCGGATCGAACGTTACATTGTCTCGCGCTACGCTGAGGAAGACAAAGGCTTCTTCAAGCGCCACCGCGACAATACCACAAGCGGCACAGCGCACCGACGCTTTGCCGTCAGCATCAATTTGAACGCGGAAGACTATGAAGGCGGCGAACTGATGTTCCCTGAATTCGGCACCCGCACCTATAAGCCGCCAACCGGGGGGGCTGTGGTCTTTTCCTGTTCGCTCCTTCATGAGGCGACACCGGTCACAAAGGGGGAGCGCTTCGCCACATTGCCATTCCTTTATGACGACGCGGCAGCGGAAATCCGCGATCAGAACCGCGACAAGATCGAGAGTGAAACATTGGTTGTGGGTTAGGATGAGGGCGGACAAAACCCCGCCCGAACTTCCCTAAAAAATGCAGGCGCCGAAGGCGGGGAGACGCTCGCCCGGCGCGGCGCCATTGAGGCTGAAGCGTGCGCCACCTGACACACCTGCTACCGGCCAGTCCTGTGGCTTTCCTGAAAGATTGAAGACGCACATGAGGGTTTCTCCCTCATGGGTGCGTTCAAAAGCCAGCACGGGCTCGGGGGCCTCCAGGAACCTGATCCCCCCTTTGATCAACGCAGGTTCGCCCTTGCGGTATTTGAGGAACGCCCGAAGGGCATTCAGCACTGAGGCTTCATCGCCTTCCTGAACACTCACCGCACGCGCCGCGTGGCGTGGGTCCACCGGCAGCCAGGGCTCGTGACTAGAGAAACCTGCATGATCGGCATTTGCTTCCCACGGCATGGGGGTCCGCGTGCCGTCACGGCCAAGCGTTGATGGCCAGTTGGCAATGGCTTCCGGATCTGTCAGGCGCTCGAACGGCACATGGGCCTGTGGCAGCCCGAGCTCCTCCCCCTGATAGAGGCATACACTGCCACGCAAGCTGAGGATCAGCATATTCAGCATTTTGGCAAACGCCGGATTGTCTTCGATTGCTGTCTCAGTCGCCCAACGGGAGACCGCGCGCGGCCTGTCATGATTACTGAAGGTGAAAGACGGCCAGCCCATGCCCGGCGCGTCCGGCCAGGCCTCAACCGCCTCGCGGATCACCTTCGCTGATAGGGTGTCTGCCTCAAGAAATTCGAAGCTGTAAGCTGTGTTAAGGCCCGTTTCCCCGCGGGTGAACAGTTGCATCTCTTCCAGCGCGCGCTCGCCGCCCACCTCGGCCACGGTGAAGGTGCCTGGATATTCATTCATCAGCGCGCGCACGCGCTCAAGGAATTTGGGGATGTCTGCGTGGCTCTGATTATAAAGATGCTCCTGCAGGTCAAACGGCTTGTCCCCCCGATATTCATAGGCCTTCGGGTTGTCCCGAAGTTCCGGGTCATGCATCATGAAATTGACCGCATCCATGCGAAAACCGTCCACACCGCGATCAAGCCAGAAACGCCCGGCTTCCAGAAGCGCATCCTGCACGTCTGGATTATGCACATTCAGGTCTGGCTGGCTTTCAAGGAAATTATGCAAGTAATACTGGCCCCGGCCCTCGTCCCATGTCCAGCTAGAGCCCATGAAAACAGACATCCAGTTGGACGGCGGGCCACCGTCAGCCTTGGCATCAGCCCAGACATACCAGTCAGCCTTGTCGCCCGTGCGCGCCTTGCGGCTTTCCTGGAACCAGGGGTGCTGGTCCGACGTGTGGCTATAGACCTGGTCGATGATTACCTTCAGGCCAAGGGCGTGCGCGCGGGCAAGCAGCGCGTCAAAATCCGCCAATGTGCCAAAGATTGGGTCGACATCGCAGAAATCGGCAACGTCATAGCCAAAATCTTTCATGGGCGAGGTGAAGAAAGGCGACAGCCAGATGCCGTCGACCCCCAGCGACGCGATATGATCCAGCTTGTCAGTGATACCCTTCAGGTCACCGACGCCGTCACCGCTCGCGTCCATGAAACTGCGCGGATACACTTGATAAATTACCGCCCCGCGCCACCAATCGGTGTCCGCCTGAGCTGCCTGGTTCACGCCATTATCACTTTTATTATGCTGCGCCAAAGCCATCAACCAAACTATCCCGTTACTTCCCTACCCTGCCGGGCTGCCTTCCTGGGCCTACTCGTCCTTCTCGCGTAGGATCGACATAAACATATATTTGCACATTTTTGCAATCTATTTTCAAATTTTTTCACAAAAAATTCGACATTCACAATGAGGGATAGTAGCCAGAAGTCCGCATATCTCCATTATAAACAATAGTTTACATAAATTCCGCACCTAAACCCTGCTAAAGCACACCGCTGCGGAGCTGCCCAGAACATCGAGCATCTTTGCAATTTTTGTTGCAATTTTCATTTTTTGCTTTATTTTGCAAAAAAGATGGAATCAGGGGCAGCCGCTTGGCACCTTCCACGTGCTTCCTCCCCTCCCTTGGCACCCCTGGTTCCGCCAATCGTTTCGTTTCCTCGGAAGCTGATGGCCCTGCTGTCCCGGGCATAGGCTTCCAACAGTTTAGGGGCCTCTTTGTGGGCCACAGGCTTGGGGCAGGTGACCTCCCACTCCATGCCTACCACAAGGAGCACATCTTCACCCCGGCAGCGCAGGCTGACCGGGGTGCTTTTTTTCAGCAACAGAATGTTTGAAGAGCTACGCCACAGCGGCGCCGACAAGCGCCGCATATTCGGCTGTGATCAGGTGCACCGGAATGGTTTCCACATAGGCTGACTGTGCGCCCTTGGCGACAAAGCGGCGCAGAAGATCGCTTGGTCCGACCATGTCGGCAATCTTCGGCAGGATGCCGCCGCCCAGGAACACGCCGCCCCTGGCGCCATGCACCAGCGCAATATCACCGGCCGTCGACCCGACGATAGACAGGAAAAGCTGCACAGCGCGCGTGCAGGCAGGCGCCCCGCCTTCAGCGGCGAGCTTTGTGATTTCCGCAGGACTCAGGTTGCGGTCTCCGCCGCCGCCATAATCCACCAGGAATCGGTATATACGAGCGATGCCTTCGCCGCACAGGAAGCTTTCGACAGACACATAGCCAAGCTCGGCCCGCAGGTGCTCGGTCAGGTCATGCTCAAGGCGTGACCCAGGGGCGAAAGCCATGAAGCCGCCTTCGGTGGACACAGTGTGATAACCCTTGCCGTTCGGCACCAGAAGCGCCACACCAAAACCGGTACCCGGCCCCATGACAGATATGGGGGCATCCGGGTCTGCCTCACCATTCTTGAGCGTGACATAATCCACACCCTCCTCAAGGAACGGACAGGCGCGGGCAAGCGCACCGAAGTCGTTGACAAACTTGACCACCTCCAGGCCGTGGGTGCTCTCAATTTGATCGGCATCCACTTCCCAACCCAGGTTGGTCAGTCGGCCCTTCTTTTCCGTGGTTGGCCCTGCAATGGCCAGTTTGGCCTCGCGCGGGACAGGCGATTCGATTTTTGCGATATAGGCACCCAGCATCTGGCTGAGGCTGCCAAATTCGCGGCAAGAGAAGACAATCACCTGGTCGATATCCGGCTTGACCTGCCCTTCACGGAAGGTCGCAATGCCGAACCGGCCATTGGTGCCACCGATATCGGCAACAATACATCTTTTGGTCTCTGTCATACCCCTTCCCTTTCGGGTGCGGCATCGACACCAATCGCCACCGCAAAAACACCGCGCATCAACAGCCCTTTCCCATCAGCCGGGATGCAAAAAATCAAAACTGAACCTTCACTAGTAGCCAGAAAAGACAGCGCTGTCAATCACAGGTGTTCTCTTTAAATTTATGGGGTTGAGGCAGGCGAACTTCCCAGAACGGCCTTCTAGCGAAAGCATAGAAACTGCAGTGGTCAGCTTGGGCACCCTGAGCGGGGCACTTAAGGGCACTACCGGTGGCCGAAAGCGCGAAAAAGGGCACTATGGCCTGTGCCCTTTTGAACCATGCCGTACGAAAATGGGCACTATGGCGCGACAAAATGTGCCCATATGCCTCAAGGGGCTTGATCTTGTGCCCAGCCTTTGCTCATGTTGCCTACATCAGATAGAGGTGGCACCACAACTTCAGGCCGCCCAAGGGGAGACAGTTTCAGTGCGGTCGGTGTCAATCTTGTTGGTTTTGATGCTTGCGGGGTGCGGCGCATACGGCGCCAAACCGCTTCAGACGCCCGAGGCGCAGGCACTGAATGCCGGCAGCCTGAACGCCTATCATCTCTCGCTCTGGCCTGGCCAGTGCGCTTTGGTGTTGCGGCCGCGCACGGAAGATGGCACCCCTGCACAAGCCCCGATATTTGCCCAGACAGAGGACAATGTCACCATGGTTGTGGAAGGCCGCCAAATGACACTCAGGCGTTCCGAAACTTCTGAGGAACGTGTGGCTGATATCCCGCGTGGGCAAACCTTCACTGCCCCAACCCTGAAGGCAAAACTTATGCTTCGCCAGAGTGTTAGCGAAACAGGCGCCCCCCTTCAGGGTGTCCTCTCCCTGACCAAGCCGAACGGTTGGTCCACTGTGATACCGGTGGATGGTGGAAGGCAGTGCAGGCAATGATGGCGGATGTTGATCCAATCAGGTGCGACCTGTTTGTCATTGGCGGCGGCATCAATGGCACCGGCATCGCGCGCGACGCCGCGGGGCGCGGACTGAAGACCGTTCTGGTAGAACAGACCGACTTCGCGGCAGGAACATCGTCGGCCAGCTCCAAACTGATCCATGGTGGCCTCAGGTACTTGGAACATTACGAATTCCGCCTGGTTCGGGAGTCCCTCAAGGAGCGGGAAACACTGTGGCGTATGGCCCCCCATCTGGTGCGGCCGCTCAGGTTCATCCTGCCGCACCATAGGGGCCTGAGGCCGGCATTCATCCTGCGCCTGGGGCTTTTTCTCTATGACCACCTGGGCGGTCGGAAGCTGCTCAGGAAAACCAAAAGCCTGAACCTCAGGAAAGACCCAAAGGGCACGCCGCTCAAAAGCCGATTCAAAAAGGGGTTCGAATACTCCGATTGCTGGGTGGATGACGCCCGGCTTGTGATTGCCAACGCGCTCGCCGCCAAGCGCCGGGGGGCTACGCTTCTCAACGGCCACCGCTTCCTTGATGCTGTGCGGGAAGACCGGGATTGGCGCATCCGCGTTGAGGCGCCAGGCGGAAAAGTTATTGAATTTCAAGCAGATGCACTTGTAAACGCAGCCGGTCCGTGGGTTGAAAAAACGCTGCGTGACTGTATCATGTCTGAAGACGCACACAGCCACGCGCGGCTGGTGAAAGGCAGTCACATTGTGGTTCCGGCGTTTTATGACGGGCCGCGGTGCTATACCTTCCAGAATCCGGACAAGAGGGTCATTTTCGCGATCCCCTATGAGGAAAAATATACACTTTTGGGCACAACCGATGTGCCCTTTTCCGGCGACCCGGCAAAAGTGGAAGCCAGCGAGGCTGAGATCAATTATCTGTGCGCTGCGGCCAGCGAATATTTCGAAAAAAGCGTGCAGCCTGAGGACGTTATCTGGTCCTATGCCGGCATCCGACCGCTTTATGACGACGGCGAGGTGAACCCTTCCGCCACCACCCGCGACTATCACCTTGACCTGGACACCCGCGAAGACACGCTGCCCCTGCTGTCTGTCTTTGGCGGCAAGATCACCACCTATCGCTGCCTGGCGGAAGAGGCGATGGAAAAGCTTTCGCCCTTCCTGACGTTCTCCCTGGATGACTGGACGGGCTATACACCCCTTCCCGGCGGCAGCCTGCCAGAAGACGTCACCCCCGCCAAAGCGCTCAAGCATTTCAAGGCGGAGATGCGCACCCGCTTCAGCTGGCTTGAGGGCGAAACCGTCGACCGCATGTGCAATGCCTACGGCAGCCGCATCCGGACAGTCCTGGAAGGCACCGAAAGCCTTGACGGCATGGGCACCCATTTTGGCGCCGGGCTCTATGAAGCCGAGGTGCGCTATCTGATGCGCGAGGAATGGGCCCGCACCGCAGAGGATATCCTGTGGCGCCGGTCAAAGCTGGGCTTGCGCCTGAGCAAGAACGAGCAAGCCGCGCTTGCAGCCTGGATGTCCGCAAACACGGACTAGGTACTAGGCAAACGACCGAGCGGCGGCCACAGCCTTATACCACTTGCCGAGCATCGCCTCCCGCTGGCCGAAGCCGCCTGCTGGAACAAAACGCCTCTCGCGCTGCCACTGGGCTGTGAGATCACTGAAACCTGAATAGAGCCCGGCCTGCAATCCCGCCAGATAGGCAGCCCCCAGCGCTGTGGTTTCCATCACCTTTGGCCTGTCCACCGGGAGCGCCAGCAGGTTTGCCAGCATCTGCGCCAGCCAGTCATTGGCCACCATGCCGCCATCAACCCTGAGAACCTTTGGGCTGATGCCGTCTTCCGCCATGGCGCTAAACAGGTCATGCGTTTGGAAGCACACGCTTTCAAGCGTCGCCCGCACGATCTCTGCCCGGCCGGTCGCGCGGGTCATGCCGAAAAGGGCGGCGCGCACATGCGGGTCCCAGTGAGGCGCGCCGAGGCCCGTGAAGGCCGGCACCATATAGACGCCGTGATCATCCCCGGCCTGCCGCGCCAATGCTTCACTGTCGCGCGCATGGTCCAAAACCTTGATACCATCCCTGAGCCACTGCACGGCTGCGCCCGCGATGAAGATGGAGCCCTCAAGCGCGTATGTTGCCTTGCCCCCTATCCGGTAAGCGACAGTGGTCAGCAACCGGTTCTTCGACGGCACAAGATTTTCGCCTGTATTCATCAGCACGAAGCACCCGGTGCCGTAGGTGCTTTTGATCGCGCCCTCCTCGAAACAGCATTGCCCCACGGTTGCTGCCTGCTGGTCCCCCGCCACCCCCAGGATGGGAATAGACCGCCCAAACAGGTCGGCCGTCGTCTCGCCAAAATCGGCGCAGCTGTCCAGCACCTCAGGCAACACATTTTCGGGCACACCGAATATTCGCAACAGACTTTCGTCCCACTCTTGCGTGCGGATGTTGAAAAGGCTGGTGCGGCTGGCGTTGGTGGCATCGGTGACATGGCGTTTGCCGCCAGTCAGTTTTGCAATCAGGAAACTGTCAATGGTGCCCCAGGCGAGCTTGCCTGCGGCAGCGTGTGCGCGCACGCCGTGCTCATTTTCCAGCAGCCAAGCAAGCTTTGTGGCGGAAAAATACGGGTCCAGCAGCAGGCCCGTTTTGTCCTGCACTTCGAACTCATGGCCTTCGTCCTTCAGCCTTTGACACACGCCTGCTGTACGCCGGTCCTGCCAGACAATTGCATTGTGAACCGGCTTTACACCGTCCCGTTCCCACAAGACGGATGTCTCGCGCTGGTTGGTGATGCCGATGGCCTTGACCGTAAAGCCTTTGGCTTCCGCCTCATTAAACGCGGCTTGTGCTGTCTTGATGCTGGTGTCCCAGATCTCATTCGCGTCATGTTCTACCCAGCCGTCAGCCGGGAAAATCTGGCGGAATTCCTGCTGGGCCACGGCGACAATATCGCCATTCAGGTCAAACACGATGGCACGGCTGCTGGTCGTGCCCTGATCCATCGCCAAAATACAATCCGGCATATGCCCCCCCTAAACAAAGTCTTCAACGGCCAAAAGAAAACCGGCCCCTGCCTCCACTGGACTGCAGTGTGGCAGAAGCCGGCTTTCGCATCAATATGATGCTGTTTGGCCTTAAAGCGCCTTGAAACGAATGGCGATGCCGCCACCTGCCGCCATCGGCAGTTTCAGGCTGTCAGCCGCCGTGACGCGCTTCTTCTCGATCACCATGGCGTATGGGTTGGTATCCCAGTCTGCGTCATCACCATCGCGGTAAATCTGCGCCTCATAGGCCCGGTCCGCATCAAGGAAGTCGAGCGAAACATCCAGCGTGCGCGCGTCCTCATTGGTGACGCTGCCAAGGAACCAATCATCCCCGCCGCGCTGTTTGCGGGCAAAGGTAGCATGCTTGCCAATGTCACCCGTGAGCGCCTTGCTCTCTGACCAGTCCGTTGGCACGTCGCGGATAAACTGGAAGGCATCCATGCGCGCTTCATAGTTTTCAGGCAGGTCAGCTGCCATCTGGATCGGGCTGTAGATCACCACATAAAGCGCCAACTGTTTGGCAAGCGTGGTCTGCACCCGGTTGTCCGGCTGTTCTTTTTCATAGTGCAGGTCGAAAATACCAGGCGTGAAATCCATCGGGCCGGACAGCATGCGCGTGAACGGAATAACAGCCGTGTGTGAAGGCGGGTTCGGCGGGCTGCCCCAGGCGTTATACTCCATGCCGCGCGCACCTTCGCGCGAAATCCAGTTCGGATAGGTGCGGCGAAGGCCTGTGTCCTTGATCGGTTCATGCGAGTTGATGGAAATCTTGCGCTTGGCGGCTTCCACCAGAACCTTTTCATGATGGCGCGACATCCACTGGCCGTCATGCCATTCATAGAAGACCTTGCCGCCTTCTTCGCGGGCAATTTCACCCGCATCGGCCACATAACCGGTTTTCACCTGGCGAACGCCCATCTTTTCGTAAAGATCGAACGCCTCTTCCAACTGGTTTTCATAGTTGGTAACACCGCCGGAGGTTTCGTGGTGGCCGATGATGCGAACGCCGCGTTCCTTGGCGTAGGCCGCAAGTTTCGGAAAATCGAAATCCGGATAGGCTTCGGTGAAATTCATCAGGTTCCAGTTATTGAACCAGTCACCGTCCCAGCCGATGTTCCAGCCTTCAACCAGCACGCCCTTGAAGCCGTATTTCGACGCGAAATCGAGATACTTCATTGTCTCTTCGGTGGTTGCGCCATGCTTGGGGCCAGAGCCCCAGGTGTTGATCGCCAGGTGCATGCCCCACCAGATGCCGACATACTTGCCGGGCTCCACCCATGACACATCACCAAGCTTGTTGGGTTCATTAAGGTTCAGGATCAGGTTCGAATCCAGAAGGCCGGTTGCAGCTTCTGTGATCTGCAGCGTCCGCCAGGGCGTTTTAAATGCGCCGCTTAGCTTCACTTTGGCGCCGTCCGCCCAAGGGGAAAGGTCCGCCTTGAAAGTCTGGCCTTCGGTGCGCAACAGCGACATGCCGGAATAATCAACCAGCGCTGCTTCATGCAGGCTGACATGCAGGCCTGATTCTGTGCGGAACGTCATCGGCGTATGCGCGATGGTTACCTCAGAAAGCGGGGTTTCATTGTAGATATATTCATACCGGTTGAACTCGCGGGACGGTATCCACCACGCAGTCGCCGCTTCGGCCACTGAAATTTCAGTCAGCTCGTCCATGATCTCGGCCTTGCCGAAATCGCCTTCATAGCGAAAGCCGACGCCGTCGTCATAGAGGCGGAACACCACGGTGGCGCTGCGGCCATTCCCTGCCGCTTCGGCGACCGTGGCCCGCATTTCATTAAAATGGTTGCGAATGAACTGACGCTCACCCCATGGCTGCTCCCATGTTTCATCCGAACTGCTGGCGGTGACGCTCTTGATCTCCAGATCATCTGCAAACGGCGCCTGGGTGCGGAACTTGAAACCAAGCCTGGACGGCGCGATGACGGGCTGGCCGTCACGTTCGATGCTGTAGAAAGCGCCCTCGGGGCCTGCCTCCAGAAGAACGGTCAGCTTGCCGTCCGGGGATGAAACGCTTGCAGGACTTGCACTGACGGCGAATGCCACACCCAGCACAAGAATCAAGAGCGCAGAAAATTTACGATGCATGAAAATGCCCCTCACTGTTAACCGGATATGGGCGCGACCATAGGGCCGCGACGTCCGGTGTACCTTCCCAATATAACAGCTGTGCTTCGCCCAGGGGCATGGGTCATTTTGATTATTGAAAGCACATATATTTTCCAGCCTGACTTTTATCATGACTGTCATGCATGAGTCCTATAGATGAAAGACAGCGCTGTCAATATATCTGCGAAGGCCCTATTGCGTCCCTCGAAGCTTGCCAGCATACTGCGGAAAACGAAAGACAGAGGGGACAACCATGACCAAACGCCTACCGGAAGTGCTGGAAGAAATGCGCCAGGCGCTTCTGGGCCGCAAACCCGGCCACAGCTGGGCTACAAGCGCAAGCGACGTCTATAGCGCGACACTTGGTGGCCTCAAGAATTTCAGTGGCGACACGCTTGGCAAAACTGCGCAGAATTTCAACGAAGCCATGCCCTATATCGAGCGCGCGGGCTATGACGTGACGGAAATTGAGGTCGGCCTGGGGCTTGACCCCAAGATCGTGCCGCACCTGCACCTTCGGGAACTGATCAGCGACGAAGAAAAGGCAGCCCTGCTAGAAGAAACCAAAGACAAGAAACTGATCAATACGATCCTGAGCTCCCTGTTCCGGGCCAGTGCCGCCAGGAGCAAATTGAATTTCAAACGCTTCCATTTCACCAGTATTGAGCTGGAACTGAGCATCCTGCCGACGGTTGTTCTGAAGTTCAGCCCGAATGAGGAAACCGCAAAAGTAAAGCCCGAAGACCTTTTGGAGCATATCGAGAGCCAGGCGGAGAATCAGGCAGAAAACCGGACAGAAAACAAGCCAGGGGAATAGCAACTATTGCTTGAACGGGATGTCCCGTGCCAAAGTGTCACATTGATTTGAGGCTGTATTTTCAGGATATGGTCGTTTGCCGCATCTGGAACATGCGTTAGGGATAACAGAGGATATCATGGCCCAAACAGCCACTGCATACCGGGACGAAGCGCCGATTGCCGCGCTTCTTGAAGGTCAGCCGCTTTTCCGCGGCATGTCCCCAGAATTGCGCGCGACATTCGCGCAAGCCGCGCAACTGCAATCCCTGAACAAAGGCAGCGTTCTGTTTCTGCAGGACGACGAGGCCGAGTGGTTCTATCTGATCATATCCGGCTGGGTGAAGCTTTTCACCGAAACCATGGACGGCGATGAAGCCGTTATTGATATGGTTTCAAATGGCCACCTGATTGGAGATTCGGCGATCCTGGAAGACAGCATCCACAGCTTCGGTGCGGCCGCCGTGGAACCTGTGAAGGCCCTGCGTCTGCCAAGCAGCCTCTTGAAACAAGCCATCACCGATGACCACAAGACAGCCCTAGCCATGCTTGGCGCTCTGTCGCGCCACCGCAAGCGCCAGTCGCGGGAAATTGAAAGCCTGACCCTTCAGAATGCGTCCCAGCGGATTGGCTGCTTCCTGTTGCGCCTGTGCGACCCAAACGGCCAAATGCCGCTTGAGCTGACACTGCCTTACGACAAGTCACTGATCGCGGCGCGCCTGGGCATGAAATCAGAGACTTTCTCGCGTGCACTCAACAAGCTGCGCAAGGAGACCACCCTGTCGATCAAGGGATCGATGGTGACAGTGTCTGATCTTGATGAATTGTCCGTATATGTTTGCAGCGCTTGCTCCAACGAGTTTCCGTGCAAGGACCTGCACGGCTAACGCCTGCTTTTGACCGAAGCAGTTTCAGTCAATCCCTTTTCAGCCAGGTCATTTCCGGATAGTCAGCCAGTCCCAGTCGATCAGCGACGGGTTATCGATATATTTGTCGGGGTGTGCGACCACATCCTCCAGATAGCTCGCGCTCAAGCGCATGACCGGTGGGTCTTCGGCGACTTTTCCGGTCGGCTCGCTATTGATCTTGCAGGCCTCAAGGGTCACGCACTTATGTGCCTTGGGGGCGTCGTCAACAACGGCAAGTTCAACAGTCCGCCCTGACAAAGCCTGCTCCCCGGCCTGCCATATCTGGCTATAGGGGAACCGGTCCCGGTTCTTTTGCATCGCCTGATTGCAAATCTCCAGATACTGCTCAAGCAGCCCATCGTAGGCACCGGAATTTCCATTTTTCGACACAGGGACCCTCCAACTGTCACTTCTGGGCCAAATAATCATAAAAAATCGGGCATGTAGTTGATTTTCGTCAAATGACGAAAGCGCCCTGAACGCTATAGCTTTTCTTGGACAAAAGACTGGAGAAGCCCACAATGCATGATCGTGAGACCTTGCAGCAATCACTGCTGAAACGAAACAAGCAGGTACCGCGTTACACAAGCTACCCCACAGCCCCGCACTTTTCAGAGGCGGTGAATGGGGAAAGCGTGGCAGCATGGCTTCAGGAACTCGATGACAGCTGCGACCTGTCGCTCTATTTCCATGTGCCCTTCTGCCGCAAGATGTGCTGGTACTGCGGCTGCAATACCAAGGCCACGAAACGCTATTCTCCGGTCGACCAGTATTTAGAGTATCTCCTGAAGGAAATCGACCTCGCCGCCGACAAGCTTTCGGGCGGCCAGACAGTGAAGCATATCCATTTTGGCGGCGGGTCACCCTCCATGCTGAAACCGATGGATTTCGAGCGGTTGATGGCTGCCGTGCGGTCACGCTTTTCCGTTGCGAAAGACGCTGAGATTGCCATCGAACTGGACCCACGGGAGGTCAGCGAAGCCAAGGTGGCGGCCTATGCCATGGCGGGTGTCACGCGCGCCAGCCTCGGCGTACAGGACTTCCATGAGGACGTGCAGGTAGCAATCAACCGGCGCCAGCCTTTCCATGTCATCTATGATGCGGTCAACCTTCTCAAGGCCTACGGCATCAAAAGCATCAATATGGATCTGCTCTATGGCCTGCCGCACCAGACGGCAGAGTATCTGCGGGAAAATGTTGATTTCGCTTCTGCGCTTGGGGCGGACCGCATCTCGCTCTTTGGCTATGCCCATGTGCCCTGGATGAAAAAGCATATGCGGCTGATTGAAGAAAGTGCCCTGCCCGACGGCCCTGCGCGCCTGAAGCAATTTGGTGTCGCCAAGCATCATCTGGAGCGGCGCGGCTATGTGGCTGTTGGCCTCGACCATTTCGTGCTGCCACGCGACCCCATGGCCAAGGCGCTTGAAGCCGGAACACTCAAACGCAACTTCCAGGGCTATACCACAGATGCCGCCAGTGCACTCATTGGCTTTGGGGCCTCGGCGATCAGTTCCCTGCCCCAAGGCTATGCTCAGAACACACCTGCAACACGCAGCTATTTTGAGGCGCTGGACGCAGGCCGGCTTCCGTCCGCAAAGGGCAAGGCGCTTTCTGGCGACGATAAGATCAGGCGCAGCATCATCGAGCACCTGATGTGTTATTTCGAGCTGGACCTGATCCGCTTCTGTAAAGAGCACGATTTGGATATCGGCCAGTTCGATGAAGCCATCGAACAGCTTCAGGGCCTTAAGATGGAAGGCCTCGTTACCTTGAGCGAAGGCATGATCCGTATCCCGCGCGAGGCACAACAGGCCGTGCGGCTGGTTTGTGCCGCCTTCGACACCTATCTGACCATCAGCCCAGCGAGACACGCGCAGGTCGCTTAAGTTTCCTCACCTGCGCATAAAACTCAGCCGCCCCATCTCTGGAGCGGCTGATTTTTTGTCTGGTTAGTTGTGGCTGTCTTAGAAGCGACGGCCAAAGCCGATACCGAATACCCATGGGTCCAGATCAACGTCTGCTGTTACCGCCCCGCCGTTGATGCTGACGTCTGTGTTGAGCCAAAGCTTCTTCACGTCCAGGTTAAAGAACCAGTCGTCGTTGACATCAATGTCGACACCTGCCTGAGCGGCCAGGCCAAAGCCATTGTCATAGTTGATGCTGGTCAGGTCACCTGGGTCGCTGCTGTAGAAGAAGGTGTAGTTCACACCCGCACCCAGATAAGGGCGTACGGAGTTTTCCGCATTGAAGTGATACTGCATCAACAGGGTTGGCGGCAGTGCCCACGTATGGCCCAGATCAAGATCACCAAGATCTGTACCTGTGGCGGTTACATTGTGCTTGCTTGTCGCCAGAATCAGTTCCGTGGACCAGTTTTCCGTCCAGAAATAGCTGATATCCAGCTCTGGCACCAGCGAGCTATCCACATTGGCTTGGCCGCCAATAGACGTGGTGCTGCTTTCGTCAGGCGCTACATCAATCAGACGCACCCGAATTTGCCACGGGTTTTTCACGTCGTCTGCCATGGCTGCGCCAGCTCCAAGCTGGAGGGCTGCGGCGCAGGTCAATACTTTCACAAAATTCGAGATACGCATGTCTTTTTCCTCGTGTGTTTCCATCGGGAAATTGATAGGAAATCGTGCGGCTTCTGCCCTTGATAAAAGTCAAGTTTTTACTTTTAAATCAAACCGATACGCTACTTTGGGTGCGACATTTCGTCCGCTTCGTCCTCGTCATCATCGAGGAGGATCCGGTGCGCTGCGCCTTCCAGGTCATCATACTGATTGTTCCTGAGGCTCCACAGGAAGCCGGCAAGACCGGCAAGGCCCAGTGTGAGGGCAATAGGGATCAGATAAAGCAGTATATCCATTTAGCCATCCTTGCGCAAATTGAGCCGGAAAGCATTCAAAATCACAACAAGCGACGAACCCGACATGGCCACCGCCGCCACCAGTGGCGTCACGAAGCCAAGCACGGCAGCCGGAATGGCGATAACATTATAGATAGCGGCCAGGGCGAAATTTTCCTTCACCAGCCGCGTGGAAAAAACAGCATGATCATAGGCCGTCAGCACAGGCCTGAGCCGGTCACCCTGAAAGACAATATCGGCGGTATTCTGTGTGATGTCGATCGCACTGGAAGGCGACATGGACACAGCCGCCGCAGACAAGGCCGGGGCGTCATTCAGCCCGTCGCCGACCATCAGCACGGTGCGGCCGCTGTTCTTCAGGTCCGCCAGATAATCGCATTTACCTGCCGGCCTCACACCCGCTTTCACCTTATCAATGCCAACAGCCGCGCCTACTTCTTGCGCCACTTCCGGCCGGTCGCCGGACAACAGATGCACATCAAGCCCGCGCGCCTTGAGCGCCGCGACCGTCTCACCCGCATCAGTCCGCAATTGATCGGCGAACTGGAAACGGGCCTTGGGCACACCGTCCACCGCCAGCCATAGCTCAAGCACGGCATCGCCTTCACCGGATGTCCCGCCACACCACGCTCGACTACCAAGCCTGACCTCAGTGCCGGCCACCTGCGCCTCCATGCCGTGACCCGCCACTTCCTGAGGGTGGACCTCTGTGACATCGCCGTCATAGGCATCTCTAAGGGCCCGTGCGAGCGGATGCTTGCTGTGAGCCGCAAGAGACGCGGCAAGCGCGAAATCCCCGGCCGAGGCATCATGATCCTTCAGTTCCGGGTGCCCGACGGTCAGGGTGCCCGTCTTGTCAAACACCACCGTATCGATGCCTGTCAGCTTTTCGAGCGCGTCACCGGATTTCAACAGCACACCGGCCCGCATCAGCTTGCCGCTGGCCAGCACCTGCACCACAGGGACAGCAAGCCCAAGCGCACAAGGGCACGTGATGATCAGGACCGTCACTGCGTGCAGAAGCGATTCCTGCCACGGGGCAGACATGAGAAGCCACCAACCAATGAAGGTCAGCGCGCCCATGGCGTGCACAACGGGGGTATATAGCCGCGCCGCCTTGTCCGCCAGCCGGACATATTTCGCCCGGCCCTGCTCTGATGTTTCCATCAGCTTGACGATCTCGCTCAGGAGGCTTTTTTCGCTGGCTTTGGAAACCCGAACCTGCAGGGGTGCCGACAGGTTCACCGTGCCGGCGAACACTTCCGACCCCTCGGAAACGACTTCCGGCACAGTCTCGCCGGTAATCAGCGACATATCGACAGCGGAGGCACCGCGTTCGACAACCCCGTCAGCCGCAATCGATTCGCCAGTCGCCACAAGAACAAGTGTGCCCGGCTTCAATTCCTTGATCGGCACCTGGGTCACCTTGCCGCCTTCCAGCACCGTCGCCACACCAAAAAGGCGGGATAAAAGCTTTGATGCCGACTCGCGCGCCTTGCCTTTGGCACGGGCATCCAGATAGCGGCCGATCAGCAGGAAGAAGAGCAACATCACGGCGCTGTCGAAATAGACATGCTCACCCTGGCGCAAGGTTTCCGATATGCTCATGACACACGCCAGAATGACGGCGAGCGAAATAGGCACATCCATATTGGTATGTTTTTCCTTCAGAACCGCCCAGGCAGACCGGAAGAAAGGTTGGCCGGAATAGATAACGGTCGGCAGGGCAATCAGGGCAGACACCCAGTGGAACAGTTCCTTTGTTGCAAGCCCCATGGTCTCTGAACCTGTGGACCACAGGCCGATCGAGATCAGCATCATATTGCCTGCTGCAAAACCCGAAACCGCGATGGCGCGCAGAAGCGTACGCTCCTGACTGGCGGCCACGGTATCGTTATCATTGAGGGCATGCAGCTTATAGCCAAGCTTGGTCACAACACTGCCGAGCGTGTCGCCGCGTTCGCGCGGACCGTCCCATGTTACGGTCAGTCGCTCGGTTGACATATTAACCCGGGCGCCTGTCACGTCCGGTTCAGACGCCAGGGCATTTTCGATCAAGCGAATGCAGGAGGCACAGTGAATGCCTTCCACGCCCAGTGAAAGCGTATAGCTGCCATCTTCATTATCGTGGGCGAGCAGGGAATATGCGGCCTGATTATCAAGCGTGCTGGCGGCAGCGTGTGCGGCCTCACACCCCGGGCAACAAAAGTCTGCGCCGCCGCTGGTTTCGGTGCCGCACTGTTTGCATAGCGTTACTTCGCAACAACTACCCGTTTTGCTTGCTGATACTGCTTCTGTTGCCATTCGACAAAAATCCGTACTTCCCACTGGCCTGGCTCGGGGAAACTCACCGCGGCTTCGTATGTACCGGCGCCCGACTGTTCCAGGTTCAGCTCAAAATCCATTCCAGCCTGTGTTGGACGGCTGATCTCGGCCCGGACCGATGCACCATCGATGAACCGTGATTCGGCGTCGCTGAGGGTAAGCATAAGGCTGGAGCCTGCTACAAGGTCAAGCTCTGTCTGCCACCCAAGCGCATCCTGCTTTTCGGCGGCGGCTACAGTCTCATTATAGCGCAACCCTTCCTCATACGCATGTTCGGTGACCACGCCTGGGTGAGTACTGGTTGCCAGATAGACAAAAATTCCGTCCAGAATGGCCAACACCACGAAGAAGCCGACGATGGACCAGGGAATCCAACGGCTGCTTTTCTCAAGCTCTTCTTTGGTCATTGCAGTCATCCTATTGCCTCCTGCTGGCAAAATGGCTGTCGACAGCAACAGTCTCGCCCGCCTCATTGCCCGTAGCGCCCACTTCTTCAATGATAAATCGGAAGTTCTGTCGAGCGGGTTTTTGTTTCGGTGCCGTTACAAACACACGGAAATGCCCAACACTGTCGGCAAATACATGAAGATTGTCTACCTGTACGTCACCTGCCCCCTGGGCGCGGATAGTCGCGCCTTCAAGGCCTTCGACAGACAGCCGGAAATATTTGTCGTCATATGACTTGTTCAAAATCTTGACGTTATAGCCATTGCGTACAGTGCCATCAGACAGGGGCACAAACAGCGGATTCCGATCATGCAGCACATGTAGGTCAACAGGCGCCCGGTTGATCAGGGAATAAAGCATGACACTCCCAACCACAGCCAGGATAGCCATGTACCAGAAGGTGCGAGGCCGAAGAAGGTGGGTCTGCACTGTCTTTTCAATCAGGCCAGACCGGCGCTGTTCCTGATTGTGGGTGGTGTCATAGCGGATCAGGCCACGTGGCAGGTCAACCTTGTCCATAATGTTGTTGCAGGCATCCACACACAGGCCACAGGCAATACATTCCATCTGCAAACCGTCGCGGATATCGATCCCCATTGGGCAGACCTGCACACAGGCCGTACAGTCGATACAATGACCGCGCCCTTCCCAGCTTTCGCCTTTCTTGTGCTTGCCGCGTTTCTCACCGCGATCCTCGTCATAGGTGATGATCAGCGTATCCTTGTCGAACATGGCCGACTGGAAGCGCGAATAGGGGCACATATACATGCATACCTGCTCGCGGGCGAACCCGGCCATCAGGTATGTGGAAAATGTCAGGGCCATGATCCAGCCCAGGACCGACATGGGCACATCCAGGTGAAGGATATGTTCAAGAAGCGTTGGCGCATCATTGAAATAGAAAACCCAGGCACCGCCCGTCAGCAGCCCGATCAAGAGCCACAGGGAATGGGTAACCAGCATTTTCCAGATCTTGCCCAGGGTCCAGGGCGCCTTTTTGAGTTTCATACGCGCCGCGCGGTCACCCTGTACGATCCGCTCCACCCACACGAACAGGTCGGTCCAGACGGTCTGCGGGCAGGCATAGCCGCACCAGACCCGGCCAAACAGGCTGGTGACAAAAAAGAGCGCCACCGCCGCCAGAATGAGGATGCCCGTCAGGTAATAGACTTCCTGCGGCCATATCTCGATAAAGAAGAAATAGGCACGCCGGGCAGGCATATCGATAAGGATAGCCTGGTCCGGTGCGTGCAGCCCCCTATCCCACCGGAGGAAAGGTGCAAGATAATAGATGGCCAGGGTAATGACCATGACCACCCATTTTACCTTGCGGTATTTTCCCCATACACGCTTTGGGAAGATGCGCTCTTTCTTTTCAAAAAGCTTGATAGGGGCTGCACTGTCACTCATCGGAAGATGCTCCTGTTACTCTTCGCCGCCACCCAGCGAATGCACATAAATGGCAAGCTGCCGGATTGTGCTTTCGTCAAGACGGGCAGCCCATGCAGGCATTACACCATGCTTCGGCCGACGTATCTGTGACATGATGTCCCCCTTGGTGCCGCCATAAAACCAGATGGCGTCTGCAAGGTTCGGCGCACCGAAATCACGGATGCCGGTGCCGTCCATGCCGTGGCATGCCGCGCACTGCTGCTCAAAGAGTTCTTTGCCAGGACCATCATACCCCGACCCCGAAGTGAAGCTCAGCACATAATCGGAGATATCGCTGATTTCCTTGGTGTTCAGCATGTCGCCAAAGGCGGGCATTTCGGAGTAACGGGTTTCGTCGTGCTCGCCGCGAATGCCGACCCGAATGGTTTCATGGATCGTATCCACATCACCACCCCAGAGCCAATCATCGTCCAGAAGGTTCGGATAGCCAGCAGACCCGCTACCGCCAGTCCCGTGACAGGTGGCGCAATTGTCCTTGAAGGCAGATGCGCCGCCAGCAACAGCAAAGGCATAAAGTTCTTCATCATCTCTGATTTCATCAAAAGATGCAGCATTGAAGCGATCCAGATATGCACCACGGCGGGCCACGATCTCTGCCTGGCTTTCTTTCAGCTGTTCATACTGCGTCCAGCCTAACTTGCCCTTTGTGCCACCGCGTTCGCCGTCACCCGACAGGGTTGGCCAAGCTGGGTACACCACCCAGTAACCAATGGCCCAAACGATCGAAATCAGCAGGACAATCAGCCACCAGCGTGGGGCCGGGTTGTTCAGTTCCTTGATGCCATCCCATTCGTGGCCGGTGGTTTCAACACCGGTGAAGTCATCTTTCTCAATGTTGTTGTCGCTCATGCGTCGTCCCCTTCAAGAGGAATGAATCTGTGGTTTTCGATGACCTGCTTCTTGCTTGGACGGAACGCCCAGTAGGCAATCCCGCAAAAAGCAGAAAAGAAGAAAAGGAGCCCGGTCATGCCGGCGTTGTCAGAGACCCAGTCGATCATTCGCCGCTCCTCTTCGTGCCGTCATGGGTATAATCCTTCAGCTCTGCCATCGTTCCAAGCACCTGCAAATAGGCAATCAGGGCATCCAACTCGGTGGTATTGGCGTTGCCATCGAAGTTGCGCATGTTCACCTTGGAATAACGTTCAGCCAAGCCGTCGTGATAGTCACTCTCGTCCTGGGCCTGTGCCATTGCGTCATTATAGGCGTTGGCGATCTGCTCGTCGGTATAAGGCACACCAACCATCCGCAGCGCTTCCAGATCCCTGCCGATATCAGCCAGGTTAACGCCTTTTTTCGCCAAGTGTGCGTATGCGGGCATGATGGATTCTGGCACCACATCCTGCGGACGCGTCATGTGCTGGACGTGCCAGAGATCGGAATATTTGCCGCCCACACGCGCCAGGTCTGGGCCTGTACGCTTGGAGCCCCACTGGAACGGGTGATCGTACATGCTTTCCGCCGCCAGCGAATAGTGGCCGTAGCGCTCTACTTCGTCGCGAAGCGGACGGACCTGCTGGCTATGGCAGTTGTAGCAGCCTTCGCGCAGGTAAACGTTGTAGCCCGCAAGTTCGAGCGGCGTATATGGCCGCACGCCCTTTACCGGTTCAATCGTGGTTTCCATACGGAACAGTGGCACGATCTCGATGATGCCCCCGATGGAGATGGTGATCACAACAAAGATCAGCATCAGGATCGAGTTTTTCTCAAGCGCAGTATGTTTCTTAAGCATGCGCTGCCTCCTCAGACTTCAGGCTGCTTGCAGGAACGGTGTCCCCACGGACAGTTTTGATGAGGTTGTAGACCATGATCAGTGCACCAGTGAGGAACAGGATGCCGCCCAGCGCCCGGATCAGATAAAATGGATGCATCGCCATTACGGTCTCGACGAAGCTGTACTCCAGGAAGCCCATGCTGTCATAGGTCCGCCACATCACGCCCTGCATGATGCCGGACACCCACATGGCCGCGATATAGAGCACGATACCGATGGTGGAGACCCAAAGGTGGGTATTCACCAGCTTGAGCGAGTAGAGCTCTTTCTTGCCCCAAAGCTTTGGCACAAGGTGATAGATCGCACCGAAACTGATGAAGGCCACCCAGCCCAGCGCACCAGAGTGCACGTGACCGATTGTCCAGTCAGTATAGTGGCTGAGCGCGTTGACTTCCTTGATCGACATCAGCGGCCCTTCGAAGGTGCTCATGCCGTAGAAGGCAAGCGAGATGATCATGAACCTGAGGACCGGGTCCTCGCGCAGTTTGTGCCACGCACCAGAGAGCGTCATCATGCCGTTGATCATGCCGCCCCAGGAAGGCATCCACAGCATGATCGAGAAGGTCATGCCAAGGGTCTGCGCCCAATCCGGCAGCGCTGTGTAATGCAAGTGGTGCGGCCCCGCCCAGATATACATGAAGATCAGCGACCAGAAGTGCAGGATGGACAAGCGGTAGCTATAGACCGGACGCCCCGCCCGTTTCGGCACGAAATAATACATGATCCCCAGGAAGCCTGCAGTCAGGAAGAAGCCCACAGCATTGTGGCCATACCACCACTGGATCATTGCGGCCTGTACGCCACCCCACAGCGGATAGGATTTGGCGCCCAGAAGCGATGTCGGGATGGAGATGTTATTCACCAGGTGCAACACGGCAACCGTTACGATGAAAGCCAGGAAGAACCAGTTGGCCACATAGATGTGCGGCTCGCGGCGGTTCTTCAGTGTCATCAGGAACACCACCAGATAGGCCACCCATACAAACGTCAGCCAGAGGTCAGCGTACCATTCCGGTTCGGCATATTCCTTACCCTGTGTCACCCCTGTGACATAGCCAAGCGCCGCGATCACGATAAAGAACTGATAGCCCCAGAAGGTGAACTTGGACCAGCCATCGCCCCAAAGCCGGGTACGGCAGGTGCGCTGCACCGAATAATAGCTCGTGGCAAACAGGACGTTACCGCCAAAGGCGAAGATAACGGCTGATGTGTGAAGCGGACGCAAGCGCCCAAAGGTAAGATATTCACCGAAGTTGAGAGCGGGGAACGCCATCTGGAGTGCGATAAACACCCCGACCAGGAACCCCACCACGCCCCAAAATACCGACGCGATCGTGAAAAGCTTCACGATATCGTCGTTATAGTTCGGTTTTTCTGAAAGCATATTCATGTTTCCATCCTTAAAAAACCATGCTGCTGGCTATGACAAACAAACTGATACTATTAAAGACCATCACACCGCGAACGGCCGTGGCCATGTGACGGGGCCAGCGCTTACGTGCAAACCGTCCCCCTGACCCAATAAGGAAAAGCGCGGGCATGGTGCCCACGCAAAAAGCGCCCATGGCCATCGCGGCCGCAAGCGGTTCGGCAGTTGCTGCAACTGCCGTCAGCGCTGCAGCCAGAAGGCCACAAGGCAAAAATCCAAGAATAACACCGAGCGCATACCGGTGAAAAACCGAAGGCGCTTCAAAGAAAGGCCGGGCGGCGCGCCCAACCATGGCGCCCATGCGCCCAAGAAACCGGCCCAGCACAGGGGGCCACACCCTGGTCTTCATGCCAGGAAAGGCCGCCGCCAGGAACAGAACCGCAGCAAGACAAAGCAAGCTCACGGTAATCGTCCGCTGAACCGGAATCTCAAAGAGATAACCAGACAGGCTGGCGGCCAGCGTGCCGAGAATCATATAGGTGGTCATCCGACCGAGGTGATAGGGGAGCAACAGGCCACCGGCGGCGCGCTTCAGGCGCCTGTCCTGCCCATCGTGCTGGCTGCCCGGCCCCGCAGCACCTACCTGCGCAAGCACAAACGGCCCGCACATGCCGACGCAATGCGTCAGACTGCCCAGAAGCCCGCCCAGAAACAGGGTAACCATAACGCTGCCATGATCTGTTATGGCAGCCTGGCAATATTGGATAAAAAGCTCCACCCGCGTTGCCTTTTGTATTTAACCAAACATGCCGTCAACATACCGATTTCTTCTGTCGGCATATTGACAAATGTCAAATACTGGGAACTCTGCGACAGCATGTCTCACTTTTGCTGCCAGTTACTCGAAGCAAGAGGGTGGGATTATGCCAGCAAGGCGGGAGCGGGGCAAGGAGCCTGCATGCTCCGCCCCGAAATTTCTTTTAGAATCAGAGACCTATAAAAGGCTGAACCATGCGCCCAACAAGGCTGTGCAGCCGGATGGGGGCATCTGTGACCACAAGGCAAATACAGTCTTCACCTTCATCAATCATGGGGCGGTGATCGGTCACGTCACTGTCCGCCAGCTCGAGCAACCCCGGGGCATAGCACTTGTCGCCGACATGATAGCTGCCGCGCAGCACAAGTGTCATCTCCAACCCCTTGTGGTCATGAGCTGGCATCTTGGTGCCGCCCCGGGCGCGCAGGAGCCAGAGTTTTTCACCGTCCGGGCCTTCGGCCAGCTTATGCTGGTACATGCCGGGACCCATCATGCGCCACTTGAGATCGTCAAGCGGCTTGTCCAGGTAGGACCGGAGAGATATCGGCAAGTCCGCATCGGAGGTCAGGCTTACGGCCGAGGCTTGTTCTTCAGCCTCAGAAGGAACATCAATCAGCGACATCAGGTCGTCAAAGGAACTATCGACCCTCACTGACGATGCATCCTGACCATCCAGAAGCGCCCCGCCAACAGCTTCCGCATCGGCAACCCGCGCTTTGAGGCCCGGATGATAAGCCACATGACTGGCCACCAGCAGTGCCCGTTCGTCCGACAAGGCACCCGCCGCATAAGAAACCAACCATTCATCTGGGATAAGCCCGTACTGCTGCGTCATCCCGTTTCTCCTAACTCACTTCGCATGGCGCCGAACGCCAATCTGATTCTTGATTTAACCGTTCCCAGAGGTAGCGACAATTTCTCGGCAATCTGGGAATGGGACAGTTCTTCGAAAAACGACAGGTGGATAACCTCCTGATATTTCGGCTTCAGCCCCGCAATTGCCTTTGAAACCATTTCTGCCGTCTGGTTTTCCATCACAGGCCGATCTGTCTCGTCATCTGCCTGCATATGGTGCAGGTGATCATCGGCATTCACTTCGGGATATTTGGCGCGACGCCGAAAATCGATGAAGGTGTTTCGGGCAATGCGGAACATCCAGGTAGACAGCTTGGCCTTGTCGCTTTGGAATTGGTGTGCCTTGCGCCAGACCTTGATCAGCACCTCCTGCATCAGGTCTTCTGCAACCTCCGCAGTCACGCCCATCGACATCAGATGCGCCTTCAGGCGCGGCGCATAATAGGTGAACAAGACCTTGAAAGCAGCCTTGTCCCGATGCTCTGCAACCCGGGCCATCAACTGCTCGTGCGGCAGGCTTTCCATATCTGTTTCAGTACTGATATCCACCACCCCTGTTGAGCGTGGACGACCAGCATCAGCCCCATGCTCACGGTTATATTTCCCAACCATCATCGGGAACATTAACGCGAGAATCGGGTTGTGACCAGCCTCGTCAATATATTGCGCCTGTGCTTTCATGCTTGTGTTACGCACCCTGGCCAAGACCGGATCACACAAGCGCAACGAGAAAAGAAAATCGGCCCCAAAATGCTAAACGCCCCACCATACGGCAGGGCGTTCGCTCTGTTTCCAATTTGGGCCAGAAGGGCTAACTTCAGGAGTGAGCTTCACCCAATGTATTGGCACGAACAATAGCCGCGGCCTCTGCCAATACCGCCGGGTCGCCAATATGATTCGCGAGCAACAGTATGAGCTTTGCATTCGCTTTCTCGCTTTGCTCGTCGCTCATATCGCGGTGCATGTCCGTCAGGGCCTGATACACATCGTCATGCTCTTTCAGGTTCTGCGTAAGGTTCAGTGACGCCATATCAACTCTCTCCCAAATTCGCGGTTGCCAGGTCGCGCGCCCGCCGGATCTTGCCAGCGTCCAGCTGCTTCCACCTGGCAGTGACATATTGGTCAGGCCGGAAAAGATAGGTGCTACCCTCTTCTGCCCCGAGCCGAGCGGCCAACAGCCCCGTGTCGTCATTAAGCACGGGGAAATCTTCATCTTCGCCGGTGCCTACCAGCAGCACTTCTACCGGGATAGTCTCATCCGAAAGCGCCTTCAGGCTTGCCCGCACCTGTGGATCGAGCCCAGCCTGGCCGGTAAAGATAACGGCCTTGAACTGCCAACCGAGTTGGTTGATGAACCACCCTGGTTCGCCGTCCACCACAATCGGCGCATCTATGGAGTTGGTTCCCGGCGTCACGCCACCGGCCCATGCGTCCTCGTCCGGCGTATTCAGGCAGGACTGCGGGTAAGGCACTGGCATGGACAGCCTGCCTGAGTTCACAAAGCCCCGCACACAGGGCTGGTCTTTTGCAAGCTCAAGCGTTGCATCCCGGAAAACCATGGATGCCCTGCTTTTCGGCGTGATGAAATCCGTTGAGCGGGTGGAATTGAGGATGTTGATTTCGGCTGCCAGCGTACGCTCTTCATCATAGCTTCGGATCAGGCCTTCCCCGGCCTTGCCACGCAGGACAAGGTCCAGCTTCCAGGCCAGGTTGTCGGCGTCCTGGAAGCCTGTGTTGGCACCACGCGCCCCAAAGGGAGATACCAGGTGCGCTGAATCGCCGGCAAAAACCACATGGCCATGGACCATGTTTTTCACCTGCCGACAATTGAAGGTGTAGACAGAAATCCATTCATATTCGAACTCGATATCGTCGCCCAGCATCGCCTTGATCCGCGGCGTGACATTTTCGGGTTTGACGATTTCCTCGCGATCGATATCCCACCCCACCTGAAAGTCGATCCGCCAGACATCATCCGGCTGCTTGTGCAACAGCACCGACTGGCCGGGGTTGAAAGGCGGGTCGAACCAGAAGTGCCGTTCGGTTGGCCGCTCCGCCTTGAACTTGACGTCCGCGATCAGGAAATTGTCCCTGAAGGTCTGCCCTAGGAATTCCATGCCCAGCATTTTCCGCGTTGGGCTGTGGGCGCCGTCGCAGGCAACCAACCATTTGGCCGCCAACCTGTAGCCCCCTTCTGGGGTCTCAACCTGGACTTCCACGCCATCCGGGCCGTCAGTAATGCCGGTAACTTCATTGCCCCACCTGATATCCACATTATCCAGCTTCTCAAGCGCTGCAATGTTGAACTCTTCATTGTAATATTGCTGGATGTTGATCATCCCGGGGAATTTCTGGTCTTTCTCCGGCAGCAGATCGAAGCTGTAAACCGGCTCTGGGTCATCCTTGAAAAACACCCTGCCGATGTTCCAGCTGACTCCTTTTTCCACCATGGCTTCACCAAAACCCAGGCGGTCCATGATCTCAAGCGGTCTTTTGGCGTAGCAGATGGCCCGCGAGCCATCTGAAAGCTGTGTCCCCCGGTCAACAACCACAACGCGGTGCCCCCGAAGTCCAAGATCAAGCGCGGTCGCCAAGCCAATCGGCCCGGCACCAACCACCAGAATGGCCGTGGTTTCAGTTTCACCGCTTTTCACACTTGCAGGAACTTTGGCCGGGAATGAAGGGGGTACATATGGCATCAGATTGTCCTTACCGGGAAAACCCTGTTGTTAGTCCTGCAATTGAGCCCAGACCTCGCGGTCCCGCTCTGCCGTCCAGATGCGGGGCCAGTCGGTACCTTCGAACTCATCCCACAGGCGCTGTACGTTAAACGGCAGGCAGTGCTCGAAGATCGGCCAGGCGCCGAACTTAGGCTCAAGCGCTTTATGGGCCGCCTCAAAGGCATCCTTCAGCGTACCACCGTTCTTGTGGGCGCCGCCCACTTCGCGGATCATGGTCTTGAGGAACTCGCGCGTTTGTTCGATCGCCGCATCGACTTTGTCGCGGCCGTGCGCCACAGCCCCACGGCCACCGATCAGCGCTTCCGCGCCGTAAGCCTTGACCTTGTCTAGCGTGTCAGAGGACCAGTCCATATGGAAGGCGTCACCGGTGTAGAGCGCCGCTTCCGCTTCCACCAGGTCACCTGCAAACAGGATTTTCTGCTTTGGCAGCCAGGCGACAATGTCACCGGCTGTATGGCCACGGCCGCAGTGCTCAAGCACAAGGGTGCCGCGGTCACCGCCCAGTTCAATCTCAAGCCGGTCATTGAAGGTGATGTCAGGATACGTAAGGCCCGGAATGGAATCAGGCTCCTTGAACAGCCGTGGCATACGGCCAAACTCGCTGTCCCAATCTTCCTTGCCGCGTTCATTGATCAGAAAGGCCGTTTTTTCATGGGCGATAATGGTTTCCGCCTCAAATGCAGACGCCCCCAGAACGCGCACCGCGTGATAATGGGACAGCACAAGATATTTAACGGGTTTCTGGGTATGCTCGCGCAGCTTCTTCAGCCATTCGCCAGCCGCAACAGGTGTCGCCCGGGCCTCAAACGCGACGAGGAAATCCTCCCCTTCAATGGCCCCGATGTTCGGGTCGCCTTCCGCTGTCAGTGCATAGACACCGTCGGCCAGCACCTCAAGTGTCTCAACTTTTTCACCTAAATCCGCCGATGAAGCAAAAGCCTTCGCCATGCTTGTCTCCTGTAGTTTTGCTTTAATCAGTTATAATCGAATTCTAATGTGCTGCCTGTCCCTTCGCCATGGGACAAACAGCTGCAACCGACGCCTTATGAGGCGCGCCTGTTCCTGAGGCACAGCGAAAACAGCTCATTCTGTGACGAGATATTCAGCTTCGCATAGGCCCTTTTCCGGTAGGTTGCGACACTTGTGGGCGCGATATCAAGGTCCAGGCCGATCCCGGCCGTGGTAAAGCCCAGAAGAATGCGTTCGCACACCTGTTTTTCCCGCTCGGTCAACACGTCAAAGGCCGCAACGTCAGACGACACCATATTATGCACTATGCTTTTGCGAATGATGTTTTCGCTGCCGTTATCCTGGAATACAAGACCCCGCGCCTTTGAGAGCTCATAATGCTTGGCGACAAGGGCCGTCACCAACGGCATGACCGCACAGAGGGCATCCCATTCATCGTCGGTGTATGTGTCTGAGCCCGCCAGACGGTAGAAATTGCAGTAAACCTTGCCGTCTTCCACCTTGCCCACAGCCGCGGCTTTGTCGATCAGGCCGCTACTATCGAAGAAATGGTTCTTGTAGGCCGGATCATAGCCCTGGCTCATGCCCTGACGGCGCTCCAGCGTATGGTATCTTTTATTCTCCAGCTTCTGGATGTCCTGATAGTTCGGGTCTTCCGTGTGAAACTTTTCGACATAGGCGCGCGCCAGCTGCTCGGCGGCATCTGCTGGCATTCTGCTGTGGGTGAACAGATGACCTGCCTCACCGCTGTTGGTGTAGGTAAAGACTACGCAGTGATCCACGGGCACGACAGCTGACAGGAAGTCGATCATGCGGCCTTCGAAAATCTCCTCCCCCACGGCGCGGGTAAGCTTGGCCACCTCAGCCAGCAGGTCGGCAGTGGCCGGGCAGTTTTTCACAAGGTTCGCAAAGTCTGTTCGTGTAGTCACATCTAATGTCCTGAAGGTTTGGCGATATCGGCCCCCAATTCAGATTCGAGCAATTGGCGGTCAAATGTTTCCCTATCCGCACGGGCCTGACCGGACCGATCAAAGTAGGAAATAACCATGACCAGAAGGAACGTGATCGGCATGCTTATGACCGTCGGATAGGTGTAAGGGAAGAGCGCTTCTTCATATCCAAGAGCCGCCACCATCACACCGGGGCTGGCCACAATCAGCCCCACGCAAAGCGCAAGCCCCAGATACCCGCCCCAAACAACACCGCGGGTTGTCAGGCCTTTCCAGTAGAGCGCCAGAAGAATGATCGGGCAGTTCACACTTGCCCCGATGGCCAGCGCGAGAGCTGCTGTCACGGCGACATTCTCGCCCTCGAAAGCGAGCCCCAGGCAAATGGCCAGTACGCCGATGGAAATGGTTGCTGCGCGTGTCACATAGACTTCGCGCTCATCAGACAGTTTACCGTCTGAGAAAACCTGAGAATAAAGGTCATGCGCCACAGTCGCCGCGCCTGAAAGCGTGAGGCCAGCGACAACAGCAAGTATGGTCGCGAAACAAACCGCTGCCATGAAGCCATAGACAATATCGCCGCCTGCAATGCGGGAAAGATGGATGGCCACCATGTTGGCGCCACCTATGAGCGACCCGTCTTCTCCAAAAATGGCTGGGTCAGTTGCAAGCAGGAAAACAGCACCAAGGCCGATGATGAGAATTAGGATATAGAAATATCCCATGATGGATGTGGCATAAAAGACCGATTGCCGCGCGTCGGCTGCATCTTTCACGGTGAAGAAGCGCATCAGGATATGCGGTAGGCCCATGACCCCAAAAGCCATGGTCATGGCAACGGTGGCCACAGCGACGGGGTCGCCACCAAACCAGCCTGTGGTGCCCAGTATCCGCTCGCCAAGCGGACTGATTTCCGCCGCCTGTGTCATCACACTATCCAGGGAAAAGCCTGTAGTCTTCATAATGGCATACGTCAGATATGTGCCGCCCAACAGCAAAAGGCTGGCCTTGATGATCTGCACCCAGGTTGTTGCGACCATACCGCCAAAGGCCACATAGATTGTCATCAGGAGGCCGACAATCAGCACGGCCCACATATAGTCAATGCCGAACAGGACCTGAATGAGCGTGCCCGCGCCCACCATTTGCGCGATCATGTAAAAGATCACGATACAGAGCGAAATACAGGACGCCATGACCCGAACCGGCTTTTCCTCCAGCCTATTGGAAAGAACATCAATGAAAGTGATGCTGCCCAGGTTCCGGAAGCGTTCCGCAACGATCATCAGAATGAGCGGCCAGCCCACCATAATCCCAACGCCAAGAACAAAAGCATCCTGCCCACGGAAATAAATAGCGCCCGTGATGCCGAGGAACGTGGCTGCCGACATGAAGTCACCAGCAATGGCCATGCCGTTCTGCCATGGCTTCAAGCCACCGCCAGCCACCAGGAAATCCCGTCGGGAATGGACCCGCTTGGCGGCCCACCAGGTAATCAACAATGTTGTAATAACAAAACAAATGAACGTAGCGACAGCGGTAATATTGAGGGACTGGCCCTGGCCCGCCGACGAAGCGTATGCGCCAGAAGTGGCCGCTTGCACTGCGGAAAAAATCAGAAAAGAAGCTAACGCCTTTAAACTTGAAAGAATATTCTTACTCATCAGGCTCCCCCCGCTTGATATGTTCAACATGGGGATCAAGGTGATGTCGGCACCACCAAGTGTATAGTCCTGAAACAGCTACGCCGAGTATGACCATAATCACCGAAACAAGAAACACCGGTATGGTGGCGCAGATGCACCCATCAAACTGATGCTCCAATATTGAGGCTCTAGTAGACTGCCTTCAGATGCAATGTCTGGAGGAATGTATGACTTCCTATACTGTTACGTCGCTGGTGGATCGGCGACGGGAAATTATGCGAGAGCAAGCTTGGCTTCATCGTGAAATCAAAGCCACCGAAGAGGCAATAGTTCACATTGATGCAGTCATCCGGCTTTATGATCCAGGCTACGACTTCTCGCAGCTGAAGGCAAAGAGGCCAGTTACCGAGGATGATGTCTTCCGGCCAGGTGAAGTGCCGCTGCTGGCTCTGGATTTCTTACGCAACGCCTCAGAAGCAGTTTCAACAATAGACCTAGCCAAACATCTGTTGGAGCTGAAAGGATCTCCCCGGCTTTCGCCAAAGCGCTTCCAGTCTCTGTCGGCCAAGATACATGCGGCATTGCAGACGCAATTTCGCAGGGGAATTGTTGAAAAGGCAGGCCAGAGCCGCACACGGTCTATTTTATGGAAAATCAAGCGTCAGTAGATTGGATCGCGTCGCTATACTCAAAGCGCGCTGAGCTGGAAAACAGGCTGTCATACCTTAAAAGCCTGGTGGTGGAATCTGAGTGCGTCCCTGAGCCACCCAATCGCCGCCCAGAAGGCGAATTCAGGTACCTTGAACTGCCTGTCAAACTGGACAGTGTCATGCGCGAGCGTGCAGGCCCAATCTCTACGACTGAGCTTACGAACCTTTTGGTGTCCGATCGGAAGGTTGATGAACAGACGTGGATGCTGACGAACCGGAATGTATCGAGACTTCTGAACTCAAGGGTGAAGATGGGAATGGTTCGAAAACTGGGGCGCGTACAGGGAGCTAATGGAGCTCTTTTGTGGGAATGGATTGAGTAGGGCAATGAAATGCCTTGATCTCCGCGAGCGTCATGCTCTTGCCGCCACTGATCCAGTGGTTCAGATAGAGACGAACATCATGCATGCCCTCTTGGCCATTCCGAAGCATGTGTTCAAGTGGCGAAATATCCTCAAAGCCCGAGTTTGAGCGGGATACCCAGCCATAGTAATTATTTGGGTTTGTGAAAATGGTACGCAGGTCGGTGTGAGTTCCCAGCATGTAGGAAACCCGCATGAGGGTGTCGTTTGATATTTCGCCAACGTCGCCCGCTCGCCACGCTTCAAATTGCTCTGCATCGGCTTGGCCCAGAAGGGTCATAAGGGTGGCATCAGAGATGTTCCATTTCTCGGCAAGCCGGAAGCACATTTTAATGCCCACCTTGTTCCGGTGAAATTTGTCTTTAGGCTTCTTGCTCATAGAAATTCCTCGATGCAGCTTTCAAAATTCAGATTAGCTATACCGCTCGTTTCTGCCAATAACCGATCCAGGTGCGGCTTGCAGGCGTTGCAAGCGCCATTTCCGTGACCTCAGAGAAGACAGTTCCATTGTCCACCCGTTTGCGATCAGAACGGTACGCAATCTCACTAGCGTATTGGCTCAAATAGCGGTTAGAAATCCGGTGATACTGGCCAATCTCTGCACGGCGCATGCGGGCATGGAAGCTTTCGGCCTGGTTGGTGCAAGCAATGCCATCTGAATACGACCAGCGGTGATTGATCCGATAAACTTCATAGCGGGCATGCAGCACATCATAGGCCCCATGCTCGTCGGCAAAGACAACACTGTCTTGAGCGATGTGCTTGCGGGCAATATCCAGCACGTCATCCGTGTTTTCGGAAGGGATAACTTTGGTAACTGTTGCCCCCCCGCGTTGCACAAGGGTCAGCACACATTTCTTGCGACGCTTTTTCGAAGGCTTACGGCCTTCACGTCCGCCGTTTGATGGACGAACATGGCCACCATAATAAGCACCATCAATCTCAACTTCACCGGACAAAGTAATATCAGACCGCGTGCCATCGATGGCTTCCCTAAGTTTATGCAGCAGCACGAAGGCGGCTTTATAGGAAATGTCCACATCGCGAGAAACCTGCAGTGCTGAAATACCCTTCACCGCGTTCACAAACAGAGCAATGACAGCAAGATAATCGCGAAGCTCAAGTTTGGCGCTGTGAAAGATCGTGCCGCTGGTGATGGAGAACTGTTTACGGCAGGCCGCGCATTTGAACCGGCGGCGGGTTTTAATGAGATAGCATTTATCGTGACCACAATGAGGGCACACCGCTTCGCCTTCGGTGTCTGGCCAGCGAAGCATAGCGAAAGTGGCGAAGGCTTCATCTTCGCTCATACGCATCACTTCCTTTACAGAAAGAGTGCGGGCTTTCGCGCTTTTTAGGAAGTGCTGTGGCACTGGCCTGTTGTCCCTAGCGTCATCATTATTGATGACCCCAACATACCGCTTCAAAACAGGGCTTGCAAGCGAAAATGTCATCAAATATGGTGACGTTTGTTTTTGCATTGTATGGAGCCTTCTATGGGGGACTTAACGGACGAACAATGGCGGGAAGCATTACGTCTTTGGCTGAAAGCGAAGCTGGCAGAGAAGGGAATGGGGCTTCCTGAGCTGGCAAAGCGACTGGCTGACATGGGTGTTGAACTGGATCGGCGGACCCTTTCAAACAAGTTGAACCGGGTATCCTTTACCGCTGCGTTCTTCTTGCAGGTACTTGAGGCACTGGGCGAAGAAGGTTGCGAGCTCAAGGATATCGCGACTTACCTTCAGTCGTCAGAGTCCAGGAGTTGATACCGTTGTCCGTTCGCCTTTACCAACCCGCGCTTCATTAGCCTTTCCAGCACATCTTTGACCGTGGGCCTGAGCAAATCATGCCCTCTGGCACGCGCCCATTTTATTATGCTGGTAACTGACATCGAACCGTTAGCTTTCAAAGCTTCGATAACAGGCCCTTGGGTTGGCTGCTTTTTGATGCGATATGCTGTGCTGGGTCGAGAACCAGAATTGTCATTGGAGACAAAAGCGTCGCCATCCAGGGCAGCCGCAGCAGCGAAAAGACCGTCGGAAAGACCATTGGCATAACTAGAGGCGTTTTGGGCCTCTTGAGCCATTTCCAGAAGTACAGCGGCGAGCTGCTTTGGATCAATTGTCATTTGAACGCCCCCTTCGTTTTCGCTCGTCACGAATAGCTCTGGATACAGTCCATTGCATGACGCCAAAAAGGTGGGCGATTTCTTTTTGTTTAAGGCCTTCTTCGGTATGCAACCGATACATTTCGGCCTTTTCTGGGGGCGAGACTGAGGGTTTGGGCGGCATTGATGATCAGCTCCCATGATCTGCATAATTGAATCATTGAAATAGCAGACAATATATGGAAGCTTCGTGCACCTGAGGGTTGGTTGAAGCTTTCATGCATAACCTGCCTATGCCACCTAAGGCGTTGCTGCGCCTTAGGTGGTTTTTATTTTCCGGCTACGTTCTTCAAATTCACTACATTGCTTTCCTCGCGGTACCAGAGGTCTTTGGTTGAAGTCTTATGTCGTGTGGCGGCACCCTTCTCTTCCAATTTCGTGAGCTGCAGGTAGACAGCTTGTTGAGATGGATGAATGCCATGTTTAGCACAGCGCTCGGCCAATTCAGCAGTGGTTGTCGCCTCAGATGGAGTCGTCGGGAGTAGCTTCGGAAGTATCTGCCACTCTTCTGTTGAAATGCGGTTCCGCCTGGTGCTTGAATCGGATTTCTTGGCTTTTGTTGAAGCAGCTTTTTTCTTCTGCTTAGGCGCAGGCCGTTTTGATTTCTCGGCGGGCTTTGACGCGGCTTCTTTAGCAATAGCCTGGTCGTATTGTTTGACGGTCTTTTCGAGGTAGGCGTATTCCACTCGCAACTTATCCTTTTGGGACACAAGGCCATCCTTAGTCGCCAAGATTTCACTCAAACGCTTGTCAACGGCACCAATCTGCTGGTCCATCAAACTCATTTGATGATTCAAGATTCTCATCTGTTCTAATACGAACTCTCTCATTGATCTGGGAGGCTCCTTAGTTAACGATTGATCGTATAAAACACAGAAAGTTATGAGTGAGGAACCCCCTATTTTATGCAGAACGGAGGCTCGCTCGCTGATCTAAATTGGCATAAAACATATGTTTTTCCTATTGTAAGCCTGAAATCCCTTGAGCCTCATTACTCCGGGCCTAATCCCGATATACAATTTTGAGTGAGGCCGGATCGCCGTAAGCGGTGATTTTCCCCCACGTCTATATGGGAGCCAGTGACGCTGCTCTCAATCGGGCTATTGTGTTCACACCGGGTGGAGGAACTCGTTGGTTTCAATGGCCTTGAGGGCGGCTTTGAGCGATAAGCCCTGGTGGACAGGGAACCATTGGCCGGTATGGCGATGCCATTGGACATCGAACCTGTTTTGGCCGATCCAGTCGATGCGAACGAAGGGTGCATCGAACTCCTCACCGAGGTTCTCAGGAAAGCCCGACCGGTAGCGTTGCAGGAAGCGATACTTGCTGCCATGCCATTTCCCCTGGATATCGACGGGGTAATTGAAGGGTGTCTGATTGACGACCGGCAGGAAGCGCAGCTTTAGGACGGTGTCGATAAAGGTCTGGCATGTCGCGGTAATAGTGGCCTTTTCATTGGCTGACAATGTCATGGGGCACCCTCTGTTGTCGCAACTTTCCTGTTCCAGGGCAGCAGACCTTCGATGTCGGCCTGCCTGTGGCCGGTGACGATAGCCGAGAATGTCTGAGTGAGCCAAGCCTGGGGATCGACGGCATTAAGTTTGCAGGTCTCAATCAGTGACGCGATGACAGCCCAGTTCTGGGCGCCGACATCATGACCGGCGAAGAGGGCATTCTTCCGGTTCAGGGCAATTGGCCGGATCGTGCGTTCGACGGTGTTGTTATCGATCTCAACGCGCCCGTCTGTCAGATACAGGCTCAGCCCGTCCCAGTGCTTGGTGATATAGCCCAGTGCCTGTCCGAGCGGGGATTTGCCCAGCACCCGCGCCTGGCTTTGGTCAAGCCATATCTTGAAGGCGTCCATCAGCGGTGCGGCACGCTCTTGTCTGACCGCGAGGCGCACGTCAGCACTCTGGCCCCGGATGTCGGCCTCAATTCGGTAGAGGACGGCGATGCGCTTCAGGCCCTCTTCAGCGATCGGGGCAACATTGTTCTTTGCCACATCCATCAGCTTGCGGCGGGCATGAGCCCAGCAATAGGCGAGGTTGAGCGGCGCCTCCGCCCGTCTAGCAAGGCGGTTATAGCCAGCATACCCGTCCACTTGCAGTGTCCCCCTGAAGCCTGAGAGCATATCCTCACCATGCTGGCCACTTCTGCCCGGTGCATAAGAAAGGCCACCCCGGGTGGACCCTCGCCATTCCATGGCCGGTCGTCGCGCGCCAGCGCCCATAGATAGCCGGTTTTGGTCTTGCGCCGCCCGGGGTCCAGGACGGGCACCGGCGTCTCGTCCATGAAGAGTTTCGATGATCGCTTGAGCTGATTGAGCAGGCAGTCATACACGGGCCTGAGCTCAAACGCTGCCCGCCCGACCCAGCCAGCGAGTGTCGACCGGTCGAGCTTGATGCCCTGCCGGGCATAAATCTGGCTCTGGCGATAGAGCGGGAGATGATCGGCGTATTTGGAGATCAGAACCTGGGCCACTGTGGCTTCCGTCGGTAAGCCCCCTGGGATCAGGCGGCCTGGCGCAGGCGCCTGGACGATACCATCCTCACACGTCCGGCAAGCATAGCGGGGGCGGCGGGTGACGATCACCCGGAACTGGGCCGGGATGATATCCAGCCGTTCCGACACATCCTCGCCAATCGCATGCATGTGGCAGCCACAGGCACAGAGAGTGCTCTCGGGTTCGATGACCTCATCAATACGTGGAAGGTGCTGCGGCAGACTGGCGCGCTCACTCTTCGGCTGGCGAACCTTCTCCACAGCCTGGGCGGCGGTCTTGTCTTCGGTGGCGATGGCGACAATCCCAACCTCGATATCCTCAAGCGCCAGGTCATATTGATCCGGATCGAGCTTCTCGGAACGCCGCCCGAACATGGCTGCCCGGAACGCCTTCACCAGCGCCTCAAGCCGGGTGATGCAATCCTCCTTGGCGGAGATCACGCCTTCCTTCTGGATGATCACAGCTTCCTTCGCGGCAAGCTCTGCTGCCTGGGCGATAATCATCGCCTTCAGGGCTTCGGTATCATCGGGAAGGTCGGTCTCTTTGAACATGATCAGACCATAGCAAAACAGCGGCCCGAGCGGCAGGATTATTGTTTCCCTGAGTCACTCTGCCGCAGCTATCCAGAGACTTTGTCAGACCTTCGGTGTCCTCGCCCGGAGCGGCGTCACCCGCCGCCAGTCGAGACCGGCGAACAAAGCCTCAAACTGGGCATGGCTCAGCGTCATCATGCCCTCGTGCACCTCGGGCCAGGTGAAGCTGTGCTCTTCCAGCCGCTTGTAGGCCAGCACCAGACCGCTGCCGTCCCAATAGAGAAGCTTCAACCGGTCGGCCCGCTTCGCCCTGAACACAAACACCGTGCCCGTGAAAGGATCCTTCCTGAGCTCAGACTGGACCAGCGACGCCAATCCGTCGTGGCCCTTGCGGAAGTCCACCGGCTTCGTCGCTACCAGGATACGCACCCGATTGGATGGGAAGATCATGCCCCAAGAGCTCCGAGCGCCTTGGCGATCTCGGCAATCCGCGCCGCTGGCGTTGCACCGTCAAGCCGTACCGTAACACCGCCCGAGATGACATCGACCGTGCCAGCCAGGATGGGCGCAGACCCCGACCGGGACGGCGCATCGTCCTCCACACAGACAGGAGCAAAGAAGCCGACCTCGTCATCCTCCGGCAGCACCAGCTTGCCCTGTCGCGCCAGGCGTCGCCAGGTCGACAGATGGTTGGGACGAAGGTCATACCGCCGAGCAACACCATCTACCGTCGCGCCCGCCCTCAACGTCTCCGCTACAATCCGCGCCTTCACCTCATCAGGCCATCGCCGCTGACCCTTCGGCGTCATGACAATCTGCGAAACGACATCACTCTCACGCTGTAGCTCCATATGGCCTCCCATGGACAAAATCACTCCCTGCACCTTGTGGCAGATCATGAACTCATACGGAACGTGGGGGAAAATCACCGCTTAC
>NZ_LRUB01000013.1 GCF_001550065.1 Kordiimonas lipolytica
GAGGTTGCCGACAAGCTGAAGGCCCTTGAACGGGAGAACCGGGAACTGAGGCAAGCCAACGAGATCTTGCGCAAGGCATCGGCTTATTTTGCCCAGGCGGAGCTCGACCGCCCACTGAGACGTTGATCAGTTTTATCGACGAGCACCGGGACCTGTATGGGGTCGAGCCGATCTGTCGTTTGCTGCAGATCGCCCCATCCACATACCACCACCATCTGGCCTGTCGCCGTGACCCGTCACTTCTGTCTGCACGGGCACAGCGCGATATGGCACTGAAGCCGGAGATTGCCCGTGTCTTTGAGGAGAACTTTCTGGTCTACGGTGTCCGCAAAATATGGCGTCAACTCGGCCGTGAAGGCTTTCATGTGGCCCGCTGCACAGTCGAGCGTCTGATGCGCGAGATGGGGCTACAAGGCGCCATTCGAGGCAAGCCTGTTCGCACCACCTTTAGCGACAAGTCAGCCCCTTGTCCACTTGACCAAGTGAACCGCGAGTTCCATGCCCCGGCACCCAACATGTTGTGGGTGTCTGACTTCACTTATGTCGCCACATGGCAGGGCTTTGTTTATGTAGCTTTTGTCATTGATGTGTTTGCCAGGCGCATCGTTGGCTGGCGGGTCAGCAGGACGGCACATACGGGCTTTGTGCTGGACGCACTTGAACAGGCTCTGCATGACCGCAGGCCAGCAAGAAAAGGCGGGCTTATCCATCACAGTGACCGGGGCAGCCAGTATGTCTCGATCCGATACACCGAACGCTTGGCAGAAGATGGTATCGAACCATCGGTTGGCAGCGTCGGGGACAGTTACGACAACGCACTCGCCGAGACGATCAACGGGCTCTACAAGGCCGAAGTCATCCATCGGCGAGGGCCGTGGCGGTCATTTGAGATGGTTGAATTTGCGACGCTTGAATGGGTCGACTGGTTCAATCATCGACGCCTGCTGGAGCCAATCGGCAACATTCCACCTGCCGAGGCTGAGAGAAATTACTACGCCATGCTGGACGAACGCCCCATGGCCGCTTAACTTAAACCAACCTGCCTCCGACAATCCCGGGGCGGTTCAGCATGGCCCCTTCCAAAATAGCAATGGGCTGACTGCTAAATAATGATACAAAAAGATACAGTATATATTAGGCTTCGACACCAAGGTGATGCGCAAGGTTATCGCCATCCGCAAGATGGATCAGGCAGACCGGCAGGAGCAGGAAGCGCTTCTGGACGTTTACCTGCACGCCATTGAAGGCGGCCAGATGCCGGAAGCCGCACCAGCCGCACCAGGCGAAGGCGACGACGAATAGGCTTTGGCTTTATTGCTGAAGTGTTGAGAAGGCGCTGGTTTCAGCGCCTTTTTTCATGGCCGGGTTATCCCTGGCGGGCTTCAGCAGTCAGTTCCGCGTCGCGCGCCAGCACCTTCTGCCAGATAGGGTCGAGGCCTTCGATCTCAAGCCCGAACAGCGCCTTCAGCGTCTCCCGGTAATCATCAAGGTCCGCGATCGTGCGTTTGTGGCTTTCGTCCGCGCGGATGGTTTTCAGTACCCGCCCCCGCATGATCTCAAGCCGGTCCGGGAAGTGCCGCTGGCACACAGCGTTCAGCACGAATACTGACTCTGGCGAGCTCTGGAGGTGCTGACACTTTCTGGCGAGCAGATCGGCGTCGGCCTGTTCTTCGGTGAAATCGAACGATGGGGCCGCGCCGTCCGGGTGGTTATGCAGCCGCCACCAGCGGTCGTCCAGCTTTTCAAGGGCGAACCGCCACTGCCGCTGCTTGAAAGGGCCCTCCTTGAGCGGCGCTGGCTCGACCATGCCGTCCCCAAAGCCGACGTCGGCCAGATAGCGCACGCCTTCAAGGTCCACCAGAAGCGCAAGGTGATTGCCGACCATCTCGTCCCCCAGAAGCGCGCGCCTGACACCTGCGGCCACGCGTGTGACGGAAAAGCCAATCTGGCCCAGGGCCCAGCCCATCAGGCCGTTCATTTCATAGCACCAGCCGCCGCGCCCGCGCCCGACGATCTTTTCGAACGCATCAGGCACGTCGATCCCGATGGGCACACCGGCCTGCACATCCAGATTCTCATACGCGATGGCGTCACTGTGCAGGCGGTGGATGCGCTGGAATGTCTCAAGATCAACCTGTGGTATTCCATTGAATCCAATACGTTTTAGATAGGCATCCAGTTGCATGGGGGCATTCTCACATTGTTTGCCTTTGTGCCAAAAACGGCATGGACACGGGCCCCATAGATTGGCAATCTGAATCCTGATGGGGCAACAACTTATAAAGTGACCACCCTTATTGTGTCTCTTCCTCCGGCTCATGAAAAGCTGTTAAAATATTATCGCGGCCTGATGCAGGATGCAGGCGGCGCCATTCCGCAACGCTCGGCTGTTCATCCATCCGATATCAAGCCGATGTTGCCCTGGATTGCGATGGCGGAACGGCAGGGGCCGCGGCATCTGGTGCCTACCATTATCGGCAGCGCGGTAGACGAGGTTTTGCAGGCCAGCTTCACCGGCATAAATCTGTTCGAATATTGGGACGAAGACATGTTCGATCCCATGGACACTTTTTATTCCAACATCACCGATGTGCCCTGCGGCGGCTACAATGTTCGAACGCTGGTGGGGCAAAACGGCCTTCAGCGCCTTTATCAAAGCTCCATGTATCCGCTTAAAGGGCGCAGTGGCAAGATCGACCGGTTGATCGGCATTATCTCGGTTGCGAAATCGGAACCGCTGCTCTCACGGTTTGGCAAACCCAAAGATATTAAAACGCTGGATGTGGCCCATATCGATTATATCGACATCGGTTTCGGCGTGCCTGAGGGTATTTGAACCATCCGCTGATCCGCGGTAAAATGCGCCATGTTTCATGACAGGACAGAGGCTGGAAAACTGCTCGCCGAACGCCTTCAGGCGTTTGAAGGGCAGGATGCGCTGGTAATCGGGCTGCCGCGTGGCGGTGTGCCTGTGGCCTATGAGGTAGCACATGCGCTCAACGCGCCGCTTGATATCCTGCAGGTGCGAAAATTGGGCGCGCCGGGCCAGCCGGAATTGGCCGCCGCCGCGGTGGCGGAAGGAAATCCGCCGCACTTGGTGCGCAACCAGAAGGTCGTCACCTTCTTCAATATCTCTGACGCTTATCTGGAAAGCACGGCCGCCGACATGCTGCGGGCCATGGCAAAACGGCGGCTTGAGATGGGCGCGGGCGACGGCCCTTTGAATGTACGTGACCGCGTGGTGATTTTGGTGGATGACGGCATCGCCACAGGCGCCACCGTCAAGGCGGCGATTGAAGCCATCCGCGCGGGCGGTGCGAAACGCATTTGTCTGGCGGTTCCCGTTGCGCCGCCTGAGGTCGTGCTTGAGATGCGCCGCCTTGTGGATGATGTCATTTGCCTTGAAACGCCTGAATATTTCCGCGCCGTTGGGGCGCACTACCGGATTTTTGATCAGGTCAGCACGGCAGAGGTCGCCGACATCCTGGCCAGTTACCGCGCGAATTAGACGCTGGTGTGATCCTCAAAGTGCCGGAGTTTTTCTGGCAGGTAGGCATCCGCCATAGTGACATCCTCTGGCCTGCCGGTTGTCAAAAGCCGAACATGGCCTGATCCGCTTTTCTGGAATTCCGGATGCCGCGCCAGATAGTCCTTCAGCGATTTCGCGACGATGTCGGGCTGGGACAGAAGCTCTGTCGATGCGGGCAGGGCGTCACGGAAATAGTCCCGTACCAGCGGGAAATGGGTACAGCCCAGCACGGCAGCATCTGGCGCAGGCACTTCTGCCAGCACTTCGCCCACAAAACCGTCAATCAGGCCGCGCATGGGCGCTTGCCCGGCACCGCCTTCAATCGCGTCCACTAGGCCAGGACAGGCCTTCTGTACCAGGGCTACATGCGGGGCACGCTTGTTCACTTCATCAAGATATGAGCCGCTCTCCACCGTTTTCCGCGTGGCGAACAGAAGGATCGAACGGTCCTTTGGCTTGCCCCCGTTCGGATGCTCCTGGCTCCAGGGCACACCGGTCAGCGCCTCCACCATCGGCACAAGAACGCCAAGGATACGCTTGTTTGGGTGAGCTTGCGGCAGCCAATCCTGCTGCAGGGTCCTGAGGGCGATGGCGGCTGCCGTGTTGCAGGCCAGAATGACAAGGTCGCAGCCCGCATCAAAAAGGGTTTCGATGCAGTCCCGCGTCATGTCCACGATCTGCTCGTTCGACCGGTGCCCGTATGGCGCGTTGGCATGGTCGCCCAGATACAGGAAATCCTGGTTTGGCATGGCTTCATGCAGGGCTTCAAGGATGGTGAGCCCGCCCGAGCCGGAATCAAAAACGCCAATCATCAGCGCGTGCGCCCTTTGCTTAAGTGTCGAGACCGTATTCAGCTACTTTTCGATACAGCGTTGACCGGCCAATGCCAAGCCTTCGTGCGACTTCGGCCATCTTACCGTCGTACCTTTCAAGCGCCTTGCGGATAATCTCCGCTTCCAGCTCATCGAACCGCTTGATATGGCCGTCACCGCTTTCGAGCGCCAGCAGCATGCCATCTGCCTGTGGCGCTTGTGTGGCAGGGCCGGGCCCAGGAGCAGAACCAGGCACAGTAGCGGGCTGGGAATGAGGAAGGGTGGGCACAGCGCCTGCGTTGGGCTGCAGATGCGGGAAATCGGCTGGCGTCAGGATGTCGCTGTCCGAAAGGATCACCGCGCGGAACAGGGCATTCTGAAGTTGGCGGATGTTGCCCGGCCAATCGTAGCTTTCAAGAAGCCTCAGCGTGTCCGTTGAGACCTGCTTGCGCGCCATGTCTTCCATGGCGGCGATCTGGTCCAGGAAATGTTCGGTCAGCGCCGGGACGTCGCTTTTGCGTTCACGAAGCGGCGGCAGGTGAATGGGGTAAACATTCAGCCGGTAATAAAGGTCTTCGCGGAAGGCACCAGTGGCGACGCGCTCTGCCAGGTTTCGATTCGTTGCCGAAATAATTCTGATATCGACTTTGATCGACTGCCGCCCGCCAACGGGATCGATTTCTTTCTCCTGGATCGCGCGCAACAGCTTCACCTGCACATCCAGCGGCAGCTCGCCCACCTCATCAAGGAACAGGGTGCCGCCGTCGGCTTCCTGGAATTTACCGATGCGTTTTTCCGTGGCGCCTGTGAAAGCGCCCTTCTCATGGCCGAACAGGATGCTTTCCACCAGGTTTTCCGGGATGGCGCCACAGTTTACGGCCACAAAAGGCGTGCCCGAACGGTCGCTGGCGTCATGGATGGCGTTTGCGAACACTTCCTTACCCACGCCGCTTTCGCCTTCGATCAATACTGGAATGGCGGCCTTGGCTGCTTTTTTGGCCAGGCCCACCGCGCGCTGCATGCTCTCAGATGTGCCCACAAGGGACTGGAAACCGACGCCGGTGGCGTGCCCAGCCATCTGATCGCGCATGGGGCCGATTTCTCCCACGAGCGAGCTGGTCTTCAGCGCTGCCTCTATCGCTGTGCGGATACGTTCGGCGCTTGCGGGCTTCACGATAAAATCATTGGCGCCGGCGCGCATGGCGTCCACCACTGTGGTGATGGAGCTGTGCGCTGTCAGCATGACAACCGGGAGGGCGGGGAACTTGGGGCGGATGGCATTGAGAACCTCAATACCGTCCATGCCGGGCATGACCAAATCCAAGAGCACGACATCGACCTTAGGGGCAGCGCGGTCCATCAGCCGGTCTATGGCTTCCTGACCGCTCATGCATTTTTCAGCGCCAAAACCTGCCCGCGTCACAATGCCTTCCAGGAGTGTGATCTGGGTGATTTCGTCTTCGACTATGAGAACGCGTTCGCTTGCCACTTTATGCCCCTGCCACCGAATCAAACTGTATCATTTCAGGACACTTGTTAACAAAGTGGTAATCATAAAATTTTACCAATCACTTTCTCTTCACATCATCATCACAAGAAATAATGTTGCTCATACGCGCAATTGCGCTACCCTTCCGTTTCAAGGCTCTGGCAGCTCGAGAGGGGCAAACCAGAAATATAAGTTTCAAGTGCTGAAGTGCCTGTTTTGTTGTCTTTAAAAAGTTCAGGGAGAACTGCTTATGAAACTGGCGGTCCTTCGGGAGCGGCGAGACGCGGAAAAGCGCGTTGCGGCCAGCCCCGAAACAGTCAAGAAACTGATCGGCCTCGGGTTCGAGGTCATCATCGAGGCAGGCGCCGGAGAAGGCGCCTCCATTCCAGACAAACAGTTTGAAGAGGCTGGCGCTTCCATCGCCAAGGACCTCAAGGCTGCAGTGAAGGATGCCGACGTCATCTTTTCCGTGCAGGGGCTTGAGGCGGCGGATGCCAAGCACGTGAAAAAAGGCGCGGCCCAGCTTGCTGTGTTGAACCCGTTCGTGGAGCGCGACCGGCTTGACGCCTACGCCAAGGCGGGCCTGATGGCCTTCGCTATGGAGTTCGTGCCGCGGATCACGCGGGCACAGTCTATGGATGTGCTGTCATCCCAATCGAACCTTGCCGGCTATAAGGCCGTGCTGGACGGTGCGGCTGAATTCGGCCGGGCCTTCCCGATGATGATGACCGCCGCCGGCACGGTGCCACCCGCACGCGTTATGGTTATGGGCGCGGGTGTTGCTGGCCTTCAGGCCATTGCGACGGCCAAGCGACTGGGGGCAATCGTCAGCGCCACAGATGTGCGTCCTGCAGCCAAGGAACAGGTTGAAAGCCTGGGCGGCAAGTTCGTGATGGTGGAGGACGAAGAGACCGCAGCGGCTGAAACCGCCGGTGGCTACGCCAAGGAAATGTCTGACGAATACAAGGCCAAGCAGGCGGCGCTGATTGCTGAAACGCTGGCCAAGCAGGACATGGCCATCACAACGGCCCTGATCCCGGGCCGTCCGGCGCCGAAGCTGATCACCGAAGAGATGGTGAAAAGCATGAAGCCCGGCAGCGTGATCGTTGACCTGGCGGTCGAGATGGGCGGCAACTGCGAACTTTCTAAACCCGGTGAAGTGGTTGAAGCGCATGGTGTCAAGATCGTGGGGCACAGGAATGTGCCGTCACGCCTGGCGGCGGATGCTTCCGCACTTTATGCCCGCAACCTGGTTCATTTCATTACACCCATGGTGAAAGAAGGCGAACTTGCGTTCGACTTCGAGGATGAGATCATCCGCGAGTCGCTTGTCACCAAGGACGGTGCCGTTGTGAACGAGCGCCTCAAGGGGGAGAAATAAGATGCATGACATCATCGTAAATCCATTTATCCAGCAGTTCTCTGTTTTCCTGCTGGCGATCTTCGTTGGCTATTATGTGGTGTGGTCTGTTACGCCCGCCCTGCACACGCCGCTGATGAGCGTTACCAACGCCATCTCAAGCGTGATCATCGTGGGTGCACTCATTGCCGCTGGACCGGAAGCCATGTCGATCTCCAAGATCCTTGGGGCCATCGCCATCGGGCTTGCTGCTGTCAATATCTTTGGCGGCTTCGCGGTTACGGCGCGAATGCTGTCCATGTACAAGAAAAAGAAATAGGGGGCCTGGCATATGACACAAATGCATGTGGACCTCACAGCCGTTGCCTACCTGGTGGCAGCTGTTCTTTTTATCCTTTCCCTTCGAGGGCTGTCGTCTCCTGAAACCAGCCGCCAGGGTAATATCTTCGGCATAATCGGCATGGTAATCGCGGTGGTGACGACCATCATGAACCCCGAGATCGTCTCCTATGACTGGATCATCGGTGCGATTGTTATTGGTGGGGCCATCGGCTTCGTGATCGCGCGCAAGATCGCCATGACTCAGATGCCCCAGCTTGTGGCAGCGTTCCACAGCCTTGTGGGCCTCGCGGCCGTTCTGGTGGCGGCCAGCGCCTTCCTGCACCCCACATCCTTCGGGATCGCGGATGCCATGGGTCATATCCACACAGCCTCCAAGATTGAGATGAGCCTGGGCATTGCCATTGGCGCCATCACTTTCTCGGGCTCTGTGATCGCCTTTGCCAAGCTGAACGGCAATATGTCCGGCGCGCCGATCATGCTGCCCGCGCGGCATATCATCAACATCCTGCTGGGTGCTGGCATTGTGGGCGGTATCGCCATGTTCGTGGTGGACCAAGACCTTGAGATCGCAGGCGTGCACATCTTCTGGATCGTCACAGCCCTCAGCTTCATCATCGGCTTCCTCTTGATCATCCCGATCGGCGGCGCGGACATGCCAGTGGTGGTTTCCATGCTGAACAGCTATTCTGGCTGGGCGGCTGCGGGCATCGGCTTCACGCTGGCGAACACGGCGCTGATTGTTACCGGCGCGCTTGTGGGGTCATCCGGTGCCATCCTTTCCTACATCATGTGTAAAGGCATGAACCGGTCCTTCATCAGCGTGATCCTTGGCGGCTTCGGCGGTGACGGTGGCCTGGCTGTGGCGGGTGCTGCGGAAACGCGGCCTGTCAAGCAGGGCAGCGCGGACGACGCGGCCTTCATCATGAAGAACGCTTCCAAAGTGATCATTGTGCCGGGGTACGGCATGGCGGTGGCGCAGGCGCAGCACGCGCTCAAGGAAATGGGCGACATGCTGAAGGACGAAGGCGTTGAAGTGAAATATGCCATCCACCCTGTGGCAGGCCGGATGCCGGGGCATATGAACGTGCTTCTGGCGGAAGCCAATGTGCCGTACGACGAAGTGTTTGAGCTTGAAGACATCAACAGCGAGTTCGCGCAGGCTGATGTGGCGTTCGTGATTGGCGCAAACGATGTGACGAACCCGGCTGCCAAGACGGACCCTCAAAGCCCGATCTTCGGCATGCCTATCCTGGACGTGGAAAAGGCCAAGACGGTCCTCTTCATCAAGCGCTCCATGGGCAGTGGCTATGCCGGCGTGGAGAATGAGCTCTTCTTCCGCGATAACACCATGATGCTGTTTGCGGACGCCAAGAAGATGGTAGAAGAAATCGTCAAGGGCTTCCATTAGAGGCCACTAACGCGTTAGAAAAGAGGCCGCCCCTGGAAATGGGCGGCCTTTGTTGTTCAGGCACGGTTCAGCGATGGCGTCATAAGGTTTTGGCAAGGACAAGACGAAAGGGTTTAGCATGAAAAATCTGATGATGACGGTAGCGACAGCCGCAGCCCTGTTGATGCCCGGCTCAGCAGCGCTGGCTGACGTGGAGGTAACCTTCTCTGACCGCTTGCAAGCCAAGATGGACCGTATCAATGATATCGACACCAGGCGCGAGGAAGCCTTCCGCGAATTTCGCACGGAAGGAACGCGCGGCGGCCTGCCACCGAATGCCAAACTGAACGTCAGCCTTTATGCCGGCACCGAATGGGGCAACGAGCGCCTGTTCCCGGATATTAAGGACTATAACGTGCCTGCGCTGTTTCAGGCGATGATGGAGCGCGGTATCAAGGAAGCCGACCCGGCTTTTGACGGCACGGTGAAGGTCAGGATCAAGAAACTTCAGATTCAGTCGTTTTCGCTGGCGGCGCTTCGGTCCAGGAACACGCAGGCAGGCGGTGATGTGACCGTGCTGGACAAGGACGGCAATGTGGTGGCTGAACATTATATCTGGGTCTCACCAGTGCCCGAATATACCGCCAGTCGCAGCTATACGGGGCCGGACTATGCTTACCGCAAGGCGGCGGTGACCACGCGGGTTGGCCCCATTGCGGCTGAATTTACCGAAAAGGCGCTGAAGAAGCTGTACCCGGACTATGACGCACCTGGCCTGGTGATCGTTGACCGCTAGGCAGCAGGCCAGATCGCTTCCGATAGTAATGAGAGAGCCGCCCCGGGGCTGGGGCGGCTTTTTCGTGACTGGTCAGAAGAAAGTCTCTCGGGAAGTTAGGGGCGGGCAGCCGCAGGAGAAGTTAGGGCCAATCATGGGCCGCCCGCCAAGGAAAGCGCCGCTGTCAGGACCGACGCAGACAAGGCGGGGCATCCGGTTCCGCCTTGCTGATGATCTTATCCCATAAATAATATTAATAATCAATTGCAAAAATGAAATAATGCAGCATATGGCCGACATGGGGTGTTGCCGCAGTTTCATTGAAAAAACTCTTAATGGTTGTGTATTGCAAACCCAAACGTTGATATCCATGACGCAGCTTCTGCGCTATCCTTAAAGATGGGGGCAGAAGGGAAGCATTCATGGATGTTCGGCAATTCGTTCGGCCGATCTTCATTGCCATGTTCTTATGTATGTCGGGGTATGTCGCACTCGCCGGCTTCCTTGCCTATCAACAGGACAAGACCTCCATTGCTGGTGAACGCCAGAAATTTCATTCCGTTATGAACCAATATCTCCGTCGGCTGGAGCTGCTCGCAGAAGATAATGCCTGGTGGGACGATGCCGTTCAAAATGTCGTTCTGGAATACGACGAGAGATGGGTGAAGGAGTCCATCGCAGAAACCACCTATACCTACAGCTTTGTGGTTGGTGTTCTTGTTATGGCGCCTGACGGATCGGTCATCTTCAGCCAGGTCCAGAACGGGCTCCCGCCCGCTGGCGAGCTGCTGGGGGCCGGGCTTGCGGATGCCGTCCGGTCACTGGAGCTTCCTGAAATTGATACACCTGCCAGCGTTAGTGGCTTTGTCGTTGCGAATGAACGCCTGTTCGCTTTCGGGGCCAGCATGGTTACCACCGGCCTTGGATTCCGGTCTGACGTTGGTAAGGACTTCTTCGAAGAGGCTCGACCGTCGCTTGTTTTCGTTTCCGAGATAACGCCAAACATTATAGCCGAGCTAGAGAGCGAATATTCCCTCAAGGGAATCGAGTTCCATACCGAACAGCCGACCGACAAGGAATTTATCCCACTGGCTTTGGCCTCCTCTGAAGGGCAGGCTGCTTACCTTTCGTGGGCCGCCACGCACGCCGGGCGCAACATGCTGATCACCCTGGTTTGGCCCACGCTGTTGATGCTGGCCATTGTCGCAGTCCTGGTGCGCATTTTCCTCAGGCGCGTGCGTATTGTCGTGGAGCGTGTGGCGGCGGCGGACAAAGCCAAGTCGGATTTTCTGGCTTCCACCAGCCATGAAATCCGCACACCCCTGAATGCCATTATCGGCTTTGCCGAAATGCTGCAGCTGGAGATTTTTGGCAAGGTGGAGGGTGAGAAGAACAAGCAATATGTTCAATTGATCCGGGAAAGCGGCGCGCACCTTCTTGCCGTCATCAATGACATCCTTGATATGTCGAAGCTTGAAGCAGGCAAGTATGACATCTTCATGGAAGATGTTGATATCCGAGACCTTGTGAATACCAGCTGTGAACTGGTGCGCGCGCTGGCGGATGAAAAAGACATCAAGGTCAATTGCGATGTCCCTGAAATCAATGTCTATACAGACAAGCGGATCGCCCGCCAGGTGCTTTTGAATGTCCTTTCGAACGCCGTGAAGTTTTCCCCTGAAGGCAGTGTGGTTGAGCTCTCAAGCTCGTCGAACGGGGACTGGTGTGCTCTCACGGTGAAGGATAACGGCATTGGTATGACGGAAGACCAACTGACGAAGGCGCTGGAGCTCTTCGGGCAAGTGCGCGGCGGCGTCCACACCAAACACGCGGGCACTGGCCTTGGCTTGCCGCTTGTGGTGCGTTTTATGGCGCTGGTTGGTGGTGGTTTTGATATTGCGTCGGAAAAAGGTGTGGGTACGGAAATCACGCTAACCTTTCCCACGCACTCTGTCTCCGTGCCGGACTGACGGGCTTTCTGGGCTCCCTGGAGGCTATAAACCTTTTGGCAAGAACCGGGACTTAGACTGATGTGGGGTCCTGATTTGGGTGGGAATGAATATTGGATTTTCTTACCAGACTGTTTGCACCGGCTGTCCTGCTGTGTGCTGTGACGCTAAATGCTGGCACTGCGCATGCCGGGGATAACAAGCTGACTCTTCTTTATGCCGACCTAGCACCCTATGTGACAGCCTCATCCGATGGGGCGCAGGGCTATCTGGCTGATCACCTTGAAGCGGTGGCGAAGGGCGCTGATGTCGAATTGGAATGGAGCTATATGCCCTGGTATAACCAGATGGCGCTTCTGAAGCGTGCGCCTGGCAATGTCTGTGCAGCGGCTTTGTTCGCCACCGAGGCCCGGCGCGAATTTCTTGTATTCACCGAAGCCATCGGCAAGGATTATGGCATGGTCGTGGTGGTCAGGAAATCCGATAAAAGGATCGGGGGCCACCGGTCTCTTGTGAGCCTTCTGGATGATGCCCGCCTTAAGGGAATCGTGCAGGTGGATACATCCTACGGGCCTTATGTTGATCCGCTTCTCAAAGGCCGGGACCTTATGGTCGCCTCCACTTCCACGCCGCGGACTCTCAGGAATCTCGCTGCCGGTGTTGGTGATTTTTTGATCGTGACCAAGCCGACTGTTGAACATCTGATCGTGCAATATAACCTTGGGGATCAGCTCGCTATCATCGCGGACCTTACGGATATGCAGGACGATATCTTTTTCTATATCGGGTGCACCAAGTCAACGGATGGGGAAGCCCTGGCCCGCCTGAACCGGGAACTATTGCGCATGGGGCCGGTCTGCCCCGACGGGCCTTGCCGCTGACGCCTGTCAGCCTTTAGGCGGCTTTGGAAAAAAGGCGCTGGTGCGCTTGATGTAATCCGCGTAATCGGGCCGGCGCTTCTTCAGCGATTTTTCCAGAAGCGGTACGCCCGACCATTTCATCAGGAGGAAGGTCATAAGCGCAGGCGTGAACACTAGCGTCAGGTCATGGCCGATCAGCCATAGGCCCCACCAGACGCAGGCATCGCCGAAATAGTTCGGGTGCCGCGTCCAGGCCCAAAGGCCAGTGTCCAGCACCTTGCCTTCACTCAAAGGGTCTGCCTTGAAGCGTGAAAGCTGCCAGTCGCCCACCCATTCAAAGAAGGCACCGAGGGCCCAAAGAGCCGCTCCCGCGTAGGCCCAGCCGTCAAGGCCGCGCGCGGGTTCTGCCAATAGCCCTATAACCGGTGCTGCGATGACCAGAATAAGCGCGCCCTGCATGCCGAAGACAAACCAGGCCGTGAATATATGGCGGCTGACGCCTGTGCGGGCGCCGATGATTTTCACATAGCGCGGGTCTTCGCCATGGGCCAGATAGCGCCTGAACAGATAGACGGAAAGCCGCACAGACCAGGCCGCCAGCAGAGCTAGTACCAGCGTTTGCGCGGGGCCAAGGGCGGGAAGTGTTGTCGCGCCCGCGCCCGCTGCGATCAGGAATCCCGTACCCCAGAAGGCATCGATGAAGCTCACGTGCCCGCGCAAGATGCTGATGATCCAAAGGGCCAGAAGGCTGGCGGCAAGAGCGGTTGCGCCTGTTAAATAGATGTCGGTCATTCGTGCTCCCCAGGGTGTGTTCGGACAGTGTACGAAATTCTATGTCAAATCGATCAAAAATCCGAAGTTTGTTGGCGCGGGCGGCTGCACCATGTATAGGAAAACGGGTTGGAACAAGGATCAGATGTGACAGAACAGGCAACCATTATCGATTTTTTGGGTGCCAGCCTACGGGGGCTGGAAGCCTCCGGCCGTGCTATTTTGAGCCCCAACCAGCAGAAGCTGGCGGATGATATTGCAGACGCGCTTGATCGCGAGCTCGAGGACATGGTCAGCCAGCTTGAAGCTGTCGCCTCCTGCCAGCAGGAAGAAGACCTGGAAGACGATACGCCGGAAGAAGAGCTGCCCCCTTTCGCTGCTTTCTGTGCTGGTCTTCGCCGTATTGGCACCACGCTTCTGCCGCATCTAGTGCATGAATTTGTGAGGTTATGCGAAAGTCGCGATGTCCCAACCGGGCCATTCCGCTGGATTATCCAGGCACGCGCCGACGCCTTTGTTGCCTACTTGCTGCAACTGGCGCAGGTGCATGGTCTGGCGTTTGATGACACGCTCACAAAGGTGGGGCGGACAGAGCAGATCGCGCTTGCAAATCTGGGGGCGGACCTTCGGGTGGCCATGCAGAGAGAGCTTGAAGGGCTTGACTAAAGCCCTAAAAATTGTTCAGCAATTGTTCAGACAGCCCTTGGTAGGGTAGCCGTGAAATGAGACGAAAGGTGAGACAGAAAATGAAACAAAAATCCCTGTTCTCCGCGGCATTAGTAGCAGTACTCGCGATTTCTTTCGGCACGACGTCTGCGGACGATGACGGTGAAAAAGAAAAGACGCGGGGCGAAAAACGCCTTGAGCGCATTCTTGAAAAATATGAGCCAACGGGCGAAACGCGTCACTGCGTGCCGCTCCGGTACCTGCGGGATTCGCAGATTATCGACGATCAGACCATCTTTTTCCATGGGCTCGGCAAAAAGGCCTATATGAACAGGATGCCGCATCGCTGCATCAGTCTGGCGCGGGAAGAGCGCTTTATGTACAGCACCTCGATTTCCCAACTGTGTAAGTCGGAGATCATCACAGTACTCGACAGTTTTGGGCGTCAGTGGGGCAGCTGTGGTCTTGGCGAGTTCGAGGAATGGCAGAAGAAACCAAAGTCGGACAAGAATGACGAGTAACTGAGTCTCTCATCCAGTGCTTATTTAAGCGAAAGTTTAGGAAATCCGGGGGCTTCAGGCCCCCTTTTTGCGTTTTGTCGCAGGCGAATGGCGTCCCGTCGCATTCACATTCCGCATTATAATATAACAGGTCATACCGTGTCGTAACGATATAAATGGATACGACGCGAGGAAACCCGTTCCATGAAACTTACAGAAAAAAGCCTGAAGAATCCGGCGGCTGTCATCGTGGTGGCTGCCATGGCGCTTGTACTGGGTGCCGTGATGCTGACCAAACTGCCTGTGCAGCTGTTCCCGGCAATTGAGCGCCCGCAATTGGCCGTGCAAGTGTTCTGGCGCGGCGCCAGCCCGTCTGAGATCGAATCAGAGATCATCGAGCCCGTTGAAGAGGTGATGCAAGGCATCCCGGGCCTTGAGGAGATGCGCACCTTCTCGAACAACAGCTTCGGCTTTGTATCGCTGGAGTTCGCGCTTGAATCAGACATGGACCGCACGCTGATCGACGTGATCAGCCGTATCAACCGCTTGCCGCCCCTACCGGCAGATGCGGATCGGCCACGTATCCTGATGAACGGCGGCAACCCGACGGGTGAGACGCTGATCTATCTGTTCACACAGTTCCGCGACGGCAGCTCGCTGCCGCAGGACCAGTATGTCAATTTCATCCAGGACGAGGTGGTGCCACAGCTTGAAAGCGTTGAAGGCGTGGCCGATATTTCCGTGGAAGCAGGCGCGGGGTTTGGCGAAGAACTGCGCATCGAATTTGATGCCATCCGGGCTGCCGAACTGGGCATTAATGTTAATGCCATCGCGCGTCTTGTGGGCCGCACGGTCGACAGCTCAGGCGGCTTTCTTGAGGTGGGCCGTCGGCGCTATATGCTGAATTTCCAGGGCCGGTACGAGCCCGAGGAACTGCGCGCCCAGATCCTGGATTGGCGCGATGGGCGTCCGATCACCCTTGGCGATATCGCCACCGTTGAAGTGGCGCCACCAGACGCGCGCCAAGTGGTGTACCAGAACGGCAACCCGGCCGTGGGTATGCGCGTGATCCGCGAAAGTGGCGCCAACGTGCTTGCCACCATTGATCGCCTGACCGAAAAGCTGGATGAGATGAACAGCGGCATGCTGGCCGAAAAAGGCATCGCGATTGAAAAATCCTTCGATCCGTCGGTCTTTATCAAGCGTGCGATCAACCTGCTGTCCACCAACCTGGTGATCGGCATCCTGCTGGCGGTGGGTGTGCTGTGGTGGTTCTTGCGCCAGATGCGCGCCACGCTTCTGATCGCACTTACGATCCCTGTGTGCCTTTTGACCACAATCATCGTGCTGGCAATGTTCGGGCGCACGGTGAATGTGATCTCGCTTGCGGGCCTCGCCTTTGCTACAGGGATGGTGCTTGATGCTGCCATCGTGGTTCTGGAGAACATCGTGCGACTTCGCGAGCGCGGCGAAAAACCACGCATCGCATCCCTGCTGGGGGCCGGGCAGGTGTGGGGTGCGCTTTTGGCTTCCACCACCACAACCGTGGCTATCTTTGTGCCGATCCTGTTCCTGAAGGACGTGGAAGGCCAGCTGTTCGCCGACTTGGCACTGACGATCGCCATTGGTGTTGGCCTGTCGCTCATCGTGGCGGTTACTGTGCTGCCTGTGGCGGCAGAAGCCTGGCTCAAGAAGCTTCCGGCCAACGAGGCCGCTGGCGCGCGAGCCAAGCGTTTCTCGGGCAAGCTGATGCGTCTCACGGGCACACCCATGCGCCGCGTGGGTCTGATCGTGGGCCTGATGGCGGGTGCGGTTGGCCTCAGCTACAGCCTGTTGCCCAACATGAACTATCTGCCGCCGGTGAAACGGGACGCAGTTGACGCCTTCGTCTCCTTCCCGTCTGGCGCCAACACAGAAACCATCGAACGCGAGATTGTCAGCGTCATCGTTGACCGGTTGAAGCCCTATATGTCGGGTGAAAAGGAACCGGCGCTGAGGAACTATTATTTCATCACCTTCCCGAATGGACAGGGTGGGTCACTGGGCATTCGCGCGAAGGACCAGAACAAGGTCAAAGAGCTTGAGAAGCTGGTGAATGAGGAAATCCTCGTGGGCTTCCCGGATGTGTTTGCTTTCGGCCAGCAGGGCAACCTGTTCGGCGGCTTCGGTGGCAATGGCTCTGTGCAGCTGCACCTGCAGTCGCGTGATCTGGACGGCCTCAGGGACGCGACCATGACAGCCATGCAGCTGGTGCAGGAAAACCTGCCGGGTGCCCGCGCACAACCGAACCCGGATCCGAATGTGGTGTCGCCTGAGCTGAAAGTGGTGCCCAACGACCGCCGCCTGGCTGAAGTCGGCTATACCCGTGGTGACGTTGCGCGCATCATCCGGGCGCTTGGTGACGGCCTGTGGCTTGGCGAACATTTCGACGGCGAACGCCGTGTGGACATGATCCTGAAGTCGCAGGACTGGGCGGAGCCCGAAGCGCTTGAAAGTGTGCCTTTGGCCACGCCGCGTGGTGGCACGGTGCTGCTGGGTGACCTTGTATCGATCGAACGCAGCGTGGGCCCAAGCTTTGTCCAGCGCGTGGACCGCAAGCGGACCGTGACGCTCAATATCAACCAACCCGAAGGCATGGCGCTTGAAGACATGATCGCAGTGCTGAAGGACAAGGTTGAGCCTGAGCTTCGCCCCCTTATGCCGACTGACGGCACCATCAGCTATGGCGGCAGCGCAGATTCGCTTGAGCGGGCCGTTAGCTCGCTGGCTCTCAACTTCGTGCTGGCCCTGGGCCTGCTGTTCATGATCCTTGCGGCGCTCTTCAAGTCCGCCAAGGACGCCATCTTTGTGGTGATCACCATTCCGCTGGCTACAGTTGGCGGTGTGCTGGCGCTGCGCCTCCTGAACCTGGTGTCCTTTGCGCCGCTTGATCTCCTGACCATGATCGGCTTCATCATCCTGCTGGGCCTGGTGGTCAATAATGCCATCCTGCTGGTGGCCCAGACCCGGGCGGGCGAAGCCGAAGGGCTGACCCGTGACGAAGCGGTAGAGCGGTCTCTGGCGCTTCGCCTGCGGCCGATCTTCATGAGCACGCTGACATCCATCATGGGCATGCTGCCGCTGGTGCTGTTCCCCGGTGCGGGTAGCGACATCTACCGCGGCATGGCCACCACAATCGTGGGCGGCATGGCCGTTTCCACCATCTTTACCCTGGTTCTGCTGCCGTGTCTGTTGCGGTTCAAGGAACTGGGCATGATCGGGGCCCTGTTCGCCCGCCTGCGCGGCCGCACATTGCACCCTGCTGAATAAAATAAAAACGCGAGGAACTGAGAGATGACTATGACAATGGCAAAAGCCAAAATCCCCCTGAAAGGAACCCTTGTGGCGGTTCTTGCCGCCGCAAGCCTGTTCACCGGTGCCGCCAGCGCCCAGCAGCGCCAGATGCCGCCAGCGCTTGTGGAAGTGGCGGAAGCCAGCAATGAGATGATGGCGCCGCAAACCTACCTGCCGGGCACGGTGGTCAGCCTGAACGACAGCCGTATCTCTGCCGAAATCGCAGGCCGCGTTGTCTGGATCGCCAGCGAAGGCACGCTGCTTAAGGAAGGCGATGTGATCGCCGAGATTGACGACAGGAACCAGACGCTGGCTCTCGCGCGCAACAAAAGCCAGGTGTCGCGTCTGGAAGCTCGCATCCAGTATCTGGAAAGCGACCTGAAGCGCCTCAAGGAACTGGCGGCCAACAACAATATTCCGTCCAGCCGCCTTGAGGAGGCTGAAAGCACCCTTGCCATGACCCGCGAGGAGCTTTCCCAGGCCCGCGTAGCGGTGGAACAGGCGAAGATTGATCTGGACCGCACCAAAGTGCGCGCGCCGTTCCCGGGCCGCGTGGTGGAGCGCCTCGCGCAGATTGGTGAATATTCTTCCCCCGGTCGCCAGATTGTGCGTCTGGTTGATACCGAGCATCTGGAAGTATCCGCTCAGGCGCCGGTAACGCTTGCCCGCGTGCTGAATGACGGCCAGAAGGTGGTGATCCGTGAGGATCAGCTTGTGGCGGACACGAAAATCCGGGCCCTGGTGCCTGTGGGTGATGCGCTGAGCCGCAGCATGGAACTTCGCGTCAGTCTGCCTGCAAGCGGCCACTATGTGGTAGGTGCGGCATTGCAGGTTGGCGTGCCTGCGAACACGCCCGAGCAGGTGGTGGCGGTGCCGCGCGACGCGCTGGTACTTCGCCGCGAAGGCACTTATGTGTTCCGTGTGAAGGAAGATAATACGGCTGAGCGCCTGATGGTGACCACAGGTGCTGCCACAGGCCGCTTTGTCGCTGTAACCGGTGGCATCGAAAGCGGGGACCGCGTGGTGGTGCGCGGCGGTGAACGCCTGCGCGAAGGCCAGGCGGTTGAACTGCGCGGCGGTGTGAACCTCGCAAGTGGGCGCTAAGGGCGCCCACCTGTTCCGAGTAGCCATATGGACAAAAAGCCAAAAAACAGTGTTGGCCCCAAAAAGCCTGTTGGCGAAGCCCCTAACGGGTCCCATAATGCCCCTGCACAATCAGCGGATGACCGGAGAACCGGTCCCGTTGAGGTGCCGGGGCTTCTTGATTTAGTCCTCGAAGAAGAAAAACGCCAAAAGGCAAATCAGGGGGCTGCCGCCGACATGGATCGTTTCTTTGGGACCAAAGAACGCACGTTCTGGACTTTCCAGATATTGGGCTGGACAGGCTACGGCCTTGTTCGTTCCTTCACTGCATTTGCGATCGGGTTTGACCTGCGCTTCTATTCCATTCTGATTCTGGTGGCGATCCTGATTGGCCTGACCATGACAACAGGGCTGCGCTATCTATACCGGTTCGCCAAGGACTGGTCGTTGCCGCTGCTGCTGCCGCTTGTGGTCATAACCTGTGCCACACTTGGGCTCATGTATTCCTATATCGAGGTGTCACTCGGGCCGATCCTGATCCCATATTTTTCGCAGGCTTCCGGGCTTGGGCTATTCTCAAATGCCATGTTTGAAGCCACGACGCTCTTTGCCTGGTCGGCCATCTATTTCGGCTACCATTTCTATACAGGCATGCAGGAACAGAAGGAGCAGGCGCTGAAGGCAACGGCCATGGCGCACCAGGCACAGCTGAAGATGCTGCGCTACCAGCTGAACCCGCACTTCCTGTTCAACACCCTGAATGCCATCTCCACCCTCGTGCTTGAGAAGTCCGAAGAGGACGCCAACAAGATGCTGACGAAGCTCTCAAGCTTCCTGCGCTTCACGCTGGTGAACCAGCCAACGCAGCGTATCCCGCTGGATCAGGAACTGCACGCGCTGGGGCTTTACCTGGAGATTGAAAAGGTCCGCTTTTCAGACCGGCTGAATGTGGAGTTTGATATCGATGAACAGGCGCGGTCCGCACTGATCCCAAGTCTTCTGCTGCAGCCGCTTATTGAAAACGCCATCAAATATGCCATCGCACCGGAAATCGATGGCGGCACCATCAAGGTGGAAGCGCGTGTGGAAAACGGCTGGCTGAAGATCGGGCTGAAGGACAGCGGGCCGGGAATAGACGACCTCAACAATATCGTCAGTCAGTCGGGTTCGGGCGTGGGCATTACCAACACCAAGGAACGCCTGCACCAGATTTACGGGCCAGACCACCTGATCATGCTGGAAAACCTGGAGCCGAAAGGCCTTGGTATCTTTATCGAAATTCCTTGCGAACGAAAGAAACAAACTTAAACTTCAAAGCGGGCCGGATTTTCCAACCACAGAGCTCGCAGCAAAACTGACCGGGGTAGGAACATGGGGAAAATACGCACTATTCTTGTGGATGATGAGCCACTGGCACTGCGCGGCCTGAAGATCAGGCTTGAGAAATTCGACGATATCGAGATCATCGGCACCTGCTCGAACGGGCGGGAAGCGGTGAAATCCATCAAGGAAATGAAGCCGGATCTGGTTTTCCTGGATATCCAGATGCCGGGCTTTGACGGCTTTTCGGTCCTGCGCTCGCTGGTGGGCGAGGCGGAAATCCCGCTTGTTGTGTTCGTCACCGCCTATGACCAATATGCGCTCGATGCGTTTGAGGCCCACGCGCTTGATTACCTTCTGAAGCCGGTTGAGGAAGACCGTCTGGCGGAAGCCATCACCCGCGTGCGCGAGGCTATCAGCCAGCGTATGGCGATTGAACAGAACGCCAAACTGGTGGAACTGATCGAAGGCATGGACGAGCCGTCGAAGGAGGCGCTGACCGCTATTCTGGAACAGCCGGTGGAAAGCCATGATGACCGCTTCGATCCGCACCTGCGCATCAAAGACCGCGGCCATATCACCATCGTTAGTGTCTCTGACGTGGAATATATCGACGCGGCGGGGGACTATATGTGCATCCATGTAGGCGAGAAAACGCATATCTTGCGCGAGACCATGAAGACCATGGAAAAGCGGCTCGATCCCAAGATTTTCCAGCGTATTCACCGTTCCACCATCGTGAACCTTGATAAGGTGCGAGAAGTGAAACCCCATTCGAACGGCGAATGCTTCCTGACGCTTGAGGGTGGCACCGAACTGAAGGTCAGCCGGTCCTACAAGGATGTGGTTGGACGTTTTTTATAGGGATAGGTTTCTAGTCATGGAAACTGAGGTATTGGCATTGGTCGTTTCTGGTGCTTCGGCTGTAATAGCAGGGGTGTCTGCATTCTATTCCTATAGGTCTGACGTTAGGTCCAAGCGCGCCATCCAAGAAGCATCGGCGGGTGTCGATTTATACCTTGAGGAATATTTTAAGAAGTATGAGGGAGGGAAGGAGTGCTTTTTCTTTGATCTTTCTATTTCAAACCCCGCTACGCGATCATTTTCAATTAGCGACATTGAGCTCAGAATACTGATAATGCGCTATTCAGAAAGTATTCGAACTGTGATCCTTAAGCCGGATAAGGTTGATTGGCAGGAAGGCGAAAATGAAGGCAGTGGCGATATCTTTTATCTGGAGGCAGGTCAAAAAAAGAGCTTTAAAGTTGAATTTTCTGCTTCAAAATTGAATGATATTGAGAAGGACGAGACCAAATCCTACGAGTTGCTAGTGAGGGATACACGAGGTCAGATTTCTTCTTTGGGCTTTAAATTAATTAGGACCAAGTGATTGCTTAGGTATGCTCTATCTGGCTACCGATCCAGAGTTTTTGATGGTGTGCCGGTCAAAATAACGAACTTTGGGTTGGTGGGGCACCCTGGTTGGGGTGATAGTGCTCTAGTACCATTCGTAACTGTTGATACAACTGATTGTCCGCAACTGCATGACCTGATCGAACACCATAGACGGGAAGCTGTTTCAGGCGATGTTCGTACAACTTGGGGGTTTCTAAAACGCAAACGCGATACAAAGCTGTTTTTACAGTTTCTACAGCCTGTTGAGTTGTCGATAGTCCTTTCGTTTGATTTACAAAACGAGTATCAACAGATAGATCATATTGTGGCATCTGGCGGCTTTTTCATACAGTCCTCATTGGTGGCGACAAAGCCCTCTGAAGGAATCGAGGCGTCCTATATCACCGTTGATGTGAATGCTGATTTTCCTGAATGGCCGAAACTTTTCGAAAAATATGCGGCCAAAAAACTTCGAGCTCAAGGACTAGGCAAGAAAGAAGCAGCCGAAGCAGCTAAGAAAGAACGTTTTGAGTTGGCTAGGTTTCGAGTTGGGTTTCGCCGCTAAAAGCCCCCTTTACGTGCAGATAGTAGTGCGCTGCTAGAAACAAATAATTCGAGTGCTTTTAGTGAAGTGAGGCTGCTGAATAGGTCGTCGAAGGGAAATCACATGACCACAATCGCAGAAATTTGGCGGTATCCGGTGAAGGGCCTGACGGGCCAGCGGCTTGAGACAGCCCAGCTGGAACCAGGCGGAGCGATTGCGGGTGACCGCGCCTTTGCCATCCGCCACGGCAATACCGAGTTTGACCCGGGTGCCCCAAAGCATCTGCCGAAAACCAAATTCCTTGCGCTGATGACCCACGCGGAGCTCGCGGCCCTTGAGGTCAGCTTCAGCGGCGAAGGCGACGTGATGACCGTCTCGAAGGACGGCGAGCTGCTGTTCCACGGCAGCTTGCGCGACCCGGACGAAGTGCACCGGCTGGATATCATGATGGCAACCTATATGGGTGACCGCGCAAAGGGTGCGCCGCACCTTGAAAGCGCGGAAGGCCACATGTTTTCAGACGTGCCGGAAAAGGTGCTGTCTGTTGTGAACCTCGCGAGCGTGAAGGCGCTCGGTACCCACGTCGGCGAGGCGCTTGATCCGCTTCGCTTCCGCGCGAACCTCTATCTGGACGGCTTGCCCGCCTGGGCGGAGCGCGACTGGGAGAAGGGCAGGCTGTTCACCGCGGGCGATGTAACGCTCAGGCTGATGAAACCCATCGTGCGCTGTAACGCCACCAACGTGAACCTGAAGACCGCGGAAGTGGACCAAAACCTGCCCAAGGTGCTGCAGCAGGAGTTTGGCGCCAATCTGATGGGCATCTACTGCACGGTGGAAAGAGCCGGTGTTATCAAGCTTGGCGACCCGTTCATGCCTGTGGATTGATGCTTATGGGTTGCTCCTGATGTCACCCTGAACTTGTTTGGCGTGCCGCCCGCTTCGCGAACAGGGTCTATCTTTCTTCCTCGCCTGCTACCGGATGTGTTCCTGGATGCTGAAACAAGTTCAGCATGACGAATTCTGGTGCTTCGCGGCCCATTCTTCTTTTGTGATTTCCCACACCAGTGACGCTCGGGTGCTGCCGTCAGGCCGGGTGCTGGTGATTTCGCCTTTGCGCACAAACCCAAGATAATCCAGAAGCTTTGCGGTGCGGATATTATCAAGCGCGGCGGTTTCCACGATCAGGTCCAGCCCAAGGGCGTCGAACATCCAACCGAAGCTCATCGCCGCGCCCATCTGCCCGCGCCCCTTGCTTTGCATGTCGGGGTGCACGGCACCGCCCAGCTCCCCCGCCGCCCACTGCGGCCAGAAGCTGAAATCGCTGTAGCCGACAATACGGCCCGTGGCGTCCAGGTTCAGGAACATCAGCCCCACACCTTTCTCGCGCTCGCGCTCGTGCGCTTCGATGAAGGCGCGCACGCTCTCCACCGTAAGCGGCCGGGGCAGGGTGTAGATGGGGGCGTAAACCTTGGGGTCGGAAAGGAAGGCGTGGAAGGCTTCAGCGTCATCCGGGGTGGCGAGCCGCGCCGCCCGGTCTGGCGTTGGCATGCTGGTGGCTGCGCGCACCGCGCTGCGGATGGCATCAGCCCGCGCGTCTGAAACCTTGTTGCGTGTGATTGGCGTGCCGCTGTCTTCTGCCATCTGTCTGCCCCCAAGTTTGTCTTAACCGTGAAATGGGGCAGGGCGCAGTGGTTTCAATGGCGGCGGCCATTGCGGGCCGTGGTCAGTTATAGGGCCGCGTGAAGTGATACTGGGCAGAACAGCGCCGACCGTTCACCATGCTGTCGAATGTACCGAAATAGGTGACATACTGGCCATATAGGCTGGTGGACATGGTGCTTGGATATCCCTGGCCCGCATTGGCCCACACGGGGCAAGGCCGGATGGTTGGGATGGGCGTGAAACGCTGGCCTGCCGGGATGGTGGGGCGGGTGTCCGCATGGCGACTTGACCGCCCGCGATGCCTGTGGCCGATGTCATCGTCCTGATAGCGGCGAATTATGGCGCGTTTACGCTCCAGGCATTCGTTGCTGTAGCCAACAAAATCGCCATCCGCGTCATAAACGCTGCATTCTTCATAGTCGCCGTCTGAAAGATATTGCGCCGATGCCGGCGCGGCCCAGAAAGCGCCGCCAGCAGCAAGCACAAAAATGGAAAACAAGCGGGTCATCGACTGTCTCCTTTCACGCCCCCAAGCGCATGAAAGGGTACAATAGTTTAGCCAAAGGGCCAAATTGTGGCGGAATGCCTGGGCCTAGACCTCGGGCATATGCTCCATCAGGCGGGGGCCAAGGCGCACGGGCTCAATGCGTTTCGCCAGCCCCGTGCGGTCGTCGGTTTCCACAAAGGTGCCGCACACGGTGGCTTCGCCGCCCGCAGGGGTGAAACGTTCCTTGTTCATGCGGGAAACGAACCGGTTGATCGGCTCAGCCTTGTCCATGCCGATCACGCTATTATAGTCCCCGCACATGCCGGCGTCGGTCTGGTAGGCCGTGCCTTTATCGAAAATTTGGCAGTCCGCCGTGGGGATATGGCTGTGGGTGCCAACAACAAAGCTCACGCGGCCATCCAGATACTGGCCCAAGGCCATTTTCTCGGACGTTGCTTCGCCGTGGAAATCCACGATGATGGCATTCACCGTCACGCCCAGGCGGTATTTGGTCAGCACCTTATCGATGGCGCGGAACGGGCATTCAAGCGCGTTCATGAACACGCGGCCCATGGCGTTGATCACCAGCACCTTCTTGCCCCGTGGCGCATCATAAACGGCATAGCCGCGGCCGGGCGTGCCTTCGGGGTAGTTGATGGGCCTCAGGATGCGGTTGTCGTTATCGATAACGGAAAGGATGTCTTTCTGGTCAAACGTGTGGTTGCCGCCGGAGATCACATCAGCGCCTGACTGGATGACCGCGCCGGCGATCTTGCTGGTGGTGCCAAAGCCCGAGGCCGCGTTTTCTGCGTTCACCACAACAAAATCCAGCTTCAGCTTTTCGCGAAGATCGGGAAGGGCGTCGATGGCGGCGGTCCGTCCAGCACGGCCCATCAGATCGCCAAGGAATAATAGTCGCATAGGTACCTGTTTTTCTTTTTTGTTAACCGCACAGGGCGAATAGCGGGCGCTATACGCTCATTTTGCGGGGCAGGATCACGCCTTCTTCCGTAATCACGCCCTGCAGCGGCCAATCGTGCGCTTCTCGGGGAACATGATCAACGATTTGGGCGCCAAAGGCAAAGCCAAATGCTTTAATTTCTGTGTGGGCGGCCAGCGTTCGGTCGTAAAACCCGCCGCCCCAGCCCAGGCGGTAGCAGTCTTCGTCGTAGGCAAGCAGCGGCACGATCAGCGCGTTGGGCACCACCTCAGGCGCGTCTGTGCAAGGATGCTGGGTGCCGAAGCTGCCAGCCTCCAGCGGGTCGCCCACGCCCCACAGACGGAATGTCAGCGGCTGGTCTTTCCCAGTCACGACCGGCAGGGCTGTGCGATATCCCGCGCGTTCAAGCGCGCTCATCAAAAAGCGGGGGTCAAGCTCGTCCCCCATGGGCCAATAGGCGCCGATGATGGCGTGCTTCTCAAAGCTTGAAAAAAGCCCCATGCCGTGCGTCGCGGCCTTCTCGGCTGCCTCAAGCGCATACATCTGATGTGCGCCCATGCGGATGCGCTTGGCATTTTCACGCATGGTCGATTTGTCTTGGCTGATTGTCATGACTGACCCTGGAAAAGAGAAGGGTGCGGGACCGCCTCTGCCGCGTTGACGTATGTATCCTCCGTAGCCTGATAAATCAGGTGGGTGCCGTTAATAGTAAGGACCACGGTCCGAACCAGGGACAGCTCCCTAGGAGAATTTATAGCCCCGGGGATTACTGCATATCGTGCGCACAGCGCAGAACCCGCGCCGTGTATTTAGGCGTTCGCGAGCTTTTCTGCAATAGCTTCCACGTCTGAGGACACCTCATTAAGCACGCTGGCGAGGTCTTCTTCACTGAGCGCGCCCATGATCCCTGCGCCGCCCTGGCCTTCAAGGGCTTCATGCAGTTCATCCGCAATCAGGATGGCGGCCATCAAAAGCAGTTTGTTTTCAGCTACATGGCCCAATTTGCCTGAAAGGTCCTTGGCTTTGGTGTCTACATAGCCCGCCAGTTTGCGCAGGCGCTCCTCGCCGCCTTCACCGCAGGCAAGCGGGTAGGATTTTCCGGCAACATCAACATTGATCTGGGCCATCAGGCGTCTCCCACAATGGTTTCAAGCTGTCCGATGGCGCCGTCAAGCTCACTGCGAATCTCATCGCGTTCGGCTTTCAGGGCCATAACAGCCTTCTTCAGTTCTGCATTCTCGGCCGCCATTGCACTGTCAGCGTCCCCGCCATCGCTGCTTGCAGCAGCCTGGGCCGCGAGCCGGTCTTCAAGGCCTTCCATCTCGTCCTGCAGCGTGGCGTACTGGCGCTTCAGGAGGCCGTAATTCTGCTCAATCGCGGCTTTTTCTTCCGCAAGCGTCGCCATCGCGGCGTCTGTGTCTGCGCCGTTGTCCTGAAGTGACAAGGTCGCCACCTGCTCATGCAGCTTGAGGTTTTCCTGTTCAAGCGCGCCCACGCGGCTCTCAAGTGTGGCTTTTTCCGCCCGCATCTTCTCAGCTGTGATTTTGGCGGCGCGTGCCGTGGCGACTTCCTGCGCCAGATGCGACATGGCGGCTTCGAGTCGCGACCGTGCGGCCTCAAGGACGTCGTTTTTTCTGCTTTCACTCATTATCGGTAGTCCCCCTGCGGCAGTGCCTGTTCAGCAACATGCAAAACACCGGATTCGGCTGGTTTCTGCCAAAGATAGGGGCGATGCCCCCCTGTCGTCAATCGCGCAGAAGGAGGCATTGTGCAATCAAACCGCCCAAAGGCCGCATCAAAAAGCGCTAGATGGTTGACTAAAGCGCGCTTCCTCGCCATTTTGGCCCCAATTTTTGGCCCCACTCAGCACGGGACAGGCCGCCGGTCCCGGGCTCAACATATAAGATGCTTTTGACCATGCCCGATTCAGAAATGCTGCAAGACGACATTCTCAACCAAAAAATGGCGAACGCGATCCGCGCTCTGTCGATGGACGCGATCCAGAAAGCCAACAGTGGCCACCCGGGCATGCCAATGGGTATGGCTGATGTGGCGACCGTGCTTTTCTCCAAATTCATGCGTTTCGACCCGAAGTGGCCGACCTGGCCAAACCGCGACCGCTTCGTGCTGTCTGCCGGTCACGGCTCGATGCTGATTTACTCGCTTCTGCACCTGACGGGCTATGAGCGCCCAACCATGGAAGACATCAAGAACTTCCGCCAGCTGCACAGCCCAACCGCCGGTCACCCTGAATTCGGTGAGTGCCCAGGCGTTGAGACCACGACTGGTCCGCTGGGCCAAGGCCTTGCGACATCCGTTGGCATGGCGATCGCTGAGCGTCTGTCAAACAAGGAATACGGCGACGATATCACCGACCACTTCACTTATGTGCTGGCCGGTGACGGCTGCCTGATGGAAGGTGTTTCCCAGGAAGCCATCTCGCTGGCGGGTCACCTGAAGCTCTCAAAAATGATCGTGCTGTGGGACGACAACTCCATCTCCATCGACGGTTCGACTGATCTGTCCACCAGCGAAGACCAGGCCATGCGCTTTGAAGCTGCGGGCTGGCACGTACAGGCTGTTGACGGCCACGACATGGAAGCCATTGAAGCCGCGATTGCCGAAGCGCAGCGCGCTGACCAGCCTTCTCTGATCGCCTGCCGCACCACCATCGGTTACGGGGCACCGAACAAGCAAGGCACGTCCGCAACCCACGGCGCACCACTGGGTGACGACGAGATTGCAGCAGCCCGCGACTTCCTGGGCTGGGACGCCGCCCCATTTGAAATTCCTGCCGACGTACTGGAAGCATGGCGCGCGGTTGGCGCGAAAGGCGCTTCGCTGTCCGCAGACTGGAAAGCCAAGTTCGAGACACTGGACGGCTTCGTGAAAGAAGATTTCGAGCGTCGCCTCAACAAAGACCTGCCAAAGGGCTTCACCGCTGCGATCAATGACTATAAAGCCAAGCTGGCGGCTGAGCCTGTGAAGGTTGCCACCCGCAAGGCAAGCCAGATGGCGCTTGAGGTAATCAACGGCGTGGTGCCTGAAACCATCGGTGGCTCTGCTGACCTGACGGGTTCGAACCTGACGAAAACCAGCCAGACTGATCCGATCCAGGCTGACGACTTCGGCGGCCGCTATATGTATTATGGCATCCGCGAGTTTGAAATGTGCGCCGCCATGAACGGTATCGCGCTTTATAACCAGCACATCCCGTACGGCGGCACCTTCATGGTGTTCACAGATTACGCTCGTCCGGCGATCCGCCTCGCGGCCCTGATGAAACAGCGCGCCATCTATGTGATGACGCACGACAGCATCGGCCTTGGCGAAGACGGCCCGACCCACCAGCCGGTGGAGCATCTGGCAAGCTTGCGCGCCATGCCGAACCTGAATGTGTTCCGCCCTTGTGACGCGGTTGAAACGGCTGAATGTTGGGCACTTTCACTTGAAAGCAAGGAAACGCCATCCATTCTGTCGCTGACGCGCCAGGGTACGATCCAGCAGCGCCTTGAGCACACAGAAGAGAACCTGTGTGCCAAGGGTGGTTACATCCTGCATGAAGCGTCGAACGGTGCGCCGAAGGTTGTGCTGATCGCATCCGGTTCCGAAGTTGAGCTGGCAGCAGCCGCGCGCGAGACGCTTGAAGCAGACGGCGTTCCAACCCGCGTTGTTTCCATGCCGTGCACGGAACTGTTTGACGCGCAGGACGCGGCTTACAAGGCTTCGGTTCTGCCGGAAGGCACTGTGCGTGCGTCCATCGAAGCAGGCTCGACCTACGGCTGGGCCAAATACACTGGTCTGGACGGCGTGAACATCGGCATGGACAGCTTCGGTGCGTCAGCGCCAGCTGAAGAGCTTTACAAATATTTTGGCATCACGTCGGACGCGCTGGTTGCAGCGGTTCGCGAGAAGCTTTAAACAGAGGCAAATTTTAGCCCACCCGATCTTTTGACCCTACTGGAGGACCCCGCGGATGACTGTTCGTGTTTCCATTAATGGCTTTGGCCGCATCGGCCGTAACGTACTGCGCGCTATCTATGAAAGCGGCCGCACCGACATTAAAGTAGTCGCAATCAACGACCTCGGCGACGTTGAGATGAATGCCTACCTTCTCAAGCGCGACAGCGTGCACGGCCCATTCCCGGGCGATGTTGCCGTTGACGGCGACAGCATTGTGGTAAACGGTGACCGTATCCGCGTGACCGCGATCCGCAACCCTGAGGAACTGCCATGGGGTGAGCTGGACGTGGACGTTGCCATGGAATGCACCGGCATCTTCACCGCGCGCGAAAAAGCTGCGATGCACCTGACGGCTGGCGCGAAGAAGGTTCTGATCTCCGCACCTGGCGCGAACGCTGACAAAACCATAGTATATGGTGTGAACCACCAGACGCTGACAGCTGACGACAAGATCGTTTCGAACGCATCCTGCACCACCAACTGCCTGTCGCCTGTTGCGAAGGTCCTCAATGACCTCGTGGGCATCGAGCGCGGTTACATGACCACAGTTCACGCCTACACTGGCGACCAGCCAGTTCTGGACACGCTGCACTCTGACCCACGCCGCGCCCGCGCCGCTGCCCTTTCCATGATCCCGACTTCCACGGGCGCTGCGAAAGCTGTTGGTCTGGTGCTGCCAGAGCTTGACGGCAAACTTGACGGTTCCGCTGTTCGCGTTCCAACGCCGAACGTATCCATGGTTGACCTGAAGTTTGATGCCGGCCGCGACACCACGGCCGAAGAAATCAACGCTGCGATCAAAGCGGCGGCTGAAGGCGAACTGAAGGGCGTTCTTGGCTATGAGGACATGCCTGCAGTTTCCATCGACTTCAACCACAACCCGAACAGCTCCACGTTCGACAGCAGCCAGACCAAGGTTATCGACGGCAAGTTCGTTCGTATCCTGACTTGGTACGACAATGAGTGGGGCTTCTCCAACCGCATGTCCGACACTGCGGTTGCGATGGCGAAGCTGGGCTAAGGCCCCGCACGGTTAATCAAATAGAGGGCGGCCCTTTCGGTCGCCCTTTTTTGTCTTAAGTGATTTGCATTCGGAGCATTTGAAAATGGCTTTCAAACGTATTTCTGACCTGGGTGACCTGACCGGCAAAACCGCCGTTGTGCGCGTGGACTTAAACGTCCCGATGGCCGACGGCAAGGTGACAGACGACACCCGCCTGCAGGCCGTAAAACCAACCGTTGACGCAATCGCCGCCCAGGGTGGCCGGTCTGTGTTGCTTGCGCACTTTGGTCGCCCCAAGGGGCAGGTGGTGCCTGAGATGTCCCTGAGGCCAGTTGTGCCTGCGCTGGCCGCAGTCCTCGGGCGCAGTGTTGGCTTTGCTGAACTCGGTGACGCGCTGCCGTCTGACGAGGTGGTGGTGATGGAAAACACCCGCTTTTTCCCGGGCGAGGAAAAGAACGACCCAGAGCTTGCGGCCAAATTCGCGGCCCTGGGCGACGTCTATGTAAATGATGCTTTCTCCGCGGCGCACCGCGCGCACGCGTCCACTGAAGCCATCGCACGCCTGCTCCCCAATGCAGCGGGTGAGACCATGGGCGCGGAACTGGAAGCCCTTGAAGCCGCGCTGGGTAAGCCTGAGCGCCCGGTTGTGGCTGTTGTGGGTGGTGCCAAGGTATCATCCAAGCTGGCGGTTCTTGAGAACCTCGTGGCCAAGGTGGATCACCTGATCATCGGTGGCGGCATGGCCAACACTTTCCTGTTCGCGCAAGGCTTCGACATTGGCTCCAGCCTGTGTGAGAAAGACCTCAAGGACACGGCGCTCAAGATCCTGGCGAACGCCGACAAGGCGGGCTGCAAGGTGCACCTGCCATCTGACGTTGTCGTGGCGCGCGAGTTCAAGGCCCATGCTGCCAATGAAGTGAAACCAGCCGACGCGGTTGTGGACGGCGAGATGATCCTGGATGCGGGCCCAGCGACAGTCGCGGGCCTCGCGGACGTTCTGGCGGAATGCAAGACGCTGGTGTGGAACGGCCCGATGGGCGCCTTTGAGATGGAACCGTTCGACATGGCGACAGTGGCGCTCGCAAAAGCGGCTGGCAAGCTGACGGATGAGGGCAAGATTCTGACCGTCGCGGGCGGCGGTGACACCGTGGCCGCGCTCGCGCACGCAGGTGTGAAGGACAGCTTCACCCATATCTCCACCGCAGGCGGCGCGTTCCTTGAGTGGATGGAAGGCAAGGCGCTTCCGGGTGTGGTCGCACTCGGGTAAACCAGCGCGTCTGCAACAACCGAATCACCAAAGCCCCCGGTCACCGATCGGGGGCTTTTTTGTGCCCGCTGCGTGCCCCGAGTCGGAGGGCGTGAAAATTGGCAGCGCTGTCAATTTTGACCGGAAGGCAATCAGGCCCTAAACCCGCACAAAAAGTGGCTTTTTGGGCCCCGATCCGCGTTGCGAAGGTAGTCCCGTTTGTGTATCAAGGGGCCACTGAATTTGCGCCGACAGACGCGCGAAACTGAGGCCCCAATAAGCTGCGAAACAGGATTAATCATGAAACCAGGTGTTGTCTTCGGCGAAGAGTATGCGGCTCTCGTCCAGAATTGTAAGGATAAGGGTTTTGCTCTCCCTGCTGTCAATGTAACCAGCACGAACACAATCAATGCTGTGATGGAAGCTGCGGCAAAAAACCGCTCTGACGTGATCATCCAATTCTCCAACAGCGGCGCGCAATTCTATGCCGGTAAAGGCATGCCTGACGAATTCGGCGCGAAAGTGCTGGGCGCTGTATCGGCTGCCCGCCATGTACACCTGCTGGCAGAGCATTACGGCATCTGTGCCATCCTGCACACTGACCACGCTAACCGCAAACTGGTGCCTTGGGTTGAGGCGCTGGTGGAAGAAAGCCGCAAGAACATCAAGCGCGAAGGCGTGCCTCTTTACACAAGCCACATGCTGGACCTGTCGGAAGAAGTCATCGATGACAACCTTGAGACCTGCGCACGCGTGCTGAAGGAAATGGCGCCGCTGGGCATGAGCCTGGAGATCGAACTGGGCGTCACGGGCGGTGAAGAAGACGGTGTTGGTTCCGACGTGGACGACGATTTCGAGAACCCGGCGCTCTATACCCAGCCTGAGGACGTTCTGAAGGCCTATGACCTCCTTGACCCGCTTGGGCATTTCTCTGTGGCGGCATCGTTCGGTAACGTGCACGGCGTCTATAAGCCAGGCAACGTGAAGCTGCGCCCTGAAATCCTGAAAAACAGCCAGGAGCTTCTGATGGCCGAGCGCGGTCTTTCCGGTAATCCGCTCAACTTCGTGTTCCACGGCGGTTCGGGGTCCGAGAAAGCCAAGATCGAAGAAGCTGTATCCTACGGCGTGTTCAAGATGAACATCGATACCGATACCCAGTTCGCTTTCTCCAAAGCTGTGGGTGAGTATGTGAATGCCAACCAGGATGCTTTCAAGTGGCAGGTTCACCCTGAAACAGGCGCGCCATACAAGAAACAGTATGACCCACGCGCGTGGCTTCGGAAGTGCGAGCAGTCGATGGTTGAACGCCTCGATGAAGCCTTCGCAGACCTGGGTGCCCAGGGCAAGACGATGGCTGACAGCTAGGACTGCCGCAAAGATATCTGATTAGGGGGGCATCTGCCCCCTTCTTCATTTTTTGAACCCTTTCCCTTTTCGTGCGCGCCAAAATAGGGCATACGCGGGGAGAGGGATTTTCATTTATCAAGAGGGTGACTGCGGTGTCTGAAACAACGGAAGGCTGCCTGCTTTATCTGATCACGCCGGACCGGATCGACGATCTGGACGATTTCGCCACCAAGCTGGATGAATCGCTTGGGGCGGGCGACGTGGCGTGCGTGCAACTCCGCCTCAAGGGCGTGGACGACGACACGATTGTGCGTGCCGCTGAAAAGCTGATGCCTATCGCCCACAGCCATGATGCCATTTTCCTGATCAATGACCGTGCCGACCTTGCGGCCAAAGTGGACGCGGACGGTGTGCACCTTGGCCAGCAAGACGGCGATGTGCCTTCCGCGCGCACGCTGCTTGGCCACGGCAAGGACATTGGCGTTACCTGTCATGACAGCATGCACCTGGCTTACAAGGCGGGTGAAGAGGGCGCGAACTATGTGGCCTTCGGCGCCTTTTTTCCAAGCGACACCAAAGACACGGAATACCGGCCAGAGCTGGATATCCTGACCGTGTGGGATGAGGTAACGGAGCTTCCATGCGTGGCCATCGGCGGCATCACGCCAGAGAACTGCCGCGAGCTTGCAGATGCCGGCGCGCACTTTGTGGCCGCTTGCTCCAGCGTGTGGAACCACCCGGACGGGCCAGCCGCCGCCGTACGCGCCTTCAATGAGGCGCTGGCGTAAAAAAAAAAGGGGCCGCTTTCGCGGCCCTTCGTTTATCAGGTTCAGTATTTAATGTTGAGGGCACGGTCCAGGCTATAGCGCCCGCCGCCTTTGACGGCGAAAGATGCAGCCAGGATGGCCCACAGGATTGGGTATTCCCAGCCGCCACCGGTCCAGAAGAAACCGGCGCTAAAGTGTACGGTGCTGGCGACCAGAAGCATGACAGTGATGGCGATGGCGGCGGACCGGGTGAAAAGCCCAAGTGCGAGGGCGAGGCCCGCGAAAAACTCCACCGAGCCCGCACCAAGCGCCGCCAGGTATCCGTTCGAGAAACCAAGCTGGGCCTCAAAAAACTGGCCGGTGGCATCCAGGCCGTATCCGCCGAACCAGCCGAAAAGCTTCTGTGCGCCGTGGGGCACAAGGAAGGCGCCGGTGACCACGCGGGCGACCGTGTCGCCGATGTCCGAGAAGCGGCCCAGAAGGCCTTCAAGGGTTGGCAGGCCAAAGGGGCCGGTTGTTGTATCTGTTGCACTTGTCATTAGGTGTCTCCTGATCATTTTGCGGGCCGCGCCTTGCGGCCCTGCGTCTTGCGTTGATCAGAAGGTAATGTTCGCCTGAACGCTTGAAAATATCGAAATATCGTATCCTGCGTTCGTTTTTAGGCAACACTTATTCCGAATGCTGTGATTGCTGGCCGGCATCCGTGCGCACAAGGTGAAGCTTCGCGGCCTGGTGATAATAGACTTCGGAAAGATCGACACTGCCATCGTCGTTCACGATCATTTTGTCGCGCATCACCTGGCGGGCAATCAGCATGATGTCGCCCTCGATATCCGGCAGTTTTACTTTCGCGCGGAAAGGCTCATCGGCTGGTGCGCCGGTGGTGCAGCCAACACTGTTGCTGCAGGGAGCCGCTGCCTGCAACAGCACGTTGGTGTGCGGGATTGGTGTTTTGATGCTGGCGATCTCATAGACCGGATAGGCATCCTCGCCCGTCAGGTCGCGGGTGTAGGAAATCACAATCTCGCCTGGATGCAGCTTGTAGACATTGACCTCCACATCAATGACAGATCCTGCCTCAACCGTATGGGAGGGTGCGGTCATTCCGTCAACATCGGGGGCACCGAAGGGGGCAGCCTTGAGCGCATTGCCGTCATAGGCGTGTCCGTCCTGCAGCGGCGTGGGGGATATCAGATCAATATGGGCGCTTGCTGCGGGGGCTGCCAGCGGTGCAGCCATGGCGGCGGCAAGAAAATAGTGTGGTTTCATTGTCGGGTTGTCTCTCGCTTAGGGAAATAAAGGCGACCATATGCCGGATGCGGGCACGCTTCCTGTCACGGTAGATCACGCTTGTGTGAAGCAGCCCTATGCTTGTCGTTGCATCGCTCGGGCTACTCTGCTATATCGCGCTCCAACTTGTTCTTTGACACATTGATAGTTCTTGAAAGAGGTATGCCATGAAGATCGATGGTAACGCGATCCGTCCGGGTAATGTAATTGAGCACAAAGGCGGCCTGTGGCGCGCTGTTAAAATCGCCCACACCCAGCCAGGTAAAGGCGGCGCATATCTGCAGGTTGAATTGAAAAACCTGCGTGACGGCACCAAGCTGAACGAGCGTTTCCGCTCTTCGGAAAAAGTTGAAAAAGTCAGCCTCGAGCAAAAAGACTATCAGTTCCTGTTCCAGGATGGTGACATGTTCAACTTCATGGACCAGGAAACCTACGAACAGATCGCAATTTCCGCTGAAGACATCGGTGATGACGCAGTCTTCCTGCAAGACGGCATGACTGTTGTTATCGAAATGTATGAAGAGAGCCCGCTGGGCGTAAGCCTGCCGGACAAGGTGACTTTGGAAGTAACCGAGACCGAGCCTGTGGTTAAAGGCCAGACGGCGTCTTCTTCCTACAAGCCAGCTATTCTTGAAAACGGCCTGAAGGTTGGCGTGCCACCTTTCGTCAATGCCGGTGACAAGATCATCGTCTCTACAGCAGAGCGTGAATACGCCGGTCGCGCTGACTAAAGCGCGCCGGTAAAGCCCGACTTTTAATTCTGTATTGTCCTGAGTAAATCCCGAAAGATTGGAGAGCCCCATGGCCCGTCGTTCGCCCCTGATTAACGTGATGGTTGGTGCTGTCATGAAAGCAGCCCGTAACCTTCGCCGCGATTTTGGTGAAGTTGAACAGCTTCAGGTTTCCAAAAAAGGCCCGGCCGATTTCGTGTCAGCCGCCGACAAGCGCGCCGAGCGCACCATCTATGAAGAACTGAGCCATGCTCGCCCCGATTTTGGCTTCCTGATGGAAGAAGCCGGTGAAATCCCGGGCAAGCGCGGCGACATCCGCTTCATCGTTGACCCGCTGGACGGCACCACCAACTTCCTGCACGGCCTGCCGCATTTTGCGCTGACTGTGGCGGTGGAAGAGCGCGGCGAGATCACGGCTGCTGTTACATACGCGCCGCTGACAGACGAGCTGTTCTGGGCCGAAAAGGGCCAGGGCGCTTACCTGAACGACAGCCGCCTGCGTGTTTCCGGCCGCGACAAGATGGAAACCGCGCTTCTGGCGACCGGCATTCCGTTCAAGGGCTGTGAAGGCCACATGGATTTCATGGCAGAGCTTGCTGAGTTTATGCCGTCTGTCGCGGGTGTTCGCCGCTTTGGCGCGGCGTCGCTTGATCTGGCCTATGTGGCAGCTGGCCGCTATGACGGTTTCTGGGAATCGAACCTGAAGCCGTGGGACATTGCAGCAGGCATCCTGTTGGTGAAGGAAGCCGGCGGCTATGTGACTGACATGGACGGCAAGCCGGACATGCTGAAGACCGGCGGCATCATCGCCGCGAACGACCGCCTGCATGCGCCAATCGAGCGTGTGATCAAGCGCGCACGTCGCAAGCTGGCGCAAAACACAGCTGGCTAAAAGGCCTGTCAAAACCGAATCCGAGAAGGGCTGTGGGCGTTTGTCTGCAGCCCTTTTTCTGTGTCCAGGTTCGCATGGCTTTCACAAATGTATGGGAGGCATTCGAAGATGTTGGCCGAAATTCAGGGACACGTCCCTACATTTAAGGTCTTCCCACAAGCAGCGTGAAGGGTATCGCCGTGACAGACAAACTGACCATCATTGGTACACCAGTCTCCCCATATGTCCGCAAGGTTCTGGCTGTGCTGGACATGAAGGCGGTGCCCTTCCGCTGTATCCCGCAGGTGCCGTTTCTGGGGGATGAGAATTTCACGCGCATCAGCCCGCTCAGACGTGTGCCGGTGATGCAGATCGGGGATTTCACCCTGCCGGACAGCACGGCGATTGTGCAGTATCTGGATGAAGCACACCCCGAGACGATGGCCTATCCCGGTGATATCCGCGACCGGGCCCGCGCCCGCTGGTTCGAAGAATATGCCGATGACCACCTGGGGCGGAACGTGCTTTTCAAACTGTTTTTCCAGCGCGTGGTGCGCCCGCGCATCTTCAAGGAAGAGCCGGACGAGGCGATTGTCGCCGAAGCGCTGGAGGGCGACTTGCCGAGGGCGCTTGATTACCTTGAAGGCGAAGTGCCGGATGAAGGCTTCCTCGCGGGCGACCTGAGTGCCGGGGATATCATCATCGCGACGCTCATGAAAAACGCCCTGTGGGCGGGTTGGCAGCTGGACGCAGACCGTTGGCCGCGTTTTGCAGCCTGGCTCGCGCGGGTAAACGCCACCCCGTCTGTTTCAAAGGTCAACGCCCTGGCTGACGAGGTTGTGAACGCAAACCCAAAAGAACAGATGGTTATCCTGCGCCGCTATTTCGGAAAAGCCTGAACCTGCGGCAAAGCCTGAAGCGGGATGTGGAAATGGATTTCTGTCCCGTTGATGCAGGGCCGCAATTTTCCTTGAAAAGCTTATATTCCCGCTGGCCCATGTGCTCGCGGACGATAAATCATTCTATTTGACCCATTTACAGCCACAATTCTGCCCTTAAACTAGGACGTCATTAATGCCATAACTGTTTGTGGTTATTTGATTTCCTGATGGGAGAGGCAGGCGAGATGCAGAAACCAACCAAGTTCCTGACAAGAATGACACTGTTTGTCGGTGTGGTGATCGTGCTTGGGGTGCTCCTTAAGGACTCGCTCATCGATGCCTTTCTCGCCAACGTGGCGCTCAACGGCGTTATCATCGGCACGCTTATCGTGGGCGCCGTGTTCGCCTACCGCCGCGTGTTTGACCTGAAGCCGGAGATCGACTGGATCACCGCCTTCAAGCGGAATGAAAGCGCCAGCTCAAGCGTAACGCCCCGCCTGATGGCACCTGCGGCGTCGCTCCTTTCCGCGCAGGAAGAGGGCGGCATGCGCCTCTCCACGCTTTCGATGCGCTCAGTGCTGGACGGTATCATCTCCCGCCTTGAGGAAAGTCGCGAGATCAGCCGGTATTTCACCGGGCTTCTGATTTTCCTGGGGCTTCTGGGTACCTTCTGGGGCCTTCTGGGCACCATTGGCGCCATCGGCCAGACTATCAAGAGCCTGACAGTGGACGGCGGCGACATGGCGCTGATGTTTGACGAGCTTAAGGCAGGCCTTGAAGCGCCCCTCTCGGGCATGGGCACGGCCTTTTCCAGCTCGCTGTTTGGTCTGGGTGGCAGCCTTGTGCTTGGCTTCCTGGACCTGCAGGCCAGCCAGGCGCAGACGCGTTTTTATAACAGTGTTGAAGACTGGCTCGCCTCCGTCACGCACCTGTCGCGGAGCGAGATGAGCGAGGGCATGGCCAGCCCGAACGCCTATATGACCGCGCTGATGGAGCAAACCGCAGACGGCATCGACCGGCTGCAGCGCACGCTCAAGAGCAGTGAAGACGCCCGCGCGCAAGGCCAGCACACCATGACGGCCATCGCCGAATCGCTCGCGACCCTGGGCGACAGGCTCGCGGCGGCAGACCAGCGCCGGGGTGAAAGCGACAATACGGTCAAGGAACTTGCCACCGCGATTGAGAAGCTGGCGGCCAGCCACAAGCCGGTGGAAATTCCGCCCATGCCGCCCGCCATGGATGACGCCACCAAAGGCCATATCCGCAACCTGGATGTGGGCATCAAGCGTTTGATCGACGAGCAGGCGCGCCAGTCTGACAATCTGGTGGACGAGCTGCGCGCCGAACTCAAGCTGCTGTCGCGCACCATTGCCGTTGCGTTTGACGCAACGAAAACCGGCCCGGCTGCGACGCCCCCCAAAAGCGTGACGGCCACCAAGTCAGATGAGGGCCAGGGCTGATGATAGGCGCACGCAGGCGCATCGGGGGCGGCGGCCAGGATAATAGCTGGCCCGGTTTTGTGGACGCGCTGTCCACGCTTCTGATGGTTATCATCTTCCTGCTTTCAATGTTTGTGCTGGCGCAGTTCTTTCTGGGGCAGGCGCTCTCCGGGCGCGATCAGGCGCTGGCGGAGCTGAGGGGGCAGGTGGCCCAGCTGGGTGACCTGCTGAAGATGGAAAAGCAATCCAACCAGGCGCTTCGGGACAGCATGGCTGAGCTTTCCGCCTCGCTCACCGCCGCGAACAAAGACCGTGACAGGCTAAGCGCAGACCTGGAAGCCACCCGCACGGCGCTTGAAGCTAGCGATGCGCGGCTTGCGGACATGACAGCCGCGCGGGAGAGGTTTGAAAGTGATGCCAAGGATTTGGCTGAGCGCTTCAAGTTGGCGGACGATGCACTTTCGGAAGAAAAGATCATCTCCCGCCGCGCGCAGGCACAGGTGGCGCAGTTGCAGCGCAATATCACAGCCCTTCAGGAACAGCTTGGGCGGCTTGAGGCCGCCCTTCAGGCCAGCGAGGAACGCGACCGCCGCAATCAGGCCGTGATCGTGGATATGGGCCGCAGGCTGAACCGCGCGCTTGCTTCCAAGGTTGAAGAACTGGCGGGCTACCGCAGCGAATTCTTCGGTCGGCTGAAAGAGGTTCTCAGCACGCGCCCTGAAATCCGCGTGGAAGGGGACCGCTTCGTGTTCGCAAGCGAACTGTTGTTCGCTTCCGGCAGCGCGGATTTGGGCCCAGAAGGCCGCGCCGAAATGCGCAAGTTCGCCGAAACGCTGATCAAAATTTCGCAGGAAATCCCGTCTGAGCTTGAGTGGATCCTGCGCGTGGACGGCCACACGGACAAGCGCCCAATTTCGAACGCGCAGTTCCGCAGCAACTGGGAGCTTTCAAGCGCGCGGGCGATCAGCGTGGTCAGGTTTCTGATCTCGGTCGGCGTACCGGCAGAGCGCCTCGCCGCCACCGGTTTCGGCGAGTTTCAGCCCATTGATCCGGCCGATAACGTCTTCGCCTACAGCCGCAATCGCCGCATCGAAATGCGCCTGACGCAGAGGTAGGGGTGCGGAATCAGTCTTTCGAGAGAGCTCATCGTATGCTTCAAGGTCAGACCTTGAGACCTGACGACGTGGAATTTCACGACGCGGTTATCCTCGCCATAGAGCAGCAGGGGAACGACAGGATTCTGCTTGTCGAATATGCTTATGTAAGTTCACTGGCGAGAACCGTTGAGTGCAATGTGAAGCTTCTTGGCATAGGGCCGGTGCAATGCTCCGACGAAGGTTCTGTTGAGTTAAAGATGCTGGGGGATGATGCCGCAATTCTCGATTTTGACGTTGATAGTAGAGGGCAATGCAACTTGCTGGTCATTTGGGACAATTATGAAAATCGCGATGAGAAAACTGGGCATCATGAGCAGATTACACGCCGTTATTTGTTTTCATGCCAGAAGATGGAAATTGTATTTCTGAGGTACTCTGAATAGGGCATATTTGCTGCGATAGTAACCGCCGTATTGAGATGCGCCTGACGCAGCGGTAGGGGAAGAGATGCCCATCCTTGAATTTCAACACTATTGCGTCCTGTTGTTGGCGGCTTCCATTTCCTGCGCTTTGATGTCTATGATGCGCTCCATTCCGAAAGCCGTCAGGTATGCACTGGCAACACTAGCAGCTGTTGCAGCAATGCCTTTCGTTGCATCCAAGTTTTCAGGTGGGACCGACCCCTGGTTGCTTGTTGGGGCGATGATGTGGTTCCCATTTCCACTGGCCGTTTCTGTGTTGACAGATATGACTTTGGACAGGGTTTTGAAAAGACCGCGTGAGTTTGGCGATTACCTGAAAGGTGGAATTGTTGCTGGCGCTTTGGTGATAGCTGCCCTCATGGGTTTGGTGGTTTCCACCTCGGCAACAACGGCCTAATAGCGGAAGAAAACTGGGACTTAAAACTAACCTAATGGTCTATTCGCGTGTGCGGCGAGGGGTGATAGGCTCCCTCTAGGCAAGCGGAGAGGATTTTCATGATCACGCGACTATTGAGCCTTGTGCTTTTCCTTGCTGTCGCGCCTGCGGCGGCGGCGCAGATTGACGATATCGCCGCGAAGATGCAGGCAGGGGAGTACAAAGGCATCACCGGCATGATGGTCAGCCGCGATGGTGAGATACTGGCGGAGGCCTACGCGCCCGGCAATAGCCCGGACAAGCGCCACGACATCCGCTCTGCGACCAAAAGCATCACGGCGCTTCTGGTGGGGGAGCTGATCGAGGACGGCAGCCTCAAGTCCGTCAAGGTCAAGCTTTCGAAAATCCTGCCTGACGATTTCAAGCATATGCCGAAGGACGACCCCCGCCGCGATATCACGGTTGAGGATGCGCTGACCATGCGCACGGGCCTTGCCTGCAATGACTGGATACCAGCCAGCGTGGGGCAGGAAGACAAAATGTACAAAACCCGCGACTGGGGCGCGTTCCTGTGGGCCTTGCCGATGGCCTATGAGCGGGGTGAGCATTTCAGCTATTGCACCGGCGGCGTGGTGTATTTGGGCCGCGTCATTGAAAAGCTCGCGGGCAAGCCCGTGCCAGACTATGCAGAAGAATGCCTGTTCGGCCCCATGGGGATCGAGGGCGCCAAGTGGGAGAAAACCCCCACGGGCCATACCGACACCGGCGGGCATCTGCGGCTGACGCTCCCTGACCTGCACCGCATTGGCGCGTTGGTTAGAAACGGCGGGGAAGGGCTGGTGGACCCCAAGTGGCTGAAGGAAGCCACATCAGAGAAGACCCACGTGTATGAGCGGAACGAGCGGTACGGTTACTTGTGGTGGCTCAATAGCGGCATCGTCAAGGAACAGCCCATCAGCCTCGTGTACGCGCACGGCAACGGCGGCAATTTCATTTTTTATGTGCCTGAGCTGAATCTGGTCGCTGCCTTCACCGGCAAGAATTACGGCGACCGCAGCCAGTTCATCCCGATGCAGCTGCTGACCCGCGAGATCATCCCAAGCCTGATTGAAGCTGACTAGGCTGCATCACCGAACTGCAGGTCCGCGAGGCGTTTATAGAGGCCGCCTTTGGCCACCAGCTCATCATGCGTGCCTTCGGCAACAATCTTGCCGTCCTCTAACACGATGATGCGGTCCACTTTCTTGACCGTCGCAAGGCGGTGGGCGATCACCAGCGTGGTGCGGCCTTCCATCAGGTGCTCAAGCGCTTCCTGAACCTTCAGTTCCGATTCGGCGTCCAAAGCGCTTGTGGCTTCATCGAGGAGGAGGATCGGTGCATCACGGAGGATTGCGCGGGCGATGGCGATGCGCTGGCGCTGTCCGCCAGAAAGCCGTGTGCCGCGTTCGCCCAGGAAAGTATCGAAGCCGTTCGTGGCGCGCTCGACGAACTCGGTCGCCGCTGCCGCTTCAACTGCCTGCCGGACTTCCTCGTCCGTTGCATCCTGCCGGCCATAGCGCACGTTCTCAGCAATCGTGTCAGCGAAGATGATGGTCTCCTGCGGCACGAATGCCAGATGTTCGCGGAAGGCTTTCGGGTCTGTCTGGGCGATATCAATGCCGTCCATCTTCACAGCTCCCGACTGCGGGTCGTAGAAACGAAGCAGCAGCTGCAGCACGGTGGACTTGCCCGCACCAGACGGGCCCACAAGCGCCACAGTCTCGCCCGCCTTCACATGCAGGTTGAAATTCTCCAGCGCTGCCACGTCCGGCTTGGTCGGATAATGGAATGTTACGTTATCGAAATGAATGTCACCTTCCACCTTGGCAGGCAGGGCCAAGGGCTGGTCTGGCGCCTTGATCTTGGCTTCGGCAGACAGCAGCTCCGCCAGACGCCCAGCCGCACCGGCGGCGCGCTGCAGCTCGCTATAGACCTCGGATAACGCCCCGAAGGCACCGGCCACAAACACAGCCCGCATGATGAAATCAAGCATCTGGCCGCCAGACATGGTGCCGGTCATCACATCCTGCGCGCCTTCATAAAGCACCAGCGCGATGGCGGAAAAGATCATGAAGATCATGATGAAGGTTAGGCCCGCGCGCACCTGGATGCGGCGTTTGGCAGCCCCGAAAGCGTCGTCTACCTGATCGCCAAACCTTCGGGCTTCCGTGCCTTCCTGCGTGAAGGCCTGCACGATGTTGAGGGCCGCGAGCGACTCGCCAGCCCGCGCGCCCACATCAGCCACCTTGTCCTGGCTGGTGCGCGACAGGGTGCGTACGCGCCGCCCCACAACGATGATGATGCCGAGAAGCAGTGGAATCACCAGCGCGATATAGCTCATCAGCTTGGGCGACATGACAAAAAGCCACACTGTGCCGATGACAGCGATCAGGAAATTCCTGATCCAGACCGAGACGGATGAGCCCACAATGGTTTGCACCAGCGTGGTGTCGGCCGTGAGGCGGGAGACGATCTCGCCGGGGCGGTTTTCCTCAAAGAATTCTGGCGACAGGGTGATCAGCCGCTCATAGACCGCCTTCCGTATGTCTGCGACAACCCGTTCGCCGATCCAGGTGACGAAGTAGAATCGGCAGGCGGTGGCGACAGCCATCACCACCACAATGGCAACGAAAATAAGGAAATAATCGTTTACTTTCTTGGCGTTGTCGCTTGAGAAGCCTTTGTCGACAATGTCGCCAAGGGCGGTTGGTACCACCAGGACCGTGCCTGCGGCGACCAGAAGAAAGAAACCAGCCAGTACCAGTTGCAGTTTGTAGGGGCGCACGAAAGACCAGAGCGTCCTCAGGTTCGCGAGCTTGCCTTTTGGCGGTTCGTGCTCGCTGCGGATGGTACTGTCTGACATGGGTGCTCCCTTGGGTGCTTCTGTGGTGCTTCTGTGGCTTTTGGTTTTGCTGATATAGGGACTGGTGCGCCATAATCCAATCAACGAATTTGGCACTCTTATAATGCGGTCATGGGGGAAGATGAAAGGAAAGCGATCATTATTTTTGCGCCCTGAGCCAAAAAGAGCAGAAACAGCCTTGCATTCCCTGAAATATTGACCTATACGGACGCCTCGTTTTCGGAGGTATGACCATGAAACAAGAAATTCATCCCGACTACCACACTATCAAAGTGGTAATGACTGACGGGACGACTTTTGAGACCCGCTCTACTTGGGGCTCGGAAGGCGACACTATGACGCTTGAGATTGATCCTAAGTCGCACCCAGCATGGACTGGCGGCGCACGTCAGGTTCTTGAAGGCGGCCGCGTGGCTAAATTCAACAAGCGCTTCGGTGGCCTGTCGCTCAAGAAGTAAGTCGTTCTCGACATTCAAGTTTTTCGGAAAAGGCGTCCAAATCGGGCGCCTTTTTCATTTTCTCCCCTTGAAGGCCTGAAACTGCTCCCCACATATGAATTGTCCGGTCGCCGAATGCGGGGCCAGACGTGGAACCGACCCGGCAGATTTGCGGGTCACATATATCAGTCGCTTCAACTGGAGGACATGAAATGAGAAGTTTTGACCTTTCCCCCCTTATGCGCAGCACCGTCGGCTTCGATCATCTGAGCCGTTTGCTCGATTCGACCCTGAACACAGAAGGCGCCAGCGCATATCCGCCATACAATATCGAAAAGCTGAGCGAAGATGACTACCGAATCACCATGGCAGTCGCCGGTTTTTCGCCTGAAGAATTGAATGTCACCGTTCAGGAAGGCACGCTCTATATCTCTGGCAAGGGCCAGGAAGATGAAGAAGAGCGCCGGTTCTTGCACAAGGGCATCGCAAAGCGCGCCTTCGAGCGCCGCTTCGAGCTCGCGGAAACCATCCGCGTTGGTGACGCCAAGTTTGAAAACGGTCTTCTTGAAATTGAACTGAAGCGCGTGATCCCTGATCACAAGAAACCGCGTCAGGTCGAAATCCGCTCGACGGAAGCGAAGATGAAGACCATCGAGGCTGACGCCGCCTAAGGGCAGGCAAGCCTTGGCGCCCTGACCCCTTTCGGGGCGCCGTTTACCACAGTTTCCTCCACGACTCCTCGCTGTCGTGTACCTAACGTGAGAGCCGGACTTTTCCTCCCCCCCCCTAATCCCCCTGGCTCTCACGTTCTTTTATGTGCCTTGAAGAAAAGTCCTTCGCTGGCGCTCAGTGTACTTTCCTTCAGTTTCCATAATGAGAAAACAAGCCTCGAGGCGGCTCTTCGCCTTGTTTTCGCTTGCCTTTGAAAAATCCGTCGTTCGACGGATTTCAAGATCAACACAGCAAAACTGAAACGAAAACCGCTTTGAGGTTCAGTTTTTCAAATGGCTAGCGGGGAAAAGTACACCGAGGCGAAGCCGAGGGACTTTTTCACGATTTAAAAAATGCTTCTGCAGCCGCCTTGCTGGAGCCCTTGGCGTCGAGCTCGCGCTTGGTGCGGGTGATCTCATGTTCAAGCCGGCTGATGCGCTCTTCAAGTTCATGGGCGCTCAGGGTCGAGAGGTCTTCCTTCTCCACAGCGGTCAGTGGGCTGTCTTTCTTGATGGGGAGATCGTCAAAATCCATGGCGCATGCCTCCTGCCTTTTTTCACCTTTTACCTTGTATTCCTGCCTATCGCCCACAGATTAATTAGGCAAGCAGGGAGATGAATTCATGAAAGCCGTAGAGATTACAACACCGGGTGGCCCGGACGTTTTGAAGCCATGTGAGCGCGAGACACCAGTGGCAGGAGAGGGCGAAATCCTGATTCGCGTGGAAGCCGCAGGTGTGAACCGGCCTGACGTGGTGCAGCGGCTTGGCCGCTATCCGGCCCCGCCGGGCGCAAGCGATATACCCGGCCTTGAAGTGGCGGGCGAAGTAGTGGCGTTGGGTGCTGGCACTGAGGGCTTCAAAGTGGGCGACAAGGTCTGCGCGCTGGTGCCGGGCGGCGGATACGCGGAATTTTGCACGGCAAACGCCGCCTGCGCGATGCATGTTCCGAAGGGCTTTTCCATGGTGCAAGCTGCGGCGATCCCGGAAACCTATTTTACCGTCTGGTCCAACCTGTTTGACCGCGCGGGCCTGACAGAGGGCGAAACGCTTCTGGTGCATGGTGGGTCATCGGGCATTGGTTCCACGGCCATTCAGTTGGCGAAGGCGTTCGGTGCGAAGGTGATTACGACCGTGGGCAATGCTGAAAAAGCTGACTTCTGCACGAAGTTGGGCGCGGATGTGTTGGTGAATTACCGCGAGGATGATTTTGTCGAAGCCGTGAAAGACTTCACGGGCGGGGTGGGCGTGAATGTGGTGCTCGATATGGTGGGCGGCGATTATATCGCCAAAAACATCGAGTGCCTGGCCGTAGAAGGCCGCCATGTGTCCATTGCCTTTCTGCAGGGGCCGCAGGTTGACGTGAATATGCTGCCGGTGATGCTGAAGCGCCTGGTGCTGACTGGCAGCACGCTTCGGGCGCGCGACAATAGCTTCAAGGGTGCGATCGCTCGGGCATTGCAGGCACAGGTCTGGCCGCTGATGGAAGCGGGCAAAGTGGCGCCTGTGATTGATTCGGTTTACCCGCTGGAGCAGGCATCTGAGGCCCACGCACGCATGGAGACCAGCCAGCATATGGGCAAAATCATGCTTGAGGTGGCCTAAGGCGTATCCAGTAGGCCGAAAGCTGCCTGAAAGGGGATAAAATCTGGCCTTTTGACCATGTTTCGCCATGACAGAGGCCTTTCTACCTGTTACACATGGCGTGGGAGGAATTTCTCTCCCCCCTTTCAGGAAAAACATGGATCCAGAGAGGGCAGGTAGGCGGCACCGCTTATCTGGGCGAAGAGGAATTTCCGTAAACAAGGGATAACGGGATGACACAACCTTTGATGCCGATGGCCACCGCTGTATGGCTGGTGGATAACACGGCGCTTACATTCAAGCAGATTGCCGAATTCTGCCAGTTGCACGAACTTGAAGTTCAGGGCGTTGCAGACGGCACTGTTGGCATGAACATTGTGGGGCAGGATCCAACGGCCAGCGGCCAGCTGACGTGGGACGAGATCAACCGCTGCCAGGCAGATGCGAAAGCATCGCTGGTGCTCAGTGAAGATGATGTGAAAGCGGTTCCGCGCACAAAGGGCCCGCGCTATACGCCGGTGTCCAAGCGTCAGGACAAGCCAGACGCGATCGCTTGGCTCGTGCGCAATCACCCAGAGCTTTCAGACCTGCAGATCAGCCGCCTGGTGGGTACCACCAAGCCGACAATCAGCGCGATCCGTGAACGCAGCCACTGGAACATCCAGAATATCAAGCCGCAGGACCCGGTTGGCCTGGGCCTTTGCAAGCAGATTGAGCTTGATGAAGCTGTGCGCCAGGCTGCTGCCCGCCGCGACAAGGCTGCTGCAAAGTCCGGTGAAGCCCCGGCTGAAGCTGCAGAAGCGCCAGTCGAGGCTCCAGTTGAAGCGCCGGTGGAAGCCGCTCCGGAAAAAGAGCTGACGGCAGCTGACGTATTTGGTGAAGCGCCTGCTGAGGACGCTGACAAAGAATAAAACCTGACATTCGGGTGAAAGCCATCAGGGCAAACAAAAAGCGCGAGGACCTGCCTCGCGCTTTTTTTGTTCTATCTATTTGCCGTTAGTGCCTGACCAGGCGGGTCATTTCTTCTTTCAGGCGGAGTTTCTGCTTCTTAAGCTGTGCTATTCGTATCGTATCGGGGCACGGCCTGTGTTCTTCCCGGGTGATGATCTCTTCAATTTCAGCATGTTTCGCGTTCAAGGTATTCACATGCGACTGTAGGTTCATTCCCGCACTCCTTTTGTTACGATTTTAAGACACTTCCATGAGACCAAAAGGTGGGGCTTTTGTCACGGAAAACATTTGCGCCTGACCACTTGTCCTGTATCTTCGGGCACTTAGCAAATCGCCGGAAAACCGCCAATTGAAGGATTATTGCGCCAAATGGCAGAGACTCGAAAGAAAAGGTTGATTGTTGCCATCACAGGCGCCAGTGGTGTGGCCTACGGCGTGCGGGCGCTTGAGCTTCTGGCGGACCTGGATGTGGAACGCCATCTGGTGATGTCCAAGGCGGGTGAACGTACCCTTCTTGAGGAAACGGACTATAGCGTGCGTGAGGTGCAAGCTATGGCGGATGTGCTCTATCCGGCGAAGGATATTGGTGCAGCGATCGCCAGCGGGTCTTTCCGCACCATGGGCATGCTGATTGCGCCGTGTTCCATTAAGACCATGGGGGAAATACGCACCGGGATTACCTCCAGCCTGGTCAGCCGTGCGGCGGACGTGATTCTGAAGGAGCGCAAGCGCCTTGTGCTGATGGTGCGGGAAACGCCTTTGCATACCGGGCATCTGCGCACCATGACCGCGCTGAGCGAGATGGGCGCGATAATCGCCCCGCCTGTGCCAAGCCTTTACGCCAAACCGGCGAGCATCGACGAGATGGTGACCTACACGGCCGCCCGCGCGCTTGACCTGTTTGACCTGGAAGTGGAAGGCCTTAACCGCTGGGGCCAATAGCTGGCTTTACTTAGGCGTTTTCGGTGCCTTGAGCTTGCCGCCGCAAATCTGCAGATAGCTGCTGACGCAGGGCCATACGTCGCGGGCGTGGCCTGATTTTACAGGCGGGCGTATGAGGCACTTCAGAAGCGCGCGTTGCTCGGCCTGTTCCATCGCCAGTTCTTCTGCCTTGGCGTCTTCGTAGCCGTCCTGCCCCCTAAGGGCCTTCCGTGCCATGCGCAGCGGGGCCAGGCGCTCGCGCTGCCACCAGTCTGCGGCTTCCAAGAGCATATCCCAGTTATCTGCCGCCGGGCGTACGCCGTGATCGTCCATCCATAGGCACAGCAGCAGTAGGTTTACGTCCGCGCCAAGGCTGTCCTGGGCCTCAAGGCAGGCTTCCTGCATCGGGGCGTGGGCATAGGTCCCGCAGGCGAAATTCCAAAAATCGTCCGGCGTGGGCCACGCGGTTGCTGCCTTTGCTTCTATGTCGGCGTCTGCCATGCTATAACCACCCCAGTTCAAATGAGTTTTGGGGCCAGTATATGGATGAGGATGCCATCAGGGAGCAGATTTCCGCCCTTATGGAGGAACACCGCGACCTGGATGATGCTATTACCGCGCTGCAGCGCGCCGGCACGTTTGATCTGTTGCAGGTGCAGCGGATGAAGAAACGCAAGCTTCTTTTGAAGGACGAGATTTCCAAACTGCGCAATATTCTGGTGCCTGACATTATCGCTTAAGACATCCTCGTTTGAGGAACCATTTTCTGACTAATGGGGCTGACGGTCTTGTCTCCCGGTTTGGCCCCTAGCGTGGCTCGCTGTCGCCCTTCATGTCCCGCTTGTGCTCATACATGGCCCTGTCGGCCTTGTCGATTGCCTCGTCTGGCTTGTCGCCCTGACGGAAGGTATAGGTGCCGAAGGCCATGCTCATCTTGATGGTCTCACCGCCGATCACCAGCGGGTTCTCAGCAATGGTCTGCGCAAGCGAGGCGGCCTTGTCGTGGCCAACCTGTTCATCGGCCTGTGCCAGAATCACCCCAAACTCGTCACCGCCCAGGCGGCCGATCACATCGGTGCCGCGGACATTGTCAACCAGCGTCCGGGCCACGTGGAAGAGCGCCTTGTCGCCTGCCTCATGGCCGTATTTGTCGTTGATCAACTTCATGTCGTTGAGGTCAATGAACATCAGCGTCGACGGCGTGCCGTACCGTTCAGCGAAGCTGATCATGCGGTTCAGCTCGCGCACAAAGGCGCGCCGGTTCGGGATCGGGAGCAGGGCGTCTGTATCCGCCATGTCTTCCATTTCCCGCAGCCGCCTGTTGGTGGCGTCCAGTTCACGCCTGAGCTTGTCCACTTCTTCCATCAGCGACATGATCGCCTGCTGGACGCGTGGGGTCATTTCCTCAGGGGGAATGGTCGTAACCTGCACGGTGTCGTTTATTTCGCGCGCGCCGGACGTTTCAGTCGCGCTACCGGTCGCCCCGGTTTTGCGCACGGGGCGCGTCGGGGCGGTACGCATGACGCCGGGTGTATTGGTTATTTTCATACAAAACCCTGTACCGGTTACTTTTGACTGCACATAACCCATTATGGCGTCTTTGTGAATCGACTTGCAAGTTTCCTGATAAAATTGGCGCGAATTAGGCGGATTTCGGGGCTTTCCGGCAAAGCTTGCATTAAGGAGGCGCATGCCTATAATGCGCGCTCCGCCGGGCGGCAGATGGGTTGCCGTGCCTACGGATATCGTCATGGAAACGAGGATGGAAGCGACCATGAGCATAGAGACGCCCGAAATCGGAATCATTATGGGTAGCCAGTCTGACTGGCCGACAATGAAGCACGCAGCCGATGTGCTTGATGAACTTGGCGTGTCTTATGAGACCCGCATCGTTTCCGCCCACCGTACCCCTGACCGCCTGTATGACTATGCCAAGACCGCGCGTGACCGCGGGTTCAAGTGCATTATCGCGGGTGCGGGCGGTGCGGCGCACCTGCCGGGGATGGCCGCAGCCATGACCCCGCTGCCGGTCTTCGGGGTGCCTGTTAAATCCAGCATGCTTTCGGGCAAGGACAGCCTGCTGTCGATCGTGCAGATGCCGGGCGGTGTGCCTGTTGGTACGCTCGCAATCGGCAAGGCAGGGGCCAAGAATGCCGGCCTTCTGGCGGCAGCCGTGATCGCCCTGATGGATGAAGAAGTTGCTGCCAAGCTCGATGCCTGGCGCGCCGCGCAAACTGAAAGCGTGGCTGAAATTCCTGTAGACGACGCTTAACCGCTAACTGCAAAGGCAGGACCCCGCATGACACAGATCGCACCAGGTGGAAAAATTGGAATTCTAGGCGGTGGCCAGCTTGGCCGCATGCTCGCCTTGGCAGCTGCCCGCCTTGGCTATCGGTGCCATATCTTTTGCCCCGATGTTCGCAGCCCGGCCTTTCATGTGGCCAGCGATTTCACCATCGCTGAATATGAAAATGAAGACGCGCTCGCAGAATTTGCCTCCAGCGTCGATGTAGCGACCTACGAATTTGAAAACGTCCCGGCCCGCACGGCTGAGATCGTGGCAAAGGAAACGCTGCTGCGCCCTGGCGCGCGTGCGCTCGAAGTGTCGCAGGACCGTCTGGTCGAGAAGAAATTCCTTAATGAGTGCGGTGTGAAAACCGCGCCCTTCATGCCTTTCCAGACCCAGGAAGAGCTGGATGAGGCCTTCAAGGAAATTGGCCGCCCGTCTGTCGCCAAGACCCGCCGGTTTGGCTATGACGGCAAGGGCCAGTTGATGATCAAGGCCCGCAAGGACGTGGACCTTGTCATGGATGTCACCAAGGGTGCGCCTGCCATCCTTGAAGGGTTCGTGACATTCGACCGCGAGATCAGCGTTGTTGTGGCGCGCTCGGCATCGGGCGATGTGGCGGCTTTCCCCGTGGCGGAAAACGTGCACACCAACCATATTCTGGACACCAGCACGGTGCCGGCGCAAATCTCTGAAGTGGTCGAGGCCAAGGCCAAGGTAATGGCAACCCGTATCGCCAATGCGCTTGAATATATCGGCGTGATGACCGTTGAGATGTTCGTGAGCGACGGCACAGGCGAGATTGTGGTCAACGAGATCGCCCCGCGCGTGCACAACAGCGGCCATTGGACCATTGAAGGTGCTGTCACCAGCCAGTTCGAACAGCATATCCGCGCCATCTGTGACCTGCCGCTTGGGGGCACCGATGCCAAGGGCAAGGTATTGATGAAAAACCTTCTGGGCGAAGATATCCTGGATTGGGAGAAATACCTCTCTGACCCTAAGGCTCACTTCCACCACTATGGCAAGCTGGAGCCGCGCGAAGGCCGCAAGATGGGCCACGTGACCTGGGTTAACCCAGACGAATAGACGCTGGCGAATAAACGCAGGAAGCGAGAGGGAGGCCGCAGCCTCCCTTTTTTGTTTTATTTGTTGTCCAGCTGGGCGCGGACACTGGCCAGCCCATGCATGGTGATGCGGTAAGGCCCGCCGCCACGGCTGGCGATGAAGCCGCGCCGCTTCATTTTTCGGAACAGGCCAACGCTGAAGCCCGCAAGGCGCCAGCCTTCGCGGTTCACACAATTGGCTTCAATAATTTTCCTGCGCTCGTCGCGTTCAATAAGAATAGCGCCGCCCTGCGCCAAAGCATGCAGCGCGCGCTGTTCGGATTTCGAAATATTCAATGGGGAAACTCCGCCACATAGAAAAGGGCTCCGCCCACGCGGGTGGGGGAGGGTTTCTATTTCCCTGCCGCCTCAAGTGGGGCAGGGCCTAGCGGGTCTCTGACAGTAGTTTCACAAACGCTCCGTATCTGGAACGCTATTCATAGCGGAAGCGGGCGGGGCCTGTCTAGTTCCAGAAAGTTGTAATGATATAACTTTTGGTATAAGGTTGCCACATCAGGTGGGGAGGCCTTATGCGACATTGGATATTTGGCATTTCAGCCATGCTGCTTGCGGGGTGCGCTTCAGCGCCGACGGCGGGTGAGTGGCCGGAAATGAAAATCGACCGGTCAGAGCTTGAGCGCGTCTCGCTGAAGGGCCGGATTGTTATCATTGAACAGGTGCCGCGTTTCCTGCAGTTCGGCAGCGCGCGCATCGTCAGCCCCAGTCTTGACCATTATCTGTTTTGGGATTTCTGCCGCGGCTCCGGCCTTGTGTGGCAGATGGTTGCGCTCAGGCCGGATGACCGCGCCAGTTCCGGCTGGTCTTTCACGCGCACCAGAGCCATACCTGCCACACAGAATCACGCGGCAGAAACACAGGTCACCGAAGGCTTTGTGGAAAGACGCATCGTCGGGTATGCGGATCTCAAGAAGGCTGGTCTTGCCTTCTTCAAGCCCGGCGCCATCAAGTGCGATGCTACTTATGGCGACCCGATTTGAAGCGGCCTAGCGCTCCAGAATCCAGGTGGCGTGTTCGGCGTGGACCTTGAAACCGTATTTATCGGCGAAGGCATAGACGATATCGCGCATGGGGAAGCCTTTTGACCGGCTCCAGTGCCAGTCGTCGCCGGTGATCTGGGCGTCGGGCCACAGCTCATGGCACACTTCAAGGTCAATGGCCTGCTTGTTGGCGTCGATATACACCAGCTCAGGCTCGAAGCCCTTTTCCTTCAGTTCATAAAGCGCGTCAGGTGACAGACCGCGGTAAGGCACGAAGCGGCCCTCAAACCCGCGCAGATTCGCAAGCGCCGTGGGGAAAGGGCCCTGGCGCTCAACGTCTGCAGCGAAGCGCTTCTGGTCTGCCATATCAGGGTATTCACGCGTCAGCTTCGGGCGGCCCACATAACGCTGGACCTGCTCGATCAGATGATCGCTCCAGGGGTCCACGCCCACGAGTTTCAGCTCAGGGTCCAGGCTCAGCCAGCGCTTCGCACTTGAGCACAGGAAACAGCCGATCTCCAGCATATAGCGGGGCTTACGCTTGCGGATGATCTCATCCACCATGTCCCGGCCATAGCCCCCCAGCGTATAGTCCCACGCCACGAGGCCTTCGGTCTCAGGCCATGGGTTTTCCGCCAGCAGCTTTTCAAATGCAGTATCGGTCATGCTATGCCCCGGATACAAAAAGGGCGCGGGGTTGCCGCGCCCTGATCGCTTGAATGCTTAAAGGATCGAGAAGCCGGTGGCTGCCCAGTCCTTGTCGAAGCCCGCGAGGCCGTTGGTGGTCAGCGGGTGGTTGAACAGTTTCCGCAGCACGTCGATCGGGAAAGTGGCAACGTCGGCACCGATGCGCGCGCTTTCCAGGATGTGCGTGGGGTGGCGAACGGAAGCCACCAGGATTTCTGTGTCGAAGTTATAGTTGTCATAGATGTTGCGGATGTCTTCAATCAGCTCCATGCCGTTGAAGCCAACATCGTCATGACGGCCCACGAACGGGGAAATGAAGCTCGCGCCTGCCTTGGCAGCCAGCAGCGCCTGGTTGGCAGAGAAACACAGCGTCACGTTCACCATGATGCCTTCAGCGCGCAGCGCCTTACAGGTTTTGAGGCCTTCGATTGTCAGTGGAACCTTGACCGCGATATTGTCTGCGATCTTGGCGCACTTGAGGCCTTCCTTCAGCATGGTCTCATGGTCGTGGGCAACGGTTTCGGCGGATACCGGGCCGTCCACTTCCTTGGCGATCTCGGTGATCACTTCAAAGAATTCGCGGCCAGCTTTCTTGATCAGCGACGGGTTGGTGGTTACGCCGTCCAGAAGGCCCGTGGCATTGGCTTCACGGATTTCATCGATGTTGGCGGTATCCAGGAAAAATTTCATTGTTAGCTCCTTCGGCACTCCGGCGCGCGGAGTGGGTCCCAATATTCAGTGGCGGTTGCTGTTCTATATATCGGCAAATCGCGCCAGATGCACTCACTATGCATTCACGGCGCTCTTACGTCCGCCTTTTCGCCGCTTCCCTAATCAAGTTTGGCGGGATTGGCAAGTGTCCTGTGCGGGAATCAGGCCTCGACCGGGTGGCCGCTGCCTTCCTCAGTTTCTGCCTCATCGGGCATTTTGACAAAGAAGGATGTGATGATCACGAAAAGGGCCGCGGCAAACAGCGCCATGTAGGCGTTATTATAGGCCATCATGGCCGCCTCGCGCTGCACCAGCATTTCGCTTATCGCCAGTTGCTGCAATGCTTCCGGGCTGCCGGACATTGAAATCGCCTTGGGCGTGAAAGCGCGCAGGGGGCTGATGCGCTCCACAAGCTCAGCGTGGTTGATCTGGCTATAACGGCTCACGAGCGCCACGACGACCGAAATGGCCGCCGCCTGCCCAAGCCCGCGCACTAATGAGAAGACAGACGAAGCCTCCACCTGCATTTCATGGCTGATGGACGCGTAGGCGACGGTGGAGGCGATCACGAACAGGATGCCGATGCCGAAGCCGTGCAGAATGGGCGGCACCGCCAGAATGAAAGCCGGGGTTTCGGTGGTCAGGTGAATGAAGGGGAACAGGCCCGCCGCCATACAGGCCCCACCAAGCGCGAGCAGAAGCCGCACGCTCAGGAAATGGGTAAAGCGCGGGGTCAGCATCATGCCCGCCATCATGCCCACGCCGCGCCACATCAGGATCACGCCGGTATCCAGCACGGGGTATCCCATCAGGTTCTGCATCATGGGCGGCTGCAGCACCACTGACGCCGTCATGTTGCCGGCGGTGATCAAAATCAAGAGCATGCCGATCATATAGTTGCGGTCACGGAACAGCGCGGCGGGCAGGAAGGGGCGGCTGCTCGTGCGGCTGTTGACCGTGAAAATCCAGGCTGCTGCCAGGAACACAAGCGCGTAGGCGATGATCTCCGTGCTTTCGAACCAGTCTTCGCTTTCGCCCCGATCGAGCGCCAACTGCAGCGTGCCGATGGCGATGGCGAGGCTGAAGAAGCCGATGAAATTCAGCTTATGGCCGGGGAAATGCATGCCGCGCTTCATGGTCATGCCAAGGCCAATGGCTGTCAGAAGGCCCACAGGCAGATTAATGAAGAACACCCAGCGCCAGCTGGCAATGTCAGTGATATAGCCGCCGAGCGACGGCCCCAGCACGGGGCCCGCCATGGTGCCCATGCCAAAGAGTGCCATCAGGCGCGCGCGGTCGGCATTATCGGTGGACATGCGGTTCATGGTGGCGATGGCAAGCGGGATCAGCGGTGCCCCCGCCGCACCCTGCAAAATGCGGGCGGCCAGCATGGCCTCAAGTGTGATCGCCAGCCCGCACAATACGGACGCCAGCGTGAAGACGGAAACCGACAGGATCATCAGCCTTTTCACGCCAAAGCGGCTCGCGGCCCAGCCCACAAGGGGCGTCAGCACCACGGCGGCGATGATATAGGTGGTGACCACCCAGCTGATCTGGTCGAAGGTGGCCTGCAGCGTGCCGCGCATTTCCGGCAGCGCCACATTGACAATGGTGGCGTCAATCGTGTGCAGCGACACAGCCGCCATCAGGCACAGAAGAAGCCCGGTGCGGTGGTCTGTAATCTCGCTTGCCGGATTGCCGGTGGCTGACATGCTTTAGAGCCCCAGAAGCGTGAATAGGTCGTCCATGGTGCGCTCATGCCCCGTGTCGATGGAGACTTCGGCGCTCAGCCCCGCGCGTAGGGAGCCGATGTCCTGTCCTTCATCAAGTCTGATCTGAACCGGGATTCGCTGGGTTACCTTCACCCAGTTGCCGGTGGCATTCTGGGCCGGAAGTACGGCGAACTCCGCTCCTGTCGCCGGGTCGATGGACGCAACCTTGCCCTTGAAGTGCACACCCGGCAGCGCGTCGATCAATACGTCGACCGGCTGGCCCACTTTCACATGGGTGAGGTCCGTTTCCTTGGGATTGGCTTCAACGCGCAGGTCATCATCCACCGTCAGGCCGAAGATGGGGTAGCCTGCCGCAACATATTCGCCGGGGTGCAGGTCAATCTGCGTGATGGTGCCGCCAGTGCGGGTGCGCACCTTCAGGTGATCCAGCGTGACCTCGGCGGCGCGCACGGCTGCCTTGGCTTTCAAGACCATCGGGTGCATGTCTGTTTCCAGGTCCGGGTTGCCGCCCAGCTGCGTCAGCGCCATGTTGGCGGCTTCCCGAAGCACTGTCAGCTGACGTTCGGATTCCATCACCTTGTGGCGATGGCTATCAAGCGTCGCTTCCGAAATATTCTTGTCCTTTGCCAGCGCTTCGGCGCGCTGCAGTTCGCGCTCCTCATAGGCCAGCACTTCTTCTTCCTTGGCGATGGCTGCCAGGCTTTGGCGGTAGTTGGCGCGCACGGCGGCAACAAGGTTGCGGGCGCTTACGATCCCGGCCTTTGCGTCCATCAGCTTCACTTGTGCGTCGGCGTCATCCAGTTCTGCGATCACCTCACCCGCGTCCACATGCTGGTTGCGCTTCACGTGCACTTTTGTCACCTCGCCCGAGACGCGGGCCGCGCCCGTCAGGATGCCGGTGCGCACATAGGCATTGTCGGTGGTGATCATGCGCCCGCCAGACAGGTACACAAAAGCGGCGGTGACGGCGATCAGGGCAGGGACACTGATATAAAGGAGGATACGCATCATTGTTTCTTACTCGTGCTTTGGTCGGTCTTTCTGGCGCTGGCGTCTGCAATGACGCGGTCCATCAGGTCCATAAGCGTTTCACGCTCGTCGTCAGACAGGGACTGCAGAAAGAGGTCTGAAATATGGTCAATCCGCGCCAGCATGGGGCGGATCACCGGGCCGGTTTTCTCGGTGATGAACAGGCGGCGGACACGGCGGTCGGAAGCGTCCGTGCGGCGCTCGATCATGCCGCGGGCCTCCAGCGCGTCAACCTGCCGGCATACGCTCATGGTGGCGATATCAAGCCGGGCGGCCAGTGCCTGCTGGGTAATGCCCGGGTTCCGCCAGACGGAAATCAGCATCTTGGCCTGGGCGCGCGTGACGTCCAGGTCCTGCTCGGCTTCAAAGCTTTGGCGCACCAGGCGGAACAGGTCTCCCACCTGGAATACGAACGGATTGTTGGTCTTTTCCTGTTTCATGGTGCCTTAAATGGTGCGGTGTAATTAATAAGCAAGCATAATTATAAGCTAAGCTTATTAATAATTCCTTGTGCGGTGGTTCGGGTGCAATTGCTGTCCTGACTTTTGTCGCCTATGGTGGCCGGGAATGGTCGCCCCGGTCGGGGCAATGATGCACAGAGGTCTTACCGCGTGACGCAGGCGCAACTTTTCAAGGATCAGGAAGTCGTGAGCGAGGAGGCAGGCGCGCGGATTAGCGTGCTTCTTCCGCTGCCACTCGCGGGTCCCCTGGATTACCGTGTGCCGGATGACCTGCGGGAACGACTGCACCCCGGCGTGGTGGTGGAGGTGCCTCTATCTGGCCGCAAGGCCATCGGTGTGGTGTGGCCAACAAAGGGCGGCGGCAAGACATTTCCGCTGGGGAAGCTGAAACCGGTTGAGCGTATCATCGATGTGCCGCCGCTGATGGACGACCTGATGCGATTCGTCGATTGGGTATCGGCCTATACGCTCTCGAGCCAGGGGGCGGTCTTGCGCATGTGCCTGTCTGTCCCTGCGGCTTTTGGTGAGGTGCCGGTAAAAAGGCACTATGTGTGTGCCCCAAATGTGCCCGAGGGCCTTCGCATGACCCCCGCGCGGGAGGCGGTCTTGAAGGTGCTTTCTGACGGCAAGCCGCGCATGGCGCCGGAGGTTGCCTCGCTCGCGGGCGTGTCGGACGGCGTGGTGCGGGGCCTTGCGGACGCGGGCGCCCTGGTGGCGCTGGATATTTCCGTCGACCAGCCTTATCCGCAGCCGGATACGGCCATCAAAGGCCCGAAACTGTCGGGCGAGCAGACGGAAGCGGCAGAGGCGATTCGCGCCGTCGTGTGGGAAGGCGGCTTCAAGCCTTTCCTGTTGGACGGCATCACCGGGTCGGGCAAAACCGAGGTTTATTTTGAAGGCCTAGCCGAAGCCCTGCAGGAAAAAGGCACACAGGTTCTGGTGCTGGTGCCTGAGATCGCGCTGACGAGCCAGTGGCTGGAGCGCTTTGAGGCCCGCTTTGGTGTCGCGCCCGTGGTGTGGCATTCGGAAGTGGGGCAGGCTGAGCGCAGGCGCGCCTGGCGGGCGGTGGCATCCGGCGATGCCCGTGTGGTGGTGGGCGCGCGCTCAGCCCTGTTCCTGCCGTTCAAGAAACTGGCTTTCATCACGGTGGACGAAGAGCACGACCCTTCCTTCAAGCAGGAAGAAGGGGTTTTGTATCACGCCCGCGACATGGCGGTGGTGCGGGCCATGCAGGCCAAGTGCCCGGTGGTATTGGCCAGCGCGACGCCAAGCCTAGAGACGCAAGTGAATGCGGACGAAGGCAAATATGAGGTGCTGAAGCTTCGGGAGCGCCACGGTGTGGCCGTGCTGCCGGAAATGCGCGCCGTGGACATGCGCGCTGAACCGCCTGAAGCAGGTACCTGGCTGTCGCCAATACTCGTTCGCGAGATCGAGGAAACGCTGGCGGCGGGCGAGCAGGTGATGCTGTTCCTGAACCGTCGCGGCTATGCGCCTCTCACACTCTGCCGCACTTGCGGGCACCGCATTGAATGCCCCAGTTGTTCAGCCTGGCTGGTGGAACACCGCTTCCGTCAGGAACTGCAATGCCACCACTGCGGCCACATGGAGCCGATCCCCGAAGCCTGCCCAACGTGCGAAAGCAAGGAAAGCCTGGTGGCCTGTGGGCCCGGCGTGGAGCGCCTGTTTGAGGAAGTGACCCGCCGGTTTGCGGACGCCCGCACCAGCGTGATGACCAGCGACACGATGATGAGCCCCAGCCAGACTGCAGCGGTGGTGAAGGAAATTGCGGGCGGGCATCTGGATATCGTGATCGGCACCCAGATTGTCACCAAGGGATACCATTTCCCCAACCTGACGCTCGTTGGCGTGGTGGACGCTGACTTGGGCCTTCGGGGCGGGGACCTGCGCGCGGGCGAACGCACCTACCAGCAGCTGGTGCAGGTGGCGGGCCGGGCGGGCCGGGCGGAAAAGCCGGGCAAGGTGTTGCTGCAGAGTTATGAGCCCGAGCACCCGGTGGTGCAGGCGCTCCTGACCGGGGACGGTGACGCCTTCATGGCGGCAGAAAAGACTGCCCGCGCCCAATATCATATGCCGCCCTTCGGCAAGCTTGTGGCGGTGATCCTTTCGGGGCCTGAGATGGCAGAGGTGCTGGAGGTGGGTCGCGCGCTTGCCAAAGCCGCTCCCGTGGAGCACGGCGTGGATATCGTGGGCCCGGCGCCCGCGCCCATGGTGCGCATTCGCGGCCAGCACCGTTTCCGGATGCTGCTGCATGCCAAGAAGCATGTGAAGGTGCAGCAACTGGTGCGGGCCTGGATGATGCGGGTAAAGCCGAAATCAAGCGTCCGCATCAAGGTGGACATCGACCCCTATAGCTTCATGTAAGCCTTGCGCCTGTGGGGCTTGCGATTCGTGGTCTTTGGGCTGAATGCGCGCCGCAGTGCCGCCATCAGGCCGGAGCCGCAGCGGAAGCGTCCCCGTTTCCGTGTTTCATGCCCATATATATAAGAGTTGCCCGCGAGATGGCTGAAGTCGTTGATAGCTGGGGATTTTCGCAGAATCCAAGGGGCAGGGCAGCCGCCCGCGTTGGTGTTGGCACGGCGGGCCGAGTGGCATTTCTGAGCAAGATTGCAAAAACGGGTCCAAGGTGGCTTGCGCCCGCCAAATCCTTATGCTAGAGGGAGCACGCATTTCGGCTGGCCTTGGCCGCGATGGGCCTATGGTTAGGTTCGTTAAAACAGGTCAAAATTTGAGCGTGGGCGGTGCTTTCGGGTGGCCGTCTCACAAGTGTGTCAAACAGGTTCAGACCTAACCCAGGGGAACGTCTGACGTGACCTCGCACAAAGCGATAGTATCCGGGATTTCAGGCCGCTATGCGGTAGCGCTTTTTGAACTCGCCCTAGAGTCAAAGGCGCTCGAGGCGGTTGAATCCGATCTCTCAACGCTTAAGGCAATGCTCGACGAAAGCGCGGATCTGCGCGATCTCGTCTCCTCGCCGCTTTATAGCCGGGACCAACAATCTGCCGCCATCGACGCTGTTGCAAAAGCAGCCAAGCTTGGTGACATGACAGTGAAGTTCCTGGGTGTGCTTGCAGCGAATCGCCGCCTTGGCGCTCTTGGTTCAACCATTGCAGCGTTTGAAAAGCTGACTGCCCATCACCGCGGTGAAGTACGGGCGTCGGTCGTAAGCGCGCGCAAGCTGACCAAGACCCAGCTTGGGAATCTTGAGAAAAAATTGAAACTGGCTGTCGGCCAGGATGTTCTTATCGACGCTAGCGTTGATGAGAGCCTGCTCGGCGGTCTCACGGTTAAGGTTGGTTCGCGGTTGATCGACGACAGCCTCAAAACCAAACTCGACAACCTCGCAATCGCCATGAAAGGGGTTCAGTAATGGATATCCGTGCGGCGGAAATTTCCAAGGTCCTGAAGGACCAGATTGCAAACTTCGGCAATGATGCCCAAGTTTCTGAAGTAGGCACCGTTCTCTCTGTTGGTGACGGTATTGCTCGCGTATACGGCCTTGACCAGGTTCAAGCCGGTGAGATGGTTGAATTCCCAGGTGGCGTTAAGGGCATGGCCCTCAACCTGGAAACCGACAACGTGGGTATCGTTATTTTCGGCGATGACCGTGGTATTAAAGAAGGCGACACCGTTAAGCGGACCGGCGCAATCGTGGACGTTCCAGTTGGCAAAGGCCTGCTGGGTCGCGTTGTCGATGGCCTCGGTAACCCAATCGACGGTAAAGGCCCATTGCAAGACGTTGAGCGCATGCGGGTTGAGTCCAAAGCGCCTGGCATTATCCCACGTCAGTCAGTGTCCGAGCCAATGCAATCCGGTCTGAAGGCAATTGACGCCCTCGTACCAGTAGGTCGTGGCCAGCGTGAGCTGATCATTGGCGACCGTCAGACTGGTAAGACGGCTGTTGCGATCGACACCTTCATCAACCAGAAAGCCACCAACGACGCAGCAAAAGAAGAGAGCGAAAAGCTTTTCTGTATCTATGTTGCTGTTGGCCAGAAGCGTTCCACGGTTGCTCAGATCGTTAAGTCGCTCGAAGAAAACGGCGCTCTGGAATATTCCATCGTGATCGCTGCTACGGCTTCTGATCCGGCCCCAATGCAGTTCCTGGCACCATATACCGGTACTGCGATGGGTGAATATTTCCGCGACAACGGCATGCACGCTGTTATCGTACACGACGACCTGACCAAACAGGCTGTTGCTTACCGTCAGATGTCCCTGCTGCTGCGTCGTCCTCCAGGACGTGAAGCATACCCAGGTGACGTATTCTACCTGCACTCACGTCTTCTCGAGCGTGCAGCGAAAATGTCTGACGCGCGTGGCGGTGGTTCCCTGACGGCTCTGCCTGTAATTGAGACCCAGGCTGGTGACGTATCTGCATACATCCCAACCAACGTGATCTCCATTACCGACGGTCAGATCTTCCTGGAAACTGAACTGTTCTATAAAGGTATCCGTCCTGCAATTAACGTCGGTCTGTCCGTATCCCGTGTGGGTTCGGCTGCACAGATCAAGGCGATGAAGCAGGTTGCAGGTTCCATTAAGCTTGAGCTAGCTCAGTACCGTGAGATGGAAGCCTTCGCTCAGTTCGGTTCCGACCTTGATGCGTCTACCCAGCAGCTGCTGAACCGTGGTGCCCGTCTGACCGAGCTTCTGAAGCAAGGCCAGTACAGCCCACTGCCAGTAGAAGAGCAGGTTGTGTCCATCTTCGCGGGTGTGAATGGTTATCTCGACAAGATCGCCGTGACGGCCGTTACGCGCTTTGAAGAGCAGTTCCTCGCAGAGGTTCGCTCCAAGCACGCTGACGTCCTGAAGACGATCCGCACCGAGAAGAAACTGTCTGACGATACGATTTCCAAGCTGAAATCCATCCTCGACGCTTTCGCGAAATCTTTTAGCTAAGAAGCTGGATAGGAGAGGCTGAGCAATGCCAAGCCTTAAGGATCTAAAAGTCCGCATCAATTCGGTTAAGTCGACGCAGAAGATCACCAAGGCCATGAAAATGGTTGCTGCGTCGAAGCTGAAGCGTGCGCAAGAGGCAGCTGAGGCTGCCCGCCCGTACGCAGAGCGGATGGAAAAAGTATTGACTGGCCTCGGCGCTTCCGTCGCTGGCCAGCCAGGTGCTTCGCCGCTTCTGGTGGGGACTGGCAAGGACGATGTGGAACTGGTTATTGTTTCCTCTTCAGAGCGTGGCCTCTGTGGTGGTTTCAATACCAACATCGTCAAAGCCGCCCGTGCCCACATCAGAGCGCTGATCGCAGCTGGCAAGACGGTCAAAATCCTTTGCATCGGCAAGAAGGGCTACAATGTCCTTCGCCGTGAATTTGGTGATAAAATCATCGACGTGAAAGACATGTCGGCTGTCAAGAAGCTTGGCTTCGCTGACGCCCAGCCGATCGCCCAGGAAGTCCTGGCCATGTTCGAGCGTGGTGAATTTGATGTTGCAACGCTGTTTTATGCGAAGTTCCAGTCTGCCCTGGTGCAGGTGACAACCAAGCAGCAGCTCATCCCGGCTCCGATGCCGGAAGCGGCCAACGAAAACGAGGGCGCGGACGAGCTTGGCGGTGCGGCATATGATTACGAACCAGACGAGACAGCGATCCTTGACGATCTCCTGCCTCGCAACGTGGCTGTGCAAATCTACCGCGGTCTTCTTGAAAATGCTGCGTCCGAACAGGGTGCGCGTATGACCGCAATGGATAACGCAACGCGGAATGCTGGCGACATGATTGATAGCCTGTCCATCACGTACAACCGTACGCGTCAGGCGAACATCACCAAAGAACTGATCGAAATTATTTCTGGCGCTGAAGCGCTTTGAGTTTGATTACACGAAGGAGTGTAAAAAATGGCTAAGAATACTGGCCGCGTAACACAGGTAATCGGTGCGGTTGTCGACGTACAGTTTGACAATGAACTGCCGGCTATCCTGTCAGCGCTGGAAACTGAAAACAATGGCTCCCGCCTCGTTCTCGAGGTTGCCTCTCACCTGGGCGAAAACACCGTTCGTACGATCGCAATGGACGCGACCGACGGTCTGGTGCGTGGCCAGGAAGTAACTGACACGGGCGCTCCAATCTCTGTACCGGTTGGTCCTGAGACGCTGGGTCGCATCCTGAACGTGATTGGCGAGCCAATCGACGAGCGTGGCCCAGTTGGTCACAAACAGGTTGCCCCAATTCACGCTGAGGCACCTTCTTTTGAAGACCAGTCAACCGAAGCTGAAGTCCTCGTGACAGGCATTAAGGTTGTGGACCTCCTCGCGCCATATGCGAAGGGTGGTAAGATTGGTCTGTTCGGTGGTGCCGGTGTAGGCAAGACCGTACTGATCATGGAACTGATCAACAACATCGCTAAAGGCCACGGTGGTTACTCTGTATTCGCCGGTGTGGGTGAGCGGACGCGTGAAGGTAACGACCTTTACCACGAGATGATCGAATCCAAGGTTATCAACCTTGAGGGCGAGTCCAAAGCCGCTCTCGTATACGGTCAGATGAACGAACCTCCAGGAGCCCGTGCACGTGTGGCCCTGACCGGTCTGACCCTCGCGGAATACTTCCGTGACCAGGAAGGCCAGGACGTTCTGTTCTTCGTAGATAACATCTTCCGCTTCACGCAGGCGGGTGCAGAGGTGTCCGCACTTCTGGGCCGTATCCCATCTGCTGTGGGTTACCAGCCAACACTGGCAACTGACATGGGTGCCCTGCAGGAGCGTATTACCTCCACGAAGAAAGGCTCGATCACGTCCGTACAAGCGGTTTACGTACCTGCGGATGACTTGACCGACCCTGCACCAGCAACTTCGTTCGCACACCTTGACGCAACAACAGTTCTGTCGCGTCAGATTGCGGAACTTGGTATTTACCCAGCTGTGGATCCACTCGACTCCACCAGCCGTATTCTTGACCCACGCGTTCTGGGCGACGAGCACTATGCAGTGGCTCGTTCCGTTCAGGAAGTACTGCAGAAATACAAATCCCTGCAGGACATCATCGCGATCCTGGGTATGGACGAGCTTTCAGAGGACGACAAACTGGTTGTGGCACGTGCCCGTAAGATCCAGCGTTTCCTCTCTCAGCCGTTCCACGTGGCAGAGATCTTCACCGGTACACCTGGTGAGTTCGTATCCCTCGAAGACACCATCAAGGGCTTCAAGGCGATCGTTGCCGGTGAATACGACCACCTGCCAGAAGCTGCCTTCTACCTTGTAGGCAACATCGAACAGGCTGTCGCGAAAGCTGAAAAACTGGCTGCTGAAGCCGCATAAAGAAACGGGACAAGGACATCATGACCGATACCCTTCACTATGAAATCGTCTCTCCTGAGCGCCTTCTGAAAGACGCAGAGGCAGCGATGATTGTAGTGCCAGGCACCGAAGGCGATTTCGCCGCGTTGCCAGCGCACGCGCCCATGATGTCCACGATCCGTCCTGGTGTTGTTGAGATTTTCGAGACCGAAGGCGGCGAGCCTGAGCGTCTCTTCGTCAAAGGCGGCCTGGCGCAAATCAGCCCGGCTGGCCTGACGATCCTCGCTGAAGAGACCCTGTCTCTTGAAGATGTGGATCTGGACGATCTCAACACGAAAATCGCGAATACCCGCGAAGACATCGAAGACGCCAAGGATGATGTGGAACGCGCAGGCTTGGAAAAAGAGCTGGACTGGATGGTCGCCCTCGCGGACATCGTCGCTCACTAAGCCTAGCCAATCGGCGAAAGAATAAAGAAGCGCTGCCCCATCCGGGCGGCGCTTCTTCTTTGTGGGGGCCTGATAGTTACCCGCGGTCCTTCGACGGGTCTTCCCACACGCGCAGCCAGGCCTTCATTTCCGGGAATTTGGGGTGGGCCAGCTCGCCCTCCACTTCCGGCATGCCCGTCAGGCCCATCCAGGCGAGTAAGGGCACACCCGGCCAATGGCCGTCGCGGTAGATGCCTGCCGTGTGGGTGCCGCCGCCCTTGTAGCCGTGATCATGAAACACCACTTCGGGTTCAATCTCGCAGGCGACCGCAGCGGCGTATGACCAGGCCTGGGCCGCGATCTCTTCGCCCATGTCTGCACCGGCGTCAGCGAAACAGTCTTCGCGCTGGCTGGGCTTCATAACGGCGATATGCCCGGCCTCATGCAGCAGGTCGCCCGGGTACTTCATGCGGGCTGGGTCATAGACCAGCTCACCATGCTCTACCCTTATGCCGGGCAGGAACGTATCGTCCGGCAGTTCGCCTTCGCGCGTGGTGATGCCAATGCCGTTCAGGAAGTCGGTGATTTTCTTGGTAACTGTCTTGTTGTCCATAGCCCGATTGTCGCCCTTAAGGTGAAGTCAATAAACCTTATGGCGACGCGGGCCCGTTTGTCGAGGGCGGGTTCGGCGATTGCTGGCCTGAAGGGTTGTATGGGCGTGGTGACGCGCCGTTTCGGCCTATCCCAGCAGCTGTTTCACCACTTCGGTATAAACAGTGCGCTTGAAGGGGACGATTTCCTCCACCAGCATGTCTGGCGTGGTCCATTTCCATGCGCTAAATTCCGGGTGGGCTGTCTCGATATTGATGGCATCATCGCCGGCTGTCAGTTCCATCAGGAACCAGCACTGCTTCTGGCCGCGGTACTTGCCGCCCCATGCCTTGCCCAGAAGGTGTGGTGGCAGGTCGTAGGTCACCCAGTCTTCGGTCTGGCGCACAAGCTTCACCTGATCCGGTGCAACGCCGATCTCTTCTTCAAGCTCACGCAGGGCTGCGACTTCCGGTGCTTCACCCGCATCAATCCCGCCCTGGGGCATTTGCCAGGCACCGGGCGTGTCGATCCGCTCGCCGGTGAAGACAAGGCCATTGGCGTTCACCAGCATGATCCCCACACAGGGGCGGTACGGCAGGTCTGTGGTCATGAAGCTTATCTCGGCAGGGGTTGCTGGTTGGCTACCGCGCTGATGGGCACCAGCACGAAACCACGGGCCTCAAGCCCCGCGGCCCAAACCTTGACGGCATCGATCGTGACCGGGTAGGGGCGCCCCATACCAACGGCATAATCAAGCGTGCGGGCCCGGCTCTCAAGTTCGGCCAGTTGCTTGGAAATCTCGCCAGGGTTCACGTTGTCGTCGATATAAGTGTTGTTGATGGCTGTGGGCATACCCAGGTCACGCCCCATGGAAGCTGCCCTTGAGTATTGCGACGCGCGGCTGTCCAGGAACATCAGGCCCCGGCGGTGCAGTTCTTCTAGCACCGGGCGCAGGCTTTCGGATGCAGCGGTGAAGCGCGAGCCCATATGGTTCACAACACCCACATAGCCGGACATGCGGCCAAGCGACGCTCGCAGCAAATTGACATTCTCGCGCGAGGACCGGCTGGTCAGAAGCGACAGCGGTCCCGGGTCATTCTGCGGATAGTTCACCGGCTCCATCGGGATCATCAGCAATACTTCGTGGCCCGTGCGGCGGCTTTGCACGCCCCATTCGAACCCGTCGGATGAATAGGGTGAAAAGGCAAAGGTGACAGCCGAAGGCAGGTCAGAAATCGCGCGCTGGGTGCTGTTCCTGCGCATGCCAAGGTCGGTGATCACAATCGCAATCTTGTGCAGGTACCGGTTGCGCGGCATGGGGGCGGCATATTCGTCAAACGGGCGGCGCCCTTCCGTGGAAATACGCGGCAGTGGCCCCTGGTTGGTCTGTTCGATCAGGTCCGGGTTCGGTTCCACGCGAATGCCGCTGGAAATCTGTGCCCGTGAGGTCGGCTGGGTCTGCGGCGTTTCAACGGGGCGGGACAGGCCTGTGGCCATGTCCTGCTGCATCGCAGGCTGATCGTCGGCCCTGTCTGGTGCTGCGTCTGGTGTTGTTGCTGGCTCATCGGCTGGTGTGTCTGTGTCCTGATGGTCACTGACGACAGGGGCAGGGCCTTCTTCTTCGACCGCAGGTTCCTCGTGGGACGACGTCTGATCGTCTGCCGGCTGCGTCTGGTCTGGCTCATGGCTGGTGCCATTGTCGGCCATCTGGTGTGTGTCAGCAGCGTCCGGTTTCGCGTTCGGGTCATAGGACAGTTCAAAGTAAACCGTTCCCCCGACAACGATAATCAGGCTGATGGCCCAAGCGGCTAGAAGAGCATTAAGACTGGACGGCACGATCGTGAATCCCTCTTGAGTTTTCAGTCATGCCGTCCAATACGGCGCATGAAGTCTTTTAGCGGACCTCGGCAACCTGTGATTTTGGAAGGCCTGACATATTCTTCAGTAGCTTAATCGCATACCTGAGCTGTACGTCAACCTGTTCGTCGCTGGTTTCGTTGGTTTCGCCAACATTGTCCACTTCATCGGTCATTGCCTGGGCATCATATTCGCCGTCGAACTCGCCGGTGCGGTCGATGCTGTCCTGGTCATTGGCAATGTGGCCCTGCAGGTCTGCCTCGCGGCGTGGGTTGCCGCGCTGGCCCGCAGGCCGCGGGAACAAGACTTCAATGTCCGGCTCAACGCCGCGTTCCTGGATCGACTTGCCGCTTGGCGTATAGTAGCGCGCGGTCGTCAGCCGGATGGCGCGGTCGCCCGCGCGGCCCAGGCGGATTTCGCTTTGCACCGTGCCTTTGCCGAACGTCTTGTCGCCCAGCACGATGGCGCGGCGATGATCCTGCAGCGCACCAGCCACAATTTCAGATGCAGACGCGGAATAGGCGTTGGTCAGCACAACAACCGGCAGGCCGTCCAGCATGTCGCCGGATGTTGCGTACCAGCGGTTATTGTTCTGGCGGCGGCGACCGCGGGTGGAAACAATCTCACCGCGGTCAAGGAAGGCATCAGACACACGGATCGCTTCGTCAAGAAGGCCGCCCGGGTTGTTCCTCAGGTCAAGGATCACGCCGTCGAGGTCTGGGCCCAGTTGCGCCTTGATGGCTTCGATGGCTTTTTCAACGCCGTCGCCGGTTTGCATGTTGAAGGTGGTCACGCGGATATAGCCGATGGTGTCGTCTTCAATGCGGTGACGCACGCTTTGCACCATGATCTTCTCGCGGACGATCGTGATGTCGAACGGGGCGTCATAGCCTTCGCGCACAACCGTGACCACAATGGGCGCACCCACAGCGCCGCGCATCTTCTTCACGGCTTCGGTCAGCGTCTTGCCCTGGATGGCTTCACCGTCGATATGGGTGATATAGTCGCCGCCCTTGATCCCGGCCTTGTCCGCCGGGGTGTCATCAATGGGGGAGACAACCTTCACCACGCCTTTTTCCATCTGAACCTCAATGCCCAGGCCGCCATATTCGCCTTCCATCTGGACGCGAACCTGCTGGTAGATATCAGGATTCAGGTACGTTGAGTGTGGGTCAAGGGAGCGAAGCATGCCCTGGATGGCCGCCTCGATCACTTCCCGATCGTCAACTTCGTCAACATATTCGGACCGGACGCGCTCGAAGATACGCATCAGCAGGTCAAGCTGCTCATAGAACTCATCCTGGTTCTTGCGCGTGTCTGCCTGCACGGCTACGGGCGCCATCAGCGCTATCATCAGCGCCGTCACCGTCCCGGTAATAAGTTTCCGCATGTTGACACCTTTCTTTATGTTCTTACTCAAAACCCGCCCGCGTTACCGCGCGGATGCTGTTTGCCTGTTCAGCCATGGGGCCGGGTCAACCGATTCCCCATTGCGCCTCAGTTCCATATAGAGCTCCGCGAGCGCCTTGTTGTCGCTCATGGAACCCACGGGTTCTCCCGCCAGAACCCATTGGCCCACCACGGCCTGTAAGTCCGTCAGCCCGGCCAGAAGGCTATGGTAGCCGTCCCCGTGCGAGATGATCAAGAGCTGGCCATAGTTCCTGAACGGTCCCGCAAATACGATCTGGCCGTCATAAGGCGACACGATCTGGGCACTTTGCCGCGTTTTGATGCGGATACCCCGCACATGCACGGCGCCTTCAATTTCCCCGAACCGGGCGACAATCGACCCGATCGCCGGATAGGTCAGGCGACCCTTCATCCGGGTAATCGGCGTCCTGAGCGTCGGCGCGGGCAGGGGAACCACCGGCTTTTGCCTAGGGCTAACAGGAACCGGCGCAACCTGCTTCCGTTTTGCGGCCTGCTGTTCCAGTTTTTCGACCAAATCCCTAAGGCTGGATGCTCTTTCCGCGATTTCCGCCAGTTCCTTGGCCAATCCTTCGGCCTGCACGGTCGCTCTTTGGGCTTCCGCTTTCCGCTTATCCAAGAGTGAACCAAGTTTTAGTTGACGTTGGGTTAATTCTGCCAAGGTATTTTTCAGTGCGAAACGCTCCTGGCTCAAGGCTTCCTGCAGCGATGCAAGGATGCCGAGCTCCTGCCGCAGTGTCTCTGTCTGGCTGTTGATCTCCGGCACCAGATTGCCCATCAGGGACGCGGTGCGCGCCGTCGTGATGGCCTCGCTGGGCTGCACAAGCGTGAAGGCGACAGGCCTTTTGGACAGGCGCTGCAGCGCGGACAACAGTTTCAGCAGCTCGCCGCGGCGGGCGTCCAACTGGTCTTTCTTGGCTGTGGTCTCTGCTTCCAGGTCCTTGATGCGGTCTTCAAGACGCAGGGCTTCTTCTTCGCTCATGCGAATGTCACGGGCCGCGGCCACCAGGTCTTCGGAAAGCTGCTGTGCTTCTTCCGCGGCTTCCTTGGCCGCTTCTTCAAGCGCGAGACGCTGCTTTTCCTTGGCTTCCTGCTCGCGCTCCAGCCGTTCCAGGTTCGATTCTGCCGCATCCTTGCGGTCCTGCGCGCTTGCCAGTGGCGCGGCAAGGCAAAGCGCCAGCACGCTGGCGCCTAACAGGCTATATGCTCCTGCTTTACGCAGTGGCCCGGTCCTCTTGCGTGGCCGCCCCAGCGGTCAGCAGGTTATGGCCTGTCATCTCAGCGGGTTGGTCTATGCCCAGCAGCGCCAACATGGTGGGTGCCACGTCCGCCAGGCGACCGTTCTTCATGCCCTTGTCGCTGCCAATCAGCAGTACAGGCACATCAAAGCTGGTGTGCGCCGTGTGGGCCTGGCCGGTGCTTTCGTCCTTCATCATCTCAACATTACCGTGGTCTGCGGTCACAAGCATGGCGCCACCGACCTCAAGGATGGCTTCTTCAAGCCGGCCGATGCAGCCGTCGATGGTTTCAACCGCCTTGATGGCGGCCGAGAGCACGCCGGTGTGTCCAACCATATCGGGGTTGGCGTAATTGACAACGATCGCGCCATATTTGCCGGACTTGATCGCTTCAACGAGCTTGTCTGTCACCTCAGGCGCGCTCATCTCCGGCTTCAGGTCGTAGGTCGCGACGTCTGGCGATGGCACCAGAATGCGGTCCTCGCCTTCAAACACGCCTTCGGACCCGCCGTTGAAGAAGAAGGTCACGTGGGCGTATTTTTCGGTCTCCGCGATGCGGAGCTGGTTGATATGATTGTCCGCCAGCACCTGGCCGAGCGAATTGTTGATCTCTTCCGCCGGGAACAGCACGGGCAGGAATTCATTCAGCGCGGCTGAGAATTCCACCATGCCAGCGACGGCTGCGAACTTCGGCAGCGTGCCGCGCTCGAACCCGTCAAATGCCGGGTCGACCATGGCGGTCAGAATCTCACGCGCGCGGTCTGCGCGGAAGTTGGCCATGATGAAGCCGTCACCGTCTTTCATGCCTTTATAGTCGTCAATGGTGGTGGCGGCGACGAACTCATCGTTCTCGTCGCGGGCGTATGCGGCTTCAATGGCGGCCTTGGCGCTATCTGCCTTCTGTTGGCCTTCGCCCGAAACCAGTGCGTCATAGGCCTTTTTCACCCGGTCCCAGCGCTTGTCGCGGTCCATGGCCCAGTAGCGGCCCGTGACCGTGGCGATCTTGGTGTCCGCAGCATCTTTGATATCTGCTTCGAACTTGTCGAGGAACTCAAGCGCGGAACGGGGCGGCGTGTCACGGCCGTCCATGAAGGCATGGATGCGCACAGGCACGCCAGCGTCTGAGATGATATTCGCCAGCGCCGCGATATGGTCCTGGTGGCTGTGCACGCCGCCGGGGGACATCAGGCCCATCAGGTGCGCCGTGCCGCCGGACGCTTTCATCTTCTCAACGAAGGTCACCAGTTCCGCATTCTTTGCAAGATCGCCTGTTGCGACTGCTTCATCGATGCGGGGCAGGTCCTGCAGAACAACGCGGCCGCCGCCCAGGTTCATGTGGCCAACTTCACTGTTGCCCATCTGCCCGTCCGGCAGGCCCACGGCAAGGCCGCTTGTCGCAAGCCACGCGCGCGGCACGCTGGTCCACAGCCGGTCATAATTCGGGGTATTTGCCAGTTTGATGGCATTGTCGGCCGTTTGATCGCGATAGCCCCAGCCGTCCAGGATACAAAGGACTACGGGTTTTGGTGTCGTGCTCATGAACTTACTCTTTCCACATGCGTGCTATGTTTGAAATCAGTTTTGGCCTTATTTTGCGTCAGTATTTGGGCATTTTAGTCGCGATGGTAAGGATGCCCAGCATTAATTGACCATGCGCGGTAAATTTGTTCGGCCAGCATGGCGCGCACCATCATATGGGGCCATGTAAGCGTGCCGAACGCCAGCTTCAGGTCGGCTTTCTGAAGCACGCTGCGGTCCAAGCCGTCGGCCCCGCCAATCACAAAAGCCACATGGCTGATGCCGGTGGCCTGCCATTCGTCAATCTTGCCCGCGAACTGGCGGGACTTCAGCGCCTTGCCGTGTTCATCAAGGGCCACCAGCGCGGCGCCAATGGGCACAGCCGCCAGGATGCGCTCGGCTTCACGCGCCTTGCGCTCAGCCGCATTTGCCGCCTGCTTCTTGATGTCGATTTCCGTGATGTCGGCCTTCCACGGCAAGCGCCCCAGATATTGGGTCACAAGGTCCATCTCTGGTCCGCGCTGCATACGGCCAACTGCAATGATTGAAATCAGCAAAATCGCCTCTTCAGGGCCATCCCGGCCCTGTTACCCTCAAGCCCTGGGCGCCAATACATCCGGCGCCTGACTGATCACCCAAGTCTGGTCACAGCTGACCCGGTTCAGTTAACCGTGTCGCCTTCCTCAATTTCGGTGCCCCACATTTTGTCCAGATTGTAGAAGCTGCGAACTTCTGGACGGAAAATGTGAACGATCACGTCACCGGCGTCGATCAACACCCAGTCTGCTTGTTCCTGACCTTGGACAACCATGTCTTTGTGACCCAGTGCCTTGAGGCCCTTGATGACATATTCAGCCAGTGCCGAAACTTGACGCTGTGAACGACCGCTTGCGATGACCATATGGTCCGCAATGCTGGTTTTGCCTGCCAAATTGATGGAAACAATGTCTTCCGCCTTGTTGTCGTCAAGGCTGGATATGACCGATTTGAGGAGATCCTCGGTTTTCACAACCGGGATAGGATCAGTGACGCTGAGCGTCTCCGATGAAGCTTGCAAGTACGTTTCCTTTCTACTTTGTGCCCGCCAGCCAGGTCTCACCCATCTGCTGACGAAGCTTTGTAGCCGAAGCCGGATGACGCGGTATCGTCAAGAAGGCCCAGGCCGGTGATCTGGACTTGCCAAGCTTTTCCGGGCTTACCCGGAAGCGCCCAAACACATGGGCGAACTTGGCGTTTTGTCCGGCTATAGAATACCCCGGACGGTCAAAAACCGCAATGGGCAGCGAACGGGCAATTTCCTGCCAGTTCGCCCACCTGTCGAAGGTGGCCAGATTGTCTGCGCCCATCACCCAGATAAAGCGGGTGTGGGGCATCAGTTTCTGGAGCGCGGCAATGGTATCTGCACTAAAGCGCGTGCCCAGCCGCACCTCGATATCGCTCACCAGCATGCGCGGATGGTCACCCACCAGCGCCTTGATGCTGTCAAAGCGGCGGTCAAACTCGGCCATATGGTTCGCGTCCTTCAGCGGATTGCCGGGGCTTACCAGAAACCACACTGCATCAACGCCCAGGCGCTTCAGACATTCGCGCGCCACGCGGCGGTGCCCCTTGTGCGCCGGGTTGAAGCTGCCGCCATAAAGCGCCACGGTACGCCCGCGCCACTTGGCGGCCTCAGGCAAAATTATGTTACGGTTCCGTAACAAGCCTTTTATGGCCTTGTCTGTCCGCTGCCGCGAACCTGATACTTGAAGCTGGTCAGCTGCTCAAGCCCCACCGGGCCACGGGCATGAATGCGGCCTGTTGCGATGCCGATTTCAGCGCCCATGCCAAACTCGCCGCCATCGGCGAACTGGGTGGAAGCATTGTGCATCACGATGGCGCTGTCCACTTCGCGCAGGAACTTCTCAGCCGTGGCTTCATCTTCGGTGATGATGCTTTCCGTGTGGCCGGAAGAGTTTTCCGCGATATGGGCAATCGCGCCTTCCACCCCATCCACGAACCGGGCGGAAATGACGGCATCCAGATATTCGGTTTTCCAGTCAGCGTCTGTTGCCGGTTTCACCCGGTCATCCAGCATCATCATTCGCTCGTCGCCGCGCACTTCGCAGCCTGCATCGAGTAAGGCGCCAATCACGAAGATGGCTATGGCTTCGGCGTCTTTGTCTACCAGAAGGGTTTCGGCGGCACCGCAAATGCCGGTGCGGCGCATCTTGGCGTTCACCACAACATCCAGCGCCTTCTGGGGGTCTGCCGCCTTGTCCACATAGACATGGCAGATGCCTTCAAGGTGCGCGAACACGGGCACGCGGCTTTCGTTCTGCACGCGTTCCACCAGCGAGCGGCCGCCCCTGGGCACGATGATATCAATCAGGCCTGTCATGGTCAGCATTTCGCCCACCGCCGCGCGTTCGCGGGTGGTCACCAGCTGGATGGCGTCTGTGGGCAGGCCTGCGGCCTCAAGCCCTTCCTTGAGACAGGCGTGGATTGCACCCGAAGAATTCAGGCTGTCGCTGCCGCCTCGCAGGATCACGGCGTTGCCAGCCTTCAGGCACAGGGCGCCTGCGTCTGCTGTCACGTTCGGGCGGCTTTCATAGATCACTCCAATGACGCCGAGCGGCACGCGCACGCGTGCGATCTTCAGCCCGTTGGGGCGGTCCCATTCGGCCATGGTGTCGCCCACCGGGTCATCGAGTTTGGCAATGGCCTCCAGGCCCTTGGCGATAGCGATGATGCGGCTGCGGTCAAGCGCCAACCGGTCCATCATGGCGTCACTGAGGCCCTTCTCGCGGCCGTACTCCAGGTCTTTTTCATTTGCTTCCAGAATGGCAGGCACGTTTTTCTTGAGCGCGTCTGCAGCTTTCAGAAGCGCCTTGTTCTTGGCGTCGGTGGAGGCGAGCGCGAGTTCAGCCGCAGCAGCTTTCGCGCGCTTGCCCATCTCCTGCATCATCGTGGAAATATTCTGAATATCGTCCATCTCTTCCTCCGTTAAAGTAATACAAGGTCGTCGCGGTGCACCAGCGCCGACCGGCCAACATAGCCCAGAATATCATAGACATCCTGCATCTTCCGGCCCTGGATCTTGGTGGCGTCGATATGGTCGTAGGACACGAGGCCTTGGCCCACCAAATGCCCGTCCGGGCCCATCAGCGCGACCAGGTCCCCGCGGTCAAACCCGCCGTCCACTTCCGTGACACCGGCAGCCAGAAGGCTTGCACCTTTCTTGAGCGCGGCGACTGCGCCCGCGTCGATATGCAGATAGCCCTTCGGTGCCATCAGGCTTCTGATCCATTGTTTCCTGACTGTCAGCGCGTCTGTCGTGGCCGGGAACAGGGTGGCGCGTTCGCCGCCCATGAGCCGCTTGATCGGGTGCGCATCCTTGCCGTTCATGATGATCATGGAACAGCCGCCAGCCAGCGCGATCTTGGCGGCCATCAGCTTGGTGATCATACCGCCCGTGCCGGGGGTGACCTTGGATGGCGGCCCCGCCATGGCCTCAACGTCGGGCGTGATCGCCTCAACCCGGTCAAAGAATTTGGCGTTCGGGTTTACTGTCGGGTCGCTGTCATAAAGGCCGTCGATGTCGCTAAGCAGCACCAGTGTGTCCGCGCCCGCCATCTGCGCCACGCGCGCCGCCAGCCGGTCATTGTCGCCAAAGCGGATCTCGGATGTGGCCACCGTGTCGTTTTCGTTGATCACCGGGATCACGCCGCGCTCCAGCAGTGCCTCAACCGTGTTGCGGGCATTGAGGTAAGAGGGGCGCTCCTCCAGTTCATGGATGGTCAAGAGGATCTGGCCGATCACCATGTCGTGCTGCTCGAAAAGCGATTGATAGGCCTGCGCCAGGCGAATTTGCCCCACACTTGCCGCAGCCTGGGCCTCTTCAAGACGCTGCGGGCGGCTGGTGAAACCAAGCGGAGCCATGCCCATGGCGATTGCGCCAGAGGACACCAATATCACCTGGACCCCTTGTGCCCTGAGGGCCGCAACATCTGATATGAGCGCAGCCAGCCAGATTTTTCTGAGCCCACGGGTGTCCTTATCAACAAGCAGCGCGGAGCCGATCTTGATCACAAGACGGCGTGCTGACTTCAACCCTGATAAGGCACTCTCCATGGGGAACATTCCATTCGCTTAGATGGGGGACCAGCTGCCACCGGTTGATGAGCTGTCGTCCTCATCGGAGCCTTCTTCTTCAACATTGCGGTTGGCAATGTCTTCCTTGACCACGTCCCAAAGGGCGGAAAGCACTTCGTGCACGCCCGCGTGCGTGGCACCCGAAAGCACCATTACAGGCCGCGCCGCCGCGTCCTGCAGGGCAACGCGCTTGTCTTCCAGCTCGTCCTCAGGGATAGCGTCGCATTTGTTGAGGCCGACAATCATGGGCTTGTCCCGAAGGCCGCCGCCATATTCGGTCAGCTCTTCCATGATGGTCTCATAGGCCGCGACCACGTCTTCCTGCGTGCCGTCCACCAGATGCAGCAGCACGCCGCAGCGCTCCACGTGCCCCAGGAAACGGGTGCCAAGGCCGTGGCCTTCGTGCGCACCTTCAATCAGGCCCGGGATGTCCGCCAGCACAAATTCGTTTTCGCCCACGCCCACGACGCCCAGCTGCGGGCTGATGGTGGTGAAGGGATAATCCGCGATCTTCGGCTTGGCGCGCGAAACGGCAGACAGGAAAGTGGATTTGCCGGCGTTCGGCAGGCCCACAAGCCCTGCGTCCGCGATCAGCTTCAAGCGAAGCACCACATACATTTCCTCGGACGGGCCGCCCGGTGTGGTGCGCCGGGGCGCGCGGTTGGTGGAGGATTTGAAGTGAGTGTTGCCAAGCCCGCCTTCGCCGCCCTTGGCCAGCACCACGCGGTCGCCAACCTTCGCGAGGTCAGCGATCTGGAATTCCATGTCTTCGTCGTAAATCTGGGTGCCGATCGGCACCTGCAGCACAAGGTCCTGGCCTGATGCGCCGGTCATGTTCTTGCCCATGCCGTGCTGGCCTTTTTGCGCCTTATAGTGCCGCTTGTAGCGGTAATCGACGAGCGTGTTCAAGCCCGCGACCGCTTCAACGACCACATCGCCGCCCTTGCCGCCGTCCCCGCCGTTGGGGCCGCCGAATTCGATATATTTCTCACGACGGAAGGAAACACAGCCGTTCCCGCCTGCGCCGCTTTGAACAAATATTCTGGTCTGGTCAACGAATTTCATGGGCCGCTTTTATCAGATTGGGGGCGTTGGCGGAAGCCGCACGCCCCGGGGTTTGGGCAATTATTTTTTGCGCCTTGGGATATCTTGGCATTGCCAAGACGGATAACACGAGAAAAGGCGGACCGCTGGCCCGCCTTTTCCAGAAGTTTTCAGCAAATTTGCTGGGCCTTAGCCTTCTACAGAAACAAACGCGCGACCGCCTTTGCCTTTGGAGAATTTAACTTGGCCTTCGGTCAGAGCGAACAGGGTGTGATCTTTACCCATGCCTACGTTCTCGCCCGGGTACCATTTGGTGCCGCGCTGACGAACGAGGATGTTGCCGGGGATCACGTTTTCACCACCGAATTTTTTTACGCCCAAACGGCGACCTTCAGAGTCACGACCGTTACGGGAACTACCACCAGCTTTTTTATGAGCCATTAGAGTACTCCTTTTTCTTTAACGAGGCCGCTTACTCAGCCGCTGCTTCTTCAGTCTTCTTCGCTGCTGCTTTCTTTGCAGCGGCGCCTGCGATCTTCGTCACGCGCAGTACAGTGATCTCCTGACGGTGACCAACCTTACGGCGATAGTTGTGACGGCGCTTCTTTTTGAAGACCGTGATTTTCTTGTCTTTCTTTTGCTCAAGTACCTCGGCGGTTACTTTGGCGCCTTTAACGAGTGGCTCGCCAACTTTGATGCCCTTGGCATCGCCAACCATCAGAACTTCGTCGAGGGTGATTGATTTGCCAGCTTCGCCATCAAGTTTTTCAACTTTGATCACGTCGCCTTCGGCTACGCGGTACTGTTTACCGCCTGTCTTTACGACTGCGAACATATCTGTTCCTTCTCTATCTTCGCGCCGCAGCAAACCGGATGGGCCTAACCCTTTGAAGCGCCTCATACTTTGGGCGGTTTCCGCTGGCTTTTTTCAAAAGCAAAAGCGGCGGAAGGAATCAGGCTCCTGCCGCCAACTCGCGCGCAATATACGGATATGGCCCTAAGAGTCAATCATTTATCAGGGTCACGGTCCGTTGTGGTGATCATCTTGTCACTTGATGGTGATTAGGAAAGGGGAGATGAGCTGCTGTAGAAAAAACAGCAAAGCCAGATAGGGAGCCCTAGAATATGGATACGGTTATTGGTGCAGTAGTGCAAGCGGGGACACCCCTCTTTGATAAGGCGCGGACGTTCGAAAAATTGCGTGACCTGATCGGGGACGCCGCAAAGCGCGGAGCAGCGCTTGCGGTGTTCCCTGAAGCTTTTGTCGGGGGCTACCCCAAGGGGCTGGATTTTGGTGTGCGGCTGGGGTCGCGATCAGCCGAGGGGCGGGACATGTTCCGCCGCTATGCCGAGCAGGCCATCACCGTGCCGGGCCCGGATGTTGACACGATCAGCGAGGTGGTTGCGGATGTGGGAATCCATGTGGTTCTGGGGGTGGTGGAACGCGACGGTGGCACCCTTTACTGCTCTTCGCTTTATTTCAGCGCAACCGGCAATTTTTTGGGCAAACACCGAAAGCTGATGCCAACGGCGCTTGAGCGGGTGGTGTGGGGCTTCGGCGACGGCTCGACGCTAGCGGCACCTGCGACTGATATTGGGGTCCTTGGTGGCGCCATCTGCTGGGAAAACTATATGCCGCAACTTCGACTTGCCATGTACGGCAAGGGTGTGGAATTTTACTGTGCGCCCACGGTGGACGATCGGGATGTCTGGTTGCCGACAATGCAGACGATTGCGCTTGAAGGCCGCTGTTTCGTACTTTCCGCCTGCCAGTATATGGAGCGCGGCGATGGCCCCGCAGACTATCACCCCATTCAGGGCGACGCGCCCGATACGGTGCTTATTCGGGGCGGCAGTTGCATCATCTCGCCGATGGGGGAGGTGTTGGCTGCCCCCGTTTTCGGGCGTGAGTGTATCCAGACTGCCGAGCTGGACAAGGCGGATATCACCCGCGGCAAGTATGATCTGGATGTGGTGGGACACTATGCCCGGCCGGATATTTTCTCGCTTTCGGTCAACGAGAATCCGCAGAAGATCGTGAAGCCCTGAAAATAAAGAAGCAGGAAAACTGCCTGTTTTCCTGCCTCAACTTTTGCTTGGCTGTGGGAAAGGCCTAGCCGCACACCCGCGCTTTGGCTGCGGCATATTCATCCGCCAGCCGGTCAACCATCTTGGCAGCCGGAACAATCTCCTTGACCGCACCAATGCCCTGGCCGCAGCCCCAGATGTCTCTCCATGCTTTGGATTTTTCAGAGCCGCCTGAACCGAAGCTCATCTTCGACGGGTCGCTTTCCGGCAGGTTCTTCGGGTCAAGGCCCGCGGCCTCAATCGATGGCGCCAGATAGTTGCCGTGTACGCCGGTGAAAAGGTTCGAATAAACGATGTCGTCCGCGCCATAGTCCACGATGGCCTGCTTGTAGCGCTCGTCAGCGTTGGCTTCCTCTGTCGCGATGAAGGCCGAGCCGATATAGCCAAGGTCTGCGCCCATGGCCTGGGCCGCCAGCACCGCGCCGCCGTGGGCGATGGAGCCTGAAAGCGCCAGCGGGCCATCGAACCATTCGCGAATTTCCTGGATCAGCGCAAAGGGCGAAAGCGTGCCCGCGTGGCCGCCCGCACCCGCCGCCACCGCGATCAGGCCGTCAGCGCCCTTTTCAATGGCCTTCTTGGCGAAGCGGTTGTTGATCACGTCATGCAGCACGATACCGCCATAAGAATGAATCGCTTCATTCACTTCCGGGCGGGCGCCAAGGGAGGTGATCACCACCGGCACCTTGTATTTCACGCACATTTCCACGTCATGCATCAGCCGGTTGTTGGACTTGTGCACAATCTGGTTCACCGCAAACGGGGCTGCCGGCTTGTCCGGGTTTGCCTGGTTATGGGCGTCCAGCTCATTTGTGATGCGCTGGAGCCATTCCTCAAGCACGGGCTCTGGCCGGGCATTGAGTGCCGGGAAGGAGCCAACGATGCCCGCCTTACACTGGGCGATCACCAGGTCCGGGTTCGAGATGATGAAAAGCGGGGACCCGATCACCGGAATCCGAAGGTTAGAAAGCTGTGTCGGTAGCGCCATGAAATGTCGTCCTGCTTGCCGATTGAACTGATAAGTTAATGTGAGGGTAGGCTCATCGCCGCGCCCGTCAAATTCCATAGCCAAGAAAATAGGATACTGGACCAATTAGTCCAGTAAATAATTGCTGTTCATGCGCGGCTACAAATTTCGCCTGGATTTCCCCTTGATCGGGCAGGGGCGTTGGGGTAGGGTGCGCCGCCGTCACCCCAAGGTGGGTGGCCATGCCCCAATGCGGAGAGTTGCCGGAGCGGTCGAACGGGGCGGTCTCGAAAACCGTTGTGCGCGCAAGCGTACCGAGGGTTCGAATCCCTCACTCTCCGCCATTTATCCAATGAAATCAATGTTTTGATGGAGTTTATTTGGTCTTACCCATAAATATACCCATTCTTTTTTTGCCAACTTTTCAATGCCGTTTGACGTTTGTTTGATAATTTAGGTGGATGGTGTCGAAGTAGCCATTGCCTGGTTATGCGGGCGACCAGCTTATAGTGCTCAGTTAACTTTTGTGATTATGTAGTCTTCAAAATGGATCGTGTTAATGCTTGGATCATCGCTAGAAATCTCCAATTGCTCTGGAGTTTCACTGGTCCCGATAATGATCTGTCCACCAGCCTGTTTCGTTACCAATTGAGCATCCTCAAGTAACGCTCGCAAACTAAGGTCCTCGACCTCTTGTTGCCCCGGTTCATCTAGGATCAACAATCCAATATGGTTGGCGGACTTTGTACCTGAAAATTCAAAAAGCGATAACAGGAAGGCCCACTTGAGGCGAATGCCATCACTAGCAGACATTTCGAAATTAAGTTCCGCTTCGACCATGCCAGATGCAGTATCTACTTCAACGATCGGTCGGAATGTATCCCTAGATATCTTTACCTTGTGAGGCGGGTATGAGCGAAAACCAAACCGATCAAGCTTCTGCCTTAATGACTCTTCAAAACCAGCCAGTTTGGTCAAGTCTGCCTTACTAAATTGTGCAGAAGGGATTTCTTTGAGCTGGCCCATGACATCAACGTACTCTTTGGCAGAATCATGTAGCACCTCCAATAACTCATAGAGCGTGCTTTCCAATGAAGCCAACTTGGCTAACTCTTGTTCGGTAGTAACAATTTTTCGGATATGGCTAGCGGATAGTCCTTGACTTGAGCTTATCAGTGTTGACCGAATTGACCTTAGCTCAGACCTCAGACGCTCTTGATCTTCGTGACAAGCAGATAATTGAAGCTGATATGCTTCAAATTTTTGCCCACTACTTTCCAACATTGATTGATACATAGACCTCTGAGAGTCCAAGAAATTGATGTTCTCTTCCAATGCCATTGCCTTTGAAGACTGTTCCGGCAACAGCTCAAACTCTATGCCTTGGTGACAGGTTGGGCATACCTGCCCTTGATCACCTTCTTGCCCAATCAAAGAACCGAAATTCTTTAGTTTCAAAGCATCCCTGTTCTTGCGAAGATCGTCGTTGATCGCTGACAGACGCCTTTCAATGCTGGTGTGTTCTGCCTTCTCCCTACTAAAACGCCCGTGCAACTCCACTGCATCCACTGCAATCTCATCAAGCTTATTGGTGAGCTCTTCTAGACGACCTTCTAGTGCAGACTTCTCTTCGCCGACAGTTGGCGCATCCTGTGCATTTAGGTCTTCTAGTAGGTCCATCAGGTGCAGCTGGTACGAGTCTATTGCAATCCATTCGCCCATCCGAGGAACCAAGATGTCAAAATCGTCTTCCAACAAAAATTCAGCAGAAGGCTCTACTGGAAGCCCCTCTAGTTTCACAATATCGCGGCGAGCAATTGCTGCCATTTCGCCACGCGTATGTTTCCACTGCCGACTGACACCTTCCAGTCTGTCTTCAAGGACCTGACGCTTTAGCCTCCATTTCTGAGCATCTAAATTCAGGACAAATTCAAAAGCGCGGAGAGCCATGTCTTGAACACGCAAATGAGTAGGAAATGGTCCTAGGGTCGCGGACCATCCTCTTTTTTGTTCTACGAAGTAAAATGGGAAGAGCGTTTCAAGGTATAAGAGTACTTCCTTCCCCTCATAGGTTTGAACATAGGGCAGTTCAAGGTTGAGAAATTCGGTAAGAAACCGATGAAATCCGGCCTCCCTTTGAGCCGCTCCCGGGTCAAAAGTGAAAAAGTCTTTTCTGGGAAGGCGGTTGCCTGGGCCAGATAATTTGGGGCCCATCCATACTTGGATAAGCTTGTTATCCTTCTCCCCCACTACGTGGCGCATTACTGTAATAGTTTCACCAGCGGCATTCTGCATCTCTAGCATAACGTATGATGCAACAACTGTTTCCGGTCCTGGCAATAGTTCTTCTCTCATGACATATGCTAGAGGTACTTCTCTCCTGGGACTCAACATGCGCTCCAACCCCAGTACATAGACGATTGCCTGCAAGCACGTAGACTTGCCGCTGGTATTTCCGGCACTCAAAACGTTTAGTCCGGGACCTAACGGTAGATCAGTTCCGAATTTCCCGTTCCGAGTAAGGACCCTAAGTCGAAGATGACGTAATGTAAGTGACATCAACTTGCCCTCATTTTCACGATGTCCTGAACCAGGCCTTCAGTAATGGTCCTCTTCCAAATTCCCAGAAATGCCTTTTCTGTCTCAAATATACTTTCATCTTCGAGCAACCTTTCTGCCAGGTTCCGTCCTGCTTCTGTCAAACTATATGACGGTACCGATCCGCCAAAATTCCGAACGATCAGCCCTTGGCCTACGGCAAAATCCAAGGCCCTACCTAAAGCAGGTTCGACTCTCAGGTTCCAGGTTTTGAAACTGAGCTCTTGGCTCAAGACCGCTCCAAAAGTATCCATGTTACGCTTCGTTCGCAGCACGTCGCTAACAAGATGTACCTTTGGGAGGCTTGCTTTTCCGCCACGCGAATGAGCTAAGATGAGAACTACCAGAGAGATACGCCAATTTCTCCGCAGATCACCGGGTACTGGGACTGGACGCACATTGAATCTAAAACTGTCAACATCAGGGAGCAGCTCTCTAAGTAGCATTCGACATCTCCGGAAAATCTAACGGGCACTCCATCAACCACGACACGACGGCGCCTAGCGCTATCACGTCAATATCGTGGCCGGCCAATTGCGTCTGTTGAGACGATAGGTAATCCTTTATCGCGTCAATTTGCTCTTCTAGGATTGACCTTGGGTTTGTTGACGCCGGCCCTAGAGTTTCCAATTTTGATCGTGCTCTTTGAACTGCCTTAGACGCCTCCTCATACATGTCAGGAAACTGTATTCTAAGATCGTCCATTAGGTTTTCACCCTCTAGATGCCTCTTGATGTGGTTTTGGAATCTCTTGTTGAGCGTCGTCTCTTCTAAGTCTGGAAATCCGCGCTGCAGTTTCTTAAGAAGCGTCTGGGCCAAAACCGCGTTCTCATCAATCCAGGGCGAAACATGATCATCCGACACCGTGGGCGGTTGTATCGAATAGGATTGGCCGGCCTTTCTTCGAAGTTGCGTAATTTGAGTAGCAAAGTCGCTCTGATCGTGGACCATTACCTGAAAACTAGCATCAATAAAGGGCAGTCCGTATCCTCGAACCTTATTTGAGTAGCCTGGCAGCGCCAATGTAACGCGCTTTGAATCCATCAATGGAACCACAAGTACCCAGCGTTTGATTGGCAACCCACTAAACAAGGTGGTGAGCGAGGACTCGTACTTTTTTAACTTATTGATATCTTTATTGATTTTCGCTCTTATTTTGTGTACACGTACGTCCTTGGTTGTTGGGTGTTCTGGGGCGTAACATTGATAAATGGTGCCTTCGTGATTGGAATAAAATTCTATCCCTAGGTCGCCTCTATCTTGGTGAGGAACCTTCACGACATTTGTTGGCTTATAGCGAAGCTGAAGCAATCGGTGACAAAAGTTCTCCCAGTCGTCACTGTCCCAACTGTATTGATATTCTTCAGCCAAAGTAACGGGCCCCACACAATTTCGACATCGTTACCAACAATTGCTGCAAAGAAACAATTCGTCAACAAGTTGTTTCTATTCAACTAATCGGACAAGAGGAAATTAGAGCAAGTTAAACCTTCTTTTCGGATTCACCTTCGGGCCGAGGGGTAGTGCAAATTGAAGGTTGTCCTTGACGTGATGGAAGGGTTCATTTCTTGGCCATTTTCCCAATAAACAATTAGATGATTTTGTAGATTTTTAGTAAGCGGTGATTTTCCCCCACGTCTATATGGGAGCCAGTGACGCTGCTCTCAATCGGGCTATTGTGTTCACACCGGGTGGAGGAACTCGTTGGTTTCAATGGCCTTGAGGGCGGCTTTGAGCGATAAGCCCTGGTGGACAGGGAACCATTGGCCGGTATGGCGATGCCATTGGACATCGAACCTGTTTTGGCCGATCCAGTCGATGCGAACGAAGGGTGCATCGAACTCCTCACCGAGGTTCTCAGGAAAGCCCGACCGGTAGCGTTGCAGGAAGCGATACTTGCTGCCATGCCATTTCCCCTGGATATCGACGGGGTAATTGAAGGGTGTCTGATTGACGACCGGCAGGAAGCGCAGCTTTAGGACGGTGTCGATAAAGGTCTGGCATGTCGCGGTAATAGTGGCCTTTTCATTGGCTGACAATGTCATGGGGCACCCTCTGTTGTCGCAACTTTCCTGTTCCAGGGCAGCAGACCTTCGATGTCGGCCTGCCTGTGGCCGGTGACGATAGCCGAGAATGTCTGAGTGAGCCAAGCCTGGGGATCGACGGCATTAAGTTTGCAGGTCTCAATCAGTGACGCGATGACAGCCCAGTTCTGGGCGCCGACATCATGACCGGCGAAGAGGGCATTCTTCCGGTTCAGGGCAATTGGCCGGATCGTGCGTTCGACGGTGTTGTTATCGATCTCAACGCGCCCGTCTGTCAGATACAGGCTCAGCCCGTCCCAGTGCTTGGTGATATAGCCCAGTGCCTGTCCGAGCGGGGATTTGCCCAGCACCCGCGCCTGGCTTTGGTCAAGCCATATCTTGAAGGCGTCCATCAGCGGTGCGGCACGCTCTTGTCTGACCGCGAGGCGCACGTCAGCACTCTGGCCCCGGATGTCGGCCTCAATTCGGTAGAGGACGGCGATGCGCTTCAGGCCCTCTTCAGCGATCGGGGCAACATTGTTCTTTGCCACATCCATCAGCTTGCGGCGGGCATGAGCCCAGCAATAGGCGAGGTTGAGCGGCGCCTCCGCCCGTCTAGCAAGGCGGTTATAGCCAGCATACCCGTCCACTTGCAGTGTCCCCCTGAAGCCTGAGAGCATATCCTCACCATGCTGGCCACTTCTGCCCGGTGCATAAGAAAGGCCACCCCGGGTGGACCCTCGCCATTCCATGGCCGGTCGTCGCGCGCCAGCGCCCATAGATAGCCGGTTTTGGTCTTGCGCCGCCCGGGGTCCAGGACGGGCACCGGCGTCTCGTCCATGAAGAGTTTCGATGATCGCTTGAGCTGATTGAGCAGGCAGTCATACACGGGCCTGAGCTCAAACGCTGCCCGCCCGACCCAGCCAGCGAGTGTCGACCGGTCGAGCTTGATGCCCTGCCGGGCATAAATCTGGCTCTGGCGATAGAGCGGGAGATGATCGGCGTATTTGGAGATCAGAACCTGGGCCACTGTGGCTTCCGTCGGTAAGCCCCCTGGGATCAGGCGGCCTGGCGCAGGCGCCTGGACGATACCATCCTCACACGTCCGGCAAGCATAGCGGGGGCGGCGGGTGACGATCACCCGGAACTGGGCCGGGATGATATCCAGCCGTTCCGACACATCCTCGCCAATCGCATGCATGTGGCAGCCACAGGCACAGAGAGTGCTCTCGGGTTCGATGACCTCATCAATACGTGGAAGGTGCTGCGGCAGACTGGCGCGCTCACTCTTCGGCTGGCGAACCTTCTCCACAGCCTGGGCGGCGGTCTTGTCTTCGGTGGCGATGGCGACAATCCCAACCTCGATATCCTCAAGCGCCAGGTCATATTGATCCGGATCGAGCTTCTCGGAACGCCGCCCGAACATGGCTGCCCGGAACGCCTTCACCAGCGCCTCAAGCCGGGTGATGCAATCCTCCTTGGCGGAGATCACGCCTTCCTTCTGGATGATCACAGCTTCCTTCGCGGCAAGCTCTGCTGCCTGGGCGATAATCATCGCCTTCAGGGCTTCGGTATCATCGGGAAGGTCGGTCTCTTTGAACATGATCAGACCATAGCAAAACAGCGGCCCGAGCGGCAGGATTATTGTTTCCCTGAGTCACTCTGCCGCAGCTATCCAGAGACTTTGTCAGACCTTCGGTGTCCTCGCCCGGAGCGGCGTCACCCGCCGCCAGTCGAGACCGGCGAACAAAGCCTCAAACTGGGCATGGCTCAGCGTCATCATGCCCTCGTGCACCTCGGGCCAGGTGAAGCTGTGCTCTTCCAGCCGCTTGTAGGCCAGCACCAGACCGCTGCCGTCCCAATAGAGAAGCTTCAACCGGTCGGCCCGCTTCGCCCTGAACACAAACACCGTGCCCGTGAAAGGATCCTTCCTGAGCTCAGACTGGACCAGCGACGCCAATCCGTCGTGGCCCTTGCGGAAGTCCACCGGCTTCGTCGCTACCAGGATACGCACCCGATTGGATGGGAAGATCATGCCCCAAGAGCTCCGAGCGCCTTGGCGATCTCGGCAATCCGCGCCGCTGGCGTTGCACCGTCAAGCCGTACCGTAACACCGCCCGAGATGACATCGACCGTGCCAGCCAGGATGGGCGCAGACCCCGACCGGGACGGCGCATCGTCCTCCACACAGACAGGAGCAAAGAAGCCGACCTCGTCATCCTCCGGCAGCACCAGCTTGCCCTGTCGCGCCAGGCGTCGCCAGGTCGACAGATGGTTGGGACGAAGGTCATACCGCCGAGCAACACCATCTACCGTCGCGCCCGCCCTCAACGTCTCCGCTACAATCCGCGCCTTCACCTCATCAGGCCATCGCCGCTGACCCTTCGGCGTCATGACAATCTGCGAAACGACATCACTCTCACGCTGTAGCTCCATATGGCCTCCCATGGACAAAATCACTCCCTGCACCTTGTGGCAGATCATGAACTCATACGGAACGTGGGGGAAAATCACCGCTTAC
>NZ_LRUB01000014.1 GCF_001550065.1 Kordiimonas lipolytica
TGAACCGCCCCGGGATTGTCGGAGGCAGGTTGGTTTAAGTTAAGCGGCCATGGGGCGTTCGTCCAGCATGGCGTAGTAATTTCTCTCAGCCTCGGCAGGTGGAATGTTGCCGATTGGCTCCAGCAGGCGTCGATGATTGAACCAGTCGACCCATTCAAGCGTCGCAAATTCAACCATCTCAAATGACCGCCACGGCCCTCGCCGATGGATGACTTCGGCCTTGTAGAGCCCGTTGATCGTCTCGGCGAGTGCGTTGTCGTAACTGTCCCCGACGCTGCCAACCGATGGTTCGATACCATCTTCTGCCAAGCGTTCGGTGTATCGGATCGAGACATACTGGCTGCCCCGGTCACTGTGATGGATAAGCCCGCCTTTTCTTGCTGGCCTGCGGTCATGCAGAGCCTGTTCAAGTGCGTCCAGCACAAAGCCCGTATGTGCCGTCCTGCTGACCCGCCAGCCAACGATGCGCCTGGCAAACACATCAATGACAAAAGCTACATAAACAAAGCCCTGCCATGTGGCGACATAAGTGAAGTCAGACACCCACAACATGTTGGGTGCCGGGGCATGGAACTCGCGGTTCACTTGGTCAAGTGGACAAGGGGCTGACTTGTCGCTAAAGGTGGTGCGAACAGGCTTGCCTCGAATGGCGCCTTGTAGCCCCATCTCGCGCATCAGACGCTCGACTGTGCAGCGGGCCACATGAAAGCCTTCACGGCCGAGTTGACGCCATATTTTGCGGACACCGTAGACCAGAAAGTTCTCCTCAAAGACACGGGCAATCTCCGGCTTCAGTGCCATATCGCGCTGTGCCCGTGCAGACAGAAGTGACGGGTCACGGCGACAGGCCAGATGGTGGTGGTATGTGGATGGGGCGATCTGCAGCAAACGACAGATCGGCTCGACCCCATACAGGTCCCGGTGCTCGTCGATAAAACTGATCAACGTCTCAGTGGGCGGTCGAGCTCCGCCTGGGCAAAATAAGCCGATGCCTTGCGCAAGATCTCGTTGGCTTGCCTCAGTTCCCGGTTCTCCCGTTCAAGGGCCTTCAGCTTGTCGGCAACCTCGGTCGGCATACCAGCCCGCTGGCCGCTGTCCACCTCTGCTTTCTTGACCCATTCGTTCAGGGTCTGAGGGACACAGCCAATCTTGCTGGAGATGGATACAATCGCTGCCCAACGGGACGGATAATCGCCCTCATGGGAAAATACCATGCGGACCGCACGGTCGCGGACTTCAGGTGAAAATTTGTTCGTGGTCTTGCTCATAATGGCTCCTTTTACTCAGAAGTTGGAGCCTCCGGCAATCCCGGGGCGGTTCATGCAGCCTATACTTATATTTTATAACAGGTTCTTCTGAGGATGGCATGAGAACAACATCCCTAACACTATTGCCTCTAATGAGCATTCACCTGAAAAATGTGTCACCAATTCAAGTGCCTGTGTTGTTCATTCTCAACGGAAAGCAGCAAGGTATTTACTGGGAACTTTCAGACTATCTATACTTCCGCCTACAATGCGGAAGTATCTCCGCGACAAAGGCTAGAAGCATTGCCAGAACAGTCCAACGGCTAATCAATATATTTGATATTTGCTCAGTCAACGAAATCGCAGACGACTTCTTACTATCCAGACTTCTTGCCATATATTGCCTGGTCAGAATATCTGGCACGCTCACGATGGACGCTGAAGAATGGATGGCGCTGAAGTGGCAGCCAGTTAGTGAGGCTACCGCCCGCATAGAATTCACTGAAATCATAAACTTTTTCGATTATTGCGAACAAGAACTGGGGCACACCAACTTTCGAGCCGCTTCAACAAAAATGAAAAAAACCAGTTTCATTAACAACGCTTATAAGGCCAGATCAGCCGCAGACTTCCTTTTCCACTTAAACACTCAACGTGAACATTGGGACAAAATCTTCGAGAAAAAAACGATCAAACTTCCTTCTCTGCTCCGCCCCCTTCCCAAACCTGACCTTTCCAGGACGGAACGAGCCATCAGCTCTGCAGATCTGGAAGAGATCATCAACCGAGAACCCAATCCAGTCTTCAAGTCATTATTCATTCTTTATGGTTACGGGGGGCTAAGGCGCTCAGAACCATTGCATTTTTGGCAAATAGACATCAGACCCTCATCAGATTGGGCTGAAATATCAGAGTTTCCATCTTCAATGCCACTGGTTCTGAGATGTCATCCGTCTCATTCGCGATTCTTGGGTAGCTTTGGCGACAAGAGCAAAACCCGAATCGAACATCTAGCTAGTCGCTACCAGTTGACACCTCGCAATAGGCTACCCAACAACACATATTATTATGCAGGATGGAAAGGCACACGACCACTCCACATGCTTGGCTTTGCCCCCGTATTTTTCGTCGCCCCCCAAAAAATGCTGATGCAGTTCAATGCGGCAGTTAACGAGATCAAAGAGCACCTTCAGACATATAGAACGAGCGCGTTTCATCCGTACTTTTTCTGCAATATTTCAAGGAGAAATCACAAAGCGTTTGGCAAGCCCACAACAATCTCAAACGTCGAAAGAGCTTGGGTCCGCGCAGTTCAAAGAGTTGGCTTAACGGCTCACCAAGAGAACCGAAACATTCATGCTCTAAGGCATCACTTTGTCGCAAATGCAACCAAGTTAGGCCTTTCACCGCGAACAATTCAGCACATGCTGGGTCACACTAAACTGGAAAGCCAATTGAGGTATGGCAGCCTTATTGCTTCAGTCAGTCAGCAATTGTCATCCTTAGATTTGGAATCAAAATAATGATAGTTTTGCGCGACATATCAAATGCTCAAGTTACTCTCGCGAAGGGTAAAAAGCGAATCTTTGATGCACTGAAGGCTGGACTATCTCTTACTCGAGATGGGCTCGAAGCGTCAGGCTTCTATTGGCACCTTGTTCCTAAACTCAGCCGACTGCCGGATCAGGTAGCATTTGGTTTCACATCAGAACACGCGTCTAAACTGCGCTTCTTTCAAACACTCAAAATTTCAGAAAACATGAATAACTTTGGGATACTCCCCAAGACCGTCAAAGGCACACCGATGCGGCGCCTCAAGGCAAGCAACATCAACATGGTGCAGGTGATTCAGAATTTGGACCTTTCTGAACAACGAGCGTTGCTCAACGACATACTTTCCAACTATGAAATTTTTGAGTCGAGAATTTGGTCGCAGCAATACTTTCTCGACTTTCGCGAGCTAGAAAACTCAACCGACAATCCAGCCTCGTTTCAACAAACTCTCGATAGATCCCTTCAACACAATTCCTCTATCTCTCCCAAAGAGCATCGTGTCAATCTTGCACCAATCTGGATTGCACTGTTCCTCTTTTCGGAGGGACATGCAACTTGGTCAAGCGCCGACACTTTGGAAGGGAGTCATTACCTGCGGAATGGTTTCAACCCTTTTCGCGGCTTCATATTCTTTCACCTGTTAGCCGCCGACAGACACCCGCTTCTTAGTCATGCAATCAAGGCAACTAGGAGCATAAGCAAAGATGTTCCACAGCTGACGCTCAGGAGCCTTCTCTTGACCCCGGACTTTCTCAAGTCAGCAAACCCGCAGGAATTTTACCAATCACTTTTCGAATTCAAAAAAACTAAGAACGCAACAGAGGTGAATAAGAAACATAATTACAGCCTTCTAAACCGCATACACTCTGAAATTGGGCATTTTTTCTCTGTTCCGCCTAACGAGGTCGTTCATGGTGATTATTTTGGTGGCAGTGCAAGACTAAACTCCGCTTATTCTGGGGGCTTGTTTTCGTGGGTCATTTCGCCCGAAACTTCCAAATACAGAACGTTTGAAAAACTTGCTGGTTTCCCCTGCCCAAAGGCATTTCCTGAGGAACTGAAACACTGGGCAATGATGTTTCGAGAGATTGCGCCCAAGCTCAAACGGAAAACTCTAGAAACATATAAGCGAAGCGTGCATCTTTGGCTGATATACCTCCTCAAGCTAAAGAACGAGGAGGGAGAAGAGTTTCCTAGGGACTTTTCGGAGTTGGACAGAAATCTGCACATAAAGTTGGGATCACCAAGCTTCACCTTTATGCAGTTTCTTACAACGACACCCTTATCTAGCGGCGTCAAAGAGCAGGCAATCCGCGACCTCGAAAAGGCCATCAAACTTGCAGATTCTATGTATAACTTAGACCTGCCTGCATTCCCAATAAGTAGAAGCATCGACACTTTTGGACATAAGTATGTCAAGCATGCGAAAACGGTACGCGATTCCATTCCACGGGAGCTATATGATTTTATACTGGCGGAGAACCGCAAAGATGATTTTGCATTTGCCCGGTCTCTCCGACACTCTCGATTGGGGAGTCCGCTATACTGCCGAAGCGTATTTGATCCTTCGGTTGAAATGCGTCGGAATATCTTTTTCCCAGCCGTGCCGACCTTGCTCGACTTCATCCTCACATCAGGTGCGAGGTCCTCTGATGCCCGGCATATAGATAGTGGTGAAGGCGATGGCTACCTTGTTAATCACAAAGGTGAGAGTGATGAGAACCAACTGCTGATAGCTTCAACTGACCGTCAGGAAGGAGTGCTTAGGAGTTTTGCAGCCCCCACAATTTCAGATGGACGCGACGTATTAGGTTTACACTTCATCGACTCAAAAACTGGCCCTTATCAGGTTCCATACATTGATCCAGAAACCGCCAAATTTCTCGAGGCTATGCGAGAGTGGCAGATTAGATATTTTCCTATCACCGGCCCATTGAAAATAATGAAAAACCGGGAAGTACAAGGCGGCAATGCCGACATGTTCCTAGAGACATACCCACTGTTTCGCGACCCCAAAAACAAAGGTAGAATAAAGACTGTGTCGGCGGGTATGCTTGACAGCTACTGGCATAACTTGCTGGTGCACTGTGAAAACCTATACCTTGAGAAAACAGGTAGAAAAGGGGCATTTCTCGTCGACGGAGCCCCACGCTGGAATATCCACGCAATACGCGTAACCAACATTACCGTATGGCTGGAAAAAGGCCTTTCGCCACAGATCGTGGCTTCGCTGGTGGGGCATAAGTCAATACTTATGACTTTCTATTATGACTCGCCAAATACCACGGATGTTGTCAATGCAATCAATGAGACACATCGACACTTTGGCAGAAAAGTTAGACAAAGCCTAGAAAGCGATGACCGCCCAGAACAAGTTGCCGCCCAAATATTTGAAGCAATTGGGAATACAAGCCTAGAAACTGAAGATGCCAATATTGCACTTAGGGAATTGGTTAAACGGCGACTGTCTCCTGACATCTTTGCGCACGGCATCTGCCCCGGTGCTGACTGTTCTGCGCACCCAACAACACCACAAAGTCAGCATGCAAACGTTTTCAGGCCACGAGCGTGTTCATCGTGTCGATTCCGCATAACTGGACCAGCTTTCCTTTCCGGCCTGGTTTGGCGATACAACTCTTTGATTGCGGAATGTAAAGTTTCAATATCATCAGAACAAAAAATCCGCGCTAAGTCTGAAGAGTTTGAGCAAAATGGAGAGCAGCACCGAGCGTATAAGTTGCGGCTTGAGGCAGAAAGGCTTGAGAGAGAGAGGGACCATCTCTTCAAAGAAGTCACAACAGAGTTTTGGACCATTGTGAAGTGCCTGCAAATCAAAAACAAAGAGCAAGGAGCATTAGTCATACGAGATCAAGCACCTCTAAAGCTCATTCACAAGGAGGTAAACGACTTCACACTGTTTCAAAACGTCATTTCAGGGGCGAGCCTACATTTCGACGCCGACCACGAAGTCCCAGATTCGATCGTAATGCGCCGGAATGAGATTTTGAAAAAAATCGCGCGCCAGAACAATATGGAAGAATTATTCTTCAAACTAACGGATCAAGAGAATTGCGAGGCAATGAACTCACTTTGCTCCTTAATCTCTGAGTCTCCCTACGTCGAACAACTGATTACCGGTGAATACAAAATTACAGATTTGCCTACACTGAAAAGCCAATTCGATCAAATGCACACTATGCTAGAACGACCTAGTTTATTCGGAGGTGCCAACAATGATGCTTAGCGAGAAGCTCTTAACATCGATGATTTCAGATTTGGACCGCTACCCAAACCACAAACTGAAACGGAAACAATTAGATGGCCTCAAGGACATCTGTGATCGAATTGAAACCGGAAAAGCTGCAAAAGAATTCAAAAAGCGCTTTGGGCACAGGTTCACCTTACCGCAGAAAATCAACACGTCCACTGTTGAGCTTGCAAGATTGCAGCTAAATCTGTGTGGCCCAAGTCGATCAAGTGTTAATCGCAACCCACTAATGCGCCAGTATATTTCAGCGCGCGAAGATGAGCGCCTAAATCGCATACCAGTAAAAAAAGGTAGTTCAAGAGCCTCCATCAAAATCAGCAATATCTTGGCTCAGATACATTCATTTGAAGACCGAAATTTCATTGCAGTTCAAATTCAAGAAGGTCTTGACGCTATTAAGGAACTCCGCCTCCTGAAGAGGCAGCTAAGCAAATTCCCAAGTCTTGCGATTTCACTCGAAGAACTAAAAGGAGAAGGCTCCAACTCGAGAAACGAGGCAAAAAACAAAGACCAAATTTCATTGCCTGATCATTTAGACAGCCTGCGAAACTTGTTAGGGCGACTAACTGATGAAGACGTTTTGGAGCGTTTTGATCTAAAGTTTGACGGGTCGCGCGTCAAAGGGGGAATTTCAGGAAACCAAGCTCTTGTCCATGCAGACGAAATTGAAGCACTAAGGGCGTCGCTGAAACCGATCATTTAGCCCCAAACAGCTAAGAAGCTTTGTCACAGAGCAACCAAACATTGGTTCAGAGCTAATTTGCAAGAGCAAATAGAAAGTTCATGCGCTGTCGTTAAGGTATTGCCTAACCTGCTCGACCTTCTGCTGCATTGCAGATCTACCTAAAAAAGTTACTCCTGCCTCCGTGGCAACCTCCAGGAAAGAGTCAATCATCTCCTGCACCCTCGCAGATCCATGCTGGAGAGCGGCATTTGTGATCACGATATGCAGAGTATCTTTGGTTACTGTGGATGATCTAAAATCCAGGGGTGCCATTCGCCCAACTCTACCTTGCCCGCCATACGTATACAGAGTTGCGAGTTCGAAACTTTACGTACCCTTCAGCCTCTTCAAGGATTTCCTGGACCACAGTCGTTGTCCAATAATCGCGTGCTTCGTAACTCCTTGTATAGGGCGCACCAACACGGACATGAAAACCTACTTTTGGTTTCCCGTCTTCAGTAACAACCGTTCCATCTGATTTCATTTTCAACAACAGAGACATTGGCCCGGCATCTCCAGCACCATCACTTACACGCTCAAGACTATAACCCACCTTAATAATCTCCGAATCCAGGACCCCGTTAGAACCATACTATTCGAAAATCGAATATCCAACAAGAAGAAGTACTAGGTGTGGGAAAGGAGCCCATACCGATGGCAGCAGGATCTCGAAAATCATTACGGACACCAGGCCAACAGCAATTGCAAAAAATGCTGAAGGAAGCTCGGGAAAAAGCCAATCTACCTCAAACAGCTGTTGCCGAACATATGGGGCTTGTTCAAGCGGATATCTCCAAAATCGAATCAGGAGAACGTAGGCTGGACGTGATTGAGTTTATAAAACTCTCAGAGATTATTGGTTTGGACATTAATACTGCGATTGAGAGCATTCGCCTCAAAATGGATAGTACGTCAATACAACCAAGCAATTCTTAACCTTTGCCCCCTTAGGCGACAAGCATCATTTGAAGCGAGTATCGCCCCAAGGTTAAAGCGGGGGAGGAAACAACTTCCCGTTCAAATCAAAGGTAAGCCGGCTGGATTGTGTCAATATGTTTGCCGAAATCCCCAAAACACACAGAGCCAGCTGTATTCAAGCGAAACCGCCATCATTAATTCCAGCCAAGTAGACCTTAAGTTTATTGGGGCCGCTAGGTCCAAGAAAAACATTTCGGGGCGTTTCCCCGCCAAATGCCGAGATCGGCTGCTCCAAAAACCAAGTCCAAATTTCTGAAGGTTCATCATACCAATCACGCATAAATCTGAGGCACTCATCTAATTCGTAGAGATACTCCAGCTGTTTTTGTGACCAGCCATCTTCTGGAGTACATTGACAAAGTATGTTTTCCATGAACTCAGCTTCGCTCATACCCAACTGGTGAGCATACTTGGACAGCAATACCTTGAATGATGCATGTTGGTTCACCAAAATCCTCCACAGCGGTCAAAATCAAATTGAAACTCTTTTGACCTCAGAAGCAGGCCGCTCCAGCTTTTCTTAAACTTTTGCTAGAGTGTCCGATACAAAGGCAGGAGAAGCAAGTTGACAAAATATGAATACAAGACGATTGAATGGCGAAATAAGGAATATGAGGGGATTGACGACTTAATCGACTCGCTAGTCGCAGAAGGATGGGAACTTGAAGGTCCTGCTCATGTCTATGCCCAAATGTTCACAACGCGATATACTCAGAAACTAAAACGAAAAATCTGTACTGGTGAAGACCAGAGAAATGATCAACACCCTTAAGCTTTCACCGCTGATACTACTTGATTAGGCGTAACTGCCCAGCACGAATTTGCGCTGTGACGGCTTAGGCGACAGAAGCAGACGGCTAAAAGCTCCTAGCAAAGAGTCCGCTTTTGACCCAAAGCTGTCGCTAGGCGGATTAGAACGACCAGCTCAAGGATGCCCGGACCGAGTTGCCCGTATAGTCCGCGACCGGCAGGTTGGATATTGAAGACACATATTTATATTCAGCCCCCAGTTCCAGCTTTTCAGTCAGGGGAATCTCCAGGCTCACCCTGGCAGTATGGCGCTTGTCCTGGCGTTCATCGCCAATCGCCGCGTCGAAGCCGGTATAGTCTTTCTGGCGGTACTGATAGCGAAGCCTGAAGGTGGCTTCTTTGCTGCCAAGCTTGAACGGATGCTTGTAGCCTGCGTCAAAGGTATGCCCCCAGTAGGACAAGCTGTCGATCTCGGCAGTCTGGCGACTGATGCGGTAGCCTGTTGTGATGTTCTTGGTGCCGTCCAGCAGGAAATATAGCTTGGCATCGGCGCTGTGCCGATCCGCGTTCCGTTCTGACCGCAATGGGTCTGCGAAGGTCTGCTGCCTGAACTGGTAACTGGCGGTCAGATAGGTTTTCTTGGCGATCAGCAATCCGATATCGGGGCCCACCGAATGGACGCCCAGAAATGCTGCGCCGTCCAGCCGGATGTGGTCATACCGGTAGCTACCGCCGACATTCACCTTGCCCACCTTGCTTTTCAGGCGGGCGGACAGGCCGTGGATCTGCAGATCGAAGTTTGAAAGGTCCTGATACACGCTTTGGAAGAAGCTGTATCGACCGCTCAGGCTTGTATCGCCTTTCTCAAACACCTGTGCGCCGATGGCGCCATTGATACGTAACAGGCTGTCGCCTTGGCGGCTGGTGCTATCGATGGAATCGATGGTGACGTTGTCGTTATATTCGCCCCCAACCTCGAGGTCGATTTCCAGGCTGTTTTCCGCCTTCGCTGCACCGGCAGTTGCCAGCGAACAAGCCCCTGCAAGCACAACCCATTGTACGACTTCGCGCGCGTTCCACATAATTATTCCCTGAGCCCTTTTAATCTGAATGTGTTCTTATTCTGAGTGTGTTCTGGCGAGACCATAGCCGTAGACTTCATCAAACCCCGGCTTGCCAAGGTCCGTGGCCTGGGCCTTGATGGCCTCAAATGCTGTTGTGACTTCACCCTGATATTCTTCCGACGCCAGCCGTGCCAGCATGGCCGCCACAAATGGCGATGCGATCGAAGTACCGGTGTTGGCCTTGTATTTTCCTGCCGCATCGCCGGTGAAAACTGCCACACCCGGCGCGGACAGGTCTACATGCTGCCCCCTGTTGGCGCGCAGGAACACACGGCCTTCACCGTCAACAGCCGTAACGGCCACGACCGGTTCAATCGCTGCGGGATAGAGGGGCGCCGCCCCCGGACCGGCGTTTCCAACAGCGGCAACGATTGTCATGCCGCGTTCTATCGACCGGCGGACTGCAATTTCCAGAAGCTGGTTCCTTGGACCAGAAAGGCTCATGTTCACCACCGCAACCTCTTTCTGCAGCATCCAGTCAAGCGCTCGCACAAGACTTTCCGCGGTCGCAACCTTGTGCCCCGTGCCCGTCTCCAGGAAAACGCTTGCGGAATATAGGGTCGCCCCCGGAAGAAGCCCGAACGGGTCCTGTTGCCCCTGGCCAACCATGATACTGGCCACTGCCGTGCCGTGCTCTTGCGGCCTGGGCGCATCATAGCTGACAAAGTCCCGGGCAATGATCGATTCTGTCGGGAACAATGGGTGGCTTGTGTCGACTGCCGTATCGATCAGCCCGATCACCAGCCCTGGAACGGCATGGGCGTCAAAGCCCAGGGCCCTGGCCATGCTGGCCGGAGAAGATGTTGCGGCCATGTCCGGGCCGACAGAGTTTTCCGACACATAAAGGTGGTTGCGGTCCACAGCACCGCCTTCAAGGGCCGCCGTCAAATCATCAATGTCGCGCTGCAGTTCCGGGGCGCCAGACCTGCCAGCACGCACAAGAACCATGTCGAGACCAGCCAGATATTCCACGTTGCGGTCTTCAAACGACGACAGGTCTATCGCCTCTGCGGCTTCACGTTCAGCAAGCAGAAGCACTTCGTCTGCGACAAAAGTCGCGCCGAGTTCTTCTTCAATCTCAAACATCTCGCGTTCTGCCACGATGGCCTCTACGGCCCTATGGTCCGCGCCAGACAACCTCTGGACACGGGCCTCCCTGTCATCATCAATCTGCGTGTCAAGCCGGGCATCCCTGTCACGACCTTCAACGGCGTTCAGGCGTTCGACTATATCGTCGTCATCAAACTCGTCTTCCCTGTGGCCTTCGTGGTCGTCATCATCGTCGAACCGTGAGAAATCCTCGGCCGCTTCCAGTGCGTCCTCTGCCGATTCTTCAGCCTCTTCAGCTCGCGCTTCCGCCTCTTCCTCGGCTTGTTCTTCTGCTTCCTCTTCGGCCTCTTCTTCCGCCTCTTCCTCGGCTTGTTCTTCTGCTTCCTCTTCGGCCTCTTCTTCGGCCTCTTCTTCGGCCTGCTTTTCCGCTTCCTCTTCGGCCTGTTGCTCGGCTTCCTCTTCAGCCTGCGCTTCAGCTTCCTCTTCCGCCTGCTTTTCCGCTTCTTCCTCAGCCTGCGCCTCAGCCTCCGCTTCGGCCTGGTCCTCGGCTTCCTCTTCAGCCTGCTTTTCAGCCTCTTCCTCGGCCTGTGCTTCTGCTTCCGCTTCTGCCTGGGCTTCTGCTTCCGCTTCCGCTTGTGCCTCAGCTTCCTCCTCGGCCTGATCTTCAGCTTCCTCTTCCGCCTGCTTTTCAGCCTCTTCCTCAGCCTGTGCTTCTGCTTCCGCTTCCGCTTGTGCTTCAGCTTCCTCTTCGGCCTCTTCCTCGGCTTCATCTTCAGCCTGGTCTTCCGCTTCATCCTCTTCAGGGCCGAAGTAAGCGAACAAGGCACTTTCCACATATGCGGAAGTACGCCCAGAAGGGCGCGCGTCAGGTATCTGGGAGACATCGGGGAAGGCAAAAGCCACCTGTGACACAACAAGCGCGCTAAAGCCGCACAGCAATGTCAGGTGCCTATAATTCATTATCCCGTTCTCCAGGTGTTTGGGGGCCGAATTTACAGCGCAAACGCGCTGTATCAGGTGACGTTTAACGCCATTCTATTAAGAAAACGCGTAAGCACACAATTTTATTCCCTACTGAGTAGATAAACCCCGATTAACACTCACACGCGCAGGAAACCGCTTTCTGTGCCATAATAAATTGAAAAAAATTAAAAAAGTGGGAATAAACTCCGCTTGCTTACCGTTACCAAGGTGATGAACGCAGTTATGAAACATGACCCTGCCAACGAATGGCGTGAAGAATTGGTGGCTCTGCTGCCAAGGCTGAGGCGTTATGCGGTCTCACTGACAGGGACACTTCATGACGGTGAAGACCTGCTGCATTCAACGATCGAAAGAGCCCTCACCAAGTTCGATCAGTTCACACAGGGAACCGATCTGGATAGATGGCTTTTTCGCATAGCAAAGAACCTTTGGCTGGATGAAATCAGATCCCGGAAGGTCCGCGGCGAAACCGACAAACCGGAAAACCCGAAGGATGAGCCCTGGATCGATGGAGAAAATCAAGCCACAGCAGCGGTCGGGCTTTCCGAACTGGGAACCCTTCTGTCGCAGATGCAGGAGGACCACCGGGAAATCCTGCTGCTGGTTGTTGTTGAAGGATATTCATACAGGGAAGCGGCGGATCAATTGTCGCTACCTGTCGGTACGGTAATGAGCAGGCTAGCCAGGGCCCGGTCCAAACTCACGGAGCTGTCCGCAAAAGCGCGTCAGCAAAACGAGAACGTGGTGCCGTTCGGTAGAGGACGGGAGAGATAACATGAAGATTGAAGATACAGACCTGATGGCCTACATGGACGGCGAACTTTCGCCGACCAAGTCCAGGGCAATCGAAGACGAGCTGGCGCGTTCCCCTGCCCTGCGGGACCAGCTTGACAAAATGCGAGCAGCCGATGCCCTTCTCGCTGACAGCCTGGCAGGCACCCCGAAGCGGGCAGCCCGCCCGGACACGATGGCGCTTGTTGATGATCTGGCACGCAAGCTGGCACATCAGAAAACCGAAAGACCTGACAATCTGGTTACGCTGAAACAACCGGAGCAGGCCTCAAGGTCTTTCTGGAAGCGTCCGTTCGTGCCGCAGGCCATTGCGGCTTCGGTCGCCTTGTTCATCGGCTTTGGCGCCGGGAACCTCACGTCCACAGGCGGCATGCCACAAAGCAGTGGCATCACCGACTATGCCATGGGCCAGGTAAGCCCCCAGTCGCCGCTTTATCAAGCGCTTGAAAGCTCGGCCAGCCATCAGGCCGTCCGTTTCGGCTCTGAAGATCAGGCAGCAGCAATGCCCCTGACCACTTTCCGCACTGCGGATGGGACATTCTGCCGGGAGTTTTCAACCGCTGCGCCAAATAGCGCGCAACATGGCATCGCCTGCAGAAAGAACGGTGGCTGGCGCATCAAGGCCGTGGTCGCGACAGATGCAGTCGCCCCTGCAAACGATGGGATGTTCGTCACTGCATCTGATGCCACAACCGACCCCATCGGCAGCATGATCATGTCCATGATGGAAGGCGACGCCCTTAGCCAGAGCGACGAAGAAAAAGCCATCACTGGCAACTGGGATTGAGGCCTTCAGGGGCTTCAAAACCCTGAATTTTCTAAGCTTTTTCAGTTTTTCCAAAAAAATATTCATTTCAATGGAATAAACCCTCCTCCTATCCCGTTAACCAGATAACGCATTGATTTTTTCATCTGGAGAACGGACATGACAGATTTTATTGGAACAAGCGGCAACGATACGCTGACAGGCACCGCCAACAATGATGAGTTGGAAGGCCTGGCTGGTAACGACGTGCTGATGGGTGGCGCAGGAAACGATGAACTGGAAGACGGCTCCGGCAGCGACACCCTCACTGGCGGCAGCGGTGCCGACCGCTTCAAAATCCGGGGAGGCGGTAATGATGTCGTTACCGATTTCAACCCCGGCGAGGGCGATGTTGTCGACCTCCGCAAATATGAAACCATTAATTCCATTGATGATCTGCTGGCCATTTCCAGCGACTCTGGCGGCGGCGTGGTTATCGCCCTGCCAGGCGGCGACACGCTGACGCTCCAGGGTGCTTCCCTCTCTGATCTTGATGCTTCTTCCTTCCGCTTTGCCGCTGCTGACGTTGCTGATGAAGAAGATGATGACGCCGAAGATGCGGACGACTCTGAAGACGAAGAAGACGATGAGGACTCTGAAGACGAAATCGACGACGACGATGCTTCCGACGACGAGGAAGGCGATGAGGAAGACGAAGAAGACGATGAAGATGAAGAGGACGAGGACGAGGACGACGACGAAGATGACGACGACATCCTTGGCTCTGACGACGATGATGAACAGCGGGGCTTCGACGGCGACGACACGCTGGACGGCGGCCTTGGCGATGATGAAATCAAGGGCGGCGACGGCAATGACAAGTTGATCGGCGGCGAAGGCCATGACGAACTGAAGGGTGAAAACGGCAACGACACCATTTCAGGCGGTGCTGGCGAAGACGAAATCAAAGGCGGTAACGGCGCCGACGTCCTCGACGGCGGTGACAACGACGATGAGATCAAGGGCGGCGACGGCGCCGATATCCTGTCTGGCGGCAACGGCGATGATGAAATCGACGGTGGCGACGGCGATGATACGGTAACGGGCGGCGCAGGTGCCGACGAGTTTGAATTCGACTCGAACTCATCCGACGTGTTGACCGATTTCAACGGCGCCGAAGGCGACCGGATCGACCTTGATGACTGCGACGCCTTCGGCAGCTTCGAAGAAATGCTGGCTGCATCAAGCCAGGTCGGCTCAAGCGTGGTCATTCAGTTGGGCAACGGTGAAACGCTGACACTTCAGAACACCAACCTGGAAGACCTGTCCGCGGAATATTTCGAGTTTGACGACGACGATAATGAGCTGGACGACGACGACTTTGAGGGTGGCGACGAGGATGACGACCACGAGGGCGACGATTCCGCACAGCGCGTCAAGGGCGGTAACGGCAACGACAACCTCAAGGGCAACGGCGGCAATGACTTCATGACCGGCGGGTCAGGCAAGGACACAATCGACGGAGGCGACGACGACGATGAAATCTTCGCCGGCGCTGACGATGATGACGACGACAGCTTCGCAGGCGGCAGCGGCAACGATATTGTTGGCGGCGGCGCAGGCAACGACTTCCTTGTCGGCGATGACTTCAACAACGACGGTATCGGCGACGATGGCGATGACACAATCTACGGCGGCGACGGTGACGATGTGGTCATAGCCGGCAGCTGGCACGATGCTGATGGTGACGGTCTGTTCGACGACGGTGAGGCAAACACCAACGGCGGCGCCAGCAACAGTCTTTGGTCAGGCAGCGGCGACGACCAGGTTTACGGTGCCAACGGCGACGATGTGATCGGCGGCGGCGACGGCGACGACCGGATCGTCTCTGGCGGCGGCAACGATGTTGTCTATGCCGGCAAGGATGACGGTGAAGATGAAATCGAAGGCGGTGACGGCGACGATAATATCTTCGCGTCAAACGGTAATGACGACATCAGCGGCGACGACGGCAACGACACGCTCTTTGGCGGGGCCGGTGATGACACGGTTGACGGCGGTGACGGCATCGACCAACTGTTCGGCGGCGCTGGCAATGACCTGCTGATCGGCGGTGATGGTGCGGACACCTTCTTCTTCGGCAACAATCACGGCAATGATGTTGTGGACGATTTCGACACCGCG
>NZ_LRUB01000015.1 GCF_001550065.1 Kordiimonas lipolytica
TGAACCGCCCCGGGATTGTCGGAGGCAGGTTGGTTTAAGTTAAGCGGCCATGGGGCGTTCGTCCAGCATGGCGTAGTAATTTCTCTCAGCCTCGGCAGGTGGAATGTTGCCGATTGGCTCCAGCAGGCGTCGATGATTGAACCAGTCGACCCATTCAAGCGTCGCAAATTCAACCATCTCAAATGACCGCCACGGCCCTCGCCGATGGATGACTTCGGCCTTGTAGAGCCCGTTGATCGTCTCGGCGAGTGCGTTGTCGTAACTGTCCCCGACGCTGCCAACCGATGGTTCGATACCATCTTCTGCCAAGCGTTCGGTGTATCGGATCGAGACATACTGGCTGCCCCGGTCACTGTGATGGATAAGCCCGCCTTTTCTTGCTGGCCTGCGGTCATGCAGAGCCTGTTCAAGTGCGTCCAGCACAAAGCCCGTATGTGCCGTCCTGCTGACCCGCCAGCCAACGATGCGCCTGGCAAACACATCAATGACAAAAGCTACATAAACAAAGCCCTGCCATGTGGCGACATAAGTGAAGTCAGACACCCACAACATGTTGGGTGCCGGGGCATGGAACTCGCGGTTCACTTGGTCAAGTGGACAAGGGGCTGACTTGTCGCTAAAGGTGGTGCGAACAGGCTTGCCTCGAATGGCGCCTTGTAGCCCCATCTCGCGCATCAGACGCTCGACTGTGCAGCGGGCCACATGAAAGCCTTCACGGCCGAGTTGACGCCATATTTTGCGGACACCGTAGACCAGAAAGTTCTCCTCAAAGACACGGGCAATCTCCGGCTTCAGTGCCATATCGCGCTGTGCCCGTGCAGACAGAAGTGACGGGTCACGGCGACAGGCCAGATGGTGGTGGTATGTGGATGGGGCGATCTGCAGCAAACGACAGATCGGCTCGACCCCATACAGGTCCCGGTGCTCGTCGATAAAACTGATCAACGTCTCAGTGGGCGGTCGAGCTCCGCCTGGGCAAAATAAGCCGATGCCTTGCGCAAGATCTCGTTGGCTTGCCTCAGTTCCCGGTTCTCCCGTTCAAGGGCCTTCAGCTTGTCGGCAACCTCGGTCGGCATACCAGCCCGCTGGCCGCTGTCCACCTCTGCTTTCTTGACCCATTCGTTCAGGGTCTGAGGGACACAGCCAATCTTGCTGGAGATGGATACAATCGCTGCCCAACGGGACGGATAATCGCCCTCATGGGAAAATACCATGCGGACCGCACGGTCGCGGACTTCAGGTGAAAATTTGTTCGTGGTCTTGCTCATAATGGCTCCTTTTACTCAGAAGTTGGAGCCTCCGGCAATCCCGGGGCGGTTCAGATCGGCGCCGACGCGCACCTGGTGTTCGGCCCCGTGGAACTGAGGTCAGAGCTGACGCAAACCTGGCTCCATAGCCCCAAGGCGATGCGCGTGCGCGACAGCGAATTCGGCGTATACGGGCAAGCCAGCTACAATATTGATGAGCGCTGGGCGCTCCATGCGCGGTATGAATATTTCAAGGACCGCGATTTTGTAAACGCGTCCGAAAATGCGCTTTTCGGTTTCAGCTACCGCCCCAAACCACCGGTGGTGTGGAAGCTTGAATATGTCACCCAGTGGGGGCAGGAACTGGACATCGAGCAGGGCTTCAAGGCCTCGCTCGCGGTCCTGTTTTAGGGGGTGCCACAGTGAAGCGCGCCTTCATATACCGCTCCCCGGCACGAGCCCTGATGGTGGTCATGGCATCCCTGATGCTGAGCGCGAAAGCGTCAGCCGAGGAAAAGATGCTGATCATCGCCAACAAGAATGTGCCGGTGGAAGCGATGGAGCTTGAAGAGCTGAACCGCATCTTCATGCTCAAGCGCCAGGTGTGGCCGGACGGCAGCCCCGTGGTGCCCGTGAACCGCGAGGCCTCCAGCCCTGCGCGGCGGGAATTCACAGAAAAAGTGCTGGGCCGCAGCATGCGATCGCTGGCCAACTATTGGAACCAGATGCAGTTCAAGGGCTTCATGCCGCCCGTGGTGCAGGAATCCGACGCCGCCATGGCCGCCTTTGTGCGCAATGTGGACGGAGCCATCGGCTATGTGGTGGCCGATAAGGTCCCCGAAGGTGTGCGCGTGCTGGGGGAAATCCCGTGATCAAATGGATGGACAGCTCGATCCGGCGCAAGCTGATGCTGTCGCTCATCGGCATCTTCATCGTGACCTACGCGCTGACGGCGGCCGTGGTACTCACCAGCGTACGTGGGAGCCTGCAGGACACGGAAGCAGGCGCGCTTAGGCAGATCGCCAGCCAGAAGCTCGGGCGGGTTGAGGCTTATTTCCAGTCGCTCGCCACCAATGTTACGGCCTGGACCCGGCTTGAGGTGATGAACGATATCTTCTCTGCCGACATAGACAAAAGGATCAGCCGCACGCTGGCGGAACTGCATGACCAATATGCCCTTGAGGGTGACGTTTATGTATTTGACGCCGAAGGCTTCATCGTGGCCGCGTCCCACCCGGTGGATACGGAGCTGACGATCCCCGACGCCTGGCGGCTGGAAGCGGGCGACCCGCTTCGGTTTGAGGGCAAGGGGCCGATGCCTCTTGCGGGCGGTGCAGACACCGGGGAGATCGTGGCGCTCAAGGCGCCGATTGCGGCACGCTTCGGCGGCAAGGCCCCCATTGGTACGCTGGTGGCCACCGTGCCCTGGCATGTGGTGGAAACCATCATGGCGGAAGACGGCCTGCCCACCCTGCTGGTGAGCGAGGAAACCCACACACCGCTTCTTGCAGCCCACCTGCCCATGCCTGATACGGCCCTGCCCACCGATAACGCGGGCCTCAGGGCGCTGATGCTGGGGGGCGAACGCTATATTACCGGGCACGCCGATGCCGCGACCGGCAGCCTGACCGGATGGGCAGTGATTTCCGCCAAACCGGAAGCCACCATCAGTGCCGCCATCACGCGTGTGGCGCTACAGCTTCTGGCGCTTGGCGCGGCGCTTTATGTGCCCATCCATTTCGGCATCCGCTGGATGGCGCGGCGGCTGACTGACCCCGTGAACACGCTTGAAAAGACAGTCAGCAGCATCACCAGCGCGCGCGACCTGTCGCTAAGGGCCAATGTGCAGGCGGGTGATGAGATCGGCAGCCTCGCCCGCGCTTTCAACACCATGGCGGAAAGCCTGCAGGAAACCTCGCGTGAGCGCGAAGATGTGCTGGAGCGGCTTGAGAAGCTGAACCTGACACTGGAAAAGCGCGTCGAGGAACGCACGGCCGAGCTTTCCGGCGCCAACGCCCAATTGCAGGAAGCGTTCGAGCAACTCAAGACCACCCAAAGCCAGCTGGTGCAATCTGAAAAGATGGCGTCCCTCGGCCAACTGGTGGCTGGTGTGGCGCACGAACTGAATAACCCCATCAGCTTCATCTACGCCAACTTCCCGCACATTGAGGAATATGCCGACGAGATTCTGGCACTGCTGGACGAAATCCGCCACGTGCCCATGCCCGATGACGCCAAGGCCGTCATTGAGGGCAAAATTGACGATCATGACATCGACCTAGTGCGCGAAGACCTGAAGAAGATCGTCTCAAGCGGCATGGCCGGGGCGTCCCGCATCAAGGAAATTGTGCTGGCGCTCAGGAGCTTCTCCCGCCTTGACGAGGCCGAGAAAAAATCCGTCAGCCTTGAGAAGGGCCTGGACGACACGCTGGCGATCCTCAACCATTTCATTAAGGGCGGGATCGAGGTTGAAAAAGACTATGGCCTCAGCGCCCCGGTGGATTGCCACGCAGGCCAGATCAACCAGGTGTTCACCAACATCATCTTCAATGCCGTCCAGGCGATGGGCGAAAGCGGCAAGATCACGCTTGTGACCAAGCGCGACGGGGAAAACGCAGTGATCCGCATTGCGGACACCGGCCCCGGCATCCCTGAAGGCGTGATCGAGCGCATCTTCGATCCCTTCTTCACCACCAAGAAAGTGGGCGAAGGCACGGGGCTCGGGCTCTCCATCTCCTATGGTATCATTGAAAAACACGGCGGCACGCTTGAAGTGGAAAGCACGCCCGGTGAAGGTACCACTTTCACCATCACCCTGCCCATTCATGCAAAGGATGACGACGCATGACCAGACTTTCGCCCCCGAATGCAGACAAATTCACACTTCTGTTCGTTGATGACGAACCCGACATCCTCGACAGCCTGTGGCGGGCCTTCCGCAAGGAATTTCGCATTCTGAAGGCAGATGGCGGGCAGAAGGGCATCGACATCATCAAGTCCGAGCCCGTGCATCTGATCATCTGCGACCAGCGCATGCCGGATGTGACCGGCGACAAGGTGCTGGCGGTCGCGCGCGAACAGCAGCCGGATGCCGTGCGTATCCTGCTGACCGGCTACTCAGACATCGAAGCGCTGGTGAACTGCGTCAACGACGCGCAGATTTACAAATATATCACCAAGCCGTGGGAGCCGGAGATGCTACGCCTGACGGTGGTGCGCGCGCTTGAGGCGCTGGCGCTCGATCAGCAGCTGAAGATGACATCAGCCGAGCTTGAGCAGGCCTATGAAGACGCCATCACCATGCTGTCGGTGGCGTGCGAGGGCAAGGACGAAGACACGGGCTATCATGTGCAGCGGGTGCAGCACTATACCGAAGCGCTGGCGCTTGAACTGGGCATAGACGGCGACACCGCGAAGCATATGGGGGTGATGAGCATCCTTCATGACGTGGGCAAGCTGTTTGTGCCGGACGCGATTTTGCAGAAGCCCGCCAAGCTGGACGCGGACGAGTGGGACGTGATGCGCCAGCACCCCGATAACGGCGTGCGCATTTTGGGCGAAAACGCCTTCTATCAGGTGGCGCGCGAAATCGCGGGCGGCCACCATGAAAACTGGGACGGCAGCGGCTACCCGAAGGGCCTGAAGGCGGATGAAATACCGCTTTCGGCGCGCATCGCCAAGGTGGCGGACGTGTTCGATGCGCTCTCATCGAAGCGCCCCTACAAGGAACCCTGGCCGCTCGAGAAAACGCTCGGCCTTCTGAAGAATGGGCGCGGCGGTGAGTTCGACCCCGATGTGATCGACGCCTTCTTCAAGCTGCATGAGCGCGGGAGGATCGCGGAGATCATGCGCGACTATCACGCCCATGACGATCCGGACGTGGCGGCCAAGGAAGGCCGCTAGTCCACCAGCTTCAGCTTGCCGCGCATCTTCTTGCGGTCGCCCATGGTTTTCTTGGCGGTGATGCGGCGTTCCTTTGAGGCTTTCGACGGCTTGGTTGCCACGCGGAACTTGGGGCGTTTGGTCGCCGCCTTCAGCATGTCGGTCAGGCGTTTGGTGACCGCGCGCTTGTTGTCGATCTGGCTCCTATGCGTGTCTGACATCAGCACAATCTCGCCGGCGGCTGTCATGCGCCGGCCCGCAATCTTCCTCAGCCGGATGAACATCTCATTGCTGATGGCCGCACACGCCCGCGCGTTGAACCGCAGCTCAACAGCGGTCGAGACCTTGTTGACATGCTGGCCGCCCGGGCCCGACGCGCGCTTGGCCGTCAGCTGGATCTCAGCTTCGTCAATCTGGATATGGGGCGCAATTTCAAGCATGCAGCGACCATAGCGCACCCGCCCCGAATTGCAATCTTCGGCGCGGGGCGTGGGTTCTAAGTGCTGCGCACGCTCGCAACAAAGGCATCGGACTGCGCCTTCAGGGTCTCTACGGTCTGCGCCAGGTCATCCGCCGCGCGCGACAGTTCGCCTGCGGCTGTGTGGGTCTGCTCGGCGGTCGAGCTGACTTGCTCGATATTGCGCGCCACTTCCTGCGTGCCCTGCGACGCTTCCTGGATATTCCGGCTGATCTCCATCGTCGCGGACGACTGTTCCTCGGTTGCCGACGCGATGGCCGCCGCGATTTCATTGAGGGAGTGGATGCTGTCCGCGATATGGCTCACGGCCGTCACCGTGGTGTCGGTGTTGGCCTGGATCGACTGCACCTGGGTGCCAATGTCACCGGTGGCCTTGGCGGTCTGCGATGCCAGCGACTTCACCTCGTTCGCCACAACGGCAAAGCCCTTGCCCGCCTCGCCTGCGCGCGCGGCCTCGATGGTGGCGTTAAGCGCCAGGAGGTTGGTCTGTTCGGCAATGTCATTGATCAGGCGGATCACGTCGCCGATGGTGTCGCTTGCCGTCTTCAGTGAATTGATGGTCTCTGACGCTTCGCCTGCCTCGACAGCCGCCTCGCCCGACCGGGCCGAAGATGTGTTCACCTGCCGCGCGATTTCTTCCACCGATGCTGTCAGCTCCTCTGCTGCTGCCGCCACGGTCTGTACATTCATTGTCGCCTGTTCGGCCGCCGCCGCCACGCCCGTGGCCATGGACTGGTTCTCATCGGCATAGCGGGTCAGCTGCTGCGCGGTGGCGCGGACCTGCTCGACCGCGCTCGTAAGCGATGTCACGACACCCATCACGCTGGCCTCGAACGACGACGCCACTTCTTCGCGGTGCTCCTGCTCGCGTGCTTCGGCAGCCTGCATCTTGTCGCAGATTTCGTTGATATGATGCGCGCCGGCCCCGAAGGCGCCCGCCATGCCGGTCTCAAGGAAACGGCGGTAGAAGCGGTGTTCGGAGGCAGCCTGAAGGGCCGCGTCCGATTCCCGGATATAGGCGTCTGTCAGGTCCAGAATCCGGTTGAAATCCGTCAGCGCGCCAGACATGGGGCCGAACTTGTCCCAATCGGTGATCCGGGCCTCCATATTGCCCGATGCAACCTCGCGCGCAACCTCGGTCAGGCGCTTGCAGGCGGCACTCATCATGTCGTTCTTCACCCGCTCTTCCTCGAGCGCGCGTTCAAGCTCGGCAATGCGGCTGCTCTCAGCGCCACCGTTTTTCTTCAGTTTTCCAAGCCAACTCATGCCGCCACACTCCAGATAAAGCTGTCATAGTCCTGCCCCGCGCCAGAGAGCATGGCCTGTAGCCGCGCGGTTGAGGCCGCCAGCGCTTCCTGCCCGTTCTTGTGCGACTTCTCAATGTCCAGAAGTTCCCGATAGAGCGGCTTGATGGCCTCAAGCCCCTTCTTTGGCGGCACGCGGCGATTGGAATGGTAGCCGACAATGCTGCCGTCCGGCGCCAGGGAAGGCGTGACATGTGCCAGCACCCAATAATATTTGCCGGTGGCGGACATGTTTTTCACATAGGCGAAAATCTCATGACCGTTAGAGATCTGGTCCCACAACAGCTTGAACACGGCGCGCGGCATATCCGGATGCCGGATGATGCTGTGCGGCTGGCCGATCACATCGCTGGTGGTCATTTCCGCCACCCGGCAAAAGACATCATTGGCATAAAGAATCCGACCCTTCAGGTCGGTTTTCGAGACGATAATCTCGTTACTTGGAAACGTGATTTCCTCATCAACAGGAACCACGCCTGATTTTACTGACATAATGCATCCCAATCGCTAACAGGTTCCCCACCCTGCCTTCAAACCAAGGGGTATCGGATTTGTGTTAAATTTATTTTAATTGATAGAACGATCAATTGATTTACCGAAAAAAACGGAAAATTTCGTTCAGAGGCAGGAAAACACGCGAGCCCTTTGCCGTGGAGGCAGGGAGGAAATGGTGCCGCTTACGTGACTCGAACACGTGACCCCATCATTACGAATGATGTGCTCTACCAACTGAGCTAAAGCGGCCCTTGCATCAAGCAATGTCCCCAGGGCAGGGAGCCCCGTACAGGCGGCGTATATAGCGGATGGCAAAAGGCGAGACAAGTATTTTTAGGCGCGGCGAAGGGCGTGTCAGGCGCCCAAACGCTCGGCCTCATCCCCATCCAGCACCGCGTCCGCCGACGGGCCATTGGAGCCCACCAGCATGGCGATCGGGGCTTCGCCCGGGTCTTTTTTCGCCTGCGCGACCGCTTCGCCCGCGTGCCAGCGGAAGCTGTCAAACCCGCCGCAGCTGCCACAAAGCGGCGCCCAGCCTTTGGGCGTATGGCCGCAATCGGAACAGACCCAGCGCGCACCATCTTCCGCGTGGGCCAGCGCGGCCTCGATCGGATCGGGGTTTTCGCCGAGCGCGTGCGCGAGCGCGAGCCGATATTGCCAGGCCGCGCGGGTTGGTGCCTCACGCGTCAGCTTCTCCAGCACCGGCTTGGCAGCGTCATAGTCGCGCGCGTCCATCAGCGCGTCGGCCAGCAACAGCAAGGACTGTGCGTCATCGGGGTTTGCATCTGTAAGCGAGCGCACGCGCTTGAGCCAGTCTGCGCCGCTTTCGGCTGCGTCCAGTTCCTTGAAAACGCGGGCAAGCGTTGGGTGCGGCGTGCGGGACCAGACATCCCTGATGATTTTCTCCGCGCGCTTCTTGTTGCCGCTTGCATATTCAAGCTTGGCGAGTGCAGCAGCCGCAGGCGCAAAATCGGGCCGTAGCTGCAGCGTTTTCTTGAAATCCTTGCGGGCACCGTCGCGGTCACCCTTCAGATTCTTCTCTGTGGCCTGGGCAAAGGCGAGCGCAGCCTTGTGGCGGCTAACCACCTTTGATTCCAGAAGTTTTTCACGTGAAACCTTCGAAAGTGCATCTTCGGCTTCCACCCAGTTGCCGGCTGCGACTTCAAGCGCAAACAGGGTTTTGAGCACCCAGGGGCTTTTCCTGTTTTCTGCAAAGGCCGTACGCGCAAGGCGAAGCGCTTCGTTTTCACGCCCCAGCCTGCGGGCTTCCTGCACAAGACCGCGAAGCCCCAGGAAGCGCCCGTCTTCGGTTTTCTCCAGCGCCTGATAGCGTGCCTGGGCAGCCTTATGGTCGCCGCCGCGGGTGGCGGCCTCTGCCGCGATCAGATGCACCATGGGTTGGGGCGGCAGCAGCACTTCGGCCTGTTCCACCAGCTTTTTCGCGAGCTTGTGATCGCCAGCCGAAAGCGCAACGAGCGACTGGTTGAGCATTTTAAGCCCCCGGCCCTGGCGCTTGATTTCCGCATTCTTGCCAAGAACAGGCATATCGCGCCTGATCCAGCCAACAAGCCATACCGTCCCGGCCGTTACCGACGCCACTATGGCAGCAAAAAGCACCATGGAGGCAAAGCTGGTGTAAACCCGCCGCCCGGCGAAATCGATGGTCACGGCGCCAGGGTTATCAGCAAGCAGGGCAGCGGCCCACGCCACAAGCAGGATCGCAGCCACCCAAAGGAACAGGCGGATCATTGGCCGCCCCCGGTCATTTGTCCGATTGGAAGGGGTACGGTCGATGACGACACGCGCGCGATCAGGCGGTCGAATGCCCGGCTCACGCCCGCATAGGCTTCGGCACGGCTGCGCCACGTGGCTGTGGCTTCAAGCGCGGGGCCTTCAAGGCCGGCGAGTACCTTGGCCGCCCCCGCAACATCGCGCGCGAGCAGCAGTCGTTCGGCTTTCACCAGTTCAGCGTCAAGTCCAGTTGCGCCCGCATCCGTACGGCGGCTTGAGAAAAGGTTCGCAAGGAAACTGCCTTCCGCCTTGTCTGCTGCATTGACCGCCGCGGCCGCGACACCGTCGAACTCCGCGACCAAGGTGTCATAGCTTGCGATGCCGCCAGCATGGCTTTCAAGGTAACCGATGTCAGCGCCGATCATCTGCTGATCGAGGGCCGGCAGGGCGGCAAAATCGGGCCTGAGCGCACCAAGGTCGGCGCCAAACGGCTGGCCTGTGAGCGCCCGGTCCCGCATGCGGCCAAGCGCCAGCACGATCCGACCGCGCGGGGATGCTTCCAGCGCCCCGGCCTGCACGCTTGAAAGCGTATCCTCAACCGCCTTCAGTCGTGCCTTGAGGCTTGCGGCCTCACTGCGCGCAAGCGCAAGCGCGCCCTTGAGTTCCACAACACCCGGGTCAGCTTCATTCGAAAGGGTCGAAAGCCGCGCCACATCGTCCGTCAGCCGGGTGATTTCCGCCTGCAGCGAAGCAAGTCTTTCAGGGGCAACCGAAGGCGCGGCCGTGCCACCGGCACCCGCAGCCGCCAGCTGGTTCAGGTCAGCCTGCAGGGCATCGCGCGCCGCGCTGGCAGCCTTCAGGTCTTCGGCCTGCTGCGCCAGAATCTCCTGCTGGCGGGCAAAGGCCGCCTTCAGGTCTTCCACCGCATCTTCAAGCGGCTTGCTATCAAAAGTCGTCTGGGCAGAAGTATTGGCTGGTGGTGGGGCCAGATTGATCCCCAGGCTGGCCAGCCCAGGCGCGAACCGGGGGGCGAAATAGACACCCGCGCCGAAAGCACCCATCAGGCCGACAAGGCCCCAAGCCAGCTTGGTGCCAGTACCCATGTCGGCTTTTTTTGGCGAAGTCGTGCCAGATGACTTGGCTGCTGAGGTATCAGATGATTTTCCCTGAGACGCCCTTTCTGGCTCAGGTGTCTCATCGATGATGGTAGCCTCGATGATCTCGGGCTCGTCTGGCTTATCAGAAGCGGCGTCAGGCGCCTTGTCTGTATCTTTGTCGCTCACAAGCATGCCCCGTTTGGGGTCCCCTTAGTCTTCGATCTGGCTGAAGAGTGCCTTTTCGGTGGGTATGATGGCATAGCGGACAGACCGCCAAGGCCCGATCAGGTTCTGGGCAACGCGGGTTGAAAGCGCCACCGCATCTATCTTCGAAAGCCAGTCGGACCGGCCATATTCTGCCGCCGCTTCCTCAAATGTGGTGGCTGTACGCGGCGAATAAAAGAGGGCGACATCGATTTCACCTTCTTCCAGAGACTCCTGCACACCAGCAGAAAAGGACCGGAGCGGCCGCGACTGGTACGTCACACGGGTGTCGGCATCAATTCCCTCACCGCGCAGGACGTCAGTGATATTGTAGCTGATCACGTTACCCGCCAGGTGCGTATATTTGCGCTTCTCGGAAAGCCCCTCGTCCAGAAGGATCGGCACCAGCTGGCGCGCGGTGCCCGGGCCAGCGGTGACATTGGTGAAACCAAGCTTGCGGGCCTGATTGGCCGTTTCCTCACCCACCGCGAAAATCGGGCGGTCCTTGTTGCCAATGTTGGCCAGGCCAAGGCGGGCGCCGTTCTTGCTGGTTACAATCAGGCTGCGGTCTTCGTCCGGGATTTCAAACGATACAGGGTCGATCTGGATCATCGGCGCGATGATCACCCGGTGGCCAAGCGCCTCCAGCTTCTCTGCGGTCGGCGTGGCTTCTTCCATGGGGCGCGTGATCAGGACTGTGGTCATTCTATCTCCGCTTCGATGGCGCGGGCGAGATCCTCAAAAAAGGCTTCACCCGCATCTTTGCGTATCTGTGCCCCGATATCTTTACCGAGGTCGGCGGCGCGGTCAATCTCTGCGGCGCAGTCACCCGTTTTTTCAAATACCTGGGTGCCGTCCAGCGACAAAAGCTGCGCCTTCAGCGTCAGGCGGCCGCCATCAAGGCTGGCATGCGCCGCGATGGGCGTGCGGCAACTGCCGTCCAGCGCACTCAGGAACGCGCGCTCAGCCGTCACCGCCAGCGCTGTCTCAACGCAGTGCAGCGGCTTCAGAAGGGCAATCATCGCGCCGTCAGAGGTGCGCACCTCAACCGTCACCGCGCCTTGTGCAGGCGCCGGCAGGAAATCGCTGACAGGCAGTGTCTCGGTCGCCTTGTCGCTCATGCCCAGGCGGTTCAGGCCGGCGCGCGCCAAAAAGGTGCCTTCAGCCTCGCCCGCAGCCAGTTTCTTGAGCCGGGTCTGCACATTGCCGCGGAAGGTGACCACCTTCAGGTCTGGCCTCAGCCTCAGCGCCTGCGCCCGGCGGCGGAGTGACGCCGTACCCAGCGTTGCGCCCTTGGGCAGGTCCCCGAAACGGTTGACGCTTGCGCTCATGAACACGTCGCGCGGGTCTTCGCGCTTCAGGAACACGGTCAGCGCCAGGCCTTCCGGCAGGTGAGTCGGCATATCTTTCGAGGAATGCACCGCGCAGTCGATATCACCCGATAGGAGCGCGTCTTCGATTTCCTTGGTGAACAGGCCCTTGCCGCCCGCATTCATCAAATGCCGGTCCAGGATGCGGTCGCCGGTGGTCTTGATTACCACGATTTCCACATTGTCCTCGCTAAGGTGCGCATGGGCCGCCACAAGGCGCGCTTTCACGTCTTCGGCTTGTGCCAGCGCAAGCGGGCTGCCACGGGTTCCAATCCTGAGGGTCTTTTTGCTGCTGGTCGCTTCTTGCACGGATGCCTCTTCTGGTGCTATTGCGGGCGCGGCTGAGGGTGATCAACCGCGTGATCATTCTCTGGCTTATAGAACTTTCTGCTATCAGGCTAAAGCCCAAATGGGGCAAGATGCCCAAGTAGCACATGAGCTGAGACAATATGCCCCGCCCATTGGACACTTCTGGGGCACTTTTGGGCCCTATGGGTGTGCCCTTTTGTGCCATTAGGGCACACCGAGAGCATGATATGTGCCCTTTTTGGGCCGAACAGGAATTCAGTGGTGGAAGACAAGTCAAGCACGGCAAAACAGGCGCAGCGCCCCTTTGTTCTGGGGATTGAGACCAGCTGCGACGAAACCGCCGCCGCCATCGTCAGCGCGGACCGGCAGGTCCTTGCGCACAGGGTACTGAGTCAGATTGATGACCATGCCGAATTTGGCGGCGTGGTGCCGGAAATTGCCGCGCGCCAGCATATCTCCCATCTGGATAAGTTGTTGGAATCCCTTATGAAAGATGCTGATCTCGGCTTTGATGACCTGGACGCCATCGCCGCCACTACCGGGCCGGGACTGGTGGGTGGGTTGATGGTCGGTGTCATGACAGCCAAAGCAATCTCCACCGCCAGCGGAAAGCCTTTTGTCGCCGTCAATCATCTGGCAGGCCACGCGCTGACAGTGCGGCTGGTGGAAGATGTCAGCTTCCCCTACCTGCTGCTGCTGGTCTCCGGCGGACACTGCCAGATCCTCGCCGTCACCGGGGTTGGTGAGTTCACGCGGCTTGGGACAACCATCGATGATGCGGCGGGCGAAGCCTTTGATAAGACAGCAAAATTACTGGGGCTGGGCTATCCCGGCGGCCCGGCGGTAGAGGCCGCGGCACGCGAAGGGCGGGCAGGCCGCTTCAAGCTTCCGAAGCCCATGGTGGGCAAGCCGGGCTGCAATTTTTCCTTCTCCGGCCTCAAGACCGCCGTGCGGCGTCTGGCCGAAGAATGCGTCGCGGTCGAAGGCGTGCTCACCATCAAGGACCGCAACGATATCTGCGCCGCGTTTCAACAGACGCTGGGGGACTGCCTGATCGACAGGCTCAGGAATGCCATAGCGATGTTCCGCGAAACCGCAGGAAGCGGCGCCTTTCCGCTTGTTGTCGCCGGCGGGGTGGCAGCCAACAGCTACCTGCGCGGCCGCATTGAGGCGCTGGCGGAACAGGAAGGCATGCGTTTCTCCGCGCCGCCTATGAGCCTGTGCACAGACAATGGCGCCATGATCGCCTGGGCTGGGCTTGAGCGCTTCCTGGTGGATCCGGCTATCAACGATATGGATGAAGCGCCAAGGCCGCGCTGGCCGCTCGATGACGATGCCAAGCCTATGGTGGGTAAAGGAAAAAAGGGCGCAAAGGCATAAGCTTCTTGCCTCCCCGCCAATTGCCGGGCAATCTGGGCGCATGCCTTTTTCATCAGAATAAGCTATGAGTTTTTGGGGAGAGACAGGTGCAGAAAATCGGTGTACTTGGCGGCGGTGCCTGGGGCACAGCACTGGCAGCAGCAGCAACGCGGGCCGGGCGCGACACCCTTTTGTGGGCGCGGGAAGCGGAAGTTGTGGCCTCAATCAACGACACCCACATAAACACCCTTTTCCTACCGGATGCCGACCTTGACCCTGCCTTGAAGGCCACCGGAGACCTTGCGGATTTGGGCGACCGTGATGCCATTCTTCTTGTTGCGCCTGCGCAGCATCTGCGCACCATGGTGCGGGACTTGGGCCAGCATATTGGCAGCCATGTGCCGCTTGTGATCTGCTCCAAGGGGATCGAAGTCGCGACCGGCAAGCTCCTCTCCGAAGCTGTGGCCGAGGAATGCCCGGAAAACCCCGTGGCTGTACTTTCCGGCCCCACGTTCGCGATTGAGGTTGCGCGCAACATGCCGTGTGCGCTCACGCTTGCCGCAGCAGACAACACGGTTGGAAACCAATTGATTGAAGCCATCGGCCAGCCCACCTTCCGCCCCTACTATAACCATGATGTGGTGGGCGCACAGATTGGCGGCGCCATCAAGAATGTACTGGCCATCGCGACCGGCATCGTGGCGGGGCTTGGTATTGGCGAGAACGCCCGCGCGGCTGTTATCACCCGGGGGCTGGCTGAAATCATGCGCTTTGGCGCGCTCTACGGCGCGGAGCGGGAAACACTGATGGGCCTGTCCGGCCTTGGAGACCTGATCCTGACCTGCTCGTCGACTCAGTCGCGCAACATGTCGCTTGGCAAAGCCATCGGCGAAGGCCGCACCTTCGCCGATATCATGGCAGAGCGCCGGTCAGTAGCCGAAGGCGCCCATACCGTTGAAATCGTTCATAAAATTGCGACGGAGAAAGGCCTTGATATGCCTATCACCGCCGCCGTTTACCAGATTCTCAAGGAAGGGCAGGACGTACGCACCATTACCGAAACCCTTCTTTCCCGCCCTTTCACATCCGAAAGCTGATAGGAGACAGCCATGCTGTTCATGATCCTCGCCCACGACAAACCCGACAGCGTCGACCTGCGCATGGCCAACCGGCCCGCCCATCTGGACTATATCAAGGGAGCGGGTAACCGCATCAAAGTTGCGGGCCCGATCCTGTCCCCCGGCGACGACCCCAAACCCGTGGGCAGCATGATCATCATCGATGCCGCCAGCGAAGGCGCGGTGCGGCTTTTCGCCGAAAATGACCCTTATGCCACTGCGGGGCTGTTTGAAGCGGTCGAGATCAAGCCCTGGAAAGCCGTGGCCGGCGACTGGATCCCGGCCTAGGGGGCTGCCGTGGCTTTCTGGCTGGTAAAATCTGAGCCCGAAGACTGGTCCTGGCAGGATCAATGCGGGGTAGAGAGCGAGCCCTGGACAGGTGTGCGCAACCATCAGGCCCAAAACAACATGCGGGCAATGGCGGAAGGTGACCTGGTCCTGTTTTACCATTCCGGCAAAGCGCGCGAAATTGTTGGGCTGTGCGAAGTCGCGAAGGGGCCTTATCCAGACCCGGATGACCCAAATGGCAAATTCTGTCTGGTGGACTTGCGCGCCAAAGCCAAAGCCAAAACGCCCATAAGCCTTGCCAACATCAAGGCAATCCCAGATCTCAGCCACCTCGCGCTCGTCCGCCAGCCGCGGCTATCCGTAATGCCGATTGACCCAGAGGCCTGGAAGGTCTTGACGAAACTGGCCGGATTGGACTGATGAGAGCACCGCCCCCGCTTGCCCTAGAGGACACGGCCGTCGGCATCCCTCCTGGAACGCTTCTCGTGAAACTGGACGACCTGCCCGAGCATGGCGGCAAGGATATCGTTTTCCGGGAAGGCACACACAGATTGCAGCTTCTGGTCCAGCGTTTTGATGGGCAATTCCATGTGTATGAAAACCGGTGCCCCCATGCCGGCACGCCGCTCAACCTGTTCGGTGACCGCTTTCTGGATACGACCAACAAGCGGCTGATCTGCCGAACGCACGGCGCGCTTTTTGATCCGCTGACCGGGCTGTGCGTGCGTGGTCCATGCAAGGGCGATCACTTGCGCGCCGTCGCCTTTGAGGTCAGGGACGGTGGCTTGTATTCGCTTTAGCGTATCTTCAGGTCAGATGATGACGGTGCCTGAGCGCGGTTGCGGCGGAGCCGTGCGGTTTGTGCCTTCACCCGGGCGCTCCACCGAGATCACGAACCAATAGTCCTTGTATCCGTCCTCATGCTGGACAGACTTGAGCACCATCGAAAGCTCCGGGTCGAAATACACTGTTTGGGTCTTGCGCTTGGTGCGACTGCTGCTGCTGGTTTCTGTCACGATATCAACAACAAAGACCTTCCTGTCGCCAGACGAAAGGTTCAGCGTCTTTTCCCCGACAACAGAAATATGAGACCAGAAATTATAAGCTGTGCCACGATCCAGGCGCTTGATATTGCCTGAAAAACTGACCTCTTTGCCAACAGCAAGCGGAAACAGTTGCTCCAGGATCGCTTCATCGAAATCTGCTTCATATTGATAGTGAGATTCGCGGCCACTTACCGGATACAGGCCGCGGTATGCGCTGAACTCGGCAATAGGCTCGCCCCGAATATACATTTCGGTCGTCACCAGTTTGCCGGTGACAGCGGTTATTTCTGCGTAGATTTCCTGACGGTGGCGCTGGATAACAGCGCGCGTACCTACGACGGCTGGTGGGGAAGACGGCGCCTGTGCAATGGGGTCGCACGCTGCAAGCATGGGTAACAGCAGCAGTAGCAAATAGCGCAATTTCATCGGCACACGCAATTACTCCCCAAAAAACGTCAATGCCCCTCTTAGCACCCCCATCGTCCGGTGGGAAGTGGCCTGATGGCGTACCAGAACAAACTTTAGCTTATCAAGCCCCTGCTCCTGCAGCTAAATTTCCGGTAACCGCCCTTAGGTGGGGCGCATGGTCTGCGGATGATCCGCACCGGAGTCTTTTGCGCGCAGGCTGGCCAGTTCGATATTACGTTTAATCACATAAGACTGGGGTGCCATTTCAAGCCCACGCCTGTATTCCTCAAGCGCCAGATCGATCTCACCCGTTTCAAGGTAGATATTGCCCCGATTGTTGTAGAAGCGCCAGTTATTGGGCACGATACGGATGGCTGTGTTGCAATGATCCAGAGCCTCTGACCAGGCCTCTTCCATAATGAGCGCAACGCACATGCCGTTGTGGGCCCGCGCACGCTGCCAATCTGTCAGGTCCCGATCCAGCGCAGCAGTGAAAATCACACGCGCTTTCTCCGTATTGCCCACCTGTATCATCTCTCGGCCCTTTTTCAGCAAATCCGAAGCCTTGAGAACGATGTTATAGGTGTAGGCATTGGCCATGCCCGAAATCGCCAGTGCCGCAGTTGCAGCCAGCAGGTAGCGAAAAGTAGTCCGCATAACGATCTCCTTTCGTTTTCCCCCTACCGATCAACGGATCAGATGTTTCATCTTACCACAATTCCGGCTGAACCGGGATAGTGCATCAGCGAAGCGTCCTTGACCGATTGGTTATAGTATCACACAGGCGTACGAATGGAGACAACTAAGCCTTCGTTTGGCTTAATCCAGATCTCTTGGCCGGACAAATTTCAGCAGATTACCGCGGTCGAGATCGGCCTGTTCAAGGGTGGGCGCTTCAAATTCGAAAATGCTGAGCGCGCAGGTGGGGTATTTGATCCTTAATTGACGAACAGTCGAACTGTCGCCCGTTTTGGCCGATCTGATTGCCATATCCTGAAATCCGGGATTATGGCCCACCAAAAGAACAGCCTGATGCTGTCCGGCATCCGCCTTGATAATCCGGCGAATGGTCTCTGTGCCGGCACCATAAAGAGACGGTTCATAGAGGACATCAAATGAGAGGTTCCCTGCCTCAGATAGGGTTTCGAGAGTTTCCCGCGTTCGCTGCGCCGTGGAACATATGACCAGCTTCGGTAAGTTTTCGTCCTTCGATAGCCAACGCCCCATCTGCGCCGCAGCTTGCCGGCCCCGGTCATTGAGCGGCCGATCATGGTCCGGCAGTCCAGCGCCCCAATCGGACTTCGCGTGCCTTAGAAGATATAATCTGGCCATCAAGCATCCTTTCATTGGGATCAGCACCAAGTTGGGTAGACCTTTTCAAAGCCGCGAAAGCTTAATCCAAATTCGCGAAAGCACGAACAAGTTTGCCTTGATAGGCCCAGAAAAATGCAGGGAAACGACAGCGCCTGGCCGCAGCAGGCATTGATCTAGGCAGCAGGCCTGCTAAACAGGCTGCAGCAAAAAGGGAGGGCATAATGCTTATGATCGACGGACAGGCTGAAAAGGGAACCATTGTACTTGCCCACGGGGCTGGAGCAGGTGCAGAACATCCTTTCATGGCAACCTTCGCTGAAGGCCTGGCGCAAAAAGGATTCCAGGTCGTTCGGTTCAACTTTCCCTATATGATCAAACGCATGGAGGACGGCAAAAAGCGGCCGCCAGACAGGGCGCCAAAGCTTCTTGAGGCATATGAAGGTGCGGTCAGGGGTGTGGAGACCGCAGGCAGGCCGCTGATTATTGGTGGCAAGTCCATGGGCGGCCGAATTGCGAGTATGCTCACCGCAGAGAACCATCAGCTGGGCATCGACGGCCTCGTTTGCCTGGGCTATCCCTTTCATGCGCCCGGCAAGCCAGAAAAGGTTCGTACCGACCATTTTCCCGATATTGAAGTACCAACCCTGATCATTCAGGGCGAGCGCGACCCATTCGGTGGCACAGCGCTTCTGAAGAACCTTTCCCTGCCTTCAAACGTCACCGTTCACTGGGCCCCTGACGGCAACCATGACCTGAGCCCCAGAAAGGCGTCCGGTTACACACAAGAAGGCAATTGGGCCACCGCCATGGATGCGATCGCCACTTTCGCCGCAACCTTATAGGTAAAGCGGCGCTGGCACCCCCAGCGCCGGAGCTTCAGCGCTGCAGCATCTTCTGTGCGGCTTCGACGAACTTCTTGCTGTTGTCATCTTTATTCAGGTCCGGCCGGGGCGGCACTGTCAGCCCTTTCTGGACAGCTGGCCGAGCCTTGAGGCGTTCCGTCCAATCCTGCAGATGATCAAGCCCGTCCAGCGACAGGCCAGCCCAGCCATGGGCCATGACCCAGGGGAAGCACGCAATATCGGCAATGGAATAGGCGTCTCCGGCCAGATAGGGGCTTTCCGCCAGGCGTCGGTCCAGAATGCCATAAAGCCTGAGCGTTTCATTCTGGTAGCGGTCGATAACTGCCGGGATCTTCTCAGGGAAATAGCGATAGAATACATTCGCCTGCCCCTGCATCGGCCCAAGGCCACCCATCTGGAACATCAGCCATTGGGTCACCAATGACCGTCCCTTGCTATCCTGGGGCATCAGCTGGCCGGTCTTTTCAGCCAGGTACATCAGAATGGCGCCGGATTCAAAAACCGCAAAATCATCTGCATCATGGTCAACAATCGCAGGAATTCTGCCATTGGGGTTGATGGCCGTGAACCAATCTTCTTTCTGTGCACCAGATGACAGGTCGATCGCCTTCATTTCATAGGGCAGGCCCAGTTCTTCAAGCGCAATTGAGACTTTGTAGCCATTCGGTGTGGCAGCTGTGTAAAAGGTGATCATGTGTCGCATTCTCCGTGTTGCCAATGAAGATAGGCCCTGCCGCACAAGTTTAAAGCGGCAAGCCAGTCACATTTTCGGCATCATGAAAAAAGGGGGCCTGAAGCCCCCCTGGATTCGCTGTTTGTCCGGATCCACTATTTATTCTGGCGGTTCTCGATCAGGTCATCGACAACGCCCGGGTCCGCGAGCGTGGATGTATCCCCCAGATTTCCGAATTCGTTCTCAGCGATCTTCCGAAGAATCCGGCGCATGATCTTGCCAGAGCGCGTCTTCGGCAAAGCAGGGGCGAACTGGATAAAGTCAGGCGTCGCAATCGGGCCGATTTCCTGGCGAACAAGCGCCACCAGCTCTTTGCGCAACTCTTCCGACGACTCAGCACCTTCAAAAAGCGTGACATAGGCATAAATGCCCTGGCCTTTGATGTCGTGCGGGAATCCCACCACGGCGGCTTCCGCAACCAGATCATGCTCAACAAGGGCCGATTCCACTTCAGCCGTCCCCATGCGGTGACCGGACACGTTGATCACATCATCCACCCGTCCGGTGATCCAATAGTAGCCGTCTTCATCGCGGCGGCATCCATCGCCCGTGAAATACATGCCCTTGTATGTAGAGAAATAGGTTTGCTTGAACCGATCATGATCCCCAAATACAGAACGCATCTGCCCCGGCCAGCTGTCGGTGATCACGAGGTTGCCTGATGTCGCACCCTCAAGAATATTGCCGTCCTGATCCACCAGGGCGGGCTTCACACCAAACATCGGGTTGGTGGCGGAGCCCGGTTTCAGGTCTGTGGCGCCGGGAAGTGGCGAGATCATCACGCCGCCTGTTTCCGTTTGCCACCAGGTGTCAACAATCGGGCAGCGCTCCTCACCCACCACCTTGTGGTACCATAGCCAGGCTTCAGGGTTGATCGGTTCGCCAACCGTCCCCAGAAGCCGGATTGATGACCGGTCATGCTTGGTTACAAACTCGTCACCCAGCCGCTCAAGCGCCCGGATTGCCGTTGGCGCGGTATAGAAGATGTTCACCTTGTGCTTTTCGCACACCTGCCAGAACCGGCCAGCGTCCGGGTATGTTGGGATACCTTCAAACACGAGGGTCGTGGCACCGTTCGCGAGTGGACCATAAACGATATAGGTATGGCCGGTCACCCAGCCCACATCTGCAGTGCACCAGTAGATATCGCCCTGTTTATAGTCAAACACATACTCATGCGTCATGGCCGCCCAAACCATATAGCCACCGGTGGTATGGAGGACCCCCTTCGGCTTGCCGGTCGAGCCGGACGTATACAGAATGAAAAGCGGGTCTTCGGCGCTCATTTCTTCTGGTGGGCATTCGGCAGGCACAGTCGCTGCAGCCTCGTGATACCAGACATCGCGGCCTTCAGACCAGGCAACCTCGCCGCCAGTCCGCCTGACAACCACAACGCTGGAAACATCCGGGCACTGCTCAAGCGCCGTATCAACATTGGCCTTCAGCGGCACTTTCTTTGCGCCGCGCAGGCCTTCATCTGCGGTGATCACGAAGGTGGACTGACAATCCTGGATACGGCCAGCAAGGGCGTCCGGCGAGAAGCCGCCGAACACGACCGAATGCACGGCACCAATACGCGCGCAGGCCAGCATCGCATACACGGCTTCCGGGATCATCGGCATATAGATGGTGATCCTGTCACCCTTCTTTGCACCGCGCTTCTTCAGCACATTTGCAAACTGGCAAACCTGCTCATAAAGCTCGCTAAAGGTGATGTGCTTGCTGTCGGCAGGATCGTCCCCTTCCCAGATGATAGCGGTATCATTCGCGCGTTCCGGCAAGTGACGGTCGATACAGTTGGCGGACGCGTTGAGCGTGCCATCTTCGAACCATTTGATGGAGATGTCCCCGCTAAAGCTGGCGTTCTTCACCTTGGTGAATGGTTTCATCCAGTCTATACGACCGGCCTGGTCCTTCCAGAACCCATCCGGGTCGTTGATGGACTGCTCATAGAGAGCGTCATATTGCTCCTTGGTGCAGTGCGTACCCTCAAGCGCCGACGCTGGTACTGGAAAAACGAAATGCTCGCTCATTGCCTACTCCCTCCAATAAATGCAATGGCGATCATGCACCCTGAGCGGCACAGTTGCAAGTCCCCCCACAGGGTAAGGCTCCGGTATTTTCGCTTGTAGCTTTTGGCCTAGCTCAATCGGAAAAATACGCTATCTTCCCCACCATGACCAGCATGCCAGACCAGACGACGCGAGGCATTATCGCTTGTGTTTGCGGTGCCATCGGCATCAGCTCCGCAGCTATCTTCATGCGTCTTGCCGACGTAACGCCAGCAGCTTCCGCTTTCTGGCGCCTGACAATGGCCGCTCCTGTGCTGATTTTCATCTATTGGTTAACCGCCCGAAAGAAAGGCAGAATATCCCTCTTGCCCTCTATGGAGGAAGGCCGCTGGATCTTGCTAGTCGGACTGCTGTTTGCGTCCGAACTCTTCACCTGGCACTGGTCGGTCGCCAAGACAACCGTGGCCAATTCAACGCTGCTCGCGAATATGGCCACCATATTCGCCGCGCTCTATAGCTTCGTGCTGTTTGGCGAACGCTTTAACGGGCGCTTCCTTGGCGGCATGGTGCTCGCTCTTGGGGGCGCGGCGCTGCTGATGGGGCGCAACGCGGAACTGAACCCAGCCTATATTCCCGGCGATATGCTCGGCCTCCTGACCGCCGTACTCTATGGCGGCTATATTGTCGGCGCGGCCCGCGCCAGACAGGTCTTGGACGCGCCGCTATTGATGGCCGGCACCGCCATGGTGTCCGGCATTCTCTTGAGCCTGCCGCTTCTTTGGGTGGACGGCCCCATCTTTCCTGTCTCAAGCGAAGGATGGGCGCCGCTGATCGGTCTTGCGCTGATCGCTCACGTCCTGGGGCAGAGCCTGATTGTCTATGGGCTGGCGCATGTGCCTGCGGCGCTGGGTGCCCTTTGTCTTTTGATCCAGCCAGTGATTTCCGCCCTGTGGGCATGGTGGCTTTTTGGCGAGGCTCTTGGGCCTATTCATATGGCAGGAGCAAGCGCGGTCCTGGTCGGCATATGGATCGCCCGGCAAAGCAAACGACAGCAAATCATGAAAGCGGCTGGTTGATTACCAGTCAGACATCATCGACGGTCCGCCCGACTTCTTGTTCGCCACAATACGCCAAAGCTTGAGGTCGCCTGTTTCCAGAAGTTTCTTGCGGCGTGTCCAGAACTCGGCTTCCCGCATCAATGTCTGGATCATCATTGTGCCGTCTTCCCGCTTCGCGAGTTTGGCAGCCACTTCGTCGGCCCCGGCCCACGCATGGTTGATCATGTCAACATATTGCATGCTGATATCTTCGGACACTCGCACTTGCAGGTGATGCTTCTTCATCAGGTCAACAAGTTCATCCGCGAGAACAGGGAAGGGGTGCCGGCGTTCGCCTACAACCCATTCCTTATATTTGTCTTTGCCCAGCACCGCGTCGGAACCGATCACATATTCCGTCATCAGGAACAGGCCGCCCGGTTTCAGCTTTTCCTCGATCTTGGCGATCATGTTGGACTTGTCTTCGATCGTGAACAGCGCTTCCTTGGAAAGAGCACGATCATATTTCCGATCAAAGCCTTCAAAATTTTCCGGCTGATACTGCTCAAGCTGGGCCTTTTTTTCCAGGCCCGCCATCTTGGAAAGCTTGCGACCTTTCTCAACCAGCATTTCCGATTCTTCGAAGCCGGTGATCCAGACACCAAAGCGGTCCACCAGAACGCGACTAGGCCCACCCAGGCCAGCGCCGATCTGCAGCATGGACATTTCAGGGCTCAGCGCCAAAAGCTTTGACAGGGAAACGATATAGTCCGGACCTCCGGGGCCGCAGAAGCCCTTGCCCCAGATATATTGCGCGATATCGACGGTTGCTGCATCCCATGGATCAAGATTTTCGGCGTTCAGATTTTTAGGCTGCTCGGGTTTGAATTCTTCGCCAAGGTCTTGCTCGGGCGCACCAACGCGCTCACTCAGACGCTTCTTGATATCGTCTGTGTCGTAACCTTCCCACCAAGCCTTAAGGCGCAGCTTCAGTGGTACCTTCGCATCAGGTTTCTTCTGTTTCGTTGCCAAATCTCACACCCAAGCACTACAAAAGGCGCGGCCAAAGCCGCATACCTTTTCCTCCCGATACCAATATGAAAACCGATCGGGAACATTTTGCAAGCCCCGATCGACAGTTTTCATGCAGATTTTTGCGCCTTTAGCCTCGAAGAACAGCGCCAACGGCCTTTTCAGCCGCCGCACAGACCTTGGAAGATATTGCCTCGATATCTTTTTCGGTGAAGGTTTCGCCCTTCGGCTCAAGCAAGACACTCACTGCGATTGACTTCTGTCCCTCGGGCACGCCTTTGCCTTCATAGACGTCAAAAATGCTGACATCCGAGATAAAGGCTTTGTCAGACCCCTGCACGGCCCGCACAAGATCAGCAACCTTGGCATCACGGTCCATCAGGAAGGCAAAGTCGCGCTCGACTGACTGCAGCTTGGAGACTTTAAGCGCCCCTTTTGCAGCGCCGGATTTCTTCGGCGCCGGAACACGGTCCAGATACACTTCAAAGCCAACAACAGGGCCGTCCACATCAAGGGCTTTCAGAACTTTCGGATGCAACTCGCCAAAGCTCGCCAGAATGTTCTTCGGGCCCAGGCGTAGCGTACCGGAACGACCAGGGTGATAATAGTCCGGCGCTTCATCAAACACCTGAAGGCCCGATGGCGCGCCTACAGCTTCGAGAGCCGCAAGTGCATCGCGCTTGGCATCGAACACATCCACAGTGCGGCTCACTGCCGACCAGTGCCGCTCGGCATTCTGACCCGCTCGCAATCCGCACGCGACCAGCAATTGGCCTTTTTCGGTATCATTCTCATATACAGGACCAACTTCAAACAGAGCGACAACGTCCGCCCCGCGGTCCCGGTTGCGCTGTGCCGCCTGCATCAGGTTTGGCAGAATGGATGGGCGCATGCAGTCAAGCTCGCTGGAAATCGGATTGTCGACCACAAGGGCCTCATCACCACCACCAAAGAGGACAGCGTGATCCCGCGTCATGAAGGACCAGGTTACTGCCTCATGCATGCCAACGCCCGCAAGCCGACGCTTGGCCGCGCGTGCGCGCTTTTGGCGTGGGCTGAGGGTTGTGCCTGCCTTATGATCCGTTGCCGGCAGCTGGACACTAGGAATATTGTCATAGCCATAGATGCGCAGCACCTCTTCAACGATATCCGGCTCGCCTTCCACATCCACGCGCCAAGAAGGCACATGGACGGTGTAAGGGTCATTGCCTTCAGCCTTGAAGCCAAGTTTTTCAAGGATCGCAACGCTTTCGCTCGCCGGCAGGTCGACACCGCCCAAGGTCAGAACGCGTTCGCTGCGGAACGGCACGGTCTTGTTCCAGACGGTATCTTCGCCTGCTTCAAAAACATGGCTGGCTTCGCCGCCACACAGATCCAGGATCATTTTGGTGGCGATTTCCATACCGTCGCGGATGAACAGTTCATCCACACCGCGTTCAAAACGGTAGCGGGCATCTGTAATCAGGCCGTGGTCACGGCCGGTGAAGGCCGTACGCTTGGGATCAAAAAGCGCGGCTTCAAGAACCACGTCGGTCGTTTCTTCAGAACACCCTGTGGACAGTCCGCCGATGATGCCGCCAAACCCTTGTGGGCCGGTGCTATCCGCGATCACCGTCTCACCGCCCTTAGCCACATATTCCTTGTCATCGAGTGCTGTGAATTTCTCACCCGCTTCGGCAAGGCGTGCCTTTAGGTCACCGTTCAGCTTGTTCGCGTCATAAACGTGAAGCGGACGCCCGAGGTCATGCGTGATGAAGTTGGTGACATCCACAAGCTTTGAGATCGGGCGAAGGCCAATCGCCTTCAGGCGATCCTGCAGCCACTGTGGGCTTGGGCCATTTTTCACACCCTTGAACCGGCGGCCAAGGAACTGGGTACAGGCGCTTTTAGCCTCTTCCGGCAGATCGATAGAGACTTTAACGTCGCTTTCGAACGTGCCTTCTATCTTTTCAACAGCCAGCGGCTTGAGCGTACCGAGCCCGGCAGCAGCAAGATCGCGGGCAATGCCATATACACCCAGGCAGTCCTGCCTGTTCGGTGTGATCTCGATATCGATCACCGGGTCGTCAAGCTGGGCATAGTCCACATAGGACGTGCCAACAGGTGCGTCTTCCGGCAGTTCGATAATGCCGTCATGGTCGTCACCCAGCTCAAGCTCGCGCGCGGAGCACATCATGCCGATGCTTTCCACGCCGCGGATCTTGGCTTTCTTGAGCGTGACATCCAGGCCCGGCACATAATCACCAGGACGCCCCAGCACCACCTTGATACCGGCGCGTGCATTTGGTGCCCCGCAAACAATCTGCATTTCTTCGGTGCCATTCGACACCTTGCAGACCTTCAGCTTGTCAGCGTCCGGGTGCTTTTCAGCCGAAAGCACCTCAGCGACCGTGAAGGAACCAAGCTTTTCAGCCGGGTTTTCAACCGTATCGACCTCAAGGCCAATGGCATTCAATTTAGCAACGATTTCATCCAGGCTCGCATCCGTGTCCAGATGGTCCTTGAGCCAGCTTAGGGAAAATTTCATCGGCTGAGCCCTCCTGCGAGCGTGGGAAGATCAAGGGCACGGAACCCATAATGACGGAGCCAACGCAGATCGGCATCGAAGAAAGCGCGCAGGTCATTCATGCCGTATTTCAGCATGGCAAGGCGGTCGATGCCGCAGCCGAAGGCAAAGCCCTGATATTCATTGGGGTCAAGGTTACAGGCTTCCAGAACCTTGGTATTCACCATGCCGGAACCCAAAATCTCAAGCCAGTCATTGCCGTCACCAATCTTCACGGTGCCGCCGTCGAAGCTGCACTGCACGTCCACTTCCATGGACGGTTCGGTGAACGGGAAATAGCTGGGGCGCAGGCGCAGGGTCACGGCGTCCACTTCAAAGAAAGCCTTCAGGAAGGCCTCGAGCGTACCCTTGAGGTGACCGAGGTGCGTATCGCGGTCGATCACCAAACCTTCCACCTGGTGGAACATGGGGGTGTGCGTGGCGTCAGAATCCGACCGGTAAGTACGTCCCGGCGCGATAATGCGGATTGGGGGCTCTTTCGACAGCATCGTGCGGATCTGCACAGGGCTTGTGTGCGTGCGCAGAACCTTGCGGTCGCCGTTCGCATCAGGCTTCAGATAGAAAGTATCATGGTCCTGACGGGCTGGGTGCTCTTCCGGGATATTCAGCGCGGTGAAGTTATGGAAGTCGGTTTCCACATCCGGACCTTCGGCAACATCAAAGCCGAGGCTTGCAAAGATTTCGGCAATCTCGTCCATCACCTGGCTGATCGGGTGCACGCTGCCACACGCATGCTCCATGACCGGCAGGGTTACGTCTACGCGCTCATCACGGAGGCGCGCGTCAAGCGCGGCTTCTTCCAAAGTATCCTTGCGGGCGGCGATCTCGTCCGCGACCTGGTTCTTGAGGCCGTTAAGCGCCGGACCCATCTCTTTGCGTTCCTCGGGGCTCATGCCGCCAAGGCCCTTCATAAGCTGGGACACGCTGCCTTTCTTGCCGAGTGTGGAGACCCGGACTTCCTCGAGCGCATTCAGGTCACTGGCCGAAGCAATCTGGGCCGCGATCTCTTCCTTGAGCGCTGAAATCTGTTCCTGCATTTTTCTTCCGCTTTTTCGAGCAATCAAATCTTTAAAACAAAGGTTTGTTTCACTTGGCCCATAATGGGGAGACAAGCAAATAAAAAGAGGACCCCGCCAACGGCCAGGCCCTCTTTAAAGTCTTGGTGTTTGCTGTCGCAAACCAGCCTTAGTTGGCGAGGGCGGCCTTAGCCTGATCCACAAGCGCTTCAAAAGCTGTTGGTTCGTGAATAGCAAGGTCGCTCAGTACTTTGCGGTCCAGCTCTACACCAGCGAGCTTCAGACCATGCATGAACTGGCCGTATGGCAGGCCGAGAGCGCGCGCACCGGCGTTGATCCGCTGGATCCAGAGAGCGCGGAAGTTACGCTTCTTGGCTTTGCGGTCGCGGTATGCGTACTGGCCGGCTTTTTCAACAGCCTGACGAGCAACTTTGATGGTATTCTTGCGACGGCCCCGGTAGCCTTTAGCTTCCTCGAGGACCTTCTTGTGACGAGCGTGCGATGTTACACCGCGCTTAACACGTGCCATGGTATATTTCTCCTAAACCTGAAGGGCCCGATACGGCTTAGCCGTAGGGCATGAACTTCTTAACGATCGTAGCGTCAGCGTCACAAAGGACAGTGGTGCCACGGAGGTTACGGATTTGCTTGTTGGTGCGCTTGATCATACCGTGCTGTTTACCAGCCTGGTTGGCACGAACTTTACCAGAAGCGGTTAAGCTGAAGCGTTTTTTAACGCTCGATTTAGTCTTCATCTTGGGCATTTTTTGTCCTTACTTAAACTAAAAGTTCCGACATAACTGAACAGCCACGGCAGCCCTTTACTGGCCGGACGGTTCGATGAAGCGCGCTGTATAACGCCGAAAGCTGCCGTTTGCAAGCAGATTCATGGCTCTGTTCAGATTCGGTATAGGGCTTGCTTGTATCTATTGAAACACCATGGGAAGATAGAATCCAATCGTGTCATCAGGAGTAACCATGAAACGACTTGTTCTCATCCTTATATCCATCTTTGGTCTGAGCCTTCAGGCGGCGGCCGCGCCTGCCTTGTGGCGCGTGGCGGATGACGACACGGAAGTCTATATTTTCGGCACGCTGCATATGCTCCAGGAAGGCACAACCTGGGCCAATGCCGGTATTACCAACGCGTTCAGCACATCCGACGCCCTTGTGGTAGAGCTTGACGACCGCGAGCTTGAGAAGGCCGGGCCACTGTTTCAGGATGCTGGCAAGTTACCGCTGGGGATGACCATGCGGCAGATTGTCGGCGACGGCATCTATAATGACGTTCGCCGACTGGCACGTCAGATGGACCTGCCGGCAGACACATTTCAGAATGTCAGGCCCTGGTATGCCGGCATGTCGCTAACCATCGTTAGCCTCACCAAAATGGGATACGACCCCGCAAGCGGCGTTGACCAGACGCTGATCAGCGAGGCTCTTCGCCTACGGAAACCGATTCTCGGCATTGAAACCGCGGCCCAACAAGCAGGTTTGTTTGCCAAACTGACGCCCGCACAGGACAAAGCTCTGCTGGTGGATGCGCTCCGGCAGTCTGTCAATGTCAAAGCCTATATGACCGAGCTTCAGAGCGCCTGGCTTGAGGGTGACGAAGCCACGCTGGATAATTTGCTGAATGGCGAACTGATGAAAAAGGAAGGCCTGGGCCAACATCTGCTTTACGGTCGCAACGAAGATTGGGCGCGCCAACTGACCGCCCTGATGAACAAACCAGGCAGATTTTTTGTCGCCGTCGGCACAGCGCATGTGGTTGGCGACAAGTCGTTGATTATGTTTCTCTCGCAGCAGCGCCAGTTTCTGGAACGGGTCCAATAAAGGGGAAAACCCTAGCTGTTGTCTTCTGACTTGAGAGCCGCGATTTCGGCCTTCAGCCGGTCGATTTCTTTCTGCTGTTCCACAAACAGACGCGCCCCAGCGTCAAAGGCCATAAAGGGTCCTGGCATCCAGGCATCTTCCTTTTCCGGGTACATGGAAAAATCATCACCGAAAAGGGGCGCAGGAAGATCGGGAAAATAAGTCGCCCTGACCTGTTCATTGCCCTCTTTGAAATGATCCAGGAATGCCGCGGCGGCGCCCCGGGAAGGCTTGATGCCCTGGCCGGCAAAATGCTTGTCCAGCATACGAACCAGTGCCATGCGATAATGCTCCGACTGCTCGCCGAATCGGTCCTGCCGTTTCTGGTTGAAGGCCGCGAGGAATCGCTGCCCCAGTCTGCCAAGCGACCGGTTTTTTGTGGCGGGCAGGGACCAGCCCTGTTCCGAAGGCAAGTCAAGAATCTCGCAAAAGTCGGTGATCAGGTCGCCGCCAACCAGCCGCTTCCGGTCAAAAAGCCGGACCCGCATGGCCTCTTTCCCAAATACATCAGCATAGAGCCGGCAGGTTCGCCAATAATCAAACGCGACAGGCAGATCACCTTTGATCGTCAGGTCGGGTTTCTTGCGGTACTGGCCAACCTTCAGCGCCGTGGAATAGAGGCTGGTAGCCGCCTGATCCTGCCGCCTGATATAGAAGACGATGCGGACCTCTTCAGCCAGAGAATGCAACAGGTCCGCCAATTGCTGCAGCTCTTCCGCCGTTTCAATGCGGCTATGGCAATGCTCGTTGGTCAGCACTATTCGCTCTGGTGCCGCGTCAGCCACCTCCGCTTTCAGGGCGGCGCTAAAATGCGCGCGAAAAGCTTCCAGCTCTTCATCTGATTTAACACGCACCTGGGCCATCAGGTTCTGGCGGCTGCTATCCGCCATCGCGTAAGCCGCCAATGCAGGCTGGTTGTCATCGCCCGGCGTGCGGGGAAACAGATACCCAAGGTCTGCGAGTCGGCGGCGGTTTGCCTGAAGGAAAGCCTGTATGCTGGTGGAGCCGGTTTTTTCGGCCCCTATGTGCAGATAACAGATTTTCACGCGCACCATGACGTCAGGCCCGCTAGCTGTTAATGCTTGCGGCAATGGACCGGGCGGCTTCAGCCGGATCGTCCGCCTGGGTGATCGGGCGCCCGATCACCAGTACATCAGCGCCTGCCGAAACCGCATCCGAAGGTGTCATCACCCGCTTCTGGTCGCCTGCCGCACTGCCAGCCGGTCGGATGCCCGGCACCACCAGTTTGAAATCCGTTGATGTTGCCGCACGCGCCAGGGCGATCTCCCGCGGGCTGCATACCATACCGTCTAGCCCGCTTTTGTGTGCGAGGGCTGCAAGACGCGCCACCTGATCAGCAACCGGGTCGTTCACCCCGATTGCCTTAAGGTCATCATCGTCCATGCTGGTCAGGATTGTCACACCGGCCACCCACGGCTTGTCATGACCATGCTTTTCTGCATCTTCAGCCGCTGTCTCAGCCGCGCGGCGCATCATCTCAGGCCCACCCTGGGTATGGATCGTCAGGATTTTGGGACCAAGGGGCGCAACGGCACGAATGGCACCGGCCACCGTGTTGGGAATGTCATGAAACTTGAGATCAAGGAAGATCGGCATGCCTGTCTCAGCCACAGCTTTGAAGCCATCAGCCCCATTGGCGCAGAAAAACTCAAGCCCTAGCTTGACGCCGCCGACTGTTCCCTGAAGCTTTCTTGCAAGCGCCACCGCAGATGCAGTCTCGGTTGTATCAAGGGCACAGAAAATGCGGTCACTTGGCTTCATGGGGCATCCTTTCTTCGGTCACCGGCAGACAGGGGATGGATGCAGGACTTACTCGTCTTTCACCCGGTTTGGCAAGGCTTCACTGTCATTCCCACCTGCGCCGATTGCCGCAGCCTTGTGTGCTTCACCGGCTTTCGCCTTGTGTGCGTCTTCCGAAAGCGCAGAAACCTGATCTTCAAGAAAAGACGCGCGGCGTTCGGCCTGCCTGCGCCTGGCAAACCCCTTAAGCCGCAGCCACCCCGTTACCCCGGCCGCGAGCATCAGGCCGATAAAGATTCCGGCAAAAACCAGCAGGAAGGCCGGAACAGGGAAATTGAATTCGAAAGGCTCGAAGCTAAGCTGCACCGGGCCCCGGTTGTTGACCGAGAAAAGAATCAGGAAAAGCGCCAGCAAAATCCAGAAAAGGCGGCGAATCAAGCTGGCGAGCGACTGTGCCATGTCAGTCTTTCATACATCTGTGGGTGTGGTTTGAGCGCCCTGATCAGGAGTTCAGGCGCTCGCGAAGGTCTTTACCGGTCTTGAAATAAGGAACCCGCTTTTCGGCAACTTCCACCTTTTCACCAGTGCGAGGATTGCGACCAACCCTGGCTGGGCGCTCCTTTACGGAAAATGCCCCGAAGCCGCGCAGTTCCACACGATCACCGCGCGAAAGGGCTGCTGTAATTTCATCGAAAATCTTGGAAACAATGCGCTCAACATCCCGATAATAGAGATGGGGGTTGGCTTCAGCTATTTTTGCAATCAACTCAGATTTGATCATCTGCGTCCTCCCCTGGGGGCCAAAATCTTGTGCACTCAAAACCCGGGTACCTAATGTGCTTTTTCCAAAAGTGCCATCTGATGACGCTGTCGTCAAGATAAGCCTTTCAATTAAAAGAGTTTTTAACAAGAAGAATCGATTCGACACATAATCAGGACACGGATTTGTCCGTTCCTGATACCTGAAACCAGACCCGGTTTCAGTAAAGGCAGCAAGCAGGCAAAAGAAAAGGCCGCCCCAAATGGAGCGGCCTTCAAATCAGGTCCCCGAAGGGAAATCCGATTACTTGTCTTCTTTGGCTTTCTCAAGCGCAGCACCAAGGATGTCACCGAGGCTGGCACCGGAGTCGGCAGAACCATACTGCTCAACAGCAGCTTTTTCTTCTGCAACTTCGAGGGCCTTGATGGACAGGTTCATCTTGCGGGAACCTTTGTCCATGCCAGTTACCATGGCATCAACCTTGTCGCCTTCAGCGAAACGCTCTGGGCGCTGGTCAGCGCGGTCACGAGCGAGGTCGGAACGACGGATAAAGGCAGTTACGCCGCTGTCGCCAACTTCAACTTCGATACCGTTGTCGTTAACGGCTTTAACAACACAGGTAACCTGCTCGCCTTTCTTCTTGGAAGAAACATTGGCAAATGGGTCACCGGACAGTTGCTTGATGCCAAGGGAGATACGCTCTTTCTTGGTGTCAACGTCCAGAACAACGGCTTTAACAGTGTCGCCTTTCTTGTAGTCCTGGATGGCTTCTTCACCGGAACGCTCCCAATCGAGGTCCGAGAGGTGAACCATGCCGTCAACGTCGCCGTCGAGGCCAATGAACAGACCGAATTCGGTGATGTTCTTAACTTCGCCTTCGATTTCAGTACCTTGTGGGTACTTGCCTTCGAACGCTTCCCATGGGTTCTCGCCACACTGCTTGAGGCCGAGGGAGATACGGCGCTTCGCAGGATCAACCTCGAGAACCATAACTTCCACTTCCTGGCTGGTGGATACGATCTTGCCAGGGTGTACGTTTTTCTTAACCCAGCTCATCTCACTAACGTGTACGAGGCCTTCAACGCCGGACTCGAGCTCAACGAAGGCACCATAGTCGGTGATGTTGGTCACTGTACCGGTGAACTTGGCACCCACTGGGTATTTGGCTTCGATGCCTTCCCATGGGTCTGCAGCCAGCTGCTTCATGCCAAGGCTGATGCGCTGAGTTTCTGGGTTGATGCGAACAACCTGTACCTTCACGGTCTCACCGATGGAGAGAACCTCAGAAGGATGATTCACACGACGCCAGCTGATGTCGGTAACGTGCAGGAGGCCGTCAATGCCGCCCAGGTCAACGAAGGCACCGTAGTCAGTGATGTTCTTAACAACACCCTCAACAGCATCACCTTCCTCAAGCTTGCCCATCAGTTCAGCGCGCTGCTCTGCACGATCCTCTTCGAGAACGGCACGGCGGGAAACAACGATGTTGCCACGACGACGGTCCATTTTCAGGATCTGGAACGGCTGCTCGATGTTCATCAGAGGCGTTACGTCACGGATCGGACGGATATCAACCTGAGAACCTGGCAGGAACGCAACAGCACCGTTGAGGTCAACGGTAAAGCCGCCCTTAACGCGGCCGAAGATAACGCCGTCAACGCGGGCATCGCCTTCAAACGCTTTTTCAAGCTCAGTCCAGGCTTCTTCACGGCGGGCTTTGTCGCGAGACAGGATCGCTTCGCCAAGAGCGTTCTCAACGCGGTCAACGTACACTTCTACAGTGTCACCAACGTTGATCTCAGCAGCTTTACCGGCCGGAGCAAATTCTTTGAGTGGAACGCGGCCCTCAGCTTTGAGCCCGATATCCACAATTGCGAAGTCGTTTTCAACGGAAACGACGGTGCCTTTTACGACGCGGCCTTCAAAGCCTTCGTCTTCAGTTGGCAGAGTTTCATTCAGAAGCGCTTCAAAATCGGAAACGCTCGGCATTTTTGCCGCTTCAGACATGTATGTCTTCCTTTCAACATATATATTTCTTTGCCTGCCGGTTGGCTCCGGCGGTCTTCTTCCGAAGGGGTATCTAAAGACAGGACCATCCCACCTTTTTCATGAACTTCGGAAGCCTCTAACACCAACAACAAAATGATCCCGCTCGGGCAAGCCCTGGGGCCTGACCATCGGGACCGCGTGGAAGCGTCTTCGGCTATTGGGGCGTCAACCTGTCTTTGACAAGATTGGCCGCCCGTAAAAACACGGCGTCTATATCCAAATTACTTGTATCAAGCAAGAGGGCATCTTCGGCGGGCTTCAAAGGGGCATCTTTTCGGCCCATATCCCGCTCGTCCCGTGCGCGAACGTCAGCGAGTATAGCATCAAAATCGGCCGCCTGGCCACGGCCTTCCATCTCAAGCCTGCGGCGCTCCGCGCGCACCTCTGCGCTCGCGGTAACAAACAGCTTCAGATCAGCGTCCGGGCACACCACGGTGCCAATGTCCCGGCCGTCCAGCACCGCCCCCTTTTTCCCGCCTGGCGGATTCGCAGCGAAATTCTTCTGAAAATCCAGAAGGTTAGCGCGAACGCGGGGCATGGCCGCAACCTTGGATGCCGCCCCACCCGTAGCTTCTGCCCGCAGCTCAGGATCATCAAAAAGACTGAGGTCAAGGTTGGCTGAAGCGTCTTCCGCGGCCGTGGTATCTGCTGGGTCAATCCCGCGTTTCAGAAGCGTCAGCCCAACCGCCCGGTAAAGCGCGCCCGTGTCCAAATAGGCAAAGCCGAACTCGGCCGCCAGCCGCCGCGCCAAAGTACCCTTTCCGGCTGCTGCCGGGCCGTCAATTGCAATAATCACTGCGAATCACCCTTCCTGCGTTCGCCGGTTTATAGGAATAATGGCCCCGTTGCGCCAGCATGAAAAAGTTTGGCACAAAGGATTCGACTCTTTTTTCGCCTGCTGATATAAGTGAACAAAACAGGAACATTTAGATGAATTTGAAAATCATTCTACTGGCGCTGGCAGGCCTTTTGACAACTGGTGCCACACAAGCATATGGAGCCGACCCGATGATCGACAGCATCACCCCCGTCCTGCCCGTGGACAGGATCGAACCTTCCATCACCTTCTTTGAAAAAATCGGTTTCAAGGTGACCACCGAAGTGCCGGAAGAAGACCACCTTGGATTTGCGATCATCTCAGACGGCAAGATTGACCTTATGTATCAGACCCGAACCAGCATTGCGGCAGATACGGACATCGAAGGCGGGTCGCCCGTTTTGCTGTTTGTTACCGTGCCGGATATCGATGCCGTCGCGAAAGCGCTGGGCGATAGCTTTGAAATTGTGATGTCGCGGCGAGAGACATTCTATGGCGCGACCGAGATCGGGTACCGGGAGCCCGGCGGCCACATTGTAACCTTCGCAGAGTTCAAGGCAGAAAACTGAAGCTAGGGTTGACATCTAATAGCGATGTGCCTCCACTTGTTGGCAAACAAGAGGGGGCACTTGTGAAAAAGCTTTTAGACAACATACACTTTTATATCTTCGGCATCTTTACCGGGATAGTGCTCTCCGGTGTCCTCTATTTATTTGGTACCAAATCAGGTTTGCTGGATTGGATTTACCAGCACGAGGCCCTAGCTGGTTCTTTGATCGCTGCTATTGCTGCCGCCTCAACAGTCTTGTATCTGCATCTGCAGATTCGTCAAAATGGACTACATGAGGAGCAACAACGACAAGGTCGGCTTGATGCAGAACGTTCTATACTTGCTCATGCGCTGGATGATCTTAGCGGATATGCCAATTTGTGCCTCGAGCAAGCCAAAGTCATGGCAAGTAACAACACCTCTAGACCCGAGCCTCCAGTTCTGCCCATGGAGTCAATACGTACCGTAAAAGCTTGCATTGAATTCGCGCCTAATCAACCGCGGTCAAGAATGATGTCTCTTTTGAATAATATCCAAGTCGGCAAGTCTCGACTTTCTGACGAAATTTCGGAATATGTTGGAAGAGAAAATCGACGCTGGCCTAGCGATTACACGCCCGATGAAAAACTAAAATATTACTTTATTTCAGCTACTACTTTTGTAGAAATTTCCCTGCAAATTCAAAGCCTTTGGGATTTCGCCAGATCCGAATCTCCTACCGACTTCACCTCCATCAGTTTCCAATTCAGAATTAGCCGAATCCTTCATCCGCAAACATCGGGTTGGTTGACATGGGGTGGTTTTGCAGAACACCTGTCGAATCATCTGGACGAAAAAGACTATCTATCTGTCTGAGTATAAGCTCATGCCCGCGCCCAGGCCGGTCATCAAGTCGATGAAGCTGGGGAAGCTGGTCTGGATGGGGGCAGCGTCATCAATGGTGATGGCGCTTTCCGCCATCTGCCCCAACACCGAGAAAGCCATGGCGATCCGGTGATCGAGATGCGTCTCGACCATGCCGCCACCCGGCACCTTGCCGCCAGCACCCTTGATCTCAAGCCCGTCTTCAAATTCTGTCACGTCCACCCCGTTGGCCTTCAGGCCAGCTGCCATCACGGCCAGTCGGTCCGATTCCTTGACCCTGAGCTCCTCAAGACCCGTAAACCGGCTCGTGCCCTCGGCCACAGCAGCGGCGCAGAACAGCACCGGGAATTCGTCAATCATGGTCGACGGGTCAACCGGCAGGTCGGTGACGCCCTTGAGGGTCGCCGACAGCACCCGCAGATCCGCCACGGGCTCACCGCCCAGCGTGCGAGCGTTTAATATTTCAATATTGCCGCCCATGGCCTTCAGCGCATCAACAATGCCGGTGCGCAAGGGGTTCATGCCCACATTCTCAATCGTCACATCAGACCCTGGAATGATCGAAGCCGCCACCAAAAGGAAAGCGGAAGACGAAATATCGCCCGGCACCTCAAGCGTGATTGGCTTCAGCTCTGGCTGGCCCTTCAGGCGCACAACCCGGAGGCCGTCCTCCTCCGTCACGCTGATATCCGCACCCATGGCGCTGAGCATGCGTTCCGTGTGATCGCGCGTTGCCACCTTCTCGCGCACAGTGGTGGTTCCTGGCGTGTTGAGCCCCGCCAGCATCACGGCAGATTTCACCTGCGCGCTGGCCATCGGCGGCGTGTAATCGATCGGCATCGGGTCGTTTGTCCCGGTGATCGTCAGCGGCAGGAACTTGTCTTCGCGGGCCGCAAACGTGGCACCAACATCCGCAAGCGGCACCATCACCCGGCCCATCGGGCGGCCGCGCAGGCTTGCGTCGCCGGTCATGGTCACCGTGATGTCATGGCTTGCGATCAACCCCATGATCAGGCGCGTTGAGGTGCCTGAATTGCCCATGTCGATAATATCGTCCGGTGTCATCAGACCGCCGACACCCACACCATGGACCCGCCATTCACCGTCGCCGAGTCGCTCAAGCTTTGCGCCCATGGCGCGCATGGCATCCGCCGTCGCCAGCACATCTTCACCTTCAAGAAGCCCCGTAATGTGGCTTTCACCCACCGCCAACGCAGACAGCATCAACGACCGGTGGGAGATCGACTTGTCGCCGGGTACCTTGACTGTCCCGGTGAGCGGTTCGTTCGGCTTGGAATTAAGACTTGGCACGGAGCATTTCCAACTATAGACAGGGTTCGAAGAGTAAAAGCTTTGACAGGCGCCACCGATCATGGCAAGGGAAGCGCCGAATTCTTGGCCGAATTGCATTCAAAACGCAAGGGCCGATAGAGAAATGCTGACGCGGCAAATGAACGCGAAGGAGAGAATCGTGGTTAAACCCGAATGGGGCACTAAGCGCACTTGCCCAAAATGTGGCACACGCTTTTACGACCTGACAAAAGACGATCCGGTGGTTTGCATCGACTGCGGCAACGAATGGACACCTGAGCCAATTCTGAAGACCAAGCAGCCGCTGCCGGTCGCCGAAGAGAAAGAAAAAGAGCCAGAAGCAAACGACGACGATGATGATCTCGACGTTGATGACGACGATCTGTCGGATGTCAGCCTCGACGACGATGATGACGATGAAGTCAGCTCCATGGTCGATACATCGCTGGCGGACGACGATTCCTAAAAACAGCCCGGCGGGAGGCCTCTTGTCTGGGGCCTCTGAAGCTGATTTCCAATGCGCTGTTTTTTTGCTTGCGCGGACCTTGGGCCAGTTCTATAGTCCGCGCCGTTCCGGGGTTCCCGGGCACCCAGACACGGGGCCGTAGCTCAGCTGGGAGAGCGCTACACTGGCAGTGTAGAGGTCGACGGTTCGATCCCGTTCGGCTCCACCAAATTTTACAAGGGCTTAGGAAGCATTTCCTAGGCCCTTTTCCTTTGTGGGACCAAAAAAGGGACCATATTGGGACCCGTCTCTAATCAAGTGATAAATCTAGCCCAACGAAAATGAGCCCTATACTCATTAGCCTTCCCTGTCTGGAACATGCTCAATAATCTTCTGTACAGGCACTTGGAAGTAGCTACATAGCTTATCAATAATGTCGGTTGAAGCGTTATAGCCTTTTTGGTTCGCCACCTTCGTCAGGGTGGTGCGATGTATCCCCGTTTCACGCGACACTTCCTCAAACGTGATCTTGCGATCCTCGTTAAAGCCCTTGTCTGCCATCAATTCCCTTAAGCGAAACCGAATCATTGCGCACCTTTGTTCATCAAATGATGTGTTTGAACATCATTTGATGTTGACAAGCATCAACACGCTTCATATTTTGATGCGTACAGACATCATTTCAAGCGTGGGAGTTCCAAAAGATGAGCCCAACATACTTAACCACAGAAGAATTGGCTAGCAGAATCAAGTATGACGTCCGCACCATTCGTGAACGCTTGAAGGACAGCGTTCTTCTTGAGGGTGTGCATTACATCAGACCATTTGGCGGCCGCAAGATTCTCTATCTCTGGGAAACAATCGAGAAAGACATGTGTGCCCAACCAAGCGTGCCCACCAACTTTTCTAGCCTGGCGGTGTAGCATGGCAACGATCGGATCACGTAGTGGTCGCCTGTATATCGATTTCAGATATCGAGGGGCCCGATACAAAGAATACACAGGCGTGCAAGATACGCCGGCCAATCGAAGAAAGGCCGAACAGCTCCTCAAACGCATGGAAGCTGAAATGACACTCGGCACCTTTAATTATCTCAACTATTTCCCAGATGGTCGCTCTGCAGCAAAATTTGCCGCTCAACAACAAAGGCAGGCTGAGAAAAGGTCAGCACCTTATGCCTTCGAAAAGTTTGCAGATATATGGTTTGCAGAAAAAGAGGTCGAGTGGCGTCAGTCATATCGGGACGTCACCCGCCTGACACTGGATCGCTACATTATCCCCTATTTCAGGGATAAAAGACTCGACGAAATCGACAAAGCCCTAATCCTGAAATTCCGGGCTTATCTTGCGGAACAGCCCGGCCACAAATCAGAGACTTTATCGGCATCGCGGGTCAATCATATTCTGATCCCTCTCAGGATGATCCTGATGGAAGCCGCTGACCGACATGATTTTAAGAATCCCTGGGTCAACATCAAGCGACTGCGGGAGACAAAGCCAAAGGTCGACCCCTTTACGCTGCAGGAAGTTCAATCGATTCTTGAAACAGTCAGAGCCGACTTCCGAACTTACTACACAGTGCGCTTTTTTACAGGTCTACGCTCTAGTGAGATCGATGGTTTGCAATGGCAGTATGTGGACTTTGATAGGAGGCAAATTCTCGTCCGGCAAGCGCTGGTACAGGGCAAGCTCGTTGATACGAAGACGGATGGATCGTCCCGTGAAGTGGACATGTGTTCACAGGTCTATGACTGCCTGCAAGCCCTATATGAGCAAACTGCCAACACTTCGGGATTCGTCTTTGCGACTCGCGAGGGAACACCACTCCACAATCGAAATGTCACACAACGTGTTTGGTATCCCCTGTTGAGACATCTCAACCTAACCTCGCGCCGCCCTTACCAAACACGCCATACCGCCGCCACACTCTGGCTTGCCGCTGGTGAGAACCCCGAATGGATTGCCCGCCAGATGGGCCACAGCAACACCAAAATGCTGTTCGAAGTCTACAGCCGCTACGTCCCCAACCTGACCCGAAAAGACGGTTCAGCTTTCGAGCGGCTATTGAAGGCTGAATTCAACCACCCACGAGCCACGACAGACAAGGAATAAGAAATGACCCGGATGAAATACGCAAAGCAAACAGCCCCCAAACTGTTGCCGGCAGACCCTTTCCATCAGAAACTTGCCATTGAACTTTCCTTCACAATCATGCGCGGTTGGGCATTGTCTGACAGCGAGCAATTCACACTGACCGGCCTCAAAGACACATATATCTTTCAGTTGTGGCAACAGCGGGTTTTCACCGAACTGAGCAAGGAGACCTATCTTCGCCTTGCCTGCGTCATCGATGTAAACCGACAGCTAAAGCTAATGGGCACGTCAGCCACTTCAGCCGTCCGGTGGCTCAAGTCGAACAATCCTGCTTTTCAGGATCAAAGCCCCCTCCATCATATGCTCGGCCATGGCCTGGAAGGCATTCAAGATGTGAGCAGGGTTCTTTGTCAGCAGGTTCACTACCCGCTCAACACCACCCACCTTCATTAACCGCCCTATCCACGACCCGCCAAAGGAGGCACCGATGACTGCTTCTCACGCTACTGCTACGCCTAAAATCGCCGGTACACAGCCCCTAAAGACAGTGACCGCAGAATATCTCACCACCTGTCACAAAGAGTTCATTGCGTGGCTCTTTGAACAAGCTGCCAAAGGCGGTTATCACATTCTGCTCGTGCTAGCAGGATTGATCTCTGAAGCCACAAACTGGTT
>NZ_LRUB01000016.1 GCF_001550065.1 Kordiimonas lipolytica
TGAACCGCCCCGGGATTGTCGGAGGCAGGTTGGTTTAAGTTAAGCGGCCATGGGGCGTTCGTCCAGCATGGCGTAGTAATTTCTCTCAGCCTCGGCAGGTGGAATGTTGCCGATTGGCTCCAGCAGGCGTCGATGATTGAACCAGTCGACCCATTCAAGCGTCGCAAATTCAACCATCTCAAATGACCGCCACGGCCCTCGCCGATGGATGACTTCGGCCTTGTAGAGCCCGTTGATCGTCTCGGCGAGTGCGTTGTCGTAACTGTCCCCGACGCTGCCAACCGATGGTTCGATACCATCTTCTGCCAAGCGTTCGGTGTATCGGATCGAGACATACTGGCTGCCCCGGTCACTGTGATGGATAAGCCCGCCTTTTCTTGCTGGCCTGCGGTCATGCAGAGCCTGTTCAAGTGCGTCCAGCACAAAGCCCGTATGTGCCGTCCTGCTGACCCGCCAGCCAACGATGCGCCTGGCAAACACATCAATGACAAAAGCTACATAAACAAAGCCCTGCCATGTGGCGACATAAGTGAAGTCAGACACCCACAACATGTTGGGTGCCGGGGCATGGAACTCGCGGTTCACTTGGTCAAGTGGACAAGGGGCTGACTTGTCGCTAAAGGTGGTGCGAACAGGCTTGCCTCGAATGGCGCCTTGTAGCCCCATCTCGCGCATCAGACGCTCGACTGTGCAGCGGGCCACATGAAAGCCTTCACGGCCGAGTTGACGCCATATTTTGCGGACACCGTAGACCAGAAAGTTCTCCTCAAAGACACGGGCAATCTCCGGCTTCAGTGCCATATCGCGCTGTGCCCGTGCAGACAGAAGTGACGGGTCACGGCGACAGGCCAGATGGTGGTGGTATGTGGATGGGGCGATCTGCAGCAAACGACAGATCGGCTCGACCCCATACAGGTCCCGGTGCTCGTCGATAAAACTGATCAACGTCTCAGTGGGCGGTCGAGCTCCGCCTGGGCAAAATAAGCCGATGCCTTGCGCAAGATCTCGTTGGCTTGCCTCAGTTCCCGGTTCTCCCGTTCAAGGGCCTTCAGCTTGTCGGCAACCTCGGTCGGCATACCAGCCCGCTGGCCGCTGTCCACCTCTGCTTTCTTGACCCATTCGTTCAGGGTCTGAGGGACACAGCCAATCTTGCTGGAGATGGATACAATCGCTGCCCAACGGGACGGATAATCGCCCTCATGGGAAAATACCATGCGGACCGCACGGTCGCGGACTTCAGGTGAAAATTTGTTCGTGGTCTTGCTCATAATGGCTCCTTTTACTCAGAAGTTGGAGCCTCCGGCAATCCCGGGGCGGTTCAGTTGAGGTAGTTCTTGAAGCCAAGTCCACTTACTACAATGACATCAATCCCCATCTCTTCTGGTAGTTTACCATGCTTATCTTTGAATAGCTTTTTGACGATAAGTTCGTCAGAAGGGCCTTCAACGAGTATTGCTTTTTGAGCCAATACAATTCGAAGAGTGTCATACCCTGGCAAACGCTTAATGCGTTTGATTGTTCCTGCATCTAAGTCTTTTAGCCTTGTATAATTTGCCCCTATCAAGCAGAGCTTATCCATGCTCAGCTTATTTAAAACATAGGAATTGTGTGTGGTAAGGAATAGCTGCTTGCCTGCATGGTGTAGTTCAACGTAACTAATCAATTTATTCAGACTCATGTGCGACAAATGGTTTTCGGGCTCCTCGATCAACACAAGGTCCAGAGTATCTGCATTATTGTGAAGTGCTAGCTTGATCTGAATTTGACATTGTTCGCCTTTCCCGATGTGGGCAAAGGGTACATCGTCCACGGCTAGGTGTAGGTTACTTTCCCAAGTTGAATTGGATTTCACGTCAGTAGTAATCTTGAGGCTTTTGGATGTGATCATGTGATCATTGTCTAGCGCCGCGTTTATTCGGACGACCTCAGCATCAGCATCAAATTGAGTTTTGGTTTGGCGATACGCAAAATTGAGTGTTGATCTAGATGCCTCGTTTAGGGTCTCATTGAGAATGTTATTGATATATTTGTTCTTGCCGAATGTTGGGTGCAACCTATCAGGTTCAACGCACAAGATCTTCGCGGGATTTACAAATTTGTTGAGCTTTCTCCATGCGAAGTCAAACCACTCAACTGAGTAAAACTCGGTAGGAAGAGAATTGACTTTTCCGTCTGCGAGTAATCTCCCATAGGTCGGTTCCAGTTCTGGGCTAATGCCAATTTTGACGAATATACCTGTGCAATTCTCGTTTAAACTGTTGTTGGTTCCCCTTAGCTCTTCAGGAGCATCTGCCAGGTAGGCCTCTATGAGGACCTCGGGTAATTTGTCGGCAGTCTTTTGGTCCTCGTTACTATCCAGAAATGCCTGAACCGTTTGATTGTTAAAAAACTCAGCAGTTAATTCACCTGCAAGTGGGCGACCATGAATCGTACAGTTCATGCAAGCCTCGATCGCTTCAAGGAGCGTGCTTTTACCGCTGTCGTTGTCTCCTACGATGATGTTGGTATCGCTGTTGAATTCAAAAGTGGCATTCTGGAATTTCTTGAAATTTCGTATAACCAATTTCTCGATATGCACGCTGATATCCTTGGTCTGAAGAATGGTGGCTTTGCAAGAGACTATCGCATAAGTGCAAGGATAACAATCTAAGGGGTTCAAGTTAAGCTTGCCCTCAAGCGCACCTATCGAACGTCCCCTTCTGGCCGAATACTGCCTTTAGTGGGAAGCAAGGCAGCCTTTGGTGCATGAGGTTACCAGTGCCCGCCTTAGTAGATGTGGATTGAAGGCACGGAACCTTAGCTAGGCAATCCGTCATTACCATAAAGGAATTTGTCTGCGTTCGCCGCATCGGCTTGGCCTTCTGAGCTTGCATTGAATGCACGCTCTGCTTTTGTCATTCTGCTCAGTCTCAATATTGTCAGGCTAATACCTGTATGGTCATCTTTGTCATCATCAATTTCCTCATCTGTGATGACATCGATTTCCAACAACTGATTTAGCAGCATCCGTCTCGCATCAATGCGTGCTTGTTCATATTTGCTCATCATGTCCTCTATTTTACAGGTCAAGATATAGTGCCTAAAGCAAGATCCTATATTGTTACAAACATATGGACTTTGGGCACGTAGTGCGAGATCTTATTCCCTTTCACTTCCTTGGGTAAGGGCACCATAACCGTCGTGATGCGCAAGGGACGTTGTTCGTCAGATAGCAGACACTCAGATTTCGAGATCGAAGGTCCCCTACTCGCCAGATGTGGTCATGCCTGTTTCGCTTTGAGGAACCACACGACATGCGGTCTGTCTTCAGCGGGGCAAGGGGGGGGGAGCCCCTGGAAGGTCTCATCGGGTGTTGCAACAAGGCGTGGCCTGTGGCTGAGAATTTGCTACATTGTGCGGCGGGCGAGCTTGGTAGAGGGGAGGATGGCATGGCGGTTGAAAAGGACATTTCAGGGGAAGCGTATCTCGCGAAACGACAGCTGCGTGCCGGAACGGCGGGCTGGCCGCTGCTGGTTGGCCTTGGCGTCGCCTATGTCATCTCCGGCGATTTCGCGGGCTGGAATTTTGGTCTGGCGCAGGGTGGCTGGGGTGGGCTTTTGCTTGCCACGGCCCTGATGGCCGTCATGTATACTTCGATGGTTTTCTCCCTGGCTGAACTTTCAGCCACAATACCTGCCGCAGGTGGGGGCTATGGCTTTGCCCGGCGCGCGTTCGGCCCGCTCGGGGGATTTCTGACCGGCACGGCCATCTTGCTTGAATATGCTGTGGCACCCGCTGCCATTGCTGTCTTCGTGGGGGCCTATCTGGACAGCCTGATGGGTCTTTCCGGATGGCCGGTCTCCCTTGCTTTTTACCTTCTTTTTGTCGGTGTTCATCTATACGGCGTTGGGGAAGCGCTGAAGTTGATGTTTGTCATCACGGCGCTTGCGGTTGCGGCGTTGATAGTTTTCATTGTCGCCATGGTGCCGCATTTCCAAGTATCCAACCTGTTCGATATCGTGCCCACAGGCGACGCGGGTACCAGTAGTTTCCTGCCATTTGGCGTTTTGGGCATCTGGGCGGCGATCCCCTTTGGTATGTGGTTCTTTCTGGCCGTCGAGGGCGTGCCCTTAGCGGCGGAAGAAACCCGGGACCCGGCGCGCAACATGCCAAAGGGCATGATCGGCGCCATGCTGGTTCTGCTTGTTCTCGCGGCCCTGATGTTGGTGTTGGCGCCTGGTGGCGGTGGGGCCGCGGCGATTTCAACCGCCGGTGATCCTCTTATCGCCGCCTTGGAAAGCCCGGCGGCCTATGGCGGTCCAACAATGGTTGGTACCATTGTCAATATCACAGGGCTGGCCGGGCTGACGGCCAGCTTCTTTTCCATCATATTTGCCTACTCGCGTCAGGTGTTCGCCTTGTCGCGGGCGGGGTATATCCCGCGCTTCCTGTCGCTGACATCGAAGCGCAAGACCCCCCATTATGCCCTGGTCATCCCCGGCACGCTCGGTTTTCTGCTGTCGCTCACCGGGGAAGGAGATCTTCTGATCCTGATCGCGGTGTTCGGGGCGTCCATATCCTATGTGCTGATGATGGCCGCACATATTGTCCTGCGGATCAAGGAGCCCGACATGGCGCGGCCCTACCGGACGCCCGGGGGCACCTTTACATCTGGTTTAGCCCTTGTTCTTGCCGTGCTGGCTTTGTTGGCCGGTGTGCTGGTGAACCCCGTGGTCATTCAATATGCCGCAGGCTTCTATGTCATCATGGTCCTCTATTTCATGCTGGTGAGCCGGCACAGGCTGGTGGCCCATGCGCCAGAGGAAGAATTCGCCTTGATTGAAGAGGCTGAGCGGGGGCTTGCTGGCAACTAGCCGATTGATTGCCCGCGCAGGCGAAGGGACGATCTAAGGGTGCTTTCCGGCCACGAGTGGCTGGCCGTTTTCTCCGCGCATATGTTCGGCGAAGAACCTGACGGCAGGGGCGACGAGGGGTCGGCAGTCGTGGCCGGCACCTGGAATTTCCTCAAGGGATACGGCCAGGTCTTGGGCCTGCCAGTTTTTATAGAGCGTATGCAGCCGGTCGATCCGGGTGACGCCGGCGTCATTGGCGCCGGGCATCCATTTGCCGCGACCGGGGCGATGGGTGATGGCATCGGTGTTTGTGTCTTCGCGGCCGACGAGAAGCTGTGCAGGCACCTGTCTCATGGCGGCCAAATCCAGAGACTTGCCAAACAAGTCTTCCATATTGCGGGTGCCGACCCACCAGTCCTGGCCCTGATCCAGGATGGTCACGGAACCGGGTGCCGCGATCGAGACAGCGGACAGCCGGTCAGGGTGCAGATAGAAGAAGCGGTGGGCAAAATGGGCGCCGCCAGAGAAGCCAAACAGCGCGAACCTGTCCACATTGATGCCATAGAGCGTGGCGGCTTCCTCGATCATCTGCAAGAGCAGCAGGTCGAAGCGGATATCGCGGTAGGCGATATATTTATAATTGTCATTGTCCTGGCGGTCGGCGATGCCCGAGGGGAACAGGGGGGCAAGGACGATCAGCTTCTCTTTTTCTGCGAGATCCGCGAACTGCATGCGGATGTCCTGATAGTCCCGGTCACTGCTGTGGACAGCGACCAGCAAACGATATCCCTCAGGACCGTCCTTGAGGATCGACCGGGGGGCGTAGGTGCAGAATGAAAAGCGTTGGTCATGTTGGCAGGCGATGGTGGTCGACGCCCCCAGATAGTAACCGGATAATTGATAATTGTATTCTGTCGTCTGACCAGGCACAGCCGGTAACTCCCCAATAAAGAATATAACACTGAACAGTAGCCCTTGATTCGAGCCTCATAAAAATAGTCGCCAATAATGGCTATAAAATCAAGAATATTTTACGTCATTCGGGCCGATTTGAGGGAAAATTAGTGTCGATGGAAGCAATATATCGCAGATTTCTTTGATTTTTATGTAAATTAACTACATGAAAAATATACATAATTTTTTGCACGGTCGCAATTTTCAGGTGTGGCACCAATTTGGCGTTGAAAAAGGCTACGAAAATGGCTACTATTTTATAAATCAGTTACGAGGAACCGCTTTCATGCGTGCTTGGGAATTTATAAATTGTTCTTTAGGGAGAAGAGACATGTTTTGTCTGTCAGGTGAAAAGCTGATGAGGTCTGCATCGGTGATCGCCATTTCAGTTGTGGGGCTGCCCGCTGCCGTTTCGGCACAGGATGCCGGGGCGTCCGACGGGGCGTTGATGGAGGAGATTGTTATCTCCGGCTCACGTTTGCCGGCATCCATTGAATCCATGCCGGGGTCGGTTACTATTATTGGCGAGGAAGAGCTTGGTAAGCAGCTTGCCGTGACGACAGACCTTGAGGCAATTCTGGGGCAGTTGGTGCCGGGTATGGGGACGAGCTCTGCGTCGCCCGCCAACTTCACCACCAGCCTGCGCGGCCGCAAGCCGGTGGTCTTCATTGACGGCGTGCCAATCACGCCGACACTCAATGATGTTGGCCGCGAGCTGCGCCTGATTGATCCGGCCGTCATTCAGCGCATTGAAGTGGTGCGTGGTTCGTCCGCTCTCTATGGCAACAGTGCCGGGGCCGGCTTCATCAACTATATCACCGGGCCAGGCAGGAAGGGCGAAAGCACTTTCACAACGGAAGTAGGGACGCAATTTTCCCTGACTGACCTTGGCAACGGGTTCCGTCCTTCCATCCGCCAGTCCATGAGCGGCGGGGGTGACAGCATCGATTATGTGGCGTCTGGCTACTATGAAAAAGTTGGCGGCTTCTTTGATGCCGACGGCGACCGGATCGCGCCTATTCCAAATGGCTTCAGCGGCCTCGCGGATTCCGACATCTATAGCCTTTATGGCAAGATTGGTTTCGATTTTGCCGAAGATCAGCGCCTTGAGGCCAGCATCAACAAATATCGCCAGAAGCAGGACACCGATTACACGTTGCTCGCTGGGGACGTGTCTGAAGGTATCAAGGCGACAGCCATTCCCAAGGATGGCACGGAGATCGAGGAAGCTGACCAGTTTCACAGCAACCTTGTCGGCACGCTGACCTATACTCATGACGATATCATGGGCACGGGGTTGACGCTTCAGGGATATTATCAGCGGTCGAAAAGCGTGTTCGACTATAACCCGAACCGTTTCCCGCTGACGGACAAGGCGTCAGCCCAGTCTGACACTGAATCCAAAAAATATGGCTTCCGCCTTGACCTGCGCACGCCGCTTGATTTCCTGTCGGATGGTGCCGAGCTGTTGTGGGGGGCGGACTATCTGCATGATGACACGGTCACCGGTCTTGTTGATGGTCGTGAGTTTGCACCCACCCAGGTTCTGAAAAGCCGTGCTGTGTTTGGTCAGTTGTTCATGCCGCTCTTTGATAAGCTCACGCTGACTGCGGGGGTCCGCCATGAAAAAGCTGACCTGACGATTGAGGATTTCACATCGCTGTTCACGTTGGCGGAAATTACCGGCGGCACGCTTGAGTATTCCGCAACGCCGGTGAATATCGGCCTGACCTATGATGTTTCCGATACGGTGAGCCTGTTTGGTGGCTTCTCGCAGGGCTTCGAGGTGGCGAGCGTTGGTCGTGTACTGCGGTCATACCCGGTGGATGTGAATGTTGTGATCCTGGATCCGGAACCCAACCTGATCGATAGCTATGAAGGTGGTGTGCGGACGCATTTCGAGAATTTCTCGACCGAGCTTGCGGTGTTCTACACCACATCCACGAATGCGCTGACCTTTAGCCCCGACCCGAACAACCCGGCCAACAATGTGATCGAGCAACGGACGGCTGATGAAGTGTATGGCATCGAATTTACCTTCAATGCGGATCTTTCCGACACCTGGCGGGTTGGTGGCAGCTATACCTGGCTTGAGGGCAAGGAAGACCGCGATCTGGACGGCACGTTCGAACGCTATATCCAGCATCGCCGTATCCCGCCACGCAAGATCACAGGTTATGTGGAGCATGATTTTGCCGATACGTGGAGCGTGCGCGTGCAGGGCCTCTATTCCGGGTCGAGGAAGAAATTCCCGGGCAGCACGGCCTTCTGGGAAGGCGATGTGAATGACTGGTTCCTGCTGGATGTGAGCGTTTCAGGCGAAGTGGGGCCAGGTACGCTGATTATTGGGGTTAATAATGCGCTGAATACCGACTATTTCACGCATATCTCCGAAACAGCGCAGCGGGATGACCGCTATTCCAAGGCTCCTGGTGCCACGGCATCGATCCGGTATCGCATCAGTTACTAAGGCGGTTCCTCTACCCCCACCCTCGACATGAGGGCCCCTCCCCGTGCCCACCTCGATTATAATTGGGGTGGGCACCCCTTTCTTGAGTGGAGAGTGCAGGCAAATGCGTCGGACGATTTATAAGTTTCACAAGTGGCTGGGCCTGGCCTTTGGCATGTTGCTGATGGCACAGGCGGGGTCTGGCGTGCTGTTGAGCTTCCGCCCGCAACTGCAGGCGTGGGAGCTTTCACGGCACCCTGCGGCCAGTGCGGAAATGGGTGTGAATGACGCGGTCGCCGCTGTGCTTGATGCCTTTCCAGGGGCAAGGCCTGAGCGGGTTTATGTCGCGGCTGAACTGGGCGACCCTTTGGCTGTCCGGTTGGCGGACAGCAGCGATCCCCGTTTTGTGGCCGTGTGGAGAAAGCATGACGTCCTGGCCGTGGCCGGGTTGCCGCTCCATGGGGCGCTGCAGTGGCTGTTTGAATGGCACGAGGGCCTTTGGTGGAGTGGTGCAGGGCGCTGGGTGCTGGTCTTTCAGGCTTTCCTGCTTATGGGTTTTGTTGTCTCGGGGCTCTATTTCTGGTGGCCGCTCCGCCATAAGCAGGGCCTGAAGGTCAAGTGGCGGTCACCACCCGTGCGCCGCTGGTACGATGTGCATAGGATCATTGGTATTTGTTCGGCGCCGTTTCTTGTGTTGGCGGTGCTGACCGGTGGGACAATGGCGGTCCGTGCCATGGCGGGCGGCAGCGCGCCTGTGTTGCCGGTGGGGCCGCGCGGGCCCGTCCAGGTTGATGAGGCATTCGAATGCGCTGCGTGTGGTCCGTTAAAGGAAATCCGCATGACGCCGGCTGGCGGCTACCGGCTGATCTACGCTTCAAAGAAGGCGCCCTGGCCGTTGGCTGCCGACAGTATCGCTGTGTCAGCGAAAGGGCGGGCCAGTCCGAGGATGGCGCAGGACGCGACTGCTGCCCAGAAGCTGCTTGGCTGGATGTATCCGCTGCATACCGGGAAGGCAATGGGGGTGTTCGGGCAACTGGTCACGCTGGTGGTGGGGCTGGCGCTGTCCGTGTTGCCTGTCGTTGGCGGGCTTCTCTGGCTGCGGCGGCGCCCCAGGAAGAAATCTGTTGCGTGTGGCGCATAAATTGGCTACTATTTTGATATTGAGTCATTCTTAGGAGGAAATTGTGGAGCTTGGGAGTTTGAGAACGGCGTTTATAGCGTCTGTGTTGGTGTGTGGGCTTTCCCTGGCAGGGGCCGGCGCGGCAGATGTGCCCGACTATTACCCGGCAGACTATGAGGCGATGGTGGAGGCTTCCAGGTCCGAGGGCAGTCTTCTGATCTATTCGAATATCGCAGAATATAATTGGCGGGATATCTTTGTGGGCTTCTCGAAAAAATATCCCTGGATCAAGATCGAGAGCATTGACCTGGGGCCATCCACAAGCTTCGAGCGCTACTATTCGGAAAGCTCTGTAGGCAAGCGGACGGCAGACCTGATCGTGACCGGTGCGCCTGACGGCTGGTACCGGTTCGCTGCGAAAGGCGGGTTGGCGCAGTACTCGTCACCTGAAGTCGAAAAGATGCCGGAGTGGAGCCGGCCGCTGCCAGGGCTTTACACGATCTCTGCAGATCCGATGGTGATCATTCATAACAAGCTGCTTTTGAAGGATGCGCCCGACAGCCTGGCCGATATCCGGGAGTTGACGGAAGAAGGTGGTCGGTATCGCGATAAGGTGACAACTTATAACGCCACCAGCCATTCCTTCGCCTATGATATTCACTGGTCAGTGACGAAGGCGTTTGGGGATGCGGCCTGGCCGCTTTTCGACGACCTGGGCAGCCTCACGCGGTCCGAAAGTGGTGGTGCCGTGATGGTGGAGAAGGTGACGAGCGGTGAATATGTAGCGGGCTATTTTGTCTCCGGTATCACAGTGTTCCAGCGGATGAACCAGGCGGGCCGCGACAAGATTATGGGATGGAGCCTGATCGAGGACGGTACCCCTGTTTTCCATCGCGGCATGGGGGTGACAACGGGGGCGGAAAGCCCGAATTCGGCGCGCCTGATGCTGGATTATATCCTTTCGCATGATGGCCAGGTGGCCGTTGGCAAAGGCGGGCTGACGCCGTATCGCCCGGACGTCGGGAAGGATGAAGTGCCATATCTTTCTTATGGAGGGATCGTCGATGAGATCGGCGAGGAGAATATCATCCATGTGGAATATGACCCCGAAGCCTATGAGCAGCGTGATGTATTTCTCGCCCGTTGGAAGCAGGCTTTCCGCATCAAAAACTGAGGTTCAACCACGTTGGCCGATGCAAACCTGAAAGCATCGGCCCAACGGAGAGTATGTTATGCAAAATGCAGCAGTATCTGAAGAACAGCCGTTCGGTGTGGTTTTTTCCAGGGCGAAACTGATCCAGTATTCTGTCGCGGTTATTGCGCTGATACTGGTGGCGGTACCCCTTGTGCCCATCATGTATCAGGCGATGCTCGACAAACCCATCTATGACGGGCAGGCGATCCTGACGCTGGATAATTTCAGCCGCTTGTTCGCCAACCCCAAATTCTATGAAGCTTTCAAGAACTCGGTGGTCCTGTCGGCGGTGACAACCGTCATCGCGGGTATTATCGGCGTGTCCACCGCTGTGTTCATCGGTCGTACCAACATACCGGGCAAAAAGTTTTTCGGTGAAGTGGTCTTGTGGCCCATGTATGTGTCTCATCTGGTTTTGGCCTTTGGCTGGTTCATGATGTATGGGCCTTCGGGCTATGTGACGCTGCTGGTCGAGGGCTGGATCGGTGGCAAGCCGTGGGATCTGTATACAATGGCCGGCATGGCCATCGTGGCGGGTGCAGCGCAAGCGCCGTTGGTGCATCTTTTCTGTGCGTCCTCGGTGGCGCGGGCCGATGCGTCGCTTGAAGACGCTGCCAGAACTGTTGGCGCCGGGCCCTTTACGGTGTTGCGCCGGGTCACGGTGCCTTTGTTGCGTCCCGCCATTACCTATAGCGCCATGCTGAATTTCATCGGGTGCCTTGAAATGCTGTCCGTGCCGCTCATTCTGGGGACGCCGGTAGGCAAGGACTTCTTCACCACCTTTCTCTATACGCAGGGATACAGTGGTTCCAATCCAGACTATGGCCTGATCGGCGCGGCCGCCTGTTTCCTCTTGGTAATGATCAGTATCCTGATCTATCTGCAGTCCAAACTTTTGAAAAAGGCCGGCCGGTTTGTCACGGTGAAAGGCAAGGCCACGCGCCCGAAGATATTCGACCTTGGGCGCTACCGCTGGGCGGTCTCCGCCGTGCTGGCGGTCTATTTCGGGCTGACGCTTTTCGTGACCGTTGGCGGGCTTGGGCTCAGGGCCTTCACCACTTTCCTGACACCGCTTCTGGCGCCATGGGAGTTGCTGACCCTCGATAATTTCGCGCTGATTTTCGAATATGACGCCTATCAGCGGTCAATCACCAACAGCCTGTTGGTGGCCGGGATTGGCGCTGCGTTTGCCGTGGGCTTTGTCAGCCTGATCACGGTGATCATTCATCGATCGGGTTTCCGGTTCCGGAAGGTGCTCGAGTATGTCGCCCTTTATCCGCGGGCTGTGCCAGGCATTGTCGCGGGCATCGGCTTCTTCTGGGGCATGCTGCTGTTCCCTTTCCTCGGGCCGCTTCACGGCACCATCTGGATCCTGATCCTGGCCTTCACCATGCGCACGATCCCCACGGCTTTCGGGGCCATTTCACCGGCGCTGATGCAGCTGTCGAAGGATCTGGACCAAAGCTCGCGTACCGTGGGGGCAGATTGGTGGAGCACCCAGCGCAAGATCATTCTGCCGCTTCTCCGCCCGGCGCTTTTCGGGGCTTATGTCCTCCTGTTCCTGTCCTTCCTGAAGGAATATGCGTCTGCAGCCTTCCTGTTTGCGCCCGGCAGCGAAATCCTGGGCACCACGATGCTGCAATTCTGGGTCAATGGCGACAGTGGCCCGGTAGCCGCGCTGGCGGTCATCCAAATCATTTTAACAATCACTTTTGTGGTCTTTGCCCGCAAACTGTTGGGAGTGAAAGCTTATGGGTAAGCTGATTATTGATAACCTGTGCAAGCATTTCGGCGCCGTGAAAGCCGTTGACAATGTCAGCATCACGGTTGAAGACGGGGAATTCCTGACGCTTCTGGGGCCATCCGGATGCGGCAAGTCAACCACCCTGTTTGCTGTCGCGGGCCTTGACCGGCCCACAAGCGGGCGCATTCTGGTGGATGATGTAGTGTTTTACGACGGCAAACAGCAGGCCATGATGCCGCCTGAGAAACGCAATTGCGGCCTGGTGTTCCAGTCTTACGCTTTGTGGCCGCATATGACGGTCCGCGACAATCTGGCCTTTCCGCTGGAAATTCGGAAAATCGGTAAATCCGAACAGCAGAAGCGCATCACTGACGCGTTGGCGCTCGTGGAGATGGAAACCTATCAGGACCGGTATCCGCACGAACTGTCTGGTGGCCAGCAGCAGCGCGTGGCATTGGCCCGCACACTGGTTTATGAACCGCGCTTGATGCTGCTGGATGAACCGCTTTCAAACCTGGATGCCAAGTTGCGGATTCGGGCCCGCCGCTGGCTCAAGGAACTGCAGGGGCGCCTTGGCCTGACAACCATCTATGTCACCCACGACCAGATCGAGGCCCTGACGCTGAGCGACCGCATTGCGGTGATGGAGGGGGGCAAGCTGGTGCAATTGGGTACGCCCGAGGAAATCTACAGCAGGCCGGTTTCGCCCTTCGTGGCCGACTTTATCGGCGCCAGCAACTTCATTGACGGGTTCGCAGGCGACGGCGCGGATGGGGCCGTCAGCATTTCACTTGCAGAAGGAGTGTCTATTCGGGCCAAGGCCCGCCCTGGAGTCATGAAAGGCAAGGCGGTGCGTGTAGCAGTGCGACCTGAAAATATTCGTCTTGTGAATGGCAGTGGTGTGCCAGATGGCAGCAATGCGCTTACCGCATCAATTCGTGACCGCGATTACCTGGGCGCGCGGTTCCAGTATATTCTGGATGTCTGCGGTACCGAACTGCGCATGGAGGCGGAGCAAAATCTTGAGGGAAGCCAAGTGGATATCAGTTTCACCCCTGAAGATTGCATTGCTTTCCCCGCTTAGGAATAGGAGGTCGCGATGGTCCATATCATCAATGTTGCCTGTATCCAGAATTGTGCCACCGACGACCTTCAGGGCAATCTGGCCTGCCTGGATGACCTGATCCATGAGGCCGTACATCGCGGTGCCGACACCGTGGCGTTGCCCGAAGCATGTGAGTTTCTGAGCGACGACAATGACGCGATGAAGGCGCATGCCAAGCCGTTGGACGATCATAGTGCCTTCAGGATGCTGCAGAGCAGGGCGGAGCGCCACAGGGTCTGGATGCTGATCGGCTCGCTGACGGCCAGGGATGAAAATGGCCTCATGGTAAACCGGTCGCTACTGGTTAACCCCAAGGGTGATCTTGTCAGCCACTATGACAAGATTCATATGTTTGACGCCAAGGTGCCGGGACAGAAAATGTCACGCGAGTCCGACCTGTATCGTCCCGGTACCAGGGCCAAGCTGGTGTCGCTGTTTGGCGCGGTGATGGGTATGAGCATCTGCTATGATGTGCGTTTCCCGCACCTGTATCGCAGCCTTGCCAAGGCGGGAGCGACCATTCTGTCGGTGCCTGCCGCTTTCATGCAAGCCACGGGCGAAGCGCACTGGCATTCCCTTTTGCGGGCGCGCGCCATCGAGAATGGCTGTTTCGTCATCGCCCCGGCACAAACCGGGCATCATTATGGTACCCGGCATAGCTATGGCCATTCCCTGATCGTCGATCCCTGGGGGCGGGTTATTGCCGATGCCGGGACCGAGGTTGGTGTTTCCATGGGCGCCATCGATCTGGATGAGGTTACTCGGGCGCGGTCGTCAATCATGAGCCTGAACCATGACCGCAGGTTCGAACCGCCCGCCCCCACTGCCATGCAGGACCCTGTCAACGGGCGGTGTGGCGCATGACCAAGGTGGCTGTTGCAGGCTTTCTGCATGAAACCAACAGTTTCGCGCCGGGGCTGACAGGCCTGTCGGCCTTTGAGGCTGCGGATGCCTGGCCGGGAATGGTTGTTGGGGAAGCAATGCTTGCTGCCTTTGGACAGTCGAATATTGCGATGGCCGGTTTTCTGAAGGCCGCCCAGGAGAAAGCCTGGGAGATTACGCCGCTCCTCTGGTGTTCCGCCGGTCCCTCCGGCGTGGTGGAAGGGGGCGCTTATGATAGCATATCGACTGATCTCTTGGCGCGTCTTGAGCTGGCCATGCCGGTGGATGCCGTGTTCCTGGACCTTCACGGTGCCATGGTTTCGGAAACGGAGACGGATGCCGATGGTGTGTTGCTGGGCCGGGTGCGCGCGCTGGTAGGACCGGACGTGCCGATTGTCGCAGTCCTTGATTTCCACGCCAATATCTCTGAGCACATGGTGGCTGCGGCAGATATGCTGGCGCTCTACCGCACCTACCCCCATGTGGATATAGCAGATACCGGGCGGCGGGCGGCGGGGTATCTGGCAGGGCTGCTTGAGGGAAGCCGACCGGAAAAGATTTTGCAGCCAATACCATTTCTATTGCCACTTGGCACGCAGGCTACACTGGATGGCCCCGTTGCCGCCCTGATGGCTGGCCTGCGGAAACTGGAAAGGGATACAGGCGCCAGGATCGAATTTGCCGCGGGTTTTCCGCTGGCTGATGCGTTCGAGACCGGGCCTGCGATTGTGACTTATGCGCCCGATAGAAAACTGGCCGAGGCCGTGGCGCACCAGTCTGCCGGGCTTCTGGCCGCGCGTGAAAAGGAATTCACGCTTCAGACGATGTCGCCGCGCGAGGCCGTGGCGGCAGCGCAGGAGGGGAGGCATGGGCATGGTCCCCTCCTGCTGATCGACACGCAGGACAATCCGGGCGGCGGTGCAGCGGGGGATACGGTGGGCCTGTTGCGGGCCATGATCGAAGGGGGGTGCCGCAGGGCCGTGATGGGCGTGCTGTATGACCCCGAAACGGCATTGCAGGCCCACAAGGTGGGGGTGGGTGGCGCGTTCGTGGCATCTATTGGGGCAAAATCCTGCCCGGGGCAGGAACTGCCCCTGCGGGGGCGGGCCAGGGTGATGGCGCTCGGTAGCGGTAATTTCGCTGGGACCGGCCCCTTTTACAAAGGGTGCAGTTTCGCTCTTGGCCCCATGGCCTGCCTTGAAGTCGGCGGGGTGCGGGTGGTGCTTTCCAGCGTCCGGCAGCAGGCGGCCGATCAGGCCATGTTCCGCCATGTGGGCGTTGAGCCCGCCGAGGCCGGAATTCTGGCACTGAAAAGTTCGGTCCATTACCGCGCGGATTTCGACGGGATCGCACGCGGCACCATCATTGTGAAATCGCCAGGGTTGAACACAGCCAGCCCGGCAGACCTGACATACCGAAACGTGCGCCCCAATGTTCGGGTTGCAGGCGGTGAGCAACTCAAAAGAGGTACAGTATGAAGCTGGGGGTGTGGCTCGCGACCGCCAACACGGCGGTGATCGAAATGGCCAAGGACCTGCGGGCTGATTTTGCAGTGTTCGATCTGGAGCATGGTATTTTTGACCCGACGGCTCTTGACGCCCTGGTTGGGTTCGCGGCTGCCCTGGGCGTGCTGCCGGTTGTAAAAGCCGGGGCGCCCGAGGGCCGTTTTGTGATGGAAGCGCTCGACCGGGGCGCGGCGGCCGTGCTGATCCCCCAGGTGCGGGACTATGGACACGCCCGCGATGTGACGGCCTATGCGAAATATCCGCCGCTGGGGTGCCGGGGGGCGTCTGGTGGACGAGTGTTCGGGTACAGGCCCGCGTCCGCGTCCTTCTATCGGGTCGAGGACACGCGCAAGCCCTGTTATGTCATGATCGAAACCGCGGGTGCCCTGGAGGATGTGGAGGCCATCGCGGCCCTGCCCACGGTGGACGGCCTGTTTGTTGGCCCGACAGATCTCGCCCTGTCACGGGGCCGGCCGGCATACGAACAATCACCAGCGGATTTTGCAGACATTGTCCGCATTGCGGCGGCTGCCAGGGCGGCTGGCAAACCTTGGATTTTTCCTGCCTGGTCGGAAGCTGAACAACGCTTTGCCTGTGACCACGGCGCCAGCATGATGGTGGTAACCAACGAGCACGGCGCGCTGAAGGCGGGCCTGCAGGCCGGGCTGGATAGTGCCCGCCAGCGTCTGGAGGCGGTGGGGGCATGACACCAGCGCTTCACACGGTCCGCACCTGGGCCGCGCATGAACAGCACCCGAGGCACGACGAACTTGCCTGGAAGCTGGCGGGTGTGGCCTTCGCCCCGCAGCCGGATGACGCTGTGGCAGATATGGTGATCAACCGCCTGATCGATAATGCCGGGGTGGCCGTTGCCGCCCTGAACCGCACGCCAGTGGCCGCCGCGCGGGCCCAGGCTCTCGCGTTCCCGCGCGCTGGTGGTGCGACACTTTTCGGTGTATCGCCCATGGTGCGGGTTGATGCGTCCTGGGCAGCCTGGGCCAATTCCGTTGCGGTGCGGGAGCTGGATTTCCACGATACCTATCTGGCGGCGGACTATTCCCATCCGGCCGACAATATCCCGACGCTTCTGGCTGTGGCGCAGCAGTGCGGTGCGTCGGGACGAAGCTTGTTACGCGCCATTGCGGTGGCCTATGAGGTTCAGATCGCCCTGACCCGCGGCATCTGCCTGCATGCCCACAAAATCGATCATGTCGCCCATCTGGGCGCGTCGGTTGCTGTGGGGATCGGCGCCCTTCTGGGGCTTGGCCGGGAGGTGATCTATCAGGCAGTGCAGCATGCGGTGCATGTGTCCTGTAGCACCCGGCAGTCCCGCAAGGGACAGATTTCCAGCTGGAAGGCCTATGCACCAGCCCATGCCGCCAAGCTGGCCGTTGAAGCCGTGGACCGCGCCATGCGAGGGCAAACATCGCCGTCGCCCATTTATGAGGGCGAGGACAGCATCATCGCCCGGCTGCTTGGCGGGGCAGGGCATGAGTATACGGTACAATTGCCGAAAGAAGGCGCGCCCGCCCGCTCCATTCTTGAAAGTTACACGAAGGCGTATTCGGCGGAATATCAAAGCCAGGCGCTGATCGATCTGGCCCTGCGGATGCGCGCTCGGATCGTCGATCTGGAAGAGGTTGCATCGATTGCCATCCATACCAGCCACCATACCCATCATGTGATCGGCACGGGAGCCGGGGACCCGCAGAAGATGGACCCGCTGGCCAGCCGCGAAACGCTGGACCATTCCATCATGTATATCTTTGCCGTCGCGCTTGAGGACGGATGCTGGCATCACGAGAGATCCTATTTGCCCGCCCGGGCGGCGAGGCCCGAGACCGGGCGCCTGTGGCAAAAGATCTCAACCGTTGAGGATGCAGGCTGGACCGCGCGTTACCATGCGGCAGACCCGCGTGAGCGCGCCTTTGGTGGGCGTGTGGAAATCCTGATGAAAAACGGCAGCCTGATCGAGGACGAACTGGCAGTCGCCGACGCGCATCCTGCTGGTGCCGCGCCATATGGCCGACCGGAATATATCGGTAAATTCAGGAGCCTTACAGGCGGGATACTGACTGTCGGTGCTCAGGACCTGTTTCTGGCATCTGCGGCAAGATTGAATGACCTGACGGCAGGGGAGCTGGATGCGCTGGTGCCAGAGCTGTCGTCCCATGATCTGCTCCAGATCACCAACGAGGCGATATTCTGATGCAACAGGCATTCGTCAGTGTGGCGGCAAAGCGCCAGACCTTTCGTGCAGGACTGGCATCAGGCAAGATGCTGCGGTTTCCGGGTGCGATTTCGCCCCTGTGTGCAAAGCTTATTGAACGGAAAGGATTTGATGGCTGCTATGTGTCGGGGGCTGTACTTTCCGCCCAGCAGGCGCTGCCGGATATCGGCCTCACCACCGCGACAGAGGTGATCGGCGCCAGCGGTGCCATATCGGCCGCAACAGCATTACCCACACTTGTGGATGCGGATACTGGCTTTGGCGAACCCGTCAATGTGGCGCGCACGGTGGCGGCGCTTGAGGCGGCCGGGCTCGCGGGCTGCCATCTTGAAGACCAGCGCCTGCCCAAGCGGTGCGGGCACCTTGACAACAAGGAACTGGTGCCCGTGGAGGATATGTGCCGCAAAATCCGCGCCGCGCGCGAGATACGCGCCGATGATAGTTTTCTGTTGATGGCACGCACTGACGCCCGCGCCCTTGAAGGGCTTGATGCCGCTACCGAGCGGGCGAGGGCCTATGTGGATGCGGGTGCCGACGCGGTCTTTCCGGAGGCGCTGGCGAATGAGGCAGAGTTTGAGGCATTTCGGGCGGCAATCGATGTACCGCTTCTGGCAAACATGACCGAGTTTGGAAAGTCGCCCTTGCTGTCGCTCGATCAATTGCGCAATCTGGGGTACAATATGATGATCTATCCGGTCACCCTGTTGCGTCTCGCCATGGCGGCCATGGAGCGGGGCCTTGATGTTCTTGCGCGGGACGGTAGCCAGGAAGGCGTTATCCCGGATATGCAGACGCGTGAGCAGTTGTATGACCTGCTCGACTATGACGGCTACGGCCGTTTTGATGCCAGTATCACCAATTTCCAGCTGTAGCGATTACCTTGGTGTTTCCCAGTGTTCAGTTAGCTGTTGCGGGCCTCATTTAATTGGCGTATAAATTGGCTACTATTTTAAAGCTTTGAATTACGGAGTGTGCAGAATGTTAAGCTTGGCAGAGGTCAGGGACCTGATATCCGAGAACAGGGACCGTCATGTGAAGATTGGGCTGTTCGATATCGATGGTATCCTTCGGGGCAAATATCTGTCGGCTGACAAATTCCTCTCGGCACTCGACGGTGGGTTCGGTTTTTGTGACGTGGTGATGGGCTGGGACATGAACGACCAGCTGTATGACAATGTATCTTTCACCGGATGGCATACCGGTTACCCAGACGCACAGGCCCGCATTGTGCCCGAAAGCTACCGGACGCTTGAGGCAGAAGGCGGGACGCCCTTCTTTCTGGCGGAGTTTACCGGCAAGGCGGCCGAAATCTGCCCACGAAATCTGCTGCAACGCGTGCTGAAGCGTGCCGAAAACATGGGTTATACCGTCAAGGCGGGCATCGAATATGAGTTTTTCGTATTCGATGAATCGCCGGAAAGCGCGCGGGAAAAGGGGTTTCGCAATCTGAAACCCATTTCGCCCGGGGCCTTTGGCTATTCGGCGCTGCGCTCGTGCGAGCATGCAGCCTTCTATCAGGCGCTTCTGAAAGGCGCGGCGGATATGGGCATTCGGATTGAGGGGCTGCACGAGGAAACCGGCGCCGGCGTCCTGGAAGCCGCGCTCACTGTGAATGACGGCCTGGCGGCCGCAGACAATGCGGCGCTTTTCAAGTTGATGGCCAAGGTAGTGGCCCGTGCTCACGGCAAGATGGCCACTTTCATGGCGAAAAGCTGCCAGCAGTGGCCCGGCCAGAGCGGCCATATGCATTTGTCTTTATGGAAGGGTGACCAGTCGGCGTTCTTTGACGAGAAGGCTGAGTACCGGATGAGCCCGGTCATGCGCCAGTTCGTTGCCGGCCAGCGCGATATGATGCCGGAAATACTGGCGATGATTGCCCCCACCATCAATGCCTACAGGCGGATGATCCCCGGCTTCTGGGCACCCACCACATCTACCTGGGGAGTGGAAAACCGCACCTGCGCCCTGCGGGTGATCCCGGGCAGCAAGAAAAGCCAGCGGGTCGAATACCGGATTTCTGCGGCGGACGCCAACCCGTATCTGGCACTTGCGGCGGCCATCGCTTCCGGCTTGTGGGGGATAGAGAATGGTCGCGACGCCGGCGAACCGAAGACAGGCAATGCCTATGACATCTCAGTGGGCGACGAGCACAAGTTGCCGCTGACGCTGTGGGACGCGGCCCAGCGCTTGCGGGCAAGCGAGGCGGCGCGCGACTGGTTCGGTGATGCCTTTGTCGACCATTTTGCCGCCACGCGGGAGTGGGAGGAGCGTGAATTCCGCAAGCATGTCACCGATTGGGAACTCAATCGATATTTCGAAATTATCTAGGTGTGGGTCAGTAGTATGTCAGTAAAAACCGTTTCCCCCATTGATGGCCAGATCGTTGTCGAGCGGCCCTATGTTGAGAACGATCAGGCATTTGCCTGTATTGATAAAGCCGGTGCCGTGCAAGCCGTGTGGGCGGATGTGCCGGTGAAAGACCGGGTGACGCTGCTTGGCAGGGCTGTGGACCATATGGTGGCCCACACCGATGACCTGGCGCGCGAGATCACATTGCAGATGGGGCGACCCATCAGCCAGACACCGGGTGAGATTGCCGGCATGGCCACCCGTGCGCGCTATATGCTCTCCATTGCAGAGGAGGCGCTGGCCGACCTGCCGCGCCAGGCCCCTGAAGGGCAGCATCATTTCATCCGCCGGGCACCCCTTGGGGTGGTGCTGGTTATCAGTCCCTGGAACTATCCGTATCTGACGGCTGTGAATGTCATCATCCCGGCGCTCGCCGCAGGGAACGCGGTGGTGCTGAAGCCGTCAGCGCAGACCCCATTGATTGGCGAGCGGTTCGCGGAGGCTTTCGAGGCGGCAGGCCTGCCTGCGGGCCTGTTCCAGTGCCTGCATCTGAGCCGTGAGACAACAACTGCCGTTGTTCGAGAGACCAACATCCATCATGTCGCCTTCACCGGCTCTGTCGCGGGCGGCAAGGAAATGGAAACAGCGGCGGCTGGCCGGTTCCTCAGCATGGGGCTGGAGTTGGGCGGCAAGGACGCGGCCTATGTGCGCGCAGACGCAGACATCCAGGCTGCGGCCGAAGGGCTGGTGGATGGTGCCATGTTCAATTCGGGTCAGTCATGCTGCGGCATTGAACGCATTTATGTGGCGGCGCATCGGTATCAGGAATTTGTCGAGGCCTGCGCGGCTATTGTGAAGGGCTATCGTCTGGGCAACCCGATGGACCTGGCGACCACGTTGGGGCCGGTGGTGAATGTGGCCGCGGCCAGTCACATCAGGAGCGAAATTGCGAAAGCCATCGCCGCAGGTGCGACGCCGCTGGTGGATGAGGCAGCCTTTGGCATGGCCAAGGCCGGAACACCTTATGTGGCACCCCAGATTCTGGTGGATGTGGACCATTCCATGTCCATCATGACAGAGGAAACCTTCGGGCCGGTCGTGGGCATCATGCCGGTGGAAAGCGATGAGGTGGCGATCGGCCTGATGAATGACAGCCCTTATGGCCTGACGGCCAGCATCTGGTCCCGTGATGAAGCGGCCTCCCTGAAGATTGCGGACAAGCTTGAGGTGGGTACCGTGTTCATGAACCGGTGTGACGCGCTTGAACCTGCCCTGGCGTGGGTGGGTGTCAAGGATACCGGCAAGGGCTGCACCCTGTCGCGCTATGGCTATGATGCCATGACGCGGCCAAAATCTTTCAACTTCAAATATTCTTAGGGCCTATTGCCATGACATCGGAACAGGTAAATTTCTCAGCAAACTGGAACTATCCCACGGCGGTGCGCGTCGGCGCGGGCCGCGTGCGGGAACTGGCGGCATTGTGCGCGCAGTTCGGCATAGCCAAGCCGTTGGTGGTGACGGACAGAGGCACCGCGAGCCTTCCGTTCACCGTGGCGATCATGAGGCAACTTGGTGATGCGGGGGTGCAAGCTGCGCTTTTTGATGCTGTCGACAGCAACCCCACGGTCACGAATGTGGAAGAAGGGGCGGTGGCGTTTCGGAGCGGCGGGCATGACGGTGTAGTGGCGCTTGGGGGCGGAAGTGGCCTTGATGCAGGGAAAGCGATCGCCCTTTATGCCGGGCAGGATCGCCCGCTGCGGGATTTTGAAGACGCGGGCGACAATTGGATGCGGGTGAACGAAGCCGGGGTGGCGCCTGTGATCGCCGTGCCGACAACGGCCGGTACAGGGTCCGAAGTGGGGCGGGCTTCCGTCATTACCTTCCCGGACACCCATGAGAAGAAGATCATCTTTCACCCGACAATGCTGCCAGTGGCGGTGTTGTCAGACCCTGAGTTGACGGTTGGCCTGCCGGCAGGTCTCACGGCTGCGACGGGACTTGATGCCTTCACCCACTGTTTCGAGGCCTATTGCGCCCCCGGCTATCATCCGATGGCAGATGGGATCGCGCTTGAAGGGATGCGGCTGATCAAGGCGTGGCTGCCGGTGGCCTATTCGGAACCCGGTCATATCGAGGCCCGCACCCATATGCTGGTGGCTGCCAGCATGGGGGCAACCGCTTTCCAGAAGGGGCTTGGTGCGGTTCATGCGCTCAGCCATCCCGTGGGGGCCTTCTATGGCGCGCATCATGGGCTAGCGAACGCGGTATTCCTGCCCTATGTGATGCTGAGGAACCGGCCTGCCATCGCGGAGAAAATGGCGCGGCTGGGGGCCTTTCTGGGTTTGGAGAATCCCGGGTTCGATAGTGTGTATGAATGGGTGATGGACTTCCGGGCGCTGTTTGATATCCCGAACTCAGCCGAAGTGCTTGGTGTTCGGGAAGAAGATATTCCCGCGCTTGCGGCAGCCGCAGAGGCAGATCCGTCGATGGGGGGAAACCCATGCCCGATCAGCCGGGAAGGATTGGCGGACCTGTTCCAGAGGGCGTTGGCGGGGAAGCTTTCCCCCGCCTGAGAGTGCTCAGGACTTTTCGTCCGTTACCGGCTTCGAGAATTCCCGCCAGCGATTGAGGTGCCGATAGATGGTATAGTTCAATCCATCGCCGTCCCGGCTGCGCAGCATTTCGACCATCTGACGGTGATCCTCGTTACTGGCTCGCATGCCAGCAACCGTTTCCCAGCCGCCTTCCCGACCGGGAAGGCCGCGATCCCGCAGTTCCCGGATTTGAGTGATCAACAGGTCGTTGCCACCTATTGAGTAGAACCTGTTATGGAAGGCCATGTTGAGGTCGGTCAGTTCTGCCCGGCTGGCGGTATCGATCGCGGCTTCAAAGTCTTCCACCATCTGGCTCAGCTCGGCCACGTCGTCGTCGGAGCATTTCTGCACCGCGAGGCGCCCGGCAGCGGTTTCCAGAATGGTCCGCACTTCATAGAGTTCGGCCCGCTCACGGTCTGACGGGTTGATCACCCTGTACCCGCGGTTCGGGACATGGTCGATCAGGTGTTTGGCGGCCAGCGCGGACAACGCCATCCTTACCTCGAATCGGTTCGCTTTATACCGATTTTCGATGTCAGCCTGCTTAAGCCACTCCCCCGGACGGAAATATTCTCCCAGAATATCCGCCTGCAATTGCTGTGCGACGCCAATTTCTGCCGCTTCCGCTGTGTTTTTCCTTGCCATATGATAAATAGTAGCCAATATTGTTAACAGATTTAATCGCCTATAATTTATAGCAGCAATCGGCGGCCAATGCCAGTGTCGTGTTCGGGCGATTTGGGTTCAGATATGTAAACAGTGGAGGTGACGATGAATGCGCCCAGTGCCAACCCTAAGACGTCAGTGCCGGAGAGAAAACCGGACGATATAATCCGTGTCCGCCTTGTGGAAGGCTATGATGTGGTGGCCTACAGTTTTGGCGCGGGCGACGATGTGCTGTTCTGCGCCAATGGCGGGCCGGGCCTGCCGTGCGACTATGTGCGCGATAGCCACAGCGTGATGGCGGACCGGGGCTTTCGCGTGGTGGCGTGGGACCAGCTTGGCTGCGGCCAGTCCGACCGGCCGGAGGATGCGAGCCTGTGGACGCTGGAGCGCTATGTGGCGGAAGCCGAACAGGTTAGGAAGGTGCTAGAGCTGGGGAAGGTTCATTTCCTTGGCCAGTCCTGGGGGACCTGGATGGGCACGGAATATGCGCTGACCCATCAGGAAAAGCTGAAGTCCCTCATTCTTGCCAATGGCAATTGCAACATCCCGCATCTTGTGCGGGAACTGAACCGGTTGCGCGAGGCCCTGGGGCCGGAAACCGTTGCCATGATGCAGCGTCATGAGGCAGAGGGGACACTCGACCATCCAGAATATCAGGCCGCCATCACCATACTGAACTACCGCCATGTATGCCGGCTGGATGAATGGCCGGCAGCGGTGAACCGGTCGCTCGAGGACTGGAACATGGGGCCTTATATGACCATGCAGGGCCCGAACGAATTCACTTACACGGGCAATATGAAGGATTGGAACCGCATACCGGACATGCACCGGATCACAGTGCCCGTCTTGTTGTTGAGCGGCTTGTATGACGAACTGACACCGGCCGGCACGGCGGAAATGCACCATGCGCTTCCGAATTCGGAAGTTCGGATTTTCAAGAACAGCTCCCACATGCCGTTCTTCGAGGAACCGGAAGCCTATTTCGACTGTCTTGAAACATTCCTGCGGAAGGTTTCCTGAAGCTGACAACCGGGCCGACAGGCCCTCAATATGATGGAATTCATGATGACAAGACGGTGGTGTGCAAGCACCCTCGCTGGAGGGCTTGTGGCCTTTTGCAGCGGAAGCGGGGCAGTTTTTGCGGGCGACATTGATTTTTTCGGCCTGCTGCAGCTGGATGCCCTGGATGTCCATGCGGCCGACAATCAACAGCTGTCGGCAGGCAATGGCCTGCGGGCTTTGAAAACCGGGATAAAGGCGCGATTGTCCGAGCGCCTGGACACGCAGGTTGAACTTGCGGTGTCATCAAGCGGGGATGTCAGCCTGGATGACAGTTTTGTACGCTATCGCCTGGGCGACAATATGGCGCTCTCTTTTGGCTATCTGAAGATCTATCATACTCTTTCGGCGGCGACGAGCGAGACGGTCGGCGGCCTGCCGGAACGCAGCTTGGCCTCCAACGCGTTTGAGGTGGGCACTGGCGGCCAGCTTGGCGTGTTTCTTCAAACCGGTGGCGGCAATTGGAGTGTGCAGACGGGCGTGTCGTTTGATGACCTCAACGATGATACCGCCGACACCAATGGCTGGGGCCTGCATGCGCGTGCCACCTATGCACCCATTCTGGCGGAAGAGGCGTTCCTGCATGTGGGCCTGTCGGCCTATTACCGCGATGAAGACGACAATCTGCTGTTCCTGTCGGCCCGGCCGGAAGCCTGGCTTGACGGCGGCAGGATGTTTGCCAGTGGCCTCGTTGAGGCGGACCATTACCGCCATGCCAACATTGAGCTTGCGACCTCCAGCGGGCCCTGGCTTTTCGACGCCGAATATGGCGGCCTTCGCACGAAAGGCAGGGAGGCCCACAGCTATGACGGCGGTCACATTGCCGCAAGCTATGTACTGACGGGTGAACACCGGGCCTATGACGCCGGGGCGGGGAAATTGAAGGCCTTCAGCCTTCACGACCGGTGACAGAAGGCAGTATGGGCGCCTGGGAAGTCGCCGTCCGCTATAGCCGCCTCGACCTGCGCGCTGGCGGTTTGGGCACCTATGGCCGTAACTGGTCGGCGTCCTTGAACTGGTACGTGACAGAAAACGTGCGCCTCATGATCAGTGCCACGGATTTCAGCACTGACGGCGACACACACCAAAGCGGCCATACTGTTGGGCTTCGCATGCAATTTGGGTGGTGAAGTAATGACCGCAGAGGGCCAGAAAGTGCGCTAGGTTGATAGGAGTAGAATGACTGTTTCCTGATCATAAAGGAGACAGATCATGAAACTCTTCTTTCATCACGGAAATGCCCATCAGCCCTGGAACAAAGGCAAACTGATAGGGCAAAAGCCACCTCTCAAACTGAAGGAGATTGGGGCGATCCGCATTCGCCTGCAATTGAAGGCTGCGGTTCGTGATCTTGCTCTATTCAATCTAGCGATCGACAGCAAGTTGCGCGCCTGTGATTTAGTGAAGCTCAAGGTCTCGGATGTTTGCGAAGGCTCAGAGGTGAAGCGTCGCGCAATGGTACTGCAGCAAAAGACAGGTAATCCGGTCCGATTTGAAATCTCGAAGCAAGTCCAAGCTCGGGAATCCATTTTGAAGTGGATCGCGAAGTCTGGGTTGGGGAATTCAGACTATCTCTTCCCCCAGCCGGATCGATCGAACTCGGCACCCCTCAATGCGTCAATATGCCAGGGCGACGAAAGCCTGGATCAGTGATATTGGACTGGACCCAAGCAGCTATGGAGCGCACTCGCTCAGGCGTACCAAGGCTCCGCTCATCCACAAGCAAACCAAGAACCTTAGGGCGGTACAGCTACTCTTGGGGTATTCGAAATTGGAAAGTACGGTTCGCTATCTTGGTATTGATGTCGATGATGCCCTCGAAGTTGCTGAGCAGCTGGAAATCTAAAAGCAGACACTCAGAGCGACCACTTTGGTGGTCGCTCTCTCGCCAGGAGTGGACATAGAAAAAGGGAGAGCCGAAGCTCCCCCAGCGCCACAGTAACCGAATGCAGCTAGAGGTCCAACGTGGCGGATTGGAGGTCCGATAAGGTTAGTCCCACCAGGAACACGGAAGAGCCATCTCCGGTGTCGATCAAGACGCCGTCTTCACCGCCGGCTGTTGTTTCCTGGCTGGCAGCCAGAACATCGTCAATCGATGTGAAGTCCGTATTTGTGTTCACCAGATAGAGGGTATCAAACGCGGTGTCGAAATCGTCCACAACATCATTGCCGTGATTGTTGCCGAAGAAGAAGGTGTCCGCACCATCACCGCCGATCAGCAGGTCATTGCCAGCGCCGCCGAACAGTTGGTCGATGCCGTCACCGCCGTCAACCGTGTCATCACCGGCCCCGCCAAAGAGCGTGTCGTTGCCGTCGTCGCCGCTGATGTCGTCATTACCGTTTGACGCGAAGATATTATCGTCGCCGTCACCGCCTTCGATTTCATCTTCACCGTCATCCTTGCCGGCATAGACAACATCGTTGCCGCCGCCAGAGACGATCCGGTCGTCGCCGTCGCCGCCGCCGATCACATCGTCGCCGTTGGCACCGTAAACCTGGTCGTCGCCGCTGCCTGACCAAAGACTGTTGCTGGCGCCGCCGTTGGTGTTTGCCTCACCGTCGTCGAACAGACCGTCACCATCAGCATCGTGCCAGCTGCCGGCTATGACCACATCGTCACCGTCGCCGCCGTAGATTGTGTCATCGCCATCGTCGCCGATACCGTCGTTGTTGAAGTCATCGCCGACAAGGAAGTCGTTGCCTGCGCCGCCGCCAACAATATCGTTGCCGCTGCCGCCTGCGAAGCTGTCGTCGTCATCATCGTCAGCGCCGGCGAAGATTTCATCGTCGTCGTCGCCTCCGTCGATTGTGTCCTTGCCTGACCCGCCGGTCATGAAGTCATTGCCGCCGTTGCCCTTGAGGTTGTCGTTGCCGTTACCGCCCTTGACGCGCTGTGCGGAATCGTCGCCCTCGTGGTCGTCATCCTCGTCGCCACCCTCAAAGTCGTCGTCGTCCAGCTCATTATCGTCGTCGTCAAACTCGAAATATTCCGCGGACAGGTCTTCCAGGTTGGTGTTCTGAAGTGTCAGCGTTTCACCGTTGCCCAACTGAATGACCACGCTTGAGCCGACCTGGCTTGATGCAGCCAGCATTTCTTCGAAGCTGCCGAAGGCGTCGCAGTCATCAAGGTCGATCCGGTCGCCTTCGGCGCCGTTGAAATCGGTCAACACGTCGGATGAGTTCGAGTCGAATTCAAACTCGTCGGCACCTGCGCCGCCCGTTACCGTATCATCGCCGTCGCCACCGTCGATTTCATCATCGCCGTTGCCGCCAGACAGGATATCGGCGCCGTCGCCGCCCTTGATCTCATCGTCGTTGTCACCGCCGTCGAGGACGTCGGCGCCGTTACCGCCTTTGATTTCGTCTTCGCCAGCACCGCCTGAAATGGTGTCGTTGCCGTTTTCACCCTTCAGTTCGTCATGGCCTTCGCCGCCGATCAACTTGTCATTGCCGTCGCCGCCCTTGATTTCATCATCGCCAAGGCCGCCGTCCAGCGTGTCGTCGCCGTCGAAGCCCCGCTGTTCATCATCGTCGTCAGAGCCAAGGATGTCGTCGTCATCTTCGTCGTCGTCCTCGTCCTCGTCCTCTTCATCTTCATCGTCTTCTTCGTCTTCCTCATCGCCTTCCTCGTCGTCGGAAGCATCGTCGTCGTCGATTTCGTCTTCAGAGTCCTCATCGTCTTCTTCGTCTTCAGAGTCGTCCGCATCTTCGGCGTCATCATCTTCTTCATCAGCAACGTCAGCAGCGGCAAAGCGGAAGGAAGAAGCATCAAGATCAGAGAGGGAAGCACCCTGGAGCGTCAGCGTGTCGCCGCCTGGCAGGGCGATAACCACGCCGCCGCCAGAGTCGCTGGAAATGGCCAGCAGATCATCAATGGAATTAATGGTTTCATATTTGCGGAGGTCGACAACATCGCCCTCGCCGGGGTTGAAATCGGTAACGACATCATTACCGCCTCCCCGGATTTTGAAGCGGTCGGCACCGCTGCCGCCAGTGAGGGTGTCGCTGCCGGAGCCGTCTTCCAGTTCATCGTTTCCTGCGCCACCCATCAGCACGTCGTTACCAGCCAGGCCTTCCAACTCATCATTGTTGGCGGTGCCTGTCAGCGTATCGTTGCCGCTTGTTCCAATAAAATCTGTCATGTCCGTTCTCCAGATGAAAAAATCAATGCGTTATCTGGTTAACGGGATAGGAGGAGGGTTTATTCCATTGAAATGAATATTTTTTTGGAAAAACTGAAAAAGCTTAGAAAATTCAGGGTTTTGAAGCCCCTGAAGGCCTCAATCCCAGTTGCCAGTGATGGCTTTTTCTTCGTCGCTCTGGCTAAGGGCGTCGCCTTCCATCATGGACATGATCATGCTGCCGATGGGGTCGGTTGTGGCATCAGATGCAGTGACGAACATCCCATCGTTTGCAGGGGCGACTGCATCTGTCGCGACCACGGCCTTGATGCGCCAGCCACCGTTCTTTCTGCAGGCGATGCCATGTTGCGCGCTATTTGGCGCAGCGGTTGAAAACTCCCGGCAGAATGTCCCATCCGCAGTGCGGAAAGTGGTCAGGGGCATTGCTGCTGCCTGATCTTCAGAGCCGAAACGGACGGCCTGATGGCTGGCCGAGCTTTCAAGCGCTTGATAAAGCGGCGACTGGGGGCTTACCTGGCCCATGGCATAGTCGGTGATGCCACTGCTTTGTGGCATGCCGCCTGTGGACGTGAGGTTCCCGGCGCCAAAGCCGATGAACAAGGCGACCGAAGCCGCAATGGCCTGCGGCACGAACGGACGCTTCCAGAAAGACCTTGAGGCCTGCTCCGGTTGTTTCAGCGTAACCAGATTGTCAGGTCTTTCGGTTTTCTGATGTGCCAGCTTGCGTGCCAGATCATCAACAAGCGCCATCGTGTCCGGGCGGGCTGCCCGCTTCGGGGTGCCTGCCAGGCTGTCAGCGAGAAGGGCATCGGCTGCTCGCATTTTGTCAAGCTGGTCCCGCAGGGCAGGGGAACGCGCCAGCTCGTCTTCGATTGCCCTGGACTTGGTCGGCGAAAGTTCGCCGTCCATGTAGGCCATCAGGTCTGTATCTTCAATCTTCATGTTATCTCTCCCGTCCTCTACCGAACGGCACCACGTTCTCGTTTTGCTGACGCGCTTTTGCGGACAGCTCCGTGAGTTTGGACCGGGCCCTGGCTAGCCTGCTCATTACCGTACCGACAGGTAGCGACAATTGATCCGCCGCTTCCCTGTATGAATATCCTTCAACAACAACCAGCAGCAGGATTTCCCGGTGGTCCTCCTGCATCTGCGACAGAAGGGTTCCCAGTTCGGAAAGCCCGACCGCTGCTGTGGCTTGATTTTCTCCATCGATCCAGGGCTCATCCTTCGGGTTTTCCGGTTTGTCGGTTTCGCCGCGGACCTTCCGGGATCTGATTTCATCCAGCCAAAGGTTCTTTGCTATGCGAAAAAGCCATCTATCCAGATCGGTTCCCTGTGTGAACTGATCGAACTTGGTGAGGGCTCTTTCGATCGTTGAATGCAGCAGGTCTTCACCGTCATGAAGTGTCCCTGTCAGTGAGACCGCATAACGCCTCAGCCTTGGCAGCAGAGCCACCAATTCTTCACGCCATTCGTTGGCAGGGTCATGTTTCATAACTGCGTTCATCACCTTGGTAACGGTAAGCAAGCGGAGTTTATTCCCACTTTTTTAATTTTTTTCAATTTATTATGGCACAGAAAGCGGTTTCCTGCGCGTGTGAGTGTTAATCGGGGTTTATCTACTCAGTAGGGAATAAAATTGTGTGCTTACGCGTTTTCTTAATAGAATGGCGTTAAACGTCACCTGATACAGCGCGTTTGCGCTGTAAATTCGGCCCCCAAACACCTGGAGAACGGGATAATGAATTATAGGCACCTGACATTGCTGTGCGGCTTTAGCGCGCTTGTTGTGTCACAGGTGGCTTTTGCCTTCCCCGATGTCTCCCAGATACCTGACGCGCGCCCTTCTGGGCGTACTTCCGCATATGTGGAAAGTGCCTTGTTCGCTTACTTCGGCCCTGAAGAGGATGAAGCGGAAGACCAGGCTGAAGATGAAGCCGAGGAAGAGGCCGAAGAGGAAGCTGAAGCACAAGCGGAAGC
>NZ_LRUB01000017.1 GCF_001550065.1 Kordiimonas lipolytica
CCGCCGTCATCATTGGCACCGCCGTCATCATTGGCACCGCCGTCATCATTGGCGCCACCGTCATCATTGGAGCCGCCGTCATCATTGGCACCACCGTCGTCATTGGCACCACCGTCGTGGTTGGCACCGCCGTCATCATTGGCACCACCGTCGTCGTTGGCACCGCCGTCGTCATTGGCGCCTGGGCCGCTGTCATCAGGCAGGAAGTCATCTATATCGACGATGCCGTTCTGGTTCAGGTCAACCCATGAACCGCCGACGATTGTGTCGTCTCCGGCACCGCCAAAGAGGGTGTCGTCGCCTTCCACGTCATCGGCGCCGTCGCCATCACCGATCAGAAAATCATGGCCGCCGCCACCACCGATAATGTCGTCACCCTGGCCACCATAGGCCTTGTCATTACCGTTGGCGTCAGACCCGGCCCAGATGAAGTCGTCGCCGTCGCCACCATCAATGGTGTCGTTGCCGTTGAAGCCGGACAGCGTATCGTCGCCACTGCCGCCAGCCATGGTGTCGTCATCCTGGCTGCCCTTGACGCGGTCGTCACCCCCGTCATCCCCGTCGTCTCCATCGCCCACGACTTCTTCCCATTCTGCGTCCTGCGCAGCTTCAAGGGCGTCGCGTTCGGCTTCGTGGGCTTCCTCCAGCGCCTGATAGTCCGCCTCCTTGGCTTCTTCCAGCGCTTCCCATTCTGCATTCTGTTCTTCGTCTAGGGCATCAATCCGGCCATGTAGGTCACCTTCAAGGGCATCCCATTCGGCTTCATGCGCCTCTTCAAGGGCATTCCATTCCTCTTCCTGAGCTGCGGCAAGATCAGCGATAGTCGCCTCATAGTCTGCCTCGAACTCAGCCAGTTGGGCTGCATGGTCTTCTTCCTGAGCGGCCCTCAGGGCGTTCTGTTCTTCTTCGAGGGCATCATCGGCGGTGCCTGCCGCCTCGGCTGCGGCCCATTCGTCAGCCAGTTGTGCCTCAAGGGCTTCCCATTCTGCGAACAGGGCAGCATCAAGCGCGTCATAGGCTGCGTCCAGCTGCTCCTTGAGGGTAAGCATTGCTGCCTCATGCTCTTCTGCAAGCGCCGTGGTTTCCGTTTCCTGTTCGGCGGCTAGTGCCTCGAGCGCGGCGTGCTTTTCTTCGTACAGGGCGTCCCACTCGGCCGCATGTTCGGCCTCAAGGGCATTGATGGCCTCATTCCATTGGGCGTCGAGGTCAGCATGTTCCTGTTCCTGCCGGGCCTCTAGTTCTTCCCACTGGGCTTCATGTTCGGCCTTAAGGGCTTCGATTGTCTCATCACTGACATCATTTTCGTCGTCATGTGCTTTTGGGGAAATGCCAGCAGTGCTGGCCGCCAACGGTGACGTTGGGGTAATAGATGTGATCACGTGTGCCTCCTACTATGTGCCTGTTTAGGCGGCTATGTTTTTGCCTGAAGGCACATCTTGTAGGTGGGCAATTAAGAAAACGTCAAATATTACAAACACTTAATTTATAAGTGTTGTAAAATTTATGTAGAATTTTCAGGGATCGGAGGCCCTAGGGTCAATCAATGATTTCGCGCTCGTAAACGCCCCAAAGGTACCGCCGTTCGATCCAGCCTTCCGTGCCATCTATTTCCAGCCGGCACCAGATTCCGTCACAGGCCTGCACTTCTCCGATCACGCCTGCGTCGGCGATCAGGCGCGCGGGGGACGCGGGGCTCGGGTCTTCATAGAGTTTGCGGGTGGTGCCGATGATCATGGCTGTCCGGCGGGACGACAGAAGCGACACATGCATCCATCCGGTCGTGCCCTCATGGTCGCGTACCTTGCGCCAGGCGCGGTGCTCGTCGATCACCTCCAGCGGCAACCGGGTGCGCTCATAGACCCACAGGATCGGGTACTGGCGACCGGGGCCGGTGCGCATGAAAGCCTTGCTGGCGGCGAGCGAGATCAGCCGCGGCAAGGGCTGACCGCTTTCACCGACGCGTGGCGTTTCACTTGCCGTTTGGGCGTGTGTAGGCAGGGATTGCGACAGAATCCCGCTGAAAAGTATCAAAATCGACAAAAAGCGCAGCATTACACCCCTTTCCCCGTCGCTTGGCGTTTGAACTGGCCTCCACCTTCTGGTACTAGATGCGCATGGTCTGAGGCAAGCTCTCTGTCTCGTGGTTCTGAAAAAGGTAATGAAGGCCCATGGCTCAAAAAGGAAACCGGCAGCGTACCAAGGTTGTCGTCACGCGCAAGTTGCCGGACAATATCGAAACCCGCATGGCGGAGCTTTTTGATGTGCAGCTCAATCTCGCGGACAAGCCGCTTGGCAAGGAAGGCCTCATGAAGGCTGTGCAGACGGCGGACGTTCTGGTGCCGACGGTGACCGACAATGTAGATGCGGAAGTCATTGCGGCGGCAGGCAAGAACCTGAAGATGATCGCCAACTTCGGTGCCGGTGTGAACCATATTGACACCAAGGCAGCGCATGAAAAAGGCATTGTGGTAACCAACACGCCGGGCGTGCTGACGGAAGACACGGCAGACCTTGCCATGGCGCTGCTTTTGTCCGTGCCACGCCGCCTTTTCGAAGGCGAAAAAATCCTGCGTGCAGGTGAATGGACCGGCTGGACGCCCACCTTCCTGATGGGGCACCGCATACAGGGCAAACGTCTTGGCATTATCGGCATGGGCCGAATCGGCTCTGCGATTGCCCGTCGTGCCAAGGCCTTCAACATGGCTGTGCACTATCATAAGCGCACGCGCCTGCCGGAAGACGTGGAAGCGGAACTTGAAGCGACATATTGGGATGATCTGGATGAGATGCTCAGCCGGATGGATTTCGTGTCTGTCAACTGTCCGCTGACAGATAAAACCCACCACCTTCTGGACCGCACACGCATGAAAAAGCTGCAGCCGCACGCCGTGATCATCAACACCGCCCGCGGTGAGATCATTGACGAGGAAGCTTTGGCGGACCTGATTGAGGTGGGACGTATTGCAGGCGCTGGCCTTGACGTGTTCGAACAGGAACCCGAGATCAACCCGAAGCTGCTGGAGCTCGACAATGTTGTGCTCTTGCCGCACATGGGCTCAGCAACCGTTGAGGCCCGCATGGCCATGGGCGAGAAGGTGCTGATCAATATCCGCGCCTACGCAGACGGCCACCGGCCGCCAGATCGGGTAATCCCGAGCTAAAATAGAAACAATGTCGACCGCACCTGATGTGCGGTCGTTGCCCATCGGGGCCAACAACAGTCACAGTATGAGTTAGAAACGGTTATGACCGACCAGAAGAATATCCGCAATTTTTCGATCATTGCGCACATTGACCACGGCAAGTCCACGCTTGCTGACCGCCTGATACAGAATACCGGCGCGCTGACCGACCGGGAAATGAAGTCGCAGATTCTCGATTCGATGGATATCGAGCGCGAGCGCGGCATCACCATCAAGGCGCAGACCGTGCGGCTGGAATATAAGGCCAAGGACGGCCAGAATTATACCCTGAACCTGATGGATACACCCGGCCACGTTGACTTTGCCTATGAAGTCAGCCGCTGCCTGGCCGCGTGCGAGGGCTCTATCCTGGTGGTGGACGCCAGTCAGGGCGTTGAAGCCCAGACGCTGGCGAATGTTTATCAGGCCATCGAGAATGATCACGAGATCGTGCCGGTCCTGAACAAGATTGACCTGCCTGCCGCGGAACCTGACCGCGTGCGCCAGCAGATCGAGGACGTGATCGGCATTGATGCCACGGAGGCCGTTGAATGTTCCGCCAAATCCGGCATCGGTATCGACGATGTGCTTGAAGCTATTGTAACAAAGCTGCCAGCCCCAGAAGGTGACCCAAACGCGCCGCTGAAGGCCATGCTGGTGGACAGCTGGTACGACGCCTATCTGGGTGTGATGGTGCTGGTGCGTGTGATCGACGGCAAGATCAAGAAGGGCCAGACCATCAAGATGATGGCGGCAGATGCCGAACACAAGATCGAGCGTGTTGGTGTGTTTACGCCCAAGGGCGTAATCGTGCCGGAGCTCGGCCCCGGCGAAGTGGGCTTTATCACAGCGTCGATCAAGGAAGTGGCCGACACCCATGTGGGTGATACCATCACCGATGTCGCCAGGCCGTGCACTGAAGCCCTGCCGGGCTTCCAGCCCAGCCGGTCGGTCGTATTCTGTGGCCTGTTCCCGGCTGATACAAGTGAGTTCGAACGCCTGCGCGACGCCCTGCAGAAACTCAGGCTCAACGACGCCAGCTTTGAGTTCGAGATGGAATCGTCCGCGGCGCTCGGTTTCGGGTTCCGCTGTGGCTTCCTTGGCATGCTGCATCTGGAGATCATTCAGGAACGCCTGCTCAGGGAATTCGACCTTGAGCTGATCACCACCAGCCCGAGCGTGATTTACAAGATCCATAAGACCGACGGCACAATGGTAGAGCTGCACAACCCGGCCGACATGCCGGATGTGGTGCGCATCGACCATATCGAAGAGCCCTGGATCAACGCCACCATTCTGGTGCCGGATGAGCACTTGGGTGCTGTGCTGAAGCTCTGTGAAGACAAGCGCGGCATCCAGGAAGACCTGACATACGCCGGCACACGCGCGATGCTGAAATACCGCCTGCCGCTTAACGAAGTGGTCTATGATTTCTATGATCGGCTGAAGTCCGTCAGTCGCGGCTACGCGAGCTTTGACTATGACCTATACGGCTATGAGCAATCCGACCTGGTGAAAATGTCGATCCTGGTGAACGGCGAGCCAGTGGACGCGCTTTCGATGCTGGTTCACCGCAGCCAGGCTGAAGGTCGGGGCCGGGCGCTTTGTGAGCGCCTGAAGGACCTGATCCCGCGCCAGCTCTTTAAAATTCCGATCCAGGCGGCTATTGGCGGCAAGGTGATTGCCCGCGAGACCATCTCTGCCATGCGTAAGGACGTGACGGCCAAATGTTACGGCGGTGACGTTACCCGTAAGAAAAAGCTTCTGGAAAAGCAGAAGAAGGGTAAGGCGAAGATGCGCATGTACGGGAAAGTGGAAATCCCGCACAACGCCTTTATCGCTGCGCTCAAGATGCGGGAAAACTAGGTGGTTGAAGGCATCGATATCCAGAAGCTCGCGGCTCAAGCAAAGGCGGGTGACGCTGACGCCCAATATAAGATGGCAGCCTACCTGTCTGGCGAAGGCCAGAAAGACGCCGCGATCAAAATGCTGCGCCAGGCCGCGACCGCTGGTCACCTTGATGCCCGGTTCACGCTTTCGAACTTCATGCTCTCGGGCCATATGGTTGACCGCGATGTCAGCCACGCCGTTCAGGTTCTAGCCCAGGCTGCGGCCAAGGATCACGAAGCGTCCATGCGGCTGCTGTCTGTGTTGAAGGCCATGGGCCATGGCTGTGATGCGGATTGGCCGGCGGCTGTGGCGCTTCTGGTTACCGGTGCACGCAAGGGCCATATGCTCGCATTGGCGGAGCTGGCGCTGTTGCGCGAGCTATATGGATTTGAAGATGACCTCAATACAGCGCTTCTTTTGGCGGCTGCAACCCGCGGTAATATTATCGCAGCCATGCAGCTTGTCAGCCGTCACCTGAAGGGGGACGGCACCATTGAAGCCGGGCTTGCCAAACAGTGGACAATGCAAGGGCGCCAGCTTGGCCACCCGCTTGCCGGCAACCTTCTGGTGCGCTTTGAAGGCGCCACTGCCGCGGCGCTGCCTGAGCCAACGGAGCTGCCGAAAATTCCGGAAGATATCCTGTCTGACCTCGCGACTGCGCCAGAAGCGCTTGCGCGCCCGCAGGCAAAAGTGGAACTGGATCGCCCGCATGTGGAAACGGTACCCGGCCTTATCGGGCCGAGCCTGTGCGAGCATATCATCGCCTCGTCCGCGCCAAGCCTTGCGCCCGCGCGGGTGGTGGACCCGAACTCGGGCGAGCTGCGCGCCGATCCATACCGCCATTCCTACAATATGACCTTCTGGCCCGCAGACCTGGACCTTGTTCTGCATGCCATCGGGGCGCGCATGTGCGCCGCCGCAGGTGTTGCGCCTGACCATGGTGAGATGCTGAGCGTGCTTTACTATCAACCCGGCATGTACTACGGCCCGCACTATGACTGCCTGGTCCCGGGTGCTGACGGCCAGAATGCGGAACTTGAGCGCAGCGGCCAGCGGCCAAAGACGGTACTGATTTACCTGAATGACGGTTATGAGGGTGGCAGCACAAGTTTTGTCCGCGCCGGATTCGCTCACAAAGGCGGCGTTGGTGACGCAATTGTGTTCCAGAATGTACTCGCAGACGGTGAAATTGACGAACAATCGCTGCATGAAAGCACGCCTGTGACGGCTGGGGTGAAGTGGATCGCTTCCAAATGGATCAGGGAAAAAAGCTATCAATTTTAAGGACTTTTGCTCTTTTCTTGATAGGCCTGATATGGGACAAACGAAAAATTTTTTCGCCAGATTCCAACTTTTTGATTTTTCGAGACTCTGTTTACCGGTTGTTAACAGGCTTCATTCTATAAAGAGGGTGCTGATACAGCCTAATAGCTCCCTTGATCTGACTGTGTCGCGCGGAACCGCATGTCCTCCCCCGATTGCGGTTCCGCTTTTTTATGCACGCAGCTTTTTTCCGATTGATGCGCCTTCCTCTTGCATGTAGCCCGAAGATGACTTTGAATAAGCCCTGATAACAACGGCAGGTCTGGTATGCGTTTGATTCAGTTGATCATTTTGACAATGTCTTTGGTGGGCACGCTTGTGCTGGCTCCGCATGCCGTCGCGCAGATACAAGGCGATGGGGCCGATCCGCGTCAGCTCGCACATGACATTTATGTGGGTGTCAACCGGGGCTCGCCCCCGGCGGCCGTGGCGCTCAAGCTTGCCGAAGTGATTCAGGTGTACCGATTCCGCTGTACCCGGGTGACTGACTATCAGGTTTTTGTTTCGCGCCCGAATCTCTTGGATATCAAGGCAAAATGCAGTGGGGACCCGCTTTACGGGGTGACCGTGGCGTCGAACGGTTATGTGGCAGTTTATGGCGGTAACGGCATTCTTGGGGCGCTCGACCGGCGCGACGGGTTGATCTACAGCTTTTCGGCCTCGGGTGAGATGGAATCCGATTCGCGCCTGACGGCAGATCAGGCGATCGACGAAACCGTTGAGCGCCTGCAACTGGGGGACGGCTTGAACCTTTGGTATATTCTGGCGATGTTCGCGGTTCTGCTGGCCATCTTCATATTGATTGCAGGGGTGTGGCTCAAGATGTGGCGCCGCCGCACCACCAAGGAGCGGCAGCGGCGCAAGGTCAAGCCCATGGCACGGCACACGATTCAGGCCACAAGCGATATCAAGGATATGCTGCTGAAGGAAAGCACGCGCGTTGCGGCCAATATCTACAAGCACCCGTCAGGTATTTTCATTGCCCGTGGCAAGCGCGGTAAACGTCGGTTCTACAGGTCACGTTTCTGGGCGGCAATGTATCGGTCTCTTGGTCTCAGGATGTTTGAGACCAGCGCCCCGCAACTGATGAATGTCGAGATTCTGGGGGCAGATGCACAACCAGAAGACGGACGTCGGGAAGACTAGCGCCGGAAAGGCGGGGTCCAGTCCAGCCCTGTGGTGATGGCGATCAGGTGGGCGGCAAAGACAAAGAACCCTACAATCCCAAGGAACTGGATATAGAAAGGCGGCACCAGGGAGACCGTGCCCAGCTCGTGTTTCTTTTCGCGCCAAAAGCCGAAGGCCCAAACCAGTACGCAGGCTGCAAGGCCGATAATCGTTTCTTTAACTGACATAATGCTAGTCTGTCTGCGGTGAGAAATCGGGCTTGCCGAAATGGAAGCCTTGGGCGAAATCTACTCCCAGCGAACGCAGGAAGTCTGCCTGGAAGCGGTTTTCCACGTGTTCGCCGATGGTCTTGACACCAAGGTCATTGCACAGGCGCACGATCGACAGAAGGAAAGTTGGCCGGTAACCCGGTGTGTTCATGTCTTCCACATAGGAACCGTCAATCTTCACATAGTCCACATTGAAGGCTCGCAGATACTGGTAGCCCGCCGCCCCTGCGCCGAAATCGTCCAGGCAGATGCGGTAGTCCATGGCCTTCAGGTCATTGAGGATGGCTTCAACCTTCTCAAGATTCTCAATGGCGGCTGTTTCGGTCAGCTCCACCAGGATATTGCGGGAGGCATCCTTGCCGGCGGTAAATTCTTTCATCAGCTGGTCAGTATAGCGGCTGTTGTCCAGCGTCCGCCCTGAGATGTTGACCGCAAGCGTCAGCGGGTTCCCCAGCTTCTTCATCTTCTTCACATAGTCGATCGCCTTGTGGCACAGGGCGATGTCAAACTCTTCGATGATACCCACTTCTTCGGCGAAGCGGATGATATCCAGCGTGCTCTGGTCGCCCATGCGGTCGTCGAACCGGCTCAGCACTTCATTGTGATGCACTTCGTTCGTCGACAGCGAATAGACCGGCTGGAATGCCATCTTGAAAGTCCCTGTCTCGATCATATGGCGCATGCCAACCACGCGGCGCTGGGCTTCGGACGCCATATCTTCATAGGCCGTGGATAGCGATTCGAAATCCACTGCTCCCGGGTCTTTTACAAACTGGTTCAGCACGTAAGTGAGGGTCCTCAATACCTGGTCCTCGGTGCCTTCTTTCGGGATGTCGGAGGCCACCGTTGAATAGGCGGTCTTCAGCGTGACGTTTTCATCAACATGCTCAAGGGTGCTGCCCAGGTGCGATCCGTCCGATTTGGTGCGGTGCAGGAAAGCAAAATGCTTGTCGCCGATCTGCCCGGCAATCTCGCCGTCCACCGAAAGTGTCTTGAGGTGCGCGGCCACCTGCTTGAGCAGCGTCCGCATATATTTGGGGCCGAACTTCTTCTTGGCATCCTCGATGCCTTCCACTTCGACAGCTGTCATATAAAGATTGCTGCCGACCGGGTTGTCTTTCATGGTGCGCGCCGCCAGTTCCATGAAGCTGTCGCGCTGCAAGAGGCCGGTTTCCGGATCGGTCATATTGTCCGTACCGCCGCCGCCCAGGGGCGCGGCCCGAAGCGCCAGGAAAGTGTGGCTGTCATCGCCGGGCATCTTCAGCGCAAACAGCCGAAGCGCCAGGCTGCGGCCACCATGCGAGATGAAACGTAGCGGAATTGGACCGATTCTACCCTTGTGGTTCAGATGTTGTTGAAGCGCCGCATAGACATCGCGGTCGTCTTCATCGATCTGGTTGATGATCGGTTCACCAATCAGGCTGCCTGCGTCTGTGCCCACGCGCTCTGTGGCGCCACCCTCGAAAACGATCTTGCCTTTGTCGTTGACCTCGAAAAAGATCTCGGCAGCGGCAAAAGCAAAGGCGACGAAGCGTTCACGTTCTTTTTTGATTTCTTCAATAGGGCCGGACATAGCGTTCCTGTTTGGCGTCGCAGCTTGTGCTGCGAAAAATTCCTACCCCCTTCCTTCTATTGCTATTCGGGAAAGGTAAAGGATTTATCATGAAACCACTAAAAACTTATCGCGCTTGTGATGCAAGGACAAGCTCTGCTAGGTTTTCGGACAACGAATTTACCTGACTGACAAGGGGATATAAGAAATGCGTATCACGGGGACACTCACGGCGGGCTTTCTGTGCGCTGCGGTCATGGCACCGATATCTGCGGCAGCCGATGAAGACGCCAGAAAATTTGAACTTTCAGACATTTTCAATCTGGAATATGCCACCGGCCCACGGCTGACGCCGGACGGTGAGGCTGTTGTGTATGAGCGCCGGTCGCTCGATATCATGACAGACAGCACCCGGTCCAATATTTGGCGTGTAAACCTGGATGGCAGCGGTCACCGCCCAGTGCTGTCGGGCAAGGCCAGCTACCGCATGCCGCGTTTCTCATCAGACGGCAGCCGCATGGCTTATGTGTCGTCCGTAGAAGGCAAGAACCAGATTTACGTGCGCTGGCTGGATACCGGGGAGACCGCCCGTGTGACCGACCTGCAGTATGGCCCCGGGTCGCTTTCCTGGTCGCCCGACGGCAGCATGATCGCTTTCACCATGTTTGTGCCGACAGACGCCAAACCGCTCTATAGCCTGCCACCCGCCCCGAAGGGGGCAACTTGGGCTGGGCCGGCCAAGGTGGTTGACCGGGTGACCTACCGGGCGGACGGCGCAGGCTATTTGCCGCGCGGCTTTACCCATGTGTTTGTGGTGCCGGCTGACGGCGGCACCCCGCGTCAGGTAACAAGCGGTGACTATAACCACGGCGGCGCGCTGGCCTGGACCGCTGATTCGCAGAATATCATCTTTTCCGCCAACCGCGTGGAAGGGTGGGAGCTCAACGGCCGTGAATCCGAAATCCACAGCGTGAACGTCGCTTCGGGTGACATCACGACCCTGACGAACCGCAAAGGTCCGGACGTTGCGCCCCAGATTTCGCCGGACGGCAAGCTGGTCGCCTACCTGGGCTTCGACGATGATGGCCTCTCCAGCAAGAATGCCCAGCTTTATGTCATGAATACAGACGGCAGCGGCAGCCGCGCCCTGTTGCCGACGCTTGATCGCGGTATCGGTGAAATCCAATGGGCGCCCGATGGCCGCGGCATCTTCTACAGCTATGACAATAACGGCAAGAGGCTGGTGGCTTATGTAAACCTGGTGGGCGGTGGCCGCGTGATGACCGATGCGGTTGGCGGCACCACGCTGGGTCGCCCCTACACCAGCGGCACGTTCCGGGCCACGGCTGATGGCCGCGTGGTCTTTACCCAGTCGCGCACCGATCGCCCGGCTGACCTGGCGGTGGTGGACCGGATATCGAATGTCACCACGCTGACAGACCTGAACGGCGACGTGCTAGGCCACCGCGCGATGGCGAGCGTGGAGGAGATTTCCTTCCCAGCCAGCGTTGGCGGACACCAGATACACGCGTGGGTCGCCAAGCCCGCTGACTTCGACCCGTCGAAGAAATACCCGCTGCTTCTGGAAATCCACGGTGGCCCGCACACGGCCTATGGCCCGCAGTTCTCCGCCGAAATTCAGGGGTATGCCGCTGCCGGCTATGTTGTGGTCTACGGCAACCCGCGGGGCAGTACTTCTTATGGCGAATCTTTCGCCAATGAGATTCACCAGAACTATCCGTCGAACGACTATGACGATCTGATGGATTCGGTGAACCAGGTCATCGCCCAAGGTTATATCGATGAAGACCGGATGTATGTCACGGGTGGTTCCGGCGGCGGCGTGCTGACGGCCTGGATTGTCGGCAAGACAGATCGCTTCCGCGCAGCCGTGGTGGCCAAGCCGGTGATCAACTGGACCAGCTTCGTGCTGACCGCCGATTTCAGCCCCTTCTTCACCAAATATTGGTTCGACGGCTTCCCATGGGAAAACCAGGAAAACTACTGGAAACGGTCACCGCTCAGCCTTGTCGGCAATGTGAAGACACCAACCATGCTGTTGACCGGCGAAGAGGATTACCGCACGCCCATGTCGGAAACTGAGCAATATTACCAGGCGCTGAAGCTTCAGAAAGTCGATAGCGTGATGGTACGCATCCCGGGCGCTGGGCACGGTATCGCTGCCAAGCCGTCTAACCTGGTGCAGAAGATCGGTAACATTCTGGCCTGGTTTGACAAATACAAACCGGAAGCCGAAGCCGACTAGCGGCTGAGGCATAAGGAATAGGAAAGGGCGTCATTCGGCGCCCTTTTTATATGTTGAATGCGGCCGATGGTCCCAGCCGGTTGACATAAAAGCCCTGCCAATCAAGGATTGGTCGAACGCACCAGCCGATACCGGGGGAGAACCGATGGCAGGAGAGCAACAGGCGCACCAGCCGGTGGAGATGCTACACCCGCGGTCGCTGAAATATCTGAGCCGCTATCTGCGCATCTTGGTGCGGGGTCGGCTGTGGTTGCAGGTGGTGATCGGCATGATCGCGGGGCTTGTGCTGGGCTATGGCCTCGGGCCGACAGCCGGTCTGGTGCCAGCCGACATTTCCGCCACCATTGTCAGCTGGGTGGCGCTGCCGGGGCATCTGTTCCTGGCGCTTATTCAGATGATCGTGATTCCGCTGATTTTCGCTTCCGTCATCCGCGGGCTGGCAGCCAGCGAAAATATGGAACAGCTCAGAAGCCTTGGCATGCGCATCGTGCCCTATTTTATCTGCACCACGGCGATCGCCATCACCATCGGGCTGGTGGCTGCGATGGTCATCCAGCCCGGCCATTATGTAGACGCTGAAACCGTGCGCGCCACGCTTGGTGGCCTGCCGCAGGTCTCTGCGCCCGTATCGGCTGAGATCATCGGTATCGGCGACATACCTGAGAAGATACTGGGTATCCTGCCCACCAACCCGCTTGTCGCCATGACGGACATGGACATGCTGAAGGTGGTGTTGTTTGCCGTGATTGTGGGCGTGGCACTGGTGCTGATGGAACCCGTGCAGGCCAAGCCGCTTCTTGACCTTCTTGGGTCGTTGCAGGCGGTGTGCATGACCGTTGTGCGCTGGGCGATGCTTTTGGCGCCATTCGCAGTTTTTGGCCTGATGACACAGCTGACCTCCAAGATTGGGTTTGATGCCCTTTTCGGCATGGCCGTTTATGTGCTGACGGTTTTGGCGGGGCTTGGCGTGCTGTTTCTTTTCTATATGACGGTTGTCACGCTTGTGGCGCGCCGGAACCCGATTGAGTTTGTGGGCCAGATCAGGGAGCTGCTGCTGCTGGCTTTTTCCACCTCAAGCTCGGCTGCCGTGATGCCGCTGTCGATCCGCACGGCGGAAGACAAGCTGGATGTCCGGCCCTCCATCAGCCAGTTTATCGTGCCCATCGGGGCCACCATCAACATGGACGGCACAGCACTTTACCAGGGCGTGGCTGCCGTATTTTTGGCGCAAGTGTTCGGTGTCGATATCGGCCTTTCTGGCTATCTGCTTATTGTCCTAACGTCTGTTGGGGCCTCCATCGGCACACCCGCCACGCCGGGGGTGGGGATTGTGATCCTCTCGATGGTGGTTACATCTGTTGGAATTCCGGTTGAGGGCATTGTGCTGATCATGGGGGTGGACCGGATTTTGGACATGTGCCGCACCATGCTGAATGTCACCGGCGATATGGTGGCCTCCACCGTGATGGACCGCTGGGTGGGCGGTGCGCGGCCGCTGCAGATGGAACTGGCAGCCGAAGCCCGGCGCGAAAGTATCCGCCGCGAAACCGGCGAAGACATCATCATCACCAAGCATTAAAAAAGGCGCCCTGCGGCGCCTTTTTCTCGTCTTTCGATAGGTCTTTATTCCGCCATATAGGCGACGTCGCCCTTCACCACAGTCAGGATGGCCTTGGTTTTCGGGATATCCGCCGGGGTTGCCGTCATGATATCGCGGTCGAAGGCCGTAAGGTCCGCATCCTTGCCCACGGTGATGCTGCCGAGCCGGTCTTCAGCAAAAGCGGCATAGGCAGGCCACAGGGTAAACATCTTCAGCGCTTCAGTGCGGGTGACCGCTTCTTCCGCGTGCCAGTTTTCACCCTGGAAACCCTTCAGGTCATGGCGGTGAACAGCAGCGTAAAATTCAATCATCGGATCGCCGCGTTCAACAGGCGCGTCTGACCCGCCGGCAACCACGGCGCCGCTTGCAATGAGGCTTGACCAGGCATATGCGCCCACGAGCCGGTCGTCACCCAACCGGTCCGGTGCGAAATGCAGGTCGCCGATCGCATGGCTTGGCTGCATGGACGCAATCACGCCAAGTTCAGCATAGCGCGGCAGGTCCTCCGGGGTCACGATCTGGGTATGCTCGTCGCGCCAGCGCGGGTCTGCAATGGCGCGCTCTGGCACAGCCACATCCTCAAAGGCTTCTTCAAACCAATTGAGCACCAGGCGATTGCCGCGGTCCCCGATGGCATGCATGGCGATCTGGATACCAGAGCCGAGCGCTTGGCGCAGAAGCGGCATGGTTTCGTCCTTGGTAGTCAAGAGAAGGCCGGAAGACGCGGCGTCGCTGTATGGCTCGAGGAGCGCCGCCCCGCGGGAGCCAAGCGCCCCGTCCATGTAAAGCTTGATGGTGCGGGTGACGATGCGGCCGTCCGCATTCTGGCGCATGCCGGAGGCGAACAGGCTTGGGGCATCCTCTGGCTCAATGGCGTTATAAACACGGATTTTCACATCGCCAGCGTCCGCGAGGCGCTCAAGTGCTTCCACTCGTGTCATGGGCACGGACATATTGTGAAGCCCGGTCCAGCCATACTGGGCATAGACGTTCGCACCGGTCACCAGCGCACGGTCAACGTCTGCTTGGGTGGGGGCGGGAACAAGGCCGTAAACCAGCGGCATGGCAGCATCGACCAGCATGCCTGTGGGTTCCCCAAGAGCGTTTTTGATGATCTCGCCGCCATAAGGGGCTTCGGTCTCACCTGTAACACCCGCCATCTCAAGCGCTTTCGAGTTGGCAACAACGGCATGGCCGTCAGCCCGGGTCAGGATCACCGGAATGTCGCCGACCACTTCGTCGATGTCCCAGCGTGTTGGGAAGCGTTTTTCCGGCCAGTGGGTTTCAATCCAGCCGCGTCCCACGAGCACGCTTGGTTGTTCTTTCGCCCGCCAGTCGGCAACCGTCTTTTTCACGGCTTCGAGAGAATCAATACCTTCCAGGTTCAGCGTCAGTTCGCGTTCGCCGATGCCGTGCAGGTGTGCGTGGGCATCCACGAAGCCCGGATAAAGGGCTGCGCCGTCGAGCGACAGCACAGTGGTAGTGTCCCCCACAAGGGCCTCCGCTTCAAGCCGGGTGCCGACATGGATGAAGACACCGCCCTTGATGGCAACGGCTTCAGCCGTGGGGTTGGCGTCATCTGCGGTGTAGATGGGGCCGCCCCAGATGACCATGTCGGCGACAGGCGTGGCGGCGGGTGCATTTGTTGTATCCTGCGCGAACACACCTGCTGCGGCAGTGCCAACAAGGGCAAAAAGGGTGGCAAATAGTCTGATGGGGCGCATGGTGCATCTCCTGATCTGAGACCATCATGCTATGGCTGCAAAAAGGAGTGTCAAGAGAAAGGGTTAGTCCACCCTTGCGCCCGGCATGCTGACAGGCCACAATGCAGGGCAATCCCACCCGGGAAGGCGGGGGGCTGTGGAAGGTTCGGGCTGTGCGTGACGCGATTGTTGCATTGATTGTTCTAGGCTGGTTGCCTTTCGCCTTTTTTCGTCCTGTTGTTGGTGTTTTGCTGTGGTTTTGGCTGTCGCACATGAACCCCCACGCCTATACCTATGGCTTTGCCGCGAGTTTCGGTTTTCTGGATTACGTCGCGCTGGTGACCCTGGCGGGCCTGGTGATGGACGGCACCAGAAAAAAGATTCCCGGGCATCCCATTGTCGTCATCCTAATGACCTATCTGGTCTGGATCATCCTGACCACCATCATGGCGTTCGACCCGGGCAATGCGATGGAGAAATTCGTCCATTTGTTCAAGGTGCTCTTGTTCACGTTCGTGGCCATAATAACCATGCAGACGCCCAATCGGCTCAAAGGCATTCTATTTGTTCTGATGATGTCGATGGCCTACATTGGTGTGAAGGGTGGTCTCTATACCATTGCAACAGGCGGCGGCGGTCGGGTGCAGGGTGCCGGCGGCATGATGGGGGACAACAACCAGCTTGCGGTTGCCATGGCCATGTCCCTGCCGCTGGCGATCTATTTCTTCCAGCACCCGCCAAAACCCTACCTTAAATGGCCGGCGCTTGGACTGGCGCTGTGTTTCGCCATATCGGTGGTGGGGACACAGTCCCGCGGGGGCTTTGCCGCCTTGGCGGCTGTATCCTTCATGATGCTGATGAAAACCCGGCGGAAATTTACCGCGCTATTCGTCATGGCCGCATTGGCGGTGGGGGGCTATTACTTTGCCCCGGACAGTTGGAAAAACCGTATCGAGAGTAGTGAAAAAACCACGGAAGACGACAGTTTCCGCGGGCGTGTGGTGATGTGGAAATTCTCCTCTAACCTGGCGGATGACAACCCGATCGAAGGTGGTGGATTTGATGTCTTCTATGTGCCGCGTGCGCGGGAACTGTATATGTCGCCTGGCGAGAAGGCCAGGGCGCCGCACTCCATTTATTTCGAAGTGCTGGCAGAGCATGGCTACACAGGGCTTGTGCTATGGCTGACAATATTGTTCACCGGGTGGTATGCGGGCGGCACGGCGGCGAAGCGTTACAGAGCGCATGAGGAGACTCGGTGGCTGGGGGACCTGTGCGCCGCGTGCCAGTTGTCGATGGTGGGCTACGCCGCCGGTGGCCTGACGGTGAATATCGCCACCTTTGACTATTTCCATGACCTGCTGGCCTTCATTGTGCTCAGTTCTGTAATTGGCGAAAAGCTGCTTGCCCGCGCCGAGAGAAGGGGGGCCGACATTGGTGGCGGCTCAGATGCCGAGGCGGTACCTGTCAAATCGAAGAAATGGTCACCTTACCAGAATAGGGATGGGCAGGCGGTAAGGGCGCTGTCGCGAGAGAGCGGACATAGAGCTTAGCCTTGTTCTTTCGTCTCGTCTTCTTTCAGAGGCTGGCTGGCGCTGGCATCAAATTTGGATGCAAAATCCATGGAGCTGGCGCCAGAGCGCCTGCGCACCAGAGCGACCACCACCCCAATGACCGCACCCGCCAGAATGACTGTGCCAAGCATGATGGCGAACCCGAGAATCCACCCCACTAGGCTGTACATGCTTTCACAGTCGTCGCCGCACAGGCTTTCCATGGGATTGCCAACCCAAAAACGGAAAGCGCCATAAGCCACGAGGCTCAAAAGGATAAGCCCGAACAGATGTTTGAGGCGTAGGTCCAGTGCTCCGGCCCTGCGCCGTTTCTGGCGTTTTTTGATCATGAGATGCTCTGACATGGGCGGCACTATGGGCGCGGGGCAATTCATGGTCAAGATGTGATCGCAGGGATCACGGTAAATTCACAGCTCTCTCAAAGCAGGTCGTGCTTCTTCAGGCCGTGGCGGAACTGGTCATAGGTCAGCCCAACATGCTTGGCCGCCGCGCGTTGATTGAAGCGGCTTTCTTCAAGCGCATGCCTGTATAGTTTTCGTTCGAACGATGCAGCTTCTTCCTTGAGATCAAACGGGCCGTCCGGCAGGGCAGAGCCTGCGGGTGTTGCTTGGGGCATGGGCGTAGCGGGGGCGGCAGGCTGTTTGCGGTTGGTCTTAGCAGGCGGACGGAAAGGGCTTTCGAACGGATCGAAGACAATATCGCATACCGGCTGTTCGCCGTCCCACGCGCGGTAGATAGCGCGCTCCACCACATTCTTGAGTTCCCGGATGTTGCCCGGCCAGTGATAGTCCATCATCTGGGCCGTGGCCTTCTTTGAAAAGCCGGGGAACACCAACCATTCAAGTTCACGCGCCATGGCCATGCCGAAATGTTCGGCCAGCAGCATGATGTCTTCCTTGCGTTCCCGAAGTGGTGGCACGGTAATAACGTCAAACGCCAGCCGGTCCAGAAGGTCATGGCGAAATTCACCGGCATCCGCGGCCGCTGGCAGATCGATGTTTGTGGCGCCAATCACGCGCACGTCCACATTGATGGTGTCGGTGCCGCCGACGCGCTCGAACTCGCCATATTCAATGACGCGCAGGAGCTTTTCCTGCGCCGCCATGCTCATGGTGCCGATCTCATCAAGGAACAGGCTGCCTTCGTCTGCCGCTTCAAACCGCCCCGCGCGGCGGTTCCTGGCACCTGTGAAGGCGCCGGGCTCGTACCCGAACAGCTCGCTTTCCAGAAGTGTTTCGGCCAAAGCCGCGCAGTTCATCTTCTGGAAGACCCTGTTCCAGCGGTTCGACAAATAGTGCAGACGCCAGGCGATCAGTTCCTTGCCCGTGCCGCGTTCGCCGATCACCAGCATCGGCCGGTCAAGGGGGGCTGCCCTGCTGATTTGGTCCATCATGTCCAGGAAAGCCGGGCTGTCGCCGATGATTTGTTCTTGTTTTTTAACCATGTGCTAATAATAGGTGAAAAATACTAAATATTGGTAATTATTTTTATCATGAATATCAGTTATTCAAGAGGTTAAATTTTTTATCCATTTAAAACAATGGGTTAAGAAATTTTCAAAAACTGGCACACCCCCTGCAAACAAGGGAAATGTCAGCGACAAAAAAGACTGACACGAAAAAACAAACACAAGACAGCGAACAAGAACTAGAGGACGACGAAGATGACCAAGATGCTCCACATGATGCCGGTAACGCCCGGGACACGACGCGAGGGGATGGATGCTGTTGGGGTAATTGCAGGGGTTGAGCTCGCGCGCCACACAGATGGCCGCCTGCCAGAAATAAGCCGCCGCATGCGCCGCATGGAACGTCAACGTCGTCTCAACTAGTTCATCCTGGCCCCGGCTTAACCCCGAGAAGAGGGATGCCGGGGCCGCGACTAACACCGCCCCCGAGAATAATAAAAAGCGAGGATCGGGGGCATGTCCCAAAAAATGGCAAAAGCCCGGGACACGTAGCGAGGACATACGAAAGGAAGTACAAAATGGGTATCTTTTCACGCCTGACTGACATCATTAACTCCAATATCAATGCCATTCTGGACAAAGCGGAAGATCCTGAAAAAATCATCCGTATGGTGATCCAGGAAATGGAAGACACGCTTGTTGAAGTGCGCTCTTCCGCTGCCAAGACAATCGCCGACCAGAAAGACCTGGAGCGCCGCATCAAGAAGGTGAAGCAGGCGCAGGGCGACTGGGAGAAGAAAGCCGAGCTGGCCATCTCCAAAGGCCGTGACGACCTGGCGAAAGGCGCGCTGATTGAAAAATCCAAGGTTGCCGAAATGCTGGCCCATCTTGAAGAAGAGATGAAGCATCTCTCTGAAGCGCTTGGCCGCAACGAGGAAGATGTTATCAAGCTGGAAGCCAAGCTTCGCGAGGCCCGCGCCAAGAAGGCAAGCATGCAGGCCCGCCACAAGTCAGCGTCGAACCAGGTGCGTGTCCGCAAGAATCTGTATGACAACCGCATCCAGGATGCATTCGACCGGTTTGACAAAGTCGACGCCCGCCTTGACCGCCTTGAAGGTGAAGCCGAAGCAATGGCCATTGGTCGCGGCGAAAACCTTGAGGACGCCTTCAAGGAGCTTGAGAGCAACGATGAGATCGAACAAGAGCTGGCAGCTCTGAAGGCAAAAGCTTCGGGTGAAACGAAGAAAGCTCCTGCAAAAAAATCGGCGTCGAAATAATCGGCGCCCAACAACAATAAAGACATAGGGGAACTAAAATGGACGAAGCCATACCAATCCTGCTCGTAGTCGTCGTGATCCCGCTCTGGATCATCTTCCACTACATCACCAAATGGAAGCAGATGAATGGCATCACCGCCGAAGATGAAGCATCGCTGGGCGACCTGCGCACCGCCGCCGACCGCCTGGAAGACCGCCTTCGCACCATGGAACGCATCATGGATGACGAAGTGCCAGACTGGAGGAGCCGTCACCATGACAAATTTTAACAACCGCCCGACCAAACTTTACAAAGACCCAGTCCATGGTCGTGTTATGGGTGTGTGTGCCGGCATCGCAGATTACTTCGACATCAAAGTTGGCGTGGTGCGTTTTCTGGCTTTCTTCGGCATCCTCTTTACGTTCCCGTGGCTTCTGATCGGCTATTTCATCCTGGGGATGGCGCTGGACCCAAAGCCCGAAGGCCTTTATGAGGACGAAAAGGAAGAAGAATTCTGGAAGCAGACGCGCAAGAGCCCGGACTATACGGCCGCTGAGCTGCGCCGCCGGTTCCGGGACATCGAACGCCGCACGTCCGAGATGGAGGCCTATATGACCAGCAAACGCTTCCGACTGGAGCGGGAACTGAAGGCTCTCGAAGACTAGACTTTCAAGGGACTATATGTCGGAGCCTTCCCTTCCTGGAGAGCTTTCCCTTTCTCCCGAGAGAAGTGTTGCGACAACGGGCAGGTGCTGATCGGACCTGCCCCTTTTTTCATAAGCCGGATGGTTTAACCTGATGGTAACAAAGAGCGCCTAAAAGGCGCCGACGACAGCCGAAGAGCTCGCTCATAAGAGCCGCGGCAGACAGCAAGGATAGTGAGTGACATGAGTGTAGCCGTTATTGGTTTGGCCCTTGGGCTGAACGCCACATCACCTGCGATCACGAGTGAGATGAACCCCCACATGCTGGCGGCAGACCGCCACTATCAGGAACTGGTGTACCAACACAAACCTGTTTTCCGTGTTGCCCCGACAGAGGCCAGCCGGCTGGTTCTCAGGCAAAGGACGCGGCCCGAAAGGCGCGCCGAGGGCGACGCGCAGACCGAGGTCCGCTAACAGAAGTGCAGCATCCTAAGAGTGCTGGGCGTTAAGGCGGGCTTCTTCTTCCTCAAGCGCCTTCGCGTAGGCCTTGCGACCCCAGAGCAAAAGGGCAATGCAGGCTGGCGTCGTAATCGCGGCCACTGTCGCCAGCGAATAGTTCAGCATCATTTCATCACCAAATAGATGGTCGGTGAAGGCGCCTATCAGCAAGGGGCCGGCACCATAGCCGATGATGCTGGTACACAGCACATACATCGCGATTATCTGACCACGCATCTGATTTGGCGTGATGATCTGCAGCGAGGCGAAGGCGATGCCTGACGGCAGATTGATAAACAGGTTTGAAATGCCGAGAACCCACCATGCCGTTGTGGTGTCTGCGATAAAGGGTAGTATCAGGCTGGGCACCAAGTAGCCAATGGGGGCAACCAGAAGCGCCCGGATGTGGGCATCTTTCTTGCCTTGGCCCAGCCAATAGTCCGCAAGAAAGCCGCCGAGCAAAAGACCAGCCGGCCCTGTGAGCAGCGAAATTGTACCAAAAATTTTGCCCACTTCACCGGGTGCCAGGCCGTGGTAGCGGTGAAAGAAAAAGGCCAGGAAACTGAGTGTGCCGAAACCAAGCGCCGCCACACAGGAAACACCGAGGCAGATGCCGGCATAGGCTCTGAAACGGTCTTTCACATGCTTCACGACCTCTTTTACCGGTATACTGGCCCCACTTTGAGACACACCTTTTCTACTGGGTTCCTTGACCGTCAGCATAAGAAACGTCAACAGGATGCCGGGCAGCCCAACCATGAGGAAGGCTTTTTGCCAGCTGCCCATCAGGCCAACGCCGGGGATTTCCACATCCGGCAGGCGTTCTGCCAGGTCTATCGCCGCTCCCCCCACAATGAAGGCCAGAGCTGAGCCTACCGGAATGCCCATGGAATAGACGCTGAGTGCGGTGGCCAGGCGTTTTTTGGGAAAGCTGTCTGCAAGAATGGAATTGGCGGCTGGGGCCAGCGTTGCCTCGCCAATCCCCACACCCATACGCAGCAGGAACAGCGAAATGAAATTGCTGGCCAGCGACGATGCCGCTGTCATCAGGCTCCAGAGAAACAGGCCGACGGCTATCAAGCCGCGCCGGCTTTTGCTGTCGGCAATACGGGCGCAAAAGAGGCCGAAGACGGTGTAGAAAACCGCGAAGGCAAAGCCTGTCAGGAGGCCAAACTGGGTATCCGAGATGCCAAAATCCGCCTTGATGGCTGGGCCCAAAAGCCCGAGAATCTGGCGGTCGATGAAGGAAAAGGTATAGATAACCAGCAGCAGCGCTACCATGTACCAGGCATAGGCCGGGCGTGGATAGCCGTCTTGGTTTGGTGACATGTGCGCTTCCCCTCGCTTGTGTCGCATGCCCTTTTTCAGCTTTAGGCCTTTAACTTGAGGGGCCAATCCGATAGACACACTGTCGTTAGGTAAGCATTAAGTCGGGCGTTTGGCCCGACTGTCAAGGCGCTGGTGTTTGGATAAAGATGATGTCTCTTGAAAATACGACGATCGCTGAAATTTTGGACACATTCGAGTTTCTCGATGATTGGGAAGACCGCTACCGCTATGTGATCGACCTGGGGCGCAAGTTACCGCCGCTCGACGAGAGCGAGATGACGGATGACTATAAAGTGCGCGGTTGTCAGAGCCAGGTGTGGCTGGTGCCTGAGGTGGACGCGGAAGGCCGTATCCATCTGCGCGGTGACAGCGACGCCCATATCGTCAAGGGCTTGGTGGCTTTGATGCTGCTGATCTATTCCGGCAAGACGGCTGAGGAGATTTTGGCCACAGACGCCAAGGGCATCCTGGACCAGCTTGGCCTTGCGGCGCACCTGTCGCCCATGCGGGCCAACGGCCTGTTTTCCATGGTCGAACGGATAAGGGCCATCGCCGAAGCGGCCTAAGTTTAGCCCATCAAATTGCAATGTTATGTTCAATGGATGCTGAACTTGTTTCAGGGTCTATGTCAGGTGGTAATGGCGCCAGCTTACCCTGCAAAAGAAAAGGCCCCGGATTTTCCGGGGCCTTCTTTGTGTCTGCTGGTATCTGTCTTAGGCGATGAAGTTGTCAAAGATAATCTTGCCGAAGATGATACCGATGGCCGTTGGGCTCACGAACCGCACCAGGAAGTACCAGATGCGGAAGGTCTTATCGCTGAGCGCCAGCTCATCCATCATGTTCTTGCGTGTCACGAACCAACCCACGAACAGCGCCGTGAACATGCCGCCAAGTGGCATCATGATGTTGTTGGTCAGGAAGTCTTTCACGCCCATGATGTCCAGCTCAAGCCCAAGCATGTTGATCTTGATGTCCGACAGCAGGTTTGTGCCCTGGCTGTAGGCTGACAGAACGCCAAGAAGCCCTGCGGCCACGCCCATGGTGACGGCAACCTTACGGCGGTTCCAGCCGGTTTTCTCCTCGACATAGGATACAGGTGGCTCCAGAAGCGAGATGGAGCTTGTAACTGCCGCCACAGCCAACAGGCCGAAGAACAGTGTGCCGAATACGATCCCGAAAGGCATCTGGCCGAAGGCGATTGGCAGGCTCATGAACACCAGGCCGCCGCCACCGGCAACATCAAGGCCATATGCGAATACGATTGGGAAAATCGCGAGACCAGCCATCAGTGCAACGGCACTGTCTGCTGCCGCAATGGTCACGGCGGACTTGCCGATCTTCACGTCTTTCGTCAGGTACGAACCATAGGTCATGATGGAACCAAGCGCGAGCGAGAGCGAGAAGAACGACTGGCCCAGCGCCTGCAGGACCGTGTCCAGGCTGAAGCGTGTTGCCGGTTCGCCGGCTGCGATGGCTTCAGCGGTGTTCGGCTTGAACAACAGTTTGTCGAAATCCGGGTTGAACAGGAAGTCGATGGTCTTGGCGAAGTCGCCCGTGAAGCCGGAATAGATCACCAGAATGATCAGGATGGCGAACAGCGCCGGCATCAGCACGGTTACGGCTTTTTCGAGGCCGCCCTGAACGCCTTTCGCCACGATGAAGATGGTAATGGCCATGAAGGCAAAGTGGGACACCAGCGTTTTCACCGGGTCAGAGATATAACCAACGAAGGTGTTTTGCGCCGTTTCCGCGTCAATGCCGCTGAAGGTGCCCATGGCCGCTTTGGCCATATAGGCCAGTGTCCAGCCGCCCACGACCGAATAAAAGCTGATCACGATGAAGGCGCCAACCACGCCAGACCAGCCGATCAGGCTCCACCAATGACTTTTCTTTTCGTCTTGTGCGATCTTTTTCATCGACCCGATTGGTGACAATTGCCCGCGCCGCCCAAGCGAAAGCTCTGCCACCAGCATGGGTGTGCCGATGAAGAATACAAACAGCAGGTAAACCATGACGAAGGCACCGCCGCCGCCTTCACCTGCTTCATATGGAAATTTCCAAATATTGCCCAATCCGACGGCGCTACCGACGGCGGCCATGATAAAGGCCCAGCGCGATGACCAATGAGCGTGTTGTGCTGCTCCAGCCATAAATCCCTCTCCCCGAGTTACTATATTTTTTGCGCAGTATGACAGCCCATGCGCAATTTGGGCGCCATCATAGAAAGAAGGCGCCCCAGTGGCTAGCGGAATCTTTGGTGGCGAAACAAGGCCTTAAACCAAGGCTTACGGCGACGTGTCGAGCACTGCGCAATAGTCGCCGTTGCTTTTGACCTGTTGGCAAAGGCGGCGGGCGTCATCCCGATTGTCCAGCCGCACGCCCAGGCGCACAACGCCGCCCGAAACATTGACCTCCCACTGGTCGATATAGCCCTTAAGGGATGGGAACTTGGCCTCAAGCGTCGGCTTGTTGCCCTGGGCGGACTGGTATGTCTTGTAGCTTTCCAGGTGCGCGAACCAGCGCCCAAGTGGCGAGGTGGACTGAGGCCTGTAAACGGTCATCGGCGAGCTGCTGAATCCGCTTGAAGGACGGACGGAACTGATCGCGCTGCCGCCGTCCAGGGTCGGCAGGCCTTCATGCAGTTGTTGCGGGCGCGCGGAGGCGACATCCAGCGACCGCAGGTTCTGTGCGATCAGGGCCAGGCGGCGGGCCGCTTCGCTTGAGACGGTGCCATTCGCAAGAAGTTCGGTGCCGCAGTGCAGATACACAGGGTCTGTGGACCCTGCTGCCATCAGCCCAGCATAGAGTTTGCGGGCGGATACAGGGTGCCCGCTTTTCTCCATCGCGAGCGCTGTGAAGAACTGGTCAACAGGGCTGGCGAGCGGCTCGGCGCTCAGGATTTCGACAGCGTCGGCTGCACGTCCTTCACACAGGGCATTGGCCACCGGTTTTGGTGCGCGCTTGGCGCCTGCTGTAGGCTTGGTGCCCACAGGCGCGCTTGAGCATGCCGCGACAAGCAGAAGGGACAGCGCGAAGCCTGCGCCTTTTGCGATAGCACTGATGCCGGAATTATTGAGACTGCGCATCGAGGATAATCCGGTTGTCGCGAGGTTGCACAGGGCGGTTGTTGGTGCCGACAATGCCCTGAACCAGTTTGATCTGGTCCGCGGAGAATTCGATCGGTGTCTTTAGCACATACCAGTTTACGCCCGGTGTGCATGGCGGATGGCTCAGGGACCCCATATAGCGGAAATAGTCTTTTTCCTGCGGCATGAAGTCCCGCGCATTGATTTTCACATTCGGCAGGTTCACGCCCTGGCCTGTTTCAATCGGCAGGTGCGGCAGCAGTTCTTCCGCCGCTTCGTTTGTTCCGCCTTCCTTCACCAGAACCGACACGATGGCCATTTCACCGCTCAGCGCCTGATGGGTGAACTGAATTTCAAGGGGGAAGGTGCGGTCCAGAACCTGGTGTTCTGCCGGTGTATGGAAATGGAATTCCTTCAGGACGAAAACCTTGGCCCCCACCCGCAGGATGCTGCCGGGCGCATAATTCTGGCGCACGGTGCTGCCGTCATTATGGGTGGCGACTGAGGTGACATTGTAAAGAGGCTCCAGCCGGTACATCACGGCGGGTTCGGTGCCGGAGATCACGATCGGGGACTGCATGCCCGCACCGCATGCCGGTGCAATGGATGACCATGCATCCGGGCCGGTACTGCCGCTGTAGCTCCACTCCTGTCCAAAGCTCCAACTGTCCTGAAACGCGGACGCTGCCGTCGCCGTGCCGATGATGGCGGCAAAAGCAGCCAAGGCATGTTTTCGGATCATAATCCCCTCCTGATACGGCGCCGGGCGGCTGAAAATTACAGCTGGCCGCCTTCGTCACTCAATCTGGCCTCAACCGATCTTGGCCCTAAGCTACTATGCTGGGCGCGCTATTAAAAGCCTGTAATTTCATCTAGTTCCCGGGCAAACTGTGCCAACCTTGCGGGCATATCGGCCTCTGCCATGTTGGCGAACCCAAACAACAGCCCTTTTTGTGGCTTGGCATGGCTGTAGCTGGCCGAAAGCGGCACGGCGCCAAGGCCAGCGCGGTGGGCGGCGGCCGCCAGCTTCCGGTCGTCCATATGGGCAAGGGAGGGGGCGGCAAGTCCGACAACATGCAGTCCTGCATCTGTCGGCAATAGCGTGAAATAGGGCGCGAGGCATTCGCTCGCCGTGTCGAAGAAGCACTGCAGCCGTTCCTTGTGGATCGACCGAAGCCGCCTCAGGTGGCGGGCGAAGTGACCGTCGGCGATGAAACGCTCCAGGATCATCTGGTCTGAGAGCGGTGGGAAGCTCTCTGTCTGTTCCCTGTGCCGGATCACGCGTGAAGCCATGCTGGGTGGCAGCACCAAATATCCGATCCTGAGAGACAGAAACAGCGACTTGGAAAAGCTGCCGCCATAAATCACATGTCTGCCGCCATCCAGCCCCTGAAGCGATTGCACGGGGCGCCCGCCATAGCGGAACTCGCTGTCATAGTCGTCCTCAAGGATATAGGCGCCTGTCTCTCTGGCCCATTCCAGAAGCTCAAGGCGGCGGCTGACCGGCATGGTGGAGCCCAGCGGATAGTGCCTGCTGGGCGTCACCAAAAGCATGCCCGGTGCCTCACGGGACCGGGCGGGCACCACGGCGCCGCTATTGTCGACTTGGGTAAAAGCAACCTTGTGCGGCAGGGATTCGGCTGTCCGCAGGATACCGGGATAGCCCGGATCTTCCAGGATAAGCGTCCGGTCATGTGGGATGATGCTTTCGGCCACGAACTTCAGGCCCTGCTGCAGCCCAGTGGTGATCATGATCTGGTCTGCATCCGCTAGCACGCCGCGCGCTGTTTGCAGGTAACTTGCGATGGCTTCCCTCAGCGGTCGGTACCCTGCCGGGTCATTGTGCTCCAATTCACTTGTGCCGGCATGCCGCCACACGCGTCCGGCAATTCGCGCCCAAAGGGCGAAGGGGAACTGGTCCAGCGCCGGCATGCCCGAAAGCGGCCTCTTTGCGCGGCCTGATGGCCTGTCTGTCTGCGCCTTTGGGCTGTCGCCAACCGTCAGATAGTGGTCTGGAAGGTCACTGCTGACAAACGTGCCCGCGCCAACCCGGCTTTCAAGATAGCCTTCGGCCATCAGCTGGTCATAGGCGGCAAGAACCGTATTGCGGGAAAGCGAAAGGCGTGTGGCCATGGCGCGGCTGGCGGGCAGGCGGTCCCCGGCATGCAGGTGGCCTTTCAAGATGGCGTCCTGCAGCAGAAGCATCAGCTGTTCATTCAGCGGTGTGTCGCTTTCCGGGTTCAGGCCGGGTGTCAGAAGGGTTTCCACCATCCGATCTGTGCGGCGGCGGGCGTTTGCGCCAGCGTTGATTTGACCGGACATAATTGGACCCTTGAAAAATTATAAATTGGACCTTCTTGTGGGATCAATATTATCCCAAGCTGCGGCCATGTCCAGTCCTGAAGAGAGAAGAGCGAAAGATCAGAAATGGCCGAGTTCACGATAAACGAGCGAAACAGGGTAAAGCGCGGTCACAAGCGCGCCCGGTATGATGAAGAAACCATATATGGCATCCTCGACAGTCACTTTCTTTGCCATGTGGCCTATGAGGTCGGTGGCCAGCCGCAGATCATTCCCACCAGCTACTGGCGGGAAGGCAACCGGCTTTATTGGCATGGGGCATCTAAAAGCCGGATGATCGTTGAGGTCACAAGCGGCAAAGATGTGTGTGTGAGCGTCACCCATCTGGATGGGCTTGTGCTGGCGCGCTCGGCCTTCAATACCAGCGCCAATTACCGCTCGGTGGTCTGCTATGGCCGTCCCGAACTGGTGACGGACACGGCAGAGTTCGACCGCCAGATGGAGCTGTTTTTCGAACAGCTTGCACCGGGCCGCTGGCCGCAGCTTCGACCGGTCACGGATCAGGAGCGCAAGGCCACGGGCCTTGTGGTGATGGAAATAGAGGACGCAGCGGCAAAGGTGCGCGATGGCGGCCCCGGTGACGGTGACACGGAAGATGTCGACTGGCCGGTTTGGGCCGGGCATATTCCGCTCACGACCCAGCAGCGTGGCCCAGTGGGCGTGCATGAGGGCGTGCGGGCAGCGCTTAATCACCCCTTGATGCCGGGGTACGACTGGAACAACAGGTAGGTGCGCCATGCTGGATATCAGACCCAACTGCGAGCATTGCGACAAGCATCTGGCGCCAGATGCGACTGACGCCATGATCTGCTCGTATGAATGCACCTTCTGCGCTGACTGCGTGGAAAGCGTGCTTGAAAATGTGTGTCCCAATTGTGGCGGCGGCTTTGTGTCGCGCCCTGTTCGCCCAGCCACAGAATGGCGAACAGGTGTGTCGTGCGCGCATCAGAAGCCGAGCGAGAAAAGGGTTTTAAAGCCGGTGGACAAGCATGCCCACAAGGCTTTTGCGCAAACGATCAAAACAATCCCACCCCAAAAGAGGTAGCGCCATGGACGGCATGACAAAAGCAAGCCTGAAGAATTGGGGCGGATGTAAAACACCGGGCGGTGCGGTTCTCAAGGGCCGGTATGCCGTGCTTGAGCCCCTTGACTGGGACCAGCACAGAGACGGCCTTTACGGGGCTATCGCTGGTGAGGAGAACCGGTCGATATGGGACTATATGCCCGTTGGCCCGTTCGAGGACGGCGCTTCAGCCTTTCAGGAAACATTTGAAGCCATCCGCCAGCAGGGTGGTTGGCGCACCATGGTGATCCGCGACGCACAGTGTGGCGACGTGTTGGGCATGGCCAGCTATATGCGTCTCCGCGAGGCCTTCGGCAGTTGCGAGGTAGGCTGCGTGGCCTTTGGCGAGCGCCTCAAACGCACGCGCGTCGCCACCGAAGCCATTTTCCTGATGGCCGCCCATGTGTTCGACGACCTGGCCTATCGCCGGTTCGAATGGAAATGCGATGACGGCAACGCCGCCAGCATGCGCGCGGCCGTGCGCTTCGGCTTCACTTGTGAAGGCACCTTCCGGCAGGACATGGTGGTCAAGGGCCGTAACCGCGACAGTGCCTGGTATTCCATGCTGGACAGTGAATGGCCTGCCCTGAGGGCAGCCTTCCGGACCTGGCTTGCGCCGGAAAATTTCGGTTCTGACGGCGTTCAGAAAGCTTCACTTGAAAGCTACCGCGCAGCGCTCTGAAAAAAAGAAACCCGAGCAGGGCAGGTGCCACGCTCGGGAATGAGGGCCTGAGGCAAGCCTGAATGGGAGGTTCAGCTTTCTCAGGAGGGGTTCTGTTATTTTTGTTGTTCGAGTGTCCAGTCGGTTGCGCTATTGGGTGCGGTCGGGAACGAGTTTACTCTTTGACAAAAGCGCGCCCACGGTGGCTCATCAAATTTTTCCTTTGCGAAGGCGCACCCCCATGGCGATGCCGATGCCGCCGATGATGGCCACAAGCCCCAGAAGTTCGACCAGCGTTGGTTCTTCGCCGAGCACAAGGAACGACAGGATCACCGCCACCACAGGGATCAGGGCATTCAGGGTTGCGGCCCGGCTGGTCCCCAGATAACCAACGGCCTTGTTGAACAGCACCAGCGCCAGAATGGCGGAGACAACTCCCTGCCAGAGGCCTTGGGTAAGAAGCGTTGCAGGCGAGACGCTGGTGATGCCTTCGGCAAAGCCGAACACGCAGCCGATCGCCACCAGGAGGAGTGACAGAAAGGACACGCGTGCCGCAATGACAAGGCCGTCCGTTGGCCACTGGCGCACGAAGAAAGTATAGCCTGCCCACAAAAGGCCGCCTGCCATGAACAACAGATCACCCTTCAGCGACGGCGTCATGCCGCCAGATGCAAGGCAGATCAGGCCGATAAGAATGGCCCCAGCGCCCAGTGCCCGCGTGCGGGTGATTTTCTCCCCAAACCAGATGTGCGCCAGTATAAGGCTTGTTACCAGCATGGTGCCGGGAATGATCACGCCGCCATGGCCAGCGGGTGCATGCTCAAAAGCGCTTGAAACCACCAGGCTATAGGTGAAGCCCGCCCCCAGCATCATCACGAAGGCCTGCCCCCATTCCTTGAGGCCGGGCCTGCCGCGGAAGGCAAAGGGCAAAAGCAAAGGCCCCGCCACAGCAAAGCGCAAAAGCACAATCTGGAAAGGCGTGAGGGCATCGGCATTGACCCCGATGGAGGTCACGACCGGCCATGTGCCCCAGATGAAGGCTGCTGACAGGCCACATACAAGGCCGACGACGGGAACCGCCGGCACCGGCATGGCGCCAAGCGCGGGTGTGGGCTGAACATTGTCGGTCATATTTCTATCCTGCTGTCCATCTTGCTGTGGTTTTCTTATTTTGAATAATATGGCGTGAGCGGCGCGTTTAATCTTCGCAAAATTCGCATTTTGATGATAAAGTTCATCATAATTTTACTTAAGGGCGCGGAAAAAATACGCATATGTCTGATTTAGATGGTTTTGACGTCAAGATACTCAATGAACTTCAGGACAACAGCCGGCAGACATCCGAAGTGATCGCCGACAAGGTCGGCCTGTCGCCTGCTGCCACGCAGCGCCGCATCAAGAAGCTGCGCGAGGACGGTACGATCAAAAAGGAAGTCGCCATCCTGTGCCCTAAATCACTCGGGGGGCGAACAACGCTGATTGTGCAGGTGGCCTTTTCCTGTGGCGGGGAGGCGACGATCGAGACGTTCAAGCAGCAGATGCTTCAGGTGCCTGAAGTGCAGCAGTGCTATTATGTCACCGGGCAGACCGATTTCATCCTGATCATGACGGTGAAGGATATGAAGGATTTCGACCGCATCACCCGCGAGTATCTGTTCACCAACCCGTCTATCGGAAGGTTTGAAACCATCGTCGCCATCGATACCTTCAAGGAAGGCTTCAAGATTCCACTTGATGGTGTATAAATGTGCCAGCGACAATAATTATTGGGGGCAAACGTGTCGGGTGGATTTCTATGTCAAAATATGGAGTGCAGGGCTTTTGTAAAGCCTGGGTATGACTTCAAATCAAACAAATTTATGGCCGTTTCCTGCTCGTCGTGCGGGCGGGAATATGGTTCGGAAGAAGCAGCATCCGAGGTTGAAAAAACAATTAGTGGAAGGGCTGCAAGAACGGGTGATGAATTCAAAGTCAAAGCCGGTGGCCAGTTTGGCTATGCGGTAGTCTGGGTCTGGGGGGCGTATATTCTGGGGGCTGTTCTAGTCTACCTAGTACTTTCCACCATCTACTGAATCAGGCGCTCTTGTCGCGCAGCAGGTCGTAGGCGCTCTGGATCTGGTGGAAGCGTTCCGCCGCTGCGGGGTCGCCCGGGTTGGCGTCGGGGTGATAGATTTTTGCCAGCTTGCGATACTGCTTCTTCAGTTCATCCTGGCCCGCACCCGGGTCCAGCTCCAGCGCGTCATAGGCGGCGTTTTCCGTCGACGTAAAGCCGTCATCATCCATCGCGCCACCCCATTCGAAGGTGCGGGCGCTGGCGAAGGCGTCAGACGTTTCGCTGCCATCGTTCATATGGCGCTGCGCTTCTTCGTCGCTCATGCCCTGGAAGAAATCCCAGTTGCGGTTATATTCGGCGGCGTGCGGGCGGCAGAAATACCAGCGCTCAGACGAACCCGGTGATTTGGGTGCCGGATGTGCGCCTTTTTCGCTGCAGCCGGAATAATCGCACATGCGAACGGGCTCCGCGTCCTTGTCGCGGCCGTACTCACCCCAGCGGGGGAACCCAAAGCTTTTTATATAGTCGTTCGCCATCAGATTATTTTAGGCCAGATTGGCCGCTTTGTCTTGTCCCAGTCACATTTTTACGGTGCCGCACTTTATATAAGCAGCCCATCAATGCAAACCTTTCTTGCGGGGTAGGCCGCTATTTGCATTATGGTGCATAAGGTTGACCTGAAGGGATACATATGACGCAACTGGCCCGTCGGTTCTGGCTTTTTCATTTGGGGTTCTGGGCTCTGGCAGGGGTGCTGCTGTTCCTATCCGGGTGGACACAGGGCGGTGCCTATGTGTCCATGGTGCGCAACCTGTATCTGACTGCCGTCGGGCTTTTGCTGGCCTGGCCGTTGATGCTGCTGTTGGCGCACACCCGCAGGTGGGAAGTGGCAAAGCGTGTTTTTGTTGTTGGCGCGGCCTGCTATGGCGCCAGCCTTGCGACGGTGCTGGTGATCAACCCAGTAACCTTTCTGCAGCTTGACGGCGTTTTTGCGGAAATGGATTTCCGCATTCTGACCGCCGGGTCGCTTAATTATGCCATGGTGCTTGCGCTCTGGTGCTTCTTTCACGAAACCCTTGAGAAGCAATCATCTGGCCAGCCCACGCATACGGAAGCCCCCCAAACCATTATGGTTCAGAAGGGCACGACCGCCCGGACACTGGATGTTGCGGAGATCGACTGGGTGGAGGCCGCGGGCGACTATGCCGAAATTCACGCGGCGGGGGAGAGCTATCTCAAGCGTACGACCATGACGGCAATGGAAAAGGCCTTGCCGATGGACCAGTTCCTGCGGGTGCACCGCTCCTATATTGTGGCAAAGGCTGCTGTCGCGACCGTGGAGGGCAAAAGCAAGGGCGCTTACCTGCTGCAGCTGCGTGACGGAGCCCGCATAGACACGGGACGCAGTTATTCAGAAAAGGTGAAAGAAGCCTTCCTCGGAGCTTAATGTCCCGTTCGTCTCCTGTTCGTCTCAAAATCGGGCTGTTTATCGCTCCAATGGTTCGTCCGTCGCAGTTTGCTTGTCTGGGGGGCGCACGCCCGGCACCGTCAGGCAAGGTCCGGCGCGCCTGTAGAGCTTTGCGGGCTACGACAGCAGGAGATTAGACATGAAATTAAAGTTATTTGCGGTGGCTTTTGCCGCTCTTATGCCCTTGGCCGCGCAGGCTGCGGACGATACGCTGGAGGCATCAATCGATGCATTGGCGGCCCGAACCATGGCTGAAAAACATATCCCGGGCCTCGCAATCCGCGTTGTGCACGATGGTAAGCTGCTTTTCGACAAGGGTTTTGGGGTGGAAAGCGTGGAGCGGCAGGTGCCAATGACCACCGACAGCGTGCTGCCCATCGCGTCTGTTTCCAAGATATTTGCGGGTACTACGGCAATGCTTCTGGTTCAGGATGGCAAGCTTGACCTGGACGCGCGGATCAGTGGCTGGTTCCCGGATGTGCCGGCAGACAAGGCAGCCATCACGCCCAGACATCTTCTAAGCCACAGTCACGGGATGGAAGACTATTATCATAGCGAACGCTTCAAGGCCCTGCCGGAAGAGGAGCGCGCGGCCATGACGACCGACGACCGCATTCGCTGGTCGCTCAATCAGCCCCTGAACACGAGCCCCGGCGAGACCTTTTCGTACAGCCTTGTCGGCTATGTAATGCTGCAGCAGATCATCGAGCAAATCGAAGGAAAGCCCTACCAGCAAGTAGTGCGCGAGCGCATCTTCGTCCCGGTCGGCATGGCAAGTGCAGCCTATGGCGGTAGTGATGTGATCGTCCCCGGTCGCTTCCCGCTGATATATGTCTGGAAGGACGGCGCTCTTGCGTATCATCATAGCGATTTTGCTGGGGATGATTTTACGGCAGCTGGCGCGAATGTCTCTGTGGCGGATTCGGTCAAGTTCCTGACGGCCCTCGCGGACGGCAGTCTGCTGAGCCCGAACCTTCGCGATGAGATGTGGCGAGCCTATGACTTCGAAAGCGTTGGTAGCAGGTTCTACGGCCTTGGCTGGTTCAGCTACAAGCGCCGCAAAGACGGGCGCTTTGTTGTCGGGCATGAAGGCGGGGGCTCAAGCTGGCTTCTTTATCTGCCTGAGGAAAAATTGGCCGTGGTGGCGCTTTCGAATATGAGTGGGGCGCGCGCTGATACGCTACCGCATGAGATCAGTTATCTGGTGCTTGACTATTTGGCTCAGACACACGCCAAGGCGGGTAGCGGCGGTTGACACCGGCGTGATAAAGGCATAGCCGGTTGCCCGAAGGGTCCGAAAGATAGGCTTCACGCCACAGCCAGCGCTGGTCCACCGGTTGGGCGTCAAAGGCAATGCCAGCTGTCTCAAGGCGCGTTACCTCGGCGTCCACATCTGGAACTTCGAAATAGATCAGGCCTGACCCCGTGTTGGTGGAGGGGCCTTCTACCTTGTGCAGGGATAAGGTGGCGTTTCCAGACGGCAGCTCAAACCGGGCATAGTGATTTTCGCTGAACACGATCAGGCGCAGGCCCAGCGTTTTATAAAAGGAGATGCTTGCATCGAGATCTATCGCGCCCAGGGTGACTTGGTTGAGGTCCATATCGCTGCCCTTTTCTAAAGTATATCTTTTATAAAATGGGAAATGCTTTTGCTGATTCAAGAGCGCGGATAGCGAAATTTTGAACAGCAGGGCGCTGGACGCAATGATGGTGGGTCTATACCTTCTAGGCAAACTGATCACGGGGGTTATCCATGCGTACTTTCGCAGAAATATTCGAGATGGCGGCTGAAAGAAAAGGCGGCGCTGAAGTGGTGGAAGGCATGCTGCCCGACATCAAGACCGCTGCGGAAATCAGCGCCATCCCCAGCGACCGTATTCTGGCGGGCATGACAAGGTCTGTGTTCCAGGCCGGGTTCAGTTGGAAAGTGATTGAAAAGAAATGGCCGGGGTTCGAAGAAGCCTTCGAAGGCTTTGTACCGGTGCGCTGGAAATTCATGTCCGATGACGATCTGGATAGCCTGTTGAAAGATACAAGGATCGTGCGGAACGGGCCGAAGATTCTGGCGGTGCGAGACAATGCCATTCTGGTGTGTGACCTTGAGGACGAATATGGCTCCGCCGCCAAATGCATCGCCGATTGGCCGGCGGAGGATTTTGTCGGCCTGCTGGATATGCTCAAGGCACGCGGTGGTCGTTTGGGCGGTATGACTGGCCAGATATTCCTGCGCTTTTTGGGGCGTGACGGCTGGGCGTTATCTAAAGACGTGGTGGCGGCACTGATTCGGGAAGGTGTGGTCGATAAGGCCCCGACCGGCAAGGGCGCCATGCGGGCCGTGCAGGCGGCCTTTAACGCCTGGGCGGAGGAGAGCGGTCGCCCGTTCGCGCATATTTCCCGCACGCTTTCCTACACGGTCGGCTAAGGCACGGACTCAACTTCTTGCTTCCGGGCGCCTTGCTGTTGCAGACTGATGCGGTTGGGGGCCAGTTGACCCGGGCGTGACGGGACAGCCACCGTCTGGTTTGGTGGCCACCCTGGCGTGCCGAAAGGTGTGTGGATGCATTCTGGCAAACCTGAAATAGGTACGGCAGCCTTGCGTGTTTGGCTGGGAGCGCTTTTTGCGCTCCTGCTTATCGCGCCGGTGAGCTATGTGGCCGCTTCGCCAGCCACGTCTTTTGAAAATAACGAACCAATGCAGCTGAAAGACGGCTGGTTTGTCTATCGCGATCAAATCGTTGATCCGACAAGCCTTGCCGCTACCGCGTGCGGTCAGGAAGGGGGCGAGGCGGTCAGCGCGCCTGATGTCTGGGGGCCGGCTTTCACAACCAGTCTTTCCACAGGGCACGGCAAAGCCACCTATTGCCGGGAAATCACACTGCCCCAGGATGACAATGCATATGCTTTCTGGATGGGGACGCTGAGGTCTGTTTCCCATATTTACGCAGTGGGGCAGAATGCGGACGGCTCACCCCAGACATGGCTTCTGTTCAAGAACGGCGAGCTGGAACCAGAGGGCGACCAGGTGGTGGCGAACCCGGCCACGCCCATGATCGCTCTGCCGTACGACACCGATAAATTCACGCTCGTGATCCAGCTTTCAAACTATATCCACAAGCAGGGCGGCATGATTGAGGTGCCGCTTCTGGACCTCAGGTGGCGCATGGCGGCGATGGAAAATCGCGCCACGGGCCTGCCAAGCGCTCTTGTGATTGTTCTTCTGTTCGTTGGTATTGCGGCGATTGTCATGGGGTACCGTCGTCGTACCGCGCGCTCGCATAATTTTTTCGCTCTGCTGGCCATTGCGGCTGCCGTTCGGGCGGCGTTCGTCAGCGACCTGATATGGGATTATCTCCCTTCCTTCAGCCTCGCCCGGAAATATGACCTTGAGTATCTGTCGCTCTATTTCATTGCGTTTGCCTACTATCTTTTCGTCACAGACCTCCTGCGGCAGGGCAGGCGGCTTCTGGTTGACAAGGTGATCATCGCCATTTCCTGCGCCATGATGGCCTTCGCCTTGTTGGTGACACCCTTCATGGCGCCAGGCACCATCACGCTAACACGCGAACCTGTTCAGATACTGTGGATGACCATCATCTGCATGGTGATCTATTCGGTGTTTCACGCCAGCATCAAGACCCCGGAAGTGCGCCGGGAAGCGATCTCGGTCAGCCTTGGTGGCTTGATCTACGGCGGCTATGAAATCCTGTCCGTGACCGGGGTTGTGGCCTCGTCTCTTGAATGGTCGCAGTTCATCATCTTCGCCGTGATCATGATGCACGCCCATGCGTTTGTCATTCAGGCCCGGCGGGTGGAGCAGGAACGCGACATCCTGATGGCCAGCCTTGAAGACACCAACCGCGACCTTCAGAACAGGGCGCTCGCGCTTGATGTGGCGCTGAAGGACGCGGAGCAGGCCTCAAACGCTAAAAGCCATTTCCTTGCCACCTTCAGCCATGAACTTCGCACGCCCCTGAATGCCATCATCGGCTTTTCGGAACTGATGTCGCGTGAGCTCCTGGGCAAGCTGGGGAACACGCTTTATAAGGACTATGCCCGCGATATTCACGCCTCTGGCACGCACCTTCTGGAACTGGTTGATGACCTGCTTGATCTGGCGCGCATCGAAGCCGGCGTGGACGAGGTGAAGTCGGAGCCCATGGATGTTGCAGCCCTGGCGGTCGAGGTGCTGAATATCCTCAGCCTGCTTGCTGAACAGCATGATGTGACCATGAAGCTGGATTGCAAGCAGAAGCTTCCGCTTCTTTTGGGCGACGAGCGCAAGATCAGGCAGGTGCTGATCAACCTCATCAACAACGCCATCAAGTTCAATGTGGAAAAGGGCAAGATCGATGTCAGGCTGTGGGCCGACGAAGCAGGCCTTAATATTGAAGTGGCAGACACGGGCATCGGTATTGCCGAAGCCGACCTGCCGCTTGTGCTGTCGCGCTTTGGTCAGGTGGACAGCGAACGCCGCCGCCGGAATGCCGGTGTGGGCATCGGCCTGCCGCTCAGCGGCCTTCTGGTACGCCAGCATGGCGGCAAATTTGATATCGCCAGCAAGCTTGGTGAAGGCACGCGCATCACCATCTGTTTCCCGCCCGATCGGCTCGCTGAAAACCCTCAGTTGGCGACGGCTGGCTAACAGCCGATATAAGGGAGGTTGCGTTTGTTCTCGCGGGCCCTAATCTTTATCGCGAATTCATTTCAAGGGGGGATTATGATCAAAACAGTTTTGCTTGCCGCGACCGTTGCCGGTGGTGCGCTGGCCGATGACGCGGCGCCACTTTTCAGTGACCACGCGGCCTATCCCATCAATGATGAAACGCTGCTGACAGCCGGCCTCGCCGCAGGTGATCTGGACGGCGACGGCGATATGGACATTGTCGAAGCCAATGGCCGCCACTGGGCCCAGCCAAGCTATGTTTACTATAACAGCGGGCGGCACTTTACCGCGCGGCGTATGCTTGGGGATATGGATACCACCAGCTATAGCGTGCGGCTTGCGGATATGGACGGCGATGGTGACCTGGATATTGTGGCGTCATCCGACCTGTTGGAGAACCAGATTTACTGGAATGACGGCAAAGGACAATTTGGTGCGCCCTCGTGGTTTGGCAGTGCGGCCTCATACACCCGCAGCATCACAATCGCAGACCTGAATGGCGACGGTCTTCTGGACATTCTGGAAATATGCCGGGGGACCACCAACCTGATCTATGTGAATCAGGGGGGTGGCGCCTTCGCGGCTCCTGCGCCTTTTGGCCAGGCGGATGACAGGACCCTGGATGTAGCCGTGGCGGACATGAACGGCGACGGCCACCCTGATCTGGTACTCGCCAACCGTGACGGGCAGCAAAATCAGATTCTGCTGGGGGACAGCACGCTTGCCTTTACGACCAGCATCCCGTTTGGGCTGGGCAATGATGACACGCGCGGCGTGGCCGTGGCGGATATGAACGGTGACGGCAGGCCCGATATTGTAACTGCAAATATTGCTGACCAGAACCAGCTGATCCTGAACCGCGGGAATGGCGACTTTGAGGTTGCCCAATCCTTCAGCGGAAATTCGTCCAGAAGCTATTCTCTGGCGCTGGTTGATCTGAACGGCGATGGCCATATGGATGTCGTCGTGGGGAATGACCGCAGCCCCACGGAGGTCTATCTGGGCGACGGCGCAGGTGGCCTTGTGCTGAATGCCGAGATTGAAGCCCATGGTCCACGCACCTATGTTGTTGCCGTGGCCGACATAAATGGTGATGGCAGGCCTGATATCATTGTTGGCAATTCAGGCGACAAAACCGTGGTGCATTACCAGCACGGAAATTGACGCAGCCGGTCGCGCAGAGAGGGCGACCTGTCGCAGGCGCCGTTGGCAGATTGGGGCAGCGTGCCTAGGTTCAGAGTGAAGGAGTAGCCATGTTCGAGAAGGTCAGCAAAATTCTGGGATTGAAGGGCGAGAATGAGGTCGGGGCTTCCGGCCTTGAACTTGCTACAGCAGCGCTTCTGGTGCAGGTCTCGAAAGCAGACGGCGAATTCACAAGCGACGAACGCGACCAGTTGGAAGCCTGCGTGAAAGAGCATTTCGACCTGACAAATCTTGAAGCTGCGGAGCTTCTGGCGCGCGCAGAGCGTGACCAGTCGGACGCCACCTGCCTTTATGCCTTCACCCGTACGATTGCGAAGGAACTGGATAACGAAGAGCGGCAGGAGATTGTACGCCTTTTGTGGCGCGTGGCTTTCGCCGACCGGCATATCGATAATTTCGAAGAGAATGTGCTGGCGAAAGTCTCCGGCCTTCTGGGCGTTTCCCCCCACGACCGCATCCGCATCAAGCAGGAAGTGCAATCAGCACAATAAAAAAGCGCGGGGCCGGAGCTCCGCGCTTCTTCATTTCGGTTTCGAAACTTCTTTTACTCAGCGGCTTTTGCCGTCTGGCGTGGGCTTGCGGCCAGCACGCTGTCGTCCACATGATCCGCGAACGTCTCGAAGTTCTTGATAAAGAGGCTTACCAGATGCTCAGCCTTGGCGTCATAGGCCTCTTTGTCTTCCCACGTGTCGCGCGGGTTCAGGATTTTGGCGTCAACGCCCGGCACTTCAACAGGAACTTCGAAGCCGAAGTTCTCGTCAATGCGCATCGGGGCATTGTTGAGGCTGCCGTCAAGCGCTGCGTGCAGGAGGGCACGGGTGGCCTTGATTGGCATACGGTTGCCGACGCCGTAAACACCGCCGGTCCAGCCTGTGTTCACCAGCCAGCAGTTCACGCTGCCTTCAGCGATTTTCTTACGGAGAAGATCGCCATACACGCTTGGGTGACGCGGCATGAAAGGCGCGCCGAAGCAGGTTGAGAAAGTCGCCTGTGGCTCTTTCACACCGATTTCGGTGCCAGCAACCTTCGCGGTGTAACCGCTTAGGAAGTGGTACATGGCCTGCTCTGGCGTCAGGCGCGCGATCGGAGGCAGAACGCCGAACGCATCAGCCGTCAGCATGATGATGTTCTTTGGCTTGCCGCCGCGGTTTTCTTCGCTGGTGTTCGGGATGAAATCGATCGGGTACGCGCCGCGGGTGTTCTCCGCCAGCGTGTTATCGTCCAGGTCCAGCTCACGAGTGTGCTCGCACATCACCACGTTTTCCAGGATGGTGCCGAACCGCTTCGTTGTCGCATGAATTTCAGGCTCAGCTTCTTCGGACAGGCGGATCATCTTGGCGTAACAGCCGCCTTCGAAGTTGAAGACGCTGTCGTCGGACCAGCCATGCTCGTCATCACCGATGAGGGTGCGGCTGCTGTCGGCAGACAGGGTCGTCTTGCCGGTGCCGGAAAGGCCGAAGAAGATCGCCACGTCGCCCTCTGGGCCGATGTTGGCGGAGCAGTGCATCGGCATGATGCCCTTCTCAGGCAGCAGGTAGTTGAGGATGGAGAAGACAGACTTCTTGTTCTCACCCGCATATTCGGTGCCGCCGATCAGCACGATGCCTTTCGAGAAGTTCACCGCGATAACGGTTTCGCTGTTGCAGCCCATGGTGGCCGGATCAGCCTTGAAGCTTGGCAGGTTGATCACGGTGAACTGTGGCGCCATGCCTTTGAGTTCGTCTTCGCTTGGGCGCACAAGCATGGTGCGGCAGAAAAGGCTGTGCCAGGCATATTCGCCGATGGTGCGAACAGCAACACGGTGCTCAGGGTCAGAGCCGCCCCACAGGTCCTGAACGAAAAGATCCTTGCCTTTCATGTGGGCAAGGAACGCATCATGCAGGGTGTCGAACTGTTCCGGGGTCATCGGGCGGTTGGTTTTACCCCACCAGATGGTCTCTTCGGTCATCTCGTCGCGAACGGTGAATTTGTCATTCGCGGAACGACCGGTGTGTTTCCCGGTTTTCACCACAAGCGGGCCATCTTTTGCAATCTGGCCTTCGCCGCGGCGAATCGATTCTTCATACAGGGCTGAAGTGCCCAGGTTCCAATATTGGTTTCCGGTTTCAAGGATGCCGTGTGCATCCAGACCGACGGTGCTTAGACAGGCGCCAAAGACTTGCAACGTCTTGTCCTCCAAGTGATTATTGGGGCACTCCGGGAATATGCTCACCGAAGCAATTTATGCCGGGCTCTTTATAATATCCACGCGCGCGTGCGGGCCCTGGTCAGTTCTTGTCCCGACCCATCTCGGGAAGGCCGATAAACTTGCGGATATGCCCCCTAAAATCAACCTGATTCTGAATGAAATCAAAATGATAGCGCTGTCAAAATGCTAAGTGCCGAAAAGAACTTGGACTCTTCGGTCGGGATATTTTCTTGTGTGTCGGATAAATTGCCACGGCGGTGTCCATTCTGCGCCTTTTTTTGGACTTAAAGTCGGCCTAACGCTTAACCTTGACAGGGATTTGTATCGGGGACCAAACTCCCCCATATAAGCCAGAATGAAAAAAGCGGTCGCAGGGCTTCAGGCTCGGCGAATTTGAGGGGACACTATGACAGCACAAATCGCACTGGTTGATGACGACCGGAACATCCTGACATCTGTGACAATCGCGCTGGAGGCCGAAGGCTTCCGCGTGCGCACCTACCCTGACGGCCAGAAAGCGTGGGAAGCTTTGTCCAAGAATCCTGCCGACTTGGCAGTGCTTGATATCAAGATGCCGCGGATGGACGGGATGGAGCTTCTGCGGAAGCTTCGCGAAGTGACAGACATGCCTGTGATTTTCCTCACCTCCAAGGATGAAGAGATCGACCAACTTCTGGGCCTCAGGATGGGCGCGGACGACTATATCGGCAAGCCTTTCTCCCAGCGTTTGCTGATCGAACGCATCCGGGCGCTGCTCAGGCGCATGGAAATGAACAAGCGCGAGCCTGAAGAAGTTGAAGCCGAACCCGGCGAAGAAGTGATGGAGCGCGGTCGCCTTGTGCTTGACCCCATGCGTCACCGCGTCACCTGGGCCGGCAAGGATGTGACGCTCACGGTTACGGAATTCCTGATCCTCAAGACACTGGCGCAGCACCCAGGGCATGTGAAAAGCCGCGACCAGCTGATGGACGCCGCCTATTCGGATGATGTCTATGTGGATGACCGTACAATCGACAGCCACATCAAACGCCTGCGCAAGAAATTCCGTGCCGTGGCGGATGATTTTGATGCGATCGAAACGCTTTATGGTGTTGGCTACCGCTACAGTGACGACTAAGCTTTGTGCATGACATGATCAGCACAAGTTTATGACCGACACCGAGCAGAAAAGAAAATCCGCCTCAAGCCGCCGTGACCGCGCGAAGCAATCCGCCCGGCCGCGCCACTATTCGCGCGGGCTTTCGCCCCTGATGGTGCGGATCATGGTGGTCAACGCTATTGCGTTGATCATTCTTGTGGGTGGCGTGCTCTACCTCAACCAGTTTCGCGACAATCTGATTGCCGAACGCGTCAATACACTCACGGTGCAGGCGCGCATCATTGCCGGTGCGCTGGGTGAATCGGCCGCCGGTGGCCCGGAAGCCGTTGATATTGATCTTGCGCCAGCGCGGCAAATCCTGACCCGGCTCGTGGGGCCAACGGATAACCGCGCGCGGCTTTTCGCCACCGACGGCCGCATGATCGCGGACAGCCGGTTCCTCGCGGGCGATAAGCGCCTGATTGAAGAGGAGCTGCCAGCGCTGGACGCACAGGTCAGCCTTCTGGATCAGATGGAAGACGCGGTTCACCGCCTGCTGGATAGCATCACCGAAGATATTGAGGCGCCGCCAAGCGTGGACCGGCCGGGCATGCGCGGGGAAGATTTCATTGAGGTGATGGCCGCGCTTGAGGGCGAGACCATGACCCAGATAAGGGTGCGTGAAGACGGCCGTTATATCGTCAATATCGCTGTGCCGGTACAGCGTTTCCGCCGTATCCTTGGTGTGATGCTCCTGACATCCCAGACCGACGATATCGATGCCATCGTGCGGCAGGAGCAGATGCTGACGGTGCGTGTTTTCCTGGGCGCGCTGGTGCTCACGATGCTGCTGAGCTTTTTCCTGGGGCGCACGCTGGTACGGCCCATCCGGGTGCTGGCGCGGTCCGCCGAGCGGGTGCGCCAGGCCATCGGACGCGAGGAAAATATCCCTGAATTCGCCGAGCGGATGGATGAGATCGGCGATCTTTCAAGGTCGCTTTCCGATATGACGCAGGCGCTTTATAACCAGATTGACCGGGTTGAACAGTTCGCCGCCGATGTGGCACATGAGATCAAAAACCCGCTCTCAAGCATGCGAAGTGCGCTTGAAACCCTGTCGATGACGGACAAGCCGGATGTGCAGGCCAAGCTGTTTGCCATTCTGCGCGATGACGTGAAGCGCATAGACCGGTTAATCACTGACATCTCGAACGCCTCAAGGCTTGAGGCGGAGCTGACCCGTGCCCAGACCGAACCTGTCGACCTGGCTGTGATGTTGGGCGTGCTTGTGGAATCCTACAAGACCGCGCACACGAACGGCGAGGTAGAGGTGGTGTATGACGACTATGAGTCAAATGTTTTCATGGTTGCCGGTGTTGAAGCGCGCCTGGGGCAGGTGTGGCGCAACCTGATCGATAATGCCATCAGCTTTAGCCCGGAGGGCGCCAAGGTGAAGGTGACGCTTGAGCGTCAGGACCGCTGGGTGATCGTGATGATCGAGGACGAAGGCCCGGGCCTGCCTGAGGGTGCGGAAGAAAAAATCTTCAGCCGCTTTTATTCAGAACGCCCGGACAAAGAGGACTTCGGCAAACACTCAGGCCTTGGACTTGCTATTTCCCGGCAGGTGGTGGAGGCCCACTCGGGTGTGATCCGCGCTGAAAACCGCACCGAAAATCATACTGGCGAGAATGCCACTATATTGGGTGCCCGCTTTATCGTAGAGTTGCCCATGTCCGCCTGATCGGCGGACGCTTTGATGCACTGAACACAGGGCTTGAGACGGGTGAACAACTATCACGGAACATTGGTGGATCTGGCGGGCGTTGGTGTGCTGTTGCGCGGTCCTTCCGGCTCAGGCAAGTCTGATCTGGCGCTCAGGTTGATGGACCGGGGGGCGGTTCTGGTGGCCGACGACCAGGTGGTTCTTGAGAAACGCTCCCGCGGCCTGATGGGATACGCCCCGGACAGGATTTACGGGCTTATCGAGGTGCGCGGCATCGGTGTTATGTCCCTGCCGGCGATCAAGACAGCGCTTGTGAAACTGGTGGTCGATTTGGTGGATGCTGATGCCGTAGATCGCCTGCCCGACCCCGCCAGCATCACCATAGAAGGCTTGGAATTGCCGCTTGTGAGACTGCATGCCTTTGACCTTAGCGCGCCGCAGAAAATTGAACTCGCCATCCATTATCCCGATCAGCTAGGGTTGGGTGTCGAGGACTATAAAAAGGGATAGCAGTATGGCCGAGGCCACGGCAGATAAAAGACAGCTTGTGATCGTTACGGGGCTTTCCGGCGCCGGGAAATCATCGGCCCTGCATTCCTTCGAAGATATCGGCTATCAGGCGATCGACAACCTGCCGCTGACCATGCTGGGCCGCCTGGTGGACGAAGCCCGCAGCGCGGGGGATATGACGCCGCTTGCCGTGGGGATTGATAGCCGGACACTGCATTTTTCGCCCGAACAGTTTGCCCAAACCATCACGGACTTGCGCGACATCGCAGATGTGTCGCTGCATGTGCTCTTTATGGATGCGTCCGACGATGAACTGATGAAACGCTTTTCCGAAACGCGGCGGCTGCACCCGCTTGGAAAGGGGCTTGTCCTGAGGGAAGCCATCCTGCGTGAACGCGAAATGATGGCACATATCAGGCCCCATGTGGACGGCTTGATTGATACAACGGGGCGAACAGGGGCCGAAACCCGCCGAACGGTGCTGAGCCGGTTCGCAGCCGAAGCGCTGCCCAAACTGATTGTTACCTTCATGTCCTTTGGGTTCGCCCACGGCGTGCCGCGGGACGCTGACATGGTGCTGGACGTTCGCTTTCTGAGGAACCCGCATTATGTGCCGGAGCTCAAGCCCCGAACCGGGCGCGAAGAGGATGTCGCCAATTTCGTCAAGGCGGACGAAGGCTTTGAACCCTTCGTTGAGAAGGTGGAAGACCTGCTGGAATTCCTGCTGCCGCGCTATGCACAGGAAGGAAAATCCTATCTCACGCTTGCATTTGGCTGTACAGGTGGCAAACATCGTTCTGTAGCAGTGGCGGAAACCATCGCGGCACGGGTGAAGCTGGACGGCATGGCCGTCAATCTTTGCCATAGGGAAATTGCCGGAGAAGAAGTTTAATCGGCAGATGCGGGCTACAGAGCCAGGATTAGAGAAGAGGGTGTGTGAATGATTGGCATGGTGTTGGTGACCCACGGACGGTTGGCGGACGAATTTGTTGCCGCGACAGAGCATGTGGTAGGCGCCCAGGAGCAGATTCGTGCCATTTGCATCGGGCCGGACGACGATATGGAACTCCGTCGTCAGCAGATCATGGATGCGGTCAAGGAAGTGGATAGCGGCAGCGGCGTTGTGCTGCTGACGGACATGTTCGGTGGTACGCCATCGAATCTGGCGATCTCGCTTCTTGAAAAAGGCAAGACCGAAGTGATTGCCGGTATTAATTTGCCAATGCTGATCAAGCTGGCAAGCGTACGGCATGGCTCAACGCTTGAAGAATCAGTCGAAGCCGCCAAAGAAGCGGGTGTTAAATATATCAATGTGGCCAGTCAGGTCCTTGGGGGCTGATAAAGCCGATAAATTGGCTGGATAGGAAAATAAAGCGGCGTTGCGCGGGGGCGCATCACGCTGGTGTTGGGGAGTGAAACAAAAGTGAGTATGGCAGTAGCTGGTGAAAAAAAGCGCGTGGACATCGTGAATGCGCGCGGGCTTCATGCAAGAGCATCAGCCCGGTTTGCAACGGAAGCTGGGCGCTATAACGCTATCGTTTCCGTATCCAAAGACGGCGTCAGCGTGGTTGGTACGTCCATCATGGGACTGATGATGCTAGGGGCGGCCAAGGGCGATTCCATTGAAATTTCCGCCGAAGGGGATGACGCTTTCGCAGCTGTGGAAGCCCTTTCCGCCATGGTTTCCAACCGCTTTGGCGAAGACGAATAAGTATCCAATCTTCGTTATATAAAGAAATCTTTATCTTTTTGATCCTACCTGCTATAAGCAGGCCAAATTAAGTTTGGCCTTGGTGCAAGTGCGCGGGCCCTAGAGTTAAGCAGGATCAAATTCATGACCGACTATAAAGTTGCCGATATTTCGCTCGCCGACTGGGGGCGCAAAGAAATCAAAATCGCAGAAACCGAGATGCCAGGCCTGATGGCGCTTAGGGAAGAGTTCGGTGCAAGCCAGCCCCTCAAGGGTGCGCGCATTGCCGGCTGTTTGCATATGACCATCCAGACTGCGGTTCTCATTGAAACACTGACGGCGCTTGGCGCTGAAGTGCGTTGGTCCAGCTGCAACATCTTCTCGACACAGGATCACGCGGCGGCGGCGATGGCAGCTTCCGGTATTCCTGTCTTCGCCTGGAAAGGTGAAACCGAGGAAGAAGCCGTTTGGTGTATCCACCAAACCATCAAAGGCCCTGACGGCTGGGTGCCGAACATGATTCTGGACGATGGCGGCGACCTGACTGTCATCATGCACGAAGACTATCCAGAGCTGATGGATGGTGTGAAGGGCATTTCCGAGGAAACAACAACCGGCGTGATGCGTTTGTATGAAATGGCGAAGGCCGGCACGCTCGCAGTTCCTGCAATCAACGTCAACGACAGCGTGACCAAGTCCAAGTTCGACAACCTCTATGGGTGTCGCGAAAGCCTGGTCGACGGCGTGAAACGCGCCACCGACGTAATGATCGCAGGCAAGGTTGCTGTTGTGTGCGGTTACGGCGACGTGGGCAAGGGCTCAGCCGAATCGCTCCGTAGTCAGGGTGCGCGCGTGATGGTAACGGAAATCGATCCGATCTGTGCGCTGCAGGCTGCTATGGAAGGCTATGAGGTCGTGACAATGGATGATGCCGCGAAGGTTGGCGATATCTTTGTCACCGCCACAGGCAACAAGGACGTGATCACGCTTGACCACATGCGCGATATGAAAGACCGCGCGATTGTGTGCAACATCGGCCACTTCGACAGCGAGATCCAGATCGCAGCGCTTTCCAACATGAAATGGGAAGAAGTGAAGCCGCAGGTGGACGAAGTTGTGTTCCCGGACGGCAAGCGCCTGATCGTGCTCGCTAAAGGTCGTCTCGTGAATCTCGGCTGTGCCACCGGCCACCCAAGCTTCGTGATGTCTGCCTCCTTCACCAACCAGGTGCTGGCGCAGATTGAGCTTTGGGAAAACCATACCAAGTACGACCGCAATGTTTATGTGCTGCCAAAGCACCTGGACGAGAAAGTGGCCGCGCTGCACCTTGGCAAGCTGGGCGCCAAGCTCACGCAGCTCAGTGAAGACCAGGCCAAATACCTGGGCATTCAGGTTGCAGGCCCGTTCAAGCCGGAACATTACCGTTACTAGGGGCGATTGGGGGCGGTAGCCCCCTGTCTCGAGGAGAGAAGAATGAGCGAATATGTTTTCACCAGTGAATCCGTCTCAGAAGGCCACCCGGACAAGGTAGCCGACCGGATTTCCGATAGCGTTGTGGACCTCTATCTGGGTGCAGACCCAGAAGCCCGCGTTGCGTGCGAAACCATGGTTACGACCAACCGGATCATCCTGGCGGGTGAGGTACGCGGCCCTGAAAGCGTTCAGGCGCATATCGAGGAAGTTGCCAGGAACGCTGTGCGTGAAATCGGGTACGAGCAGGAAGGCTTCCACTGGAAGAATGCCGTTTTTGAGAACCACCTGCACGAACAGTCAGCAGATATCGCCATGGGCGTTGACGCCGCTGGCAACAAGGACGAAGGCGCGGGCGACCAGGGCATCATGTTCGGCTATGCCTGCGACGAAACCGAAAGCCTGATGCCGGCACCGATCGATTTCTCGCACCGCATCCTGAAGTCCCTTGCTGCTGCGCGTCATTCCGGTGAGGCGCCAGAATTGGAGCCAGACAGCAAAAGCCAGGTGACGCTTCGCTATGTGGACGGCAGGCCTGTTGGTGCCACATCTGTTGTGGTTTCCACTCAGCATAAGGAAGGCGTCACGCAGGAAGTTCTGCGCGCCCTGGTGCGCAAGCACGTGGAAGCGGTGCTGCCGGAAGGCTGGATGTGCCCTGAAGGTGAGTTTTATGTGAACCCGACCGGCAAGTTCGTGATCGGCGGGCCAGATGGTGACGCTGGCCTCACGGGCCGCAAGATCATCGTGGACACCTATGGCGGCGCAGCCCCACATGGTGGCGGTGCCTTCTCGGGTAAGGACCCAACCAAGGTGGACCGCTCAGCCGCTTATGCTGCCCGCTATCTGGCGAAAAACGTGGTGGCTGCGGGCTTGGCCAACAACTGTACGATCCAGTTGGCTTATGCCATCGGCGTATCCAAGCCGCTCGCGGTGTATGTGGACCTCTGGGGCGATCAGCCGCGGGTGGACCCGCAGCATCTGTCAAACGTGCTGCAGCAGATGGTGAACCTGAGCCCCCGCGGCATTCGCGAGCATTTGGGCCTCAACAAGCCGATCTATACCCGCACGTCGTCCTACGGTCACTTTGGCCGCAAGCCGGCGGAAGACGGTGGCTTCTCCTGGGAGAAGACCGATCTCGTGGACGCGCTGAAAAGCGAATTCGGCGTTTAATCAAATTGGGCCGGTTCGCCGGCCCAATCTCGTCTTGTGCCACCTCGGGCAAAGAGGCTACTCTCTCCTAGTTCAAGATGATTTTCTGTCTTGGTCCAAGGGGAGATTTTGGCTGTGCCGTTTGGTGACCTGCCATCATATGTAATCTGGATCGTCATTGGTGTTGCTGCAGCCGCGTGGGTTGGTCTGGCGCTATATGCCTTGTGGCGCACCGGGCGGGCGACAGACAGGGCGCGGTCGCTGCAGGACCTTGCCAACTTCCTTGATAGCATGATCCAGACAGACCGCCGTCACCCCATCTGGCTGTGGGCGGATGGGCGCATGCAGGCTGATGCCGATACGCTGGATCTTGTGGGCCTGGACGACAGCGCGCGTACCCTTGATGAGCTTGTCACAGCAGAAAACGGCATTCCGGACCGCACAGTCGCGGATATCAAGCGCAGCCTCTCTTCCGGTGGGGATATTTCCACACCGCTGATCATTGATCGCGGCAAGAACCAGCCGCGCCTGATCCTTGATTTTCAGTGGCTGCCTGCCCGCGATGACCGCTGGCCCGCGAGCATCCTGTGGATCGAAGAAAGCATGGACCGCGCAACGCGGACCAACCGCCAGGGCGTGCGGGCGCTTGAATTGAAGCTCAAGGACCTCACGCGGGTTTTCAACAACCTGCCGTTCCCGGTGTGGGTGCGGGGGCCGGACTATGGCATCGTGGATGTCAATGAAGCCTATGTGAAAGCCGTGGACGGCAACAGCGTCTATGATGTGACCGAACGCAACCTGGAGCTCTTTGACCGTGGCAGCCTGGCTGCTGCCCGCAAGGCGCGTGACAAAGGCGAGCGGGTGCGCGAACGCCGCTTCGGTGTCACGGACGGCCAGCGCCGGGCCTTTGCCGTTACCAATATTCCGCTTGATGATGAAGGCCATGTCATGGGCATCGCTGTGGATGTCACAGGTGAAGAGGAAGCCCTCTCGGAGCTCGCGCGTGTGCTGGAGGCTCAAAACGAAACGCTCAACCGGCTTCGAAGCCCGGTAGCGATTTTCGGACCGGCGCAGACGCTGAGGTTCTACAACAGTGCGTTTGCCCGGCTGTCGCATCTGTCCGAAGACGTGCTCTCAAGCGAGCTTCGCCACAGCGAAATCCTGGATGCCATGCGTGAAAAACGCCGCCTGCCAGAGCAGGCTGATTTCCAGCAGTGGAAGAAGAATATCCTCAAGCATTACACCACGCTTCTGGAGCCGTTCGAGGAAATGTGGCACTTGCCTGACGGCACGGCCCACCGGGTGGTGACCCAGCCGCACCCGTTCGGCGGGCTCCTGATCCTTTTTGAGGATGTTACCGACCGGCTGGCGCTTGAGCGGTCCTACAACACGCTGATGGCGGTGCAGCAGGAAACGCTGGATAATATGGTTGAAGCGATCGCCGTGTTCGGCACGGACGGGTTGTTGCAGCTTTCGAACCCGGCGTTTCGGTCTTTGTGGAACCTGACGGCAGACGATATTGACGGCAACCCGCACCTGACCGAACTGACTGCCAAGGTGCCTGCGATTGCGGACGAAAAAGACCCACGCTACAGCGATTTCAAGGATCGTCTGGTCAGCTGGATCAGCGAACATAAGCACCGGAGCGGCCGTTGGTACCGCACCGATGATGCGGTGATCGACTTTGCCATCGTGCCGCTGCCGGACGGCGGCGTGATGCTGACGCAGTCGGATGTGACCGACAGCTTCAAGGTGGAGCAGGCGCTGAGGGAACGGTCCTCGGCCCTTGAGGCAGCCGATCGGCTCAAGAGCGAATTTATCACCAACATGTCCTATGAGCTCAGGACGCCACTCAACAGCATCATCGGCTTCGCTGAAATGCTGGACCAGAAGATGTTCGGTGAACTCAATGACCATCAGGCGGACTATGTCAAAAATATCCTGACAGCGTCGGGCGAGCTCAAGGACCTTATCGCAGACGTGCTTGACCTGGCGGTGCTGGATGCGGGCGAGGCACACCTGACGCTCAAGCCCATGAATGTGACTGAGGCAATCAACGACACAGGCCATCTGGTGGTTGAACTGGCGCGCAAGTCGGAAATCCAGATCAAGCTGGACAAACTGCAGGATGTCGGTGTGATTGAAGCCGACGAGCGCCGCATTCGGCAGGCATTTTACAATATGGTTTCCTCCATGCTCAACTTTGCCCGCCATGGCGGCAAACTGTCGATTGAGCTTTCAGGGAGTGATGATCTGGTCACCATCAATATCAGCAACCCGGATTCCGGGCTGACCGAGCGGGAACGCGACCGGCTGGTGACCACCGTGCGCATGGGCGCTTCCCCGGGCGGCAAGCTTGCGACAGGCCTTGACCTGGCGCTGGTGCGTTCCATCGTCAATCTGCATCATGGCAGCATTCGGCTTGACCCGCTTGGCGAGGAAGGGCTATCGCTGAGCTGTGATCTGCCGCGTACCCAACCGGCTGACGCCGAACCCGCCAAATAGACTTTATGACCATGAGCGACACAGTTTCCCGGACCATAAAATGCCGAACCGAAGCAGACACACTGAAGCTGGCCGAGGCCCTGGCGGACCGCGTTCCCGCGGGGCGTCTCATCGCGCTTGAGGGCGACTTGGGGGCGGGCAAAAGCACGCTCGCCCGCGCCTTCATCCGCGCGCGCCTGCATGACCCGGAAGCCGAAGTACCAAGCCCCACCTTCACGCTGGTGCAAACCTATGGCTGCGATGATGGTGTTGAGGTCTGGCACGCTGATCTCTACCGCCTCACGGACCCCGAAGAAGCCTTCGAGCTTGGGCTGGACGAAGCGCGGGATGAGGCCATCTGCCTGATCGAATGGCCGGACCGCATGCCACAAGACTGGTGGGTTGGTGCGCTTACGGTGCGGCTGACGATTGGTGAGCGCGGCGAACGCACAGTCGTTCTGTCGGGCGATGCTCGCTGGCAGCCGCTCGTGGAAGGGCTTGAGGCATGAGCGCACCCCAAAACGCCATAAAGAATGCCATGGTGCTGGCGGCGGGCAAGGGCACACGCATGGGTGCGATCTCTGACACCACGCCGAAACCGCTTGTGCGCGTCGCTGGCGTGCCGCTGCTGGACCGCATTCTGGCGCACCTCTGGAAGGTGGGCTGTGAAAAAATCGTGGTCAATGTGCATCATCTGGCTGACCAGATCGAAAGCCACCTTGCCCCGCTTGTGGCAGAGGGGCATGTGGCTATATCTGACGAACGCGACGCGCTTCTTGAAACCGGCGGCGGCGTGAAAAAAGCGCTGCCGATGCTCGGGCGCGACCCGATCTATGTGATCAACAGCGACGCCCTTTGGGTCGATGGGACGGGCGGCACACTCACCCGGCTTGCGCAGGTGTTTGACCCCAAGCGCATGGATGTGCTGCTGTTGCTGGTGCCCACAGCGGAGGCGCTTGGTTATCATGGTGCAGGAGACTTTATTCCGGACGGTGATCCGTCTGGTCCAACACCTATTCGTTTCCGCGGCTCCGCTGCGTCTGCGCCTGTTATGTTCGGCGGCATTCAACTGGTGAACCCCGCGCTTTATGATGATATGCCGGAAGGCAGGTGGTCAAATGTGGAGATTTTCCGCAAGGCTGAAAAGGCTGGCCGGCTGTTCGGACTTTTGCACACCGGGCACTGGATGCATGTGGGCACGCCCGAAGCCATCAAGGCGGCGGAGGACAAGCTGGCCTCCCTGCGACTGGGCTAGGCCATGGCTGATCGCGACCCCACTATTTTCACGGTTGATCCCGCCTATCCCTTCGTGGATGCGCTCGCAGCGGGCCTGATCAGCCGCGCAGGCGGGGACCCTACAGCGCTCGCGGACATGACAGTGTTGGTGCCTAACCGGCGGGCCGGGCGGTCGCTCCGCGAAGCCTTCCTGCGCCAGCTTGGTCAGAAGCCCACGCTCCTCCCCGCCATGCGCCCGATCGGCGATGTGGACGAAGACGAAATCACTTTCCTTGGGGCTGGCTTGGGCCTCGACCCATCTGACCTTAAGCCCGCCATTGGTGGCACGCGGCGACAGGTTCTCTTGATGCAGCAGGTGATGCGCTGGATTGCGCTCAAAGGCGAGCGGCTCGCTCCCGCACAAGGCTGGCGTCTGGCCGGCGAGCTTGCCAAGCTGATGGACAGTATCGACACGGAAGGCCTGTCGTTTGACGGCCTCAAGGACCTGGTGCCCGAAAATCTGGCGCACCACTGGGAAGATACGCTCGCCTTCCTCAAGATTGTGTCAGAGCACTGGCCTGCGATCCTCGAGGCAGAGGGTGCGATGAACCCGGCGGCCCGGCGCGATGCCATGCTGGATATTGTCGCTGAAGCCTGGGCCCAGCGCCCGCCTGTTGGGCAAGTGTTTGCGGCCGGTTCCACGGGCTCGATTCCGGCAACAGCGAAGCTTCTCTCAGTTGTCGCGCGGATGCCGAACGGGGCGGTGATCTTGCCGGGGCTGGACCGCGACATGCCCGACCGCGCCTGGGACGCCATCGATGCCACGCACCCGCAAGGCGTGCTGAAAAGCCTGCTTCTTACCATGGGCGCAAATCGGCACGAGGTAGCCCACTGGCCTGTGCCCAGTCTGCCTGTCGGGCCGAACCGGGGGCTCCTTCTCAGGCACGCGTTGCTGCCTGCCAAGGAAACCGATGGCTGGCGGGGTCTTGGCCTCGCGGATGCTGATGACCCCTTCGCGGGCCTGAAGAAACTGGTGGCGCCCACGCGCCGCGAGGAAGCCGACGCCATTGCGGTGATGATGCGTGAGGTTCTTGAAGAGCCATCAAAGACCGCGGCGCTTGTGACGCCTGACCGGGCGCTTGCCCGCATGGTGCGCGCCAGCCTGTCGCGCTGGGGCATTGAGGTGGACGATTCCGGTGGTGACCGGGTGCTGAACACACTGCCCGGTCGTTTTATGGGGCTTTTGGCATCTGCCGCATCTGAACAGTTTTCGCCTGTTGCGCTGCTCTCGCTCCTGCAGCATCCGTTTGTCGCTGTGGGGCTGGATCGCCCGGCGTTCCTTGCGAGCCTCCGGCGGCTGGATACCTTTGTTCTGCGCGGCGTGCGGCCGGCGGGTGGCCTCCATGGCCTGATGGCCCGTGCCCGCGTTGTGGCCCAGGACACTAAGGCTGGCTTCAACGACGATGACATTGCGGTGCTTGAGTGCGTGATCAAGGCGCTTGCGCCGCTTGAACAGGGCCTCGCGGAAGAATTGCCGCTCGATGCGCTGCTGCGCCGCCATGTGGGTGTGGCCGAAGCGCTTGCCTCGACCGAGGCTGAAGCTGGCGAAGCCATCCTGTGGAAGGGCGAGGAAGGCCAGGCGCTGGCGGATGCGCTGGCGGACCTGATTCAGGAAACAACGCCAGTGACCGGTGTGATGGCAGACGGCTATGCCGCCCTGTTCGATGAACTGCTGGCTGGCGTCAGCGTGCGGCCCGTGTGGCGCCAGCACCCGCGCCTGTCCATTTGGGGGACGCTGGAGGCCCGTCTGCAGCGGGCTGACCTGATGATCCTTGGCGGTCTCAATGAAGGCACCTGGCCGGGCGAGGTGAAGCCCGAGCCCTGGATGAACCGCCCGATGCGGGCAGAGTTCGGCTTGCCGCCGCTTGAACGCCGGATTGGGCAGTCTGCCCACGATTTCGTGCAGGCGGCTTCAGGCGGTGATGTGGTGCTGACGCGCGCGGAAAAAGTGGGCGGCGCGCCAACGGTGCCAAGCCGCTGGCTGTTCCGTATTGAAGCCCTCGCAGGCCGCGAGGTCCCAAGTGCAGGGCCTTATCTTGATTGGGCGGCAGCGCTTGACCGCAGCGCGGTGGTGACACCCTGCCTGCCGCCGCGGCCTACGCCGCCACTGGATGCGCGCCCCTCCAAGCTTTCGGTTACACAAGTGGAAACCTGGATGCGTGACCCATATGGCCTTTATGCGCAGAAGGTGCTGGGCTTCCGCCCGCTTGACCCGGTGGACGACCGACCGAATGCAGCCACCAAAGGCACGCTGCTTCATGAGGCGCTTGAACGCTTCCTTCTTGAAGACGGCCCCACGCGCGGTGATGCGGGGCTCAAGCGCCTGATGGAAGTAGGCCGTAAGGTGTTCGAAGACGTCCTGACCATGCCCACGGTTTATGCTTTTTGGTGGCCGCGGTTCGAGCGTATTGCCGACTGGTTCGTGAAAAATGAGGCCGAGCGCGCGGAGCTTTATGACGTGGCAGCGGTGGAAAGCTGGGCAGAGGCGAAGCTGCCGGGCGCCGATTTCACGCTGATCGCCAAGGCAGACCGGATCGACCGCCGGCGGGAAGGCGGCGCGCTGACCATCATAGACTATAAAACCGGCAACATTCCCACCAAACGCCGCATGGAAGCGGGCTTCGCGCCCCAGCTGCCGCTTGAGGGCTGGCTAGCTGAGCGCGGCGCGTTCGAGGGCGTGGACGGGACAGAGGTTGAAGACCTTGTGTTCTGGGAACTGAAGGGCGGGGAGCCGGTGCAGAAACAGCACCGCCCCATCAAAGACGTGCCGGATATTATTTCGGACGCGGAACAAGGCTTAACCGGCCTGGTGAAAGAGTTCTCGAAGCCCACGACACCATATCTTTCCAACCCGCGGCCCAAGGAAGCCGGTTATGGCGACTATGACCATCTTGCGCGGGTGAAAGAATGGCGTAACGCCGATGATCCGTTCGGGGGAGGCAAAGATGGCTAAACCCCGCATGACGTTTGAACAGGCGCGTGCCACGCACCCGGAACTGACAGCCTGGGTGGGCGCATCTGCCGGAACGGGCAAGACCCACGTTCTGACCGCCCGCGTGCTTCGGCTGATGCTGACGGGTACAGACCCTGAAAACATCGTCTGCCTGACCTTCACCAAGGCTGCGGCAGCGGAGATGAAAAACCGTATCTTCGAGGAACTCGGGCGCTGGACCCTGATGGCCGATGACGTGCTGGCCGCAGAGATCAATCGCCGTACCGAAGAATACCCGGACGCTGACATGCTGACCCGCGCGCGTCAGCTGTTCGCAAAGGTGCTTGATCTGTCTGGTGGACTGCAGATCCAGACGTTCCACAGCTTCTGTCAGGCGCTTCTGGGCCGTTTCCCGCTGGAGGCTGGGATGGCACCGGGGTTCGAGGGCATGGACGAAGCGGACGCCGCAGAGACCATGGCGTCGGCCAAGGACCAGATGCTGGCTTACACCCAGACGCCAGCTGGCGCGGCGGTCAAGAAGGCGCTCGACAAGGTCGCGGGGCTGGTAACGGAAAACACCTTCGATGAGGTGATCGAGCGGCTGTCGTTCGAAGCCTCCACCCTCCGCCGTGCGGAGCAGGCATACGGCAGCATGGGGCTGGTGCCCGCCCTATACCGCGCGCTTGACCTGACGCCGGGAGAAACAAAAGCCGCAGTGCTTGAGGCGGCGATAGCGGACGACGCGTTCGACCTTGGGGGCATGCGCACTATCGGGCCGGTTCTGCTTGCAGGCAGCAAGACGGAAGCGAAAGCAGGGGAAGCGATCACCGCATTCACGGCAGCGGAAGGGGACGCGCGCAAAGCATTGTTTGATGACTATGCGCTGGCCTTTCTGACTGCCACCGGTACGCCCCGCGCCCGGATCGCGGTCAAGAAAACGCTAACAGACCATCCCGAGTTTGAAGCGATCATTGAGAAAGAACAGACGCGCCTCATGCGCGTGACGGACCGTATGGCACGGATCGAGGCGGCAGAGGCCACAACGGCGCTGTTGCAGCTTGGGCTCGCGCAGCTTGGGCGCTATCACGATATCAAGTCTGAGCGCGGGCTTGTGGATTTCGACGACATGATCGACCGCACGGTGGGTCTTCTGAGCCGCGGGGACGTGGCGCCGTGGGTGCTCTTCAAGCTGGACGCGCAGGTGGACCATATATTGGTTGATGAAGCGCAGGATACCAACCGCGACCAGTGGCGGGTGGTGGAGGCGCTGGCGGCTGAGTTTTTCTCAGGCGAGGGCGCGCGTGACCGGGATGTGGTGCGCACCATCTTTGCCGTGGGGGACGCCAAGCAATCGATCTTTTCTTTCCAGCGCGCCGACCCGCGCGAGTTCGTTGCTGCGCGCGACCGGGTGTTCCACCGTGCCTGGCAGGCGGAATGCGAGGCCGAACCTGTACCGCTTAATCTGTCGTTCCGCTCGGGTGGTGCTGTACTGTCGCTTGTGGATGCTGTGTTCCACCGGGAAGCAGACGCGTGGCACGGACTTTCCGCGGACCTTGAGCATGTGGAACACCAGTTTATCCGTTCTGGCCATGGCGGCCTTGTGGAGCTGTGGCCGCTCGAGGCACCAGCCGCGGATAATGAGGGCGACGAGGAAGCCACATGGGTGCCGCCTACCGTTCAGGAACAGGCAGATGACGCGGAAGGCCGCACGGCCTGGCGCATCGCCCGACGTATCAATGACATGATCCGCAACCGTGAGATTCTGGAAGCGCAGGGCCGCCCCATTGAGGCAGGCGACGTGCTGGTGCTGGTGCGCCGCCGGACGGCGTTTGTCGACCATCTGGTGCGCGCGCTCAAGTATCTGGGCGTGCCGGTGGCGGGCCGCGACCGGATGGTGCTGACGGACGAGCTGCCGGTGATGGACTTGCTCGCGCTGGCGCACGCGGCGCTTCTGCCCACCGATGACCTGACGCTGGCGACCGTGCTCAAAAGCCCGTTCGTGGGCTTCGATGACGACTTGTTGTTTGATCTCGCTTACGGCCGTAAGGGTGCCTTGTGGCACGCGCTCCAGAAGAAAGCGGGGGAGAGGCCGGAGTTCGCCCGTGCACTGAAGTTCATGCAGGACGTGGTGAAGGGCGCGGATATCCTGACGCCGTTCGAGTTTTTCTCTCATGTGCTCACTGACCTGGGCGGTCGGAAAAAGCTGACATCCCGTCTCGGGGAAGAGGTGCATGACCCGATCGATGAACTTCTGGAGGAAGCGCTGCGGTTCGAACACACGCAGGCCGCCAGCCTGCAGGCCTTCATTCACCGGGTGGAGCATGGCGGCACCCAGATCAAGCGGGATATGGAAGCTGCGGGCGGTGCCGTGCGCATCATGACAGCCCACAGCGCCAAGGGCCTTCAGGCGCCGATTGTGTTCCTCTCGGACCTTGTGAGCATGCCGGATGTGAGCCGTGACGGACGCGTGCTGCCCTTGGAGGCAAAAGACCCGGATATGCCGCCGCTATTGCTGTGGACATCGCCTGCCAAGAACCTGGCGATCGTTGAGGAGATGAAAGCGGCGCTGAAGGAGAAGCAGGTTCATGAATATAGGCGGCTTCTTTATGTGGCGCTGACGCGCGCCGAGGACCGGCTTTATATCGCGGGCTGGCAGGACAGGCGGGAGCCGAACGAGCACAGCTGGTTCAAGGCCATCGAGGCCGGTTTTGAGCGCATCGGGGCGGAGGACGTGACGCTTGCGGACGGGCGTGAGGTGAAGCGCCTGACGGTCGAGCAAACTGCCGAAGTGCCACCCGCGAAGGCGAAAGCAAAAGCAGACGCTGTGGCTGCGCTGCCGGATTGGATCACGCAAAGAATGCCCGATGAGCCTGATCCGCCGCGACCGCTGGCGCCCAGCCGCCCGGACGAGGACGAACCTGCCGCCACAAGCCCGACTGCGCGCGGTGACGGCAAGCGGTTCGAACGCGGACGCTTGATCCACACACTGCTAGAGTGGCTACCTGACATGCCTGTGGATACCCGGGCAGACGCCGCGAAAGCCTATCTGCGGCGCTCGGGCGGCTTGCCCGAAAGCGATGTGGATGCCTTCTGGGGCGAGGTGGAAAATATCCTGAATGATCCGGTCTTCAGCCCCTTGTTTGCACCAGGCAGTCGCGCCGAAGTGCAGGTGGCCGGCAGCGTGGGCAGCCGCATCATTTCTGGCCAGGTGGACCGCCTTGTGGTGACCGAATCAGATGTGCTGATTGTCGACTATAAGACCAACCGCCCGCCACCGAGGGATGCCGCGGGTGTGGCGCCAATTTACCTCAAGCAGATGGGGCTCTATAAAAGGGCACTCGAGGGCATATACCCTGGGCGCACGGTCCGTACTGCCCTTTTGTGGACGGACATCGCGCTTCTGATGGAACTCAGCAAAACCCAGATGGATGAAGCACTTAATACCATGGGGCTTTAGCCCATATCTGGTTTGTTTTCACGACCGTGTTACTAAACCTTGACCCCGCGCGGGCCTGTTCTTACGTTAGCTTTCAAGCCGCCAGTGAGGCGGACAAAAGAGGCAACATTCCGCTCGGGCCTTGTAGCGTTCCGGCCCGGCGAGCAAAAGAAAGAAGACAGAGTTATGGCGACTATCACCATCACCGACGACAATTTTGAAGCTGAAGTGCTGAAATCCGACAAGCCAGTTCTGGTTGATTTCTGGGCGCCATGGTGCGGCCCCTGTAAAATGATCGGCCCGGTTCTGGAGCAGATCTCCGGCGAGCGTGACGACATCGTGATCGCGAAGATGGACATCGACGAAAACCCAGAGACGCCAACGTCTTTCGGTGTGCGTTCGATCCCAACCATGCTGATCTTCAAGGGCGGCGAAGCCGTGGCGACCACCATGGGCGCCAAGCCGAAAGCCCAGCTTGAGCAGTGGATTGACAGCGCGCTCTAAGCGTTCGCTTCATCGAGACTTGAGAAAGGCGCCCTATCAGGCGCCTTTTTTTGTTGCGGAAGGCGTCACCCTGAACTTGTTCCAGGGTCCATTGCTTTAGGTGTCAGCGCGGAAGACGAACTGTATGGATACTGAAACAAGTTCAGCATGACAGTTTTTATCCTATTTAGCTCGGCAGGATGCCTGCTTCGCGAAGCACCTGGCCCGCGAGATAGAGCGAGCCTCCGATCAGGACAAAAGGCGGGCGTTCGTCCTGGGCCTTTTCACCCGTCATCTTGAGCGCCGCTGTTACGTCCTTGGCCACCAGTCCATTGATGCCTGCGTCGGTAGCCGCACCCGCAAGGAAGCCGGGTTCCGCGGCACCCGGCTCACCCGGGATCGGCACGGCGATCACTCGGTTGACGATGCCCGAAAGGGGCTTCAGGTAGCCCTTGGCATCCTTGTTCCCGAGCATACCAAGGATCAGAATGATCTCGCGCTCCACCGGGTCCACTTCTGATAGGAACGACCGGATCACTTGCCCTGCCGCCGGGTTATGGCCACCGTCCAGCCACAGGTCATGGCCTTCCGGCAGCATGGCGTTAAGCGGGCTGTTCTTGATCTCCTGGAGGCGCGCTGGCCAGCGCACCCAACCAAGCCCCGCCTTGATTGCGGCATCGGGGATGGTGATGGCCTGTTGCGCGTGCGCAAGGGCAATGGCCATGCCCGCGTTTGTCACCTGGTGTTCGCCCACAAGGTTCGGCATGGGCAGGTCAAATTCGCTTTTCCAGTCACCATAATTGAAGCCGTCACCGCGTGGTTTGATGCTGGCCTGCCAGTCACGCTCAAAAAGTTTCGGCTGTACGCCTTTTTTCTCGCACACGCCCAGGATGGTCCTTGCTGCTTCACCCATTTGTGGGCCAACGACCGTGGGGACGCCTTCCTTGATGATGCCGGCTTTTTCAAACGCGATTTTGGCGAGCGTGTCGCCCAGGAACTGTTCGTGATCCATGCTTACGGGCGTGATGCCCACGGCGGCAGGCTTTGCCACGACATTGGTGGCGTCAAGACGCCCGCCAAGGCCGACCTCGAGGATGCAGAGGTCTGCCGGCGTGCGCGCGAACGCAAGGATGGCAGCGGCAGTGGTCACTTCAAAGAAAGTGATCGGGTCTTCGCCGTTCGCTTGCTCGCATTCTTCCAATAGTTCCGTCAGCGCGTCTTCGGAAATCAGCTTGCCTGCAACACGGATGCGCTCTGCGAACCGAACCAGATGAGGGCTGGTGTAGACATGCACCCGGTGCCCGGCGGCCTCGGCAATCGCGCGCAGGGTAGCGGTGGTGGAGCCCTTGCCGTTTGTGCCGGCGATATGGATCACGGGTGGCAGCTTGTCCTGCGGGCGACCAAGTCGTTCGAGCAAGCGTTCCATGCGGCCAAGCGACAGGTCGATCTTCTTGGGGTGCAGGCGCATCAGGCGCGCCAGAACAGCATCGCTGGCCGATGTATCCACGAATGGGCTCCCTAAAGAAAGGCCGCCTGGCTGGATGCCGGCGGCCGGTCAAGACTTACAAAATTTATTCGGCGGCCTTTTTCTTATGCCGCCCGCCCATCAGGAGGCGGATCATAGTACCCAGCTTTTCGCCCAGCTCATGCCGGTGCACAACCGCGTCCACCATGCCGTGTTCCTGCAGATATTCTGCTGTCTGGAACCGTTCCGGCAGTTTCTCACGGATGGTTTGTTCGATTACACGCTGGCCTGCAAAACCGATCATGCAGCCCGGCTCAGCGATCTGAACGTCGCCCAGCATGGCATAGGATGCAGACACGCCACCTGTTGTCGGGTCTGTCAGCACAACAATGTAAGGCAGGCCCGCGTCGCGGAGCATCTGGATCGCGACCGTGGTGCGCGGCATCTGCATCAGGGAAAGAATGCCTTCCTGCATGCGTGCGCCACCCGAGGCGGTCATCATTACATATGGCGCGCCGATCTTCAGTGCATGGCGAGCGCCGGCAATGATGCCTTCGCCCACGGCCATGCCCATGGAACCGCCCATGAAGAAGAAGTTCTGAACCGCGACGACAACCTGTTCGCCGCCGATCTTGCCCACAGCAACCTTGATGGCATCTTCATCGCCGGTTTTCTTGCGCGCGTTCTTGAGGCGCTCGGAATATCTTTGCGTGTCGCGGAACTTCAGCGGGTCCTGCGTCACGTCTGGCAGGTCGATAAGATCGTAGGTGCCATGATCGAAAAGATTGTCGAACCGGTCGGTGGGCGGTACGCGGTCGTGATGGTCGCAGTGCGCACACACATATTGGTTGGCGACAAATTCTTTCTGGAAGATCATCTGGCCGCAGCTTTTGCACTTGTGCCAAAGGTTGTCTGGTGTTTCCTTTGGGTTCAGTACTTTTTGCAGCTTCGGTTTTACATAGTTGGTGAGCCAGCTCATGCGTCTCAACCCCTTCTCTTATCTGCCTTTTTGGCGCTTGGCGCCCTTCAGCCTTTTGTCCCGGCCCGCACACCTTCTGCGAGTTTCCCGGTAAAGTCCAGCACGTCCTTGACCATACCCTCTTTCGGCATGTGGGTGTCATCGAGCCCGGTTTCAATCAAGGAGACGATTGCGGACCCGACCACAGCCCCATCCGCCACGCGGGCGATGGCTTCGGCCTGTTCAGGCGTGCGGATACCGAATCCGACGGCAACTGGCAAGTCTGTATGTGACTTGATACGCATTACCGCCGATTCGATATCATCTGCCGTAGCAGATTTGCCGCCCGTCACGCCGGCTACGGCTACATAATAGACGAATCCGCTCGCGCCATCCAGTACTGTAGGCAAACGGGCGTCATCGGACGTTGGTGTGGCAAGGCGGATCACGTCGATCCCGGCCGCATTTGCGGGCAGGCGAAGCTCCTCATCTTCCTCGGGCGGCAGGTCGACGACGATCAGCCCGTCAACGCCCGCGGCGGCTGCGTCCGTGCAGAATTTTTCGGTTCCATAAGCATAAATGGGGTTGAAATAACCCATCAGGACAATCGGCGTACTGTTGTCGTCTTTGCGAAACTCACGCACGATTTCAAGGGTCCGATTCATGTTTGCGCCAGCCTTCAGCGCGCGCTGGGCCGCTTTGTCGATTGCTGGGCCATCGGCTGACGGGTCGGTGAAAGGCATCCCCAGTTCGATGATGTCGGCACCTGCGCCGGGCAGGCCTTTCACGATTTCCATCGAGGTCTCATGCGTTGGATCACCGGCGGTTACGAAAGTAACGAAGGCAGCGCGTTTTTCTGCGGCCATGCGCTCAAAGCAATTTGAAAGTCTGCTCATGCTTTAAATCTCCGCACCCAGGGCGTCTGCCACTGTGAAGATGTCCTTATCGCCGCGACCAGACAGGTTCATGACGATGATATGGTCCTTTGGCAGGTCTGGCGCCATGCGGATGACTTGCGCCAGCGCGTGGCTGCTCTCGAGCGCTGGGATGATGCCTTCCGTGCGGCACAAAAGCTGGAAAGCCTCAAGCGCCTCATCATCGGTGGCGGAAACATAGTTCACCCGGCCCGCTTCATGCAGCCACACATGCTCCGGCCCGATGCCAGGGTAATCGAGCCCGGCCGAGATCGAATGCGCTTCGGTGATCTGGCCGTCATCGTTTTGAAGCAGGTACGTGCGGTTACCGTGCAGGACCCCGGGTGTGCCACCGGCGATGGAGGCAGCGTGCTTGTCTGTATCCAGGCCGTGGCCTGAGGCCTCGACCGCATACATCTGCACGTCCGGATCATCAAGGAACGGGTGAAACAGCCCCATGGCGTTCGAGCCGCCACCCACACAGGCCACAAGGCTGTCGGGCAGGCGGCCTTCCTGGGCTTGCAGCTGCTCGCGGGTTTCGCGGCCGATAATGGATTGGAAATCGCGTACCAGCATAGGGTAGGGGTGCGGGCCCGCCACTGTACCGATGATATAGAAGGTGTCATGCACATTGGTGACCCAGTCGCGGAGCGCATCATTCATCGCGTCCTTCAGGGTCGCGGAGCCGCTGGTCACCGGTTTCACCTCTGCGCCCAACAGCTTCATGCGGAACACATTCGGCTTCTGGCGCTCGATGTCCACCGCACCCATGAAGACAGTGCATTCAAGGCCGAAGCGGGCGGCCACGGTGGCGGTGGCAACGCCGTGCTGGCCCGCGCCAGTTTCGGCGATCACGCGGGTCTTGCCCATGCGTTTCGCCAGCAGTACCTGGCCGATGGCGTGGTTGATCTTGTGCGCACCGGTGTGGTTGAGGTCCTCGCGCTTCAGGTAAATCTTGGCGCCGCCCAGATGCTCGGTCAGGCGCTCAGCAAAATAGAGCGGGTTCGGACGGCCAATATATTGGCGGTTCAGTTCGTCCAGCTCGGCCAGATAATCCGGGTCCTTGATGGCGTCGCGGTATGCCTTTTCCACCTGGTGCACCAGTGGCATCAGGGTTTCCGAGACATAGCGTCCACCGAATTTTCCGAAGTGACCCTTTTCATCAGGGCCGGTACGATAACTGTTAAGCGACATTGGTACGTCCTAACTCACATAAAACCACCGGAAACCCTACCTTACGGCTTTCGCAGCACTAAGGAAGGCTTCAATTTTCTCACCGGACTTCTTGCCCGGCGCATCTTCAACGCCCGAGGAGACATCCACGGCGTGGGCACCACTTTCCTGAACCGCCTGCCGGACATTCTCTGGCGTCAGGCCACCTGCCAGCAACCAGGGGTACGGCAGGTCCCTGCCCGACAGCAGGTTCCAGGGGAAGCTGTGCGCGTTGCCGCCCGGGCGGTCAGACCCTTTCGGCGGCTTGGCATCAAACAGGATCGCGTCCACGTGGGGGGCGAACATGTCAGCCTGATCGATATCCTCTGCCGTTGATACCCCGATTGCCTTGATGATTGATACGCCAAGGCGGTTCTTCAGGATCAGTGCCTCATTGGGGTATTCGTCGCCGTGCAGCTGCACCCAGTCCAAATCCAGCGCGTCGCAGGCATCCTCAATGAAATCATGATCCGCGTTAACGAACAGGCCCACCCGTTCAGTTGAGGACGGCAGCTGACGGCGCATGGCAGCAGCGTCCTTGAGCGTCAGGTTCCGGGGCGACTTATCGAAGAAAACAAAGCCAAGCCAGCGGGCGCCATAAAAGGCTGCCAAGTTGGCGTGTTCAGGCTTTGTAATGCCGCAAATCTTTACCGAAACAGACATGCCCCATGGGTTCCTCAAAACCGGCGTGGGGCAGGGTGCGCCCTTAGGCCGGATCGTCGCTTTTCATCAGATCGTCGAATTCCACGCTTTGGCGCGTCAGCGCAGCCGTTGCGGCCTTCATCAGATCTTCGCCAAGGAGCATCCCGCTGTTCCAGGTGGCGACATAATCAAGGCCGTCCGCAACCGAATGATCCCGTGCATGATTGAGTACAGCTTTTGTGCCTGCAACCGCAAGAGGACTTTTGGAAGCAATTTCTTGCGCGATCCGTAAGGCCTGCTGGTGCAAGTCGTCACGGTCTTTCGCGATATGATTGAGGAAACCTAACCTGTGGGCTTCGTCCGTGTGCATCTTGCGGCCCGTGTAGGCCAATTCCTTGACGATGCCGAACGGGAGCACGTGCGGGGCACGCTGCAGCGTGCCCACATCCGCCACGATTCCCACGTTGATTTCCTGGATGGTGAAATAGGCGTCCTCAACCGCCAAACGGATATCGCAGGCGGTGATCACATCCACGCCCGCGCCGATGCAGGCACCGTGGACAGCGGAGATTACAGGCACGCGGCAAGTGTCAATGGCGGTGAAACAGTCCTGCAGCCAGAGGATATGACGGCGGAGCTTTTCACGGATGCGCGCGGGGTCGCCTTCTGTTGCCCCCAGCACCGCGCCGCTTTCCTTCAGGTCCAGCCCAGCGGTGAAATGCTTGCCGTTGCCGGACAGGATCACTGCCCTTACGGAAGGGTTTTCATCAAGCTCGCGGAAGGCTTTGCCGATCTCGCCGAACATGGTGCCGTTCATGGCATTAAGCTTGTCTGGCCGGTTGAAGGCCACATGGGCGATATGGTCCTTGATCTCAACAGTGATGGTTTCAAACGTCATGCGTGGCTCCTCCCGGCTGTTCTGCTCCATTATATTGGGCGAAACAGCCGGGGGGCCACCTTGCTGCCGTGATTTTTTACCGGTAGAGCGCGACCAGCTCTTCGAAGCTTCCGGCCTTGGCCATATCCTTGCCGATGCGGCCTTTCTGGAACCAGTTGTTCGCGAATTTGCGGGCCTTTTTGTCTTTGATGTGCATATCCAGATGGTCTGCGACAGACTGCATATCGGCATAGCCGACGCTCAGGTCCGCGCGCATACTGCGCACCAGGGCGAAGAACTCGTCGCGGCCGAGGAGTTCATCTAATACATTGAAGGTAAGTGTGCTGACGGTATTGATCTTGCTGTCAAATCCTTCAACTGCATACTCGGTCAAAGGTGTCTTTGAAAACATTGGGTCTTTGGACGCGAATTCTCTGACGGATCTGTAAGCGCCTTTTCTCAAGTGCGGGAGGGCGACCTCTTCATTCAGTCGAATCTGAAGATACCGATCAATCCCAACAGCCCAATGATCCTGCTTGCCTCTTGGGTTCAAACGCCATAGGTCGATCAAGTTTGATCGTACAAATCCTTCGGACAGGTGACCAGTGACACCATTGGCCTGAAAGATATCGTCTGTATTGTCTTCAATTGGATGGACCCGTCCTGTTTTTTGCGCCAAATCAGGGACATTGATCTGATCCAGAGTTAGCAGGGCAAGGCCGGTGTCGCGCGGGTGTTTAAATCCATCGGGGATTTCGGCGATTGTAAGGTGTTTGGAATTTGGCAGTGGACCCAGAATATTCGACAGGCTCGATATTTCCCTTTCCAGAGATACGGCCACAGCTGCTGCAGATGATTGGTCCATAGTCATATACGCCAGGCTTGCCGCTGGTTGCGGCATGAACTTATAAGGCCCTATGGCGAGTGTCATCAGGCCGGTGGGTTGCTCGCTTTTCATTTCGAACTTGGTGATGTCGCCATCGGTGGTTTTCTGGGCAATCTTCAGGTTGCCGACCACGGAGTTCAAGCCGGGCACGTCAAGGAAGGCGACCTGATAAAAGGGTTTGTGGGTCCACGCCTCTTGGATGGACAACCTATCTGCGTCTGCGAACACAGGATAGCCGAAGCTTTGGGCGCGGATCATGGTGAAATCTGGGTGCAGCGTTTCCTTGACCCCCACGAGGCCGGTCTGCGAGAGGTCCTGCAGATACCCGCGGTAATGCACTACGATCTCCAAGCGGCTTTCACCCTTGCGCAGCGATTTTGGCAGGGTCACCTCGGCGACGTTCAGCTCTAACGGACGCATACCCGTTGCGGACGCAACCCGGCTGGTCAATTTGAGCGTCTTGCCGCCTGGACCCACAACTTTGTCGAATTGCAGGCCGGGGTTGAGAAGGAGGGAGATCTTGCTTACCGGCGTGTCGCCAATGTTGCGGAAGCTGACCTGATAAGCCCCCACCATCTGGCCGTCAGGTGCCTCTTCCGCGAAATGGAACTTGGCCACCAGTGTGGCGTTCAGAAGCTCGATATCGCTTTCCGCCCTGGCGCTGACAGCCCCCAGCAACAGCAACAATGCCCCAACCAACAATCGCATGATGTTCCCCAACTTCATTAACGTAATAGAATAACATAATGATAATTGGAGGGAAGGATCAAGCTAAAAAATGCGGGTGGTTGCCCTGGGGTCAGTCCGGTGCGCAGAAACGGGTGATCAGCGTATCGCCGATCTCGGCTGCCGCTTCCACGTGCGCGATATCGATATTCAGGCCAAAAAGCACCATTACGATGTGCGTGGTGTCTTCCGTCACCGCCGTGCGGGCGCTGTCGGAAAAGGGGGTGCCGAAGGGGCCTTTGTCGTCCTTCAGGACCGGTAGGCCCTCAAGGTTGATCGGCCCGCGGCCGATGCCTTCGTATGTGTCGCCTTTCGCACCGATGGTCAGCGTCATATCGCCATCGATTTTGGCGGTGTCATAGATGCCGATCGGGATGCCGGTCATCAGCGACACAAGGTTGCCGCTGTCGACCACATTATTGACCTGATATAAGGGCTTGCCCGCGATCACTCGGCGGGTCAGGGATTCAGATGACGGGCGGTAGCGGCTCGGGTCCTTGCCGCAGGCCTTGAAGGCGGCTCGCACGTTCGCGATCACCGGGTCGCTCGCCGCCGCTTCGCCCAAAAGTTCCTGCAGCCGCATCTCTGCGCCGTCCTCAATGGAGGTAACAAGGCCCGGCGGTGACGGCCGCACAGCGACATCATAATCAAGCGCGCCCACATGGACGGCAAAACCAAGTTCCTGAAACCGGGGATCGATGGATAGCTGCGGCATAATATACTCCCTGACTACCTCCATCTTAACGGGCGGTTTCCGTAAAGGCCATAATCTCCGCAGCACAAATTTCCGGCCGCGTGTGGGCTCAGATTTTGGCCCATATCCGCCGGTGAAAATAGAACCAGGCGCCCCAAAGGGTGGCCGAGAGCGTAAGCGCGGCATAGATGGCGGGCATGGGGTCATCCACCGTGCTGACTGAACCGGCATAGGCCGCGATCAGGCAATAGGGGACGGTGCCCAGCCACCATGCTGTCAGGAAGCGGCTGAAGCGCATCCGCGTGATACCCGACATGCAGGCTGACACTTCCGGGATGATGGGCATGGCGCGCCCGATCAGGATCATCAGGAAACCGTGCTTCTGGAACATGTCCTTGGCTTCAGCCACTTGCTGTGGGTTTCGGGCAATGCGCGCGAGAAGCTTGTCGCCATACAGGCGGCTCAGGCCGTGGCCCGCTATGCCTGCCAACGTCAGGCCGGTGATAGACGCCATGCTGCCGACGCCAAAGCCCAGAAAATAGCCCGCGAGCAGGCATAGCGTCAGGGTTGGCATGGCGATGAACAGGTCTGCAAACAAAAGGGCGGCGATGATGGCGGCGACAAGGCCCGGCGACAGGTTCGAGGCGGCATCAAGCCAGCCTTCGATCTGCGCGACAGAAAGAATGCCAGTGGCTTTCAGCACCACAAATGTTGATGCGAAGGCGAGCGCCAGCATCAGGAATATTTTCACAAGGGCTGCCATGTCATGCTCCCTTCAGGATGCGTGCGGCCAGTGCCGGGCTCAGGCGGCGGATGAACATCAGCAATTTCACTTTGCCAATGAAGTTGTCCGGAGTCCCGCGCTCAAGCCCCTTTAGGATGCCCTGCGCGGCCTCCAACGGGGATATCTTGCCGCTGCCCCGGCCTGTGGTCATGGCCGTGTCAACAAGGGGCAGGAAAGCCTGCTGAATCTCAACCCCCGTGTCTTCAAGCTGATACCTCAGCGACTGCGTCAGGATGTTGAGCGCGCCTTTGGTGGCGCAGTAAACAGCAGAGCTTTTCTTTGGTACCAAGCCGAGGGCTGAGTTGATATTCAGGATGCGGGCGTCTCCTGCGGCCTCAAGGCAGGGCAGCAGGCCATGGATCAGGTAGCAGACGCTGGTGAAATTGGTCGTGACCTCTTCCGCGATGGATGCTGGGTTGAAACCCGGGTCCGTGAACAGGGGCGTATGCTGGATGGCGGCATTGTTGATCAGGACATCAATTGGCCCCAAAGTTTGCAGGTGCTTGATTGCGGCGCGCAAGGCCTGAAGGTCTGTAAGGTCGGCGCGGATGGTCGTAACATTTGGCGCGGCCTGTGCCAGTTTCTGAAGTTTCTCTTTGCTACGGCCCAGTACGATCACCTGGTTTTCATGGCAGAGCATCTCCACAAGCGCGCGCCCCACGCCCGACGTGCCGCCCGTGACCAGAATCCGCTTATCCTTCAATTGAAATTGCATTTTCGCCTCGCTTGTTCCTTATTTGTGTGCGGACCATAAGGCGCGGCCAATGGGGCGGCATTAACCTGGGTTAAGAGGCGATGGATTTTTCCGAATTCCTGAATGAGCATGCAGAGACGCGCCAGTTTGTGCGGGGTGACCATGTCTTTCGGCAGGGCGACGCGGACCGCAGCCTTTATTTCGTGAAGGCGGGTTTCCTCAAGGCCTATTACCTGACAGAAAGCGGTGGGGAGCAGATCAAGTCTTTCATGGATCAGGGCAAGGTGATCGGCAGCCTGACGGCAGCGGTTGCGGCGGAACCCAATACCTTCAGCCTTGTGTGCCTTGAGGATTGCACATTGATGCGCTTCTCTTTTAGTGCCCTGCGTGAGAAGGCAGCGCATTCGCCCGCATTATCAGACATGGTGACCGGCCTGCTCCTGGAACTTGCGATGAAGAAAGAGCGCCGGGAATATGAACTTCTGTGCCTGTCGGCCGAGGAACGCTACCGACGCCTGCTAAAGCGCATGCCTGAGCTGACGTCACGCGTGCCCCAGCAGGACATCGCGCTTTATCTTGGCATCACGCCTGTGGCCCTTAGTCGGATCAAGAAGCGGCTTGCTGAACGGGGCGCGACTTAAAGAGGCTGGCGATGCAGGCTCGGCGCGCGCTGTTCGATCTTGCCGTCTAGATACATATCGACAATCCGATCACCGTACACTTCATAGACCATCCTAAGGTGTTCGGGCCTCCAATCTCCGGATGGCCAAAGCTTGCCGGATGTCTTGTGGTCTTTTTTGGCAATCTCGTGCCCGGCCGCGAGGCGCGCGACAAGCGCAGGCAGGTCGGCTGCCAGGCTCAAAACGGCGCGACAGGCCAGGTCATGCAGGCCATCGCCGCGAACCAGTTCGGCGACGCATTGGTGAACTACGGCACCAGCGTCCAGTTGGTTGGTCAGATCATGCAGTGTCATGCCGGTCATCTGCGGCTCCAGCATGTAACTGGGCCAGAAATGAGTAATAGCGCCCTTGTACCAGGGGGACAGGCCGCCATGGATGTTCCAGCGCTCGCTCGTGGCACAAGCCAGCGTTTCGTCCGACAGCTTGTGGCAGCCATAGGACAACAAGAGATCGGGTGCCTGCTTCTTGATGAAAGCCTGCACTTCTTTGCTATTACAGTCGGCCGGGTCAATGGACATCAGCGGCACATCGGGCCATTCGGCCAGGCCGTAGAACTTTTCTTCGCTGGCGATATGGCGTTCGAAATGCGTTCGGTACAGGGCCTGCAGGTCGGGTGCGAGATCTTCCGGCGGCTCCGGCAGGAACAAGGCGCGCTCCTCGCGAATGATGGCTGCCAGGTGGCCGGTGGCGGCTAGGGTGCGAGCCATGAAGGCGTGACGCCTGTGATTGCCGGTGAAGAAAACGATTTTCATCAGACAGGGTCCTTCTGGTGATAGGAAATCAGCTTTTCTTCTTCCAACCGTTCAATGATGCCCTTCAACTCGCCAATGCTGCAACCGCACTTGTCGGCAATTTCCGCAAGGGAGGTTTGCCCGTCCGCCATATTGAGAACCCACAGAAGCCGCTCCAGGCTGGTTCGACCGTCTGACAAGGCATCGTTTGAATCCGATCGTGTCTTTTCGGAATTCATGTTGGGGTAGAGATTACGTTTCCCAAGCTGTGGTTCGCCAAAAGGCGAATGATTGACCGGGTTGCCAGCAATCTCACCAAGTGACAGGAAGTGTTCTAGCGCGTCAACGCTTTCCACAAGATTGTCGATGCCCATGAAGTCTTTGGTGTCGTGCGAATTGTGGTAGCCGTCATAAAATCCATATGCTGCGCGTGCCACCTGTCCCATCGGCAGGTTAAAGCCGGGCGCACAATATTGCCGTTCATCACTGCCGCCGGTGGGGGTGAAATCCATATAGCTGAATGGCAAAGGGCCTTCTTCTTTCCCATTCGTGAAGCGCATGGCCAACGAATCAAAAAGGCTGTTGCCGCGTCGGCTGGCCTTATAGCGCAGGCCGGGTGCGCCGCCGCCGATACAGGTCACAATCAGGCCCGCTTCCAGCTTTTCCCGAAGGTGGTTGTGATAATCATAGAGGAAGCAAAGAGACCCGATGGTCTCTGGATTTAGCACGAAGCGATAGCTATAGCGCCGCTTGGGCCAAGCCTTGATGCGGCGATAGAGTGCGAGAAGCGTCAGCGGACCGCTCAGCTCATTGTTGGCCAGCGACGGGTGGCACAGATAGCTTGTCAGCATGATTTCCCTGTCGCTGTCGCCGGGCAAAACGCACGTGGCGTAGGGAACGCCGCCGTCCTTGAAGTCGCTCTCGATCAACACACGGTACTGGCCGGGCTGCAACGATTGCCGCGTCTCGTGGCTCATGCAAAAGCCCCAGGTGCGCTTATAGTAGCTTGTCACATACGGGATGGCGTCGGGAAGATCGGGCAGGCTGTGGAGATGCGGCTCTAGTTCTTCAAGGCTGAAGGTGCCGTCCACCGGCTCCGCATAGTTCACGACCGACAGGTTGTTCACCTCTGTGTCGCATAGAAGCGTGCCGTCGGGCGCCCAAAGGCGGGCTCGCTTGCAGTGCCACTCAGGCGGCACCGTCCAGTCGAACACCTCCGAACCGGTAGGAATCTTTTTGACTTCCAGGGGCATAAATTGCCTGAAATAGTCGATGGACGCCTCAATTCCCGGCCCGGTGATCGAACGGAAAAGCGGAAAAAGGTGGTCGAAACTCTGGTCAAGGAGGTCGAAATCCGTCTGAAAGCGGTCAAACATGCAAGAAGCCTACACTCAAATTTCTGAAAAATATGGTTTTCTTCGATCTAAAGCTCAGCAAGCACCATGCCAACGATGTCGTAAGGTCAAAACAAACAACTAACAGGGCTGTCCTTCCCTAGGGCTCACTTTGTCTGAATGGCGGCCAAAAACTCAGAGAAATGGGGCCGATTATGCTGGTATGTACCGTTTATCCCCATATATGCGACGCCGATAACGCCATTCGATGTAGGCCAAGATACAAATTCTTTGTGCAAAGCTGTGGCCTCATCCAGAATATGATCGCTGGTAAGTGGTGTGCTTGGGATTTTCAGTTTGGTTGTCCCAGCGGACATTCCAAATTGCTGCGTCCAGAAAGACTTGAACTTTTCTTCGTCAGAATCTGCGGTGTAGATAAGCATCAGGGTCGCTTGTGAATGCCCGTCTTTGCCTTCATGGTGCGCCGAGCCCGTGGATATAATCGCCAATTGGGTCTGTTGGCCATTGTTGGCTGTGAAATCGCGCAAGTCGCCAACCATAAAATAGTAAGGAACTCGCGTATGCCATGCTCCTGTTTTGGAGCCAACTTGAAGCATGCCATTTTCAAAGGTGAGAGTGAATGAATCTGGTACATGGCGAGAAGAGGGGATTGGTCCCATCTTCAATGGCTTGACTGCTTCATAAACCATAGACCCACCATAAACACCTAACCGCTCCGCCCATGAAAAGAGCGTGGCCAATATAAGGTCCGGTTCGCCTATTGGTGCGGTTGCAACCCCGCCATATTGGTTCTTATTGTGAGAATTGATCAGGTAATACAGGTGTTCACGAATTTGGGGTAGGCGATCTTCTGAGATTCTATCAATGTTTGCGTTGAGCCAATTATTGAGTTTCGCTGTGTAAACTGCGACCTCGGCCTCAGAATAAATTGCTTTGAGCGGTGTTATAGCTGTGTAGTTAATTTGTTCTAGCGAGGCAGGGTTTTGTGTCGCGGTGGCGGGCGAGTTTGTGATCAGAAAACCGGCGATCAGAAAGAGCAAGAATTTCATTATTTCCCCCATGGTTTCCAGCACGCTAACAAAAAGGGGCCGCCTAAGCGACCCCTTTGATACTCGATACAGCGCCAGAAACTGACATTTAACTGGCTGATCTGTTTTACGCAGCCTTGGCCGGGATTTTCCCGCGGCTGTCGCCCTTCGTGTAGAAGGTCTCGCCCTTGTCGGCCATGTCGCGCAGAAGCTGCGGCGGCGTGAAGCGGGCACCGTAGGCTTGCGCCAGGCGGTCGGCTTCTGCCACGAACTCATCCACGCCCATGGTGTCGATGAAGCTGAACGGGCCGCCGGTGAAGGGCGCGAAGCCCCAGCCGAAGATGGCGCCGATGTCGCCCGAGGCCGTGTCGCGCAGGACGCCTTCCTCGAAGCAGCGCGCGCATTCAACAGCCATGCGCACCATCAGGCGGGATTTCACCTCGTCAACGCTTGGCTGGTCGTCCGCCAGCGGGAAGTGCTCGGCAAGGCCAGGCCACAGGTGCTTGGGGCTACCGTCGGTCGGATAGTCATAGGCACCCTTGCCGTTCTTGCGGCCGAAGCGCTCCAGCTTTTCCACCATGGTTTCAACGAACCCGTCAGCAGGGCTTGGGACATATTTGTCGCCAAGGGCTTTCCTTGTCGCCATGCCCACTTTGTAGGAAAGGTCGATCGCCACTTCGTCGCCAACCGCCAGCGGGCCAACCGGCATGCCGGCCATCTTGCCTGCGTTCTCGATGAGCGCCGGGTTCACGCCTTCCTTGACCATCGCATAGCCTTCCTGCACGTAGGTGCCGAAGCAGCGGCTGGTGTAGAAGCCGCGGCTGTCGTTCACGACAATCGGGGTCTTCTTGATCTGGGAGACATAATCGAGCGCGAGCGCAAGCGTTGCGTCGTCGGTCTTTTCACCCATGATGATCTCAACAAGCGGCATTTTGTCCACCGGCGAGAAGAAGTGAATGCCGATGAACTGGTGCGGGCGGGTGAAGTTTTTCGCCAGGCCCGTGATCGGCAGTGTGGAGGTGTTCGAGGCGAACACTACATCCTTGCCGATAACCGCTTCGGTCTTTTCCGTAACGTCCTTCTTGATGTCTTCGGCCTCAAACACGGCCTCGATGATCAGGTCGCAATCCTTCAGGTCGTCGTAATTGTCGGTCGGGATGATGCGCTCAAGAAGGGCGTCGCCCTTTTCCTGGGTTACCTTGCCGCGCTCCATGCCTTTCTTGACCAGGTTGCGGCTATAGTCCTTGCCTTTTTCAGCAGCGGCCATGTCGCGGTCCAGAAGCACCACTTCCATGCCGGCTTTTGCGGAAACATAGGCAACACCTGCGCCCATCAGGCCCGCGCCCAGCATACCAAGGCGCTTCACTTTCTTGCGCTCAAACCCAGCGGGGCGGAGCGAACCCTTTTCAACGGCCTGCTTGTTGATGAACAGGCTGCGGATCATGTTCGGTGCCACAGGGCCCGAGAGGAGCTTCATGAAATATTTGCTCTCGATCCGGATTGCGGTGTCGAAATCAACAATGCCTCCTTCATAAAGGCACGAGAGAATCGCTTCCACAGCTGGGTAGTTGTGCTGTGTCTGCTTTTGCGCCATGGCGTTCGCGCCAATGAAGGTCTGAACGGCCGCCGGGTTCATGGCACCTGCACCGCCCGGATATTTGAAGCCTTTCTTGTCCCATGGGGCAAGCGCGGATGGCGTTTTCTTGACCCATTCCTTGGCCTTAGCGACAACCTGGTCGGTGGGCACCATTTCCTGAACGATGCCAAGGCCCATGGCGATCTGGCCATTATATGGCTTGCCGGTGGTGATGGCTTGCGCCGCTGCCTGAATGCCCGTCAGGCGTGGCAGGCGCTGAGTGCCGCCAGCACCAGGCAGCAGGCCAACCATCACTTCTGGGAAGCCAAGTTGCATGGCAGGGGTGTCGGAGATCACGCGGTGGTGGCAGGCAAGCACCAGCTCGAACCCGCCGCCGAGCGCGAGGCCGTTCACGGCTGCTGCGAAAGGCTTGGTGCCTTCCTTCATCAGTACCTTGCGGTCTTTGTCGCCAGTTTCCATTTTGCGGAAAATTTTGTTCAGACGGAAAGCGTTCTCAAACGCCTGCTCAGGCGTCTGGTTGGCGTCCGCGCTGCCGAGCATATTGAGGTCAGCGCCAGCGAGGAACGCATCCTTGCCGGAGGTGATTACAGCGCCCTTGACGTTTTCGTCGGCCAGCACTTTGTCCACACACGCGTCCAGATCTTCAATGAGTTGCGCGTTGAAAACATTCATGTTGGCGTTTGGCAGGTCGATCGTCAGAAGCGCGATGCCGTCGCCGTCTACTTCATAGCGGATGGTCTCAGTCATTGGTTTAAACTCCCCTTGCGCTTCTTAAACACGTTCGATGATGGTTGCGGTGCCCATGCCGGCGCCGATGCAAAGTGTTGCGAGCGCGGTGGATTTGCCGGAGCGCTCCAGCTCATCGAGAACCGTACCCAGGATCATTGCGCCGGTCGCGCCGAGCGGGTGGCCCATGGCGATTGCGCCGCCGTTCACGTTGATGTCGCTATGGTCGATATCCAGCGCTTCCATGAAACGCAGAACAACAGACGCGAAGGCTTCGTTAAGCTCCCACACATCAATATCGGATTTGTCCATGCCGGCGCGCTTAAGGGCTTTCTGGGCCGCGAATTCAGGGCCTGTCAGCATGATAGTTGGCTCAGAGCCGATAGACGCCATTGAACGGATGCGGGCACGAGGCTTCAGGCCGAACTTCTCCCCCATTTCCTTGCTGCCGAGAAGGATAGCAGCGGCACCGTCCACGATGCCGGAAGAGTTGCCCGCATGATGCACGTGGTTGATGCGCTCATACTCAGGGTATTTCTGTAGGGCCACATTGTCGAAGCCGAACTCGCCCATCTGCACGAAGCTTGGCTTCAGGGCGCCAAGGCTTTGCATGGTTGTCTCTGGGCGCATGAACTCGTCATGGTCCAGCACAGTCATGCCGACAACGTCCTTGACCGGCACGATGGACTTGGAGAAACGGCCTTCGTCCCAAGCCATTTTCGCACGCTTCTGGCTTTCAACAGCATAGGCATCTACGTCATCGCGGCTGTGGCCGTATTTGGTGGCGATAAGGTCAGCCGAAACACCTTGCGGTACGAAATAGCTGTGGAAAGCGACAGATGGGTCAACTGGCCATGCGCCGCCGTCGCTGCCCATAGGCACGCGGCTCATGCTTTCGACACCGCCGCCGATGGCCATGTCGGCCTCGCCTGACATGATTTTTGCGGCCGCGATGTTGGTTGCTTCAAGGCCAGAGGCACAGAAGCGGTTTACCTGAAAACCAGCTGTCGTCTCAGCGTAACCTGCGTTGATCGCGGCAACGCGGGCGATATCCGCCCCTTGCTCACCTACAGGGGAAACACAGCCAAAAGCGATGTCATCCACATTTTCAGTGTCGATCTCGTTCCTGTCACGCACCGCCTGCAGAACCTGTGTCGCCAGCTGGATCGGTGTGATTTCGTGAAGGCTGCCATCCTTGCGGCCACGGCCCCGTGGCGTCCTGACGGCATCATAAATATAGGCTTCGGTCATTTTGGATTAACTCCCCTTGGATCCCTATGCTTAGAAGTTCGCTGCGTCGAGCGCCATGACGTCGTCGGCGCCAGTCTCAAGCTCAGCGAGCAATGCTTTGATCTCTGGCATGCGGCGCTTCATATAGTAGCGACCCGTGGCCAGCTTGTTCTCATAGAAGGTAGGATCGGATGTGCCCGCGTCCAGCGCATCAGTGGAAACTTTTGCCATCTGGGTCCACATCAGGCCCAGAAGCACATGACCAAAGAGGTGCATGTAAGGCGTGGAGGCGGCCCCGGCATTGTCCGGGTTGGCCATGCCGTTTTGCATCAGCCACATGGTGGCTTGCTGAAGGTCTTTCAGGCCAGAGCCAAGCGCGTCAGTGAATGGACGCAGGCGGTCGTCGCCCTTGGCGCTTTCGCGGATTTCACCGGCATATTTGAAGAAGGCCTGCATCGCGCGGCCACCGTTGGCTGGCAGCTTGCGGCCCACCAGGTCAAGCGCCTGGATGCCGTTTGCGCCTTCATAGATTTGTGCAATGCGGGCATCGCGCACGAACTGTTCCATGCCGGTTTCAGCGATATAGCCATGGCCACCAAAGATCTGCTGGCTGGACACGCAATACTCAAAGCCGCGGTCGGTGAAGACGCCTTTGATGATTGGCGTCAGGAGGCCGATCATATCGTCCGCCCATTGGCGCTCTTCTTCGGTTTCGGCCTTGTGCACAAGGTCAACGAGCAAGCCACACCATAGGCTGGCGGCGCGGGATGCCTCATTGAACGCCTTGGCGTTCATCAGCATGCGGCGCACGTCAGGATGTACGATAATCGGGTCCGCCGGGCCGTCCGGGTTCTTCGGCCCCGTGAGCGAGCGGCCCTGGATGCGGTCGCGGGCGTATTCAACAGCGTTCTGGTAGGCGACTTCAGAGTTCGCAAGGCCCTGCATGCCAACGCCGATCCGTGCTGCGTTCATCATGATGAACATGGACTTCAGACCCTTGTGCGGCTCGCCGATCAGATAGCCTTCGGAGCCCTCATAGTTCAGAACGCACGTGGAGTTGCCGTGAATACCCATCTTTTCTTCGATGGAGGCCACATTCACATTGTTGAATTCACCCGGCGTACCGTCTGCGTTCAGCTTGTATTTCGGCACAATAAAGAGGGAGATACCCTTCACGCCCTTCGGGGCATCGGGCAGGCGCGCCAGCACCAGGTGGATGATGTTTTCCGCCATGTCGTGGTCGCCGGCGGAGATGAAGATTTTCGTGCCGGAAATGGCGTAGGAGCCATCTGCATTGGGCTCGGCTTTGGTGCGCAGCATACCCAGGTCGGTACCGCAGTGCGGTTCCGTCAGGTTCATGGTGCCGGTCCATTCGCCGGTGATCATTTTCGGCAGGTAGGTCTGTTTCTGTTCGTCCGACCCGTCGATGCTGATCGCAGCTTGCGCGCCGGCGGCCAAGCCTGGATACATGGCAAAAGCGTGGTTCGAGCTGATCATCATTTCTTCAAAGCAGAAGCCCAGCACATGCGGCATGCCCTGACCACCATATTCAGGGTCAGACGTCAGGCTTGGCCAGCCGTTCTCAATGAACTTCTGATAGGCTTCCTTGAAACCCTTGGGCGTGGTGACAGAGCCGTCTTCATGACGGGTGCAGCCTTCGCGATCGCCGGAATAATTGAGCGGCTGAAGCTCGTTCTCACAGAATTTGGCGCCTTCCTCAAGGATGGCGCTCACAAGGTCTGGGGTCGCTTCCGAATAGCCCGGCAGGTTGGAATATTTGCCGATATTCAGCACTTCATTCAGGATGAAGAGCTGGTCTTTCACAGGGGCGCGATAGATTGGCATTTTAGGTCCTCAACTATGTTGTGTGTTCTGATGAATCGATGAATGTCTGTTACGGCTGATATTTACCGAGCGGTTCACCGGTGTCCCGGCGTACCCAAAGGCCGCGGTCCTTGTCGCGGACCAGATTGGAGATCAGCTCGCTGAATTCTTGAAGCTCCTCGATGGTGGCGTTGATGTCGTCCCGCTGGGCTTCCAGTGCGCGAATACGCTCGCGGCAGCGCTCAGCCGTCACGGCGCGCTGGGTCTCGCGGCCATCGCCGACATTGTAGAGATCAAGCATCTCGCCGATCTCTGACAGTGAAAAGCCCACGCGCTTGCCGCGCAAAATCCAGGCAAGGCGCACGCGGTCCTCAGCGCTGTAGATGCGGTTCTGGCCCTGGCGCTCGGGCGAAATCAGGCCCTGGTCCTCATAGTGACGAAGCGTTCTTGGCGTCACGCCGAAGTCGCAGGCCAGCTCTTTGATAGAGTATGTTTTTGGCTTGTCTGCAGGCATGAAAGGTTCCCTCTAATGTGCCCCATTAGATAGTTGACGTTTACGTTAACGTCAACCTTGATCCGATCACAATTGCTAGACTCTTGGAAATCCTTTATATTTTCTGGACGCATGAGTTTGATTTCGGCCGAAATGGTATATTTCAATGGCTGAAGAAGGTGCGACTCGAGGCCTTGGGGGAGGCTTTGGCCGCAATAGCCTGCGAAGGGGAGAGAAAATGGCACCAAAATTTGACAGTTTCCGGGAGTTTTTCCCTTACTATCTGGCCGAACACGCCGACCCGGTGTGTCGGGCGCTCCATTATATGGGCACAACATTGGCGACACTGGTTTTGCTTTATGCCCTTTACAGCCAGAATTGGTGGCTGCTTCTGGTGGTGCCGCTGTGTGGCTACAGCTTTGCCTGGGTTGGCCATTTCGTGTTTGAGAAGAACAAGCCTGCGACATTTGATTATTGGAAATGGTCCCTGATCGGGGACTATAAAATGTACAGCCTTTGGATCACTGGAAGGCTTGGCCCGGCACTTGAAGATGCGCTTGCACAGTATGGTCGCCGCAACAGCAAAGGCGTCACTGGCGCGTAAAGGCACATAAAGGCCCTATTTCGTTAGGCCTTTGTTTGCATTTTACAATTAGTTTCGGTAGGTCTTAGCCTTAAGTCGTCCGCGGTCCATCTTTTGGAATCCGAAGCAGCATGCCTCTGTATCTACCCATTGCAGAACTGTCGATGAATGTCTTTGTTGTCATGGGCATGGGCGCCCTTGTGGGCCTTTTGTCCGGCATCTTTGGCGTGGGCGGCGGCTTCCTGATGACACCGCTACTGATTTTCGCAGGCGTGCCGCCGGCCGTTGCTGTGGCGACCCAGTCGAATCAGATTACCGCAGCGAGCGTATCGGGCGTGATTGCTCATTGGCGCCGTCAGGGCGTCGATGTGAAAATGGGCGTTGTGTTGATTGCGGGCGGCGCGGTGGGCGCTTTCATCGGCGCTGAAATCTTCACCTATTTGCGATCGCTCGGGCAGGTCGATCTGATGATCTCGATCGCCTATGTAGTGTTCCTCGGGCTCATTGGCGGCCTGATGTTCTGGGAAAGCATGCGGGCGATCATGCGCCAGCGGCGCGGCTATGTGCCGCCGCGGAAACCCCGCGAGGAAAGGCACAAGGCCTGGATTCACGCGCTACCTTTCAAGATGAGGTTTCGCAAATCCCGGCTCTATATTTCGGCGCTGCTGCCGCTGTTGATCGGCTTCTTTGTTGGTGTGCTTTCAGCCATCATGGGCGTGGGCGGCGGTTTCGTGATGGTGCCCGCCATGATCTATATCCTTGCGATGCCAACCAACGTGGTGATCGGCACCTCGCTGTTCCAGATCATATTTGTGACGGCCCTGACCACCATTTTCCATTCGGTGAATACCCAGACGGTGGACATCTTTCTTGCGATCCTGTTGCTGCCGGGGGCCGTGATCGGCGCCCAAATCGGCGCCCGGATCGGTATGAAGCTGAAAGCTGAACAGCTTCGCGCGCTTCTGGCGCTGATGGTGCTACTTGTGTGCGCAAAGATGGCTGTGGCGCTGGTGGTTGAACCGCCAGAGCTTTATTCGGTCGCAGACCTCGAGGAAATCGGGGAGCGGCACTGATGGCGATCAGGAAGGCAATGGCCCTCATGTTGCTGCTTGGCCTGGCACTGGTGCCAAGCTCATCTGCGCATGCCCTGGTGACGGATCTATCGAACAAGCGGATCGAAATTCGCTACAGCTTCTCTGGCGCCGAACTGATCCTTTTCGGCGCTGTCGGGTCCACCAACATTGATGTGCGGCAGGAAGACTATGACGTGGTCATTGTGGTGCGTGGTCCTGAAGCGCCTGCGGTTGTGCGCAAGAAGGCCAGGGTAGGCGCCATCTGGGTCAACGCAGATGATATGCGCTTCCCAAGTGCGCCTGGTTATTATGCGGTGGCGGCCACGCGCCCGCTCAATGAAATTGCCAATCCGGTTGCTTTCGCGTCATACGGCATTGGTTTCCATAACTTGCCGCTGGTGGCAGACAGTGGCAATGGCCTGATGATGCCTGATCCAGAATTTCGCGAGGCGCTTTTCCGTCTCAGAAGCGGTGATGGCCTTTACCGGCAGGAAAAGGACGAAGTCGCGATTATCGGCCAGGGTCTGTTTCGCACCAATGTGCACCTGCCCGCCAATGTGCCGGTTGGCGAGTTTATTGTGGAAACCTTTATTTTCCAGCACGGTAGCATGCGGTCCAGAAACCGGATCAGCCTGACTGTGGACAAAGAAGGCTTTGAGCGGGCGGCCTATAATTTCGCTCACGGCTATCCCTTCTGGTACGGCATTGTGGCCGTTATTGTGGCGCTTGCTGCCGGTTGGCTTGCTGGTGTGCTGGGCAAGAAATAGAATTTTCATGAGCCGCGCGAACAAACTTTTTTTCTTGCTGTTGCTGGTGATTACGGTTGCTGGAGTATCACACTGGCCCTCTGTTTGGTTTGCGGTTTTTTGCTTCTTTGCGTGGGCGGCACTGTTTGCGCGTCTATATGCCGAGCAACAGAAAAAATGCCCGGCTTGTGGGCTTGAGGTTTACAAAGATAAGAACGGTATCTTGCACGCCTGGAACAAACGCTTTGCCTGCCCCCATTGCGGCGCAAAGCTATAGCGATTAACGCTCGCTACTGCCTTTCCTGATCTCAAATAAATATTTGTCACCTTCAACGCGTGCCATCACCAGTGTATGGCCAGCCATTGAACAAAAGGCTGGCATATCCTGAACCACGGCCGGATCAGTTGCGGTCAGCAGCAGCATATCGCCGGGGGCAAGATCATCCAGCTTTCGCCGGGCGCGAAGGATCGGCATCGGGCATAACATGCCTGAAACGTCCAGATGAGCTGCGAACCGTTCGTCGGTATCATCCATTATTCATAACCCTAACCCAATGGGTGACAGGATCGCCGCGGTTTAACCGGGCGCTACCTTGGCTTTGAGTTTAATGGCCATTTCTCAATAGCGCGTTAACAGGCGCGCTATATAGAAGCCGGGCGGGGGTATGGCAAGGCGGTCTTCGCCGTTTGATGAGGTCAGTCTTCGAGAATGCCAAGGCGAAGGGCGCTTGGTAGGATCTCGCGGGTGGAGGTGACCTCAAGCGCGTCTTTCAGTTCCTTGATGTGAAAGGAGACCGTTGGTGCGCTGACGCCAAGGCGTTCGGCGATCTGGCCGTTTGTAAGGCCCGCGTTCAGTTGCTGCAGGACTTCGAGCGGGCGTCCCTTGATGCCGACGCTTGCGGCACGCTCGGTGCGCTCCAGCGGCTGATAGAAGGTGTGCATATAAAGGCTTGCCAGATGCACCTCGTCGCCGTGCATTCGCATGATGTTCTTGAGGTCACCAATCCGCTTTTCGCAGTGCAGTGTCACTTCCCCATGGCCGCGCCCAAACGGATGCCTGAGCGGGAAGCCGACGGCAGAAAAGATGCCATAATGCTCGGCTCGTTGCAGAATGAAATCGAAGCCTTCGAAATTGGGATCGCGAGGGTCCAGAAGGTCGCGCGCCATGTAAAGTGGCTGCATGGACCGGCGTTCGATCTGGTGGATCATCGGGTCCACCTTTTCGTATTTGCGGCTCAGATATTCCTCGACGCCTTCTTTGGGCATGCTGGTGATCCAGGTTCTGCCTGCCAACGACACCCGGACGTGTGTATCTTTGCCGTTTTCAGTTACAATTCGGGAATTGATGGGTGCATAGCTATAGCCATAAGTGGCGCATTTAAAGCCACGCTCGCCAACAAAATCAAGAAACAGCTGCCATACATCATGGCTGGTATCGACCGCCTCCAGTTGGCCGATCAGGGTGCTGACACTTTCCACAAAAGAGTCTCCGTTTGGTGATCGGTATTGCTTTATTATTTGTAACAATGAGCAGAACAGCCGCCAATTAAACGAAATATATACATTTCACCGAACAATGTCGCCCCTTGATCGTGATTATTTCTGGTGGCCATAAATAAAGCCCGCCCTGGGTGAGGGCGGGCTTTTACCGGGTTGGGTGTTCCCGGTAAAACGGACGGAACGGTTGGGTGCCGGGTGCTGAGAGATGTTCCGTCCGCAAACTCAAAACTGAAACTGGTGCCTAGTGAACAACGGCCCGGTTGGGTTTGAACGAACCTGCTGCGATCGTGGTCAGATGCTCATGAATCGATAGCCACAGGTCGAAACCCTCGTCGTCACCAATTGCCTTCATCTTGGAAAGCGCCTCATCCGCATAGTCGAGCGCCTTGGGGCCCAAATTCTTCAAAAGGTTCTCGGCGACGAGACCAAAATAAAAGTTTGGGTCGAATGGCTGGGACTGTTGCATCTGATTAACTCCTCGAAGCGGCGTTTGAAACTTGCCCTCCTTATGAGCAACAGGCGTGCCAACTTTTGGCCTTTAGGGTTTTCAAGGGGTTGGGGGGATATGCCCGCTATTGTGTCACCCGTCAGGCGTGAGAGCGGACAAAGCTGCCGGGTGAAAGCTGCCGCCTGTTGGTAAGGCTTGCCGTGTCAAATTGGGGCAGGAGGGTGCTTGCCCGTTCAGGCCTCAAGCAGATGCAGTAGTGCTGGCGCATGGCGCCACGGGTCGGTTGCCTGAATACGGGGAATAGTCGCAACCGGTAGGTTGGTCAGGCCCTCGATCTCCTCTGCCGTCTCGGACAGGTCAGGGTTGTCATAGATCGTGCCGGGCGCGCTTTCACTGACAATGATACCCCGCACCTTTAGCCCGCGCGCCTGCATGGCCTCCACTGTACTGATGGTGTGGGAAATGGTGCCCAGGTAACTGCCGACCACCAGCAGGCTTTCAAGCCCAAGGTCCGCGATCCAGTCGGCCACAAGCCGGTCGCCGGTGAGCGGCACAAAAGATCCGCCAACGCCCTCGATAAGCGTGAAAGTATCAGCCTCAAGGGCTTTCCTGCATGTGCTGATCACGGCATCATATTCAAGCGTGCGGCTTTCTGCCTTTGCCGCCATCGTAGGGGCCAGCGGGGCCTTGAAGCGGAACGGTGAGATCTGGTCCAGCGTGTCGGCGTGGATGGGCAGTCCAAGCGCTTTGGCGATCACAGCCGTGTCGCTTTCAGCCATGGTGTTGTCGTCAAAGCCGCTGATAATGGGCTTCAGGGCTGTCAGATCCATGCCCATTTCGCGGGCCTGATGGCACAGTGCTGCGGTCACAAGTGTCTTGCCGATCTCAGTGCCGGAGGATGTGATGAAAAGTCCAGCCATATCAGTCTCCCAAACCAAGTTTTTTGCATACGGCAATCAGCCTGTCGACGTCAGCATCCCGGTGGCTCGCGGAAAAGCTGAACCTGAGCCGCGACGTGCCTTCAGGCACAGTGGGCGGGCGGAAGGCGATCACCTTGAAGCCTTCAGTGGCCAGTGCGTCGGATGCCCCTAGCGCGTCAGCCTCTGTACCAATCACAAGGGGAACGATGGGCGTGTCGGGTGCTGGAAGGCCAAGTGCAGCCGCAAAGGTTCGCGCCAGTTTGACGGGGCGCGCGACCTTTTCCTGGTCGTTTTCGATGAGTTCAAGCGCTTTCAGGCTGGCACCAACGGCGGCAGGCGGCAGGCCCGTCGTATAGATGAAAGACCGTGCGCGGGTCTTGATCAGGTCAATCACAGGCTTTGATGCAGCCAGGTATCCGCCGTACGAGCCAACAGCTTTCGAGAGCGTTCCCATCTGCAGCGGCACCAGGCCTTCAGCGCCAGTGGCGTGCATGGACCCGCGCCCGCCACCGATGGTACCCAGTGCGTGGGCGTCATCTGCCAGAAGCCAGGCATCATGGTTTTGTGCAAGCAGGCCAAGTTCCTTCAGGGGGGCGATGTCGCCGTCCATGGAATAGACGCCGTCCACAACCATTAGGCAGCGGCCATGAGCTGCTCTGTGCTCCGCCAGCAATTCTGCCGCGTGGCCCACGTCATTATGGCGGAAGAATTTCACGGTGGCGCGTGAAAGCTGGACGCCCGCGTGGATGCAGGTATGCACCAGCTCATCTGCGATGATCAGGTCTTCCTTGCCCACAAGGGTTGGGATAATGCCCACGTTCGCCAGATAGCCTGACCCGAACACGGCAGCATCTTCTGTGCCTTTGAGGGCAGCGATCTTCTGTTCCAGTTTGCGGTAAAGCGGGTGATTGCCGGTCACGAGGCGGCTGGCCCCGGCCCCGGCCCCGAACTGGTCTGCGGCTGCCTTGGCAGCGTCGATAACGTCTGGGTGGGTTGACAGACCCAGATAGTCATTGTCCGTGAAGCTGATAAGCGGCGCACCACCATCAACTGAAAGCGCCATGGCCATGGACCGCGCCGTGTCCACAAGCGTGCGCCGCTGGTTTTTTGCTTCAAGTGAAGCCAGCTTTCCAAGGGCAAAATCTGACAGGCTGTCTGGCATGGCGGGGTGGGGCTTTTTGATCTGTTGCATGGGGGCTGACTTAAGGCCTGCGGAAGGCCCAGTCAATGCCCGTTTTTCCTTGACTTCCCAGCCTATCCCTTCACATTAGCGCCCGCAAAAAGACCACCCGCACACAGGCGTGCGGCAAGGAGAGAAACGCATGAACGCCCCAGCTAAAATCGACACTCAGGACGCCCCGATCCGCCATGACTGGACACGGGAAGAGGTTATGGCCTTGTTTGAAAAGCCGTTTATGGATCTGGTGTTTGAGGCCGGGCGTGTTCACCGCCTTTATCATGACCCCAACAAGGTGCAGCTTAGCCAGCTGATTTCGATCAAGACGGGCGGTTGTGCCGAAGATTGCGGCTATTGCTCCCAGTCAGCGAAGTACAAGAACGGTACCGGCCTTGACGCGACCAAGCTGATGGAGGTCGAGCGCGTGGTGGAAGCCGCGAAGAAAGCAAAAGCCGGTGGTGCGTCACGCTACTGCATGGGGGCGGCATGGACGAGCCCCAAGGACCGCGACATGGACACCATTGTCGCTATGGTCGAAGGCGTGAAGGAATTGGGCATGGAAACCTGCATGACACTGGGCATGCTCTCCGATTGCCACACAAAAAAGCTGAAGGACGCGGGCCTCGATTACTATAACCACAATGTGGATACGTCCGAGGAATTTTACGGTGAAATCATTACAACACGGACCTATCAGGACCGCATCGATACACTGAATCGCGTCCGTGAGGCGGGAATCAATGTCTGCTCCGGCGGTATCGTCGGCATGGGCGAGCGCGTTGAAGACCGTGCGGGTATGTTGCAGACGCTCGCGAACCTGGACCATCACCCGGACAGTGTGCCGATCAACATGCTGGTGGCTGTGCCGGGCACGCCGCTTGAACATGTCGAACGGCTCGATCCGCTTGAGTTCGTGCGCACCATCGCGGTCGCGCGCATCATGATGCCGAAATCTGAGGTGCGGCTTTCTGCAGGCCGTCAGGAAATGACGGAAGAGGCGCAGGCGCTGTGTTTCCTCGCGGGCGCCAGCAGCATATTCTATGGCGAGCAGCTTTTGACCACGCCGAACCCGGAAAACAACAAGGATATGGCCCTGTTCCAAAAGCTCGGCCTCAGCCCGGCATAAGATGACAGGCCAGCCAACATGGTTTGACGAGGGTATCGGGCATATATGGCTGCCCTATACCCAAATGAAAACCGCTACCCCACCGCTGCCGGTGAAGGCGACAAACGGCGTGCGGATCACGCTTGAGGACGGGCGCCAACTGATCGACGGCATCTCCAGTTGGTGGGCTGCGGCGCACGGCTATAACCACCCGCATATCATTGAAGCCATGAAAGCCCAGCTGGATACCATGCCGCACGTGATGTTTGGTGGTTTGGTGCATGAGCAGGCGCTGAAGTTGTCGAAGCGGCTGGCCGATATGCTGCCGGGGGACCTGAACCGTGCATTCATCGCCGAATCCGGTTCTGTGTCGGTCGAGGTGGCCATGAAGATGGCGGCGCAATATTTCATGAACCGCGGTGAAAAGCGCACCAAGTTTGTTCATTTTCGCGGCACCTACCACGGTGACACGCTTGGCACCATGGCAGTGTGTGACCCGGAAGAGGGTATGCACGGCCTCTTCAAAGGCATGCTGGCGGAAAACCTGCTAACGGATTTGCCGCGCACCCCGGAAGATGCCGAACGCTTCGCCGCCTTCCTCAAGGTGAATGCCCCCGACGTGGCCGCGGTTATTACAGAGCCACTGGTGCAGGGTGCGGGCGGCATGGTGTTCCACACGCCTGAAACGCTCAAGTGGATCCGTATGGCGTGCGATGCAGCGGGCGTGCTGATGATCGTGGACGAGATTTTCACAGGCTTTTACCGCACAGGCACCCGCTTCGCCATCGATCAGGCCGACATCGTGCCTGATATGGTAACGCTGTCGAAAGCCTTGTCTGGGGGTGTGGCGCCGCTCAGCGTCTGTGTGGCCCGGGACGCAATATTTGATGCCTTCTATGACGACGATCCGATGAAGGCGCTGATGCACGGGCCCACCTATATGGCGCATGCGCTTGGCTGTGCGGCGGCCAATGCGTCGCTTGATCTGTTCGAGCGGGAAGATTACGCCGCGCGGGCAGAAGCTATCCAGCATCAGATGATGGCGGAGCTGGCGCCGTGCGGGTTTCTGGACAATGTGAAAAGCGTGAGGGTGAAGGGTGCCATCGGTGTTGTGCAGCTTGAAGACGCGTCAGGCATTGAAGCGCTGAAGCCGAAGTTTGTGGCAGAGGGCGTGTGGATCAGGCCTTTCCGCGACATTGTCTATCTGACGCCGCCACTTATCATTGAGCCGGCGGACTTAACGAAGCTCACCGGCTCAATCTACAAGGTATTGTCTGAGGTTTAAGGCTTAGCGGCCATCTGGTTCGCCATCCTCCGCCTTGGTTGGCGCAACCTCGATTTCCTCATCCATTTCTGTTTCAGGTGCTGCTTTTGGATCCAGCTTTACTTGCTGGATGCTGACATTTCCGGCGCGATTCATGTTCCGCCTGACAACGTCCACTAACAGGCGCTGCACATGTGGCGGATACATGCTGACATCAAGGTTTCGGCCATTTCGACCAACTGACTGGAAGTTGGCGCCGCCGTTGGCAGCGCTAAGATAGCCATTATAGAGATCGGCGATATGCCAGTCCTCCAGCTTCACCTCGATGCTGGTCACGGGACCAAGCAGGAAGCCGAAATCACGTCGGGCGTATTTGTTGATATGTGCCAGAAGGTCGCGTTCGAAATTCGGGAACTTTTGCGCGACATCCCGATAATAGGTAGAGACGCGGAGAATATAATCATCCTTGATACGGGTGCCGCGAATGCTGTTCACAAAGTCTCGCGCGTTGTCTTCAAGGTCGGCATAGACGGTCTCTCCAGTGTAAGCTTTGGTACGCAGGTTGGGCGAACCCACCGAGCCCAGGAAGAAGCCGTAAATGACAACCGGGTCATCCCAGTTATCGAGCACATGCTGGCGGATGTCATAAGGTGAAACCATGGTGCCCATGACATCAAATTGGCGGTCGCAATAGAAACGGTCTTCATGGTCTGGGTCTGTGCAGTCACCATACAGGCGGTCAACAAGCGTGACCGGATAGCGGTCAGCAATCTTGGCATAGACAATCGCGTTGTGCAGGTTCAGCCAATAGGCCAGTTGCTCGTTTTTGTTCAACCTTGTGAGGTCAATTTTCTCCGGCAGGTCCAAGAGCACGTCCCGCACCTCGCGTACCACGAACTCCTGCTCGCTGGTCTTGATGTCATGGAACATGATCCGGTTGCCCTCAAGGCGCGAAGGTTCGGGGTTGTCGCGCACGAAACGTGTCCCGGTGCCAGAGCCCGGCCAAACGCGCCGGGCTGGCTTATGGTCGGACCGTCCCAGTGGCAGGACTGTCTTTTCCAGAAGATAGTCCATGTCCTCATACTTGAGGGCAGTTTGTGAATTCGGATTATAGGCTGTCGGCAAAAGCGGCTCAGAAGCCGTTGCAGAGATGCTTACGGTCAGAATTGCGCCGGTGATGGCCGCGCAGGCACCCTTGATGATGTTCATTGAAATTCCCCACTATCTCGCGTCAATGAAGTTGTTTTAATTATAAGAAAAATATAGGGGCAGTATTCCAAGTCTACAAGTATGACTGGTCTGAAACTATGCTTTGCGGAGTATTTTTATAACTTTAGCTCGGTGTAGTAATCGGTCAGGCTGCGGGTGTCACACCAAATACGGGCTATGAGCTATTGATCTGCAATCTCTCCTGGGTCGAGCTCTTCAATCCCAACCTCTGCTTCCCGCAGGTGTCGCTTCCGCTCAACCAACTCTGTCAGGAATTCCTGCACATGCCTGGGGTATTTTCCGGATGATGAAGTTTTTCGGATTATAGCAGCGATGTCTTGTGGGGACGCATTTGGGTTTGATGCGGTGGCTAAAACAATTCTTGCCGGGTTCGTGTTGGCGGAGGTCGTCAGACCGAGATGTCCGTTATAGAGATCGGCTATGTACCAGTCTGAAATGTCAGGCTCGAATGTGCTCAGATTGGCAATCAGGCTGGTCATGCGAACGTCTGTATAGCGCATCAGGTGAGCTTTCAGGTTCCGGTCAAAGTCGGGAAATAAGGAGGCATAATTGGCATAAAGCGTTGAGACGCGCGCACCTTCATCCCACAACTGGATGCCGCGCAGGCTGTTAACAAATTCGCGCGCATTATCTTCAAGGTTGGCCCAAACATTTTGCGCGGTATAAGCCTCGCGTCGCAGGTTTGGCCCGCCGATGGTGCCCTGGTAGAAACCATAAAGCACCCGGGGATCCTGCCAGTGGTTTACCACATAGGTTTCAATATCCTTGAGCGACATCCGCTTGCCTGCAACGGTTAGTATCTTTCTTGTCCAGTTTTCTTTGTGAAAGCCCTTCAAGTTTGATTGGGGATACACTTGGGCGATCTGGGTGAAGGCCGTGGCGTTATGTAGGTTCAGCCAGTAGGCGAGCTGCTCATCTGGTGAAAATTCGGTCAGCGGAACATCATCTGGCACGCGGGACAGACCGTCTACAATCGCAGCCACATAGGCTTTGTTGCTGTCCCCAAGTGCATGGAAAAACACTCTGTTGGCTTCAAGTCGGGTGGGGTTGGGGTTGGTTTTTGTGAGCCTTGACGCTGGGGCGGTTTTAATACGCGCTGCGGGTTTGCGGTCAGACCGCCCTGTATCCATCACAGTTTCCTTCAGAACCATGTCCCAGTCGGCATAGCTGATGGATAGTTTTTCCTCTGCGAGTGCAGGGTGCGCGAATAATAATGCGATTGTCAGTATGGCTAAAAGCGGTCGCATGCAAAGTCTCTCCCCCAGTATCGAGTTGAAGAGATGTTAGCCTTAAAGTGTTATTAAGACAACTATTGCGATGAGGAGCTGTCTACACGCACAGGCCAAAGAAAAAGCCCGGCGGTGAGGCCGGGCTTTGTGTGTTTCTTATGCAGCTTTTCGCCTATTCGCGATTGCCAAGGAAGCTCAGCAGATACATGAACAGGTTCACGAAATCGAGGTACAGGCTTACAGCACCCATGATCGCGCCTTTGGCGACAGCTTCGCCCGTGGCCATCATATAGTAGCTGTGCTTGATGCGCTGCGTGTCATAGGCAGTGAGGCCAGCGAAGATCAGTACGCCTGCAACAGAAATAACGAACTGCATCATCGAAGACTGCATGAACATGTTCACAACGCTTGCGATGATCAGGCCAATCAGGCCCATGAACAGGAAGGTGCCCATGCCGGACAGGCTTTTCTTCGTGGTATAGCCGTAAAGGCTAAGCGCACCGAAAGAAGCTGCAGTGATGAAGAAAGTCCGTGCGATACTCTCACCGGTGTAAACTAGGAAAATCGACGCCAGCGACAGGCCCATAACGGTGGCGAACGCCCAGAAGACCATCTGCAGTGTGCCGGAGCTCATTTTTTGAACACCGAAGCTCATCACCATAATGAAGGCTAGCGGCGCGAGCGCCAGAACCCAACGAAGCGGCGAGCCGTATACAGTTTGAACCAGCTCCTGGCTGCCCATCAGCATGTTGCCAAAAACCATGGCAACAATGCCGGTCAGCAGAACGCCGGACGCCATATAGTTATAGACCTTGAGCATGTAGGCGCGCAGGCCTTCATCGAACTCAGCAGTTTGGGTGGCAGAGCCAGCCCGGAAAGTAGTATTGTATCGTTCCACGATAGTTGCTCCCCATGGGGTTACAGTCAGTTGCAGCTAATATGGGCATTCGCCCTTTTGCTTGCAACCGTATTCGCAAGAATTTGATCGCAGAATTTCCAAGGCGATAGACTTTATCTATCACTGAAAATCCTGCATTTGATCACTCGGTCCGCAGGACCGCGTTCGGCTTGATCCCCAGTGCCCTGTAGCTAGAGCCCAAACCGAACAGAATGGTCACCAACAGGCTTGTGACCACGGTGAAAATCATCGGCGCGGGCAGGAAGCTGAATTCCATATCCATGACGAAATCCACCACGATCCATCCCGTAAGGCTGCCAAGCCCCAGCGCGATGGCGGCTGTAATCAGGCCGATAAGGGTATATTCCAACAGGTATGCCCTGAGAATCTGGCCCCTGACGGCGCCCACCACCTTCAGGATCACGCTTTCATAGACCCGCTGGCGGAAACCGGCAGCAATCGCGCCCGCCAACACCAGAATGCCGGCGATGATGGCAACAGCGGCTGTCGCCCGCACGGCAGTGCCGATCTGGTCCATCATGGTGTTGACGCTTGAGAGCACCTCTTTCATGCGGATGGCCGTGACATTGGGGAAAGCGTTCGTCAGCACTTTGTGGGCTTCCACTTCCGCTTCGTTCGACGCCTTCAGTGTTGCCATATAGGTGTGCGGCGCGGCCTTGAGCGTGTTCGGGTCAAACAGGATCACGAAATTGAAGCCGAAGGTGCCCCAGTCAATCTCCCTGAGCGACCGGACTGTCGCTGTGATCTCACGCCCCAGCACAGAAACGCTGATGGTGTCGCCTATTTTGAGGCCGAGGCCGTCTGCAGCTTCCTTGCCTAGGCTGACTTCAGGTTCACCTGCATAGCCAGCGGGCCACCAGTCGCCTTCAACCAGATGGCTGCCGTTGCCCAGCTCTTCCATATAGGAAAGGCCGCGGTCCCCGCGCAAGATCCAGCGCACATTCTGGGCCACTTCAACTTCAGACGCGTTCACGCCGTTCAGTTTGGTCACCCGGCCCCTGAGGTTCGGCACACTCACCAGCTCCTCAACCCCGTCGATGCCCTTGGCTTTCGCTTCGAATTCCGCAAGCTGATGGCCCTGAATGTCCAGAAGGAAGAAGGCCGGGGCCTCTTCCGGCACCTGTTCAGTCAGGCGTTCTGACAAGTTGCCTTCAATCAGCGCCAGCGTGGAAAAGAGCGTCAGGCCAAGCCCGAGCGAGATCACGACCGCACCCGTGGCCGCCCCGGGCCGGTGCAGGTTCGCAACGGCCATGCGGATCAGTGGGTTTCGTGACCGCGGCGCCTTGGATGCCAGCCGTTCAATCAGCCAACTGGTGAACCTTAGAAGGCCAAGTGTCAGCCCAGCGCCGCCCATGAAGCCTGCCGCGAGCATACGGTTGTCTGACATGCCAACCGCCAGCAGCACTACAACGGTGGCGGCACCGAAGATGGTGGCAACATAGATGAAGCGCGGCCAGCGGCTCTCAGGTGCCACGAGCGCCCGGAACAGGCGCACCGGCGGCAGGTCCCGCGCTTTGCCAAGCGGCCAAACCGCGAAGGCGACGGTGATCATCAGGCCATAAAGGGCAGAGAGGAAGAGCGCCAAAGGGTAAACCCCGCCATCGGGGCGGACCGGGAGCGTGTCAGGCAGGAACATCGCCAGCACGCTCGGTAGCATTGAACCCACGATCATGCCAACCGCGATGGCGATCAGGCCAATCAGCAGTATCTGGAAGAAATAGGTTTTGAAAACTGTGCTGCCGTCCGCACCCAGTATCTTGAAGGTGGCGATGGTCTTGGTCTTGCGGTCCATATAGCCGCGCACCGCATTGCCCACACCCACACCGCCAACAACCAGCGCGGAAATGCCGACGAGCGTGAGGAAGATACCCATCTGGTCAATGAAGCGGCGAAGTCCCGGCGCACTCGTGGACCGGTCACGCACCCGCCAGTTGGCGTCCGGGAAAGCTTCCTTCAAATCTTCGCGCACGGCCTTGATATCGGTGCCTGCAGGCATTTTAAGTTTGTAATAGAAGTTCACCAGGCTGCCGGTTGTGATCAGGCCGGTTTCTTCAAGGGCTGCGCGGCGGATCATCACGCTGGGGCCAAGCTGGAAGCCCATGTTGGCCTTGTCGGGTTCCTTCTCAATGAACGCGCGGATATCGGCTTTCACGTTGCCGAAGATCAGTGTGTCGCCGGGTTCAACGCCCAGGCGGTCAGCCAGCAGCGGGTCAATCGCCACGCCCCATTTACCCGCGCGCTTTTCAAACAGCGCTTCGTTATCGAGCATTGGTTTGGTGACGAAATCCCCATAAAGCGGGTATAGGCCATCGACCGCCCGGAGTTCCACAAGGGTGGACCGGGGCGCGCCGTCAACCCGCGCCATGGTGCGAAGGCGCGCGCTATCGGAAAGCGTGCCGCGTTCATTCAGCCATGTTCTGGCTTCAGGCCCCAGTTGAGCCTGGAAAATGTTGATCTCCATGTCGCCGCCAAGGATCGATTGTCCTTCGCGCTCCATGCCTTCCTGGATCGCGCGGGTGAGCGAGCCGACGGCGGCGATGGCAGTCACGCCCAAAATCAGGCAGGCCATGAAGATGCGGAAGCCCGAAAGGCCGCCACGAAGTTCCCGAAGCGCCAGCCTTAACGCCACTGGCAGGGCGGGGTTGCGGCTGATCATTTGTTTGACACCTTGCCCATAACGCCCATGTCGCCAGTGACGGACTTGGTGTTGCCCGTATCGTCCACCACTTTACCATCGGCCATTGAAATCACACGGTCGCAGCGGTCGGCGAGCTCCGGGTCGTGGGTCACCAGCACAAGGGTGGACCCGCGCGCTTCGGCGAGATCGAAGATCAGTTTGATGATGGCATGGCCGGTCTTGCCGTCCAGGTTGCCTGTGGGTTCGTCACCAAACAGGATTGCGGGCTCAGGGGCCAGTGCGCGGGCCAAAGCCACTCGCTGTTGTTCGCCGCCCGAAAGCTGCGCCGGGTAATGGTCCATCCGGTGCGCAAGGCCCACAGCCTCAAGTTCCTTGGCCGCGCGGTCGAAGGCGTCGTTGACGCCCGCAAGTTCAAGTGGCACGGCCACGTTTTCCAATGCCGTCATGGTGGGGATCAGGTGGAAGGCTTGCATCACGATGCCCACGCCCTTCAGCCGGTGGCGGGCAAGCGTGTCTTCGTCTGCGCCCTCGAATGTCAGGCCGTCAACTTCTACTGATCCGGTCGTTGCCTGCTCCAGGCCGGTCATCAGGCTCATCAGCGATGATTTGCCGCTGCCCGATGGGCCAACAATGCCCACAGTTTCGCCTTTTTCGATGCCGAAACTGATGCCCTTCAGGATATTCACAGGGCCCGCGCCGCTCTCGAGCGTCAGCGTGACATCGGATAATTTGATGATGCTGGAAGTGTCAGCCATTGTAATTGTCTCTCTTCGCTGCCAGATATTCTGATTATGGTTTTAAACGTCTCTATAAGCTGGGAGTTTGCCTCGTGAAGGTCAATCAAACGCTCAAACTTTTTTTCTATACGCTTACTGCGGTCATTTGGACGACTTTTGCGCCCGGAAGCACCGTAAGCGCGACGGATGGCGAAAGTGCGGCAGATACGGTTGAAATACTGGCGTTTGGCGACAGCTTGACCGCAGGCTATGGCCTTGAGGCAGGAGACGGTTTCACGGACCAGCTTGAAGACTGGCTGAATGCCAATATGAATGTCCCGGTAAAGGTGACGAATGCGGGCGTGTCTGGTGATACCACATCGGGCGGCCGGTCACGGCTTGAGTGGGGGCTTGCACCTTTTGAAGGCGGCAGGCCGGATCTCGTGATCCTGACACTGGGCGGCAATGATGGCCTTCGGGGGATCGACCCAAAAATCACTCGCGACAATATTGATGCCATGGTCGGGCTTCTGACCGAACGCGGTATCCCGGTGTTGATTGGCGGCATGATGGCGCCGCCAAACCTGGGCCCGGATTATGCTGAAATCTTCAATCCATCCTACAAGGCAACGGCGGAAAAATACGGCCAGCCGCTTTATCCCTTCTTTCTTGAAGGGGTGGCAGCCGATCCGGCGCTTAACCAGACTGACGGAATTCACCCCAACGCCGAGGGCGTAAAAATTATCGTGAATAATATCGGACCAGTAGTCAAAGACCTGATTTTACGCTAGAGTTAGTGTGTCGTGGGTATGTGACCCACGAAATCTTGTCGCTTACGACTCTTTTAGGGAGGTCGACCATGGTTCGTTTATTTGTCGGCCTGGAAATTCCCGAAAATGTGCGATCTGCGCTCGATGAGGCGCGCGGCGGTGTGGAATGTGCACACTGGCAGCGGGATGACCAGCTCCATCTAACCCTTGCTTTTATCGGCGATGTTCCCAAGCGAACAATGCATGAAATCGAAAGCGAGCTTTCCCGGATAATTGTGACGCCCTTTGAGCTCGACCTCAGGGGCGTTGGTCTTTTTGGGAAGCCCAAACAGCCCAAGAACCTGTGGGCCGGTGTGTCTGACAGAAAGCCACTTGTACATTTGCATGAGAAGATTTGCTTCGCGCTGGAAAGCGTGGGGGTGGATGTGGAACGCAGGAAATACAAGCCGCATGTTACGCTGGCGCGGTTTCGCCGGGGGGCGCAGGCTCGCATCGGCGACTGGCTGACGGAGCATGAAATCCTGCGGACACCCGCGTGGACGGTGGATCATTTCACGCTGTTTTCCAGCCAGCTGACGTGCGAGGGGTCCTTCTACACCGTCGAAAGCCGGTTTGGCCGTGCCTATGAGGGCGAGACCGAGGACGAGGATTTCACTGCCTTCAGCGGCTTTGAACTGGAACCAGCCTGGTAGCAGGCAGCCTGGACGCCATGTCGGTTATGGCGTCCAACAGCGCGCCGCGCGCATTCCAGGGCAGGAAATGGTTGGTGCCTTCAAGGGTAACCAGCTTTGGCACCGTGTCCGTAAATTCCCGCAGCATATAATCCGTGTTGGCATAGGGTACCAGCTCGTCTGCCGTGCCGTGCACGATGGTGACCGGCACATGGATGTTCTTGAGGCGTGGCTCAAGGGCGCGTAGTTCATCTTCAAGGCCGATCAGCTCAAGATTGGCATTCCTGAGTTCCCGTTGCAGCAGCCAGGAAAAGGGTGGCACGGCCCCCAGTCGCTGTATCCACATGACTTCTTCAAGGTCAGGATCCAGTGCACCCGCTGCGATGATGATACCGCCAACCTTGTCACCATACAGCGTGGCCGCTGCAGCCACAATCGGGCCGCCCAGCGAGTGGCCGACCAGAATGGGCTTGCCGCGTTCCGGCATGGTAATGAGCGGCCCCAGCGCCTGGGCCTGTGCCATGATGGATGTCTGGGCACGGTCAGGTCGGGTCTGGCCAAAGCCGGGCCGATCAACGGCGATAAACTGAAACCCATCGGGTGCGTTCTTCAGCATGTCATACCAGTCTGATGAATCGCCGGGCGTGCCATGCACAAAAATAACCCGCTGACCCGTAGGGGCTCCGCCCTCAAGATAGCTGAGCTGGTAGAGCTCCTCGGCCTTGGTGGCAACAGCCCGGCGCATGGCGAATTCGTCATGATCGAACCGCGGCTGCATGGAGATATAAGCGGAGGCGCAACCAACCAGAAGAAAGGGAAGCGCCAGGAGACAGCACCAGAATTTCTTTGATTTCAGGATCGCCAGTATGCGCATGGGTAGTCCTCGCTTTATGCCTTTATGCCTGCCCCATTCAAATCATAGGCGGTCAGGACCATGCAGCCAGTGACATCATCTCAACTTTGCGTGACGCGATTGCTTCCCATTTGGTCATAAATCTGTGACACTCGCCGCGTAATCCTGACTGTTCAGACAAGATTTTCCAGAAGGGGGCTTTCATGGGCAATTTTTCACGGCGTCAGATTTTGCGGGGGGCTAGCCTTCTTGGCTTGGCGGCATTTTCGAAACCGCTCTTGGCTACGCCAGCATGGTTGACGGGTAAACCTCGTTTTGCCAGCTATCCCTTCACATTGGGCGTGGCATCGGGCGACCCGCTTCCCACGGGTTTTGTGATCTGGACACGGTTGGCCCCCAACCCGCTTGACGCGATGGCTGTGGGCGGCGACCCGGTCCCTGTGCGCTATGAAGTGGCTGTGGATGACCGGTTCAGGAAAGTGGTGCGACAGGGAAGCGCCATTGCTTACCCTGAAAATGCGCACGCGGTGCATGTGGATGTAACGGGGCTGGAGCCGGGCAGGCCATACTTTTACCGCTTCATGGCGGGGGATGAGGTCAGCCCGGTGGGGCGGGGCCGCACCACGCCAGCCTTCATGGCACCAACAGACTGCTACCGTTTTGCTTTTGCCTCCTGCCAGAATTACACTGTCGGTTATTTCAAGGCATACCGCGATATGATCGCGCAGGATGTCGACCTGATCGTGCATCTGGGCGACTATATCTATGAGCACTCCTATGACCCGATATTGCGGCATGTGCCGACGATGCTGGCCCGATCGCTTGATGACTATCGCGCGCTGCATGCGGCCTATAAGCTTGATACAGACCTGCAGGCCGCCCATGCCCATACAAGCTGGCTGCTGACATGGGATGATCATGAAGTCGCCAATGATTATGCCGCAGACCAGGATGCGCTTTATGAAGACCCGCGCACCTTCCTGATCCGAAGGGCGGCTGCCTATAAAGCCTATTTTGAGCATTTGCCGCTGCGCCGGGCAGCCACGCCGGCAGGGCCCGATATGCATCTCTATCAGCGGGTCAATTTCGGTGACCTGATGGAAATCAGCATGCTGGATACGCGCCAGTACAGGTCAGACCAGCCGTGCCAGACACCGGAAGACGGGGGTTGGCAGCAGGTGAATTGCGCGGAGCGGTTTGACCCCAATCGCACTATTCTGGGCGAGGCCCAGGAAAAGTGGCTGGGCTGGGGGTATGGCCGGTCCGGGGCGAAGTGGAATGTGATGGCCCAGGGCATGCTGTTTTCCAAGCATGACTATCAGTTGGGCGAGGGCGAGCTGATTGGCAGCGAATATTGGGACGGCTATGTGGCCTCGCGCGACAAGGTGCTTGACCTGATCGAACAACGGCCCGTCTCAAACCCGATCATTATCGGCGGCGATGTGCATGCGTCCTACGTGTGTGACGTGAAGCAGGACTTCAGCGACCCGGCATCGAAAACACTGGCCAGTGAATTTGTCGCAACCTCGATTACAAGCGGCAACAGCCATTGGCCGAAAAACGTCAGGTCCTTGCCGGAAAACCCGCATATCAAGCTCTATGAAGGCAGGCACCGTGGTTATACCCTGTGCGACCTGACAAAGGACACATTCACAGCCGACTTGCGCGTGGTTAACGATGTGCTGAAGCCGGACCTGGAGGCCAGCAGTTTCAAGCGATATGTGGTGGAAGACGGCGTGGCTGGCCCACAGGAAGCTTAAACGCCGAAGCGCTCCAGAATGTTGGCTGTTTGGTGAACGTACCCGCCACCGAACAGCCGTACGTGGACCAGAAGCGGCCATAGCTGATAGAGCGCCGTGCGTTCTTCCATAAAGCCGGGCTCGATGGCGAAATGCGCGTGATAAGCATCGAAGAAAGCCGGGTCCATTCCGCCCATCAGCTGAATGAAGGCCAGGTCCATTTCGCGGTGGCCATAGGATATGGCGGGGTCGATAAAGCCAGCGGCACGGTCACCATCAATCAGCATGTTCCCGGCCCACAGGTCACCATGCAGCAGGCTAGCGCCGGGGTCGGCAGGGATTAGGTCTGGCAGTTTGACGGCCAGCGCCTCAACCCTTTTCATGAAGGCTGCGTCAATGCGGCTGGTGTTGAGGCATGACCGCGCCATGGCCAAGAGGCGGTTGTCACGGAAAAAAGTGATCCAGTCTGCGCATAGCGTGTTCTTCTGCGGCAAGGGGCCGATCACGGTGTCCGCCTTGAAGCCATAGGGCTTCTTGCCTGTGTCTATCACGCGGTGAAGTGCCGACACGTGCTTTGCCACATCCTCAGCCGCCGCGCGCGGGTCAATGATGCCCTTGTGGTCTATATGGCTGATCACCAATATGCCGGCTTCCTGGAACAACACGTCCGGTACCGGCAGATCGCTCGCGGCCCGAAGATGCTTCAGCATCATGGCTTCAAGCTTGGTGGTGTCACCCTGATCGGCGCGTGGGCGCTTGGCCACTACCTTGCGTCCGTCCCCCAGTGTCAGGCAGGAGACATCGGCGATGTCGCCGCCGCGCATGGGTTTTGAGGCCGTCACGGGGCTACCAAGTGCTTTCGCGAGTTTCTGTGCGAGCGGGGAAGCCATGGCGCGTCTAAAGGTGTCGCGCTTTGATGGCTTCAAGAAGGCCCGCGGCAGCTTCCGCTGCTGCCTCAAAGCACAGGTCGAACTGGTTCACTTCACCATAGTATGGGTCTGGCATTTCTTCATAAGGGTGGTCGGGCGCGTAGCTCATGAACAGCTCGATCCGGCCCTGGTGTTCAGGTGCTGCGCGGTCCATCAGGTTCTGCAGGTTGTCGTGGTCCATCACCAGGATATGGTCGAAGGTGTGGAAGTCGTCGTCGCGCACCTGTCGTGCCCGCTGGCCGGAAATATCGATGCCGTTCTTTTTCGCGGTGGCCTGGGCGCGACGGTCGGGCGGGTTGCCAGCGTGATAGCTGATGGTGCCGGCGCTGTCGATTGTGATGCGGTCTGAAAGCCCCGCTTTGTCGACGGCAGCACGGAACGCACCTTCCGCCATCGGGGACCGGCAGATGTTCCCCATGCAAACAAACAAAACTTTCACCATCTGGATTTGCTCCCGCGCCGCTTTTGCCTATAAGTATCCCTTGTTAACCAGTAGCGTATCTTGACGGGGAGAGAAAGAGCGCATGGGGCCATACAGGGACATCGTCATACTGACCGGGGCGGGTGTTTCCGCCGAATCCGGCGTGCGCACCTTTCGCGACAATGACGGGCTGTGGGAAGAACACCGGGTGGAAGATGTGGCCACACCTGAAGCCTTCGCGCGTGACCCCAAGCTGGTGCAGCGCTTCTATAACCTTAGGCGCGCTCAGCTGCCTACTGTTCAGCCCAATGATGCTCACAAGGCCATCGCCCGTCTCCAAAAGGAGCTGGATGGCCGCGTGACGGTGGTGACCCAGAATGTCGATAACCTGCACGAGCGCGGCGGAGCAGAGGGTGTGATCCATATGCACGGCGAACTCTGCCGGGTCAGGTGCGTGCACTGCGGCATGCGCCATGATTGGACGACCGATTGCACGCAGGCAACACCCTGCCCATCATGTGGCGCTGCACCCGGACTTCGGCCCGACATCGTCTGGTTCGGCGAGATGCCATACCATATGGACCTGATTTATACGCGCCTCAGGGCCTGCGACCTGTTCATATCGGTTGGGACCAGCGGCAATGTCTATCCGGCGGCCGGCTTTGTGGCAGAGGTGCGGCGGATCGGGCACGCACATACAATTGAAGTCAACCTGGAGCCCAGCGCGGGCGTCAGCTATTTTGAAGAATGCCGCCACGGCATGGCAGGCGAACTGATGCCGCCCCTGGTGGATGAGTTATTGAAGAAGGGACAGTAAAATGAGTGACAGACCAACAAAGATGACAGACGCCGAACGCGATGCAGCCCTGGCTACAGTTTCCGGCTGGGTCTATGATGCGGATGAGAAAGCCATCAAGAAGACTTTTCAGTTTGCCGATTTTTCCGAAGCCTGGGGCTTCATGAATCGTGCTGCTCTTCTGGCCGAAAAAATGGACCATCACCCTGAATGGTTCAATGTCTATAACCGGGTTGAGGTGAAGATGACCACGCACGACGCCGACGGTGTCACAACCCTTGATTTCCAGATGGCGACCGCGATGGATGGTTTCGCCGCTTAAGGAGACTGCCATGAAAACCACGGCAATGGCCCTTGCGGTCAGCATGTTTGTTGCTGGACCTGCAATAGCGGGGGCGGATGTGAAGCTGAAGGGCACAGAAGACGTTCTGGGGAACAAGATCGGTTACCCGGAAGGGCAGGCAGAGATCACAGGTGTTGACGTGGTGCAGAAGCCCGGGGAATGCAACGGCTGGCATAGCCACCCGGTGCCCACCTTCGGGCTGGTGAAATCAGGGGAGCTGACCGTCACTTACGCCACGGGTGAGGTGAAGCTGTTCAAGGCCGGCGATATGCTGATCGAAGCGCAGCATGTCGCGCATGAGGGCTGCAATACAGGTAATGCGGACCTGGAAGTCCTGGTGTTTTACGCCGGGTCCAAAGGTGTGCCTAACACGAACATGCGCGAAGACGAACGACCGCAATAGCGGCTGGGACCCGGGGCTGGCCGAGCTTCACCCCCTTGGGTGGTCAGGCAGTCTTGGAAATGAAGTTGCTCACCAGCAAAATTTTGTCCGGTGTCTGGTGGTCGTTCGCAAGTGGCAGGAAAAGAAGCGTGGAGCGCAGGAAGGCCTTTTGCGGCCCGACATAGGGCACTTCGCGGAAAAGCGGTTCCTTGCTGGTGCGCACGGTGTCCAGAAATTCCCAAATCTTGCTGCCGGGGCCCTTGCCTTCCATCTCGCTCAGTTTCATGCCTGTATAGTCGCCGTGCGTATGGGCGCGAACTTCGGTGCCCACAAGGCGATAATGAAAGTCGAGCGGGTCATCAAGGATGTCAAAGATGACAACATGCGGCAGATATTTGCCGACAGTGCGCACGTCCAGATCTCTGCGCGCGGGCAAGCCGCCATGGTTGGCGTGCCAGTCTTTCCAATAGTCCAGCAATAGATTTTGTATGCGGGAAAGATCCATCACAGAGGTCCAGCTTTGCTAAAATCGGGTCAGCCACCCATGGCTGACGTTACTCTTCCAGCCACGCTTTAACAAGGTTATGCGCAATTGCAAAGGGTGGCGGTACCAATCGGTAGGCGCTTTCACCTTTCTGGCTTGCACGGACATCGTCTTTAGAAATCCAGAGCGCTTCGGCGATCTCAGCCTCTTGAAGGCTGATTTCGCCTTCTTCCACCCAGGCTTCCACACCGATCATCAGGGTCGATGGCCAGGGCCATGGCTGGCTGGTGACATAGCGCACGCTCACAGTCTTCAGGCCGACTTCCTCAAAAACTTCCCGCGCAACGGCTTCTTCCATACTTTCGCCCGGCTCCATGAAACCCGCGAGCGCAGAAAAATTGCCTTCGGGCCAGCCTTTGCCACGCCCCACAAGTGCCATGTCGCCGCGCCGCACCAGCATGATCACCACGGGGTCCGTGCGCGGAAAATGATGGGCGTGACAAGCCGGGCATTCACGTTCGTAGCCCGCTTTGATCAATTCGCTTTCCACGCCGCATTTGGCGCAGAAACGGTGGCTTTCATGCCACATCAGCATGCTCTTGGCCTGCGCGACGATCCCCAGCGAAGGATGTGGTTCACCCACCGGATCGGTCAGTTTGTGAGCGACATTGCGGCCATCACGAAACTTGGCGCCCTGTGGCTCGAAAAATGGGGTGAAATCATCAGTTGTGCCATCAAGCAGGATGGCATAACGGGGCGCACCCTCAGCGGTAAGGCCAAGAAAGATGGTGTTCTGTGCGGGCAGCAGGCGGATCGCAGAGGGTTTTTGCCAGGCGATGTCGCCGGCCGGTTCTGTCAAAATCCAATAGTCATTGCGCGGCAGGAAGCTGCTACTGTCCTCATCCCGCGCACCTTCCGCGGCGAACAGCACGACTCGGGCATCGTCCCGGTCCATGCAGGTGCCGAATATTTCCGGGTCTTCCCTCATGTGCTCGGCACGGTCAAGCGGATTGCCGGAAAAAGCGGTCGGTACGGGCGAAAGCGCCATAAAAAGCTCCCAAATTAGACAACCCATTACCTAGGGCGGACACATTACTCTTGCAAGTCACTTCAAGAATCGCCATATACACCCCCGGGAGAGCCGGCGGACATTCCGCTCGCCAACCCGGTCAGGTCCGAAAGGAAGCAGCCGTAACGAGTTAGGCATGGGTCGCATTGGCCCTCCCACCCTTTCAGGGGATCAAGATGAACGCGCAAGGAATTTGCGGGTTCATTTTTTTTGCCTGCAACACCCATGCTAAAGCCTTTTCCCCCGCTTCCAGACCTGCTAGTCATATGCCCTCAGTATTACAGGGATGAGGCTTTATGAGCGATAGCGCACCAAAGACTGAATATCAGGTTCTGGCCCGTAAATACCGGCCGTCGGATTTCGACAGCCTGATTGGGCAGGAAGCCATGGTGCGGACGCTTTCGAACGCCATCGATACAGGCCGCCTGGCGCACGCTTTCGTGCTGACGGGCGTTCGCGGTGTGGGTAAAACCACCACGGCGCGGATCATCGCCAAGGCGCTCAACTGTACAGCCCACGACGGCCCCACCATCAACCCATGCGGCAAATGCGAAAACTGTAAGTCCATTGCCGAATCGCGCCACGTTGACGTGCTCGAGATGGATGCCGCGTCGCGTACAGGCGTGGACGATATCCGCGAGATTATCGAAAGCGTGCGCTATGCGCCGGTGTCCGCGCGCTACAAGATTTACATCATCGACGAAGTGCACATGCTGTCGAAAAACGCCTTCAACGCACTTCTTAAGACGCTTGAAGAACCGCCTGAGCATGTGAAGTTCATCTTCGCCACCACGGAGATCCGCAAGCTGCCTGTGACGGTTCTTTCCCGCTGTCAGCGCTTTGACCTGAAGCGGGTGGAAGCCGAAACGCTGATCGCGCATCTGGCGAAGCTTGTGGAAAAGGAAGGCGCGAAGGCAGACGAGGGCGCGCTGAAGCTTATTGCGCGAGCCGCCGAAGGCTCGGTGCGTGACAGCCTGTCGCTTCTGGACCAAGCCATCGCCCACGGCGGTGGTGAGGTGTCGGAAAGCCAAGTCCGCGATATGCTTGGCCTCGCGGACCGCGCCCAGGTGCTGGACCTGTTTGAGCAGGTGATGAAAGGCGAGATCAAGGAAGCCCTTACCACGCTTAGGTCCCAGTATGACTCCGGCGCTGACCCGGCTGTTGTGCTGAATGACCTTCTGGAAGTTACCCACTGGCTGACCCGCCTCAAGGTGACGCCGGATACCGGCACAGATACTCTTGTTTCGGAAGCGGAACGAAAACAGGGTGGCGCCATGGCTGAAACGCTTGGCATGCCGCACCTGACCCGCGCGTGGCAGATGCTCTTGAAGGGTGTGGGCGAGGTGAAGGTTGCCCCAAGCCCGATTGCGGCGGCTGAGATGGTTCTCATTCGACTGGCCTATGCTGCCAACCTTCCGGCCCCGGCCGACCTGGTGAAGCAATTGCAGAACGGTGGCGGTACGCCCGCGGCTGGTGGCGCTGCACCTGCCGGTGGTGGCGGACCAGGAGCAGGCAACGTGACCGCCATTGGCGGCCAGCAGGTCCAGGCCGGCGCGCAGGGCGGCCCAACGGCCAATATGCAGAGCGCGCAGGTTGTGGCGCTGAGGCAGGACCAGTCGGGCGACCACCCAATGCATCCGATGCCGGTTGATTTCGAGAAGCTGGTGGCGCTTTTTGAAGCCGAGCGCGAACCCACGCTTGCGGTCGTGCTGAAGGACCATGTGCGGCTGGTGGACTATAAGCCTGGTCGGGTCAGCTTCAACACCACGCGCCAGACACCGCCTGATTTTATCATGCGTACCAAACAGTGCCTGAAGGCCTGGACCGGCGTTGATTGGCAGATCACCATCACCAAAGAGGTGGAAGGTGACGACACGATCCGCACCAAGGAAATCCGCCGCGACAAGAAGCGTCGTGACGAAGCCATGGCGGAGCCGATAGTGAAGGCGCTGTTGTCGACCTTCCCAGACGCCGAATTGTTGGCCGTGCGCGACAGCCGCACTGAAGAAGAGCTTGAAGCCGATCTGGCGGATGACGCGATGGAAGGCATCAGTTTCGATGACGACGCCAGCGAATTCGATTTTTAGCGCACTATAGATGATAGCGACGAGTACAAGGCTCCGCCGTTGATGAAGGGCGGGCCGCAAGATAAGCGACGAGAACAGGACACGGTTGGGGATGTCGCGCCAGCCGCAAGGAGCAAACAACAATGAAAAATCTTTCCGAAATGCTAAAGAAAGCCCAGGAAATGCAGGCCCGGATGGGCGACATGCAGGCCGAACTTGACCATGTTGAGGTCGAAGGCACGGCGGGCGCCGGCATGGTGAAAGTGGTGCTGACGGGCAAGGGCGATATGAAATCCGTGTCGCTCGACCCGTCGATCTTCTCAAGTGAAGACAAGGAAGTGGTCGAGGACCTGATTGTCGCAGCGCACAACCAGGCCAAAACCAAAGTGGCTGACGCAGCGGCAGAGAAGATGAAAGACCTCACCGGCGGCCTGGACCTGCCACCCGGTTTCAAGATGCCTTTCTGAAAGTTGGATGTTACCCGATGCAAATTAGCACAACGGCCGCCAAGACACTTGAAGAGCGATATCAGTTGCGGTCTTCGGGGTTTCGTCTGACGGGGCCTCTCAAGTTTGAGCCTGAAGCCCGTATTTGGAACGCACGCCGTATCCAGTCGGTTCAGATCGGTAAATTCAGTTCAATAAGCCCGCAGGCAGTAGTGGTCAGGGTACGAATGGGGCGTTATTGCTCTATCGGGCACCAAGTGGAAATCGGGATGTCTCGTCATCCTGTGGGCTGGCTGACGACGTCCGCAGCTACTTACGCGCCGGAAAAAATCTCACCGAAATTGTCTCAAGAGAGTAATGATTTCGACAGCAAGCCGGAAGATACCTTCATCGGGGACGATGTATGGATTGGTGCACATGTGTTGGTCCCTGGCGGGATTAAAATTGGCACAGGCGCCATCGTCGCTGCAGGGTCTGTGGTGACCAAAGATGTTCCCCCTTATGCCATAGTTGGCGGAAATCCAGCGCGAGTGATCAAATACCGGGTGGATGAAGAGTTGATTGAGCCGCTGCTTGAAAGCAAGTGGTGGGAATATGACGTCTTTAGCGCTGGCAAACGCGAGCAGATAGATTTCGAAAATCCAGCTGAGGCTCTGGAAACGATTGAAAAGTTGAAGCAGGCAGCCGAGCTTGAGCTATTGGAGCAGGTTTGGTTTCGCGTATATACCAAAGGTGAAAATCTTCACGTTGTGTCATGATCCAGCGAGATGCTTCACCTACTGACCAGCTTCAAGATGCCGTTATAGAGGAACATGTGTTTACACATCTGATCGAGCAGCATTTCACAATATTAGTGATCGTCTTTGTTGCGGGCTATCTGCTCGCGAAGATACCAGCAGTTTTGTGGGCTATCAGACAAGATCAAGACCGTCAGAAACTTTTGGCTTTGGGAAAGGCTGAAAAAAAAGTCCGCCAGCGCGCTTGGATTCTGGATCCGTTTGAAGCCAAATCGTCGACTTCCTTGCCCGAGACTTTAAAAAGCCAGATTGCGCTATTGACACCGCAAGATGGTATCCTGATGGCCAATGTTGAGGCAGACAGGCATGATTATGCCGCCCGAGAACTCCAAGCGTCAGATTTCTTTGAGGTCTATCCGGATGCCAGCAAGGAGTCCATCGCAAATGCGCTTATACTCGCTAACGCACTGATGGCCAAGGTCACTTGGATTGGAGAGGCCTGCCGTAGTGAACTTGTTGCTGCCGAGCAAATAAAGGGCTATCTAAAACAGCACCATCCGGGGTTTGAGGCGGCAAGTTACGATGCGGTAATCCATTATAGCATTGTTGCAACCCGGTAGGTGTCATGGCGGACAAAAGCTTCACTTACATTCTTGGTAGTGTGAAAGACGGCAAGGCCCGTAATTTGTTGCCTTGAAAAAGCCGGCTTTTTCCCCCTATCGTTAGCGACAGCGTGATTGTCAGTGATGGGGGAATGACATGGCAACCAATCAAAATCTTCTGCAATTTGTCGAAAAGGCGCTCGGGAAAGGCCAAGGCCGCGAGGATATAGCGACTGCCCTTGAAGCTGCAGGCTGGGACAAAGGCGAGATCAAAAAGGCCCTGGCCGCTTTCGCCCCGATGGATTTTCCGGTTCCCGTTCCAAGCAAGCATTATTCACTGGCCGCGCGGGACACAGTTTTCTACCTGTTCCATTTCTGCGCCCTTTATCTGGCGAGCTGGGGCATCATTTTCCTGTTCTTCAATATCCTTGATTTCACTATTCCAGATGCGTCCAATTCCATGAATGCCGATTATATCGAAGGCAATATTCGCTACTGGGTCGCTTGGTCGATTGTTTTCGTTCCAGCTTACCTCATCGCTGCATGGAAAGCAGAGCAGCGCACAAAGCAGGACCCTAATTGCCCCATGTCCAGCGGCCGACAGTGGCTGACCTATCTGACCTTGTTTCTGGCCGGGATGACGGCGCTTGGTGATCTGGTAGCCCTTATTTACCACTTTCTGGACGGCGCCGCGACGATGCGGTTTTTGTTGAAGGTGGCTGTGGTTGCTGGCGTGTCCGGTGGTGTTCTTCTCTACTATTTTCGGTCAATCAAGGCGGTTGAAGATGCGGAGGCTGGTGATGCAGCCTAGTTCGTCCGCTAAACTGTTCCTGGGCATTGCAGCAGCCCTGACCCTTTTGTTGGTCATTGTTGGCACCGTGCTGGTGCGCTCGCCTTCTGAAATGAAGCTGGTGAAAATGGATCAAAAGCGGGTGCAGCACTTGCAGCAGCTTGCCCAATCGGTGCGTGTTTTTTATCGGGGCGAAAAGGCCTTGCCGGAAACTTTGGTTGCCCTGAAGGAACGAGATGACCGCGTCAAGCTGTCTGCCGATCCTGTTTCGGGGAGAAGCTATCAGTATCATTCTATCGGCGAGACTTCGTTTGAGCTTTGCGCTACATTTTCTTTGTCCACCCTTGAAGGCGACCGGCCAATGTATGGATTGATATATGACGTGGACTGGCGGCACCCTGCCGGTGACTATTGCTTCAAAATCGATATTGATAGCCAGAATGACCTGCGCGGGCTTTGAGTATCCCTGCTTCGTTTATGTCCTCGGGAGCGTGAAGGACGGCAAGGCTCGCACCTATGTGGGCTGGACCAGGGATGTGGAGGCGCGGCTTGCGTCCCACAACGCGGGCACCGGTGCCAAATCCACCCGCGGGCGAGAGTGGGTGGTTTTGCATACAGAAGAGTTTAAAACACGCGGCGAGGCCATGAGCCGGGAATGGCACTTGAAACGCGACCGGAAATTCCGCAAAAAGCTGGTGGAAGAGTTTTTGAAAGGCCAATAGATGCCCCGTTCCCACGGCAGTGAAATTGATACGCTTATCCAGCTCCTGGCCAGGCTGCCCGGTCTTGGGCCACGGTCTGCACGGCGGTCCACGCTGCAGCTTCTCAAGAAACGCGACACCGTGATGAAGCCGCTCGCGGACGCCCTTCACATGGTGGCGGACAAGATTGTCATCTGCGATACCTGCGGCAATATCGATACCCACAATCCCTGCCATGTGTGTGAAGACACGCGGCGTGACCGCAGCCTGGTGTGCGTGGTTGAGGATGTCGCCGACCTTTGGGCGCTTGACCGGTCCGAGACCTTCAAGGGGCTTTATCATGTTTTGGGCGGCACACTTTCGGCACTCGATGGTGTGGGCCCAGACGAGTTGAATATCACCCCACTGATTGACCGCGTTCAAACAGGCGAAGTGCAGGAGGTGATCCTGGCGCTTAACGCCACAGTAGACGGGCAGACCACCAGCCACTATCTGGCGGAGCGGCTGTCGGGTAGCGGGGTAAAGGTTACGGCGCTGGCGCACGGCGTGCCCGTGGGCGGCGAGTTGGATTATCTGGATGATGGTACGCTGGCGGCAGCGCTGCGTGCCCGAGGGAGTATAAGCTGATGACAGACCATGTGAAGCACAAGGGCGGCTGCCACTGCGGCGCAGTGACGTTTGAACTGACAGCCCCGGCAACACTCAAGGGAAAGCGCTGCAACTGCAGCATCTGCAGCATGACAGGCTTCATCCATGTGTTTGCAACAAAGGACGAATTCCGCATCACATCAGGCGCGGACAACCTGACTGACTACCGTTTCAATACAGGCACTGCGCAGCACCTCTTTTGCAAAACCTGCGGTGTCAAAAGCTTTTACGTGCCCCGCAGCCATCCGGACGGCTGGTCGGTCAACCTCAACTGTATCGACAAAACGACGGTTACGGACATTGATGTCGCTGATTTTGACGGCGCTAACTGGGAAGCCAATATTGCTGGCCTGCGCTCCGAAGGCGCTTAAGGTACAGCAAATCCCCCAAAAAGAGGGTCGGGGCCTGCGCGCTTTGGCAACAGACCCCGAGGGGAGCCCAGGCGTCAGCCAGGGGCTCGGGAGTGTGAAACGTCTCTCTAAGGGGAATATCCCCACCTATCATCGCAAATCGGAAGGCCGAGTTGGGCGGCCAACCATCGTCACTCGGGAATATTCTCATCCGCTTGAGATTGAAAATACTCTTCCAGTGCGAGCATCAAAACTAGAAAGAATTTAGGTGGGGTTTTAGCCCAGCAGGCGGTTGATCACGTCTTCATAGATGTCGGTCAGCGCTTCGATGTCGGCTACGGCCACATGCTCGTCGATCTTGTGCATGGTGGCACCGACAAGGCCGAATTCCACCACAGGGCACATGTCCTTGATGAAGCGGGCGTCCGATGTGCCGCCGGTGGTCGATAGCTCGGGCGTTACACCAAGCCGGGCGCTTGCGGCTTCCTGCACGGCGTCCGAAAGCGGCCCCGCGGGTGTCAGGAAGCTGTCGCCACTGAGCCACCAGTCGATCTCATAATCCACACCCGCGCCATCCATGCGGCGGGTTAGTTCCGCGCGCAGGGCTTCGGGGGTGAATTCATTATTGAAACGCACGTTGAAGCGCGCCTTGGCCTCGGCGGGGATCACATTGTGGCTTTCGTTGCCCACGTGAACATTCACGATCTCAAGGTTAGAGGGCTGAAAGCGGTCGTTCCCGTCATCAAGTGGGCCATCCAGCGTGGCCAGCAGCTTGACCATATCCGGGATCGGGTTCTTGGCCACATGCGGGTAGGCCACATGGCCCTGCGTGCCCTTGACCGTCACGATGCCGTGCAGGCTGCCGCGGCGGCCTATCTTGATCATCTGGCCCATCTCCGTCGGGTTGGTGGGCTCGCCCACCAGGCACATGTCTATCTGCTCGTTGCGCTCGCGCATCCAGTCCAGCACCTTTTTGGTGCCATTGACCGCGTCGCCTTCCTCATCGCCTGTGATCAGAAGCGAGATCGAGCCTTTCGGCGTTCCCTTGGCAAGGCGGCGCTCAACCGCAACCACGAAGGCGGCGATGGCGGATTTCATGTCAGAGGCGCCGCGGCCATATAGCTGGCCGTCGCGCACTTCAGCAGTGAAGGGGTCAACTGACCAATGGTCCTTCGCACCCACGGGAACCACATCTGTGTGACCGGCAAAGCAGAAGTTCGGGGCCTCACTCCCTAGCCGGGCATAGAGGTTCGGGACAGGGGCATAGCCTTCTTCCTCGAACACCAGTTTTTCGCACTTGAAGCCCATCTCGGTCAGGTAGCTTGCAAGCAGATCCAGCGCGTCGCCCTTGTCTGGGGTCACGCTTTCAAGGCGGATCAGTTCCTGGCTGAGGGTAATGGGGTCAAGGCCTGCCATGGGTTAGTCTCTCAACAACTCGTTCACCGAGGTTTTGGATCGCGTGCGCTCATCCACCCGTTTCACGATTACGGCGCAGGCCAGATTGGGGCCCGGTGTGCCGTCTGGAAGCGGTTTGCCCGGCAGCGTGCCAGGCACCACAACACTATAGGCCGGAACGCGGCCCATGAACACTTCGCCGGTGTTGCGGTCAACAATCTTGGTGGATGCGCCGATGAACACGCCCATGGAAAGGACAGCGCCTTCCTCAATAACCACACCTTCCGCCACTTCGGAGCGCGCGCCGATGAAACAGTTGTCTTCGATAATCACCGGGCCTGCCTGCAGGGGCTCCAGCACGCCGCCAATACCTGCGCCGCCTGAGATATGCACATTCTTGCCAATCTGGGCACAGCTGCCCACGGTGGCCCAGGTGTCAACCATGGTGCCTTCGTCCACATAGGCGCCCAGGTTCACGAACGACGGCATTAGTACTGCACCCTTGCCGATAAAGGCAGAGCGGCGCACGATGGCGCCCGGCACGGCGCGGAAGCCTGCGTCGCGGAAGCGGTTTTCACCCCAGCCTTCGAACTTGGAGGGCACCTTGTCCCACCAGTTGGTATTTTCACCCGGGCCGCCGGCGATGGTTTCCATGTCATTGAGGCGGAACGACAGCAGCACGGCTTTCTTCAGCCACTGGTTCACCACCCATTCGCCACTTTCCTTGCTGGCCACGCGGGCTTCGCCACTGTCGAGCAGGTTCAGCGCGGCTTCGACAGCGTCGCGGATTTCGCCGGTGGTTGCGGCAGAGGCCTGGTCGCGATTGTCGAACGCGTCGTTGATGATGGTTTCCAGTTGGCTCATGGGTGCGGTTCCTTGGGCTTAAGGTCGTTCACAAAAATCGCAAGAACAATAGCGTCCGCGCCCCTCAAGTCAATCGCGGGAACAGGCTGGCCGCCCTAGAATTCCTAACCTACCGGTTTAAAAAAGCGTGCAGCCAGGTTGCCAGATTGCCGGTTTCCGCATGCACGGTTTCCGGGTCGTGGTCTGCCTTGCCCCAGATATTGCCTGTGTTGATCCACACCGTGGCCATGCCCATGGCGTGCGCTGGCACAAGGTTGCGGGCCATGTCTTCAAACATCACGGCGCGCTTGGGGTCAATGTCGTATTTGGCGACGAACTTGTCGTACACTTGCGGTTTCGGTTTGGGCTCCAGGTCCGCTTCGTGAATGTCGAAGATATCTTCGAACAGGTCGTCAATACCAAGGCGGTCCAGCACCTTGGCGGCGTATTTCGCGTCTGCATTGGTGAATACCACCCTGCGGCCATCCAGCCGGGTGATGGCATCGCGCAGATGATCGTCGCGCTCAATCGGTGCGAAGTCGATATCATGCACGCTGTCCAGATAATGGTATGGGTCCACCGAATGGTGCGCCATCAGGCCCTTCAGCGTGGTGCCGTGTTCCAGCAGATACTGTTTCTGTACCTTGCGGGCGTCCTCGGCGTTCAGGCCAAGAAGCGTCTGCACATATTCGCCGATCTTCTGGTCGATCTGGCTGAACAGGTTGCATTCCGCCGCATAAAGCGTGTTATCAAGATCGAAAACCCAGGCATCGCGCGGGGTGTCGAAGGTGGGGTGAAAGCTTTGCTTTTTAAAATCCAACATGGTGCATATGATACTGCAATAATTGTCATTAAAGCTAGATTAACCGCAAGCAACATAGTTTTTATGACAGGGGGCCAGATTTCAGGCAATCTGGAGCTGGAAGCGAAAGGGAAAATGTGGCGCCACTGAAGAAAATGGCAGGTATTTCAGGCAGTTTGAGCCGGTCGAAGTCCAGCGCCTTCCGCGTTGCGGCAGGTGGAGATGTGCTGGACCAAAGCCCGTCTGCGGGCCCGCTAGTGGCCTTGTGGCAGCAAGATGAGGGTCCGCTGCATCACACGGTTCATGAAGCACTGACATCCGGCCTGCCAACGGACGCCCGCATCGAGGACGGTAAGGGCTCAACCTACTGGCTGGTGGCCGTGCCGCAGGGCAATGAGGTCGTGGTGGTGACGCGCGATACAACTCTGCCCGACAAAGTGACCGAAGCGCTTCTGAAAAGCCGCACCATGCTGAAGGAGCTTTTGGACGGCGCGGTCGATTTGTCTTTCGAGCTTGATGAAAACTACAGGTTCCGCTTTGTGTCGCCTCACGAAGCGTTCGGGCAGGATACGGAACAGTGGCTTGGCCGGAACGCCACGCGCATTTTCTGGCCGGATGGCGAGGCACCTGTACGCAATCCTTTCACAGCAAAGCGCGAGGCGCAGTTTGATAATGTCCCGGCTCTGTTTGAAGGCGATAGCCGTCGCTGGCTGCATTTCAATGTGCATCCGCTTGTAAATGAACGCGGTGAGCAGACCGGCCTTCGGGGCACGTGCCGCGACATGACAGACCGCTATATGGCCGCCCGAAAGACAAAGCAGGACGGCCTGCGGTTCATGCTTTTGCAGCGGATCACCCGCATCCTGAATACGGCTGAAAGCGCCGATGACCTGTTCGACAGTGCGTCGGCCGCACTTCAGGAAGTGCTGCGAGCCGATATGGTATGGGCAGCGATGCATTATGAAGAAGGCCTCGTGCCCAGTTCCATCGTCGGCAGCTATCAGGAAATACTGGATATGGACTCCATCTGGGCCAGCCTGGTTGCAGCTGAAGACCATGTGTTGCCATTTGAAAGCACGGGAGAGCGCCAGCATCTTGCGCTCAGGATGCAGCGGGGGGACAAGAGCCTCGGCATGATGATTGTCAGCCGGGATACGAAAGTCAGCCCTTGGTCGGACCTTGAAGTGGAGCTTTTGAGCGGTGTCGTTGAAGTGCTGACAGCGGCGTTTGGCAAGGCGGAACTCATCGACACACTTTACCGCCTGTCCAGCAAGGACGAGCTGACCGGGCTGATGAACCGTCGTGCGCTTCTGGAAGCGGTGGAACGGCGCCTTAAGCACCAGTGCCGCACAGGCCTTTCAGGCTGTCTGGTTTTTATTGATCTGGACCATTTCAAGGAAGTCAACGACACACTGGGGCACCGGGCGGGTGATCAGGCGCTCAAGGGTGTCGCCAAGCATATGCAGGCCATGATCAGGCCGTGCGATTTTGCGGGGCGCTATGGCGGTGATGAATTCATCCTCTGGCTGGAGGATATGGATAGCGACGTTGCGGCCAAGAAGGCCGAAAGCCTGATCGCGGCCATGCCTGCCATTCGGAGTGAGATCGGCGGAGACGGTCTGCGGCTGAATGCATCGATCGGAGTTTGCCCATCGGTTGCGGGGGTGGATTTGACGTTCGAGAAATTGGCCGATCGCGCCGATGCGGTTCTGTATGAAGTTAAAGAAGCGGGGCGTGGCCATGTGGCTATTGCACCGACAAGCGAGGCCCCGGGTGATACCGCGGCGGGGGAAGAGGAAGACTGATGCTGGGTAAATTGAAGGCATTGCTTGGGGGCAAGTCCGATAAAGATAAAGCGTTGCCCGAAACGCTGACCAAGGAAGACGAGCAAAGGATTCTGGAGACCGGGTCTGAGGGGCAAAAGCAGGCCCTTGCGAACCGCACAGATGCCCGGCCAGAAGTGCTCTATTTTCTAGCCGAGGATGCATCGCCAGAAATTCGCCGGGCGATTGCCCAGAACCCGTCCACGCCGATCCAGGCTGCAGAGAAGTTGACGAGCGATGAGGATGAAGAAGTCCGTTCAGAACTCGCCCGTAAGATCGGCCGGCTGATACCGGGCCTCAAGCCGGGCGAACAGACCGCCCTCAGGGAAAAGGCCATCAAGGTGCTGGAAGCCCTGGCGGCTGACCAGCTGCCGAAGGTGCGGGCCTATGTGGCGGAAGAGATCAAGAGCGCAGACAGCGTGCCGAAGGCCATTGTCGACAGGCTGGCGCGCGATGTTGAAGAGATTGTCTGTGGGCCGATCCTCCAGTATTCGCCCCTTCTGAACGATGATGACCTGCGTGAGATCATTGCGGCTGGTGTGTCTGGTGGGGCGCTGAAGTCCATTGCCAGCCGAGCCTTGGTCAGCGAAGAGATTTCCCAGGACATTGCGGCCACGTTGGATGTGCCAGCAATTTCCACGCTCCTGACCAACCCAAACGCGCAGATCCGCGAAGACACGCTGGACCAGATTATCGATCACGCCAAGACAGTGGAAGACCTGCACGCGCCGGTGGCGCTGCGCCCGCAACTGTCGATCCGGGCGATGAAGCGGATCGCTGGTTTTGTGGCTTCAGCCCTTGTTCACGCCATGATGGAGCAGGCGGAACTGCCTGAAGAACAGGCGGAAGAGCTCCTGGAGAGAGTGCGAGACCGGCTGCACAGTGAACGCGTCGGCGATGAAGAAGAGGACAAGCTGGCGAAGCAGGCCATGGAGTATTTCGAAAAGGGCGCGCTGGATGACAAATTCGTCCATGACCAGATCGAGGAAAACCGGCGAGAGCTTTTAATGCAATGCCTTGCCGTAATGGCTGATATCCCGGCAAAAACCGTACGCCAGATTGTTAATTCCAAGAGCGGCAGGGCCGTGACGGCACTGGCCTGGAAAGCGAAGCTTTCAATGCGCACGGCCTATGAACTTCAGACAAAGTTCGCCTTGGTGCCCAAAGCACAGCTTCTGAATGCCAAGGATGGCAAGGACTATCCGATCGACGACAACGAGCTTGAATGGCATCTCAGCTATTTTGTCGAGCAGGCTGATTAGGTCGGGCTATGGCAGGAACCCGACAGGAAAGCGACTCTTTAGGCACCATTGATGTGCCGGCGGACCGTTTGTGGGGTGCGCAGACCGAACGGTGCCTGATGAATTTCCCGATCGGGACTGAGGTGATGCCCATACCGTTCGTTCGTGCTCTGGGGTATCAAAAAAAGGCTGCCGCACTGGCGAACAAGGATATTGGTCTTCTGGATGGCAGGCTGGCTGACGCCATTGCGGCGGCAGCGGGCGAGGTAGCGGCCGGCCTGCATGACGCCGAATTTCCTTTGCCTGTATGGCAGACCGGCAGCGGTACCCAGAGCAACATGAACGCCAATGAGGTGATCGCCAACCGTGCGAGCGAAATGCTTGGCGGCAAGCGGGGCGCCAAGGAACCGGTGCACCCGAACGATCACGTCAATATGGGGCAATCGTCGAACGATACGATTCCCACCGCGATGCTTGTCTCAGCCGTGCAGGAACTATCTGGCCGGTTGTTGCCTGCACTGGACGGCATGACCGCATCCATCGCTGCGTTTCGGCAAAGATTTGGTGATGTGATCAAGCTCGGGCGTACCCATTTTCAGGACGCCACACCCATCACGCTCGATCAGGCCTTTTCGGCCTATCAGGCGCAGCTGGAGGCTGTGTTGGCCGCGTTCACGCAGCAATTGCCACGCCTGAGCGAATTGCCGCAAGGTGGGACGGCAGTGGGTACCGGGCTGAATTGCCATCCGGATTTTGCGGCGGCTTTCTGCCGCCATATCTCCGACCTGACGGGCCTGTCCTTCAGCCCGGCCCCCAACAAGTTCGCGGGCATCAGTGCTCATGACGAACTTGTGGCGCTTTCAGGTGCCTTGAATGGTGCAGCGGCGGCGCTGATGAAAATCGCGGGCGATATCCGGCTGATGGGGTCTGGCCCGCGCGGCGGGCTTGCGGAGCTTCTATTGCCCAAGAACGAACCTGGCTCGTCCATCATGGCGGGCAAGGTGAATCCAACACAGGTAGAGGCGCTGACCATGGTGTGCGCGCAAGTGATGGGCAACCATACCACTGTCACCATTGCAGGCAGCCAGGGGCAGCTGGAGCTGAACGCCTATAAGCCGGTGATTATCTATAATGTGCTTCAATCGATCAGGCTTCTTTCAGATGCGGTGGATAGTTTCACCAAGCGCTGTCTTGATGGGTTGAAGCCAGACCGTGACCGAATTGACGCGCTGCTCAAAAGCTCGCTGATGCTTGCCACGTCACTGGTGCCTCACATTGGCTATGACAAGACGGCGGAAATAGCCCGTTTGGCGAACGATGAAAAGCTGCTCTTGAAGGAAGCGGCGCTCAGACTTGGCTATATTTCGGAAGAAGATTTCGACCGCTGGACAGACCCATCGAAGATGATCGCCCCATCAGGGGATTGAGTGAGAAGCACGACGTACCGTGCTTCTCCTGTTTGCCATAGTATCGCTAAAGGCCTTTAGAAGTCGATCATGGCCGACGCAAGATCGGCTGATGAGACGCCATCCAGATACACGCTGGTACCTTCACCGGTTTCGATATAGACGCCAAACACCACACCTTCATCCACCTGATCAAAAGTGTGCGCAAGCAGGCTCTCGAGGTCGGTGAAGTCGATCTCAGTTCCAGAGAAATCAAGCCGATCCTCTGTCACGTCAAACCCATGGACCGTATCGTTGCCATGCCCTGCTTGGAAAATGAAGGTGTCGGCTTCTTCGCTGGCGATGAAGGTGTCATCGGCCTTCGTGCCTTCGCCGCCGCCTTCAATGATGTTTTCCTCAACAGGATCAATGTCCGCGTCTGGTGGTGGTCCTGCACCGTCGCCGATTCCGCCACCGGGTTCTACAGGCATGATGGTTACTTCGCCATCATCTGCACCGGTTTCGCCTTCGCCGTCTGGAATGGGGCCAGCGCCGTCTCCGATGCCGCCATCGGGTTCTACAGGCATGATGGTTACTTCGCCATCATCTGCACCGGTTTCGCCTTCGCCGTCTGGAATGGGGCCAGCGCCGTCTCCGATGCCGCCATCGGGTTCTACAGGCATGATGGTTACTTCGCCATCATCTGCACCGGTTTCGCCTTCGCCGTCTGGAATGGGGCCAGCGCCGTCTCCGATGCCGCCATCGGGTTCTACAGGCATGATGGTTACTTCGCCATCATCTGCACCGGTTTCGCCTTCACCATCGGGAATGGGTCCGGCGCCGTCTCCGATGCCACCATCGGGTTCGACCGGCATTGGATCTTCAAGCGGTATTGGTCCGGCGCCGTCTCCGATGCCACCATCGGGTTCGACCGGCATTGGATCTTCAAGCGGTATTGGTCCGGCGCCGTCTCCGATGCCACCATCGGGTTCGACCGGCATGGGGCTTCCAAGTGGTATTGGTCCCGCCCCATCTCCGATGCCACCATTGGGCTCCACGGGGAAAACAAGCTCACCGCCACCTGCGGTTTGCCCTATCAGCCCCCTGATTTGATCACCCGACACGTCTGATGGCATGTCGAGCGTCACCGTGGTTTGGGGGATGGCAAAACCGCCAGGCCCTCCAAAGTTCCACGCCCCAGTCATGTAGATCAAAAGTCCTCTCCTTATTTTGATCAATTGTCCAGAATGTCCGGCCGTGATTACGGCCAGGGGTTGAATTGTGGAAATCAGGGGCTGAACCCAATATGAACGGAAAATTCAGAAAAGCCTTTTCCTGTTAAGGAATGGCATTCTTCTTCGATGTGTCTTGTGGAAAAAGGCTGATTTGAGCCATTTTCTCCTGGAGGTTGGGTCACACCTGCTTCTCTGCAGCCCATGCTCCAAGACAAAGGAGGCCGAAAGGGCCCCCTTGTTCCTTCATTTTGCCGCTTATCGCGAAAGGGTCAGTGCGCAGGCCGTATCAGCGTACCTGCACCGCGCTCGGTGAAGATTTCAAGCAGCATGGCATGCTTGACCCGGCCGTCCAGGATAACCGCACCTTTAACGCCGGCTTCCACGGCCTTGATGCAGGTTTCCACCTTGGGGATCATGCCGCCGGTGATGGTGCCGTCCGCCTTGAGGCGCGCGATGTCCTCCGGGTCCAACTCCGTCAGCATTTCCTTGTCTTTGCTGAGTACGCCCGGCACGTCTGTCAGCAGGAAGAAACGCCGTGCGCCCAGTGCCCCGGCGATGGCCCCCGCCATTGTATCGGCATTGATGTTATAGGTATTGCCGTCTTCGCCAGCCGCGATGGGTGAGATCACGGGGATGATGCCGTTGGCCATGCTTTGCTTGAGGACGGTCGGGTCGACATGCGTGGGTTCGCCCACGAAACCCAGGTCGATTACCTTCTCGATATTGCTGTCCGGGTCTGGCTTGGATTTTTCCATCTTGGTGGCGGTGACCAGCTTGCCGTCTTTGCCTGACATGCTGATGGCCCGGCCACCTGCCGCGTTGATGTCAGCGACGATGGATTTGCTGATAGAGCCACACAGCACCATTTCGGCGATATCCACAGTTGCTTTGCAGGTCACGCGAAGGCCGTCAACAAAGTCGGTCTCGATCGAGAGCTTCTTGAGCATTTCGCCAATCTGTGGGCCGCCTCCATGGACAACCACTGGGTTGATGCCCACCTGTTTCAAAAGCGTGATGTCCTGGGCGAACTGGCGTGCCAGCGCGTCATCGCCCATGGCATGTCCGCCGTATTTGATAACGAAGGTTTCGCCAGCATATTTGCGCATGTAGGGAAGCGCTTCGACGAGCGTGGCTGCTTTCTTCTGCAGAATTTTCATATCGCGGTCCACTGTGATCATGGCCTTGTTCCATCAATGAGGGTGACAAAAAGATGTAAGGCCAAGGCTGGCCCTAGTCAAATCGATACCCGCCAAAGTTTGTTGGTCGGTCGTCCGTCAGCATGACCCCCATCGTCATCATAAGCTGTGATGCATAATAAGCGGCCCATATGAAATAGCCGACATACTCTGGGGCTCCCATGAACTCGCGTGCGCCAATAGCGGCATCCGACAGCACGAACAACACAGCCCCGATGCCAGTCAAGCGGAACGGAAATTTGCTGAGCAGCGCAGAGGTTGCCATGGCAGTCAGGACAGCGGTGTAGACATACACATACATGCGCATCTCGCCCAAACCGTCATACAGCATGTAGCCGGAGAAGAAGGCGAACAGCCACAATAGCGACGACAGCCTGACAGGCAGCGTGCTTATGTCGCTCATGGGTTGGCGGTTGGTAAGGTACAGAACGATGAAGAAAATGTGGCCAACCATGAAGCCCATCATGCCGCGCAGGAATGCCTGCCCAGGCGGGTCGGTTGGAATTTCCAGGAGCACATCCCCTGAAACAGAGAATATGAGCGCGAAAAACAAAAGGGCGTGCCCGAATGTGCGTATATTCACGGCAACAAACAGCGCCAGGAAAGACACGGCACTGGCTTTGGAGAGAACGCTCCACAGGATGCCGTCCGGGTGCCATCCGGCCCCGTGAACCACAGCGCCAATGAATGACAGAACAATGAAGATCTGCCCCAGCGCTTCCAGGACCGGTCGTTTGCGGCGGCTAAAGATGCGTGTCACGTGATGCTCCTCCTCGCGCCACTATATGCAGGCTGCTGGGGTTGTCACAAGTCTTTGATTCAAATGTATCAATTTTAACCGCTGCTGTGTAGGGACAGTTTTCAATTGGCATTCTCAATGCGTGCCTTCAACCGCGCGGCGGGGCGCAGCAGCACAAGGTTTGCGGCGGCATACAGGATCAGGATCTGGATAACCGTCAAGCCTGTCGCCAGGAGGGCTGCGGCGATGATGGTACCGCCCGCCATGAAGGCGCTGTTGAATACATTGTTGGCGGCAATCGCACGCGACCGGGCCTCGCGCGGGGTATATTCCTGCAAAATGGTGTAAAGCGGCACGATTACCATGCCTGCCATCATGGCCACACCAATCAGCGCGATAAGCATCGGCCAGTTGGATGGAGCGGCGATAAAGGCCTTCAGACCAACGACAGTTTCAGCAGAAAAGGGCACACTGGGCACTTCTGGTAGGGCCCAAATAAAGGCCAGGCTGACAGCGCCAAGCCCCACAAGGGCACGGGGCGCCAGGCGGGCTGAAATTTCGCCCTTCAAAATGCGGCTGCACAAAAGCGCGCCCGCGCCAATACCGACCGAGAAACAGGCGATCACCAGCGTGATGACTGTTTTGTCCCCGCCCATGCGCGCGTAAACGATTTCGGGTATCTGCGCGATATAGATGGAACCATAAAGCCAGATCCAGCTGATGCCGATGATGGCTGGGCGTGCGATATCATTTTGCCATGCGCTTTTCAGAAGCGTGCCGGTTGAGGTGAAGATATTCACCCGGATGTCCAGGTTGGGCGCGGCCTGCCCGGTTTTGGGGACCAGCCGCCCTGTCAGCGTGCCGATGACGGCGAAAGCGATCATGATGCCGGAGATGATGAAATTGTCACCGTCCTGGCTGATCACCAGCCCACCCACCAGGATGCCAAGCAGGATGGCAACAAAGGTGCCGGCTTCGATAAGCGCGTTGGCGCCCAGAAGCTCATCTGTTTTCATCAGGTCAGGCAGGACACCATATTTGATCGGGCCGAAGAAGGTGCTCTGGAGCCCCAGCCCGGAAAGCACAGCCACCATCATGTAGAAATTCTGGAAATAGATGGCAAAGCCGCCCACCACCATCAGGCCAATTTCCCAAATCTTGATCCACACGATCTGGTTGGTTTTCTCATACTTGTCGGCAAGTTGCCCGGCAAGCGCGGAAAACAAGAAGAAGGGCAGGATGAACAGCCCGATCGCCAGGTTGGTCAGGATGGACGGCTGGATACCCATCTCGGACGCCAGCTTGACGGTGATCAGGATAACAAGCGCCTGCCGGAACAGGTTATCATTCAGCGCACCAAGAAACTGTGTGATGAAAAGCGGCAGGAAGCGCCTTGTGCCAAACAGCTGCCACTGCGTGCGTCCCACGGGCCCCGGCCTATTCTGCGGCCGCAGTGCGGTGGTGCGAAAGCTCGTGGCTGGCCTGCCGGATAATCTGGAACGAGCCGGACAGGAACAGCGATGCCATGATGCCTGCCACAATCAGGTCCGGCCAGCCGGTGCCGGAAATCCACACGCCGGACGCCGCCACCATCACCATCACGTTGCCGATGGCGTCATTGCGGCTGCAAAGCCACACGGACCGCACGTTGGCGTCACCGTCCTTGAAGCGCATCAGCAGAAGCACGCTCGCAACATTGGCGGCCAGCGCCGCTGCCCCAACGCCGCCCATAATCGCGGCGGTTGGTTGGTTCAGATAGAAAACCGTATAGATGGTGGACCCCAATACCCACAAGCCCATTACCGAAAGGCTGATGCCTTTGAAAAGCGCGGCCTTGGCGCGCAGGCTGCCGGCCTTGCCAATCACATAAAGCGACAGGCCGTAGGTGAAGGTGTCGCCCAGGAAATCAAGCGCATCTGCCTTCAGCGCCTGGCTCTGGCCCACAAAGCCCATGGGCATTTCAAACAGGAACATGGCCGCATTGATGAGGATCACATAGATGAGCGCACGCTTATAGCGCGGGTCCATCCCTTCAAACTTCACATCATGACAGCAGTTCGCACCCATAACAGTCCCTCTGGTTTCGCCCTTATTTGGCCCGATAATATGTTGGTGTGCAAGGCAAATTTCTGGATGATATTCCATTACATGGCTGGATGATATTGCATTACATATTTGCAATTGAAGCCGGTCTGTTGCGATGATAGGCGATGCTTTGAAAGCAAACGGAGCAGTAACCACATGATGCCAGTTCGCACGATAACCCTTGGCCTTCTTGTCAGCCTTTTTGTCGCGGCGCCGTCACGCGCCTCTATGATGCCGCCCATGGAAGACACGGGTGACCGTGTGGGCGGCGTTACGGTGATCACCAGGCTTGAGGCCGAGCGGCTGCCCGAAGGGCGGCATGATTTCTATTTCCGCGCGGGCTGGCGCAACACCGGCGCGCCCATTCATGTGCCGGTTGTGGTGGTGCGCGGCGCGAAGGATGGCAAGACGCTTCTGTTGACCGCCGCGGTCCACGGTGATGAGCTGAACGGCATCGCCGTGCTGCACCGGCTTCTGGAAAAGCTGGACCCAAAGACCCTTTCAGGCACGGTGGTGGCAGTGCCGGGGCTGAACCAGCCGGGCATCAATGCCAACAACAGGCGCTTCCCGGTGTCTGCGGGCGGTGGCTCGCTGGTTGATCTGAACCGTAATTTCCCAGGCAGTGTGGGCGAAAGTGGCAGCACATCCGGGCGCTATCTTGGTGCCCTGTGGCAGGGCCTCATTCGCCAGAACGCTGATTTCGCCGTGGATATCCACACCCAGACGCGGGGCGCTGCCTATCCGCTTTTTGTGTTCGCCGATTTCGGCAACAGCACAGCGCGCGCGGCGGCCCATACCCTTGGCCCCGACATGATCAAGAATGACGCGGGCCAGCAGGGCACGCTGGAGACCAGCCTGATGAAAGAGGGCATTCCGGCTGTTACGCTTGAAGTGGGCGCGCCAAAGCAGTTCCAGGGGGAGCTGATTGACCGCGCGGTCTGGGGCCTCCAGAACCTGATGCGGGCGCACAGGATGGTGCCGGGCAGTGTGGAACAGCCGCCGGTGAAAGCCATCGTGGGGTCGAACTACACCAATGTGTATGCCGACCGGGGCGGCATTGCCGTTTTGCATGTGGGCCTGAAGGACGCGGTGAAGAAGGGCCAGGATGTAGCCACGCTGTATGACGCGTTCGGGCATGAAATTCGCACCTACACGGCCCCGCATGACGGCTGGGTGCTGGCCGTGGCCACAGACCCGGTGCGCGAGGCCGGAAGCATGCTGGTGCGTATCCTGCAGTAGGCACACGAGCGAGATACGCGCCAGATGACAGATATCTGATTTTTTCATGAGCCATTTCGGCGCCGCTGTCGTAGAAACGGCGCAAGCAAAGTTAAGAAAACGGCGAACAGACCTATGACCAGCGAAAAACCGACAGATCACCCCACCGTGGCCCACGGCAAGCTGGGCATCCTGATGATGTCCCTTGGCACGCCCGACGCCCCCACCTATGGCGCGGTTCGGAAATATCTGGCGGAGTTCCTCTCGGACCCGCGCGTGGTGGAAACGCCGCGCCTGATCTGGCTGCCGATCCTTCATGGCCCGATCCTGACCTTCCGGTCTGGCAAGTCCGCCAAGGCCTACGCCAAAATTTGGGACAAGGAGCGAAACGAAAGCCCGCTTCGGACCTACGCTAGAGGCCAGGCCGAAAAGCTGCAGGCCGCCTTCGGGGAAGAAGCCGAGGTTGAATGGGCCTTCCGGTACGGCACGCCGTCCACCAAGGATGGCCTCACGCGCCTGCGCGAAAAGGGTTGTGACCGCATCCTGTTGTTCGCGCTCTATCCGCAATATAGCGCCACGACGACTGCGACAGCTTATGAGAAAGCTTTCGAGGTAATGGGCGAGATGCGCTGGATGCCATCTGTGCGCACGGTGCCGGCTTACTTTGATACGCTGGAATACCCTTCCGCGCTTGCCGCGAGTGTGAAAGACAGCCTGAGCACATTGGATTGGGAGCCGGATAAAATCCTGGCGTCCTACCATTCGATCCCAAAGGCCTACTGGGATAAGGGGGATCCATACCCCTGCCACTGCCATAAGACCAGCCGTTTGCTGAACGACGCGCTTGATCTGCCGGAAGGCAAGCTGGTGACCAGCTTCCAGTCGCGCGTCGGTCCCACCGAATGGGTGCAGCCCTACACGGACAAAACGGTCGAGCAGATGGCCAAGGACGGCGTCAAAAAGCTCGCCGTGCTCGCCCCGGCCTTTTCACAGGACTGTCTGGAAACCCTTGAAGAAATCAATATGGAACTTCGGGAAACCTTCCTTGAGAACGGCGGCACCCACTTCCACTATATCCCGTGCCTGAATGACACAGAGCAGGGCATGTGGGTGCTCGAGAGCGTCGCAAGGAACGAGCTCAAAGGCTGGCTGGGTTAGGGCTATGTGCAACCTAGCTCGGAGTGGGCTTTTGCAGAATAAAAATTGAGAGGTCCAGTCAATGCGTTAGCATGTACCGTAAATTGGCTAATAGAATCTAAAATTGCCCCCTTTTTAAATGGGATATGAATAGCATAAGCAGTTTCCTGGTGAACTCTCTCCGTTAGCGCTTCTGGCCAACGATTTTTCAACAATATTGGTTTGGACACAATGTTGAAGCCGGGATAGGTGATAATTAGAGGCAGCTCATACCTATCAACGGCTTGTTCAATTTCATAGCTGAGCATGCTGCCGGAACTCCTCGTTTTATCGCTTAAAATAACGAGGCAGTTTTTTGATTTGGCAAGGCGCTCTCTTATCCTCGATTCTAGGGTAGATCTTTGGCTGCTATCTCTAACTGCATACGTCTTCTCGTGGCTGTTCACGAATTTGAATTCGATATGCTTTTTTGAACTCCAGGCTTGTATGGTTGAGTAATATCTAAAGTCCGACTTGCTCGGGTCGGTTTGTCCAAGGCCGTCAAAAGCAATGTAGGTTCCATTGCGATAAGCCATATCTACTTCCAATCTTGATAGATTGATCCCAAATCGATTTCAGGCTTCTTGTCTTTTGGCAAAACTATTTTTATGGAATTTGAGACCTTTCCCTGTTTAGTTTCTTCAAACACCGCGGTGAGTATTAAGTCGACAAGAATAGCGTTTTTGATACCAATGCGGGCAAGCCCAGAACCTAGCAGCGGGATGTAAATAGTTTCGTTGGAACAGGAGTTTCGAGCTTTAACTAGAAGCCCCCGAACTGCTTTAATTAGGTCTTCCGCTGTAGCCGACGTTCGATGAGTTGTTTCATCGGTTCGGCCAAGCGCGACAAAAAGGAACTTATTTTCGTTAACAATAGCTGTCGCGGTTGTTCCAATTTCATAGCGTCGTGTACGCCCAGGATTCCTTGTAATGGTTGTAAAGGGCGTTTGAGAGAGTGCTGTGTCGACTTGGTTTCGCCAATTGCCACTATTTCCTCCCCAGAATTTCTGAATGACCTGGCCGTGAAGGCTCTTGGATGATACTATTATGTCATCAACGATGTCATCAAAACAGTCGTTCACCCCAATGGCTTTCCAGCCTTTTTGATCAAAAAAATCGCCAAAAAGCACGGATATTTTTGTGTCGAAACTATTGCTGGAAATAACGATTTCGTTTTTGAAGAAACCTTCTAAGAAAAGACCATCTGCAAAGAATAGAAGTAGCCCGAGGAGAGTAGAGCTTAACAAAAAATCTTTGTAGGAAAGGTCTAATTCCTGATTTGTGATGCCCTCATATGACTCGATAAAGAGCCATATAATGCCGATAGCTGTGAGCAAAGCTCGAAAAAAGCATAGCCACTTAGAAAACGACTTCATAGTAATGCACACTCCAAGGTATCATGAAGTTAGCATAGCATACGATATTGGACTTTTTGCAATTTATACTGGTTTTTGACTACTGCATCCCCATCATGCCGGTGACTTCCACAATCACCTCGCGCTCATGCTCGCCGTCGAACTCCAGCGTCAGCGGGAAGACATCGCCTTTCTCAAGCGGCTTTTTAAGGCCCATCAGCATCACATGATAGCCGCCGGGCGCGAGCGTGAAGGTCTCGCCCGGCTTCAGCGGCACGCTCATCACATGGTCCATCTTCATGATGCCGCCTTCCTCATAGGACCGGTGGATCATGGTGGTGTTCGCAATATCTGTATCCGCGCCCGTCAGCTCAATAATGTCGTGCGTGTTGTTGCGGATGGTCAGATACACAGCGGCAGAGACCGTGCGGCTGGTTTTGCGCGCCCAGACCTTTTCAATTTCAATGCCTTCGCCATCATGCTCGCCGTGGGCGAACGCGGTGACGGAAAAACTGAGGGCCAGAATAAGGGCGGACAAAATTGCTTTCACGGGTGTTCTCCTTTGTCCTGCTCATAGCCTGACTATATAGGCTCAGGCAAGGGACATCACGTCGCAGGGGGCAGGTAGTTTCGAAATGGACCCTGAAACAAGTTCAGGGTGACAGATGAGTGGGGTGGACGGCTTAAGCAACTCAGGTCGTCATGCTGAACTTGTTTCAGCATCCATACAGCAGTTGGCGAATGACGACCTGTTAACTTGGCCTACGCCGCGTCTGTGGCGCAGATCAGCTCATGCTGGATCGCGGGCTCGAACGCCGAATGGCCTGCCACCGGCACCATCTTCAGCGTCGCCCACGGCATGGCCTGCGCCAGCTCCCACGCGCTTGTCGGTGGGCAGATGGCGTCATAGCGGCCCTGCACAATGGTGGTGGGCACGCCCCTGAGCTTATGGGCGTCGTCCAGAATCTGGTTGTCGGCCTCAAGGAAGCTGCGGTGCTTGAAATAGTGGGCCTCGATCCGCGCGAAGGCGAGCGCGAAAACAGGATCCACCGAATGGGCGCGTTGTTCTTCATCGGGCACCAGTGTCACGGTGCTGCCTTCCCACAGGCTCCATTCCTTGGCGAAGGTCAGGCGGTCTTCTTCCCAGTCAGGGTCCACCAGGCGCTTATAATAGGCGCTGATCAGGTCACCGCGCTCTTCTTCCGGGATCGGGCCGCAGAAACGCGCCCAGGCTTCGGGGAAAATGCTGCTGGTGCCGCCACGATAGAACCAGTCCAGCTCGCGCTGGCGCGACAGGAAAATGCCGCGCAGGATCAGGCCACGCGTGCGTTCTGGAAAGGCCTGGCCATACAGAAGCGACAGGGTGCTGCCCCAAGACCCGCCAAACAGGAACCAGCTGTCGATATTCAGATGTTGCCGGATGGCTTCCATGTCGGCCACCAGATGCTGGCTGGTGTTGTGGTCGAGGGACGCGTGCGGGCGGCTTTTGCCGCAGCCGCGCTGGTCAAACAATATGATGCGGTATTTCGCCGGGTTGAAGAAACGCCGCTGGATCGGGCTGGTGCCGCCGCCAGGGCCGCCATGGACAAACACAATCGGTGCGCCCACCGGGTTGCCGGACTGCTCCACATAAATCTCATGCCCGCCTGGCACTTTCAGGCGTTCGCTCGCATACGGCTCGATGGATGGATAAAGAGAGCGGAGGGTTGTTGTACTGTCTGCGCGCACCGTGCTGTCCCGATTTTTTTTGTCTTAGGTTTCAGCCAGAATAAGCCGCAGAAGTTAATAATACAAGAAACACAGGTTGCCCGGCCCCATCCGCAGGGTCGCGCCAGCCGACGCCGCTTAGGCGTCAATGCCAGATGGCTGTTTCCACCCGGTCGTGCTGGCTGGCATACTGGCGCAGCTTGCGGGTTGGGTTCACTGCAACGGCTGAATCCACCAGATCAAGGGTCGGTATATCGCTGTGGTCATCGGTATAGAAAAGGGTCTCCAGGCCGCCCAGTTTCTGCCCCTGGATCAACTGCTGAACCATGGCCCGCTTTGCGTCGCCATAACAATTGTCACCCTGGATGCGGGGGATCACCATGCCGTTCCGCGTCTCCAGCCTCGTGGCCACCAGGTGGTTGAAACCAAGTTTGTTGGCGATGGGGGCGGCATAGAAGGCATAGCTGGCGGTGGCCAGCACAAGGATGTCGCCTTGGGCCTTGTGCCTGGAAATGGCGCTCAGCGCGTCCGTATAGCATTTCCCGCGCACGATCATGTTGGCGAAGGCATCGGCTGCGCCCTCTAGGTGGGCAAGCGGTTTAGTGCCAACCAGCAGGTGGAACATGACTTCCTTCAATCGGCTGCGGGAAAAAGCCTTGAGCTTGTAGGCCGCCATCACCAGCAACATCACCGGCGTCAACAGCAGGCGGTGGGGAGCATAATGCCATGCGTACCAAAGCAGAAAAGGCGTGTAGCTGCCAAATCTGATGATGGTTCGGTCCAGATCGAAGATGACAAGTCTTTGGCGCTGCATAATCAGGTATCCAGAATCTCGCTGGCGATCATGACATCCGAAGGCTTGTCTACATCGATGGACAAATGGGCTTCCTTGAGGATGACGGGGTGGACCGTGGCACCAATGGAGTGGGAGGCGCGGCTGAAAGCGCTTTCCAGGCTCAAGAGGCGCAAGGCAAAAGCGATAAAGACCAGTGGGCCGAAATGCCAGGCAAGCCGCCAGACGCGCTTGCGGTTATGTTCGATACCAGCCCAGAAGGCCAGGACCGAGCGGGCGCGTTGTCCCTTCAGCAGGAACAGGTTGCAGCTGGTGTAGGCCGCGCCCCGCGCGAACTTCAGCCATGTGCGGCGGGCCGCCGGTATCTTGGCCAGCACTGTTTCCGCCGGCACCAGCCCCACGGCGATATCGGTGTCCAAAGGCTGGCCGTCGAGGAAAGCCGCGACATCGCTACCCGTCAGCAATACATGATCGCATGTGGTTACCAGGGTCGGCTGGTTGCTTGGGTGACTGTCGAGGAAATCCACGATGCTGCCACAGATGGAATCGCCGCTGGCGACAAAAGTTACATCGCGCCGTGCCTTGAACGGCTCGAAATCTTCGAGCGCCGCCATGTCTTCGGGCGACTGGGTCAGGATGAAGATATCTGACACACGCCCCGATGCATCGAGCGCGTCCACGACACGGTTGAGCATGGCGCGTCCGCCGATATGGGCGGCGGCCTTGTATTTGACGTTGAACATGTCCGCGACCGGGTCGCCCTCCGGGCGGCGGCCAGCAAGGACAATTACCCGTATTTTTTCAGCGGTACAGGTTGACACGTATCTAGCCCCAGAAAGTTACAATAGGCTTCGGCGGCACGCTGTGCGGATGATTTTTGCTGAAGGTCGATAGACGACTTGAAGAGCTTCTGTTGCTCCGCCCTGTAGGCGTGAGGCGTTTCAAGTGCGGCCTTCAAAGCTTGGTCGAGTTGGTCAATTGAGGACGCAACGGGGCCGAGGGTCCAGAATTTATATTTCGGGTCGCGCTGCCAGTCCGCGCCGTGTCCGTTAAGGAAGATGCAGGGCCGTGGACGGGCAATGAATTCATACACCTGACTGGAGACGTCACCCAGATAGATGTCGGCCGAGCGTATGTGGGTCATGTCCATGCAGGCCGGGCTGCCGGTGTCGATCAGGATATTGTCGCTGTTCTTGAAACGCTTGGCCAAATCCTTCCGCCAGCGCACCACCCGGTTGGTCAGTGACGTATGGATGCGGCGCTTGTAGAGCATCACATGAGGCGCAAAGATCAGGTTGAAATCCTTGTTGTTCGCGAAATAGTCCAGAACCTCTTCGCCCATGGTGAACCAGGAAGACAGGTAAGGATCGAAGTGTGGGTTATAGAGCACGATCGGTCGCTGGTTCTTGAACGGACGGTGGACGATATTTTCCTCCGCCAGAGCATCGAACTTCATATAGCCGATCACGGCGCTGTTTTCCGGCTGCACGATGCCAAGGGCGATCATCCGGTCGCGGTGTTTGTCACCAGGCAGGAAAACATAATCGAATTTGGAGATATTGTCCGACCAGGCGACGTCCCGGTCGCCAGCACCATGGCAGACACGGACCATTTTCAGGTGGGTCAGGCCAAAGACCTCACGCAGCATCAGGCTGGTGCGCTCCGGCACCACCAGGGTGTCCAACTGGCGGAAATGGTCGAGGTTGTTTTTCAAAACAGCGATGCGCTTGAATGGCGCGACTTTGTTCAAGAGCTTGTCGAGCACTTTGTAGACAAGCGGCACATCAAGCAGCGTGAACTGACAGCGGGGCGTATCGCCCGCAATTTCGCGGACCATTTCAAGTTGTTCTTCAGTGGAGGCGAAAACCTCAATTTCCACATCATCAGCAGTGCCTGCCAGCGCCGGAATCATGGGCGCAAGATGGCTGACCTGATGAGCGGCATCATGGTTGAACAGAAATCCAATGCGGTGTGGCATAAGCGGCTTCTTTTTTTCTTTCTGCTTTTTATGAGGCCTTACTTAACTCGCGGCCGTCGCGGACATTTCAGACTAAAAAATAAACAAAGATCAGAACAAAACACTCTGACAAAACGTCGCATAAGGGCTGATTTTGCCCCAAATAAGGCAATTCGACAACCGATATGCTTCAAACGGGGGCGTTTTCGCTTCAGGACCGAAACAATAAAAAGGCCGTAAACGTTCGTTACACTAGCGTTTCAGAAATGTTTCGTCTTATCGGGGACGGACCTGATTTAACTAATTTCAGGCTGCAGAAGCGAAAAAAGGTGCCAATGGACGCCTTTTTCTGGATTAAGCTTGGTTGCTACTGTGCAGCCATGCGGCGGGACTTCAGGATTTGATCCGTCAGTTCCATGTCGCCTGGGTTGTCCACATCAATTGGTGCATCGGCGAATGGCATGCGGATCACCTGCACCGTCAATTTCCAGCGCCGTGACAGGCTCGCGGCCAGCTCGTGAATGGTGGCCAGCTTGTAGCGGTACTTGAGCATGAACATCAGGCCAAAGGCCTTCATGATACGCTGCGGTTTCTTGCCGAACTGGCCGCCACCCTCGAAAATCTTGGCGGTTTCCAAGGCTTTCTCGTTGGCCAGCGCATAGAGGTTGCAGCTGGACCAGCCACCGTCCTTGAGATTATGGAAGGCGCGCTTGCCTTCGGGATATGCTTCCAAGATAACGGATGCTGGGGTCATGGCAACGGCTGCATCGGGCTTGTGCTGCTCAATTTCCTTGCAGAAATGGTCAACCATTTCAGTGGTGTGCAGGGCGTTGTCCCCTGTGGTGATCACGAGTGGGTACGGGTCCTCGATCCGGGCGGCAGCGTCCGCGACCGAAAGATAGAGGTTTTCCGCGCTCGGCACATACTGAATTTCGCCCTTGTCCAGCATTTTAGCGAGCGCGGGCACAGTCCTGAGCAGCTCTTCGCTTTCGATTGAAACAAACACACGGTCGATGCCACGGGCGTTTTTTATTTCGCGGATGACGCGTTCCAGCATCACGACACCATCAAGTGTTACCAGGCACTTGTGGCTGACCCCTTGGGCTTGGGCGACAACGTCGGCGGCGCCGCGACGGCTGGCAGCCAGCACCAAAGCTGTGGCTTTCTTGGTTACAGTCATAGGGTTATCCCTCCTACCCAACGGGCATAGTTTAAATCAGACTAGGCCGTTAAGGAAGACATGAGTTTACGAGCGCTTTCGCCCTTCGGAAGTGCCATCAATGTCTCTCTTGCGGTCTTGTATCTCTCTTTGTCCAGAAGGGTGCCCACACAGCCGTCGAATTTGTCCCAAAGCTGGTCCAGCGTCAGGGGTGCAGCACTTGAGCCCACCGGCATTTCAACTTCAATGCTCATGGTGGTGCCAGACTTCAGCGTAACATGAACCTGTGTCGGGAAATCGCTCTCCAGTTTCTCGACATACTCTTTGCGCACAAGCGGCAACAGCGCGGTAACTTCCGGGCGACTGATCGCGGCCTCTTCATAGTCCGCCAGCGTCGCGTTGCCCGTCAATAGTCCAACAGCCAGTCCATATTCAAGGCTGAATTTGGCTTCCATCGAATTGGTTGGGCGCTCATACATCAGGTTCCGGAGGTGCGCAGCCGGCGCACGCACAAAAATTTCCGCCACATCAGGGGCTTCAAAGCCATGTTTTTCGCGCAGGAAAAGAAGGCCGTCGAGCGCACGGTGGACGCTGCCACAGTTGGGGAAACGCTTCAGTTTCAGGCCATATTCTTCAATATGCAGCGGCGTGCCGATATCCTTGGTCGCGAACTGGACTTTCTGACCATATTCATCCTTGTCTGCCATGGTGGCGCGCAGCTCTTCCACATCCTGGCCGACCATCAGCGTTCCCATGCCGTTCGCGGCATGCAGCGTGTTCGCGCCTGCTGTAATGCCGGCCTCGGCGAACTGGGCGGCCTGAACCGCGCCTGCGGCTGCAAGCCCTGCATGCAGCGGTTTGGTCATGGTGCCGAACTGGCTCATGAAGCCACCGGCAAGGCTTGTTGAAAGCGAAATGGCGTGGGCTGTTTGCTCGGCATCCAGGCCCATCAGTCGCGCGCATCCGGCAGCCGTGCCTACGGTGCCAACCGTTGCCGTGGCGTGCCAGCCGCGGCTGCGGTGGTAAGGGTTCACGCCCTGGCCCACACGGCCAACCATCTGCAGGCCAACGATATAGGCATCAAGAAGCGCTTCGCCCGTTAGGTCGCGTTCGTCCGCAATGGCCAGAAGGGCAGGTACCAGAACTGCGCTGGCGTGGGCTTTTGCTGGATCGAAATTGTCGTCAAAATCAAGGGCATGGGCGGCCGTGCCGTTCACCAGGGCGGCCATGGGGGCAGACAGGCCGCCTTCAAAGCCAACCGCGCGGCAGTCGCCTTGGCCCCACCTGCGGGCGAGAGTGAACACTTTGTGTGTAACGTCCTCGCGCGCACCGGGCACCATGACAGCGATGGTGTCAATGAAGGCGTCTCGCGCGCGGTCAAGCGCCAGGCTCGACCAGGAGGCGTCTACGCCAGTCGTCCAGGCTGCAAAAGCGTGCAGCGGGTTATCCGAATTGACCTTCATATGTCCCTTGGTATCTTATATGACTTGTGTGTTGGTCTGAATTCAGCAAGATTTATTTATAGTTAAATAAAACCGGCAGATAAAGCCTGTGTTTGTTTTCCAGGCGGCCTCTATTTGCTGTTTTGGGTTTTTGAAATCAAGAGGGAAGTGGCAAAAAATTGGCGGATGCCCGGACAGGTAACGGCTTTGTAACGGTGGAAAGTGGCAGCCCCAGCGCCTTGGTGCGCCTGCGCGGCGACTGGATCATCGATAATGCTGTCGATATCGACAATGCCATGCCGGGCATTGTGGCGGCCTGTGAAGCGGGCGCCGTTGTCGACTGTTCGGAAATCACAAGCCTTGATACCACGGGTGCCGTGCTGATCCGCCGTTATTGTGCCGCCATCGAGGATGCCGGTGCCGCAGTGCTCACAGGCGTTCTGGCGGCCCACAAAACCCTTTTGGAAGTTATCTCCTGCTGCCCGCCGCCTGCCAAAACAGAACCCGATCATGTCGCCTGGTATCTGATGCCTCTCCTTCAGGCGGGTGAAGCCACCATGACGGCGCTCCGGTCGTCAGCCCGGCTCCTGGGGTTCCTTGGGTTTGTGCTGATGCGCCTTTTTGGCTCGTTGTTTGACCTGGGGCGTATTCGCCTGGTGCCGGTGGTGCACCAGATGGAAGTGGTGGGGCTGCAGTCCATGGGAATCGTGGGGCTGATTTCCTTCCTGATCGGTGCCGTGATGGTGAACCAGGGGGCTATCCAGCTGGCCAAGTTCGGCGCCGATATTTTCGTTATCGACATGCTTGGCATTGGCCATCTGCGGGAACTGGGTATTCTTTTGACCGCTATTATTATAGCGGGCCGGTCCGGCAGCGCCTTCACGGCCCAGATCGGATCGATGGTGCTGCATGAAGAAGTGGACGCCATGAAGACGCTGGGGATGGAACCCATTGATGTGCTGGTGCTGCCGCGCCTTGTGGCGCTGACGGTATGCCTGCCGCTTCTGGCATTCTATGCCGATGTGGTGGGGATCGCGGGCGGCGCGTTGATGGCATGGATCCAGCTGGATATCACGCCCGCCAATTTCCTGACCTATTTCCGGGAAGTGATCTCGATCGACCACTATTGGGTTGGCATCATCAAGGCGCCTTTCTTTGCCGCAGTTATCGCCACAACCGGCTGCTACCACGGCCTCAGGGTACATGGCAGCGCCGATGCGCTGGGTATGCGCACAACCAGAAGCGTGGTGCAATCCATCTTCCTGGTGATCGTGCTTGATGCCCTGTTCGCTATCTTTTTCACCAGTGTGGGGCTATAGGCGGTGGCTAACAAGAAACCGGACATCGTTGTAAAGGTGCGGGACCTCAAGACCGCCTTCGGCACCCATGTGGTGCATGACGGTCTCAATCTGGATGTCAGGCGCGGGGAAATTCTGGGTGTTGTCGGTGGCTCGGGCACGGGTAAGTCAGTGCTGCTGAAGGCCATTATCGGGCTTCTGAAACCTCAGAGCGGCACGATCGAGATCAATGGTCAAGACCGGGCCACGATGAGCAATGAAGAAGACAGGCTTTCCCGGCGGGACTGGGGGGTCTTGTTTCAGGATGGGGCGCTCTTTTCATCGCTGACGGTGGCGCAAAACATCCAGGTGCCGCTTCGGGAACATTTTCACATGTCCCACAGCCTGATGAAGGACTTGGCGCTTTCGAAGTTGCAGATGGCAGGCTTGTCGCTGGATGCGGCGGCCAAGTTCCCCAGCGATCTTTCTGGCGGCATGCGCAAGCGCGCCGCACTCGCGCGCTCATTGGCGCTCGATCCGGACCTTCTTTTTCTCGATGAGCCCACAGCCGGGCTCGACCCTATCGGCGCAGCGGCGTTTGATGAACTGGTACAGGAACTCTGTCGCTCGCTGGGGCTTACGGTTTTTCTTGTGACCCACGATCTCGACACACTTGTCAGAGTATGCGACCGTATCGCGGTGCTAGGGGATCAGAAAATCCTGATCAACGCGCCGCTTGAGGAAGTGATGGCGTTTGATCACCCTTGGGTGCAGGAATATTTTCACGGTCCCCGTGCGCGGGCCGCAGGCGCAAAAGACTAGTGCCAAAGACGAGATAGGACAGGCAACGGCTTATGGAAACACGGGCATCGCATATATTGGTTGGCAGTTTTGTTCTGGCGTTCCTTGCCGGGCTGATCGCCTTTGCCATCTGGATCGCCAAGGTCGATTTGGATGCCGAATATCAGGAATATGACATCTTTTTCGATGGCTCCGTGTCCGGCCTTTATAAGCGCAGTATCGTTTACTATCTGGGCATTCCGGTTGGAGATGTGCGGGACATTACGCTTGCTCCGCACGATAGTGAGAAGGTTCGCGTGCTCGTGCGGCTCAGAAGCGAAGTGCCGGTCAATGAGGAAACCTACGCACGGCTTGAGTTTCAGGGGCTGACCGGCGTTGCCTATATCGAGATCAAGGGCAGCCCGCAGGGCAGCGCCCCCCTTAAGGCCAAGGCAGGGCAGGAACGGCCTGTGATCCGGTCTGAGGCCTCGCCCATTCAGGAAGTGTTCGAGACCGCACCAAACCTGATCAATGAGGCAATCCTGACGGTTGGCCAAGTCAAGAAGATGCTGGCAGAAGAGAATTTGGAACGGGTCAGCAATATCCTGGAGAATACCGAGCGGGCCACCCGCAATATTGCAGACGGCACGGAAGACCTGGATGCCTTGATGGTTGAAGTACGCGAGGTGATGGCCCGCGTGAATGAAACAGCTGCCAAGCTGGGCACGCTCGCGGACAGTGGCAACAAGCTGCTGGCTGAGGACGGCGAACGGCTTGTGGCTGAGGCGATTGAAACCATGAACGCCGCGCAGGCGATGCTGGAACGTGTCGATGCGCTGGTAGCCGCCAATGAGGACAGCGTCACGCAATTCGTGCAGGGCAGCCTGCCTGAGGTTACCCGGATGATCATGGACTTGCGAAGCACAGCCCGCAGCCTTTCGCGGCTGGTCAGGAAAATAGAGCAAAATCCGGCTGAAACGCTTCTGGGCCCGAAAGAGAGTACATACGACCTTGACGCCCGCAAGGTGAAGGAGACGAAAGAATGAGGCAGCTTTTTAGAAAAAACGCGCTTGGTCTTGTCGCTGCTTCTGCCCTTTTGGCGTCATGCGGGCCGCTTATCTCCTTCGGCGATGAAGGCCCGGCGGATGAGATTTATACGCTTCGCTATCAGGGCAGCTATCCCGCAAGCGGGTCGGGCCCTGTTGTATTCATTGATGAGCCCGCCGTTGCAGACAGCCTCAAGGGCGACAAGGTTGCGGTTGCGCTGCCGGGTAACCGCCGTTCAACCATTGACGGCGTACGTTGGTCGGCGCCTCTGGCGGACTTGATCAGAGACTATGTGTTGAGATCTCTTGCAGCAAGCTCAGAGGCCCGGATGGTCGGCGATGGTGGGCTGGATATCCAGTCCAGCTGCCGTCTGGGTCTGAAGGTCTGGGAAATGGACTTTGTTCCCGGCGCCCGTGCTGCGGACGACAAGGTCTCTGTTGTTTTGGAATTCACGCTCGTGCGCCTGAAGGACAACCAGCTCCTTGGTATGCCGACCATTGCGAAACAAGTGAGTACCCGCGGTAGCGGTACGGATGCCGTGATGGCAGCCTTCCATGAAGCCATGGGTGACGCGGCCGGGGATGCGGCCAGTTGGTTCGGCAAAGCCCATGAAGCTTGCGATGCGGGCTAGGCAGCAGGTTTCCTGAGTTCCCAGAAACTCCAGGCCAAAAGCAGGCAGCTTGTGACCGCGATAGCGTAAAAGAGCGGCTCTGGCGCTTCTTTTGTATACAGCAGGCCCGCGGCCAGCGGCCCTGCCACCCGACCAAGGGCCGAAATCCCGCTTGAAAGTCCAAGGGCCGCGCCCTGGTGGTGTCGGTCCGTGCGGCGCGACAGCAGGCTGTTGAGTGCGGGGAATGAAATGGTCATGCCGCTCATGATCAGCGGGAAGGCAATCAGCGCCACAGTGAAGGACGGCGTGCCGAAAATGATGACCAGGCAGCCAATAAAATGGATGCTGCCACCAAGCACCAGCGATTTCAGTTCACCAATGCTTTTGAACAGCGGCCCTGTCGCCAGCGACTGGATCGCAGCAATGCACAGGCCGATGGCCCCCATCAGGTTGCCGACTTCCTGCTGGCTCCAGAACAAGAGGTCCTTGGTCCAGAAGGGCATGATGGTGAAGGCCATGATCTGCCCTGCGGAGGTCACGATAAACATGGAAAACAGCGCCAGCTGGGCCGGGGTTTTAAGGAAGGTGGACCAGGGAGGACGCACTGACACGTGGCTGGTTTCTGTCTCACTCTCGTCAGAATTCGTTTCGGATATGAAACGATAAGCCATGAAAGCGGCGATCAGCGATAGGCTGGCTGCCACAAGGCCGGGCAACAGAATGGCTGATCCGCCACTCGCGCTACTGAGGTGGCTCAGTTGCCCACCTACCAGCGGGCCGAACGCGAACCCCAGCCCGAACACAGCACCGATCAGGCCCATGGCCCGGCCACGGTTGCTTTCATCGGTCAGGTCGGCCATGGCAGCCATGGCGATGCCTACATTACCGGCCATCGCGCCAGAGAAGGCGCGGGCCAGGAAAAGCATCAGAAGGCTGTCTGAAAACGCCAGGATGACATAGGAAACCATCGCGCCGATGAAAGTTGCGGCAAGGGCAGGGCGCCTGCCGATGCGGTCCGACAGCCGCCCCCACAAGGGGCCGGCGGCAAAAGCGGTCAGCGAATAGATGGAAAAGAGCGCCGCCCCCAGGGTCGCTTCATCCAGCACCATGCCCCCAACTGTTACGGTGCCCGCATAGGGGCCAACCAGAAACGGCAGGATCGGCACAATGATGCCGAAACCCAGGAGGTCGATAAAGATGGCGAACAGGATGGCTGGCATTGCCGGTGGTCTCTCGCTGCGGAGTTTCATTTAAATTGGGGCGCTCACTTGAGCATACTTTCTCGCCTTCGTGTATCACGAAGTTGCGAGATGGGGATGAAGCGTGCGCCCTGCGCGTTAATTCGATCAGCGCGTTAGTCCGAAAGCGCGTCGACTTTTTCCTTGAGGGCGGCCAGTTGGGCCTGGAGGTCTGCGATTTCCCGATCCTTCTCGCCGCCTTTGGGTGCCTGTTCTGCAGGTTTTGCAGCAGGTGCGTGCGTGGTCTGGGCGCTTGCCGTTAGGGCACGCATGCTCTGTTCAAAGAGCGCCAGGTTCTGCCGTGTCAGCTCCTCGAAAATCGGCATGAAATTGCTGCTGTCCACTGTTTCACCGCACGCGGAGCGGATCTGCTCCTGATGCCGGGTCAGAACTTCCATGGCGCTCTGCAGATAGCTTGGCACCATGGCCTGAAGGCCGTCGCCATAAAGGCTGATCAGCTGCCTGAGAAAGGCGATGGGCAGCATGTTTTTTTCGCGGGTCTCTTTCTCGAAGATAATCTGGGTTAGGACAGCGCGGGTGATATCGTCGCCCGACTTGGCGTCGCGCACCACAAATTCCTCGCCGGACTTGATCATGTCAGCCAGGTGGTCGAGCGTCACATAACTAGAGGTTTCAGTGTTATAAAGCCGCCGGTTCGCGTATTTTTTGATGATGATCGGTTCGCCTTGATCGCGCTTTTTCCGTGCCATCTTCTGTCCCATCCTGCCTTTTCGGATACCCCTTCCTCGCATGTGCGAAAAATCCGAAAACACGGCAATTCTTTAATTAATTGGCCGAATTAAATGGTATTTGGTGCGCTGCCGCAAGGAAAATTGTGCATATGCACAAAGAAAATGACTTTGCGCCAAATGCAGGCATCCTATAGTGAAATTGTCATGCGCGATGAAGATATTGAACAAGCGGCCGACCTGTTCCTGACCCTGTGGCAGGAAAATATCCGTCTTTGGGCAACCGAGAAGGATCTGCTGCCGCACGCCGAGCTTGCGGCGCTTCTTGAGGTGCCGCTTGAACGGTCACCAAGTGTGGGGGAAGACCCATGACCGCGCAGCCAAAAGAACACGCCAGCCGGATGGCAGATGTGGAAGCACAAATCCGCGGCCCCCGGCCTATGTCGCTCCATCTTGCCAACAGCTTGATGATCTGGCGCGAAGCTGGCGCGGGTGCCAGGCGGCTCCGTGCGGGCACTGGCATATGGCACACTGGCGTACGCGACAACCTGGATGCGCTCAAGGGCTTGATGCGCTCTGAGGATGACTGGCAGCGCTTTTTCACCGCGGTGGAAAGGAAGGCGTCAGGCCGCGCCGATACCATGCTGGCGGGTATCGCCAAATATCTGGCGCATCCTTACCGTCGTCCGGAAAGCAAGGCGGCTGAGGCAGTGCGTATTGGCAATTGCCGATTGCTTGATTTTGGCGCGCCTCAATCAGGAAACAGGGGCAAACCGATCCTGCTGGTGCCCAGCCTGATCAACCCGCATTATGTGCTGGATCTGATGCCGGGCCGTAGCCTGGTTGAATTCCTGAAAGGGCATGGTTACAGGCCCTATCTGGTGCACTGGTACGAGCCGGGCGAGGAAGAGCTGGGCTTTGGTATTGGCGATTATGTAATGAAGCGGTTGAAGCCGTTTCTGGATCATGTGGCGGGCGTGGCTGGCGCCCCGGTTCCTGTGCTTGGCTACTGCATGGGCGGGACGCTGACAACCGCTTTGGCCGCGCGCGCGGGTGATATGGTGTCAAAGCTTGCCCTTGTGGCCGCGCCGTGGGATTTCGATACCAAAAAGCCTCATGCGGGTAAGAAATATGCGCCAGTGATGGTGGAGGCGCTGGCCAAACTACCTACCAACATGCCGCTTCCGGTGGATGCGGTGCAGACGTTTTTCACAAGCGTGGACCCCACGCTCAATGATCGCAAGTTCCGGAAGTTTGCCACCATGGACCCATCTTCCGAAGCCGCCGAGTTTTTTGTCGCGCTTGAGACCTGGGTCAATACCGGCGCGCCGCTGCCGCGCCGGGTGGCGGATGAAGCCATGGTCGGCTGGTACCGGGACAATACCACAGGCCGGGAAGAATGGTATGTGGACGGCGCGCCCGTGCGGCTTGAGGATGTCACATGCCCGGTCTGGATCGCCGCGCCTGAGGAGGACCGGCTCGTGCCGCAGGAAAGCGCCTATTCCATGCTGAAAGGCCTGCCGAATGCCACCGTGCACGACCCGGGCGCCGGGCATATCGGTATGATGGTCGGGTCAAAGGCGCGGACGGGGCTTTGGGAACCACTTCTCAAGTGGCTGGAGACTGACCATGCGGCCTGATGTTCTGAAATTATACCGTTTCTATGCAAGCGCGATCGGCCGCGCCACCTGTCCGATTATTACCGCGAAGCTGATGCGCCTGACAGCACCGCCAACCGATGGTGTCACCATCGGTTTTGGCTTTACCCTGCCGTACCTTGACCTGATTGCCAGGGCAGAAGGCAGGGCCGGTGGCCGCTTTCTGGCTTTCATGCCCGCGCAGCAGGGTGTCTGCCATTGGCCCGCGCATTTGGGCAGCCGGACCGCCTTGGTCGAGGAATATCATCTGCCGCTTGCTGACAGTTCCGTTGACCGGATCATTCTGGTGCATGCGCTGGAGCATGCCAACAGGCCGGTAAATCTCCTGCGCGAAATCTGGCGGGTGCTGGCACCGGGCGGCCAGATGATCGCCGTGGTGCCCAATCGCATGCGCAGCTGGGCAGCCTATGAGGGCACACCTTTTGGTCACGGCAGGCCTTATTCGAAAGGCCAGTTGTCGTCGCTTCTGGAAGAACAGATGCTGCCGGTGGATGGCTGGGACACGGCGCTGATGATGCCGCCCTTCATTCGCCCGATGGCTTCGAAGCTCCTGAGATACGGCGAACGCCCCATTGGCTTTCTGGGCAAGAACCTGGGAGGGGCGCTGATTGTCTCGGCTCGCAAGCAGGTTTATGGCACTTTACCCAAAAGTGCCCGCAAAGCGGCAATCATGCCGGCTCTGACCGGTTCATGATATCTGTACGAACAACCCTGTGACCATAGAGCACCACCAAGCCTTTTCCAGCGAGGCGAGCGAAAATTCTTCAGATTTCTGGTCTTGTATTATTATTGCGCAGACAATATTGTTTGGGTCATAAAATTATTCGAAACGTCAAGCTAGTGGAGAGCAATATGACGAACGAGACCCCTAAAGATTCGACGATGGAAGAAAGCAAGGAAATGGCGATCCGTCAGGTAGCAAACGCCCTGCACCGCCTGAACGATGCTGTTATCTCCGCCGTGGGCAAGGGTGTCACGGTCGAGCTGATGCGTGCTTCCCGCTACCACAATGAAGAAGGCGCCTGGGGCGATATGCTGGTGCCGATCATTCACAAGCAGGACTAGGGCTCATGCCAAACGGGGAGATTGTCACGCCAAAACTGGCGACAGCGGACGTGTGCGACGCCATGGGCCGCGCCGTCTCTGTGCTCCCCGTTGACTTTCAGGATTTCGGCGGGCGCGTGGATTTCGCCGGGCCTGCCGTTACCCTTCGCACGCTGGATGACAATACCAAGGTGCGTGCGCTTCTTGAAGGCAAGGGCGAAGGCCGGGTGTTGGTGGTGGACGGCGATGCTTCTACCCGTGTGGCACTTCTGGGTGGGAACCTTGCGGCATTGGCGGCCAAAAATGGCTGGGCTGGCGTGGTGATATATGGCTGTGTCCGTGACCGGCACGAATTGCTGGGCGAAGACGTGGGCATCAAGGCGCTCAGAAGCTGCCCCAGGAAATCCGAAAAGCTGGACCGGGGCGATGTGAATGTGGAAATCGCCATTTCCGGTGTGCCCATCCACCCGGGCGACTGGGTCATCGCGGATGCCGACGGTGTGGTGATCGCCAAGGAACTCCCGAGTTTGTAGGTGGCTTCCTCTGATCCGCATATCGACCTCAGTCAATTGCCTGCGAGCAATTTGCTGACGTTGCATGCACAAATCACGGAAGAACTTCGAAGGCGTGAAATTTTAAGAAGCTCAAACAACCCTGTTGGCGATTTGGCAGAATTTCTATTCGTTAACGCCTTTGGATGGTCTCAAGCACCGAACTCTCAGAAGGCGATTGATGCCTTTGATGCCAAAGATCGTACTTTTCAAATCAAGGGGCGCCGTCCAACTCGTCATAATAAATCACGCCAACTTAGCTTCATTCGCGAATTGGATAAGAAGCATTTCGACTGTCTTGCTGGTGTCATTTTCCGTGAGGATTATTCGGTCTTTAGGGCGGCACTCATCCCATATGATGTCGTCATTGCCCATTCTCGCTATTCTTCGCACGCAAATGGTTGGTTGTTTCAATTGAAAGATGACATCTGGGACATACCGTCAGTTGAAGATGTCACGCTTCGGCTGCTTGAAGTTTCCTACTAAAAAACGGCCACCGCCCGCATGGGGTCAGTGGCCGAGTGCTCTCAGATAGTATTTTTTCTGAATTCCGTTTTACCTGAACAGGGACAGCACAGCCTGTGGTGCCTGGTTGGCAATGCCGAGCGCCTGAAGGCCGAGCTGCTGTTTGGTCTGGAAGGCCTGCAAGTTCGCGCTTTCCTTGGCCATGTCCGCGTCCACCAGGTTGCCGATCCCAGTCTCGATCCCGTCGCTGAGCTTGCTGTTGAATTCAATGAGTCTGTCGATCCTTTTAGCCGTGGCGCCAAAGTCCGACAGTGCTTGGTTGACCAGATCTATGCCATCCTCCAGATAGCCCACACTCGCTGCAGCGTTTGAGGCACTGTCAAGGTTGGCGTCTGGTTGGCCAAACTGCAGGACGATGGCCTCGATTGGATGAGCCGCCATGGTAATTGTTGCGCCATTCTTGCCGGAAAGAACCGTGGTATCTGTGCTGGTTTGCATAACGAGGTTAACGCCGTCAAATTCCGCATTCAACGCAATGGCGTTGATCTGGTTCCTGAGTTCCAGAAACTCTTCTGCAAGCGCGGATCGTGATGTTGCATCCAGAGATGTGTCCCGTGCCGCAACCGCTTTTTCCTTCATTTCAATCAAGAGATCCGAGATTGATTCGCCAGCCGCCATCGCGACATCAAGTATCTGACCGCCGCGATTCAAGCTGTCCTGGACAGCACGCAGTTCAGCAAGATCGCCTCTCATGGACTGAGCAATAGAATATATCGCCGCATTATCCTTGGCGGACGCGACTTTAAGGCCGGTATTGATGCGGGATTGGGTCTGGTCCAAAGCGCCTTGGGTGGCATTCAAATTTTGCAATGCCGCGAACGCACCAGCGTTGGTGTTAACTGAGAATGACATATTCTATGTCCTGCAATACGGTTCTGTATTCATGGGCCCATCGAAACCCTGACTCCTTTTGAGCCAGCTTTTATCCTACCTTAAGGTGTGCCTCGAGTCGACTCTGTTAGTTAAAATTTTATCTATTGGCTGCAGTTTTCCTTGGTTGGCCAACGGTTTGACTGCCGGAACTTCAAAAAAACGACCGTTGCCTGATTAAGGGACAACGGTCGAGTACTCTCAGATAGTATTCTTATCGAATTCGATTTTTACCTGAACAGCGACAGGACGCTCGATGGCGCTTGGTTGGCGATCGAAAGCGCCTGAAGGCCCAGTTGCTGCCTGGTCTGGTAGGCGGTCAGGTTTGCGCTCTCGCGCGCCATGTCCGCGTCCACCAGGTTGCCGATGCCCACTTCAAGGCCGTCTGACAGCTGGCTGGTGAATTGTTTCTGGATATCAAGCCTCTGTGACGTGGCGCCAAGGTTCGAGAGCGTCTGGTTGACGGCTTCAATGGCTGCATCAATGGAGGTTACGGCTGTTTGCGATGCAGCCGGTGATGACGGGTCTTCGCCTGCTGCAGGGTTGCCGTTTACAAGGTATGAGGACGCTCCGTTTCGAACCAGATAGAGGTTACTGCCGGCGTCAACATTGGGGGCGAAGGCAAAGCCATCGACCGTGGTGCCGTTAATCTCGGACGCGCTGATGCCGAGTGCTGCTGCAACGCCCTGCTGGAAGTCGTTGCTGACCGGGAATGTGTAGTTGGCATCTGTGGTGACGCCGGTGGAGGGATCGATCGTTTCGCCGTTCAAATTGCCGCCATTGTCGTTCTGCAGATTGACAAGCGCTGCCCGGAATTCGGCATCAGTGCCGGCACTAATGGTTACACCCGCCAGCGCCACAGGCGTGCCGGTAACAGATACAGTGGAGCCAACCAAGTTGGAGTCGGTGAGGCCCAAGGTGCCCAGTGTCAGGTCGCTGGCAGCAGAACTGATCGTGCTTGATCCGCTGTCGTCCGTGATGGCGGTGATGGAATTGGTACCGTCAACCACATTGCGCCCGTTGAAGGTCGCATTGCTCACGATGGATTCGATCTGGTCCCTGAGCTCAGTATATTTCTGGCTCATGGCAGTGCGGCTATCGGCGTCCAGACCTGCGTCGGAACCGGCCACGGCAAGTTCCCGCATTTCGATCAGGAGATCGGAAACGGATTCTGCGGCAGCGAGGGCGATATCGGTTTCGGACATAGCCCGGTCGAGCGAGCTTTGGACAGCATTCAGCCCGGACACATTGCCGCGCATGTTTTGGGCGATGGAATAAATGGCTGCGGAGTCTCGGGCACTGGCGACTTTGAGCCCCGTGTTTACACGCGACTGGGTCATTTCCAGCAGCTTGGTGCTGGCACCCAGATTTTGAAGGGCGGCAAAAGCGCCCGCATTTGTGTTCACACTGAAAGACATCTTCTATGCCCACATTAAATGTTTTCGCCCGTTCTGAGCGGCGCGCACCTTTTGTGCACTATCGACATCAATAACGTGAACAGTGGGTGTGAGTCCCGCCTTTGCGTCTCAAACTAGAGTCAATTTGTCTCAGATTTTATCTTTTTAGATTTCGCAATTCCGATGGCGTCATGCCGAAGGCTTCCTTAAAGGCACGTCGGAATGCGGTTTCTGTGCCGAAGCCCAGATCAAAAGCCAGATTGGAGATGGAGCCGGCCTCGTTACCTCCATGCCGCAATTTTTCATGGGCCAGTTGCAGGCGTTTGGTGCGGATATATTTCCCAATGCCACCCAGTGGCTCGGCCAAGCGGTACAGGCGTGCGCGGGACAGGCCCAAGTGTTTCGCGACCATATCTGGGTCCAGGTCTGGGTCCAGCAAATTTTTGTTGATGAAGATACAAACCTTGTCCAGTTGGCTGTCGCCGGTTGAGCCCTCATTGCCTGCATGGCGCTTGAAAATAGTATTCAGCATCATCAACAGGGGCGGCAGCAGTTCCTCAACGTCTTCCCCCTGCATAAGGTTCGTGTAGGTGCGGAAACAGATGAACTGTTGATAGAGAAGGCTAGTTGCGGGCAAGAGCGCAGAAAGAATAATGGGTGCCTCGTCACTAAGGCCAGTGGGCAGGAGGGGCTTTAGTTGCTCGTCGATAACCAGACAGTCGAGCTCGCAATCCGCACCTCTGAAGGTCACGTCCGCACCCAGCGGAATAATAGCGAAGTCGGCTGGTTTCAGTATTTCTTTCTGGCCGGCGCTCAGGATGGTTGTTTCACCGCGCCGCAAGGTGGTCAATATCAAGCCACGACCGCTTGATACCAGGGGCTGTGCCTGACGGACATGAAAATCTTGCCCATTAACATTCAGCGTCACGGCAGCAAAGTTCTGGAAGCAGTGGACTTGGTGCAAGCTAGCATATGCAGAAAAGTCCTTTTTCTGCATGGAGTTAGAAGCTGAATGCTCGGTCTGCATGATTTCCTGATCGAGTTGGGTCAAGATTTCTCCACCTGGTGCCGATATCTCCGAAAAAGCAAAGCAAAGGCAGTGCCAGTTTAGGAGAGACTAGAGCGGTGGGTTTACTTTTCCAGCAGGAACAGTGCCTGGTCGGCAGCCCAGTTGGCACGGGTGCGGCCATACTTCAGCGGCGTGCCGTCCGCCTTGTGGGGGACAAATTCCCGAACGCGGATGCCTTCTTCCTCGATCAGGTCAAATAGGTCGAGAATGGTACAGAAGTGGATGTTGTCCGTGTTATACCATGTTTTGTCGAGCGCCTTGGTCACCGGCATGCGGCCCCGTCCAACCAGGCTCATGCGCACTTTCCACTGACCGAAATTAGGGATGGTGACAACGGCGCGCTTGCCGATGCGCAGCAGTTCCCGAAGCACTAGCTGGGGCCGATACACAGCCTGCAGGGTTTTGGACAGCACCACATAATCAAAGCTCTGGTCCGGATATTCCTTCAGGTCGTTGTCGGCGTCGCCCTGAATCACGAACAGCCCCTTGGCGACGCATTCATTCACGCCAGCCTGGCTGATCTCAATCCCGCGGCCGTCGACACCCTGTTTGTGCACAAGATAATCCAGTAGCTCGCCGTCGCCGCAGCCTACGTCCAGAACGCGACTGCCGGGCTCGATGAGTTCGGCGATCAACTTCAGGTCGGGTCTGAGGTTATGCATCATCCGCCTCCTGTTCGCTGACCGTCAGCCCGTTGGTTTTCGCCGCGGCCTTCACGAAGCCCGTCAGCATATGGTCCATCTCCGGCACGTCCAGGAGGAAGGCGTCGTGGCCAAAGGGGCTTTCGATTTCGGCGAAGCTTACCGGTACGCCCGCTGCGTTGAGCGCATGCACAATCGACTTGTTCTCAACCGTTGGATAGAGCCAGTCTGAGGTGAAGCTGATCACGCAGCAGCGCACATGGGCCGCGGCCTTAAAGGCATCCGCCAGCCGTCCACCGTGGCGCGCGGCAATATCCAGATAGTCCATCGCACGGGTGATATAGAGATAGCTGTTGGCATCGAACCGGTCGACAAAGCTGGAGCCCTGGTGCCTCAGGTAGCTTTCTACCTGGAAATCCGCCTCAAACCCGAAGGTGACTTCCTCGCGGTTCTGCAGGTTGCGGCCGAATTTGGCTGTTAGCGCGTCTTCCGACAGATAGGTGATATGCGCCGTCATGCGTGCGACAGACAGGCCCTTGGCGGGTTTGACGTCATGGTCATAATAGCGCCCATCGCGCCAGTCCGGGTCGGCCATGATGGCCTGCCGCCCCACTTCATGGAAGGCAATGTTCTGGGCTGTGTGGCGCGGGGCGGTTGCCAGCATTACGGCGCTGTGCAGCTTTTCCGGGTAGGTGGTCAGCCATTCCTGAACCTGCATCCCGCCCATGGACCCACCAATGATCATCATCAGCTTGTCGATGCCTAAGTGCGCCACAAGCCCGGCCTGCACACGCACCATATCGCGCACTGTGATCACCGGGAAGCTGGTGCCCCAGGGCTTGCCGGTTTCCGGATTGTCCTGCCAGGGGCCGGTGGTGCCAAGGCAGCTCCCGAGCACATTGGAGCACACAACGAAATACCGGTCGGTATCGATCAGCTTACCGGGGCCCACGAGCCGTTCCCACCAGCCTGGCTTGCCGGTGATCGGGTGGGTCGAGGCCACATACTGGTCACCGGTCAGCGCGTGACAGATCAGCACGGCGTTGGTGCCCGCGTCGTTCAGCGTGCCATAGGTCTCGTACCCCACTGTCACAGGCGACAGCACAGCTCCGCCGTCAAGCTCAAGCGGCTTGTCGGTGAAAAGCGTTGCGGTTTTGCCAGCGGTTGGTGTCACGAAACCTGTCCAAATCCTTTGAGCCAAGGGCTGGTTTTGCCCGGGCCTTGTGGATGCACAGAAAAGCGGGCGCAGGCCCTTATGTCAATCGCCCTAAAACTTACCCGTGAGATTAGGAAAGTTTCCTTTGCCTTTAGGGGGGCGGCGCTTTATCCCTTTTTCTTGTATTTCTTAAGGGTTTTCCGGGTATTTTCCGGCTTTTTGGAGGTTTTTCATGGGTGCGCCCAAAGCACATGACTGGATTATGGACCTGGAGGCCTATGTGCCTGGCAAGGCGAAGGCTGAAGGCGTCAAGAATCCGGTGAAGATGTCGGCAAACGAATCCGCGCTGGGGCCAAGCCCCAAGGCTGTGGAGGTCATCAAGGCGTCAGCAGGCGGCGTGATGCGCTATCCAGACCCGGCTTCCCATGACCTGATCGAGGCCATCGCCAAGGTGCATGGCCTGAAGGCAGAGCGCATTTTGTGCGGCACTGGCTCTGACGAGCTTCTGACGCTTCTTATCCATTCCTATGCAGGTGTGGGCGACGAAGTGATCTTTTCAGAGCTCGGCTTTTCAGTATACCCCATTCAGGCGCAGGCCGCCGGCGCAACGCTGGTGCCGGTGCCGAATAAGGACTGGGCCGCAGACGTGGACGGCATGCTGGCCGCGGTCACCGACAAGACCAAGCTTGTGATTGTCGACAACCCCAATAACCCCACAGGCGCCTACCTGCCGTGGTCTGAGGTTGAGCGCCTGCATCAAGGCCTGCCGGACCATGTATTGCTGGTGCTGGACGCCGCCTATGCCGAGTGTGTCACAGCGGGCGACTATGAAGCCGGTGAAGAACTGGTGGACAAGTTCGATAATGTGGTGATGACGCGCACGTTCTCAAAACTGTACGCGTTGGCGGGCCTGCGGGTTGGTTGGATGTATGCGCCCGATGGGGTGATTGATGTGATCAACCGCTGGCGTATGCCTTTCAATGTGTCGAACCCAGGCCACGACGCCGCGCTCGCGGCCGTTAAGGACCAGGCATATCTGGATGAGGTCGTTTCCTTCACCGCCCAGTGGCGCGACTGGTTGACGGCGGAACTCACGGCCATTGGCCTCGATGTGGTGAAAAGCCAGACCAACTTCGTGCTGGTGGGCTTCCCGGATGAAAGCCCCTTCACGGCGGCTGAGTGCAACGACTACCTGATGAAGCATGGCTATATCGTGCGCAAATTTGGTGTGTTGCCCAATCACCTCAGGATTTCTGTCGGCACGGAAACCCAGAACCGGGGGATCATATCGCTCATCCGCGGCTTCATGAACGGCTCACCAGATGAGGCGCAGGCATGACGGATAAAGTTCACTTTGACCGTATCGCCATTATTGGTGCGGGGCTGATCGGATCATCCGTGGCCCGCGCCGTCATGCGCGCTGGGGCCGCCGGTACGCTTGTGGTATCTGACCGCGATGAGGCGGTCCTGAGTGAGGCCGAAAAACTGGGCTTCGCGCACGAGTTCACAGTGAACGCGCGCGAGGCCGCGCAGGATGCCGATCTGGTGGTCATTGCTGTTCCCGTTGGGGCAATGGCGTCCGTGGGCGTTACGATCGCACCTGTGCTCAAGGCTGGCGCCATTGTCACGGACGTGGGGTCGGTCAAGGAAGGCGTGTTCAAGGCACTTGAACCGCTGCTGCCTGGGAATGTGCATCTTATCCCCGGCCACCCTGTGGCGGGGACCGAGCAATCAGGCCCATCGGCGGGGTTCGCCAGCCTTTTTGACGGCCGCTGGTGCATCATCACGCCGCCTCAAGGCGTTGACGAAGGTGCGCTTGAGAAACTCACCAAGCTATGGGAAGCCATGGGCAGTAAGGTTGAGATCATGACCGCCCAGCACCATGACCTGGTGCTGGCGATCACCAGCCACGTACCGCACCTGATTGCCTACAATATTGTGGGTACGGCCAGCGACCTTGAAGAAGTGACACGCTCGGAAGTGATCAAATATTCTGCGGGCGGCTTTCGGGATTTCACCCGTATCGCCGCCAGTGATCCCACCATGTGGCGCGATGTGTTCCTGAATAACAAGGATGCGGTGCTTGAGATGCTGGGCCGCTTCAGTGAAGACCTTACGGCGCTTCAGCGGGCGATCAGGTGGGGTGACGGCGACGCGCTCTTTGACCTGTTTACCCGCACCCGTGACATCCGCCGCCGCATCATTGACGCCGGCCAGGACGAGGAAGCCGCCGATTTCGGTCGTCACCACGAGGAATAAAAAGATTAAGGCCGGGGAGACCCGGCCTTTTTTGTGTTGGTTACCAGACCTTCATCACTTCGGTAGGCAGGCGCTCGACCACCTCGTCGGGCACGAAGAAATCGGGCACCAGTGGTCCTTTGGCGTGCGGCGCGTACTTGGTGAAGTCGGTCATGCCCTCTGCGCGCAACACTTCTTCATCAATGAAGAAGTTGCCTGAACACTCTTTCGAATGGCGCGTCAGGATAGCAAAGGCCGCATCCGCCATGATCTCGGGCGTGCGGCTCTGCCTGGCCATCTCACCGTCGCCGATCACATTCCGGATCGCCGCCGTGTCGATCGCGGTGAAGGGCCACAGGCTGTTCACAGCAATGCCTGCCGCCTTGAACTCAGCGGCCATGCCTAATGTGCACAGGCTCATACCGTATTTGGCGATGGAATAGGCCACGTGGGGCGCGAACCAGCGCGGGTTCATATCCAGCGGTGGCGACAGCGTCAGGATGTGCGGGTTATCAGACTTCAAAAGGTGCGGGATGCACTTCTTGGACACAAGGAACGTGCCGCGCGTGTTGATGTTGTTCATCAGGTCATAGCGCTTCATGTCTGTCATCTGTGTGTTCGTGAGCGAAATGGCAGACGCGTTGTTGACGCAGATGTCGATGCCGCCGAAGGCCTCGACCGTTTTGGCGACCGCCTCATCCACCTGTTCTTCGAAGCGGATGTCACACAGAAGCGGCAGCGCCTTGCCGCCCGCTTTCTCGATCGCCTCAGCCGCCGTGTAGATGGTGCCTTCAAGCTTCGGGTGCGGCTCTGCCGTTTTGGCGCCGATGGCCACATTGGCGCCGTCCTTCGCTGCCCTAAGCGCGATCGCCAGCCCGATACCGCGGCTGCCGCCGCTCATGAAAATGGTTTTTCCCTTCAGGCTCATGAAATTCCTCCTTTTCCCCGCGAAACCGATTGGCCCGCATCCTTCCTTGCCCTGATAATAGCGCGTTTGGCGCTATGGGCAGCGGAAAAGGCAGAATTATTTTTGGGGCCTGATGGCTTAGATGGGGGCTTAGGGGGCTTAGTCCTCGAGAAGCGGCTTCAAAGGCATGACAGGCTCACCCTCCAGTGTCAGGCTGCCCATTTGCAGCATGACAGACAGGTCGTCTTCACCGGCGCGGGCGATGGCGCTCGCAGCATTCTCAAGCCCCATGTCTTTGAGGGTGGCGGCGATGGCATCGCGGCCCAAGACCCTGAAGGTGGCACTGCCCAGCGGGCGGAAGTCTTCATCGAGTGTCAGGCTGGCGTTGCCGCCAAGGCGCCCGCCGCCTGCATCCAGCTTGATGGCGTCCAGCTCCAGAAGGCCACCTGCGTCGCGCCAGGCGCCAAGGTCGCGGGCAGTCCAGCCTTTGACGATGGGCCCCATGATACCGCCGGACGTTTCAATCTGCGTGGCACCGGTGTCAACGGTCAGCTTGAAATCCAGAAAGCGGTCTTCATAGAGGCCGTTTTCAGGTTCATGATGCGCTGTGTCGGACCGCAGGAACAACTGCCATCCCTTGAGGCGTTTTGGCCCCTCCAGTCCTGGGGCTTTCATCAGGCTGAAGTCTGCCATATTGCCGGAATCAATTGCGATCACCGCCTTGCCGTCGTCGTGGATGCGGTAGCTGCCGCGCATGCTGCCGTCGGTGAAGGCAAGGGCTTCACCCGCGGCCTGAACGCGCACATTGGTGGCTTCGGCCACCCAGTGGCCGGGCGTCCAGAGGTGGCTCACCAGCGTCACGCTTTCGGCGCCAAAATCCAGCCCAGGCCCGCGGGTCTGAACCTGCAGCCCATCCACCGTGATCACGATGCGGTAGGGAAAGCCGGACAGCTTCACCTTGCCGTGCTCCACCTTCAATCCTTTGTCACGCCAGCCGCCGAGCATGGCTTCGGTGTCTTTTCGGGCCTGGAAGCTGCTGGTGTACCAAAGGCCAGAATAGATAATGGCGGCGACAATCAACAGCCCGGCAAAGGTGCGAATCTTGGTCATGGTCAAAGGGTCCCTGTCGCTGATTTGGCTTGCTTGCCCGCATCACCCGGCGCGGGTTTGAAGGCTTCTCCGATCAGCGTAAATACATATTTGTTATATTCATTTGCAAGATACAGCATCGGCCATTCGCCTTTGACCGGGTAGGCGAAAATGGTGGCGTTCGGCATGGCACGCCTGAACAGGATCAGGCTTCTGGGCATGTGATAATCTGCAGTGACAAGCACCAGTGTCTGGTAGCCGTGGGTTTGTGTCCACAGGTTGCTTTCGGTGGCGTTGCCCGCGGTGTTGGGCGCGGCCCGGTCGAGGTCCACACAGCAGGTGAAAAGCGCCTCTTCCGCGCCGGTCAACGCGCTCAGCTCATGGGGTTCTACCACCGGATTAACGCCTGAAATCAACATGCGGTCAGCTACCTTGGCTTCCAGCAGCTTAAGACCAGCTTCCAGCCGTCCGGCCCCGCCTGTCAGCACAATAATGCCGTCGCTTTTCGGGGTCATGCCGTCGGGTATCGCTTTTGGCAGTGTCAGGACGAAAAAGCCGAACCCGAGAAGCCAGGCGGCAACCAGATAGACAGGTGCCTTGATCAGGAGGCGCGCGACTGATTTTCTGTTTCTTGCCATGGTGTGCCGCTACATCATTTGCGCCAGCGCCCGCCGCACGGTAATGCGGGCTGTGACCATGGTGATGAGTGCAGAAAACAGTGGCAGCAAGGCAAGCCAACTAAGGTTGGCATTGTCGGGCAGGGTGGCTGTGATTAGCCCCTGGCCCATTTCACCCGCCAGATAGTTGATCAGATACAGTGTGCCCGCCGCCAGCAGCACACCCACAAGGCCGCCCTTAAGGCCGTGCGCCATATAACGCTCGTCAAAGGCCTTGGAAATCATGGCATCTTCGGCGCCCATCAGGTGCATGATCTCAATGCTTTCCCGGTGGGTGGCAAGGCCCGCGCGACAGCCAAAAATAACGATCGCCACGGTGGACAGCACAACCATGACCACGATGCCCGCCAGCACCAACTGCACGGCCGATGCAAGGTTTAGCACCTGGCTCATCCATTCCTGGTGGTCGTCAAGCTGCGCGCCCGGTGCGGCTGTGGCCAGCCGTTCCTTGAGGCCCCCGATATGAACCGCATCAGGTGATGAAAGTGACACATCGATCAGGGTAGGCAGCGGCAGGCCCGCATCAAACGGCACATCCCCAAGCCACGGGGACAGAAGCTCCAGCACATCTGCTTCCGCCAGCACATAGGCTGATGTGATGCCCGGCGTGGCCCTGAGAAGCGTGAGCGCGTCTTCGGTTTGCCTGGCGCGCTCAGCTTCATCCTCAACCACAATCTGAACAGTCAGGTTACTGCTCAGGCCCGCGCTCCATTGCTCGATGCCCTTGCCAAGGGCAAGGCCGCTTGCGAGCGCCAGCGTGCACAAAAACAGCATCACGCCGATCACCCACGGCAGCAGGCCTTCCCGCTGGTGCTGCTTAGGCAGAAATTGAAGTGTCCGGCCCCACATGCTCATGCTCCCGGATCGATTGGTGTGCCGCCCGGGACGTGCTCCAGATCGCCTTTGTCGAGTTTCAGGATCGGTGCACCGATAGATTTCACCAGTCCTTCATCGTGGGTTGCCACCACGGTGGTGGTGCCTTCCTTGTTGAGGGCGACAAAAAGATGCATCAGGCGGCGCGACATCTCGGGGTCCACGTTACCTGTGGGTTCGTCCGCCACCAGAAGGTCAGGCTTATTGATGATGGCGCGGGCAATCGCGACCCGCTGCTTTTCCCCGCCCGAAAGGGTCGCGGGGCGCGCATGCATGCGGTCCTCCAGCCCAACCCAGCACAGAAGTTCTTCCACATGGTCGGCGACCTGGGCCTTTTTGGCCCCTTGGATGCGAAGCGGCAGGGCGACATTTTCAAACGCGCTCATATGCTCGAACAGCCGGAAATCCTGGAACACCACGCCGATACGGCGGCGCATGCGAGGCAGCGCGTCACGCTCAAGCGTCATCAAATCACGGCCGAAAAAATTGATCAGCCCGCGAGATGGCCGATGCGCCAGATACAGCAGCTTCAAAAGTGTTGTCTTGCCGGCACCCGAAGGGCCAACCAGAAAATGAAAGGACCCGCGATCGAGTGAAAAGCTGACATCCCGAAGGACTTCAGCGCCCATTCCGTACCGCATGCCGACATTTTCGAAGGTTATCATCTGGTGCTCCCGCCAAGTTGCGCGCAGAATTGCATATAGGGGCTTTTGCGTCCAGTGGCATGGTGCACAGCTGGCTGATAATGTTGCCCCGTGTTAACCATGATGTCGGGATGTCAGCCAAGAGAAGCTCTTGGATCGCCCATGCCATGCAAGTGCTTGTGTTATGAGGCAGTTTTCCTATAGTGTTAACACTTATTTTATCGGGTGGGGCCTATCATTGCGGGTCTTTGGTGAGAAAGTTCGGGCGTTTAAATGATCCTTGTTTGTCCTGCATGTGATGCAAAGTTCAAGATTCCGGACGGGGCCATCCCGGCCTCCGGTCGCAAGGTTCGCTGTGCCAAATGCAAGCACAGCTGGCACGCTGTACCCCAGCAGATCGTCAAGGCACTGGCTGCCGCCGCTGCGCCGCCGCCACGACCTCAGTCTGCGCCAAGCGCTGCGTTTCCGCCTCCTGAAGAAATTGACGCCGGCGCCGCTGCGCGTGCTTCGGCCATTCGGCAATCTGTCCAGGGATTTGATGATGCTGCCTCGCCTGCGCCGCCACCGCTTGCGGATGAAGATCGCGATATGTTCGATGAGGACGGCGCACCTGAACCGAAAGTCGCGGCGCCGGGTGACGAATTTGACGAGGATCATGGCGCGACTGACCACGGTTCGTCGGAGTTTGACGGTGACGACTTCGGTGTTGGCGCTGTGGCCAAGGAACATATGGGTACTGAGTTTAGCCTGGATGACGATGACGACCATGAGGGCGGCGATGACGATAGTGAAGAAGATTATGATGCAGGTGATTTTGTCGCCCGTCGCCGCGCCGAGCAGCGCCGGGAGGCAGAACGCAAGGCCCAAGCCCGGAAGCGCCAGCTTCTGGTTGTCGGGTGGGCGCTTCTTGTCGTTATGTGGCTGACAATTCTGGGTGGACTGGTGTTCATGCAGGATACAGTGGTGAAAACCTTCCCGGGCATGGTTGGTTTCTATGAGATTTTTGAAGGTGCAAGCGACGTTGAACGATTCCGTCCGGAAGATGGTGAACCGCTGACGACGCCCCTGACCGAACGCGAGATCTACCTGACGGCAAAGCTCTATAATGACCGGACGCGGGTTGAGACCGTGGACGGTAACCCGGTTCTTATGGTGCGGGGGTTCGTTGAAAACCCAAGTGCCACGGAATTTGGACGAACGGCATCTGTACCGCAGGTACGCGTGGATGTGCTGGACCGCAGCGGCAATGTGCTTGAGACTGTGATCACCGACCCGGAGGGCTTTGCCATCCGGCGGGGCGCACGGATCGATTTCGAGACTAGCATCTATCCCGTGCCGCCGGGGGCTGCGAATGTGTCTGTAAAGGTGCTGGAAGGGACCCGGTCGCGCGTGGTGCGCAGTACTGGTTGACGCATGAAATGGGGGAGAGGGGGCGACAATGGATTACTTCTTCGATTGGAATAAAGCCGGCGATGCACATGTCGGCATAGAGCCCATCTTCACTGCAGATGAAATCGTCAACAAGGTGGATGAATTAGCTGGCAGGCTGACCCGCTGGTTTGATACTGAACCCGTGGCCCAGGTAGCGATGAACGGGGCCATGATGTTCGGCGCGGACCTGAGCCGCGCCATGTCTATGCGCGGCTGTGTGATGGAGATGGATTTCATCCATGTGATCAAGAATAGGCAAAAATCGACCCTGGAACTGAAGGCCACCACAGAATTGCCGGTAAAAGGCCGTGATGTTCTTATAATTGATGATATATTCGAACAAGGCAGGACTTTGAGCGCCATGCGAGAATATTTTCTATCCCTGGGTGCAGAAACAGTGACCAGCGTTGTGCTTCTTGATAAAAGTGGTAATAATCCAACTAGTATTAGGCCGGATTTCATAGGTTTTGAGTGCCCCGATGTTTTTGTCATCGGATATGGAATGGACATTGCATACCGATACCGGGAATTGCCCTTTATAGGCAAAATGGGCCGGGCATAGATCGGCGAAGATGCATTAATTAGGTGTCTTCCGTTTTTTAGGAAGGGTGTCCCCTTGGCACGGGTATTGGTAGTTGAAGATGATGAAGCGGTTCGCGACTTTGTATGTCGCGTCCTTTCGATGCATGGCCACAGTCTTCTGACCGCTCATGACGGCGCTGAAGCTGTGGAGCAGATGAATGCCCACCATTTTGACCTACTGATTTCAGATATCGCGATGCCTGTGATGGACGGTATTTCGCTTGCGCTCAAGGTGCGGGCATCAAGGCCCCATGTGCCGATCATTCTGATGACCGGCTACGCCAACGAGCGCCAGCGTGCTCATAATCTGTCGCTGTTGATCGAAGGGCTTCTTTCCAAGCCTTTCACCATGGAGCAACTGCTTGCGGAAGTTGGCAATGCCCTGAAGGCTGCACGGGCCCGCCAGGCGGAGATGGAGGCGGCAGGCGCCCCCATTGCGGCTCAGTCGTCCGAGAGCCAGGACGGCACGTCGTCAAGCGACAGCAAGTCTTCAAGCGACTGACGTTTCCTGACCACCGAATATCTGTCACCGTCCACCAGCACTTCTGGTACAAGGGGGCGGCTGTTGTAGGTTGACGCCATCACCGCGCCGTACGCGCCGGCGGATTTGATCGCCACCAGGTCCCCTGCTTTCAGGGGGGCAGTGATCCGCTGCTTTGTGAATACGTCACTGCTTTCGCAGATCGGCCCAACGAAATCGGCCCTCAGGGTGTCTCCTGATTTTGGTTCCTCTACCGGCACGATGGCGTGATAGGCGTCATACATGGCGGGGCGGGAAAGGTCATTCATAGCCGCATCAAGGATATAGAAAGTGCGGTTTTCGCCCTGTTTTTCATACAGCATTTCCGTGAGCAAAAGCCCCGCGTTCCCGGCGATCAGGCGGCCGGGTTCCAGGATGATGCTGCAATCCATATCCCCCAGTACATCCTTGATCATAGCGCCATAGTCCGCGGGCGCGGGTGGTGCCTCGGCGTCTGGGTCGTAGGGGATGCCCAGGCCGCCACCCAGGTCGATATGGCGGATGTCATGGCCTTTGGCGCGCAACTCGCGCACCAGGCCGACAACGCGCTCGAACGCCAGGCGGAAGGGTTCGAGATCCGTGAGTTGGGAGCCAATGTGCAGGTCTACGCCCACAGCCTTCAGGTTCGAAAGTTCGCCAATCCGGGCATAGACGTCGTCCACTTTCTGCCAGGCGATGCCAAACTTGTTTTCCGATTTACCGGTGGAGATTTTGGCGTGGGTCTTGGCGTCCACATCCGGGTTTACGCGGATGGAAATCGGGGCAACCTTGCCCATGCTGGCCGCAACCTCATTCAGCACCTCAAGCTCCGCTTCGCTTTCGGCGTTGAACTGCATGATGCCTGCCTCAAGCGCTGCTGCCATTTCTGCGCGGGTTTTGCCGACGCCGGCGAAAGCAATCTTCGAGGCCGGAATGCCAGCCTTGAGCGCACGCTGAAGCTCACCCAGGCTGACCACGTCCGCGCCCGCACCGGCCTTTGCCAATATGCGCAGCACAGCGATATTGCTGTTTGCCTTCACGGCAAAGCACACCAGCGCATCGAGGCCCTCGAAGGCGTCGGAGAAAACGCGGTAGTGCCGCTCAAGTGTCGCGCGCGAGTAAACATAAACAGGGGTTCCAACCTCTGCAGCAATCCTGCTCAGGGGCACATCTTCAGCCATCAGTTGGCCATTTTGGTAATGGAAATGATCCATGGATAAACCTGTCTGGGGAAGGGTCAGTTTGACGTGGATGAATAACCGGCAGGCGGCTTCACGTCGCCCTTCTTGCCGCAAGCGCCAAGGCTGCTGGCTACCAGCAGGATCATGCTAATGGTCAAAATCTTGCGCATCCGGGGCTCCTTATTTCAACGCTTTGCGGGCGGCCGTGACCGCTTTTTTGACATTCTCTGGCGCCGTGCCACCAAACGATGTGCGGCTGGACACGCTTGCCTCAACGCTCAACACGTCGAACACGTCGGACGTGATCCTGGGCTCAATCGTCTGCATCGCTTCGAGCGGCAGGTCCTTGAGGTCCACACCCAGCTGTTCGGCGGCTTTCACGACTGAGCCGGTGACATGGTGGGCGTCACGAAACGGCAGGTTCAAGACACGCACCAGCCAGTCGGCCAGGTCTGTAGCGGTCGAGAAGCTCTGGCCCGCGGCCTCCGCCATTACGTCTGCGTTTGGCTTGAGGTCCTCGATCATCCCGGTCATGGCGGCGAGGCACAGCTCAAAGTCATCGACAGCCTGGAATACGGGCTCCTTGTCTTCCTGCATATCTTTGGAATAGGCAAGCGGCAGGCCCTTCATAACCATCATCAGGCCGTTCATTGACCCGCTGATGCGGCCTACCTTGGCGCGGATCAACTCGGCCGCGTCAGGATTGCGTTTTTGCGGCATGATCGACGACCCGGTCGAATAGGCGTCAGAGAGCGTCAGGAAGCGGAAGGCAGCCGATGCCCACAGCACAATCTCGTCGGCGAGGCGCGACAGGTGCACAGCGGAGATCGACAGCACGCTGAGGAACTCAAGCGCGAAATCGCGCGCCGACACGGCATCGAGTGAGTTGGCCATCGGCCGGTCGAAGCCAAGCGCTTCGGCCGTCATGTGCCGGTCAATCGGGAAACTGGTGCCCGCAAGTGCGGCAGCCCCCAGCGGGCTTTCGTTCACGCGGGCGCGGCAATCAGATAGGCGCGCGCGGTCCCGGCTCAGCATTTCATGGTAGGCCATCAGATGGTGGCCAAGGGTAACGGGCTGTGCCGTCTGCAGGTGCGTGAAGCCGGGCATCACGGTGCCCGCGTGTTTTTCGGCCTGATCAATCAAGGCACCGAGAAGCCCGGCAAACTGGGCGTCGAGCGCATCAATGGCGCCGCGTGTCCACAGGCGGAAGTCAGTCGCCACCTGGTCGTTCCGGGACCGGCCGGTATGCAGCCGCGCGCCAGCATCGCCGATAAGCTCGCGCAGGCGTGCTTCCACATGCATGTGAATGTCTTCAAGGGCAGGATCGAACACCATCTTTCCTGCTTCAATCTCCGCCGCTACCTGATCAAGGCCCTTGTGGATCGCGTCGCAGTCTGGCTGGCTGATCACACCGACAGAGGCCAGCATGCTGGCGTGCGCCTTCGAGCCCGCAATGTCTTCGCGGTACAGGCGTTTGTCGAATCCGATCGATGCATTGATTTCTTGCATGATGGCGGATGGGCCGGAAGCGAAGCGGCCGCCCCACATGCTCTGGCCGCCTGCCTGCTGTTCAACTGCGTCGTTCTTGTCGGATTTGTGATCCACGGTAGTCTTGCCTTTCGTATCAGCCTGACTATTGTCTTGGCCAATTAATAACGGTCCTGTCGGGAGACTAAAATGTCCAAAAAGGCGCTTGTGCCAGCAGTCATCCTTGTCGTCCTTCTGGGCGCTGCAGCTTATCGGCTGTTTTCGCCTACGACAACGCCCTTCCCCACGGGTGCGCCGATAAATTCTTATCTGAAAGGCGAAATGGCAAAGCTTTCCTTGCCCGATACGCCAAAGGGCCTGACGGACCATATCATCATGCGCGAAGATGGCTCGCCCATCAAGCTTTCGGCCATGAAGGGCAAGGCGATGCTGATCAACCTGTGGGCCAGCTGGTGCGCGCCCTGCCGGGCGGAGATGCATGAGCTTGCGAACCTGCAGAAAGAACTGGGCGACGACACGTTCGAAGTTGTAGCCATCACGGTGGACCGTGGCGGCATCCTGCAGGCCAAAGACACGCTGGCCGAATGGGGCGTTGAAGGCCTGAACCTCTATGCTGAACCCACAATGGCGATCGCCCTTGAACTGGCGGACGGCAAACTGCCGACCAGCTATATCGTTGGTGCGGACGGTGAGGTGAAGGCCTATTTCCTTGGGCCCCTGAAGTGGGACGTGCCGGAGGCCATCACGCTCTTTACCGCGCTCAAGGAAGGTGCGCTTTAAGTTTTCATCCCCTCCGGTACCTATTCCCTCTGGGATTGTATTGTGGCATTATAGTTCGTGTAATGAGGTACTAAACATGCACGGCAACCAAGGTGGGGACTATATGATGAAACAGAGCAAGATGTGGATTGTCGCGGGTCTTTTGGCTGCGTCAGTATCCTTTGGGGCAGGCGCAAAGGAGCGGCCGATTGATCAGTATCTAAAGGGTGAGCTTGACGGTATGCATGCCTTTGAAACCAGCCTTAATCTGTCAGACTATCAGGTGGTGACAGGGTTTGACGGTACCGACAAGCAGGTTTCCAAGCTGGCATCCAAGAAGGGCAAGGCCCTGTTGATTACCTTCTGGGACCGGTCTTGTTTGATTTGCCGCAGCTATCTGAAAGACCTTGATGCCCTGCAGAGCCAGATGGGCGATGACAAATTCGAGGTTGTGGCCATTGATATAGGCAAAAATAATTTCACCTATACCGAAAATTCGCTGAAGCGCTGGGGAATTTCATCGCTGGGCGTCTACGGCAGCTACTTCAACAGCATCTACAATGAACTACGTGCCAATCCAATGTTCCGCCTCTATGGCAATGAGCCCACGAGCCTGCTTCTGGATGGGAACGGGGAAGTCAGGGCCTATACCAGCGTGACGCGCGACTGGTTGTCTGACGACGGCAAGGCCCTGATCAATGCACTTAAGGAAGACGCGATCGACTAGCCCAGGCTGGTCGCGTCCGCCGGGATTTCATCCTGTGCGACAACCTGTGTCTCCGTACTCGCGTCGGCCTTCCATTCCTTGATATAGGGGTGTTCAAGCACCGCCTGCATGTAGGCGCGGGAGGTTTCGCCAAGCTGAATGCCATAGCTTTCGAACCGCGACACAACAGGCGCATACATCATGTCTGCCGCGCCAAACTCGCCATAAAGGAAATCCCCGCCCGCGCCGAAGCGGGTGCGGGCTTCTGTCCACAAGGCGTCGATACGGTCGACATTTTTCTGCACGGCATCTGAAAGCGTCAAGCCGGTGCGGCGGTCGCGCATGTTCATAGGCGCGGCACCCCTGAGGGCCATAAAGCCGCTGTGCATTTCCGCTGCGATGGACCGCGCGTTTGCGTAAGCCGCCTTGTCTTCAGGCCACCAAAATTTTTCAGGCGCAATGCGGGCGCAATAGTCGATGATGGCCAGCGAGTCCCACACGCGCACATCGCCGTCGCAAAGGGCGGGCACGCAGCAGGTAGGGGAATAGGCCTTGATACGCTGGTAAAATTCCGGCGTGTCCAGAGGCAGCTTGATTTCCTCGAACGCGAGGCCGGTGTGACGCACCGCCAGCCAGCCGCGCAAGGACCAGCTGGAATATGTCTTGGTGCCGATGATGATCTTAAGGTCTGACATATGTCGTGACTCCCTGATTTTTCTTGGGGTGAACAGGATAGTCCGTTGGCTTTTATCACAGGTCTGCACGGGCGTCGCCCGATTGTTTCTAAGGCTCTGCCTCCAAAAAATTAAGGCAGGTGTGAGACGCGGAGGTCACTGAAAGCGGTCAGGCTGATGCCTTCTTTTTCGCATACCTCACGCACAGTGTTTTGGCCCGCCATGCGCTTCAAATATGCCCCAAGGTGTGGGAAGCTTTGGGGCGGCGTAGGCATATCACTTGCCCAGATGCACAGCATCAGAAGGAAATAGTCACAGACGGTGACCGTATCCCCCACCAGATAGGTGCGGTCTTCCAGCGCCTGATCCAGAATTTTCAGGTCCGCAGCCACGCGCTCGCTGTGGGCGGCTTCAACGGCTTTTGCGCCGCCCGCGTCCTTTGTGTGCTTGGCGGGGTAACAATAAACCATATAGTCCGCTTGCAGCGTGTTCGTCAGATACATCAGCCACTGCAGGAATTTGGCCCGCTCCAGGCTGCCCGGCAGTGGAGCCAGACCGGCTTCAGTATGCTGTTCCGCCAGATACAGGCAAATCGCCGGGCTTTCGAATAAGGCCAGGTCGCCGTCCATCAGGGTGGGGATCCGCCCCGCCGGGTTCATCTTCAGGTATTCGGCCGATTTCTGCGCATCCGATTTTCGGTCCACCAGCACAAGTTCATAGGGCACGCTCAGATGCTTCAGCATGAAATGCGGTGCGAGGCTGGCGTTGCAGGGGTAATAATATAACCGGTACATGCAGAAAGCTCCCCTTGGCGTTACCCGCCCCAATGCAGGTCAAAGGCATCAATTTTTACCCGTCTGCCATTCTTGGCGAAAGCCTCCTGGGCCTTGGGAAGAGCCAGGGCCTTGCGCAGCCTGTTCATCATGATGCGCTCGAACGGTGGTGTGTGTGGCGCTTCCTTGGCTTGCAGGAATTTGGTTAGCGCCATATCCCGGTAGGCATTGTCTGCCAGATGCTCGATCATGAGGTCGGCGGTTTCCGAAGGCCTGTCGGCGCACAGCAGTGTTGAGGCATAGGCGTGGATATTCTTGCGCGGGTTTTCAGCCATGGCATCAAGGATGGCGTCGCCATTATCGGCCTGGCCCAGCATATAGTGCGAACAGGCCTGCACGCTGCGGATGAACATGCGACCAAAGTCGCTGGCATAGTCTTCAGCCACTTCGGCGTTCAGTTCTTGCGCATAGGCCAGAGCCTCTTCATAGCGGCCCACCTGCTGCAGCAGAACGGCCAGGTTGATGCGCATGTTGATGGTATCAGGGAAATCCTCGATCGGCAGAGCTGTGAGCTTCTTCATGATGTCAATCGACTGGTCATACTGCCCCAGGTCACTGAGCGCGCGGGCATAGCTGTCTACTACCCAGAAGGCATCCGTGCCGATGGCCTCTACCGTGCCCCAATCATCGACGAATGGTTTGGCGGCTGCGGCAGCTTGTTCCATTTTGCCGCCGTCGCGCAAAGCCTCCACATAGGCGGCTAATCGCTCTGCATCTTCTTCGTCTTCCTCATAGGCTTTCTTGCGATTTTCGATCTCGCGGTCCAGCGCAAGCCGCAGGTCGGCGCCCGCGCGTTTCTCCACGTCTGGCCATATCGCCTCATAGCGGCGGTCGATCATCAGGGACAGCAGGGATGACGGGTCGCTGATTTTTTCGAGGAACCGTGGGATGTTTGTCAGCCTGTCGCTCTTCACCAGCGCCTGAACCGCATTGGCATAAATCCAGTCAGCGCCCCATGAGTTGGTGCCTTCATAGCCGGCGCCCGCCAGCAGGATGGATAGATTGTCGAACAACTCGCTTTTCCCTGCTTCCGTCAGTTTGAAGTTCAGGTCGTTGATCCACTGGCTGTTCAGGTTTTTCGCAGACGCCGGATGCTTGGCCGCCAGCGTAACCAGAATGCCAACTTCCTTTTCAAGGTCTTCGGCCCCGCGATAAAGCTCAGCCATCCGGAAATAAAGATTGGCGTCGTCGGTATAAAGTTCCGCCGCTTCCTCAAACGCTTTGAGGGCGAAACTATCGCGGTCCAGCTTGTTCAGCGCCATACCACGCTTGAGCTGGATCAGGCCACGCAGGCGATTTGCTTCAGGCACTTGCTTGAGCATGGCGTTCAGTGTCCTGAGTGCCAGAATATGCTTGTTATCATCCATGGCCTTCAGGGCTTTGGTCATGTCTTCCTCAAGGGGGCTAAAGAGCTCTTCGTCGATGTTGAAGCGCCCTGCCATGGAAAGCGGCACCTTTTTGATGCTGAAAGTCAGGTTTGTGTTACTGGCAATGTCGTTCCCGAATTTGATAGCCTCTGCCGCGTCATCTGGCGTGACCGAAAGCGTGGTGTTGGTTACTTCGAAGTCGATCACGAGCGTTTCGCGGTCTTCAGTGAAAGTGCGCTTGAAGGCAGCGCCTTCCAAAGCGCGGCGGACAATTTCGCTGCCGCGCGGCCGGCGGCCTTCGACCTCCATCTTGATCTGATGATGCCGGTTGATACGGTAAGGCATTTTAAGCGGTGTACGCCGCTTGGTTTGATTGGGGGTGTTGAAAAGATCGCGAACACCCCAGGCATTGATCGACATGGAATTCACAGCGCCTGAGCTTTTCGCCGCGGCGCGGGGCAGCCGGTATGCCGCATTGATGGTGATGCGGTTGGCGTCCAGGTCATCTTCGATTGTCAGGTCGCGGGTCTCGACAAGGCCATCATACATGCCCAGATAATAGTCCAGGTAGGATGAGGAAAAATCGTCATAGGACTGGCCGGCAATCGTGCCGCGCTGGATGTCCGCCTCGTCTTCTTCATAGACTGTGGTGACCTCAAGAGTGAAGAAGTCCTCGCCTTTTTTAGGGAAGCTATAGGCTTCCGTGACACGCATAGTTGGATCGGTCGTGGGCTGTACTTCAATGGGCTCCAGGCCCGCGTCTTCGGCGCCGATTGGCAGGCCGTAAGCATAGCTTGGCTGGATCAGTATGTCACCTCGACCGCCCTGGTGCGACCAGGTTGGGTCAAGCCAATAGGCGCGATCACCAATCTCTGCTTTGACGATGGCGTGATCGAAGGCGATCGGGGCGGGCAGGGTGTCGGGCAGGCTGGGGCCTTGCTCGCTGTCCACCAGCGCGGGCCAGGCCTCAATGCCCAGTTCACGCAATACGGCGGTCAGGAGGAGCGCTTTGTCTTTACAGTCGCCATAGCCGCGGCGGATCACCTGCTGGGGCGTCCGCGGAATGTGGGATCCATTGCCAATTTCGATGCCGACATAGCGGATTTTGTCCTGCACAAGTCGCAGGGCTTCGGTCAGCCTGTCTTCGGGCGCCTGCCACTTGTCTGCAATCGCCTGTACCTTGAGCGCAAAGCTTTCAGGCAGGGTCATGTCCACATCATATTTTGGGGCAGCCCAGCGCTGAACATCCTGCCAGCTTTCCATGCTTGAGATGCTGACAAGCGGCCAGCTGACGTGCCACGCAGGGGTGGATTCTTCGCCCGGGATAGGGGTGGGGTCTATGACCGACCATTCATAGATTTTCACGTCGCCTGACTTGCTGATCACAGGGTCCGGCGCATCTTGATAGGTTTTAATAAAGAGTGGTTTGTCTTCAGGCCAGATCAGCCGATAGTGGCGCTCACCGATGGGGACAGACCAGCCCATGTCGAAATAGTCGAAGAACTCACCCGGCCAAAGGCTTGAATGCACAACGCTGGATACGGCATAGTCGATGGTGTCACCCACCTGAATGTCTTCAAGTTCCGCCAGCGCCGTCAGGTCGCCATCAATGATGCCAGCGCTTTCAAGACTTTCCTCTTGCCGAAGCAGTGTGATCTGAACGTCTTGAAGGCGGTCCTGGATTTCGCCGTTCCGGACGACACGGATGTGGTTGAAGGTCAGGTCGGTGTCGTGCGGGTCGAAGGCATATGTCAGGCGCGAAGCCTCTTCGAGGCCTGAGCGGTCAGTCACCGTATAGGAATAACGGGTGTAATATTCATAGCCGTCGGGCCGCCAGGCAACCTGTGTGTCGGCGAGCATATAGAAGATGCCGTCGCCCACGGCTGCGGCCCGGTGTTCCGGCACGCCGGTGCCAGCCTTTCGGTCAACGACCCAATCCGGCGCATCGGCCTTACCGACCGTGACATCTGCTTTGGTCTCGATTGATGCCTGAAGTGGCAGCGTGGCAGCTGGCAACAAAATCAGGAAAAACACAGCAACAATTGGTGCCCATACGCGATAGAACATGACAACCCCCGAAAGATTTTACGTCTGTGCGCGCAAGGCGGCACAAAGTACATCAGAAATTGATAGCGCCCCGGGGCCGCAGTTGCAACATTCGTGTATTTTCTACAAGTCTAACGAAAAAGCCCCGCCAAAGGGCAGGGCTAGTTATCTTTGCGCCGTCATGCGCCTTTAGCGGGTCGGTACAGGTATGTCGCCGCGATAGTCATAGAAGCCGCGGCCAGTCTTGCGGCCAAGCCAGCCGGCTTCCACATATTTCACCAACAGCGGGCAAGGGCGGTATTTGCTGTCCGCCAGGCCGTCATACAGCACCTGCATGATCGAGAGACACGTATCAAGGCCGATAAAGTCTGCCAGTGTCAGTGGCCCCATCGGGTGATTGGCGCCCAGCATCATGGCGTCGTCGATGGCTTCAACGGTGCCCACGCCTTCATAAAGCGTGTAGATGGCTTCGTTGATCATCGGCATCAGGATACGGTTGACGATGAAGGCCGGGAAGTCTTCGGACACCACGGTCGTCTTCTTCAGCTTTTCCGTGAACACATGGAAGCGGTCGAAGGTTTCCTCACTTGTGGCGATGCCGGGGATCAGCTCCACCAGTTTCATCACGGGTACCGGGTTCATGAAGTGAACACCCATGAATTTCTCTGGCCGGTCGGTTGAGGCGGCAAGGCGGGTAATGGCTATCGAAGACGTGTTGGATGCCACCAGCGCATCTGCCTTCAGGTGCGGGCACAGTTCCTTGAAGATGGAGGTCTTGATCTTTTCGTCTTCAACGGCGGCTTCGATCACCAGGTCGCATTTGTTGTGCGCCGCCAGCGTGTCGGCCAGCGTGATGCGGCCAATGGCTGCGTCCATATCAGCGGCCGTGATCTTGCCCTTGGTAACCTGGCGGCCCATATTGCCCTTGATGACTTCAAGCCCGGCTTCCGCACGGTCTATCGAGACATCCGAAAGGATCACATCCATGCCTGCAAGCGCGCAGACGTGGGCGATCCCATTGCCCATCTGGCCAGCGCCGATAATCCCTACCTTCTCAACCATGATATTCTTTCTTTGCCACGTTTTAAGTCGTGACTTTTTCTAACATATTTTTTTGAACAGGGGCAAAAAAGGGCGCGCAATACGTGCGAATTTTCGTCGCACAGGCTGCACGCCCTTTTAGAAATGTTTAGCCGAGGGCTTTTTCAAGCTCAGGTACGGCGTCAAACAGGTCTGCTACAAGGCCATAGTCCGCCACCTGGAAGATTGGGGCTTCTTCGTCCTTGTTGATGGCAACGATGATCTTGCTGTCCTTCATGCCGGCCAGGTGCTGGATCGCGCCGGAGATGCCAACAGCGATGTAAAGCTCTGGCGCCACGATCTTGCCGGTCTGGCCGACCTGATAGTCGTTTGGCACAAAGCCCGCATCCACAGCCGCGCGGGACGCGCCAACGGCGGCACCCAGCTTGTCTGCAACAGCGTCGATGATCTTGAAGTTCTCGCCCGAGCCCATGCCGCGACCACCGGAGATGATGATCTTCGCGGACGTCAGCTCAGGACGGTCAGACTTCGAAAGCTCAGCGCCCACGAAAGAGGATACGCCAACCTTGCCAGCTGCGGCGATGCTTTCAACAGCCGCAGAACCGCCTTCAGCGGCTGCTTTGTCGAACGCGGTGCCGCGCACGGTGATCACCTTCTTGGCGTCGGAAGACTGCACGGTCGCGATGGCGTTACCGGCATAGATCGGACGCTTGAAAGTGTCAGTGCTGACAACCTCAACGATGTCAGAAATTTGCGCAACATCCAGGCTTGCAGCCACACGTGGCAGGAAGTTCTTACCTGTGGTGGTGGCAGGCGCGAGGATCGCGTCGTAGCCATCCGCAACAGACAGCACAACTGCTGCGAGCTCTTCCGCCAGTGGGTGTTCGTAAGTCGCGTCGTCAGCAACCAGAACCTTCGATACGCCGTCGATCTTGGCGGCGGCTTCTGCGGCGGCAGCGCAACCGGAACCAGCCACAAGGGCGTGTACTTCACCAAACGCTTTGGCAGCCGTGACGGTCGCAAGCGTTGCGTCTTTTACGGACGCGTTATCATGTTCTACAACAACGAGAGCGGTCATTAGATTACTCCCTTTTCTTTAAGCTTGCCCACCAGTTCCTCAACGCTTTCAACCTTGATGCCGGCTTCGCGCTTCGGTGGCTCTTCAACCTTCAGCGTGGACAGGCGCGGTGCCATGTCGACACCGAAGTCGGCTGGGGTTTTCTCGTCGATCGGCTTGCGCTTCGCTTTCATGATGTTTGGCAGCGTTGCGTAGCGTGGCTCGTTGAGGCGCAGGTCAGTGGTGATGACAGCCGGAAGGTTCAGCTTCACGGTTTCCAGACCGCCGTCGATCTCGCGCGTTACATTCACGCTGTCGCCGTCTGCAGCAACTTCAGAAGCGAACGTGCCTTGCGGCCAGCCAAGAAGCTGTGCCAGCATCTGGCCTGTCTGGTTGCAGTCGTCATCAATGGCTTGCTTGCCCAGAAGAACGATCGATGGATTTTCTTCTTCCACGATGCCCTTCAGGATCTTGGCAACCGCGAGAGGCTCGCTTTCGCCGTCATGCTCCACCAGGATGCCGCGGTCGGCGCCCATAGCGAGACCGGTGCGCAGCGTTTCCTGTGCAGCCTTAGGGCCGATGGAAACAACAACAATCTCTTCTGCCTTGCCCGCTTCCTTCAGCCGGATCGCTTCTTCGACAGCGATCTCGTCAAAAGGGTTCATGGACATTTTAACGTTTGCGAGCTCAACGCCCGTATTGTCGGATTTAACGCGAACCTTCACGTTATAATCGACGACCCGTTTTACGGGGACCATGATCTTCATGGGGTTCTTTCTCCCAATTTTTGTGCAGGGCAACAAAGCCCCTGAGAACCTTGGTTGACTAGGCCGGGGCAATCAGGCCCCAACCCTTGAAAATATTAGGGGTACACAGCGTTAAACCAGATAAAAACCCGAGTCAATGCGGTGCAGCATTTTGCGCTGCGCCGTAGCGTCAATCCGGGCTATCGTGTTGCGCCAGGCACCCACAAAACGTCCGAAGCACCATCCTTGTTGAGGTGCCTTGAAAGGACAAATAGGTGGTCGGACAGCCGATTCAAATATTTTATCGCCGCCGGGTTGATCGAAACCTCGCGCGATGCAGTGATGGCATGCCGCTCAGCGCGCCTGATCACGGTCCGTGCCAGATGCAGATGGGCGCTGGCCGCAGACCCGCCGGGCAGGATAAAGTTGGTGAGCGGCTGCATGTTCGCGTTCATGCTGTCGATCTCTTCTTCCAGCCGCGTCACCTGCGCGTCCGTGATGCGGAGCGTCATCTCACCCGGCGTGAAATCCTCGCCTGGGGTTGAAAGGTCCGCGCCCAGGTCAAACAGTTCATTCTGGATGCGCGCCAGCATCTCGTCCGCCGCCCCTTCGGTCGTGAGCCGCGCGAGCCCAATCACCGAATTGGCTTCGTCCACTGTGCCGTAGGCCTCAATGCGGGCGTTGTCCTTTGCCACGCGTTCACCGCCGGTGAGCGATGTCTCACCCTTGTCGCCGCCGCGTGTGTAGATTTTGGTCAGCTTCACCATGCCTGGGGCCCTAAATCGTAAAGGCAAACAGGGCGAAGAACACAATGGCCAGTGCCTGTGCGCCTACGCGGGCCTGCATCAGCTTATTGCCGTATTTTTTGTTGAAATCACCGCCCTTCGCCATGGAGCCAAAGCCGGCGAACAGGATGAAAAGGGTGATCAGCATGAACAGCATGCCGAGAACGAGGAAAATAAACATATGCGCTGTCTCTCTTTTGCGTTTCGCACACTATAAAGCAGTACGGATGCAGGGCAACATCAGACCGGTAGGTGCGGCAAAAAGGACGCAACAATATCTATTTCGAAAATCGCGTTATTGTTGTTACATTGTTATCATAAATAGCAACGGGAGGCTGGTTTGAGATTGAAATGGATAGTGTTGGTAGTGGGGAGTTTGCTCTGGTCTACGGCTGCAATTGGGCAGACTACTGTGACAAAAGTAAACGGCGGGAGTGTTAAAGTTGAATTGGGATATGGTATCGCGGTCAATAAGGGGTCTTCACTTAATCGAGAGTGGATCGCGATAAATGATGCAGACCTGCCCCTTAAAATTAAAGGAACCCCGGGAGTTCAGGCTATTTATGATGCTGGAAAAAAGTATTCGAATGGAAGTTTCAAGTTTGTCGCAGCATACACGGTTTCTGCTGATGAGGAGTTGACTGCAGTAGAGGTTCGTTTTTTGACCTTTGATGTTTGGGGTGATCATATTCGAACTCTGACTGCAACGGATGTTATTGACTTGAAAGCCGGAGAGACCAAGAGCTTAGACGGCGAGTGGCGTGTGTATTCTGATAACGACATTATTGAATACTACGCTTCAATTGCGTACGTGGCTCAAGTAAGAACAAAGGATGGGCGCGTCTTAAAGGCTAACGCGAATGCAGTTCTCGAAGAGGCTAAGAAGTTCTCGGCGAAATTTGCCATGACTGATTTGGAGCCTATCGCGGAAAAATAGAATGTATCAGTGCTTCCGGGTCGATATCTCTCGCGCGCAAGCTTTCGAGCGTGACGGATTTGTTCCGCTTGGCGAAGCGTTCGCCGTGCTCGTCCAATAGCAGCCCGTGGTGGTGATATATGGGTGTCGGATAGCCGAGCAACTTCTGCAACACCACATGGATGTGCGTGGCGTGGAAAAGGTCCTCGCCGCGGATGATATGGGTGATGTGTTGCAGCGTGTCGTCCACCACAACAGACAGATGATAGCTTGTCGGCGTGTCCTTGCGCGCCAGCACCACGTCGCCGAGCTCTTCGGGTTTCGCCGTTACCTCGCCCTTGATCTCATCGTGCCACGAGAGCGGCTCGCCGATATGCTCAAGCGCGGCCTTCAGGTCCAGCCGCCAGGCGTGCGGTTTGCCCTCAGCCAGAAGTGGAACTGCGTCTGCCCGCCCCCGGCAGATGCCGGGGTAGATAGGCCCGTCCGGGCCGTGTGGCGCGCTCTCGGCGGCCTCGATTTCACGCTGGATATCTTTCCGCGTGCAGAAGCAGGGGTAGACAACTCCCATGGCCTTCAGCCGGTCCAGCGCCGTCTGGTAATCCGAGAAATGCTCGCTCTGGCGCCTGACAGGTTCTTCCCATGTCAGGCCAAGCCATTTGAGGTCTTCAAAGATACCGTCGACAAATTCGTTTCGGCACCGAACTGTATCAATATCTTCAATGCGCAAGAGGAAGCGCCCACCCTCTTCGCGCGCGCGGTGGTAGGCCAGAAGCGCAGAGTAGGCATGCCCCTTGTGCAGCCGTCCGGTGGGGCTGGGGGCAAAGCGTGTCACGAGTTGTTGCGGATCAGTGCTCATGGCCGCACTTTAGAAAGAAGTGCTGGACAAGGAAACGGCAAAATGACCGTCCGTGGATGTCTATGATGAAACCAAACAGGCGGCCTTGTTGATGGCTGCTGCCAGTTCTTTCTGGTTGATGGGCTTGCCAACGCAGTCGTTCATGCTGGCCTCAAAATAGGCTGCTTTGTTGTCCTCCATCACGTCGGCGGTGAGCGCGATGATGGGGATGGACGCTGCGGCATGTGGCAGGGCGCGAATTTTCCTGGTTGCTTCGGGGCCTGACATTTCGGGCATCCTGACATCCATCAGGATCAGGTCAAAGTCATTTTCCTCTGAAACCAGCCGCAATGCTTCCTTGCCGCTTTCGGCAATTGTCACCTTGTGCCCCATCTTTTTGAGGGTGTTCTGGACAATCATCTGATTGATCTGATTGTCTTCCGCAACAAGGATGGACAACGCCTGTTTTTCCGCTGCCGGGGATAGGGCTGGTTCGGCCTCTTTTGGCAGGTCATCGGCGCTGGCAGGCTCATAGGGCACAGAAAACCAGAAGGCGCTGCCCAATCCCGGCGTGCTTTTGACTGTAATTTCGCCGCCCATACGTTCCACCAGTTTCTTGCATATGGCCAGCCCAAGGCCGGTGCCATGATATTTACGGCTGGTGGAAGCGTCGGCTTGCTCAAATTCCTGGAACAGGCGCCCCAGAAGTTCCCCATCCATGCCGATCCCGGTGTCGATCACTTCAAACTCAAGCCGTTTTTTTGCGGCATTGTGACCGCATACCAGCGTGACCGAGCCACGATCGGAAAATTTTACAGCGTTGCCCATCAGGTTCACCAGCACCTGCCTCAGGCGCGTCGGGTCTGCCTTAACGGCCTCAGGAAAATCCCTGGCAATTTTCGCGGTGATTTGCAGTGTGTCTTTTTTCTCCATCGGGCAGGTTTGATAAAACATCTGCACGACTTCATTTGCCATAATCGCCGGGTTGAAGGGGATCTGCTCAATCTCGAACTTGCCTGCGTCCAGCTTAGAAATGTCGAGAATATCATTGAGAATACGCAGCAGCGCCTGGGCGGCTGATTTGATCTTGTCGACCTTTGCCCGGCTTTCATCAGGCAGCTTGTCTTCCTGCAGCATGTCAGAAAAACCCAGAATTCCTGTCATGGGCGTTCGGATTTCGTGGCTCATGGTTGCCAGGAACGCGCCTTTCGCCTTGTTGGCCAGAACGGCCTGCTGCTCTGCGTGGCGGCGCTCAGCCATCTCCCGTGACAGGCGGTATAGCGCAGCGCCGAACAAAAGTGCTGTGACCAGGGTGGTGATCATGACAGGTGTCAGGGCCTTGATGCGCGCTGCCCAGATGGCTTCAGCCGGGATTTGCGCCACAAGCTTAAGCGCAATATTGTTCGTAACAGTCAGGTGGCTCTCGGTTACGCCGATGGTATCCCACGTCCAGTGGCCTGCGGCAGTTTCCGCGTGTCCTTGGGGTGTGGTGTTTATCTTTTGCCAGGCTAAGGGGTTGCGCGTGCCCAGTGTTTCCGTTTTCCCCAGCATGAAGCCCCATTCATCGGCCGGGTTTGGCGATTTCAGCCAGAATCCATCGGCATTCAGCAGCATGATGTTTTCATTGTCTGAAAAGCTGATGATCTTGTCGAGCATGGGCTTGGCCGAGATGTTCAGCACCACGATGCCGTGCGGTATGCCGCTGTTGTCAAACAGCCGAAGCGCCATTCGGACAACCGGATTGAAGGGTTGCTGGACTACGCCGTTCTCCACGTTCAGGTCAAGCGGGGAAACATAAAGCTCAGAGGGCCCAAGCTGGAGGCCCTGTCGCACATAGGGGCGACTGCTTTTGTCCTGCAGGTCATCTGTTTCCAGCCTACGGACATCGGCGGGGGCGGGTTGATCAATCCTGACAACCTCAACCCCGTCTTCGCCAATCCAGCGGACCTGGGCATAATTGGGGTTGCGCATCAAAAGTGTGGTGAAGGCATTGGCCACTTCATCAAGAGCCGGGTCAGCCTGGCTGACTGCCTGCCGCATTCTTGGTTCAAGGACTGCCACGCTATAGAGGTGGCTGGCAGGAAGCCTCAGGCTTGAATGGAGCGACTGGCTGGCAAGGCGGACAGAGAGCGTCTCGCGGGCAATGAACTGTTCATTCAAGCGTGTGTAGGCCATCTGCCCGGCGTAAAAGCCGAACGCGGCGATCACCGCGAGGCCGAGCAGTAGCCACAGAGTAAAGCGTTTGCCTGATATGTTTTTTGTCACCATCGTATCCAAATAGGGGAACCGGTGCTCAGAACGCCTAAGCAACAGTGCCTTATTTCCTACGCCTGTTCCAGTTGCTTTGGATGAAATTATCAGTTGAATACTTTCAAGGCCGTTAATTTACCCGAGTGAATTTCAACATGGGTGAGAAACCCTGGATGGTTTACTGCAGGCCATGCTTTGGCTTTTGGCCGCTTGCCCACGTCAAAACCCGCGGGTAAGATCGCGCCAAGGGGGCAGGGATGACACTACCGCGCATTGAAGCAAAAGAAATACCCATATATAGGCCGCGCGCGTTGAAAGCGTTGGCGCGCCGCATCGCGCGCACCATTACCCGCTATCCTTATTTCACGGTCGTATCGGGTTTTGATACAGTGGCCAACGAGGAGGAGATCAAGGCGCTCGCCAGCATGCTTGGTACGCTTGGTTGCAGCGCAAAACAGACGCAGCCGCCGCTTTCCTTCACCCGCGTCGCTGTGAACCCTGAGGCTGTCCGGCGCACCAGAAAAGCAACGGCCTACAGCCGGACCCACCTGCCCATCAGCCCCCACACAGACAGCAGTTATCTGCCTGAACCCCATGACCTGGTGGCCTTCCAGTGCGTGGTGGCGGACACGGGCGGCGGTGAAAATGCCATGGTGGCGGTGACTGACGTGCTTACCTGCCTTGCTCCCGCAGACATCAAGCGCCTTCGCCAGCCGGTGTTCCCATTCTCAAGGGGATATTTCCCTGTGCTTGAAGGGGAGGGAGCTGAGACCACGATCCGCTATTACCGCACGCAGGTTGACCAGGCGGTTCTGGACGGCGCGAGCCTGAGCGAGGATGACCGCGCGCTTCTGGACCGGCTGGATGACGTGCTGGCGCATAAGGCACAGGCCTTCACCTTCAAGCTGGAGGAAGGCGAGGCTGTGTTTTTCGCCAACCAAAAGGTGCTGCATGCCCGCACCGGGTTTACAGCAGACAGCAATCGAACGCTTTTCCGGGTGCGTCACACCGTTGACTTGAAGCACGCAGCAGCAGGCGGCCTCAAGAGCTGGCTTTCCGGGTTGCGTGCCAAGCCAGACACTGCGCCTGTGCGGCGGGACCCTGTTCATGACCTTAGGGATCAGGTCGCTGAAAGCCCGGATGATCCGCTTCTGGTGCGGCGGCTTTCCACAATACTGGCCTCGCGCGGTGCTTTTTCAGAAGCCGCTGTGTGGAACCAAAAGGCGCTGGCGCTGGCGCCCACGGCGTATGACAATCTTGTCCTCAAGTCCTGCTTGCGCTGGGAAGAGGGGGACCGCGAGGGTGCGCAGGAAGCCCTACGCCAACTGGCGGAGCATCACCCCTATGAATTCCCGCGCCGCGCTGATCCGGCAGGCCCCAACATTCTTCGGGTGCGGGGCATGAAGAATGTGAAATATCAGCTGCGCACCAAGGCGCGCGGATTTGAACCCTCGCTTGAAGGCGGGCATTTCTCGGTTACCAATTTCCTCCGTGACCGGCGCTATAATGTGTGGCTGCATAATATCTATGATACGCCGGCTGAGTGGCCGGGCGACAGGCCAGCCCCTGACCTGGTGCTGAACACCATTGCCTGCGCCGACAGAATGACCGACAGCCTGAAGGCCCTGTCAAAGTTCCTGGCGGCATGGCCGGGCGTGCCGGTTATCAACCACCCTGACAAGGTGCTGCAGACCACCCGGGAACAGAACTGTCGCCGGTTGGGGGCTATCGACGGTGTGGTGTTCCCGAAAACAGAGCGTGTGCATTGGGACGGCGGCGACACCGGCAGCATGGTGTGTGCGATCACTGAGAAGGGCTTTAGCTATCCGCTGGTGCTGAGGCCGGTTGAGACCCATACCGGGGTTGAAGTGGCTCTGGCGGCGGACACTGAGGCGGTGCAGGACTATTTCAATGCCGCGCGTGCAGGCCGGGATTATTACTTCATCCAGTATCATGACCTGTCGGACGAGAGAGGGTTTTTCCGCAAAAGCCGGACCTTCTGTATCGACGGGCAGTTCCACCCGGTGGCGAGCCTCGTGCACAACGACTGGAATGTCCATTCGGGCGACCGCTACAGCGTGATGGTGGACAGCGAAGAACTTCAGGCCAGTGAACAAGCCTATCTGAAGGATTTTGAAGGCTGGCTGGGGCCGGATAACATGGCGCGGCTTGAAGAGGTGCGCAAGCTCATCGGCCTGGACTTTTTCGGCATCGACTTCTGCAAGCTGGATGACGGACGCCTGTTCATTTTTGAATGCAACGCGGCCATGCGCCACAACTATGACCACGCCGGTGCCTTCCCCTATACCGAACCCTATCTGGACCGGGTATCGGACGCCTTTGACGCCATGCTCACCGCCCGAACGGGGCCGGTGGCGCACGAATGGATGAAGCTGAGCCAGCGCGCCGCGCGTTTCTAGGGCAAATGTTCGACCCGGGGTTGATATGCTGTGCGGGCACAACATAATGCTTTGTCATCCGCGTGTAACACTGTATCTTGTATATATGACCTGTCGGAGTTGAAGCCCTTATGTTGCGGGGCGGTGCCGATGGTGGGCGTCGGTACCCTTTCCGGCTTGTCGGGGGGATATAGACTATGGGTGTTAACTTTACGCCCCACTTGCCTTCGCCGGACAGTTGTCCGGCCCTTGTGCTGAACGCCGATTATCGGCCGCTCAGCTATTTTCCGTTAAGTTTGTGGAACTGGCAAACGGCCCTTAAGGCCGTTTTTTTGGATCGGGTGTCGATCCTGTCGAATTACGAGCGTGAGGTGCACTCACCCTCAATGACCATGCCGCTACCAAGCGTGATCGCGCTGAAGAAATATATCAGACAGCCGAAATATCCTGCTTTTACGCGGTTCAACCTGTTCCTGCGCGATGAATTCACCTGCCAATATTGTGGCTCAACGGAAGACCTGACGTTCGATCATGTCATCCCCAGAAGCCAGGGTGGCAGAACCAGCTGGACCAACATTACGGCAGCGTGCGCGCCGTGCAACCTCAGGAAGGGGGGTAGAACACCGGAAGAAGCGCACATGTTCCCAAGGCGCAAACCCACGAGGCCCTCGGCACACGAGCTTCACGAACACGGTCGCCAGTTCCCGCCAAACTATCTGCATGAAAGTTGGCGGGATTTTCTTTACTGGGACGCGGAACTGGAGCGCTAGGCGAAGCGGGTTTGTTCGTCATGCTGAACTCGTTTGGCGCACCGCCAGCATTGCAAACAGCATCCAAGCTATGTCTGCGGCAGCGACCTTGAGTGATTTGGGCGACAAATAGACCCTGAAACAAGTTCAGGGTGACGGCCTTGCGTGTGATGTCAGACCCGCTTGGAGATCCAGATGGCTGCGCGGCAGCCGGCCTTGATGGCGGCGGAAAGAACCGGGTAACCCACGGCTTCTTCAGCGCCATGTTCTTCGGCGATCTTTTTGTGTTCGACCTCTTCGGCCTGGAACTTCTCAATCACCTCTTCAAGCTCGGCGTCCTTGCCCTTAAGCGCATCGCGCTGGTGCTGGTAATGGTCGTCGATCACTTCTTCGACCGCCTGGGTGCAGGCCATGGCGGCCTTTTCGCCCATCAGCGCGGTGGTGGCGCCAAGCGCGAAGCCTGCCACATGCCAGAAGGGAGTCATCAGCGTGGGGCGCACGCCGCGTTCGGTGATCATCTTGTTGAAGCGGTCCAGGTGAACCTCTTCCTGCTCATACATGTGTTTGAGTAAGCCCGCTTTCGGGTGTTTGTCACCCATCACGGCGCGTTGGCCCGCATAAATCCGCACCGCGCCATATTCGCCCGCATGGTCCACGCGGATCATGCGCTCGGTCTCTTCCTTCAGGCTGCGATCACCCGGCAGCGGGCGCGCAGGCGCTTGTTTTTCAAGCGTTGGCTTCGGAAGTGTCTCTTTTGCGGTTTTGCTCATATCCAGTCCTTCAGGCCGACCTTGCCTTGTTCACGCAAAACAGCGTCATGCCGGTTGCGATCAGGAAATTATAGCCTGCCATGGATATGCCGAAAAGGGACCATGCTATATCGTCGCAGCGAATAAGTGGCGCGTCCATGATGGCCTTCAGCGCGTCATCAATGCTGTCGGTGACATTCACATAGCTTGAGCAGGTCGCAAGGCCTTCCCACCAGCGCTGCTCGACCCCGAAGTGGAAGGCGGCGATGCCTGCGTCTGTCGCGAACAGAAGCGCCAGCAGAACCAGCACCCATTTGCGTGGCAGGCTTTTCATGCCGGTAGCCAACAGGCTGACGGCCATGATGGCCATATAGGGATAGCGCTGCCACCAGCAGAGCTCGCACGGCGGATAGCCCGCAAGCTGGAAGCCGAAGGCGGACCCAAGCACAAGCGTGGCCATAATGCCTGCAAACAATACCGGTTCGCGGTCAGGGAAGGATGTGAGTGTCTCGCTCATGCGGATGGTCCTACAAATATTTCAGCGCAACAAAGCCCAGAATGCCTACCACCATGAAGGCCGTGGTGACAAGCCCGAGGCGCTTTTCAATAAAGTCGCGGATTGGGTCCCCGAACTTCCACAGAAGCGCGGCCACAAGGTAAAAGCGCGCGCCTCGCGCCGGAATGGACGCGCCAATGAACACAAGCGGGTTCAGGCCCACAACGCCGCTTGCTATGGTGACCACCTTGAAAGGAATGGGCGTGAAGCCCGCCACCAGCACAATCAGGATGCCATAATCGGTGTAATAACCGCGGAAGGCTTCAAACTGCGGCCCGTAGCCGTAAAACTCGATGATCGGTCGGCCGATGGTTTCAAACAGGAACATGCCGATCAGATAGCCCGCAACGCCCCCCAGCACGCTGGTGATCAGCGTAATGGTGGCCAGCCGCCAGGCCTTCAGCCGGTCGGCCAAGATCATGGGGATCAGCATGATATCGATGGGGATCGGGAAAAAGCTGGATTCCGCGAAGCTGATCGCGCCCAGCCATTTTTCGGACGCCGGGCTCTGGGCCTTTTCGATCGTCCAGTCGTACAGTTTCCTGATCACGGTGGTTATGTCCCCTCTGAATGCTGGTCCAGCAGCAAACCTCAAACTTCCTTAGCAATGGGGCAAGCTCAAGGCAACTGAATGCGCGTGTGCGGCTGAATAATTTATAAGGGGCCCAAAGGGCGGCCATTGTGCGCTTGACGGGAAAAGAAACGCGTATATTATGCGCGGGCTTTCTACCGCAGATTCTATGCGCAGTGCCCCTGTGGCGGAACTGGTAGACGCGCGGGATTCAAAATCCCGTTCCTTCGGGAGTGTCGGTTCGATTCCGACCGGGGGCACCAAAACAAACGGCGACCATCTGGTCGCCTTTTTGTTTTGTACCTTCCTTGAGGAATAACCGTGTTCGTTCACGAAGCGAATGGAATGAGCGGAGTAGACGTGAGCATGGCAAAGCCTGCGCAACGTCATTCCGACCGGGGGCACCATATCTTCCAGTTGCAATATATCGTGAGCTATCGCGGGCCTTCTTGCACGGCTTGGGCCTATTCAAGCCTCTAGCGCGTCAGCCGCCTCAAATAACCCCATATAATACTGAACTATTTGCCACGATAGCTATCGCAATTTGTGCAGAAATGGCTACAATCACGGGGGATTGGCGGTCATAACTTGAGGGTGGGGGCTTTTATGCTTGGTTTCTTCGCGGATTTTGAAACGCTAAAGACGATCCCTAATATCCCGGCTTCCAGCCGCACGTTCCAGTTGCCCGTTTATGCTCAGGTGGGGGATGACCTGTTCCTCTCATACTATACCGACGAGCAGGCCCCGGGATGGGAAGATGCCCTGGCGCTGGACCCGGCGGGGGCCATGTCCCACATGGCTTATGCCGTGCTCCGCTTTCATGATGTACTGTATTTTTCCTGCGAGACCTACGAAGACGATACCATTCGCGAACACCGGCTGGCGGAGTTCGGGTTGAAGCCTTTCAGCCAATATGTGGTGGAGCATTCGGCGCTGGTCGAGCGCCTGTTCGATCGTCAAGAGAAAAGCACGATCAAGCAGCAGCGGTACCCGCGGGAGGCGAGGCATTTCATTTTTACCATGCATGGCCATGTGTTCGAGCTGGTCGCCGCTGGGTTTGAGTTGGCGCGTGGGCGTGGGTCGCTCGTGGATGCCATCGCGCCCATGGTGACACGCCGGATGAACGGCCACGCTGCCGCGCAGCAGCCCTGAAGTACCCCTTTTTCCGCGGCGCTATTCCGCCGCGGCTTCGGGCGCTGGGGGCGGGCAGAAGCGCTGGCCCTTGTCGAATATGATCTTCCACTCGCCGTCGGCGTTTTTGCGCCAGGTGCTGTGGAAGTAGGCCACAACCGTGCCGTCGGGCGCCATTACCGGGCCAGTGGAGCGGGCGAGCGTACCGCTTTCAAGCACCAGCACGGTCTCAGGCTTCCATGAGAAAGGCGCGGCCTCGCCCTCATAATAGGCTTTCCAGCGTGCCATCACGGCTTCCTTGCCGCGGTCCGGCACATTCGGGCCCCAGAAGACCGTCTCTTCATCCAGGAAGCTGGCGAAGGCTTCGAAGTCGCGGTCGGCCATGGTTTTGGCGAAAGCCGCCTCCACCGCCGCCACTTCTTGTTCGAGCGCCGTGGCCTCATAGCCTGTCAGCAAGTCTGCCGCACTGAGTGCTGGTGCGCCCATGGCCATGGCTGCTGCCAGCACCAAGGATTTGAATTGAATATGGGTCATGCTGTTTCCTCCCCAGCTTATGTCTGGCTACCAGTTTACCGCTAAGCTGGAAGGATTGTCTATTATACGTCCGTTCAGGGCAGGGCCGATTACTCCGGCTTCCTGAGTACCATGAAAAGCGCCTTCTTCGGCCCCGGTTGCCACTTGTAGGCCACGCTGAAGCCAGCGTCCGTGAACTCTTTTTCAAGCTCCGCCGCCGAGAAGAACTTCACAACACTTGGGGCAAAACGCACAAGGCGCATCAGCGGCAGCAGGAACCGCACCCAGCCAAGCCCATCCTTGAGACAGGCGGTGCTGGTAACCATCAGCCCACCGGGCTTCAGCATATCATAGCAGCGCTGGATGACGGCCTGCCGGTTTTCCAGCAGGTGCAGGATGGAATGCGCCATCACCATGTCCTGGCTTTCGTTCGGCACATCCAGATCATCAATGGCGGCAACCTCGAATGACACATTCGTCACGCCTTCCGCTTCCGCCTTGGTGCGCGCAATAGCGATCATCTCTTCGGAGATGTCAGTGGCGCGAATGTGCTTTACATGGGGCGCATGCAGAAGCGCCGTGCTGCCGGTGCCGCAGCCGATCTCAAACACCTCCATGTCAGGCGTGAAGTAACTGCGCGTGACCTCAAGCTTGCGCTCATAAGACGGCATGTCGCCGATTTTGGCTTTGGCATAGCGCGCGGCTACGCGGTTCCAGAATTTGGCATCCTGATGCATGAATGTTCCCCATCGCTGCTGTCGTTTACGGCTTTGGTGCCGATTTCTGTAAATGTGGGGTGTTTGATGCCTGGTGTAAAGGGCTGTTGCGGGGCAGACGCCCCGCGCCGGTTGGTTGACCTCTGCATAGGCGGATCAATCGTTCAGTTTGACGATATCCTCGATCATCACACTGGCTTCGCCAAGGAGGGTGTTGATGGTTTTGGGGTCATCAAAGATACGGTAGACATTGACCGACAGCATATGATCGTTGACCAGGGTTATCCCGATCACGGCACCAACCGGCATCCGGCCATTTTCTGTCGCGACCTGTAGCTGAAGGCCTGCATAGACACCAGCATCGGTTTTCGCCAACAGTGACGGTACGCCGGTGCCGGAAATTTCAATAGGCGCCATGTTGTCCGTGCCCAGAACGCTCTCGCCGGCCTGGTTTACATTTTTGCTGATCTCGGCAACATCCACCTTCACGCCCTTGTCGAATTCCACGGCCAGGGCCTCGACCAGCTGTTTTCGCGTTATACCCTTGATCGGCTGGGCTTTGGTGCCGCCCTGTAGCGGTGACAACAGGATGACCCAGCGGCTTAGATTCAGAGAAACCCCCTCACGCAGCTGAGCAAGCTCATCGCAAAGCAGGTAAGCCCCCGCCACTTCGTTGCTGCCGGCGTTGGCCCTTACCTGAATATCTAGCCAGGCCTTGTCGAAAGGCTGTGCTTTGTCGATGGCGCAGAAGTCATCGTCCGCACGAACCGTCACGCTTGTTTCACCGAAGCTGACCTGATTGTCACCAGCATGGGTGGCGATGGAAAGGGCGATGGCAAGGCTGAAGGCTGTGGCCAGACGAATAAGTTTCATGGTTTCCCCCGAAAAAAAAGATTGAAGGACAGGCTAAGTCATCGGTGTATCAGAGGCAACAGCTTTGGATACAGTGCGGCTTCAAGGTTGATCTTTCATTCATGTTGCAAACTACCGTATTGTTGCCCTGCAAAATTGGGAGGCTGGTATGATCAAGGGAAGTTGCCACTGTGGTGCTGTAAGGTTCGAATTTCCAGGTTCGCCGGAATGGCTGACGGAATGTAATTGTTCCCTCTGTCGACGTCTGGGCGCGCGCTGGGCCTATGCCGATGAAGCGAATGTGACGCTTCATATGGCTTCAGGCGCAACGGAGAGCTATATCCAGGGCGACAGGACGCTGGCGACACACCGCTGCAGGACATGTGGCTGTGTGACCCACTGGGAAGCCCTTGATAAGTCGGAAAGCAGCCGCATGGGCGTGAATATGCGTCTGGCGGACCCCGCGGATGTGGCCGGCATCCGCGTGCGGCATCTGGACGGCGCGGATAGCTGGCAATATCTGGATTAGGGCACCTGGCGGGCCTGCGCGGCCTGCTCAGATATAATCGAAATCGTCTTCCCCATGGTGCGCTTGCGGTGCCTCGGGGTGGATGGGCACGGTCAGGATGACGGTCGTTCCCTTGCCTTTTTCAGACTCGATCTGCATGCCCCCCTTCATCAACAGCATGAAATGTTCCACCAGCGGCAGGCCAAGGCCCGTGCCTTCGCCCTCGGCCTGAACATACATCTGTTTGCTGACCTGGGCAAAAGGCTGCATGGCCAGCTCGATTTCCTGTTTGGTCATGCCGATGCCGGTGTCCGTTACTTTCAGTTCGAACTGGTCTCCCAGTTCTGTGGCCTCGATGGATATATGGCCCTCGGCGGGCGTGAACTTCACTGCGTTCGACACCAGGTTGATGATTACCTGCTTGAGGATGCGCGGGTCCGTAGTGATCTCCAGCGCGGGCACTTTCAGGTGCAACTGCTGTTTCTTGCGGTCCATCAGTGGCTGGCTGAATGCCACGGCTTCTTGAACAATCTGGTCCAGATAGGCGTCATTGAATTGAAGCTCGAACCGGCCGGCTTCCAACTTCGACAGGTCAAGAATATCGTTGATAATATCCAGCAGGTGCTTGCCGCTTTCGCAGATATACCCCAGATATTCGTCAGTTTGCTCCGGCGTGACGGCCATGTCCTTCTGCAGCATTTCTGAGAAGCCGATCACGGCATTCAGCGGCGTGCGCAGTTCGTGGCTCATGGACGCAAGGAAGCGTGACTTGGCGATGCTGGCGGCTTCGGCCTCCTCTTTCGCCTGCGTCAGTTCCATGGTGCGTTCCACCACCATTTGCTCCAGCCGCTCTTTCTGCTCTTCCTGCAGCTTATAATGCAGCCTCAGTTCGTGGATCATGTCCGCGAAGGCGCTTTGCAGTATCCGCAGTTCATCATGGCTGTGGCGTTCGCTGTTGGCCAGCAGGTCGCGGGTGACTTCGTCGTCCAGTTCTTTCTGCAGGCCACCAAATCGGGCCCGCCGGGCCAGGCTCGTGACGGTCTGCAGGGGTTTCAGCCAACGCTTCAGAAGCCATGCGGCGACAATGAGCCCAAGGAGCGCAAGCCCACCCGCATAGAGGCTCGCCTGCTGGATCAGGGCGTTGATGTTGCCGCGCACCCGTTCGGTGGTGACGCCCAGATGCACGATGCCGATCAGCTCCTGCTTTGGCGAGGATGTTGTGGCTGGTGGCTCCGTATCATTGTCCTGCAGTAATTCTTCTTCGAACAGGTCGTCACTGTCGCTTGTCAGCAGATCGCGCCAGATGGGGGCACCAATGTGCATGCCCGCGCCCAGCGTATCCGTATCTTCATCGCTGCTTTCGGAATGCTGCAGCACGATAGGGCCCCGCGACCGTTTCACGCCCGAGGCGACATTGGCGTCTACGGCCTCTGATACTGCCCCGGCGGGCAGGGTGGCGATCACCTGTCCTTCCGGGTCCAGAATGCTGATGTAATTGATGTCCGGGTCCTCAAGGTATGGGCCTAATGTCTGCTCCAGAAGCAGCCGGTCGCGCACCAGAACCCCAAGCTTGACGTTCTTTGCGATGCCAGTTGCCGTGGCTTGGCCGCGGCGCGCCAGGTCGTCTGTGAAAACCTGCGATGATGTCACAACGAAAGCGGCGGCCAAAAGCCCACCAACGGAGACGACTAGCAGCACAAGGAAACCTGTTGCCCTTTGTGTCAGGCTCAGGTTGTCGGCCAGCCAGCGACCCGGCGCCCATGTCCGTCTTTGGGCTTTCATCGCATCACCATTTTCACCCCTGCGGGCGCACCGCCGGTAACATCCGGTGTCTGGCGCAGGGTTTCCTGGTTGACGAGCAATTGAAAGAGGGTTGGATCATCCGAAAGGTCAGGCGGTGTTCCGGTTTCCAGATAGTGTTCAATGGCCTTGCCCAGTTTTTCGCCCAGGCGCTTTGGGTCAATGGTCAGGGCCGCCAGCATGCCGCGGTCCACCAGCCTGTCGCTGTCCACCAATGTGGGGACCTGGTTTTCAAGCGTAAGCTGAAGGATATATTCCACCGTGTCGGCGTTGATCGCCACGCGGTCCTTGATGAAGACGATTGCGTCCATCTCCTGAATCGCGGTGCGCAGGCCCACCGGCACATCATAAGGGCGCTGGACATAATAGAATTTTATCTGCAGCCCCAGTTCCTGCGCGGCCAAGACCGTTGGCTCGCGAATATCGTCCAGCCTGTGCCGGGTGGCCAGGAAGCCGACGCGCTCGATATTGGGGGCCAAGGCCTTGAGCGCTTGCAGCTTCAACTTGGGTGAAGGAGGGACCACCAAGCTTACAACGCCTTTGCTGTATCGGGTGTCATCCATCTCAGACCGGCCCAGGCTGTAGAAGATCGGCACATCCTGAAGTTCGCGGGAAATCATGCGTGTGGCCGGTTTGCCCAGGGTGATCACCAGATCGAGTGCATTATTCTGTCTAAGCTGTGCCAGCTCATAGGAAATCTGGCGGCCGACCCGGACGCTGCCTTTCATATCCATATATTTGACAGGGCGGCAGGGCAGGCAGTGCTCATTAAGCGCTTCTGCAACCGTGATGCTGCGCTCGTGTTTCAGGGTATCGACAATATAAACTTCAGCGGCCTGAACGGTGGCAGGCGCATGCAACCAGCCCAGAAGCATCCATGCACTTCTGCATCCAATAAGCCGCCACAGCGGGCGAAAGAACCCGTCAAATTTCCTGTTTTCCGCCGTCATATGCGATCGGATTGTCCCTTTCCCGACAAAAGGGTTAGCGGCCCCAAGCGAGGCTTGCTTACCTTTTGTAATCATATCAGCCAATAGGTTAGTAGGCCGTTAAGGACAATTTTATCCTTTTTGGCTGATTTCCACCATATGTGACTTGCTTCCCCTCAACTGGGGCCTATTGTTTTGGTGAAGCTGGAAGGACGTCCTATGAACAAGCTGCGCCTGATTGCCCTGTTGTTTGTTGCCTGGTCGGTGATGCCAACCGAAGCGGCGGATATGCCGACTGCCGCCCCCGAAGATGTGGGCCTTTCGGCCACGGTGCTGGATGACATGACCCGTCATTTTGACGCTTATGTGCGGGAGGGAAAGCTGACCGGCCTTACGACGCTTGTGGCGCGCCACGGCAAGGTGGTGCACTTCAAGGCCTATGGCGACCGGAAGCTTGCAAGCGACGTGGCGCTTGGAAAAAATGACATCTTTCGGATCTATTCCATGACCAAGCCAGTCACGGGTGTGGCCCTGATGATGCTGTATGAAGAAGGCCGCTTCAGCCTTGATGATCCGGTTGGCGCCTATCTGCCGGAGTTTGCAGGCGCGCGGGTTTTCAAGTCGGAGCGTGAAGATGGCACAGTTGAAACCGTTCCGGCGAAGCGTGAGATCACCATCCGGGACCTGATGCGCCACACAGCCGGGCTGACATACGGTCTTTTCGCCGATACGCCGGTGGACAAGCTATACCAGAAGAATGGCGTTCTTGAATCTGGCCTGTCGGCCAAAGAATGGATTTCGCGTCTTGCGCGCCAGCCGCTTCTTTACCAGCCGGGGGACAAGTGGGTTTACAGCTTCGCTGTGGATGTGCAGGGCCGCCTTATCGAGGTGCTCTCCGGTCAGCCGCTGGACCAGTATTTTGAAGAACGCATTTTCGCGCCGCTGGGCATGAAAGACACAGGTTTCTATATTACCGACAGGCAGGCGGAACGGCTTGTGGATATGGTAAAACCCGACAAGGACAAGGGGCTTACGGTCATTGTCGATCCCTATTTCCCGGACTATACCAAAAAACCCTCCAGCTTTTCAGGCGGTGGTGGGCTGGTGTCCACCACAGTGGACTATTGGCGCTTCGCCCAGATGCTGGCGAACGGCGGCGAGCTTGACGGCGTGCGGATACTGAAGGGTGAGACCATTCGCCTGATGGCGACGGACCAACTGCCAGCGCCCGCGGCTGCGTCCTGGGGCGGTGATCGCGGGCTCGGATTCGGGCTGGATTTTGCGGTAGTGAAAAACGTCCAGAAATATGGCGGCTACGGCAGCGAAGGCCTTTATTATTGGAGCGGCATGGCCAATACCAATTTCTGGGTTGACCCCAAGGAAGACCTGGTAGTGGTGATGATGACCAACCTGCAGCCATATGGTGCCCTTCCGCTCAAGGAAGACCTGCACAAATATGTCTATGAAGCCCTTGGGCAGACGGGCGGCGCAAACGCCGCCCAGGCGCGTTAGTCTTTAGCAGCATTGATAATAAAGAAAAGCGGCGGGGCAAAAGCCCCGCCGCGCGCCTGTCGATCGCTCACAACTGAAGACCCCCATCTACTCAGGGCGAACGACAATGGCGACTTTACCCGCTGGCATACCTGCCTTGACGGCTTCGTCATGGATGCGGATGAACCGGCCCATGGCGGCGTCTTTGTGGGTTTCCACCAACACGGGCGCGTTTGGCCGCGCGGTGTGGGCTTCCTTCACGATTGCCTCAATCGACCAGTGGTCAATCATGCGGCCTGCGTGAAAAATGCGGCTTTGGGCATCGACGGAGAAGCCGATCGGCTCGGTGGGCGACTTCGGACCCGATAGCGGCTTCTGGAAGTTGGGCTCAATGCCGTTTTCCCGGACAAAGCTCGCCGTCACGATGAAGAAGATCAGCATGATGAAGACGATATCCAGCATCGGCGTCATATTCGGCTGGGCTTTGGCCTGTGTCTTCGCCTGTGTGCGAATAGGTGTGCGCATAGCCTGCCTCCTTACCCGTTTTCGGCCATTTCAAAGACCATGCGGAACTGGACACCCGGTGTGGCGCGGGCTTGCCCGTCTACAACGGTGGGCTTGTATTTATATTTCTTGATGGCGGCGAGCGCGGAGCGATCAAACCACCCCTTCGGATTTGCATCCACCACAACGGCGTCTTCTACATCGCCTGACTCGGAAACCGTGAATTCCAGAATCACCCAGCCTTCAACGCCTTGTTCCAGCGCACGGCGTGGATATACCGGCTGCACGCGTACTAGCGGCAAGCGTTCGCCGTCAGACAAGCCCAGCGCCAGCTTGGTTTTGCCGGGAGTAACGATCTGGGGCTTTGGCGCCCGTCCGACCGTGACATTGATACCTTCGAGCGAGGCAGAGCGATCCACTGTTATTTCCGGTTGAGGCTCGACTTCTGGCGGCGGTGTTACCCGGTCGATTTCCCGGGCCTTGAGCTCGGTGATCTTTTCGATTGTGAAATCGCGGAATTGCTTTCTGGGGGTCTCCTGAAAGTCGAGATCATTGGAGGCAACAAGCCCCTGCATCAGATAGAAGAGCCCGAAAGTGGCGGCCATAGCGCCGCCGGCAATGGGAACAAATTTGGATTGGTTGGTAGCTGCAAACATAACGCCCTCCATCAATGTTATGATGTAACATTAACAGACTTTTGGGCACCTGAAAAGTTATAATATAACTTTATTGAACAGAGGCCCCAAGGCGACGCATTTTGGCGAACCAGCGCTGTTTTTTGGTGTCCGTCGCACGGTCGACCATGCCGAAATAGCTGGTGCGGATCGGCCCACAACCGGAAAAGGCCAGCACATTGCGCGCGAAGAATTTAACCCCGTGGGAGAGATAGAAGAGGCGGTAGGCGAAAGCGGGCATGCCCATGGTGACCACCAGGCGTACCGAGCGGCCTTTCAACAGGCTGCGCCATGCCGTCAGCTCATCTCCCTCAGGCAGAAGGGTAGGGCGGAAGATCTGCTCGAAGAAACCTTTCAGAAGGGCCGGCAGGCTGCCAAGCCATAGCGGGAAAACGATCACAAGATGGTCTGCCGCCAGAAGGGTGGCCTGCACATCCAGAAGGCCGGCTGGTGTGGCCCCGCTGTTCCAGTCGTCGGGTGAGCGCAGCATGGGGAAATCCAGATCCGTGACCGCGACGGTCGTGACCTCATGTCCGGCGTCCCCGGCACCTGCTTCGTATGCGCTTGCGAGCGCATGACACAGGTGGTTTTTGGCGCTGTCAGGATGGCCCTGCAGGATGACGATTTTCTTCTTTGTGTCCATGATACCGGTCTCCGTGTTGGAAACTGGCAGTATAGTTCCAGGGCCAGACGATGTCCTTGATGCCGGTCAACCGGGGCGCAGGTGTTCATAGTGGGGCCAAAGAAAAACGGCGCCCCGTATGGGACGCCGTTTCTCGATTTTTCTGTGAAGGCCGTTAGCCGTTCAGCATTTCTTCGCGCGCTTCCTCAGCTTTGAGATAGCTCTCCCACTGAGTAACCATGCGCTTGTCTCTGCGGTCGGTTGCCATGCGCTTCGCGGTCTTGAAGGCCTCACGGGCTTCCTTGAACCGCTTCAGCTCGGTAAAGGCCTGACCCCGCTGCATGGTCGCAGACAGTGTCTTTTCCTTGGCCTTTTCCGACTTGTCCTTTTCGAACGCTTTTATAACGCTCGCGAAGGAATCAAGGGCATCCTTATAGTGACCAAGCTGCATCTGCACCTGACCGATCTGGAACCAGAGATCACCGTCTTCATCGCCAGCTGCAGCCTTGGAGAGAGGCTCGAGCGCCTTCTCATACTCATAGGCCATCATATAGCACTGACCGAGGATCTTCTCGTTCTTCGGGGATTTCTCGACACGGTTTTCCTTGAAAGCCTTTTCGAGAATCCAGGCACATTTGATTGGTGCACTACGCGCCAATTGGATTTGGGCAACATTCACAAGCTGTGTCTCGTTATCGTCGAGGAAGCCTTGCTTGTAAGCTGCTTCCGTCAGCGAGTAGGAGGTCTGCTCGTCACCCAGTTCCTGATAGATACCTGCCAGCTGGGTCCAATAGCGAGGCTTTGGCCAGTTGATCAGCAGGATCTCCAGCACGTCACGGACTTTTTCGTATTGGCCGAGTTCCCAGTGAGAGGAAAGAGCAATGCTGTACCAGCTTTCTTTCACTTCCACAGTTTCAAGGGAATTGCCAATTTCGATGGCCTGATAGATATACTTCAGACACTCTTCGAACTCGTTCCGTACATAGTGCAGGTTGGCGATGAACTGCAGGTTGCTGACGCTGATCAGCGTCGGGTCAACACGGTTCTGCCAACGCTGGATATATTCCAGCGCCTTGTCGAAATCTTCCTCACTATAATAGAGTTGCCCCAGATTATAGATGATGCCGATTTCAAGAGCTTCCGGAATGGAATCTGCGAACTGCAAGATTTTTTCGTAGGCACTGATAGTGCCGCGAACGTCATCCTGCTCGTAGAAAACCTGTGCCTTCAACTGCCAAGCGACGGCGCGCTCGTAGTCGTTGGCCTTGCGCGCAAGCGCATCGTCCAGGATTTCCATACCTTCCGCATAGTTTTTGGCGTCGATGGCTTCCTGAGCCTTCTGCAGCTTCTTGTGGAAGTCTGCAGTCAGCGCCTGAACCTTGCGGGTGCTCTGTTTCTTGTTTGATTCCGCCCGTTGGGCGAAAGCAGTTTGCTCACCAAAGATTGGCGTACCTTCCGGCATTGGCAGGGCAGCGAGTACCGCTGCCGCAGCCACAGCCATTGGAAGAGATTTGATGGTCTTGATCATGCTCATGACTTTTCTCCTCCCCTAGTCTGCCAGATCGAAGCTGAACCGGTATTTAACGCCGGTCACCTTCTGCGGTTGGCCATTGACGACTTTCGGCTTGTATTTGAACTTCTGCGCAGCTTTCGTTGCGGCACGCTCAAAGTAGCCTTTCGGGTCGGCCTCGATGATGATGATGCTGTCAGCCGGTACAGTACCGTCTTCGTTCACCGTCAGTTCCACAATCACATATCCTTCGATGCCGCGCTCCTGAGCCCGACGTGGATATTGTGGTTGCACGCGTACGAGCGGCAGATAGTCACCATCCTGGCTTGGGCCGAGGTCGATGGAACCCAGATCTACGCCAGCGCCACTGTTGGCACGGCCGATCGCCAGGTTCATCTTGTTCGGACCCTGAACGTCCACTTGCGGAGCTTCGATCTCCGGCGGTGGCGCCTCCACTTCTGGTGGCTTCTCTACTTTACGCTCCATGCGTTGTGGCGGTTGCTCCTCGATGTCTTCAACGACATCGACAAAGCGTACGCGGGTCTGTTCTTCAAGATTCACTTCCTGACCGAAATCAACAAGCGCCTGCATGACATAGAACAGACCGAAGGTAACGCCAGAAGCGGCTATAAGAGCTGTTACAAATCTTGCAATCATGAACTCTGCTCCGCTGCTATGGCAATTGTTGGGACGCCAGCATCGCGCACGGCGTCATAGACTTTCATTACCAAACCGGCCTTCGCACTTTCGTCTGCCTGGATAGCCACAGTCCCTTTCGGGTTTTCACTGTGCAGCTTCTCAACCGCCGTCCGCAGAGCATCAAGCTCTACCTCTTCACGGTTGATCCAGATTTCGTCCGTTGGCGTGACAGCGATCAGGATACTAACCTGTTTCCTGGGAATCGCTGTTTCGGCCTCGGGTTTCGTCACCTGGACCCCGGCTTCCTTTACGAAGACCGCAGTAACGATGAAGAAGATCAGCATGATAAACACGATGTCGAGCATCGGCGTCATGTTGATATCCGCTTCTTCTTCCTGTTTTTGTGCGTGGTCTCGCATTGTTTTCTCCACTATGCCCCCGAAGGGACTGCCCTTGAGGCAGGGGCGAAGCCCCTACCGGCTTTACTTCTTGGGCGTCATCACGACTTTGTCAGAGCTGATCCCGATGGCCATCGCCGCATCATAGATGCGGAGGGAAAGGCCAAAATGGGAATCTGCGCCAGCCTGAATTACAACCGGTGCCTCCGGACGCTCTACGCTTTCTTTCTTGATGATCGATGACACGGACGAGATATCCACATAACGGAACTCATGCATGATCCGGCCGTTGTTATCGATAATGAAAGCGATAGCGCGCTTGTCATCTTCCGGTGGCGGAGGAGTTTCACTATTGTTGTCCTCCGGTTTGTTGATCTCCAGACCAGACTCTTTGACAAAGGTTGCGGTCACGATGAAGAAGATCAGCATGATGAATACGATGTCGAGCATCGGCGTCATGTTGACTTCGGCTTCGTCGCCCCCTTTTGCAAATTTACGCATTGGTAAATACTCCGATTCTGGTCTTAGTGATCCGTTGTCAGGCTGTCTTCGAGCCGCTCGGATTCGCGTTTTGCACGACGTTCGATATAGGTGCTCAGGAAAATGCCGGACAGTGCAGCAACCATGCCCGCCATAGTCGGGATTGTTGCCTTCGACACACCTGCCGCCATGGCGCGAGCGTTCGATGAACCCTGTGTCGCCATAACTTCAAACACCTCAATCATACCCGTAACCGTACCCAGCAGCCCGATAAGCGGACAAAGGGCAACGAGCGTCTTGATCATGCCAACACCCTGATTCAGGTTGTTGTTGACCTCGGAAATCATGGCTGTGCGAATTTTATGCGCATACCATGACCGACGCTCGGCACGGGATTCCCATGCATCGACAACGCGATTCTTCTGCTTGTTGTACTCCAGTGCGAAGTACCAAATACGCTCGATGATCAGCACCCACATGATGAACGTGACGCCAAGCACCAGGAACAGGACGTTACCGCCCCGCTCCATGAAGGCTTGGATCGCGCCGAATGCTTCATTAAGCGCTAGCATTCGCGTGCTCCTTCTCTGCGTGAACCGCGATGATACCAGCGGACTGTTCTTCCAGTACGTGAATCACGGACTTGGAAGTGCCGGCAACAAAGCTGTGCAGGAGCAGAGTAGGGATTGCAACCACGAGGCCCTCTACCGTCGTCATCAGAGCGGCGGAGATACCTGCGGCCATCATGCTTGGGTCACCAGTACCGAACAGGGTAATCGCCTGGAAGGTCTGGATCATACCAGTCACTGTACCCAGCAGACCGAAGAGCGGTGCTACTGCGGAAATCAGCTTGATCAGCGTCAGGAAGCGCTCAAGGGCAGGCGTTTCCTTCAGGATTGCTTCGTCAAGCTTCAGTTCCAGTGTTTCGACATCAACATTCTTGTTGCTGTCGTAAACAGACAGAACACGGCCCAGTGGGTTGTTGGTGTCAGCAACTTCGGAGCGAATCTGCTTCTTCACTTTGCCGGAAACCATCATCAGATAGAGCCACTGAACAACAGCCATCAGAACACCGATCGCCCCCAGAGCAAGAGTGAGGTAACCGATGAAACCACCCTGAGCGAGATACTCAGGCAGTGTTGGCTTTTCAACTTCCAGGCTCAGGATCTGACCACGGGATGGGTCAAGAGCGATTTCAGAGAAGCCGCCGGATGCGTTCTGGAACGTGTCAATTGTACCAGTCAGACGACCGGAAGGCTGACGCTGCAGCTCTTCAACTTCGCCAGTGCTTGGCTTGTAGATGTAGAATTTGCCGTCGCCTACGATGCCGAAGTCACCGATACGGGTTACGTCGGTTTCGTAGGTGTTGCCATCTACGCCGCGAACAGTCTGGTTGAAAGTCACGATTTCAGACGAACCGATCATTTCCTGAACCATCACTACTGGCCATGCGCGGATTTCTTCAATCGTTGGCAGTTCAGCAGAGTCAGAAGCTTTTTCTACCAGCGTGTTGATTGGGCCCATACGGCCAGGGTTGTCGATTGTCACGTGAGACGTGGAGATAATCGACTTGGCGTCACCAGCGTTTTGTTGAAGAACACCGAAGAGTTCCTGAAGCTGACCGAGACGCTCGCGCTGGACTTCCAGTTGACGGGCGATTTCAGCTTCGTTGTTGCGGCGTGTTTCTTCAAGACGCGCGGATTCACGCTCAAGGCGTTGCTGCGTCTGGCGCTCTTCGGCCAGAAGCTGAGCTTGTTGCTCTTTGCGTGCCATGAACTCACGCTCACGCTCTTTGTGCTGTTGCGTTTCAGTAGCACGGCCTTCTTTCACTTTGTCCAGAAGGCTATTGAGGTCTGCGGTCTGGGCGTTCGCTACGGCGGACAGACCCATGACGAGAACTGCAGCAGAGGTCAGAATCTTTTTCATTGTTATCTCCCCTTCTGAACCGGTGCTTTGACAGGCAGTACCAGTACATCTACAGGCATCTGGCTGCGTGCCATGCGAATGAGCTGCTTAACTGGCGTTGCATATTCTGCGTCCAGTTGAACCCAAGAACGGGAGTCCTGATCCCAGGTAGCAGTCTCTTTACCGTCTTTCGTCTGGTAGTAGAAACCAACGCGACCGATACGAACGAAGTCAACACTACGACCGTCAGCCAGCTGACCTTCGTAGGCGTTACGCGTACGACCGTACTGAACTTCAGCTTTGTAAGCTTCAAGAATCACACGGAAACGCTCTGGGTCGCTTACGTTTGGATCGTCAATGACGTCCGTCAGGTTTGCGACACGCTCGCGGCGCTCTTCGATCTGGAATGGGATATCGAGCTCAACAAACTCAGACAGGTCTTTGACCATGTCTTCCATGAGCGGAATCACCTGACGTTTGATTTCGTCAATCTGCCCGATGGAGCGTTTGATTTTCTCGATTTCTTCTTCCTGCTTGGTGATCACACGGCGCTGTTGAGCATTGTAGGCGCGCAGGCCTGCATTGGTCTTCAGAACCGTTTTGAAATCCGTGTAAAGTTTGGAAGTAGCGTCGGCTGTTTTATCAATAGTAGCCTGGGACGCTTGTGCGATTTTATTGGCCTGGTTTACCTCTTCAACAATCGACTTCAGGCGTGCGTCTTGTGCGTTTGCAACAGTAGCACCCAGAAGGATCGAGGCAACCGCAGCCGTCGAGACAGCTATACGTTTCACTTTAGCCTTATCCATTTTCTGCCCACATGGGTTTTAACAAAGCTACCAGCCTCCTCGGAAACCGAGGCCGCCAGCAGCGGATTAAACCTTGCAAAGAAAAGGTGCCCGAAGGCTCCTAACCTTTACCCTTTCAAAAATTGGGAGCAAGCCGACAGCTATGCATAGTCCCGGACCCAAGAGCCCGTTCAGTCAAAGTGTCGTATCAAAAGGCTTTCCCGTACCTCTCCCAATTGTGCCGACCACCACACGGATTTTCTCCGCTTCTAATCTCATTGTCTCGCCGTCTAGGTTCCGACCTCGGGGAGGCAGGAGGACGATTTATTATGATTTTCCCCGCCTCCAGAAACTGTCGTCTCTGAAAGTGGAGATGAGACGGGCGGTCCGGCTCGGAGCCTATCATCCAAGAATCTTCTGTGATTCCAAGCAAAAATTTCACTTTTCGTGTCAGAATCCCGTCAAGCATATAATTTTACTGCTTTCATTCCTGTGGATGAATAGGTGAAACTAGTATGTAATAATATAACTATTGCAATGCAAAGTCAATTGTTTAGCAATGATCTATGCAAGCAGATGGGAATGTATCGGATGCATTCGGACTTTGATTGGCACCTGAGTGCGCTCGCCAAACCATGGTTTAGAAAGTGTCAGGAACGGGTAGCGTTTTTCTGCTGCAACTCCATCAGCGCGGCAACGACGCCGTGCCACTGATTCTCGGTAGATACCTGAATTGCATGTTCAATTCCCATATGGCTGGACAAGCGACTGGCCAACATCCGGCTATCTTCAGAGATGTGTCCGGTGTCAAAATCGCTCGCGCCGCCGTGGGGTGAAGCACAAGATGTTGAACGCATACTGTAACCCTTAACTAAGCACTTACCTCTCGCAGCCAGCTACTGCCGACAAGCAAAGATGCTAGCAGTCAGTTCTAAAAATCGGGTTAACAGTTGCCGACGAATTGATCCAAAGCAGGTGAAAATTTATTCAGCGCTGATCAGCTTTTTTCCACCAAATTGCATGCAAAACCTCCCCTGAGGGAGGGTGATTCGGTGTCACGGTACATAAAAATCGGCGCAGCAGGGAGAATCAGGAGCCGTTTCTAGCGGGTGTCGTCAGAGACCGTGACCCGCCGCAGGCCCCGTACGCTGTTGCCGATATATACCTCGTCTGCCGCCAGAAGGTCCTCGCGGCGAATCATCTGTTCTGCGATGGCGGGTGTATGGTCTGCCAGAAGCGCTTGCCTGAGCGTGCCAGCCAGAAGACCGCATGCAAGGGGCGGGGTCAGCCACAGGCCGTCCTTGACAATAAAGACATTGCTGATGGCGCCTTCCGTCAGTTCATCCTTTTCATTGAAGAAGAGGATATCGTCGTACCCGGCCTTGAAGGCGCGCGCGAAAGCGCCGTCATAGAGCTCTCGTCTCGTTGTCTTGTGGTGCAGGAAGGTATCGTCTGACTTCACGCGGTCTTTCGCCAGACAGACCCGTCCTGTCTGCGCCTGGGGCAGAAGCGGGGCACTGGTCACGGTGACAGCGCCAGTTTGGCCTAGCAATAGGCGCACCCGGCGCGGCGCATCCAGTGGCATGCAAGCCTCGCCGTGCTCATCAAGCATGGCCAGCGCGTCGGCGCGGTCTAAAGCGAAATCGAAATAGCGGGCGCTGGCCTCAAGCCGCGCCAGATGCTCGTCCAAAAGGTCGAAGTTGCCGTCCACCTCAAGCTTCATTGTTTCAATGAGCGAGAAATCCTTGGCTTCTGTGCGGGTGAAGCGCGCCTTCAGCAGGCATTCTTCATATTCGCCCGTCGGGTCGCTGTCCGCCACGACGCCGCTGCCCACGCTCAGGCGGCCTTTGCCGTCAGGCCCGAAGGTCAGGGTGCGAATCGGCACGTTGAGGGACCAGTCCATCTGGCCGTTTTCGCCCGCAGACGGATCAGGCGGGCTGAAGTGGCCGATGGCGCCGCAGTAGATACCGCGCGGCGCGGCTTCAAGCTCAGCGATGATCTCCAGTGCCCGTACCTTCGGCGCGCCGGTTACAGACCCGCAGGGAAACAGCGCGTTCAGAAGCCCTGATGGTGTCAGGCCTTCGCTGGCCTTTGCCGTGATGGTGGAAGTCATCTGCCACAGGGTCGGGTAGCATTCAGTCTCGAACAGGCCCGTGACCTGCACGCTGCCGGGCTCGCTGATGCGGCTCAGGTCATTCCTGATCAGGTCGACGATCATCAGGTTTTCGGCGCGCGATTTCTCATCGCTCTTGAGCGCGGCGGCCACGGCTTCGTCCGCTTCAAGGGTCAGCCCCCTGGGCGCTGTGCCTTTCATCGGCTTGCCGGTCAGCCTGTCGCCCTCGCGCCTGACGAACAGCTCCGGCGAAAGCGATAGCACCTTGTGCCCGCCATGATCCGCCCCTGTGTCGATATAGGCCCCGAAGGGCACCGGCTGGCTGGCCCGCAGGCGCTCGTAAAGCGCAAGCGCGTCGCCTTCAAGGGTGCAGGGAAGCGGGAAGGTGTAGTTGATCTGATACACATCCCCCGCATGAATATAATGATGCACCTTCTCGATCGCGGCCAGATAGTCGACTTCCGTGACGGGCGAATCACCGATCTCAAGCTTTGCCATATGCCGGTTGCCGCGCCGGGCGCTGAAAAGGGCTTCCGTCATATCTGATGGCGTCAGGGTCTTGCGGTGGCGGGTGGCCATCATCCAGATCAGCGGCTCATCGGCGCGCTTGGTCATCCGGGGCTTCAGGCGCGGCTCGAAATGGGCAGCGCATTCGTATGATATCCAGCCCGCCAGGTGCAGGCCGGATGCGAGCGCGGCGTCCATGGCCTCAAGCGCAGGGCCGACTTCCTCGAGCGTGTGTGCCACAATCACCGTTTCCGGGTCATGAAACAGAAGCGACCGACCCGCCCGGTGCGCCGGGCGGCTATCATCAAGGAGCACCATCGGCGCGTGTCTCAGGTCGGTCACATTCATGTCTCAAATTCGGGCACGCCGGTGGATTGGCGCGCTGGCCTGCTTTCCAATATTTAGTTACTATTGAAACTGTTGGGCTGGCGGATTAGAACCAGTCCCGAAATCCGGGTCCTTATGTGACACAGCTTCAGGCGCGTCAATATGCGTGCCCCATAATATAGAGGGAAAGTCCCGATGCCCCCAATAACTGATGCCGCAGGGAGCCAGCACGCCACCGTTGATCCGGCTGAGCTTGAAACCATCACTGATCTGTATGATCGGGTGCAGTGGCTGTCGTCCTGGACCATCCATCACGCCAACAATATCCGCGAAAGCCGCGACGGCCTCAAGGTGGGCGGGCACCAGGCCTCAAGCGCTTCGCTGGCGGCGATCATGTGCGCGCTTTATTTCGGGGTGCTTCGGCCCGAAGACCGGGTGGCGGTAAAACCGCACGCAAGCCCGGTGTTCCACGCCATCCAGTATCTGTTTGGCAAACAGACGCGCGAGCAGCTGGAGCGCTTCCGGGCGCTGGGCGGCGCGCAAAGCTATCCCAGCCGCACCAAGGATATCGACGATGTGGATTTCTCCACCGGGTCTGTAGGGCTTGGCGTGGCCATGACGGCTTTTGCCTCCATGGTGCAGGATCATCTGATCGACCGCGGCCTGATGGACGCCAGCAAGGCTGGTCGCATGATCGCCCTTATGGGCGACGCTGAGCTGGACGAGGGCAATATCTATGAAGCACTGATCGAAGGCTATAAGCATAACCTCAGGAACTGCTGGTGGGTGATCGACTATAATCGCCAGAGCCTCGATTCGATCACATCCGACCGCATGTTTACCCGATTCACTGACATCTTCGAGACAACGGGCTGGAAGGTGATCAATATCAAATACGGCAAGAAGCAGCAGGCGGCGTTCAAGAGGCCCGGCGGTATCGCGCTCCGTGACTGGATTGATGCCTGCCCCAACACGCTTTATAGCGCGCTGACCTACAAGGGCGGTGCGGCCTGGCGCGAGCGCCTGATGGCAGACATCGGCGCGAAGCGCGGCGTGAAGAAGCTGCTGGAAGGCTATTCAGACACTGAACTGCAGGCGCTGATGACTAACCTGGGCGGTCATGACATTGAACTCCTTTTGGAGACCTTCCGATCTATCGACAGTGACCAGCCACACTGTTTCATCTGCTATACGGTCAAGGGTTACGGCCTGCCGTTCCAGGGCCACAAGGATAACCATTCTGGCCTGATGAACCCATCCCAGATGGCGGAGCTGCAGGCGCAGATGGGCGTGCCGGAAGGCAAGGAGTGGGACCTGTTCGCCGGCATGGAAGACAAGGCAGCACACCTTGAGAAATTTCTGACGAAAGTGCCGTTCAACCAGCCGGCCACCCGCCGCCATGATGCGCCGACACTGAAGCTTGAAGACGCGCTTGAGCCCGGCTCAGGCAAGCAAAGCACGCAAGTTGCGTTTGGCAAGATCATGAACGCACTTGGCAAGGGCACCAGCAAGCTCGCAGACCGCATCATCACCACCAGCCCGGACGTGACGGTATCGACCAACCTGGGCGGCTGGGTGAACCAGCGCGGCATCTACAGCCGCGACCTGATGGAAGACGTTTTCAAGGCAGAAAAGGTGGTCAGCCCGCAGATATGGCAAGGCCACGGCAAGGGCCAGCATATGGAACTGGGGATCGCCGAAAACAACCTCTTTCTGGCGCTTGCTGCCATGGGGCTGGCGGGCAGCCTGTTCGGCGAACGGCTGATCCCGGTGGGCACGCTATATGACCCCTTCATTAACCGCGGCCTGGATGCCCTCAATTACGCCTGTTACCAGGACGCCCGCTTTATGCTGGTGGCCACGCCAAGTGGCCTGACGCTCGCGCCGGAAGGCGGCGCGCACCAGTCAATCCATACGCCGGTGATCGGCATGGCGCAGGACAAGCTGGTGTATTTCGAGCCCGCCTATACCGATGAGCTGGCGGCCATTATGGCCTGGGGGTTTGATTACATGCAGGCGCCGGACGGCAGCTCCGTCTATCTGCGTCTTTCCACCCGCGCGCTCGAACAGCCATCGCGTGATGGCGATGCCTGGCAGGCCGATATGCTCAAAGGCGCCTATTGGGAACACGCGCCGGCCCAAGGTGCGGAGCTGGCGATCATCTACACAGGTGCGGTGGCGCCGGAAGCAAATGCCGCCCTTCAGGAAATTCTGGAAGACGTCCCAGGCGCAGGCCTGATGGCTGTGCCGTCGCCGGACCTGTTGCACAAGGACTGGTCGGAAAGTGTTCGCTCGCTCGGGCGTGACGGCGTGCGGCGGGAAAGCCATATTGGCCGTCTGCTTGCCAGCCTGTCGCCGAACGCAGGGATCGTGACGGTGATTGACGGTGCGCCCACCACGCTCAGCTGGATAGGCGGCGTGAAAGGGCACCGCACCATGCCGCTGGGGGTCGATCAGTTCGGCCAGTCGGGCGACATTGATGACCTGTACGACAAGTACCGTATTGGCACGGATGCGATCCTTGATGCCTGTGCGTCGGTGTATGTGGTGGATTGATTGACACATTTCGCGAAAAATTTTCCCTTCTGAGTTGTTTTGTGTAGTCTGCCCTCATAAACAGCCCGACGTTTGGTGAAGGATAGGCAGTGCAAGTGTTTAGTTTGAAACGGCTTCAGGCGAATACCTGGTGGAAGAAGCTGGCCATGGTGCTGCCTGCCTTTTTTACGGCTGCTGCTTTTGCTGACAGCGACACGTCAGAACCTGTCGACATCTCATGGTATCTGTTTGACTATCCGCCCTCCTATATCACCGAAGGCCCCTATGAGGGACAGGGATACCAGGACCAGATTCTGGCAGATATCGAACGGTCCGCGCCTTCCATTCGTATCCACCGGATTGCCACGTCAATGGCACGGGTCATATCGAACATGGAACATGAAAAAGGCGCCTGTGCCGGGGCACTGGCGAAAACGCCCGAACGCATGACCTACATGGTTTTTTCTGATCCTATTCTTGTCTCCATGCCGCTCCGGCTGGTGATCAGGAAGGATATGATGGCAACCTTTTCGCCATTTCTTGATGACAAGGGCCAGGTGATGTTGTCGGCGCTTTTAAACACCGAAGCCGGACTGAAGGGCGGAGTTGTGAAGGGGCGTGCCTATGGTCAACAGCTGGACGTCGCCATGGATAAAGAAGCCCGGTTGGGCAATGTGGTGCGCGCGGGGCAGGGGCATCTGGTCCTCCGCATGCTGGCCCGTGGCCGCATCGGCTATACCTTCGGCTATCCGGATGAGATTGGGTTCTACGCCCGTATGCTGGAGAGCGAGGGTGTGGAAGCGAAATTTGCGATGCTTCCTGTTGCTGGTCATTCCACAAACTCTCACAGCCATATTGGCTGCACGAAAGATGCGGCGGGCAAAGCTTTCATTACGGCCGTGAACCGCGTCATCGCGGAACCAAAAACGCATGCAAGATGGCAGTCTTACTATCTGAACTGGGTGGACCCTTCGGCGCGCGCTGCAGTTACCGCCACAATTGATCAAGATATTCAATAGCAGTAGCCCATACAGCGCGCGGTACCATTTCAGCTAAATTGACAGCGCTGTCCTTAAGCGTATGATCGTCAAATAATACAAAAACATCAGCGAGGAAAATTAAGTGAGCGACCGTCAGGCGGGCTATTTGCCGTCATTAACCGCCATGCGCGGCATTGCCGCCACCTGGGTAATGCTGTTTCATATCGATGTAAGTCTGTTCTATCGCAATTTGGGGCCCTTGGTTCCGCATGAAGTGACGGGGCTGATCACCGGTGGCTACATGTGGGTGGACTTCTTTTTCGTGCTAAGCGGCTTTGTTATTACCCACGTCTATGCAGGTCATTTTGAGACCGGGCTGGGCCTTCCGGCGGTGCGTGCTTACCTGAAGGCCAGGTTCCTTCGGATTTACCCGTTGCATCTTTTTACACTGCTGCTGCTGATCCTTTTCTGGCAGGGACTGGAAGCGTTCCAGCCTCATCTGATGGATGACAGCATGCGAACCTATTTTTCGCCCGCAGCCCTGCCCAGCAACTTTCTGCTGACTAACGCGATGGACCAATATGTGTTTCTGTCTTGGAATATTGTGTCTTGGTCTATCGGTGCAGAATGGTGGACCTACTTTGTGGGCATGTTGATGCTGGTTCTGATTGGCCGGGGCAGGGCAGCGGCAGCGCTTGTCATTATGGGGTTTGCAGGCGTCTGCCTGCTATCTCTTGTGCATCCTGAAGGTAAGCTGGACATCACTTTCAACTATGGCTTCTTCCGGTGCCTGTTTGAATTTTCGATGGGGGTGGGCCTTTATCGTTTTTACAGGCAGGGGGTGTGGCAATCCTGGTTGAAGACGGACGGTGTTGTCTTCATCGTTCTCGCTCTGATTGCCCTGGCGCTGCATTACGACTGGAGCGACCTGACATTGCCGCCGCTTTTCGCCTTGCTGGTGATCGCGGGCGCAAGCAACCGGGCCAACTTCTCACGGATAATGGAAACAGCTTTGCCGCGCTATTTGGGCAAGATTTCCTACTCTGTCTATCTGATGCATGGGGTCTGGTTCATGGTTTTCTGGGCGTACTTGCCACAGCTGAAACAGGTCTTTGGATTTGACGCACTGCCGCTTCAATACCGGACTGTCTATCTGGTGGCCTTTGTGGCTGTGTCTGTTGTTTCGGCGACGCTGACTTACCGGTATGTCGAGGTGCCTGGCCGCACCCTGTTCAGGCGGCAGGCTGCCATCGCCAGGCCACAGCCTGTTGTTGCCACTGCGGACGTGCCTGAGAAATAGAAAAAGCGGCCGCAGCCGCTTCTTGATCTGCTTTTGCTGCAACTGACTAGATTACGCCGTAGCCGCTCAGAAGCCCTACGACGCTGGCGATCAGGATCACCAGCCAAGTGAAGACGGTGCCCCAAAAGCGGAACGGGTTGCGGCCTTCGAATTTGCCGAAAGTCAGCCCGTGCATATAGCGCCCAACCACAAAGAAGGCAGACAGCACGATCAGGAAAACGCTGTTCACGCCCCGATATTCCAGAAGCCCGATCAGGATCATGGCCATCGGCGCGTATTCGATAAGGTTGGCGTGTGCCCGGATGGCGTTCTGCAGGCCTTCGTCGCCGCCGTCGCCGATAGAAACTTTGGCGCGCCCTCTGTTTTTTGCAACGTTATATGATAAATAGAAAAGAAGCAGGCCCAAAAAGCTTGCAGAAATTATGGTAATAGTCATAAGCCCTCCCCGGTTGCTATGGGAGAAGGGTGGTGCCAGAAGGCATGAAGGTCAAGTAAGGAATACAAGTGGATCGGAAAGTCAAAGATCGGTTCAGGGACTGGAACTTGCTGCACAAATCCGTTGTGGCATTGATCGCGGCCTTTTTCGTAAGCGTTGCCTACCGGGCGGTCATCGTGATCGATTCCGCCTTCGAAGTGCAGCAGGAAGCCGTGCTGCCCTACGCCGCAGAAACTATCTGGCCCTGGATATATACACCCGAGCGCCGGAGCAACTGGCAGGCGTGGCAGATCGATTATGCGCCCTATATGGGGGCGCCGGATAAGGTCGAGTCGACACGCCTCGCGCGCTGGAAGAAAGAATATAAGCGGTGGCATGCCGTTGAGCGCACGACCGAAGTCGTGCAGGCCCGCGTCTACGCCACGGTTCAGGAATCGGACAAGGATACACGCTGGTTCCGTGTCGAGCTGACGCCGGAAGGGCCGTGCAGTACCCGCGTACGCCTTTATGACATGGTGCGCCCCAAGGGCTATGAAGAGCGGTTCTGGTTTTTTACCAGCCTGGACGACGAGCAAAAGAGGGTCGACGCATCGCTTAAGGCGCTGGATCGATGGGTAGACGGAACGTCAGAGGGATGCGCAACCACCGAAGAATAGATGGCGGTGAAGCTACTGTCTCGTGGGAGATATGGATGGATGTGGTTGTGGCAAGCGCCAGCCAGAACGCCCGGCAGTTACAGAGGACCTAGTCGTCGGCCACGTCAAAATCAGTGAATTCCCATTCGTCGATGTTTTCCATCTCGGCCAGGAACAGGTTCTCGGCCGCGACAACAGCTTCCTCTTCTGAGGACGCTTCAACATCGGTAACCCAATAGAAGGTGCCATGTGGAAGTGCTGCTTTCAGGGTAACTTTGCGGCGAGCCATAGGGGTGTCCTTAATTCTGCTTGTTTGGTGTTTTAAAAACATCTCACAAGCGCCGGTCTAGCATGAAGCAAAAGCCCCTGCAATCACCCCGATGGCTATTTTCGCCTTTTTGGTCGGGCAGGCTATAGCGAGCGCCCGATCAGTTCCTTCATGATCTCAGACGTACCGCCATAGATGCGCTGGACCCGGCTGTCTGTATAGTGGTGCGCGATCTCATATTCGGCCATGAAACCGTAGCCACCGTGAAGCTGCACGCAGGTGTCCACAACGCGGCCCTGCATCTCGGTTGTCCACAGCTTGGACATGGCGCCGCCCACAGCGTCCAGTTCGCCTTTCACATGGCGGGCAAGGCACTGGTCGATGAAGGCCCAGCCCACATCAATCTCGGTTTTCATTTCCGCCAGCTTGAAGCGGGTGTTCTGGAACTTTGCGATCGGACGTCCGAACGCCTGGCGTTCCTTGACATAATCCAGCGTGATATCGAACGCACGCTGCGCGCCAGCCATGGCAATCACGCCGATCGACAGGCGTTCCTGCGGCAGCTGCTGCATCAGATACATGAAACCCGCCCCTTCATGCCCGATCAGGTTGGTGGCCGGGACACGGACCTCGTCGAAGAACAGCTCTGACGTGTCCGATGAATGCTGGCCAATTTTCTCGAGGTTGCGACCGCGGCGAAAACCCTCGCGGTCGGCCTCCACCACAATCAGGCTGACGCCCTTCGCGCCTTCACCCGGGTTGGTTTTGCAGGCCACGATGACAAAGTCGCAATTCTGGCCGTTTGAAATGAAGGTCTTCTGGCCGTTCACCACATAATGGTTGCCGTCCAACTTCGCGGTGGTCTTGATGCCCTGCAGGTCAGACCCGGTGCCTGGTTCCGTCATGGCGATGGCGCCGACCATCTCACCAGTGGCCATTTTCGGCAGGATGCGTTCTTTCAGGTCGTCGGACCCATAGTGAAACAGGTATGGCGCCACGATGTCTGAATGCACCGCCAATGCTGCACCACCCGCGCGGGTGTAGACTTGCTCTTCGTTGATCACGCAGTTGAAGCGGTAGTCGCCGCCAACGCCGCCATATTCTTCCGGCATCTGCGGGCACAGGATTCCGGCTTCACCCGCCTTGTTCCAGAATTCGCGGGGCACCTGCCCGGCCTTTGACCATTCCGCTGTATAGGGGGTGGCTTCGGCTTCAAAGAATTTGCGGACAGCGTCCCGGAAAATATGGTGCTCTTCGTCATAAACTGCACGGCGGGCCAGCATGTGGTTTCCTTCCCATTTGTTCCCTCTGGTCTATGAAGATGGGGCGGGGTCGGGGAGCTGTCAAATAAAATGGACGGAACAGTCCACTAATTGCCGGTTTGTCAAGGGGAAGTAGCGAGCGTGCGGGCACAAAAAAAGGGACCGATTGGTCCCTTCCGTTCGTTGATAGGGCTTTTTGTTCCCTATGGGTGTGCCCCCCGAGTGCCCTTTTGCATTCGGAGTGCCCTTTTATCCGTCCTGTGACCGGCGGTAGGCGCGGATCGCTTCGTTCATGCGGATCTGCAGTTGGCGGCGGCGCTCGTGGACGGCGGCCAGGTCTTCATCCCAGCGCGCCTGCTGTTCTTTTGTCAGGTAAGGCATGATTTTCGCGGCCCGCTGGTCCATGCAGGTGAGATATTCATCCACCTTTTTGGAATATTCCACGATGGCATCGCGGCTGTCGCGAATCTGGTCGGCGGTTGCAACACTGCCGTCGGGAACGGGTGGCTGGTCCATCGGGGGCTCGCCACAATCGGCTGCAGTCGCAGGCGCGCTCATCACCAGGAAGCCAGCAAATACTAGAGACAGGGTTTTCATCATCGATTTCTTATCCTTACCAGTCAGAGACCGCATCATACAAAGTTTGGCTCATAGAACAACTGCCATAACAGCTTGGCCAAAATTGGGCGGCGACAGGTGGCGTTGAATGAAGAAAGGGCCGGCACTGGGCCAGCCCTTCTTTGATTGGTCGGCGTTCTAGTCAGCCTTCTTGGCCGCAGCTTTCTTCTTTGGTGCTGGTTTCTTGGCTGCCGGCTTTTTCTTCGGAGCCGCCTTTTTCGCAGGCTTTGCCTCTGCTTCGGCTTCACCGCCGGAGAGGTCGATCGGCTCGGGCGCTACGTCATTCGCCGCCGGTGCCTCGGCTGCCTGTGGCGCTGCAGATGGTTGCTGTGCTGCCGCGGCTGCTTGCTGGGCTTCCATTGCTTTCGCGCGGGCTTCGTCTTCCGCCTTGGCATGCTCCGGGAACAGTTGGCGATAGACGGCATTTACGCGGCCGCCAACGTCCGAAAGGGCTTTCGCCACGGCCTGTAGGTTATACCCGACGCCGCGATAGTAGAATGTATGTGTGTTCGGGTTATAGGCGCGGTAGATGCATTCTTCCGGCGTATTGCCGTCACCTATCTGGGCAGGGTCGCCGACGAAATCGAAAATAACCTGGCGGCCTTTGGTGTTGCCGATCCACTCCTCGACCTTCTCATCAGCGCGTTCCCAAAGCTCGGCCAGACGGCGGTCGTTCAGCGGGTGCTTCTCAGGCAGTTGCAGTGCTTTACGCAGCGCTTCTCCCCGACCGCGGGCACGGGCGCGCGTTGGCCACAAGAGCAATGAAATCTGGCTCGACGGCATCAGGACCATCTGGCCGCCGTAAAGGACACCATTGGCTGCCTGGTTCATAACAGCCTGGTTGAAAAGGTCGAACGAAGCCTGCGCGTGAAGGCACTGGTTCCTCAGTTCGTGAATGTAAATGGCAAGCGTATTATTATCCATGTCAACTATTCGCTTTATTCTTGAGTTTGTTCGCAGCTGTCCCTCTGCACCTCCTCCCAGATGGTGCGCCTGAATAGCCTATTCAAGCCAGAGACTGCCCCCTATGGCCTGAGCGATAGCACAAGCGATCCCCCAAATACCAGCACGGAATCGCGCCTTTTGGCACAAGACATCACGTTGCCTCATTGCCAGAACAGGGCGAAGACTGTAAACTGCCAGTGGGTGAAACAAGTTGGGTGCAAAAATGGCTGATGCTGCTTTTGCTGCAAGTTCGCGGGGTGCGAGCCCTGTTTCCCGTGCGGAACGTCCTTCCGCGCGCCCCAGCAGTGCGTCTTCAGGCCAGTCAGCAGACTTCAGTCGGAGCCTGAACCAGGGTCAGGGCGAATCGGGGCGTCTTCTGCCTGGGCAGGGCACGCCACCGCCACAACCCGGTCGAGGTTTGCTTGGTAACGGCGTTTCGTTTCTTCTGGCCCAAACAAGAACGCAGGAAGCCAACGCTCCCTTGCCGCCAGTCTCCAACTTCGAGCGGGCAAAAAACCGCTATCTGGCGACACAGTCCAACATCAAGGATACGATCGCGGCCAACAGCATCTTGCGTGGCGAAGCCAGCGATGCTTCCGTGGCCGAAGATGCGGCATCTCATGCTCATGTCTATGATGATGATGTCGAAGAAGCCCAGTCGGGCCCTGTGCAATATGCTTCCGGCAGCCTGATTTAGGCGCTGTTTTTTTTCCAGTCCCCTAATTCGTCCCTCAATCTTTTGAGCTAATCCATGACCGAAAAATTTTACATTCAGCACTGGGATGCTGCCTTGTTGAAGCGGCAGGCAGAGGCTACGGCGTCTGCCGTCAAGGCGATCTTGCCGGATGCGGATGTTCGTGAGGTCGGCAGTACCGCAGTGGCCGGTGCAATCGGCAAACAGGATATTGATCTTTTGGTGCGTGTAGCTCCAAACGCATTTACCGAGGCCCGCGATACTCTTGATGAAGTTTTTCCACGGAACTCTGAACAGCTTTCGACATGTGACTTTCAGGGCTATTTGATCCCCGATGATTTGGACGTTGCTGTGCAACTGACTGTCCATGGCGGGCAATATGATGTGTTTCTGCCTTTTCTGGATGCACTGACTTCAGATGCAGTGCTTCTCGAGGCCTATAATCAGCTAAAGCGGGATTGGCACGGAAAGTCCATGCAGGACTACCGTACGGCAAAGTCAACCTTCATTGAGGCTGTTTTGGCAGACCTTGGGTAAAGTGACAGTTAGGACGCGAGTTGGGAAGACAGGATCGTGAGCCAACGGTTTACCCGTTTCTCATGTTCGCCCGGTTTGCTGTCGCCAATCGGCTTGCGGCTATAGATTGCCAAGGCGCTTGTATAGTTGTCGATTTCGATGACCCGAACCGTCAGGACCGCTGGAATGCTCTCGCCAGGCAGGCGTTCGAGGAAGTCAAACTGGTTATTGACGGGATCAAAGCCATAAGTGCGGATCGTGGGCATGCCGTCCACATAGTCGGCAAGAGCGAGGCGGAGCGTACGGGCATCCACCTCGAAGCGGGCTGCTGGACCGTTGGTGATTGCTGCCTCGCACAGGGTGGCCGGGCACAAAAGGTACCCGCTATCGTCCCCCTCGAAGGCCAGCGTCTCAAACTCAACGGTCTCAAGCGTGCCGCTTTCATCGCCGAAAATACTATCGCCCCCGCCGATCTGGACCAGGAAATAGACTGCCAGTCCAATGACTATGACAAAAAGACAAAGCCCGATGGCGAGGGAGCGAAATTTTTCCAGCATGATAACCTTTAAACCAGTTGCTTAACCCAGGATCGAGCCAAGCTGCATGGCAAGGCTCATGTCGCCTTCTACACGCAATTTACCGGTCATGAAAGCCATCTGTGGATTGAGATTTCCTTCGGCGATCTGGACGAAGTTGTCCATGGTGACTTTCACAGTGCAGTCAGCCTCGGAATCCTCATTATCAACAACAGTTGGAGACGCTTTGCCGTCAATGCGGACAACGCCGTCGTCGCCGAAATCGAACTTGATAATGGCGGCGAGTGGGGAATGCGAACCAACGCGGCCGCGGATTTCTTCAGTGATTTTTTCCAGTGACATAATGTCCTCCCTTGCAACTGATAGTGAATATTGGACTTAACAGTCCAGAAATCAATCAGTTATTGCTTATATCTCAGTTCTGGTCGTCTTTTTTCTTCTTCAGCTTACCAACGAGGCTGGTGATGCCTTTTTCAAGCGACCCTTCCTTGTCTTTTACAAGCTCTTTCAGTTTGTCGGATGCGCCAGCTTTGATGAGGGCCTGCGCAATCTGTGGCTGCAGCACGGACATGACGTGGCGCGCGATCTCTGCTGGCGCCATGCCTTTCTCATCTGTGCCAAGGTCGGTTATGGTGAAGTCAGCGAGCTCGATTGTCTTGTCCACACTCAGCGCGCCTTCGGTTTTCACGGCAACCTTAGGCGCCCTGATCACCATTTTCTTGATGGTGAGGGTAATGTTTGACGGCTTGGTATCGTCTGCTGGGCCCACATTCTGCTGCAGCTGCTCGAAATTGGTTTTGCCGTCGATTCGGCGGGCATCCAGCATGGGAGAATCAATCACGATACTGTCGATGATTACATGGTCAGACAGGAGCGTGCTTGGCTGCAGCTGCATGTCGAAACTGCCAAGGCTGGCAATCTGGCCTTCCCCATAGCCTTCGGGCTGGCCGATCTCAAGCCCCTTGAAGCTGACTTTTCCGGAAAAGGGCGACAAGTTGATGCTTTCAACTGTCACAGGAACCTTGAGGGTTTTTGGCCCACCGGTTTCAACGCCGGCTTTTACGATGGTGTTGATCTGGCTGTAGGCGACGCCTACGCCTACCAGCAGAATAACCACCAATCCAAGAAATAGTTTTTTCATTGTCGTGCCTCCGTCCCGCTTCGATCCGATTGGCGATTATGATGGCACTGTTTTACGGCCTTGTTAAGGCATAAGGCTGAGGGAATGCGTGAACAAAAGTCTTAACGAATCCCGTCAGTTATGCCAGCATGGCGGCAAAGCTTGGCAAGTTGACCGATAAAGGGTGGTGATTTCATGGCTGTGCTGACGCAAGTTCTCCTGCTGGTGTCCTATATGATCTTGGGGCTCGCGGTGATGATAATCCCACCGCGCCTGTTCGGGATGCCTGAACAATTGGCGCAGCTCCTGGGGGTCGTGGTTTTTTTCGGGGCCTGGCAGATACAAAATCTTTTCACCGTAAGGCGGATCGAAAAAGAAACGTCCGCTCGGGTGGCCGTTCTTGAAGATGTGACAACCATCCTTCGTGGGGACTTGGAACGGACCCGACGCAAGACGGAGCAAGGTGACGAAAAAAGCGATGAAGTCGTCGGTGAACTGAAGGTACTGCATACCCTTCTGACGCAGCTGATGAAGCGCGAGGTGGAGCTTGAAGCCAAGGTGCCCAAGGCTACCAGAATCGCACAACGGGGCGGTAAGGCTGGTATCCTTGAGCCAACCGATGAAGAGGCGCTGGCGCTGAGCGCAGACCATGTGCCGGAAAAAGTGGTCGACACGAAGGCTGAAACCAAACAAGGCAAGACACCGGAATCGGCTCTTGAGTTGGAGCCTGAAGGTGACGTGGACGATGATGGCGGGCTTGAGCTTGATGAAATCGAACTGACGCCGGAAGAGGCCGCGATGGCAGTTGTGGACGAGGGCGACGGTGAAGAGATGGAGCCTTTGCCCCAGGATGAAGAGGGTGAGGATGAGGGCGTAGAGCCGGGCTCCGATGCGCCGCGGCCAAACCGCCCAACCCCCAAAGCGCCGGTGCGCGGTAAGAAAGCGCAAATTCGCCTGATCAAGCGCGAGGATCAGCTTCTGTCTGTGATCCGAAGTTCGCTTGCAGAGAACCGGGTTGACCTTTACCTGCAGCCGATTGTGACACTGCCTGCCAGGCGGTCGGTCCATTATGAATGTTTTTCCCGTGTGCGGGACGAAGAAGGTCGTATCATCCTGCCGCGCCAATATATGAGGGTGGCTGAAAACAAGGGGCTGATCGGGACAATCGACAACCTCCTGCTGTTCCGCCTGATCCAACTGGTGCGCCGGCTTGGCAAGCGGCGCCCGAAGGTGCGCTTCTTCATCAATATGTCCCGTTACTCAATGGAGGATGAAGAATTCTTCCCGCAGTTCATCGATTTCATGTCGGCCAATTCGGAGTTCCGTGACCGCCTGGTGTTTGAAATCAGCCAGGAAGATTATTATATGCTGCCAGGCGAGGTGAAGGAACGGCTTCTGGCGCTTGGGCGCAAGGGGTTTGGTTTCTCAATGGATCTGGTGAAGGATTTCAATAAGGACTTCACCTATTTGGGTGAGAATAAGTTCCAATTCATCAAGGCCGATTTGGGTGATTTGATGGCTGCGCATCCTGAAGAAGGGGATGTGGAAGCGATCAAATCGTTCCTGCGACGGAACGGCATGCAGTTGATTGCGAGCCGGGTTGAGAGCGAAGATGATGTGCTAATGGCGCTGGAGTCCAAGGTGGAATATGCCCAGGGATATCTGTTCGGCGAACCAACATCTGCCGCTAATCTGAGCAGCGAATTTTAATTTGTAACGAGTAGGTCATTCGGGTGTCCGCCTAAGCCCTAGCTCCAAAATCTGGAGGCAGTTTCATGCCGAACTCATCCGGTACCAGCGTGCATATAGCCGCTGGACTAAGTGAATTGATGGACGAAACAGACCTTGTGATCTGTGATCTTTGGGGCGTGATGCATGATGGCCTGAAGCTGCATTCTGGTGCGGTTGACGCGATCCAGAAGGCACGCGCTGCAAGGGCGAAGACCGTTTTCCTTTCCAACGCTCCGCGTCCGCGCGGCTATGTAAGGGATCATTTGCTTGAAATGGGTCTGCCTTCTTCGCTGACGGATTTCGTCGTGACCTCGGGCGGCTTGGCACGCGATGAGGTGCGCGAGCTGTATTCGGGTGCGAAGCTCTATCATCTTGGGCCGGAAGGTGATCGCAACACTGTTGAAGGCCTGCCAGTTCAAGAGGTGGGGCACCCGGATGATGCCGAGATCATCCTGGCGACTGATCTGGACTTCCGCGATATTGATGCCCATGGCCCCTGGTTGCGAACCGCCGCAGAGCGGGGTGTTCCCTTTTTGTGCGCGAACCCTGACAGGATCGTGCATGTGGGTGATCGCCTTTACCCCTGTGCCGGCGCTGTGGCGGACCTCTATGCCTCAATGGGCGGGGATGTGCATTGGTTTGGAAAGCCCACCCCGAAAGCTCTGAGGTCTTGTGTCAAGGAAGTCGGCCTGGACGCGGACACCACCGGCGAAAGGGTCATGATGATCGGGGACAGCCTGCAGACAGATATAGCGGGAGCAGGTGCCGCAGGTTATCGGGGGATCTTTATCACAGGGGGGATTCACCGCAATGATGCCCCGCTTCTCGACCAGGCCTCGAACAAAGGGCGTGTGCCTGTGCATGCCTTCCGAAAGATATTTGGTAAGGAAAAGGCTGTACCGCATGCTGTCATGCATAGCCTGAAGTGGTAGGAGCCCAAAGAAAGAACCGGGCCGAAGCAAGCTCCAGACCCGGTTCCTTTTGAACTGTCAAGCTGGCCTAGCCGAACAGGGCGTCGATATCGTCCTGGCTGACCTCTTCACCTTCGGGAAGATCGATCTCTTCCTCTTTGGCTTCTTTGGCCGGCTCGGCTTTCTTTTCAGCCTTTTTCTTTTCTTCCTCGGCTTTTTTCGCCTCTTCCGCTTTCTTCTCGGCTTCCTTTGCCTCGTGCTCGGCTACCGGATCGAAATCCTCCTCGAACATATTGTCGAGTTGTTTGGGCGAAACGGCCTTCGGAGCTTCTACTTTAGGTTCCGGTTTTGGCTCAGGTTTCGGGGCAGGCTCTGGAGCAGGCTCAGGGGCTGGTGCTGCAGCCGTTTCCGCAGCCTTGGCCTGGGTGCCCATGAGGGCGTCAACCTCTGACTGGTTGATGCCTTCGCCTTCGAGTGCAGGGCCGGACAGCAGCGATCTGTCTTCCGGAATAGGGCCTGCGGCTTCCTTGGCTTCCTCGATGTCCTGTTCGGTAACACCAAGAAGGTCACGCAGTTCCATGACGCGGGTTTCAATGTGTGCGAGCGTCTCAACGACCTTGGAAATGCGTTGGCCTGTGATGTCCTGGAAGGAACAGGCTTCAAAAATACGCATCACGGCGTCCTGGCTGGTGGCGACATAATTGTCTTTGTCGTCAGGGTCCAGCGCCATGATTTCCTCGGCAGCCTCCATGATGGTATTGGTGGCTTCCTCGGTCTGCTGAACAATCGCATCCAGTTCCAGGCCAGCGCGTGGAATCCTGGCGCTTTCCAGATCGCCCGGCTGCAAGGATGCAATCTCTTTCCGCGCGTTGGAGATATAATCGCTCAGCGATCGGCATTCCCGGTAAATAGACGTATCGATTGATTTGAAGAAAACCGACATTGTTCCGATCAGCACTTCGGTTACCGATGCGACATCGGTCAAAGACAGTTGCGTCGTATCTTGCTTCCGTAAGCTGTCGACTAGCAGTTGGATCTGCTTCGGAAGCGCCGGATTGGTCATCAGAAGTCTCCGAGCACCGCTACCAATTTGGTTTTCAGCGTCGCAGCGTTGAACGGCTTAACAATATAGTTGTTAACGCCGGCCTTTTTCGCCGCAATCACGTTATCCGTCTTGGATTCTGCCGTAACCATAATGAATGGTGTGTTTTTGATTACGTTGTCGGCGCGAACCTCTTTCAGGAACTCGTAACCGGTCATCGGCTCCATGTTCCAGTCGGAGATGATCAGGCCATATTGTTTGGCCCGTGCTTTTTCAAGCGCCATAGCACCGTCGGTTGCTTCGTCCACATTGTTGAAGCCAAGCTGCTTCAAAAGGTTGCGGACAATCCGCAGCATTGTCTTGTAGTCGTCGACGATAAGGATCGGCATACCCATATCAACGGCCATGATAATTCCTCAATATTATTGATTACGCACCCTCAGTGCCAACGTGACACCGCTAAATTCCTAAACAGGACACTAGCCCCGATAGCATGAAGAATTGGTTAACCCATCGCTGCGTAAGTTTCAAACACTAACTCGTTCATTTGAAACCATATTATTGCGCGCCAAAGCTATCATACCCAAGAAAAGGTGGACAAAATGCAAAGAATTCCGCCATTTAGGTCGATATTCCTGCTTCAGTATGCCTGAAGGAGGCATAAATGGTACAGCAGCTTTTTTTTGAAGATATAGCCATTGGCCAGAGCGAGTCGATCACAACAGCCGTTACGGCTGAAATGTTTGAGGCGTTTTCGGAAGTTTCCGGTGACGTTAATCCTTTGCACCTGTAAAAATTGGGGCACTGTCGTCGCAACGGTGGAAGTAACGTCTTTGGAAAAGAACCGGGTGTCTTCCAAAACCAATTGTATGGTAGGGGACAAAACAGTGGTGACGGGTGACGCATTGGTGTATGTCCCGAGCCGACCAGCCGCTTAAATTGCGGCAACTGAACAACCGGGCCCCAGAAAACACAGCGGTCGGGTAGCAACGAGGATGGTTCACACCATGCGCCTTCTGAGGCACATCAATGAGGTTGGCGCCGAGCATCGCGGCAATGTTGTTGCGCTCGGCAATTTCGACGGCTTCCACCGGGGGCACCAGGTGGTCATCGGTGAAGCAGGGCGTCTGGCACGTGAGATGAAGCTGGGCCTTACGGTGGTGGTGACAGAACCTCACCCGGTCAGCTTTTTTGCTCCCAAGGCGCCGCCGTTTCGCCTGACCCCATTTCGTGAGCGGGCACAGCTTTTAGAACAGTTTGGCGTTGACCAACTTCTGGTTCTGCCTTTTGACAAGTCTCTGGCCGGCATGCCTGCCCAGGATTTTGTTACTGAAATTCTCCTGAAGGGCCTTGATACCAAACATGTGTTCGTGGGCTATGACTACCGTTTCGGCAAGGGGCGCGGAGGCGGCACGGATGTGCTGGCCTGGATGGGAGAAATGGAAGGCTTTGGCCTCAGTGTCATCAAGCCTGTCACAGTTGGGCTCGAAGGCTATGCCGGAGAAGTCTATAGCTCTACCCTGGTTCGGCAGGCGCTGCAGGCCGGTGAGGCACGCAAAGCCGCCGCGCTTCTTGGGCACTGGTGGTCGATCAATGGCCGGGTAACGAAGGGCGATCAACGTGGCCGTACCATTGGATTTCCGACAGCCAATGTAGAGTTGGGGGAGAGCCTTCAGCCGAAATTGGGCGTCTACGCCGTGCGGGTGCATATCGAAGGCGATGATCGGGTAATCCACGGTGTTGCCAATGTCGGAAAACGGCCGACTTTCGATAAACGTGATGTCCTTCTTGAAGTGCATATGTTTGACTTCGATGAAACCTTGTACGGCAAGCATTTGCGTGTCGAACTGGTCGCTTTCCTGCGTCCGGAACAGAAGTTCGAGGGGATTGAGGCGCTCAAGAATCAGATACACCGGGACAGCCGTGTGGCGAGGATTGTCCTGGCAGAGCCCGAAAATGCCCGTGACCGCCTTGAGGCGCCAACACTTGATCGCTATCTCAACCTCTTTCCAGAGCCACATATCCGTGCCCGTTAGGGGTTTTGAAGCGCACAAATTCATACGGGGGACGCAATGGAACTTCTACTTGATTATCACATTTGGGTCAGCTTTCTGACACTGACATCGCTCGAAATCATTCTGGGCATCGACAATGTGGTCTTCATTGCGTTGCTGGTAGGGCATTTGCCGGAAGGTCAGAGGAAACGGGCCCGCATGATTGGCCTGACACTGGCGCTCCTGATGCGAATTCTGCTTCTCCTGGGTGTTGCCTGGATTATCAGCCTGCAGACACCCTGGCTGACGCTCTTTGGCCAGGAGTTTTCCGGTAAGGATATCCTGATGCTCCTTGGGGGTGGATTCCTGCTCTATAAAGGCACCAACAGTATTCACGACGAAGTAACGGGGGACTATAAGGCAGAGATCAAAGCCGCTACAGGCGGTATGGCTGCAGTGATTGCGCAGGTGGTGTTCATCGATATAATTTTTAGTTTCGATTCCGTAATGACTGCTGTGGGCATGACAAAAGTCATCCCAGTCATCATTGCTGCCATGACCATCGCCATGCTGGTGATGATGTTCTCAAGCGGCTATATCGCCAGCTTCATCGAGCGTTTCCCTACGCTCAAGATTCTGGCGCTTAGCTTTATCATGCTCATTGGTGTGTTCCTTGTGGCGGAAGGGCTCGGCTTCCATGTGCCCAAAGGTTACATTTACTTCGCGATGGCCTATTCCCTGGGTGTTGAATGCCTCAACCTTCTCAGGCGCCGCCGCAAGCTGGCAAAGCAAGAAAGCTAGTTCAAACCGCAAATGCAAAAGTGGAAGCCTGGTGCCGGAAGGGGCCGGGCTTCTTTGTGCCTGTGGTTCACAGAGGCCTCCTGTTTCCGTTTCTATTCAAAAGCGCCGCCCTCTTGGCGGCTTGACCAGGATCAGGGAGAGCGGAAATGATTATCACCTTCAATGGCGAAGATGCGGTACCAGCCTACGGCCCAGGGACAGAGGGCAACCCACCAACAGCTGCCCAAAGTCGGACCAATGTTGTCAACGCGGTCAATACGGCGATCAGCAACCGGATCAAGGCGGTGGGCGATGTCGCGAACGTCCAGGTGATTGATGTTTTCGGTGACCTGAAAGGGGCCGAGCTCCTGAACAGGGGGGAGCCGGAGCAACTGATATTCACGCAGTTGAATTATTTTTTCCGCGCCTCGACAGATGTGTCAGGACTTGCGCCTTTGCAGGGCGTTGAAGGATTGGCCGATGGTGGCCGTCGCAGGTCGATTGGACTGACTTCGTCGAGCTTGCAGCGAAGCCAGCTGACTTTTGCCGACTTCAATACAATCATTGAGATTGGCACTTTCTATTCGGTGGCCCGCCGTGGTGCCAGCCACAAGAAATACGGTACTCGGATTGTGGGTTTCTATTTCAAGGGCACGAACAATGACGGCCAGTTACTGCGACTGTATCTGCCCGATGATTGCGGCCGTATGAGGCCCATTCAGCAGCTGGTTGACCCAACAGTTGAGGATATTGAGGGTGAACTGGTGGGGATCAATACAGGCAGCGACTATCAGGTTGGTATCTTTAAAACGCCGCTATCTCTCAAGCTTCGCGATGGGCTCGATATCTGGCGCAACATTATCAATATCGGCGCGACAAGCTTCTCAGGTGATTCCAGCAAATATCTGGACAGCTTCGGCATGGTCACCAGCTTGACCCCTACGGGCAACTACATCGATGCCGGGTCAACGAGCGAAGTGATCTTTGCCTTGGACTTCGAGCTTGTGGATCGAGACGGGGAGGGCCCTTTTGGGACTTACGAAATGGATTTCCAGTCCTCCAACACAAACAGGAATCTTCTGGTGGACCAGCAGGGCAAGGAACGCACCTGGAGCATTCCGTCCGTGTCCGCGCTGGATGTCGAAATCGGAAGCCCTTTTTCGCAAAAAACAACCCATACCCGTACGCGCCAGCAGGAGTCCTCGGGCCAGAAGCAGATTCTGGAGAAACTGATCCAGAACCTGCCCGCCAAATATTACAAGCTCGTCAACTTTACCGGCACGGAAGTGGGTAGTGTTGATGCTGCAATCTGGGTGACAGACAACCTAGACCGCAAAACCAAGATCACGGTGCCTCTTGGTAAGAAGCTGCTGCTTGTTGAAGAAGAGGTCGAAGTGGTACAGGCCATTATTGATGCCATCTAGCGCCGGGGTGCCCGCGCTATTTGGTGGTGCTGTTCAACGTGATTAACGCACCTTTAATCATGGCACCTTAGGCTGGTCGTGAAACCACTTTGGAGGTGACGCGATTAGCGGTCCAATAGACAGTCTGGCCAATCTTCATGTCTTAATGGCGCTTGGGAACGCTCAAGCGGCTGCAAGCCTGAAAGATATCCTGCTCAGGCGGCGGGTGGGCGTCTTTACGCCCGCCAATAACCGCGACGCGGTGGAGATGATGCTGGATCATAGCTATAATATGCTGGTGATCGACGAGCATTTCCCTGACCTGGGGGGCATAGATTTCTGCCGGTTCCTCCGCCTGACCAACAGCCCGATGGCTGTGGCGCCGGTTATTTTCGGCATTCATGAGCCGAACCAGAAAAAGGTGATTGCGGCTCGGGATGCCGGAGCCACCAAGATTGCAGTGATGCCATTCTCCGGCGCTAGCCTGATCAAGGCAATGGAGGATGCGGCAAATGATCCGCGTCCCATTATCCAGGACACCAGCTATAATGGGCCGGATCGCCGGACCCGGAGTGTGCCACCCCCAGGTGGTGTTGACCGTCGCTCGAAAACGCCGACTTCAATCGACCGGGCCACCCAAATGAAGATTCTCCGTGGCGTGAAGAGCTGATCCCGGCAAGTCCATTAATGAAAATTATAAGCCGCGCTTGAGTTAGCTGCCTGCGTCTTATATGACGAAAGACGTCAAACATATAAGTCTGTCTGGGAGGGCCGCGCGTGAGGCTGGGCGAGAAATCCGATCTTCGAGTGCTGATCGCTATGGCCAATGGCCAGGCTGCCATTGGTGCGCGGGCTGTGTTCAAGGAACAAGGGGCCATAAGCTATCAGGTTGCTGAAAACAATCGCGATGCCATGGAAAAGATGAAAGCGGAACAGTTCAACCTTCTGCTAATTGAAGACACTTTCCCTGACATAGGCGGCATCGATTTCTGCCGTTTTATCCGCATGATGAATGCGCCAATCTCTGTTGCGCCCATCATATATGCGCTTAAGGACCCGGACCGTGAAAGCGTCCATCAGGCGCGTGATGCAGGTGTCAACAAAATGGTGGTGATGCCTTTCACCACGGCAAGCCTGGTGAAGAATCTGGAAGATATCCTGTCGCACCCAAAGCCCTTCATTCGTGTGACAGGCTATTATGGCCCTGATCGCCGTGTGGGTGGGGGAAGCTATTCCGGGCCCGAGCGCCGGAAGAAGCAGCAAGGTGTTTTCCCGGTTGCCAACCAGAAAAAGGTCTTCAAGGGGCTTTAAAAGACCGCCTTTCCGCTCGACACTTCCGGTCAAGATTGATAAAAGTGCGGCCATGCAAACCCACAGTAAATATGGCTGGCCTCGCGCTGGCATCATTATTCGAATTACTGGCCCGGCGCTAATAGACTAGCGACCGGGGTTTTAAGTTTACACATTTTCCAGAATTCAATTGGGTGCGACGCAATTTCAAGGCGGCCCCATTTATCAAGAGCGAGACAAACAGTCATGTCTGCCGACAATAGTGAAAAGCGCGATTATCGCGATACCGTCTTCCTGCCGAAAACAGATTTCCCCATGCGCGCGGGCCTGCCGCAGCGCGAGCCAGAGTTTCTGAAGCGCTGGGAAAAAGATGCCATCTACAAGACCCTGCGCGAGGACGCGAAGGGCCGCGACAAGTTCGTGCTGCATGATGGCCCTCCGTATGCCAATGGCAACATCCATATCGGCCACGCGATGAACAAGATCCTCAAGGACGTGATCGTCAAGTCGCAGCAGATGCAGGGCAAGGATGCCCCGTATGTGCCCGGCTGGGATTGCCACGGACTGCCGATCGAATGGAAGATCGAGGAAAAATACCGCAAGAAAAAGAAAAACAAGGACGATGTGGACCCTGTTGAGTTCCGCAAGGAATGCCGCGCCTTCGCCGACGAGTGGATCGATGTGCAGCGCGAAGAGTTCAAGCGTCTTGGCATCTTCGGCAACTGGGAAAAGCCCTACCTGACGATGGACTTTGACGCAGAAGCGCAGATCGTTGAAGAACTTCTGAAGTTTTCAACCTCTGGCGCGCTCTACCGCGGTTCCAAACCGGTGATGTGGTCGCCAGTTGAGAAAACAGCACTAGCGGAAGCTGAGGTCGAATACCACGACCATACAAGCGTGCAGATCGATGTGGCTTTTCCATTCCTTAAAGCGACACACGAGGATCTTGAGGGTGCGCGGGTTGTTATCTGGACCACCACCCCTTGGACCATCCCGGCAAACCGTGCTGTCTGCTATGGTCCCGATATCGACTATGTGGTGGTCGAAGCCACAGAAGTGGGCGAGGGCGCCCTGATGGCGGAAGGTGACCGTGTTGTCGTTGCCGAAGCTCTGCTTCTGGATTTCGTCAAGCGTGCGGGCATTGAGAACTATCTTGTGATCAGCCACCTGAAGGGCAGCGCCTTTGAGGGCGCTATCCTCGCGCACCCATGGCGCGGTCACAAAGACGGCAACCGGGGTTATGACTTTGATGTGCCGATGCTGCCGGGCGACCATGTAACCACCGAGGCTGGTACCGGTTTCGTGCACACAGCCCCTGGCCATGGTGACGACGACTATCAGGTTGCCCATGTGAAGTTCGGTATTGAAGTGCCTTACACGGTCGACGAAAGCGGGTGCTATTATGAGCATGTTCCGCTGGTGGCAGGCGAGCATGTCTATAAGGTTGCCGAAAAGGTATGTGAGCTGCTTACTGATGCCAGCGCGCTGATGGCGAAAGGCCATCTGACGCACAGCTACCCACACAGTTGGCGCTCCAAGGCACCGCTGATTTTCCGCAATACGCCGCAATGGTTCATCTCCATGGAGAAAACGGACCTACGCGCAAAGGCGCTTCAAGGCATTGAAGATACCAACTGGTACCCTGCCATTTCCAAGAACCGCATCAGGGCCATGGTTGCGGACCGGCCTGATTGGGTAATCTCGCGCCAGCGGGCCTGGGGCGTGCCGATCACAGTCTTCGTGAACAAGGCGACCGGCGAGCTGCTACAGGACGCAGATGTCAATGCCCGCATCATTGCCGCCGTCAAGGAAGGTGGCGCGGATGCATGGGTTGCTGTACCAGCGCAGGAGTTCCTGGGCGACAAATATGACGCCGAAGATTTTGAGCAGGTGCACGATATCCTGGATGTTTGGTTCGATAGTGGTTCGACGCACGCGTTCGTCTGCGAACAGCGTGAGGAGTTGCAGAGCCCAGCGGACCTGTATTTGGAAGGGTCAGACCAGCACCGCGGTTGGTTCCAGTCGAGCCTTCTTGAAAGCTGCGGTACGCGTGGCCATGCGCCTTACAAGAATGTTCTGACCCACGGCTTCACCATGGACGGCGAAGGCCGCAAAATGTCCAAGTCGCTCGGTAACACCGTGGCGCCACAGAAAATCATCCAGCAATATGGTGCAGATATCCTGCGTCTTTGGGTGACGTCGGTGAACTATATGGAAGATGTGCGCATCGGCGACCAGATCATCCAGGGGCAGGTAGATGCCTACAGGAAGATCCGCAATACCATGCGCTATCTGCTGGGCAATCTTGACGGCTTCACGGAAGAAGAGCGGCTGCCGGCAGCCCAGATGCCAGAACTTGAGCGGTATGTGCTGCATCGCCTGGCGGAGATTGACGCCCTGATCCGGGATCGTGCGAACCATTTCGATTACAACCCGATTTTCCAGGCGCTCTATCAGTTCTGTATCGTTGAGCTCTCAAGCTTCTATTTCGACATCCGCAAAGACGCGCTTTACTGCGATGCAGCGAACAGCAGTCGTCGCCGCGCTGTGCGCACGGTGCTGGATGAAGTCTTCATGCGTCTTACTACCTGGTTCGCGCCGATCCTTGCCTTCACGGCCGAGGAAGTCTGGCTGTCCAGGTTCGGAGATGACGCCCAGAGCGTGCACCGTCAGATGTGGCCTGAAACACCAGCCGACTGGAAAAACGACGCACTGGCAGAGAAATGGACCATGATCCGCCGCTTGCGCCGTGTGGTCACTGGTGCGCTTGAACTGGACCGCCGTGAGAAACGTATCGGCTCCAGTCTGCAGGCGGATGTGGCCGTTTATGTGGCCGACCACGCTTATGTGGACGCACTGGCGGGTCTTGACCTCGGGGAGCTGATGATCACTTCCTCAGGCCGCATCATTGAGGCAGATGCCCCAGAGGGTGCCTTTACCCTCGAGGATGTCAAAGGGGTTGCCGTGGTAACGGCGGCTGCAAGTGGTGACAAATGCGAGCGCTGCTGGGTGGTGTCCGAAGAAGTATCCGCCCACGGTGAGCTGTGCAACCGCTGTGCGGATGCTGTAGCAGGGCTTGATGCCCAGGCTGCGGGCTAATCACCCTGATGGCGGGGCCATATTTCAGAAAAGGGCTTTTGGCGGCTGCGGGTTTGCTTGTGGCCGACCAGCTCTCGAAATGGTGGATTCTCGAAGGCCTCCGTTTGCCAGAGAAAGGCAGTATTGAGCTGCTGCCTTTCCTGAATTTCTCCATGGTCTGGAACCGTGGCATTTCAATGGGTATCCCGCTTGGCGAATCCCTTGGGAGATGGGGCATCATTGTTCTGACCGGGCTAATCAGCCTGTGGGTGGCGAAATGGCTGTTTGATACGGCCAAGAAAGTGGAAGCCTGGGGGCTCGCGTTGATCCTGGGCGGCGCCATTGGCAACATCATTGACCGCTTCCTGCATGGTGCCGTGGTGGACTTTGTGCACCTGCATGCGTTGGGCTACAGCTTCTATGTTTTCAATGTGGCGGACGCGGCAATTACCATTGGTGTGGTGCTTCTGCTTATTGATGGGTTGCGGCCAGACAAGAAAGGCCCTAAAAATGCCCAAAAGGTCGGCGACAGTACGGCCGACCACAAAGGAGAGAGTTCATGAACCTCAAGTCTGTTTTGTTTATCGGTGCGGCTGCCCTGACGCTTGCGGCATGCGGTGGCGGTAAAAACAGCCCCGACGAGTTTGAAGTTGTCAGCCGTGCGCCGCTTGTGGTGCCGCCGGAAGCAGACCTGTCGCCGCCACGTCCGGGTGAGCCGAACGCTCAGACGATTGATGCCAGCGGCCAGGCTTACGAAGCGCTGTTCCCAGGTAAGAAATTCAAGCGGTCTGAGCCAAAGTCTGACTCTGAGCGTGATCTCTTGTCCCGCGTTGGCCCAAGCGAGCCGGACGTGCGCTCCAATGTTGGCCAGAAGGACCTGGCTGTCGTGAAGAAAACTCTCCTGCTGGCGGATATTCTTGACGCCGAAGAGCGTGAGTTCCGGACCGACAATGTGTCTGTACGCCGGGTGTCTTCTGGCAGCTGAAACTAGCGCTATAGAGTATGGGAAAGCCGCAGGCGTTGATGCTGCGGCTTTTTTTGTGCCTGCTCTCCTGGCTGAACGCCTCGTCCATCCTCAACCAAAATGCTATGCGCATTTGGCACGCCCGTTGCTTATAGAATCGCGCCGGTTGCGTTACGAGGACAAGTGATATGGACATCGCAAAAACAGACGCCAGTACGCAACATACTGAATCTTTTGGAAGAACCGGAACCAAGACGGGGGTCATGGATACAGTTCGAGATTTTCGCGCTCTCATGGAGCAGTTCGACGGGACGGGTGAGACGCGCATTATTGCCCACCAGAGGAACGGTATTGCCGAGTTGGGCGTGGTTGGGTGGGCAATGCGTGCCCTAGAACTTGACGCCTATATGGTCGCCAAGAAGGACCTTCTGGAAGAAGAAGGCCTGACCGTTGATGACCTCTATGAAATGAAAGCATCCGAGCGCGCCGTTTTTGAAGCTCGTGTTATCAACAGTATGCGCAAGGAAGACATGGCGCAGGCGGTCAGGGCGTATGAAGAGCTCGAGCTGGAGCGGAAAAAGCAGAATATGTACAGGGTGGTTACAATTCCGGATCCGGAGTAGGCCCCATGAAAATAATTCCATCATTTCCAGGCCTGGCTCCTTCGCCTGACAGCACAGCGGACACAAGCGCGCCTCAACCCAAAGAAGGCACCCGAGAAGCCTTCAGTGAGTATCTGCAGGCTTTTGATGCCGCGGGAAAGGCGCGTGTGAAGGCCGATTTTGCCCAGAAAGCCGAGGGGTTTGATCCCATTGCCTGGATGTTGCGTGTTCGGCATCTTGGCCTTTATGACCAGGCCCGCCATGACCTGATGGCCGAAAAGAACCTCGACCATAGCGACCTCGAAAAAATGAGCGAAGAAGACCGTATCATCTTCGAATCACAGGTTTATGACCGTGTGCGCGATAAGCTTGTTGAGCGCATGGGCAGGCACCATCACTGCCACTGTGACGAGGAAGAGATCAGGCTTTATCGCGCCGCGCCCTTCCTGATTTCAAACTAAGTTTCAGCCCCTTTTGCTGCTGGCGATAAATTGCGCTTGGCGGCTCTTCCATGGCCCAGAAAACCCTGATAGGGTCGCGCCATGACAAGCCAGAACAGACATGATCTTCCGAAACAGGCAGGCATCATCCACCTGCTGAGCGAACGCACCATCAACCGCATTGCGGCAGGTGAGGTGGTCGAACGGCCCGCGAGTGCCGTCAAGGAACTGGTGGAGAATTCGGTCGACGCTGGCGCTACCCGCATTGATGTTGTGATGCGCGATGGCGGCAAGGCGCTTATCCAGGTGGTGGATGATGGCCGCGGCATGGATGCTGAAGAGCTGAGTCTTGCGGTGGAGCGCCACGCAACTTCCAAGCTGAAGGATGACGATCTGGTCAATATCGCCTCGCTTGGTTTCCGGGGCGAGGCGCTGGCGTCCATTGGCGCGGTAGCTCGGCTCACCGTTACATCGAAAGCCAGGGGCACAAATGAGGCCTGGGCCGTGCGCGTAGAAGGCGGGCAAAAGCACGCGGTGGAGCCCGCGGCGCTCACCACAGGCACCCGCATCGAAGTGCGGGACCTGTTTTATTCCACGCCCGCGCGGCTGAAGTTCATGAAAACGGCGCGCACGGAATATGCCCAGGCAGGCGACGTGATCAAGCGGCTGGCGATGGCGCACCCGGATGTGGCCTTCACCCTGTCTGACGGGGACCGCACCACCTTCCGCGCCCCGCAGGTGACAAGCCTCACGGGTGATGTACGGCTGGAGCGGCTGGGCGCGATCCTTGGCAAGGAATTCCGTGAAAACGCGCTTGAGATTGATGCCGAGCGAGAGGAGCTTCGCCTGACCGGTTTTGCGGGCCTGCCAACCTATTCGCGCGGCAATGCCCAGCACCAGTATCTTTTCGTCAATGGCAGGCCGGTCAAAGACAAGCTGTTGAACGGGGCCGTACGCGGCGCGTACCAGGACTATCTGGCGCGGGACCGCCACCCCATTCTGGCGCTGTTCCTCGATGTACCCTCAAGCTTTGTGGACGTGAATGTGCACCCCGCCAAGGCAGAGGTTCGTTTCAAGGACGCTGGCCTTGTGCGGGGCCTTATTGTCTCCGCGCTCAGGCACGCGCTCGCTGCAGCCGGGCACCGGGCGTCGACGACCGTCGCAGGCGCAGCGCTTGGTGCCATGCGCCCACACACGGGGCTTTCCTCCCTGCCGATGGGTCGCCCGCACGAGCGCCCAACCTTGCCTGCTGGATTTAACGAAGTCGCCGAACAGATGTATAGCCCGTCCGCCGGGTCATATGGCGAGATGCGGGAAAGCCAGCTGGCGTTCGACCGCACGGGCGATATGGCAGCACCTTCCGCCCGCCCGATTGACGAGCAGGCCACCTATGGCGCGCGGGCGGCGGATGTGCCGCAATCTGCGCCGCAGGACCTCCCCCAAGATTTCCCTCTGGGGACCGCGCGGGGGCAAGTGCACGCCACTTATATCGTTAGCCAAACCGCCGACGGCATCGTGATCGTTGACCAGCACGCGGCCCACGAACGGCTGGTTTATGAACGCATGAAAAAACAGATCGCAGCTACCGGCGTGGCGCGGCAAAGCCTGCTGCTGCCGGAAGTGGTGGAACTTGAAGACGGCCCGGCGGAGCGCCTTCTCAAGCGCATTGATGAGCTTGAAGCTTTGGGGTTGGTGATCGAGCCTTTCGGTGAAGGGGCCGTGGTGGTGCGTGAAGTGCCCGCGATGCTCGGCAAGCTGGACGTGCCGGGCCTTGTGCGCGATCTGGCCGATGAGCTGACAGACCTTGATGAAGCGCTGAGCTTAAAGGAAAGCCTTGAAGAGGTGTGCGGCACCATGGCCTGCCACGGCAGCGTGCGCGCGGGCCGCAGGCTGACCGTGGACGAGATGAATGCATTGTTGCGCGAGATGGAAGCCACGCCGCATTCCGGCCAGTGCAACCATGGCCGCCCGACATACGTGGAGCTGAAGCTCAGCGATATCGAGAAGCTGTTCGGGAGAAGATAGGGAGACGGAGAATGAGCATTCCTCAATCCGAAGTGCCGAAGCATTGGAATTACTTTTTGATGCTAGAAAATGACCTTGCCCAGATTGCTCGGTATATAGAATTCCACGAGGACAACTACGAGACCTATTCACTCGAATTATCCCGACTTTTAGTGTCTGCATGTGGCGAAGTCGACGCTGCCATGAAGCAAATTTGTAGTTCTTTGGGAAAAAAGCTTCCCGCAAATCCTAACATTGAAACCTACCGAGAGGTTGTTAGTGAACTCCTTCCAAAGTTTGCCTCTAAGGAGGTGAGTATTCCCCGATTTGGGTTGATGCTAACTCCTTGGTCAAATTGGCTGGACGATGAACCAAAGCGGCCAAATTGGTGGAAGGGGCACAATGGTATAAAACATAGTCGGCATACAGAATTCCAAGAAGGCAATCTTAAGAATGTCCTCAATGCAATGGGCGCATTGTACATTGCACTCGCTTGTTTCTATTCTAGGAGAGGTGAGGAGCATCGATTGCCTCCTGTGCCAAGTTTATATTTCCCAAAAGGCTTTTACGGCGGAGAAACGTTCGCGGCAGGCTTTTTTTTCTATAACTTCATAGATTTTCATTAATCCCCCGTTTCGTCTCCAGATAGGTTGCGAAGCTGGCGAGCCAGTGGCTGCCGGCATAATGCTCGTCGCTTACGGCCTTGATGCCGGTGTCCTTATGGATGCTGGCGGCGGCAAGAAGCGACGCCTTGCGGGGGTCGCCTTGCGGCAGCGCTGAGGCAATGCCTTCCAGCGCCCAGGCGCGGGAAAGGTTCACGCCGTCCAGATGCACCAGCTTGCCGTCCGTCGCGTCTTTCACAATCGCGGGCTCAAGCCAATCGCCCTTGCCGTTTCTGGGGATGCGCGGCAGGAAGCGCCCCAGCCAAACGGCGAAGTCCGCCTGGTTCATCACCCGGCGCATCAGGTCAGCCTCCATCAGGCAGGGGGAGAGGAAATCTTCGCCCGAAGGCTCATAGCCGATGGGGCAGCTTGTATCGTCCTCATAAAAATCCAGCGTGCGTTCGGTAAGCAGCGCCTCAAATGCACCGTCATCCACCGTGCGGGCGTAATCCAGCATCAGGCCAAAGGCGAAAGCACTTTGGTTGTGGGTGCCAAGGCGCACGGGATAGGCAAGCTTCGGCAGCCATGCAGTCATCTTGGCTACAATCGCGTCTTCAAGCGGGCGCAGGGTTTCCCGCCATTTCTGGTGCAACGGGTCACTGCTTTCATGCAGTTCCGCCACCAGTTGCAGGTACCAGGCGATGCCGTAGGGGCGCTCGAACCCCTTGCGGCCTTCCGCCATATAATAAGCGACTTCGGCTTCGATGTTCTTAGCCGTGAAGCTTTCTGCCAGCGCGTCTGTTGCAATCTCTGCAAACGGGCCTTCTGGGTCCTGTTTGATCAGGCGCACCAGAAGCCAGTGGCCATGGACTGAGGAGTGCCAGTCGAAGCAGCCATAGAAGGCGGGTGTCAGGTCCCGCGGCGCACCTACGTCAGCATCGGAATTCAACACATGGCTGATCTTGTTCGGGTATTCCCGGTGAATGCAGCCAAGCGCCATACGGGCGAACCGGTCTGTCACCACGCCTTCGCGGGCAGGCGGCAGGGAGATGTCCGCTGTATCATGTTTGGCGCCATCGTCGCAGGCCGTCAGCGTCAGCCCGCCCAGAAGTGCAAGTGTGAGTGCTGATTTTTTCACCGGTATCCTCCCCGTGGATTGCTTTTCCAACCCATAGCACCATAGCGGGCGAGACGCCACGGTGAAGGGGCAGATTGGCCCGGCCAGCACTTGACCGGGCCAAAACATATTCAGAAGATCATTCAGGAGATTTTTCGGCGTCGTCTTCAAAGCGGGGCGGAAAGTCACCTTCCAACATGACGCAGTAATTGACTGTCAGGCGTGGTCCCACGATGGCCATATCCGAGCCAGAACCAGTGGGTGCGATGGTCACGGTGGTTGTTTCCTCCGGAGAGCTCATTTCCTCTGCCTCGGTTTGCATGTCAGGTTCGGGCGCCATATGGGCATGAGGGGCGGTCATCGCCGCGTCCGATGAGACCGTAGCTGTGTGCGTATGATACGCTAGTTGATTTTCATTTTGATTGACGTACACGCGCCCAAGGTTGACTCCGACACGGGTTCCGTAGGCTCCCCCCTCCATATGGTGTGGGGACAAATTCGCCAACCCCAACAGGGGAACGCATGGCAAGATTTGGCAGGGCAAATGTCTTCACGCCGTCCCCGCCATAACTGTTGCCATATACGGCATAAAGTTCCGGGTTTGCGGTAATTTCAATCAGCTGCCCCCTGGCCTGAGCAGTGCCGACAGGACAATAACTCGCGCCGGTCATGCAGATGTCGCCAATGTAGGAATACTCTGGCTTGCAGCCTGCCTGGGCCTTGTCAGTGGTGAAAAGGCTGGCGGCGGTGCCGATGACAGCGCATACGGCTAGGTGGGTGATCTTAAGTGTCATTGTTGGTCTCCGTGCAGGGGGAGGGAGGGCAGCGTGCGCGCCCATATATGCAACTCAAGACAGGGGGCAGTGCCGCCCCCAAATGCGGTACTGCAAAGCGATTGTAGGGTGAAGCGGAACAACCAAAAAGGGCATTAAATAAATATATGCTTTTTCAGGTTGTGCTTTCGGGTGATGTCATTGGGCAAGGTTTCGGCAAGGAAGGTCAGGCACTGAAGCGTGCTTTCAGACCCTTGATCAGGGCTTTGCTTTCTTCCATGTGGGCTTCTTCGGTCTCTAGGATCGTCAAGAACAGCCGCTTCTTGAAGCCTTCAAGGTCATAGTCCGCCGGTAACGGGTCGTCGCCTGCGGCATCCAGCATAAAGTCGACCAGCCTGCTGGCAGCATGGAGGCGGCCCCAGATATAGTCATTTTCGCGCGCCTTGCGGCTGAAGAAGGCGCCAAAGTTATAGAGCTGCGTGCCCAGAAGCGGTTGCTGGTCGTGGGTTTCCTGCATGTTTTCACAGTCCAGCGGGCTGATGCGCGCGACACGGATTTCATCCACCTCCAGCAGGTCGGCGCCTTGGCTCATGGGCAGCATAAGCACGTCATAGAAGGCATACCCCACATAGGCGCGGAACAGCGTCAGGCGAAGCGCATTCTGTGGCAGTACGGAAAGCGCCAGCGCGAAAGTTTCGTCCTGCTCATAGTCCAGGTCTTCAAGTTCCATCGCCTTGGCGACGGAATCAAGAAAGGCTGTGATGGCCATGTCATCAACTGGTTGTGTGACCAGACGCTCGAAGATGGCCTCGTCAAAATGCTCGGGTGCCCAGCGGGTACGGTAGCTTTCCAGCATGGTATAGATCTGGCGCTTGATTTTCTTGACCGGTTCCACCAGGTGGCTCTGGTTGTCTTGCTGCATGAAACGGTTCAGCTTCATGATCACAAAGCGCAAGCGCCGGATGCGGTAGTCTACATCCAGTTCACGCAAACGCCGCACATGGTGCTGCTGACCTTGTTCAGGCACGATATCCACGACGCCGCCTTCGGGGCACAACATGCCTTTGCGTTCGGCCCACTGCCGCAGGGCCTCAAACATGTCGGATTCTGATAACTTCACGCCGCGAAGTGCCGCACCTTCCACCATCAGCTGCGCGAGCCGCTCGAACATGCGAACGGTCTTTGACTGCATATAGCTTGAATAGCTGAAGCCTGTGTGCTTGTGCGCTTCTTCGTGCGCGCGCTCACGCCAGCTGGCAAGCATGGCGGTGTCCACCTTGCGCTCCTGGTCCAGGTTCAGCACCTTGTCAACTAGGCGGTTGACCTGTGCTTCTGCCGATTGCAGCGTGGCCTCGAACCGGCGGGCGTTTTTATTCTGCTTGTCGATGGCGCGCAGGTCCTCATATATCGGCTCACGGCGCGGGATTTCAGCAAGAGCAGACAGGATCGTGCGGAAGAAACCGGGCAATTCCTTGTGGCGCTGACCCTCAAGCAGGCTTTGCGGGTCGTCCGGCAGGGGGTCGACATAGATGATGCGGCGGTCTACCTCGCGGTGAGCCGGGCGCTCATACACCGCCCCGATCGCTGCGCCAAATGGTTTGTTGTTGGTGACACCGCCATCAATGAAGGACATGTCATAAAGGGTGTCCATATCGCTCACGAGCGCGGGGAAGTTCTTGGTCATGAAGGCATCACGGCCAGGCCATGGTTGCCGCCTTGCCTTCAGGCGTTCTTCCAGGTCCTTGAACCTGAGCGGGGGGAAGGCGCCCGGGAAGCTGGATGTCGCCCTTGCGGCAAAACCAAGGCCGGGGATGTTGTCGTCGCCAAAGTCACTTACCATGGCGCCGGTGGCGGCCTGGCGGAAGCCGAAATTAAGCGTGACACCGTGCTGGTGCTCAAGCACTTCCTTGGGGTCATGAAGCTTGATGCGCCGCGGCTGGCCGAAAAAGTTGGTCAGGCTGACGAACAGGTCCAGCTTGTGACCTGGCGGCATCAGTGTGTGGCCACTATCTACCTGGCCCATATTTTCGCAGGCGTTCAGCATCCATGTCAGCATATGGGTGCCGGAAAAAGGCGGCTGGAACCAGCGGGAGCGAACAAAACGGAAGAGCTTGCGCTTTGTTTCCTGGTCAGGCGCATGGTCCCCAAACGCCTTGCCGCCGAAAAGCCAGATGAAGGGGTAAAACCACAGTTTGCTGGTGCGGTCGGCGATGGTGTCTTCTTCCATCAGTTCTTCAATGTCTGCCAGGTTGAGCCACATGGTTCGTAGGGGATCGAAATCCAGGTCGTGCGCCAAGGCTCGGGCCAGGAAGATGCCGTTGATGCCTCCGGCTGATGCACCTGAGACAACATCCACAATCACCCGAAGTTCAAGTTTGCGCCCGATGGCCTGGAACAGCTCAAAATAGAGGCTTTCCGTGTCGGTACGGTAAGGGCGTTTCGGCGCTGCTTTGTCAAAGGTGGTCGCAGCACGTTCGATCCGGTCGGATACGCCGTGATAGGCTTTTGAGGCGCGCACAAGTTTCAGGACCTCGCTTGAGATGCCGTTCATATAGATGGCGAGCGATGCCCCGCCATAACATACAAGCGCCAGTCTGAGTTCCTTTTCCCGCATATCCGCCTAAATCCTTATGCGAGCTGCGGTGTCCGCAACCCTATGGATAGTTTGCGGTTTTTTGCGCGAAACGCAAATGGTTGTTTGGCCGGACGAATGGGTCCGGCCAGAACGCATTTCTCTGTATCGTGATTTTAGTCCGGGCGCACGGGGTATATGCCACCCGTGACGATACAGTACCGAAGGCCAAGTTGTGGGCTCACGACATTGATTGATTGCCCGCTTCCTGTGCTCGAAACCCTCACTGTCCCGCCGGTGTTGGTGCCCCCGGAAACGCCGGCCAGTGGGATGGTCGTATTGCCTGGGCCAGAAAACAGATTTACGTCGTCGCCAGGCTGCAGGCCGGTGTTTGGCTCGGCAAGCATGTTCTTGTCTGTCACTTTATGGGCGGTGGCGTCTTGCGCAGCGACTTCGACTTTGACTGGCTCACTTGGGTTTGGCGTAAAGAGAGCCTGATGGGTATGCGGTGGCATTTGGTCAACGGTTTGGTACACGCTTTCTGCGCCCCGCTGTTCGCCAAGAGTAATGTTTGTCAGGCCCGGGGCTTGCCCAACGCCTACGGGTGTCCTGCCGCGCAGGTCTGGCAGTCGGAAAGTGCGGACACCATCGCCGCCATAGGTATTTCCAAGCAGGGAATAGAGCGTCATATTTTCCTTGATTGGCAGTATTTGGCCGTCGGCTTCCAAAGTACCTCTGGGGCAATAGCTGGCCGCAGTCAGGCAAACCGATCCTGTGTAAGACTCCATATTGCAGCTGGCCCCGGCAGCGCTGGAGAGGGCAAGAGATGCAATCCCAAGCGTGAAGGCACTTAAGCGCATGTAGTGACGGTACTTTGGTGTGGTGTTCATCGAGTTTTCCTTGTTGCTGGACCTTGCATGATGTCGGCCATCAGAAAATGTTGCCGAAATTCGTGTCCGCCCTCTGCCGCACGCCTGCGTTCTGGGCGGCAAATGAAAATGTCTTATAGATTGTATTTTGGTGCAAATTATTTGCGCAAAAGTTGTTATGCGTGAGTTGTACAAGCATTGGCAGATGTCGGGCGTGTGCGCTCAGTTGGTCTAAACCTAAGATTAAAAAGGGTTTTACCCGGTGACGGCTTAGGCTTGCTGCGCTAGATTGCGGAGAAACTCAGGAGCAGTGAAACTTGACGGATTCCATGGTAGTAGATCCCAATTGGTGGCCGCACCGGTATGACCCGGCGCGCGGGCATGTGCATTTTATTCGCGCCTCCCGCGATGATCACCGGGAGGCTGTGTTCCTGACGGACGAGTATCTGAAGGATGCGGCAAACCCGAGGGCGACCGGTCTGGGGGTGGCAGCCCAAGCAGGCGATAGCGCTCCCCTCCATTTTATTTTTCATTCGGCCTATTGCTGTTCCACATTGCTGGCGCGCGCTTTCGACCTTCCGGGCGTTTCTATGGGGCTGAAGGAACCGCAGATACTCAATGATTTGTCGGGATGGAGGATGCGCGGGGCAAAGCCACAGGAGCTGGCGAGCGTGATGTCGGGCGTGCTGTCAGTTCTGGCGCGCCCCTTCGCTGATGGTGAAGCCGTTGTTGTGAAGCCGTCCAATTTGGTGAACGGCCTTGCCGGACTGATGCTGTACGTTAAGCCTGATTCAAACGCCGTATTCCTGTATGCGCCCCTTCGGGATTTCCTGGGCTCGATCGCTCGCAAGGGTATGTTTGGACGCCTATGGGTTCGCGAATTAATGGTCAAGCAGATGCGCGAGGGGCTGATAGACCTCGGGTTTCAGGGCGAAGACTACCTCCAGCTTACCGACCTGCAGGCTGCTGCTGTCGGGTGGCTGGCACAGCACGCCATGTTTGCCCAGATTGTGCAGAAGTTTGGTCCGTCAAGAATCCGGACACTCGACAGCACAAAGCTGATGGGCGCGCCGGGGGAGATGATGGCGGCTTTGCTTCGACACTTTGGCCTATCCATGGCGGATGACGAGCTTGAAGCGCTTGTTGATGGGCCTGTGTTCAGGCAGCACTCCAAAAACGATCAGGCCTTTGATGCCGACGCCCGCGATGCGGCCCGTCGGGAGGGCGAGAGGCTTTATGCCGATGAGATAGACAAGGTTCATGCCTGGGCTGAGGCTGTGGCGAAAAACGCCGGTGTACCCCTGGCTTTGCATGCGCCTCTTATTTGACCCCCTTTATTGATCCCCAAAGAAAAAGGCGGGCCAAAAGCCCGCCTTCCTTTTTTGCTATGTCACATCAACCTTAGAAGGTGATGCGTGCCTGGATGCTGAAGCGGCGACCCAGGGCGTCGAACGTGGACGGATATGTGTTACCGCTGTTGAAGCCTGTTGAGCCGATGAAGGAACCAGTCAGTGGTGGTTCTTTATCGAACAGGTTGGAAACCGTGCCGGTGAGGGTCACGTTTTCCAGAACGCGGTAGCGTACCGACATATCGAACAGGTTGTAGGCTGGTGTCTTGCCGAAAGTAGATTCTTTCGTCAGGCCCTCAGGAACACCTGTGAACGTTGGGTCGGTTGGGTCGTCGTAGAACTCATACTTGTTGCTGCTGATGTGGCGCCAGTTCAGGGACACATCAAACTTGTCGAACGACAACGTGTTCCGCCAGTTGAAGCTGAACTCAGGCTGGATCGAAGCACAGTTCGCGCTGTAGAGGCCTACACACTCACGGTCGAGCGATACGCCGGTTACAGCCTGGAACGTGGAGCTGTTGGTCCAGTTACCAGATACGCGGGAATCCCAGTCGATATCGTCAGTGATCGCCATACCGTAAGATACGGAGAAGTCAATACCGTCTGTCGCGATGTTACCGTTGTTCGACGTGAAGAGGTTCAGACCGGAAACAACAGCGCTGTCACCAGAAAGACCACCATCAATCGGCGAACGACCGATTTGCGAACAAGCTGGGTTGTCAGTGCTTGGGTTGTTGAAGCAAGCATCAATCACGTCGTTTGGTGCTGGTGCGTTGATCGCGCCGTCAACCTTGATGTTGTAGTAATCCGCAGTAACCGTAAGGCCTGGAATGGCTGCAGGCTGCAGAATAATACCGATCGTCCAGCTGTCAGATTTCTCTGGCTGCAGGTTGAGGTTACCACCAAAGGTACCGTTAGCTTGACCAGCTGCTGGCTGTGGAATGAAGCCAATCGCACCTGCTGGAGCACCCTGAGCGATACAAACATCGCGCAGTGCGCCAGTTGGAACATTGCCGCTGTTTACGCCCTGGTCGTTCACGCTTGCACATGGATCACTTTGCAGGTTGGTCAGACCAGTGTTCTGCGGAGCAAACAGCTCAGTGATGTTTGGTGCACGAACAGCGCGTGAGAACGTACCGCGGACGGTTACGTCATCAATCGGCGTCCAGCTCAGACCCAGTTTCCAGGTCGTCGTGTCATACTTTGGGCTGGTCTCGTCATCCACAGTATAGTTGGAATAACGAATGCCGGCTTCAAAAGTAAGTTCCTTGGCAAAATCGGCGTCCTGCACGATTGGCATAAGAACCTCAGCCACGGCTTCATAAACGCTGTAACCGCCGTAGGTGTTTGGCTGGGCACCGCCTGCACCACCAAGGTCGCCCGACTGCGACAGCAGATCGGATTCGATGGATGCGGAGTAAGTACGCCACTCGCCACCAACAGCGAAGTTCAGGCCATCGGAAGCCCATGGCGTTGTGAAGTCGAGCTCACCAGACAGGGAGCCGACAACCTGACCCATGTCGAACTTGGTAGTGATGTTACTTTCACCGCCAGCCAGGAAGGCATTCATTTCTTCAGTGATCGAACCTGTTGGGCCGAAGTAGTCAGCTGGTACACAACCGTTTGATGAGTCGTTACAGCCGTTCGGGCCTGCAAGCAGCGCCTGGCGGAAGCGGGACTTCATCCAGTAGCCTTTTTGAACCTGCGTCTGGTCACCTTGGCCATAGGATGCGTAAACATCCCAGTTCATAGTGTCGCCCAGCTCACCGCGGATACCAGCCTGGTAGTCGAAGTAAGTAGAGTTGAAGTCGCTGATCCGTGGGCCACCCTCTACGTTACGACGGCGAAGCTGAGTGTTCACGGTGCGGTAGTTCGGGTCAGTCGCATCAACAGCGGCACCTGCTGCGTCACACTCTGCCTGAGTGTAAAGTGGCGTATAGACGCCTGCTGTCGGGTCAGTATCGAACGCACAGAATGCGTTACGCTGAGCGTCGGACAGATATGGATGGTTCAGGGATACAACAACCGAATCACCAAATGCGCCGGATGGTGCAATCAATGTGCTTACAGTTTGTTTCGAGAAGATTGCCCGAGTGTAAACCTCAACGCCGTCAGCGATTTCATAGTTTGCGGACGCATAGATATTGTAACGATCAAATGGCGTCTGGAACACGTTGAACGGTGCGTAGTTGAATGGAGTGAAGGCCGCAGCGAATGTGCGGTCATCCTGAACGCCGCCCAGTGGCAGGTTGGCATTGTCTGCGCCTGTTGGGTTTACGTTACCGAAGCGGGTGTTGAAGGGGCCAAGGCCGGAACCGCCTGCAGTACCATCCCAATAGAAGAGCGTGTCTTCGGAGAAGTCACGGTCGCCCTGGAATACAGCGTCAGACTTCTGGTAACCGATGCTCAGCACTGCGTTGCCGCGACCGTCATCCAGGTCAGCACCAACAGTAATTTCGTAGCGCTTCGTGTCGCCATCGCCTTTTTCAGTGGTGCCGTATGCAACATTGGCTTCCACGCCGGTGAAGTTCTTTTTGGTGATGAAGTTGGTAACACCGCCAACGGCGTCAGCACCATATGTCGTGCTTGCGCCACCAGTCAGAACGTCAACGCGGTCAACGATTGCGAGTGGGATGTTGTTCAGGTCAGTACGGCCTTGAAGTTCGGATGGTGACATCCGACGACCGTCAAGAAGTACAACGTTCCGGTTGGAGCCGATACCGCGCAGGTTCACGTATGAGAAACCGCCGTTACCGTTGTTTACCTGGGCACCAATCGAAGGAACCATGCCAGGAATTTCACGGAGAAGTTCCTCAGCAACGCCAGCCTGCTGGTAGTCCATTTCGTCTGTAGAAACCACCGATACCGGTGCTGAGCGTGTCAGGTTTGGGTTTTTAATAAGGGAACCCGTTACCACGATTTCTTCAAGGTTGATGTCGTCCGTGTCGGCGTCAGCGTCCTGCGCATAGGCAGTGCTTGCACCCATTGCCATCAGCGCTAGCGCTGTGGCGGTGCCGCCGAGAAATTTGGATCGCGCCCCCTTAAGGCGATCCGGGCCAAATGTGTTTGCCATGAGTTTTCCTCCTCTGTGAAATGGCAGAACTATGTTCTGTGTCCGCCGCTCTTGCGGGCGGCGCGACATACAGGAGAAAAGACCCTCTTGTTCGATTGGTTTCAAATGAAATGAAGCTTTTTTACTTAATAAAAAGTTCTTAAATTTCAAATACGTAGTAAAAAAATCACATCAATATTTAGATTATATTTAGCGTTTATTTAATTGGTTTAGTTTAGTGTCGACATTAGCACCAAAGTATATTTTATTATACGTTAGTTGCTATTGTTGGTTAGGTAGCAAAAATAGGTTTATGCGGATAAGACAATTCGCTGGTCGCCATCCCTCCCGAAAAAAGAACTTTTGTGGAAAAAAGTTGGAGTCGTGGGTGTGAGAGGCCCGCATTCTGGTTTGTTTCATCGGGCGGTCGGGGTCGTCTGGTGCAAAGGAGGTTGGCGCATCCACCCTGGATGGGGGGCGCAGGGCAGATGCGCCGGAGAATGTGTTGCCTCGGCATGCCATTACAATTTCGGACACGACAGGGTAAAGGCAACCTTGGCAAACAGGCGGTCGAGTGGACATGGTGTTGGCCTCCGGCCGCCTGCCATGACTGTTACGTGTGTCTGACGGGGTGTCCTTCGTGCAAAAGTCGCCGGAAGTGCTATTTTCTGAGCAAGAACAAAATCCGTTGCTGGCCCTGGCTGCGGTCATCTATGACCTCAAGCTTGTCCGGAATATCAAGTGGCTCGTCGGAAGCCTGTTCGCACACAATCACGCCGTCTGCTGCCAGCCAGCCTTGCGCCAGGATAGCGTCGAGTGTTGGGCGGACGAGCCCTTTCCTGTATGGTGGGTCCATAAAAATGAAATCGCAGGGCTCTGTCGCAGTGGGCAACCTCGTTGCATCTTTGGACAGGACGGTGGTTTTTGGGGCCACGCCAAGCGTTGCGATGTTGGCGTTGATGCAGGCGATTGAAGGGCGGGCTTGTTCGACGAAAGTGACCTTGTCGGCACCTCTCGATAGCGCCTCAAGCCCAAGCGCGCCGGTTCCCGCGAAAATGTCCGCCACCACAGCGCCGGTCATATCCGGATACCGGGCATGCATCAGCATGGAAAACAGGCGCTCGCGCATACGGTCCGTGGTGGGGCGCACGTCGCGCCCTTTTGGCACTTCAAGCCGCCGTCCGCGAAACTGCCCGGCGACGATGCGTGTCATTTCTTAGGCTCTCGGTTCGGACGTCCCTTCGGTGCAGGGCCTTTGCCGCGTGCTTCAGGCTTGCCGGTTGGCCGTCCAGTTGGCATTCCTTTGTCTTTCCCCTGAGGCTTGCCGTCTGCTTTGGTGCGCGGTTTGCGCATGCCAGGCTTGGGAGCATCGGCATCTGCAATGCGGCTCTTGCGGCGGCGCTTGGCGCCGGGCTTCGGCTTGTCGTCTTTCTTTGCCTTGGCCCATTTGCTGGGGTCATGTTTCTTGATGGGCGCCGCTACGCTACCTGTCGCTTCGGCGAAGAAGCCTGACAAGGCATCGCGTAGCTGTTTGTCGGGAACCGCTGCGACCCCTTCAAGTGGTAGGTTGCCAAGGGCAAAGGGACCATAATGGGTGCGGATCAGGCGGTTAACCTCGAGCCCCAGATGTTCCATCACGCGCCGGACCTCGCGGTTCTTACCTTCACGAATGGCTACAGTGATCCAGGCGTTGGCGCCAGCCTGACGCTCCAGCTTGGCCTCAACCGCGCCATAATGGACGCCGTCTATGGTGACACCGTCCTTGAGGCTCGCTAATGCCTTTTCGTCTACGCGGCCATAGGCGCGCACCCGGTAGCGGCGCACCAGTGCCGTGGACGGCAGCTCCATCCAGCGGGCAAGTTCGCCATCGTTGGTGAGCAACAACAGGCCCTCTGTGTTCATGTCCAGTCGGCCGATGGCGATCACCCGGCCAACGTGGTTCGGCAGGTTGTCGAACACTGTCTGTCGGCCTTGCGGGTCCTTGTGGGTGGTCAGCGTGCCGCGGCGCTTGTGCATGCGCCAAAGCTTGGTTTCGCGCACGTCGCCGATAGGTTCGCCGTCAACCGTGATGCCTTTGAGGCTGGAGACCAATACGGCCGGGGTTTCCAGCTTCTTGCCGTCCAGCCAGACGCGGCCTTCACCGATCATGCGTTCCACGTCGCGGCGCGAGCCAACGCCAGCGCGCGCCAGTACTTTGGCGATGCGTTCAGCAGGCATGTCTGGGGCAGTCTCTTCTGTTTTATTTTCGTCGCTCATTATCAACCGCTTTCTGTTGCGCGGACCATAGGCGCAGCCAAGGCTGCTTGCAAGATATTCGTCTTCATGCGCTCAGGCAATCGACTTGACTTCTACGACTAATGTAGTAGAAAGCCACTGCTACATAGATAGCGAGAGAGCCCATAAGGGCCGAAATAAAAACGATAGCGAGTGAAAAATGAAAATATCCCAAAAGCTGGGCTGCTGCATTGCGGCCCTCAGTCTTTCCATTTCTGCGTCCGCCGATCAGGATGCTGCCCCGTACAATAGCAAGCTTGACGCCTTTCTGGCGGAGGCTGAGGCAAGCCCGCTGGCGCCGCCCAGCTACAGCTTGGCAATCGCAAATGGTGATAAACTGCTATACAGCCGACTGAAGGGGCCACGTATTCTTGGCCAGGATTCCCCGCTTGAGCTGGATTCCCCGCTTTATATTGCCTCTGTCACCAAAAGCTTTGTCGGTCTCCTGGCCGCCAGGCTGGACGCGGAAGGCGTGCTATCCCTTGATGCCACGCTTGCTGATGAATGGCCGAGCCTTGAGCTGCCCGCGCCCATCGATGCAGCGGGCATCACGATGCGCGACCTGCTGACCCACAATTTTGGATTTGAGAACGACCCGCTTGTGGTGCGCACTGCCTATGTGGGCGGCACGAGCCTTGCGGATTATGAGGCCATCCTTGAAGGCAGCAGCGTTTCCATAGAGCCGGGGTTTTCCTACGACAATCTTGGGTATCTGATCTATGCGGCGGTTCTGGAGCAAAAAACCGGTCGCAGTTGGCATGACTGGCTGGCAAGCGATATTTTCCAGCCGCTTGGTTTGGCAAGCGCCTCCACAAAGCCAAGTGAAATTTCATCAGATAAGATCGCGCTCGGGAACCACTATGATCCCAATGCCAAGGAGGGCTGGACACCGGCAAAAGCCAAAGCTGACGACCTGATGCATCCGGCAGGCGGCCTGTTTGTTTCCACCGGGGACGCAGTGCGCTGGCTTCAGGCCAATGTGACGCGCAAGGTGTTTGCGGACGCCATATATGAAGTCGCACAAACGCCGTATGTAAAACGTGAGAAGCCCAAGAAGTATGCCGACATGACGTGCACGGGATATGCGCTGGGCTGGCAAACCTGTGATTATGCTGGTCACCGTGTGCTCTACCACGGCGGGACCTATGACGGCATGATGATCTTTATGTTGTATCTGCCGGATGACGACCTTGTCGTCTCTTCCATCAACGGGGCACGTGCCTTCGGCTGGACATTTGGCTGGAACGCCGTGCAGCAGGGGCTTGATTATGCCCTTGGGCTTGAAGGCGCGGACGACAAGGCAATAGAACGCCTCGCGGGCCGGGTCGAAAGCCAGTTGGGGTATGCCAATTTTCGTGGCCGTATTCGCGAGCAGGCCCTCCGGGGCGCCACAATGGCAGGCGCTGCAAAGCTTCGGCAGGATCTGATCGGCCTCTATTCGTCTGATGCCTATGGTGAGGCCAGCTTGTGTGAGGCTGACGGTAAACTGACCTTCAAAATTGGCCGTTTCAGCGCGGAAGTCATCTCTGGGCCTGACGGTGTTGCCCGCATTATGGAGCGCGCGTACGGCGAACCAAGCAAGCTCAAGGTCGAGTATAGCGAAGCTGGCATGCCATCTTTTGAATGGGAAGGTGGTCAATTTGAGAAGCAGGCGGGCAAAGCTTGTGTTGGCGAGGTCGATCAATCGCGCTAAAGAATGGGCATGATTGATACATTCCCGCATATGCACCGGGCGCTTGACGAAGCCCGGAAGGCTGCCGACCGTGGTGAGGTTCCCATCGGTGCTGTCGTGGTGGGGCCGAACGGCCTCGTCCTCGCAGCCGCGGGCAATGATGTGGTGGGGGCCAAGGACCCCACCGGCCATGCGGAACTGATCGCGATCCGGCAGGCAGCGAAGCTTCTTGGGTCGGAACGGCTGGAGGGCTGCGATCTTTATGTCACGCTCGAGCCCTGCGCCATGTGCGCCCAGGCCATCGCCTTCGCGCGCATCCGCAGGCTTTATTATGGTGCTGACGATGAGAAGGGCGGCGGCATAACGGTGGGGGCGCGGATTTTCAGCCAGAAGACAACTCACCATAGGCCCGAGATTTATGGTGGAATTCTTGAGCGGGAAAGCGCTCAATTGCTTAGAGACTTTTTTAAAACAAGGCGTTAAACTCCTGTCATGGGAGAAGAACTCAAGGCACAGATTATCGCATTGTTGAGCGAAAGCTGGGTGTGGGCAAAGGCCAATGTGCTCGAGCCTGTCCGCCTCCTTGAGCTTGCCATCATAATTTTTTCGGTCCTGCTGTCGCGCTTTGCCTCGAGCCGCATCCATGGCGGATTGATGAAGGCCTTCGGCGAGCACAAATGGATGCTGAAGATCGAAGCCCGGCTACAGCCGATCCTGTCGACAGCGCTGGCGATCATGCTCTTGTGGACGGCGATCCTGGTCATGAGCCCTTGGGTGGCATCGCCCTATCTCCTGTCTATAGCGACAAGCCTGTTTTCTGCGTGGCTGGTGATCCGCCTGGCAGTCAGCCTGATTCAGAACCGGGAATTGGCGCGCCTGGTTGCTGGCATTGCCTGGTCTGTTGCGGCACTAAACATAGTTGGGCTTCTCAGCCCGATTGTGATTGTGCTGGACGATGCCCATCTGCCGCTCGGGGAAGCATCTATCAGCGTTCTCGATATCATCCAGGGCGTCTTCACCTTTGCGGTTGTCTTGTGGGTAGCTCTTGCACTGTCAGCACTGCTCGAGAAGCAGGTCAGGGGGCTATCCAGCGTGCCGCCCAGCGCACGCGTGCTGATGACCAAGTCAGGCAAGATCATCCTGGTATCTCTTGCTTTCCTGGTTTCCCTGAATGCCACGGGTATTGATCTGACGGCTCTAGCAGTCTTCGGTGGTGCGCTTGGTGTGGGTATCGGTTTCGGTCTGCAGAAGGTTGTAGGTAACTTTATCTCCGGCATCATCCTGTTGATGGATCGCTCCATCAAGCCTGGCGATGTGATTGAGACGCAAGGCACCTACGGCACCATCAACCGCCTTGCTGCGCGCTACACCAGTGTCATCACGCGTGACGGTACAGAATTCCTGATTCCGAATGAGGACATGATTACCCAGCCGGTGATCAACTGGTCGCATAGCCACCGTCTCGTGCGCCGCCGTGTGCCTGTGCAGGTATCCTATGACAGCGATATCAGGAAGGCGATGGACCTGATGGTGGAGGCCGCCGGCAGGGAACAGCGCGTTCTGAATAACCCGGCGCCCAGGACCTTGATCAAGGGGTTTGGCGCTGATGGCGTGGATCTTGAGCTACGGATGTGGATAGAGGACCCGCAGCATGGCGTTTCCAACATCGCCAGCGATGTGATGCTGCACATTTGGGACCTGTTCCACGAGAATGACATTGAATTTCCGTTCCCGCAACGTGTGGTACACTTGCGGCACGATGAAGGCCATACCGTTCACAAGGATGGCCTGGAGACTTTTGGGGATAAGCAAAAAAAGGGTGCTGAGTAACGACAGAAGGGGATAGATCATCCAACAGTTAGGGGAGGGACCGATGAATGTTGGAAAATTTATCCTGAATATAGTTGTTGCGTTTATTGCCTTTGGCATTCTCTACACAGTAGGGCCGATGATGTTTGCGGATGCCTTTGAAGCCAGCATGATGGCTTTGAAGCCACAAGAAGAAACAGTGGTACCAATAATGGGCTATCACCTTGTGCAGACAATCGCCTTCGTGTGGCTGTTCGGCAAGGCTGTCGGCAGTGCAGACCTGAAGGCTGGTGCCATGTTCGGGTTCATGGTGGGGCTTTACCTGCTGGCAACTGACAACATTTGGTACACCATGCTGAAGGATTTCCCGCAGGAGACACGCTTGCCGCTTGATATCATGCATCTGGTGTTTGGTGCCATTGTCGGCGCGCTGATGTCCTTCATGTGGGGCAAGGGCATGGGCTTTGGCGCAGGCGAGGCCGCTGCTGATTAGGTGCCCATGAAGGCCTTGTAGGCTTCAACCAACCGTTTGGCGACGGGGCCCGGGGTGCCGTCGCCAATCTTTTGCCCGTCAAGCGTGATGATCGGCATGGCGCAGCTGGTGCTGGATGTGAGGAACATCTCAGCGGCGCCCAGTGCTTCCTCCAGCGTGAAGGCGCGCTCTTCCACTTTCATCTGCAGGTCTTTGGCCACCTTCATCACGCTTGCCCGTGTAACGCCGGGCAGGATGTTGTCAGCCGTTGACCGTGTTACCAGCGTGCCGTCTTTCGTTACCATCCAGATATTGGTGCTGCTGCCCTCAGTCACATGGCCAGCCTGGTCATACATGACAGCCTCAAACGCGCCTGCCTCGCGCGCGGCCTGCTTGGCCAGGATATTCGGCAGAAGTGATGTGGATTTCACATCGCACCGGCCCCAGCGGATGTCCGGCTGACTTGATGCCGCGACGCCCTCTTTCAGCGCGCGCTCGGTAATCGCGTCGAAGTTCAGCCGTTTGGCTGTAACCACCATTGCGGGCCAGGGCGTCTGCGCTGGGAACGGATGGTCCCTTGGGGCAACGCCGCGTGTGATCTGGAGATAGAGGAATCCATCCTTGATGCGGTTCCGGCGCACTACTTCCTTAAGTACAAACCGCATGGGCCCACGGTCCATCGGGGCCATCATCTGAAGTTCTCCCAGCGATCGCCATAGCCGGTCGAGGTGAGGCTCGAGGTCGATCAATTTACCATGCCTGATGGATACGCCCTCATAAACACCGTCGGCAAACTGGTAGCCGCGGTCGTCAATATGAACATAGGCTTCCGACATGGGCACATAGGCACCATTTACATAGGCAATGCGGGACATGGGGGTTACTCCTGACCGGGCTCTAGGATCTCTTGTTCGCCTTCATCTTCAAGCGGCTTGATGGCGAGAATGAGAATAACCGCAGGGAAAATTATGGCAACCACGGTGATGGTCAGTGCCATCAGTCCCTTGAGGATAAAGGGGGCGACTATGGCTGTGCCAAGTGCCGCGATCCCGGTGGTCGCCAGGATGATGATGGCAGAGGCGCGCTCATCATCGCCGTGGCTGGCCGAAAGCGCCCGCACGAACCCTGCGCCGCCGCGGATGCCAAGGCCTGTATTCAATACCCAGAAGAGCGTGGCCAGGTCTGTCGGATCGTTTTTGCCTGTAACGGCATAGACAGCCAGAAGCAGTGTCCCCAGAAGGGACAGCCAGGTTCCGGCTGTGATGATGGCTTCAACGCCCCAGCGTTTGACAAAATTACCTGCAAGGTTTGCCGACAGGATGAAGCAGCTGACGCCGATGAACTGCATCAGGATAAAGTCGTCGATCGTGCCGTCCATTGTCTGGATGATTACTGCGGGCGCGGAGAAGACGAACGTCAGCAGGCCGCCTAGGATCAGCGCATGGCTCAGGCCATAGCGCAGGAATGTAGGGTTCGAGATTACTTTCATATAGCTTGAGGGGGCGTCGCCTATCTTGCGGCCGATATGCGGCAATAGGGAGGGGATGACAAAGACGATCAGGCAGATAATCAGGCACAAGACGCCTGTCAGATTGAACGACATCTGCCAGCCGTAAGCCTTGTGCATCCAGGCGCCGGCGATGGGGGCGAGGCCGGGCACCAGGGCTTCGATACTGCCCATAGCGCTGATGGCGCGCACAGCACCCAGTTCGGAAAACAGGCCCCGGATCAGGCCGGGAGCCAATACGGCTGAACCACTGGCCGCCGCCCCCTGCAGCAGCCTGAGCGCGTTAAGTGTCCAGATATCGGTAGCGAAACTTGCGGCCAATGAGACAAGAGCAAAAGCCGCAAGGGATGCGATAAACAGGCGTCTGCGCCCAAAATAGCTGGCAAGGGTGCCAAACAACAGAAGCCCAACCGTCGAACCTGCAACATAGGCTGCCAACACAAGCTGCGCATTTGCCTGGGTAGTGCCGAATATTTCCGGCATGAAAGGCACCGACGGCAGCACCAGATCAATCCCCGCGAGCCCCATCACTGTGCCTGCGACAATTGTCAGGAAGGCAAGGATTGCCCTTGTAGGCGGGTGCTTTTTATCTTTGGTGTGGCTTGTCATGCCCTTCTCCATCGCGCAATTTTCAGCGTCGTTGAATCGGGCTTATATCAGCATTTAAAATATAAAGAAATCTTTATATTATGATGTCCGAGCTGAGTGTTTGAGTGGCGTTGGCTGCACATAGCCGTTCCGTACAATGCAGTCCTGGAACTGATGCACCAGTTCCACGATGGTCTCTGGTGCTTCAATCTGCGGGAAATGACCAATGCCCGGTAGGCGCACAACTTTCATGCCGATCTCGCGCTCGATACCGTCCGCGGCGTGCGCACCGGACACAGGGTCAGCCAAGCCGTTGATCAGCATCATCGGCGCGATGGTTTGTTTGAGAGCGCCAACCCAGCGGTCAGCGTGCTCCTGCCGTTCATGCATGTAGCGGATGCGGCGGGCAAAAGCGCCGCGACCATTCACGCCGAGCATGGCGGGCCAGAATTCTTCCAGCATCTTGCCGCTTGGCCGGGTGTTGGGGCCAAAGACATCTGCAAAACCAGTAAGGAATTTCTTCTTGGATGCAGAGCGCGCGATCAGCGGCCCGGCCTTGCCGGCAAGCAGCGTCTGGACGGTGCGGGGACGGTGCAGGTGCGGCAGCATGCCACCATTCAGGAACAGTACGCTCTTGATCCGGAAGGAGAGCTTGCCCTCGTTTTGGCGCGCCAGCAGTTCCTGCGTTACGGTGTCGCCCACGTCGTGCGCTAGGATATGTGCTTCATTCACTTCCCTGTGCGCCATCAAGGCTTCAAGCATATCTGCCTGGTCCATGATGGTGCAGGTCTTCTTGCGGCTGTTGAGCGACCGGCCATAATCCATCAGGTCCGGTACGATCATATGGAAATCCTTGATCAGGTCTTTGGAAACCCAGGCCCAATCCCAACTGCAGGTGGGGAAACCATGCAGGGTCAACAGCACCTCGCCGCTACCGCCACGCTGGTAGTAGATATGGTGATCCTGCCACTCGAAATATTTGCCGCACTTGCCCCATTTTTCGAGCGTCATTGGCGCTTGTTGCATGTTTCCATCCAGCTTAGTTTCTTTTTCGCTGGCGGGGACATACCCTCTAACGGCGCCTTTTTCCACCCTTGGGCTTGGTCTTGCGGTAAAAATCGGCGGGTTTTCCCTTCAGCCACTCTATGAACAGGCTGATTTCCTCCGATTGCCGCAGAGCCTCAATGGTTGAGAAGCGTTTTGCCAGCTCTTTCTCGTTAAATAGGGCGTGAATCTTGCGGTGGCAAATCGGATGTAGCGGAATGGTTTCCCGGCCGCCCTGACTTTTCGGGATTAGGTGATGCATTTCAACGGCTTGGCCGAGCGGGCGATCACATAACGGACATGTGTTTTTCTCTTCCATCGCTCTATATGTATACCGTGTGAGAGAATTATAAAGTCCGGACGGGGGTCTCCCGGTTGCGCACTGGGAAGTCTGGATGTCAGTTGCCGCGTCGACTATGATGCGCGCAAGCAAATCAATTACAGGGGACAGGGATGATCAAAAATATCGTCAATCGTTTGGTTAGTCGGAGTGTCGGGGCCAGTGTCGCGGTAGTGCTCATGGCGACAGGCGCTTTCGCCGAACCGCTGGACTATTTCCTCATTGAAGGCACCGACTATGACCAGACTGTGGCCAAGCCAGCAGAAGTGTTTGGTCATGACATCGGTGACCAGCCAATCCGGCATGACCTGATGGTGGCCTATATTCGCGAGCTCGCGTCCGCCAGTCCGCGCATGGTGGTGGAAACCATTGGCTATAGCCATGAGCGTCGGCCGATCCTTTTCATCACCGTCTCCAGCCCGGAAAACCTCGCGCGTCTCGAAGAAATTCGCCAGAATCATCTGTTGCGCAGCAACCCTGAAACCGCATCGCAGGCCTCTGATGACCTGCCGGTCGTTACCTGGCTGAACTACGGTGTGCATGGCGCTGAATCCAGCGGTATGGATGCGGCGGTCCCGGCGCTTTATCATCTTGCGTCGGCTCGCGGCGACAAAATCAACGATACGCTTGAGAACAGCGTGATCCTGATTACCGCGATTTTCAACCCGGACGGTCACGCCCGCCGTGGTGCCTGGGTAACGCAGTATGGCTCTGACGTAAGAGCCACCGACCCGGAACACGAGGTGCATAAACAGATCTGGCCGGGTGGGCGCACCAACCACTATTGGTTTGACCTCAACCGCCAGTGGCTGTTGCAGACCCAGCCTGAAAGCCGCGCGTGGCTGACCCAGTGGCACAAGTGGAAGCCGCAGGTGTCGGCTGACTTCCACGAGATGGGCCCCAACAGTACCTATTATTTCCACCCAGGTGTGCCGACGCGGAAATACCCGCTGATCCCTACCAGGGGGCGGGAACTTCTTGTTGAGCTCGCGGACTATCACCAGCAAACGCTTGACCGCGAAAAGTCGCTCTATTTTTCCGAAGAGGGCTTCGACAACTATTATATCGGCAAGGGGTCGACCTACCCGCAGGTCAACGGCTCTCTCGGTGTTCTCTTTGAAGCCGGTGCCCAGATGGGTATTGCGCGCGAAAGCGACCAGGGCATCAAGACCTACGCCAACAACATCCGCAACCATCTTCTGACCAGTCTGTCGACTATTGAGGGTGCGGCTGCTATGCGGGCCAGCCTGCATGCATATCAGCGCGAGTTCTATGAGACCGCGATGGAAGCGGCCAAGCATGATGATGTAAGTGGTTATGTGTTTCAGGCGCCGGAAGACCCTGTTCGCCTGCACAAATTTATCGAGCTTTTGGGTCGCCATGACGTGAAAGCCTACGCGCTGAATGGTAGCTTGAGGGCAGATGGCCGTATTTTTGGCGAAGGAGCTTTTGTTGTGCCGATGAACCAGCGGCAATACCGCATGGCAAAAGCGCTCTTTAACCGCATCACGGAGTTTCCAGACAAGGTCTTCTATGACGTGTCGGGCTGGACGCTCCCGCTCGCCTACGGCCTTGATTATGCCGAATTGAAAGGCAGCCTGCGTGGCAAAATCGGCGATGAGGCACCTGATGCATACAAGGTGGCGGCCGAGCCGCAGGAAGCGCCTTACGCCTATGTGTTCCGTTGGTCTGACTATTACGCGCCGCGCGCTGTGTCGCGGCTTCTTGAAGCGGGCGTTATGGCGCGTGTTTCCAAGGAACCTATCCGCGTTCAGACAACCAGTGGCGTTATTTCGTTCGATCGGGGCGCCATCATTGTGCAGCGTGACTTGCAAACCGTTCCTGCCAACGACATTCATGCGCTGATGAAAGAGATCGCGGCTGATAACGATCTGATCATTCACGCCGCGACATCGGGCCATACGCTGGATGCCGGCGCAGACCTTGGCGGCCGCAATTCTGTGACTGACCTCAAGCCCATCAAGCCGCTTCTGGTAGTGGGCGGCAAGATGTCCCCCTATGACGCGGGCGAGGTATGGCACCTTCTGGATCACCGGATGAATATGCCGGTCACGCTTGTGCGCCAGGACCGCCTCAAAAGTATCGACATGCGCCGTTATACGCACCTCATTCTTGTTGGCGGTCGCGGCGACGTGTTGCCCAAAGATATGGCGGATGACCTCAAGGCGTGGGTGAAGGGCGGAGGCACAATTATAGCCTCCCGCCAGGGGGCTGACTGGGCCGCCAAATATATCACCGGAAACGGCAAGAAGGACGAGAAGGATGAGAACAAGGATGATGCAGTGCCTGCGCGCCTCGCCTACGCTGACAAAGGCCAGAAGGATGCAGAGCATGTCATTGGTGGCGCTCTTTTTGAGAGTGACCTGGACATAACGCACCCGATGGGCTTTGGTCTTGTGCGCCGCATGATGGCGTCCAACAAGAACACCGCCACTAAGCTTCCCGTGCCGAAAGACCCATACGCTCAGGTCGCCGTTTATACGGAGAGCCCGCTGTTGTCTGGCTATGCGTCTGAGCGGCGGATTTCAGAACTGAAGGGCACGCCGATGATGACGGCTGAGCGCATGGGGGAAGGGGCGATTATTCTGTTTGCAGACAACCCCAATTTCCGGGCCACCTATCTGGGTACGGAAAAGCTGTTCCTGAATGCGCTCTTCTTCTCGACAGCCTTTGACCGGTCATACGCTGACGAGGCAGATGAACAGGCCGTTGAAGAATAGTCACCAGCTATCAGTCTGGACCTTTCAAAAGCCGCGGTTCGCCGCGGCTTTTTTTGTGTGATCCATGCGGGCATTTCGCGACGTATGACGGGTAAGAAGGTTGAAAAATATCGCGGCCGAACGGCTGCCAACAAGACAGCGCGAGGTAGTTATGCTGAAATGCTTTCAGGCCGCATTGGTGGGGATTGTGGCGATCTTTTTGTCTGCCCCAGGTCAGGCTCAGGGCGGGCCTCCGAAATGGTCGGTGGGTGCAATAGGCATCTATGGAACTTCACCGTTCGCGGCGGAGGACGGCGAGTTTAACGCGTTCCCCTATATCTCTTATAACGGGGACCGGTTCTTCATTCAGGGGCTGCAAATGGGATATCATCTGCTGAAGCCCGCAGACGACGTGCCTCTTGCGTTCTCAATCGACCTCGTCGGTGCGGCACGGATGTTGCCCGGTTCCAGCCGTAACAAGGTGACAGCAGACGCCGGTGTTCGTTTCGGCCTTGAGGGTACTTTCGGTAAGCTGACAGTCTCGGGGCTTCATGACGCTACAGGGACGTCAGGCGGCATGGAGCTGCAGGCTGCCTATAGCTATACCTTCCGCTCCGACAAGCTCGATGTCACGCCTAGGGTTGGCGTCAGTTGGCAGGACCAGGACCTGACGAATTACCTTTGGGGCACGACGCCGGAGCAGCAGGCCAGAATGATTGAAAAAGAAAAGGCGGTTATCCTGCCGGTTTTCCAGCCGAACACCAAGGCTCTCAACCTGGAGGCTGGCGTTATGGCCATTTATAAGCTCAGTGGCAGCGTAAGCCTGATCAGCCTTGTCAATGCCATCTATCTGGACAAAGACATCCGCGTCAGCCCAGCCATTGACAAAGACTATCAGCTTTCTGTGGCGCTCGGGCTGTCCTACAGTTTTTAGGTGTCAGGCGTTGGATTCTTCCGGCAGCTTGCCAAATGGTAGTTTGCTGGGCAGGGAAGGTCGTTCGATGGGATTGTTTGAAACGCCGTAAACATCCAATGGTTCGATCTGCATGCTTGCGGCACTCTCATCAAAGAGGCGAGCCTCTTCCTCTGTATCAAACTCGAAAACAATACCAAGGCAAGTATGTGATTTGGCTCCGGGGTCAAGCCAAACATCAATGGTATTACTAGCCCTGTCGGCTAGGTTGGATGGATTGACAGTCTGCAGCCGGACGCGAGCAACATAGACCCCAGTGTCTTTGTTTCGGAACGTGGCCGAAACGAACCGCCGGTATGGCGTGTATTCGCTTGTGCCAAAGGCGCAGGCACTGAATTCGTCATGGACACGGATGTCGGAAAATTCGACCTGGGCAGCTTGTGAAACTGCATAGCCATTGGTGCAGTGGCCCTTGATCTGGCGGTCGCTGCGCCCTTGTGCGAGTTGCAAGCCCGCCTTGCGGCATGCCTGCCATCCGGTCAGTGTGCCTTCCATGCCGTCAGGGGTATAGAATCGGTTTGGGGTTTGCGCTTCGGGGAGCGCAAGCGGCATCAAGGCTTCGGCAATGCTGACGCCAATAATCAGCGTCAAAATGAAAAGTCCCTGAAGAATGGCTTTGGTCATGGCTCGACTCCCCTTTTTGTCGGGCTTCAGAGTGATGCCAAAATGTAAAAAAAGGTTGAATGTTGGCTCGATATTTCAACTTTTACGATGAAGGGCTTTACGCAGTGAAAACGCGGTCACGTCCCAGGCGCTTGGCTTCATACATGGCGGCGTCGGCGCGCTCGGCGAAGGATTTTGCGCCTTCGTCTGTCGCCAGTGTGACCACGCCCAGAGACATAGTGACGGACAGCTCTGTGGTCCCGTCAACCGTCACGGTCAATTCATGCATGACTTCCCGGAGTCGTTCGGCCAGTTGGGTGGCCTGCTCGAGCGATGTGTGCGGCAGGAGGACGGCAAACTCTTCCCCGCCGACCCTGGCCAAAAGCTCGTTCCGGCGCAGCACGCCTGAAACGCATTCTGCAACGGCCAAAAGCACCATATCGCCCGCGCCGTGGCCATAGGTATCATTGACCCGTTTAAAATGATCCAGGTCGAAAAACACCAGCGAAAGCGGCGTGCCCTGGCGGCGGGCATCAATGATTTCTGCATCAAGGCGATCGCGGAAGTGCCTCAGGTTATAGAGGCCCGTAAGCGTATCCCGGAGCGACCTTTGTTGCATCAGGCTTTCCTGTTTGCCGACATAGGACCCAAAAACAGCGAAGACAAGCATGGTGCCGAAGAGCATATAAAGATAGAGAGGCAGGTTTTCGGAAATGTCGGTTCGCAGGTTGATGCCGCGCAGCAGCTGAATGCAGGCCCAACCAAGGGGTGCGCCGCTGCCCATGATCATGCCTTGAAGCGTGCGCCATATGATCAGGCGGCGTGCTGTGCGGTTGGATAGTACCTGCCTGTAATGCATGGGCCCCTCATTTCCCCTTGCCCCCGTTGATGTTTTTTAGCGCGGTCCGGTTGTGATACCAACCTTTAGTTTCCTGTTCGAAGCGGCACAGCGATTACCCCAGGCATGGTCAGGTGGCTCTGCATGTCACCGTCCCTTATCATATCCTTGATAGCCTTTGTCAGGGCGGGGATCTTGTCTGCGTGGCGGGGCTGTAGCAGGTGATAGAAGGGTTCTGTGGCCCAACGGGTGCTGGTCAGTTTGTCTGCGTCTTCGCCAAAGGCAGCTATGACGTTGGGTTCATGGGCACTGCTGGTGGCGTAAACCTGGATGCGGCCATGCTCCAGAAGGGCTTTCACCTGGCTGCCACCAGTGATGGCGAAGGGCTTGCCACCCATGAGCGGAATATGGGTTTCAATCCAGCGGAATCCCGCCCGGTAGCCCACGGTAAGCCCCTTGAGGTCTGCGGGATTACCAGAAAAGCCACTTTTCTTCAGCCAGATCAGGCGCGCCTCAAGGCCAAAAATGGCCTGCTGTACAATCTGCTGCTCAAGCCCGCGTGTGGTTATATATTCCGATGGCCGAAACCAGTCGCCGTCCAGCTCACCGTTTGCCATCAGTTGCTCGATCCGCTTTGGCGACATGGCGATGGAGTTGGCGCACAGGCCGGCGCGGCTATAAAGGTCGGTCATGAGCTTTTCGAAAGCTGCATAATGGGCGCCGAGTGTCTCATCGGCACCCAATTTCAGGCAGAGTGGGCTGCTTGGAGAAGGCGTGGATTTTTCAGGTTGGGCAAATGCTGCACCCCCAAACACCAAACCGGCAAGCAGGCAATGCAGCATCTGTTTCATGGGCTTACTCCTCGATTGGCGCAGCCTGGTTCCCTGTCTCTGAACGGATCCAGTCGATAAAGTCCTGAACGCGTTCATTCTTCAGCTTATCTTCCGGGCAGACGATATAGTGCGCGAAATTGATCGGCACTGCCTCGCCAAACGGCTTAACCAGCCTTCCGGCCTTCAGGTCTTCCTCGGCAATGGCTGACCGTGCGAGCAGAACGCCGCGACCGGCAACAGCAGCCTCAATCGCTAAGGCGTGGTTGTTGAAGTGCAGCGCAGGCATGCCCTCTGGCACTTCAACGCCTGCAGCCTTCATCCACATGGCCCAGGTGGGGACGCTGTCGTCTTCGGCTGTGCTGTCATCATGGATCAGTGTGTGCTTTAAAATGGCGCATGGGCTTGATGCATCGGGTTGGCCCTCAAGCAGTTCCGGTGCGCAAACAGGGAAGACCGTTTCCCGAAGGATTTCCTCCTGGTAAAGGCCAGTATAGTTTCCAAGCCCATAGCGGATCGCGATATCAACATCCTCGGCCTTGAAGTCCGTGATTTGCATGGTGGCTGAGATTTTCACAATCGCATCCGGGCGACGCTCATAATAGCTTGCAAGCCTTGGCACCAGCCATTTGCTGGCGAAGGAGGGCGACACGCTGACCTTCAGTACATTAGAGGTTTTCGATTCCGTCAGGATATCGACGGCTTCTTCCATACGCTCGAAGCCTTCCTTGAGGGGCGCGAGCGACAGTTGCGCGGCCTCTGTAAGGACAAGCGAGCGGTTGGTGCGGCGGAATAGTTCCACACCCAGGAAGTCCTCCAGCGAGCGAATCTGCTGGCTGATCGCCGCTGGCGTTACCGAAAGGTCATCGGCGGCGAGCTTAAAGCTCATATGACGGGCAGCAGCATCGAAGGCACGTAAAGCATTCAGGGGTAACAGGGAGCGTTTCATAAACAAACCTGCGTTAGAAAAACTAATTCACTACATCATAGGCACTTGATGCGCGAGCGCAAAGATTTTCTTGATGAACTGGCGATTTTTTTGACCGAAAAATGGACTTTTCGGTCAGGTTAGCCCTTTGAAAGAATACGGCTATTCTCAGCCAAGCTTAAGTGAATGCCGCATTCGGTCTTGGTCTGACCGCGCCAGCGACCAGCCCGTTCGTCCTCGCCGTCCGATACTCGGTCGGTGCAGGGCATGCAGCCGATCGATGCGAAGCCTTCGGCTACCAGGGGGTGGTCTGGCAGGCTCACACGCTCTTTATAATCAAGCACGTCATCCTTGGTCCAGAAGGCCAGCGGGTTCACCTTTACCCGGCCATCGGATGCCTCAAAATGCGGCAGCAGGCTGCGGACGCCGCCCTGATAGCGCTTGCGGCCAGAGCCCCAACCCTCAAAACCCTCAAGAACACGGGCCATTGGTGCCACCTTACGGATATAGCAGCATTTGTTCGGGTTCTGGTTCCAGAGTGCGCCCTTTGGGTCGTCGCGTTGCACGTCATTGACGTCAGGCGAGATGGAGCGCACGTCCGTCAGGCCTAAAAGGTCGATCAACTGGTCGCGGTAGCGCTTGGTTTCGCCAAACAGCTTGCCGGTATCCAAGAACAGCACGGGGATGTCCTTTGATACTTGCGACGCGATGTGCAGGAGCACGGCCGATTCCGCCCCAAAGGAAGACACCAGAGCGAACCGGCGGCCGAAGTATTTGAGCGCCCCGTCGATTACTTCTTCCGGCTCTACGTTGGCGTAGCGCGCGTCGAGGTAATCCACAGCGGTGAGCGGATCAAAAAAGTCAGCTGTCTTCAGGGCGGGGGCGGCGGTCACGATGCTTTCCTCTCCTGATCTTTGCCGTGGCGGGCATGCGCCAGCGACACCTGACCGGTATAGTCGGTCTGGTAGAAGGCATCGAAACGCTTGAGCGCTGCCTTGAACGAGGCTTCGCGGGTGTCAGCCACTTCGACAGTGTCGAAGCCTGCGCGCAGAAGGAACAGCGCTTGATCGGGGATCACGGGGCCTGTGGCGCGGATTTCGCCCTTGAAGCCCAGGTCTTTCCGAAGCCGTACGGCCAGTGAAAAGCCGCGGCCATCACCAAATGCCGGGAAGTCGATCACGACAAAGGCGAGCTTGTTCATCAGTGGTGCAAGGTCTGTGTAATTGGTGTCCGTTGCCAGCACGGCACCCACGGGGCCCGCGACCTTGAAGAAGTCGTCACCTTCATCCTTGAGGCGCGAAAGCGGCACGGCAACAGCCGCTGCTTCGTATGGCGTCTGGTCTTCAGCGAGGACCGCAAAGTCCCCTGCTTGAATACCTGTCAGATTAACGAGTGCCATAAACAGCCTCCTTGAATACGTCTGGGCCCACTCGGCGGTATGTCGCCAGGAATTCTTCGCCCTCATTGCGTTCGCCAAGGTAAACGGCGACTACTTTTTCAACGGCATCGATGATGCCAATCTCGTCAAAGCCGGGGCCGAGGATCGCGGCTTTGGATGCGTCTTCCGCGCCCGAGCCACCGAGCAGAAGTTGGTAGTTTTCCTCGCCCTTGCGGTCGACACCCAGGATGCCGATGTGGCCGGCGTGGTGGTGCCCGCAAGAATTGATGCAGCCGGAAATCTTGATCTTCAGCGGGCCGATGTCCTGCAGGCGCTTGAAGTCGTCAAAGCGCTTGCCCAGTTCCTGCGCCAGCGGGATCGACCGGGCATTCGCAAGCGAGCAATAGTCCAGCCCCGGGCAGGCGATCATGTCGGTCAGCAGCCCGGCGTTTGGAATGCCCAGGCCAGCTTCGTCTAGGTCCGTCCAGATGGCGGGCAGGTCCTTTTTCGCCACATGGGGCAGGATCAGGTTCTGCTCGTGGCTGATCCGAAGCTCGCCTTGGCTATATTCGTCAGCCAGTGCTGCAACCAGGTCCATCTGCTCGGCTGTAGCGTCACCCGGGATGCCACCGTGCGGTTTCAGGCTGATCGTCACATTCACATGGCCGGGCACTTTGTGCTGATTGGTGTTGTTCTTGAGCCAGGCGTCAAAAAGGAAGTTCTTGCTTGCTAACTCGTCCACGGCAGGAACATTATCTGACAGCACCTGCAGCGGTGGAGGCGCGAAGAAGGCCTTGATGCGCGCGGCTTCCTCAGCCGGGAAGTCGATCGGCAGGTCTTTGATCTTCTGCCATTCTTCTTCCGTCTGACGGGCATACTCGTCTGCGCCTAGCGCATCCACGAGAATTTTGATCCGCGCCTTGTATTTATTGTCGCGGCGGCCCTGTTCGTTATAAACGCGCAGGATGGCTTCAAGGTAACTCAGCAGGTCGGCTTCCGGGAGGAAGTCGCGGATGGTTTTCGCAATCACCGGCGTCCGGCCCATGCCGCCGCCGACAAGCACTTCAAAGCCGATCTCGCCCGCGTCATTCTTTTTCACCACAAGGCCAATGTCATGCCATTTCACCGCTGCGCGGTCGATGTCCGCACCCGTGATGGCGATCTTGAACTTGCGCGGCAGGAACGAAAATTCCGGGTGGAAGCTGGACCACTGGCGGATCAGTTCGGCATAGGGGCGTGGGTCGGCGACCTCATCGGCGGTCGCGCCTGCGAACTGGTCGGTCGTCACGTTCCGGATACAGTTGCCGGACGTCTGGATAGCGTGCATTTCCACGTCTGCCAGTTCCTGCAGGATATCCGGCGTGTCCGACAGTTTCGGCCAGTTATATTGGATATTCTGGCGCGTGGTGAAATGGCCATAGCCTTTGTCATACTTGCGCGCGATGTGTGCCAGTGTGCGCATCTGGTCGGCGGAAAGCGTGCCGTATGGCACGGCCACACGCAGCATGTAGGCATGCAGTTGAAGGTAAAGGCCGTTCATTAGGCGGAGTGGCCGAAACTCTTCTTCCGTCAGTTCGCCGCGCACGCGGCGCTCAACCTGGTCGCGGAATTCCGCGACGCGGGAGTTCACAAGGGCATGATCATATTTATCGTAAGCATACATGTCTGATCGTCCTTAAAGGTCGGTTTGTTCCCATGTCGGCGAAACCTGGTATCCCAGATCCGGGCGCACACTTGGGCCCTGTGCCTGCATGGCGAATTTGATATGCGCGGGGTAGGGTTTGCCGCCCTTTTCCGTGGCGTCGATCACCTCAATCGACAGCACGTAGTTCTCGTCTGCGGATTTTTGCGCCAGGGCCTCAAGTGCCTCAACACCCGCTTCATCTGCGGCGACAGCAGCTTCGCCCGCAATGGCAGACCATGTGCCGTCGGCTTTCATGAACACCACGCGGCCGTCCAGAAGGCGGTTCGCGACAATCATTTGTGGCCCTTTGATTTTTCTAGCCATCTCAATACTCCATATCCTCAAGCTGTCGCGACCAGGCGATCAGTTTCTTTTGCGGCCCAGGCAAGGTCGGCAGCGGTCGAGACCACATCACCGATCAGTAGAAGCGCAGGGCTCTTCACATTGTTCTTGGCAACCACTTCAGGCAGCGTCGCGAGCGTGCCGTAGAAGCGGCGTTCGTTGGCGCGGGTGCCGTTTTCAACCACGGCCACTGGCGTTGACGCCTTCACGCCTTCACCGATTAGGCCGGCGGAAATCTTTGGAGCGCCTTTGACACCCATATAAACCGCAAGCGTCTGGCCGTCGCCCGCCAGGCGCGCCCAATCCTTGTAGGCGCCATCCTTCAGGTGGCCTGTGACAAGCGTGATGGAGCTTGCGTGCGCGCGGTCCGTTAACGGGATTTGCGTGGTGGCGGCAATGCCCTGAAAGGCGCTGATGCCGGGCACGACTTCCACATGAATGTCGTGGGCGCGGAGAGCGTCGAGTTCTTCACCTGCGCGGGCGAACAACAGGGGATCGCCACCCTTCAGGCGTACAACACGGCGGCCCTTGAGGGCTTCTTCCACGATTACGCGGTTGATGCCGTCCTGGCCGATACCGTGGTCGCCTTCGCGCTTGCCAACAAAGATCAGGTCTGCGTCGCGGCGGGCGAGGGCCAGCACGTCGCGGCTCACTAGCCGGTCGTAGACAATCACGTCTGCTTGTTGGAGTGCACGGTGCGCCTTGATGGTCAGAAGGTCCGGGTCACCTGGGCCTGCGCCCACAAGCTGTACCTGGCCGGTGGTGGCACCCACACGGTGGCTTTTAGCGGCCTCTAGAACCAGGCGCTCCACCTCATGCTGGTCAAGGTCGGCATAGGTGCCGGCGTTGTCATAGAGGCGATCATAAAATAGTCTGCGGCGGGTTCCGTCAGGGATGATGGTCTTGACGCGAGCCCGGACAGCGCCCGCCGCAGCAGCAAGCACGCCAAGAGAAGGGGGCAGGAGTTTCTCAAGGCTGCTACGAAGGCGGCGCACAAACACTGGTGCGTCACCCCCGGAAGAGAAGGCCACCTGCAGCGGCCCGCGGGCAAATTGAGCAGGTGTCGTGAAATTCGATTTGGCTGGCTTGTCGATCACATTGACCGGCAGGTTGCGGGTGTTGGCGAGCCGAAGGATGCGTTCCTCGGTGATCTCGTCATCGGCGCCGATATAGACAAGCGTCTTGCCCTTCAGGTCATCTTCTGCAAACGGGCGGTCGTGGACCAGAAGGTCCCGGCCTGTGTCTTCAGGCAGCAGCCCGGCTTCCCGAAGCGCGTCTGTGGCGCCTGGCGCAATCACGCTGATGCGGGCTTGTGTTGGCGTGAACAGGCCCACCTTCGCCATGGCAGCCGATGTGGCGCCAACGATCAGGATGTGATGCTTTTCAGCGGTCAAAAAAACAGGGATGCTCGACATAGCCCTATACTCCTCGCGTCAATCCTGCACGCTTCAGCTTCAATTCCTGCCAGGGGCCGAAGGGTGCTTCTTCAGTGGTTCCATACATAGGCGTGGCTGCCCAGCGAAACAAACGAGAAGAATTTAGGGGTATCAGTAGAAAATTTATACTCAATAAATAGTGATATCACCTATTAATAAAAATAATATTCTAAAATAACTGATTTTTTAAAATGGTGAATTTGAGAAAAGCTGCTCGCTAGAATGGATGGCGACGGAATGGCGCTGGAATGAAATGCCAGTGTGAACATAATTTTAGCGTGAATAATCCAAAGTCATGCTTGTGAAGGGTTCTGAGTAGAAATATTTTCTTCGTCGATTCTTGCGAAAAGATAAAAAGCACGCCGAAGGCAGGATTCAAACAACGAAGTTCCCGATTGGCAGGGGAGCGGAAATCTGGCAGCTTTCCCTATGGGGAAAAGGGGAGAATAATTATGGGGACCACGCAAACCGGTCGCAGTTTCTATGTGGGTATGGGTGTCGCCCTGATCCTGCTGTCCTTTCTGGGCTTTGGCCCTTTCATGTATGAACGGTTCGCCACTGGCGGCGAGATGAGCCCGATGCTGGCGATGCACGGTGTCTTGTTCTTCGGTTGGCTTGTTCTTTACACCTATCAGGCCTCGCTGGTCCGTGCGCGAAACCTCAGGAAACATATGGTGCTTGGCAAGGCCAGTATTGCTCTCGCTATTGCTATGGCGGTGGTTTCGGTTGTTGTGACGGGGGAGGTGTTCGCCCGCGGCGAAAGCAGCGCAACGCCGTTTTCGCCCGAGCAGTTCGTCATGCTGCCGCTGATGGATATTACGCTCTTTGTCGTCTATTACAGCTTGGCTGTTTTAAACCGGAAAGTGCCTGAGACCCACAAGCGCCTGATGCTGCTTGTCGGCATCATGATGATGGACCCGGCGACAGGCAGGCTTGGCCTGACGCTTGGGTTTGCGCCAATCGGTCTTTTGTTCCACTTCGGGCTTATCGCTGCCTTGTGCGTCTATGACCAGAGGACACTTGGGCGCGTGCATAAGGTGTCATTGATCGCTGGGCTCGTGCTTGCGGCGCGGTATGTGGCCTTTTTCGCCATTGGCCCGACCGAGGCCTGGGCCAGCTTTGCGCGAATGCTTCTGGGCTAGGCAATCTAGCTGTTTCCTCCGCCGCCCTCTCTCGTGTAAGAAGGGCTTTAGGCAGGGGAGTATTGTATGCAGATCAACGAAGCCGGTTGGCAAAAGGCGCTCGGCGACGAATTCGGCAAAGACTATATGCAGGCGCTGGAGGCGTTCCTCGCGTCCGAAAAGGCTGCGGGCAAAACCATTTATCCTTTGGAAGAAAACATCTTTCATGCGCTTGAGGTCACGCCGCTTGACGATGTCAAAGTGGTGATCATCGGGCAGGACCCTTACCACGGCCCGGGGCAGGCACACGGGCTTTCCTTTTCGGTCCAGCCTGGTGTGGATGTGCCGCCGAGCCTCAGGAATATGTATAAGGAACTTGAGGAAGACCTGGGTGTCACGCACCCGGGCCACGGCTATTTGGAAGGTTGGGCCAAACAGGGTGTGCTTCTTTTGAATGCCGTCCTGACGGTGGAGGCCGCGAAGGCTGGCGCACATCAAAACAAGGGCTGGGAAAAGTTCACGGACCGGGTGATTGATGAGCTCAACAGTCATCACGACGGACTCGTGTTCATCCTGTGGGGTGGATATGCACAGAAAAAGGGTGGCGGGATCGACAAGGATCGGCACATGGTGCTTGAGGGCCCGCACCCGTCACCGCTCAGCGCCTATCGCGGTTTCTTCGGCTGCGGGCATTTCTCCAAGGCCAACGACTATCTGAAGGCGAAGGGCAAAACACCGATCAACTGGCAGCTTGACCCGATCACCACGCCTGGAGAGCAGCTGGGCTTGCTATAAGGAACTACGAGGGACCGCGGCATTGTGTCGGCTTGCCGGATGGCTGTTTGGCTGCGAGCGTGGCAAATGAGAGGGGATACCAGATGGGACTAGCCGGGTATTTTGTTATTCTCATTGTTTTTGTGGTGGTTTTCACCTTCGAGGTGATTGCGCCCGCGTCGGGTAATGACTGTGACAAGCGCTGGCAGATATATGCGGGGGCGATCAGCGCGGTGCAGATGGCCGTGACGCTTGCAGCAGGCTATCTGTTCAATGATTGGTTCGCGGCTCATGCGGTTTTCCAGTTGAATCCCGGCATCCCGGTATTTGCGGCTGCGCTTCTTGTGTTCCTAGTTGTCAGTTTCATTGCCTACTGGTGGCACCGGGCGACCCACCGGTTCGATTTGCTGTGGCGGGTGTTTCATCAATTGCACCATAGCCCGGCACGGATTGAAGCGCTGACAGCTTTTTATGTGCATCCCTTCGACGGCCTGGCCGCGAATATCCTTAATGTCGGCGTGGCGTTCTGGCTATTGGGGGTGTGCGTGGATGTTGCAGCTATCGCGCTTGTTTATGCGGCTGTCTATAACATCTATATCCACTCTGATACCCGCTCTCCCCATTGGCTGAGATACATTGTCCAGAGGCCAGAAATGCACCGCATACACCATAAGGCGGGGCATCATGCAAACAACTATGGCTTGCCGATATGGGACCTCTTGTTTGGCACTTTCACAAACGTGTCTGGTGCAGATTTTCCATGCGGCTTTGAAAAGGCAAAAGAACAGCAGATCAAGGACATGCTGCTTCTGCGGGATATCAAAGGCTAGGATGCTTCAGTTTCGCCGTCCTCATCTTCCTCATAAGGCATGTCCTTGAGGATTGCTTCGCCCTTGACGTACCACGACAGACCAAAAGCCCAGACGGAGATTGTCTCCAGCCAGAAGGTGGGGCTCCTGGCCTCAATCGCTGTGACCTGGTCTGCGCTCAGCACATATTTCCCCAAAATCAGATAGGCCGCGCCCAGGCCGATCATAGACAGCATGGTCCAACCGCAAAGCCGGTAGATTTTGTTGCGGCGGCGTTTTTGCAGGGTGGGCTCCGTCTCTCCGGATTTGGTGAACAGGCACAGGCAGAAATAGGCCAGGACCAGGAAGAAGGCGAGCGAGAAAAACCAGTGCAGATAGCTTGAGACGCCAAAGGGAACGCCTGCCAGCACGTCTTTGGTCTCAAGCGTTGGGAAAAGCGCGGTGCCCACTGCCGCCACAGCTGCGATGTTGCCCGCCGCATTGTCTGAGATATGATACCACGGGCGCCTGGCGGCCTGTTCGGGCGTGTCTTGATAACCCTGATAGGCATAGAGGAAGATCGCTTCTGCGCACAGCACGCCCACGAACACGTCTCCCATGGGGGAATGGTAATATTGGCTGATTGACAGGCGCATCAGGTCGCCGTTCAGATTGACCATATCGCCAAACAGGATGCTGCCGATGACCAGGATAATGGGAAACAGTAATCCGAGTCGGCCAATGGCCCGCCGCATACTCATATAGTGAATGATAAGCCCATTGGAGCCTGCCATGGAAACCTCCCCGTTTCGCTGAAAGCATCACTCCGAACAGGTGCATGATACACGGTATGGGCGCAGCCGCCAATGGGGGCTGCGCCAGACTGTGCTTACTTTCCTGCAATCTCTGTCAGCAGGATATGCCAGTGTTCAAGAGACTCATAAAAGGCCTTTACCGGCACCCGTTCATTGAGGCCGTGGGCATACATATCACTGCCCTTCATATAGATGCCGGACACACCATAGCTATCCATGCCCGCAGCGCGGAAATGCATGCCGTCTGTGCCGCCTGATTCCATATAAGGGACAATTTCCACGCCGGGGTGTAGGGTGTGGACGGCTTTTGTCAGTGGGCCAAGCACATCTTCGCGCAGTGGCGATGCAGGGCTTTCTGTTGGCTCATAAATGACCTCCCACTCGATGGCAGGGTTCGCAACGACCTCCTTGAGCATGCTCAGCGTGTTGTCAACGCCCGTCCCCGGGAACACCCGGCAGTTTACCGTTGCTGTGGCGCTTTGTGGCAGGGCGTTTTCCGCATGCCCGCCGCGCAGCATGGTGGCCACACAAGTTGTGCCTGTGGTGCCGACATATTCAGGATAGGACCGCAGTGTCTTCAACGCCCATTCGTCGTTCGGGTTTTCTGCGAAGGCGGCCATTGCCTTGCCCAGATCACCTTCCGACCGCTTTGATGAAGCCTTGAAGAAAGCACGGGTCAGATCGCTATAGGATACCGGGAATTTGTAGGCCTGGATTTTCTTCAGCGCGTCGGCCAGATCATAAATCGCGTTGTCTTCACGCGGACGGCTGCTGTGGCCGCCTGGGTTGGTGGCTGTCAGTTCAAAGGTGACATAGGTTTTCTCGGCGGCCTGCATGTTGAAGCTGATCACGCTGCCGTCGTCTGCCAGGGCCCCGCCGCCCGCGTCGGCGATCAGCACGAACTCGGCGTCCGTCAGGTCACGGAAATCATTGGCCAGGGCTTCTGTTGTCACCATGCCGGACTCTTCGTCGCCCGAAAACGCGATGATCAAGTCGCGCGTTGGCACAAAACCTTCAGCCTTCAGACGCAGGAACGCAGATGTAAGCGACGTGGTGCCCATTTTGTTGTCAACAGTGCCGCGGCCAAAGAAATAGCCGTCTTCCTCGATCAGCGTGAAAGGGTCGCGCTCCCAGTCTTCGGGGCGCGCGTCCACCACATCCATATGGGCGGACAGAAGGATCGGTTTTTTGCCCGATGACCCATCACCCCGGTAGCGCACGATCAATGCGGCAGTTTCGCCCATTTCCTTGATATGGATATCGGCGTCGTCAAAGCCGCCCGCCCGGAATTGATCAGCCAAGTAATTGGCCAGCTTGGGCACATTGCCGAATCCTTCGGCGGTGCGCATGGCAATGGAAGTGCGGTATATCTCCAGCGCTTTCTGTTCATGCGCTGTTGGGTTGTCCTGGCTGGCGTGCCCCTGTGGCGTCAAAATCGTTGCCGCAAGGGCAAATGCGGTGAGTGTCTTTTTCATGGGTATTCCCTCTGTTTCCCCTGTTTGAAAAGACGGTAGCTCAACAAAGGCAAGGGAACACCATAGAAATTCTGCGGCTGAGTATAAGAAATCCCAAAGTGGGTGATCCAGTGCGACTTTCGTCTAATTGAACGACTCCTTCTAGCATGCTAGGCCTTGCCCATCACACACACTGGAGAGCCCCATGTTTCATATTATTGATCCGCTTCTGCTGCCTGAAGAGGTTGCGCGCCTGAGAGAGTTGGCGCAGACGATCAAGTTTGAGGATGGACGGCAAAGCAACCCGGGCTTTTCCAAGAAGAATAACCTTCAGCCTAACCATGGTGACGAAGGCTATAAGGAAGCGGCAAGCATTGTTCAGGCGGGACTTTCCCGAAACGAATATTTCCGCGACTATTGCATCCCCAAGTCCATGGCTATTCCGATGCTGACCAAATACCAGCCGGGCATGAACTATGGCGAACATATCGACAATGCCATGTTGCCATACCGGCCGGCCATCCGGTCGGACATCAGCTGCACGGTTTTTGTGTCTGACCCCGAAAGCTATGAGGGCGGCGAGCTGAATGTACGCATGGGGGACAAGAACCTGCAGATCAAGGGCAAAGCCGGGACGGCAGTTGTGTATCCCAGCACCACTTATCATCAGGTGTTGCCGGTCACAAAGGGTGAGCGCATTGTTTCCATCACCTTTATCGAAAGCATGGTGCGTGACCTTCAGCAGCGCGAGATTTTGGTTGAACTGACGGAATTCCTGCATGCCAACGCTGCCAAGGTGGGGGCGGACGAGCAGATGCGGCTTGAATATGTGCGCCAGAACCTGACGAGGATGTGGAGCGGTACCTAGGCGCTAGTTCGCGTACCCGAATGCCCTGAGCTCGCTTGCGGTCAATTCGTGGGTGCGGGCGAAATCAACCAGCCAATTCATTCCCTTGGTGATTTCCTCGCTGTTTTCAGCGCGGGATGCGGCCAGCCGGTCGCGCCTATCCTGCGCGGAAAAGCTATAGTCCGTGGCTTTCGAATACCGCCCCAGGACAGGGTTGCTGAGCGCATTGGCTATGTTTTGTTCATCGGCTGGGTGGTCAAAATGCCGGGCCAGCGCCGCAAGGGACGCTGCCGGGTCTTTCAGATAGCGGTCAAAATCCAACCGATGTACCCGGTCGCCTGCTACCTCTGATGCAAGCTGCATGTTGGTCATTTCCGCCAAGTAGGTCATGGCCGCCAACTCTCCGGCTGACATCGAATGCAGAGGCGGCAAGCTTGCGCCTGTCGCTTCCATCAGGGAAGCCATGCGAGGCTTGGCGCCGCCCGCGAGGTCGGTGATATAGGCCGGTGCCCCCAGAACCGTGCTGATATAGATTTCAGGCGCCATGGAAAGGCACATGGCCCGGTCCTTTGGGAACTGCGTCAGCCACGGCGCCGCCAGCAGGCTGCAGAAGCTGGTGGCCTTGAGGACGCTTGTTTCGCCCTTCTTTGGTGTGCGGGACCAGAGCGCGCGCATAAGCGCCATGTCTTCCATGATAGATGCACTGTTTTTCCGGCTCCAGACGGTATCGCGGTCGGTCCAGAAATGGGCAAGGTCGCGAAGCGGCAGTGGTTCGCGCAGGCTGAACATGCCGTCCAGAAGTCCAAGGGCGCGTGAAATCAGCGTCGAGCCGCAATGGCCGACATGGAAGATCAGCCCCATTGGCTGTGCAGGCGCTGCGCCGGTTTGCGCGCGAACCTCTTCAAGGCTGGCCCAGTTGCCCTGCATGCCGGGGCGGATGGCACGCTGGTCCAGAAAGGCTGCATCACTATAGAAGGCTGTGTCAGCGTCAATCAGATAGACCTGATCGCTTTCCCAATTCACCTGGAAGGGATAAAGCGCGGGGTCGTCCATCAGGTTTGGCGTGGCCTGCATCGACTTTATGCATCCGTTTCATGTTAGGGATTGGGCTGTGGGCGAGAGGATAGGCGGCGATTTCGCAGATAACAATATGCTGATGGTTTATCTGCCATCGTGGATATGGGGACCGGGAGGCGGCGGGTACCACCTCCCGGCATGTTGTTTTTAGTCCATCAGTTTTTTCAGAACATAAACCGTCTGCAGGGCATCAGTGAAGGCTCTCTGCTTTAGGTTCGCGGCGGCTGAATGCCCGCCTTCGGTGTTTTCATAATAGATCACCGGCTTGTCCATGGAGAGCATCCGTGCCGCCATCTTGCGGGCGTGGCCCGGGTGCACGCGGTCGTCCTTCGTGGACGTATAGAAGAAGACCTCCGGATAGTCCTTGTCAGCACTGAGGTTCTGGTACGGTGAATATTTAAGGATATAGTCCCGCTCTTCCGGGATATCCGGGTTGCCGTATTCGCCCATCCAGCTTGCGCCGGCCAGAAGCGTATGGAACCGCATCATGTCCAGAAGTGGTACAGCACAGATCACAGCGTTCCATAGGTCCGGGCGCTGGGTGGTCATCACACCCATCAGAAGGCCACCGTTTGACCCGCCGCGGATACCCAGGTGCTCAGGGCTGGTGAGGCCGCTGCTGATCAGGTCTTCGCCCACGGCGATAAAATCGTCATAGGCGCGCTGGCGGTTTTCCTTTAGGGCCGCCTGGTGCCATTTCGGGCCAAACTCGCCGCCGCCACGGATGTTGGCAACAGCATATGCGCCGCCTTCTTCAACCCAAAGCTTGCTGAAGCCGGACAGGTAACCAGGCGACAAGGAAATCTCAAACCCGCCATAGCCATAAAGAACGGTCGGTGTCTTGCCGTCCATCTTGGTGTCTTTGTGGCGGATCAGGAAATAGGGTACGCTGGTGCCGTCAGCCGACGTGGCGAACTTCTGTTCGGTCACCAGGTTCGAGGCATCAAAGCGCGTTGGCAGGCTTGTCACTTCTTCTGGCACCTTACCGCGTTCCACGACATAAAGCGTGTCGGGCTGCAGGAAGCTCTCAAAATTCACGAAAGCTGCGTCGGTCCATTCATCGGCGCTTACTACATTCAGGCTGCCGTTTTCCGGCATGCCCAGGTCCGCCACCTGCCAGCCTTCGGCGTCGGGGCGGGCGGACTTCAGGTTGCCGGTTACTTCGTCAAGCACGGTCAGGAAAACGCGGTCCTTCCCGATGGTCACGTCGTCGATTGAGTTACGCTCGCCCGGCTCGAAGATCACCTTGAGGCTCAGGCCTGGGCGGCCAGCGATTGCGTCGGCCACCTTGATGGATACCAGCGAGCCAGCCTTCACTTCTTTGGCGCCCACGGTCCAGTCCTTGCGCATTTGCAGGAGGAGCATGTCGGCGAAGAAGCCCTGGAAGGAGATGGTCTTTGGCAGGTCCAGCGTGCGCATTTCCGCCTCAAGGCCTTCGCCTTCCATGATGTGGATCACTTCGGTGAAAAAGTCAGGCGCCTGCACAACGCCCACATACGTGCCGTCAGGGCGGTGGCTCGCGAACGGGAAGCTACCTACGTCCTTGCGGTCGCCTTCATGCATCAGCTTGGCCATCGACAGCGGTTCGTTCCGCTTCCAAAGCTTGATCTGGTTGGCATAGCCAGAATCCGTCATGGTGCCGTCACCAAAATCTGTGCCGATCAGCACGGTGTCAGCGTCCACCCACACAACTTCCTGTTTGGCTTCTTCGGTGATGAAACCGCCATCCACGAAGCGTTTGGTGAAGGCGTCAAATTCGCGCACCACAACGGCGTCACCGCCGCCGCGGCTCAGTTCAATCAGGCAGCGGCCAAAATCGGGTGCCAGGCACTTACGCGCCTTATAGACCCAGTTCTCGCCTTCTTCTTCGGCCAGCTTGTCAAAGTCCAGAACGTCCACCCACTTGGGTTCGCCGGATTTGTATGACTTCAGGCTGGTACGGCGCCACAGGCCACGGACATTCTTTTCATCCTGCCAGAAGTTGTGCACGGCACCGCCCGTGAGGCGGCCATAGGCGATTTTGTCCTTGGCGTTATAGTCCTTCAGTGCGCGTTCCTTCAGGGCCTCAAAACGCGGGTCTTTTTCCAGCATGCCAAGCGAATGGGCATTGCGTTCATGCACCCATTCAAGCGCCTTGTCGCCTTCAACCTCTTCAAGCCACAGGAACGGATCATCGTCCGCACCCACGGCAACCGTAATGGCTGCAGCCATAACTACTCCTACTGTCACTGATTTCATTTTGTCCCCCCTTGGACTGTTTTTGTTGCGTTTAGAAATTGTCTTTCCGCGCCCGCACTTCGGCGAACACTTTGGGTAGCGGCGCGCCAATCATGCCCACCGTTTCCTGGATGTTGTCGCTCATGGGCCTGAGGAACGGGTTGGTTGCCTTCTCCAGCCCGATGGTGGTCGGGATGGTGGGTGTGCCTGCTGCGCGCAGTTTTTCCACTTCCGCCATGCGGGCCTGAAGGTATGCATTGCCGGGCTCCACCGTCAGGGCGAAATTGCCGTTGGCCATGGTATATTCGTGGGCGCAGTAGACCTTCGTTTCGTCCGGCAGCTTCAGGAATTTCGACAGCGATTGCCACATCTGGTCTGCCGTGCCTTCAAACAGACGGCCGCAGCCCATGGCGAACAGCGTGTCACCGCAAAAAAGCGCGGCGTCGCCAGCAAAATGATAGGCAATATGCCCGGCTGTGTGGCCCGGCACGTCATAAACGTCTGCCGCCACATCGCCCAGATAGGCTTGGTCCCCGTCGCCAACCGCTATATCAAGGCCCGGGATGCGCTCGCGTTCCGCCGCCGGCCCGACAATGGTCACACCAAAGCGTTCCTTCAGCGCCAGGTTGGCGCCCGTATGGTCCCAGTGGTGGTGGGTGTTCAGGATATGGGTCAGCGTCCAGCCGCGCTTCTCAAGCTCCGCGACCACTTCATCCTCAACGGCAGGGTCAACGACCGCCGTGTCGCCCGACCTGGGTTCATGGATCAGATAAACATAATTGTCCGACAGGACCGGTATTTGAACGATCTCAAGCATAGATAACTCCCACTCCGGGCGACACTATAGCCGCGCTCGACAGTCGGGCCAACTCAGAAACGGCAGTGTGTGCTTGCACCCATGTGCCATGCCCCCTTACGGTGTTGGCTGATTGCATCACAAGAAAGGGACGGCCATGGGCATCACGCGTCTGAATTTCCTAAAACTGATGGTGGCGGTGGCCTTCCTGGCGCTCAGCGGGTGTGGCGACAGCGGACAGACGCCGGAACGCTATGATGTTCTGATCATGAACGGCACCGTGTATGACGGCACAGGTGCGCCGGGGCGCGAGGTTGATGTGGGGGTGCGGGATGACCGAATCGTCGCCATCGGAGACCTTTCGGGTGCGGAGGCCGACACGGTTATTGATGCTGCGGGTAAGGCGGTCTCCCCCGGCTTTATCAATATGCTGTCCTGGGCAACAGACAGCCTGATCATCGATGGCCGCGGCCTGTCGGACACCGTTCAGGGAGTAACGCTTGAAGTGTTTGGCGAAGGCTGGTCCATGGGGCCACTGGCGGATCATACGAAAGCAGATTACCAGAAGAAAATCAGCGCCACGCCCCAGCCCTATGACGTCAACTGGACCGGCTTTGGCGAATATCTTGAGATGCTGGAAGCAAAGGGCATTTCGCCAAATGTGGCGTCCTATGTGGGTGCCACCACCGTGCGGATCAATCATGTCGGATACGCCAACCGTGCGCCGACAGCGGATGAGCTTGAAGCCATGAAGGCCGAGGTGGCGACCGCGATGGAGGAAGGTGCCATGGGCCTAGGCACGTCGCTTATTTATGCGCCGGCCTTCTATGCTGATACAGATGAGCTGATCGCGCTGGCGAGCGTCGCGGGCCAGTATGGAGGTCGCTATATTTCGCACATGCGCAATGAAGGCAGCCAGATCATGACCTCGCTGGAGGAGCTGATCACCATCGCCCGGGAAGCCGGGCTTCCGGCGGAAATTTATCACCTGAAGGCAGCGGGCAAGGAAAATTGGGGCAAGCTGGATGAGGTGATCGCCCGGGTTGAAAAGGCGCGGGCTGAGGGCTTGGATATCAGCGCGGATATGTATAGCTACACGGCTGGGGCCACCGGGCTTGATGCGGCCATGCCGCCCTGGGTGCAGGAAGGCACACACGATGATTGGGCGGCCCGCCTGAAGGACCCGGAAATCCGCAAGCGGCTGCAGGTGGAAATGACCACGCCGTCTGACGATTGGGAAAACCTGATGCTGGCGGCAGGCCCGGAGGGGGTGTTGCTCCCATACTTCCAGAACCCGGAGCTGAAGAAATATACAGGCATGCGCCTTTCGGAAGTGGCAGCGGCCATGGGCAAAACGCCCGAAGAGGCCGCGATGGATCTGGTGATCGCGGACGGCACGCGCGTGAGCGCCATCTATTTCCTGATGTCTGAGGAGAATGTGAAAAAGAAAATCCGACAGCCCTGGGTGGCTTTCGGGTCTGACGCCGAAGCGGTGGACCCTATGGTCGCGAAAGAATTTGGCGGCAAGCACCCGCGCACCTACGGTAACGTCGCGCGGTTGCTTGGGCACTATGTTCGGGACGAAAAGGTCATCCCTCTTGAGGAGGCAATTTTCCGGTTGACCGGACTGCCAGCGGCACGGCTGAAGCTAAGGGATCGTGGCCATATTCTTGAAGGGGCTTTCGCCGACATTGTTGTTTTCGACCCGGCGACGGTTGCTGATCATTCAACCTTCAACGATCCACACCAACTTTCCACGGGCGTCAGTAATGTATTCATCAACGGTGTACAAGTGATCAAGGATGGTGAGCATACGGGCGCGACCCCAGGACGTGTGGTGCGTGGCCCCGGCTGGACCGGGCGGATGGGAAGCCAGTAAGCGAGCGTATCAGACGTTCAGAAGCCAGGCGCCGACCTTCAGACGCACGTCAAGATCGGGGGCCACCTCACCCTGTGGGGCAATGGGCCAGTCCCATTCTTCAATCGGGTCGCCCGGCAACAGGGTGCGATCAACGGTCTGGATAATATGCGGTGCAGTGCCAGTGACTTCCACGCGTTCATAATCCGTGATCAAAAGCACCGGGCAATCCATGGCCAGAAGCGCCCGCACATGGGCCTTTTGCACAGCTGAGGTGATTTTTTGTTCCTGTTCGTCCGCGGGTGGGCTGGAGGCAAAAGCAAGAGGCAGTTGGCTCAGCACATTGCAACTGATGGCCATCCCGAAGCCCACAAGCGGCAGCGGTGCCATATCCGGTGGGCTGAAGGCCGTGTTCTTGTCGCCCAACCAGAATTCCTCAAGCATGCCTGTGAGATCAGCGCGCTCGAACTCTATGTTCCCAAATGATCGGATAGCCCGGCGGGTACGGCGGGTTTCAACGGCGTCCATCAGAAGCGCTCCTGCCGGGTGATCATTAAGCGCTGCCAGTGGCACGTCAAGGCATAGCCCAGCGCCCATCAAGAGGATCGGTTCATTTGGGTCTGCCTGATGAAGGTGGGCAGTGATACATTCCTTGGTGTGCTGCAGATGCTCTGCCCAGAAGGCTTTTTGCCTACGGTGGCGACCAAGGATGCCCGCAATTTCGCGCACCAGCCCTCCTTCACGGGCACCGGGCACCGCGCGAACGGTCAGGACGGTCAGGAATTCTTCAATCATGGTTCACTATCCATCCCAGGCAGAAGCTTGCCTGGGTTCATAATGCCGATGGGGTCAAGAGCCGCCTTGATCTGGCGCATCAGGTGAAGGGCAGGGCCCTTTTCCTGCTCCAGATACTTCATTTTGCCAAGGCCAATGCCGTGTTCGCCCGTGCAGGTGCCACCCATCTCAATCGCGCGGGTTACCATGCGGTCGTGCAGATCGTCGAGCGCGCGCATTTCCCCCAGATTGTTCGGGTCCGCCAGCAGGATTGTGTGGAAATTGCCGTCGCCCACATGGCCTACCATGGTGCCAACGATGGGGCTTTCATCCATGTCAAAGCGGGTTTCGCGCATACAGTCCCCAAGCCTTGAGATAGGCACGCATACGTCTGTTGTCATGATGTGTTTGCCTGGAGCCATGGCGCGGGTGGCATAATAAAGCTGGTGGCGCGCGTGCCACAGCTTGTTTATGTCTTCCTGCCTCTCGGCGAATTCAATGTCCGATCCGCCCATCTCGGACGCTAGTTCAGAAAAAGCGCTGACCTCTGCGTCGACTGCGGCGGCACTGCCGTGAAATTCCAGGAACAGGGTGGGCGCTTCCTTGTGCTCGAGGCCTGAGTATGTATTCACAGCCTTGACGGACAATTCGTCCAAAAGCTCAATCCGCGCGACCGGCAGCCCCATCTGGATGGTGGCAATCACCGCACTTGTAGCCGCATCAAGGTTTGGGAAGTGGCACACCCCCGCCATCAGCTTTTCTGGCCTACCATAAACCCGCAGACTCATTTCCGTCACCACGCCAAGCGTGCCCTCAGACCCAGCAAAAAGGTGCGTCAGATCATACCCTGCAGCCGATTTGCGTGCGCGGTTCCCGGTCTCAATGATTTCGCCTGTGGCGGTGACGACCTGCAGGGACAGCAGTTGTTCACGCATGGTGCCGTACCGGACTGCATTGGTGCCAGATGCGCGGGTGCCCACCATGCCGCCCAGCGTGCAATCGGCCCCCGGGTCGACCGGGAAGAATAGGCCCTTGTCGCGCAGATGCGTATTGAGTGCCTGTCTGGTAACGCCCGCCTGGACACGGACATCAAGGTCGGCTTCGTTAACGGCAAGGACACGGTTCATCAGGCTTAGATCTATGGTCAGGCCGCCATGAGGGGCGGTGACATGCCCTTCGAGCGACGTACCGGCCCCAAAGGGGATCACCGGCATGCGGTGGCGGGCGCAGATGCGCACAGCGTCGGCGACCTCTTCCGTGGTGCCTGCATGAAGGACGGCATCCGGCATCATCACGGCATGCGAGCTTTCATCCGCGCCATGTTGCTCCCGGTCAGCGGATGCCAGGCTCAGCTTTGCGCCGAAGCGTGCTGTCAGGTCAGAAATGGCCAAGTCTTTGTTCATAGGGTCATTTTACAGAAGCTGAATTATTTGGCGAGAGTAGAATGAATTATGCAGGCCAACCCAAGTCTGTTAACAGAACATCAAGCCTTGGGACTTAGGGTGTTAGTGCAAATGTGGGGGCAGGGGCGGTTTTATATGCTGACGCAAGTCATAACAAATATCCTCAACGAGCATGATTTTCGCGTCCTCGGCCTTGCCGGTCTTATTTCGCTGATGTGCGCCTTTACCGCGGTTCTGATGGCTCAGCGCGCAAGAGAGTCCGCCGAAAAGGACCGCTGGCGCTGGCTTTTGAAATCTGCCGTTGTGGTGGGTGGCGGTTTCTGGGCAGCTCATTTCATAGCGATACTGGGGTGGGATCAGGGCATGGCCATTGCCCATGGCTTCTGGCTGAACGTGATGTCAGGCGCCGTGATGATCGGGTCTGTTGGCATAGGCCTTTATATCGCCACCTATAACCGGACCAAACGCGCGCGCCTTCTGGCTGGGCTGATTGTAGGCGCTGGGCTGGCGCTGATGCATTTCGTAGAACAGCAGTCCCTGATGCTTCAGGGCACGATCTTTACCGATGTCTGGTTCAATGCCGTTGCCGTTTTGGCCACGCTTCCGTTTACCGGTATCGGTTTTGTGGTCATGAACAAGACCTACGACCGGGTCAGGCTGCTTCTTGCCACAGCGCTTCTTGCAGGCGCTCCTCTTGTGCTTCATGTGATTGCCATGGCGGGGACAACCATTGTGCCTGATGCCATGCAGCCGGTCCCCGACCGGATATTCACAGATGTGGTACTGGGTTTTGGCGTGTCCCTTGGGGCGTTTGCGGTTCTGGGTATAAGCTTGGCCATGGTGATTATGGATATTCACCTGACCGAGCATCAGTCGGTTGAGGTTTCGCGCCTTCAGGGGCTTGCGGACGCTGCCATTGAAGGCATCGTGGTGGTGGATTATGGCGGGCATATCGTTGATGCCAACCCAAGCTTCCTATCGCTTGTCTGCCATAGCGCGCGCCAACTGAGGGGGCAGGATTTCGCCCGATATTTTCATGATTTCCCGCGCGGGGAAACAGTCACCAACCTGTCGGAACGGGCGGAGCATGTTGAAGAGACCACGCTTGTCAGCTCTGTTGGTGAAGAGATCCCGACGGAGCTGTTTTTCAAGTGCGCGATTGTTCGCGGCGAACCCCACAATGTGGTGATTGTCAGGGACCTGCGTGAACGCCGCGCCGCCGAACAGCGGATCAATTATCTGGCCAACTATGACATGCTGACCGGCCTTGCCAACCGCCAATTGATGATGGACCGGTTGGGGCAAAGCATCCCGACGGCATTGGCGCACGACCAGAAAGTCATCCTTCACTTCATCGACCTGGATTCCTTCAAAGAAATGAACACAACCATCGGCCAGCATAACGCGGATCAGCTTCTGAAGTTTATCGCTGGGCGCATTTCAACTGTGATGCGCGGTATGGTGACGGTATCGCGCCTGGGCGCCGACCAGTTCTGTGTTGTTCAGGAAGGGGTCGCTAGTACGGAGAGTGCTGTACTTCTGCTTGAGCGCCTGCGCCGGAAGCTCAGTCAGCCGTTTTCTGTGGCCGGGCGCGAGGTAAAGGTTACAGCCTGTGTTGGCACAGCCGTCGTCCCAGATGACGCGGATGACCCGAGCACACTTCTGGCGCGCGCAGAGATCGCCATGAAGAAGGCGAAATCCATTGGGCGAGGCACCTATTGCTTCTATGAAGAAAGTGTCGACAAGGCGCAGGAGGATCGCCGCAAGCTGAAGCTGGAACTCTCTGGGGCGCTTGAACGAGGAGAGCTGTTCCTTTTGTATCAGCCACAATTTGACTGCGACACTGGCGTTGCTACCGGCTTTGAGGTGCTGGTGCGCTGGCGACATGCGGAACGCGGCATCATCTCACCCGCTGAGTTCATCCCACTAGCCGAAGAAACGGGGGCAATTGTTGAAATTGGCAACTGGATCATCGATGAAGCCTGCAAGGAGGCGGCAAGTTGGGAAAACCCTCTAAGGGTTGCCGTGAACCTGTCACCGGTTCAGTTCCTTGAAGATCATCTGGCCGGCTATATTGCAGACACGCTTCAGCGACATGGCCTTGCGCCACGCCGCCTCGAGCTTGAAATCACGGAAGGCGTGCTGATAGAGGACGAAGAACGCGCGCTTGATATGCTCAGAACGCTGAAGGAGAAAGGTGTTCTGTTGGCGATGGATGACTTTGGAACGGGCTACAGCTCGCTCAGTTATCTCAGGCAATTTCCTTTTGATAAGCTGAAGATCGACCGCAGTTTCATTATCAACCTGCAAAGCGACCCGCAGGCGCTGGGTATCGTCAAGGGCATGATCGGGCTCGGGCACGGCCTGGATATCCCGGTGTTGGCAGAGGGTGTGGAGACCGAAAGCCAGCTTGCGATGCTCCGACTGGAACATGGTGACGAGGTGCAGGGCTTTTTCACCGGCAAGCCAAAGTCAATTGCAGACTATGCCAGCCTGACCAAAGCATCTGAAAAACAGGATGAGGCCGGTCAGCCGGCGATATCGGGGCGTACAGCCTAACGCCCTTCGGCGAGCAGTGCCCCGAGCTTTTCACTGAACGCCAGTGCGGAAACCCCGATGCTATTATGCTTTGTGCCACTGCGGTGCGATACCGTGGTGATGCCAATAACCCGATACCCTCCCGTCAGCTGTTGTAGGATCGGGCCACCGCTATCGCCATTCAGCGACAGACAAGTGGTTACCAGCACATGCCCTTTATAAGGGGCGGCAACGATCTGGCAGTTTTCTTCCAGCGACAGGATGTGCGCCCGGTCGCCGGCATACCCGGCAGTGGTCACCTGGGGCATTATCGAAACTAGCTCAGGTTCCGTATGTTTCCCGGGCAAAAGGTCGGGGTGAAGCTCAAGAAAGCCAATGTCGGCGCCGATGGGGTCAGTCAGGATAAGCAAGGCCCAGTCTTGGGACCAGTTTGCCGGATTTATCGCCGCATTTTCGAGGTTGAAGTCCTTACCGAGGATATAGCCTTTGACCCTTGAGTGGGCGATATAGTCGCCTTTTGCGTAGCCTGCCAGAAAATGAAGATTGTTGGGAACCGATCGTTTTTTCGTGCGCGGGGAATAGACACAATGGGCCGCTGTCAGCACCAGTTTTTCGCCCACAAGCGTGCCGCTGCAGTGGGTCAGGCCGTTGTTGTTTACACGCCCAATGGCACGCCAGGGCGCTTCGCTGCTGTCCACCGTGCGGCGCTTGAAGCTGGTGACCACATTTTCAGGCACACGGCCTTCAGCTGCCCGCATGCGCTTCAGGCGTTCTTCCGGCGTCATGGTCGCGTCCTGGTCCTGTGCCCATACAGGCACAGCCAAAAGCACGAAGGCGATTATGGCTAAGGTCCTAATCATCCGTATTCAGCTTGGGCGGTTCTGTGTCGCTTACAGGGATGTTTACTGTGATGCTGCGGTAGAAGCAGCTGGGGTGTCCCACGTGACAGCATTTTCCCCCTTTTTGCTCCACAACAAGCCACAGCGCATCCTGGTCGCAGTCTGTGCGGAATTCCTTCACCAGTTGAAATTCGCCAGAGGTAGCGCCCTTGTGCCAAAGCTCCTGGCGGGAGCGGCTGAAATAATGCGCCTCGCCTGTCTCGATGGTGCGCTCAATGGCCTCAGCGTTCATCCAGGCCTGCATCAATACCCGGCCCGTTGTTGCGCAGGTGGTGACAACAGGGATCAGGCCCTGGTCATCGAACTTGGGGGCGAAGGCATCGCCTGTTTCCACAGTCTTTCTGTCAGCCCGGTCTGCAAACTGGATTTTGGTCATTGGTACGCTCTTAAAAATAACAAAGCGGCATGATCGCCCGATCACACCGCTTCATCAAGTCTCTTGCTTCGATTTTATCAGAAGATGAAATTATCCGTGGCCAGTTCGCCCATTGTAACACCGGTCAGCAGCACGCTGTCACCGCCACCAAGATCAATCAACAGGCCTTCCGTCGTGTCGGTGGCTGCGGCCTGAACGCTGGCGAGGTCTGTGAAGTCTGTGCTGGTGCCAGAGAGGTTCAAGGTGTCTTCCTCAAGACTGAAGCCTTCAACAATGTCACTACCGCTGCCGCTTTCAAAGATCAGAACATCGGCTTCGCTGCCGGGCCGAAGGATATCGTCACCACTGCCGCCATTGAGTGTGTCGGCACCTGTGCCTCCATACAGCGTGTCGTTGCCCGCGCCGCCGCTGATGATGTCTGCATCGGCACCGCCGTATAGTTCATCGTTGCCGTCGCCGCCATTTATGACATCATCTTCTGAGCCGCCGAAAATGATGTCGTCGCCATCATCGCCAGACAATGTATCTGCCCCCAATCCACCGCCGAGTGTGTCTTGGTCTTTACCTCCATAGCCGAGATCGTCTCCGGCACCAGTCCATATTTGGTCCCCACCGGTACGACCGGTTATTTCATCATTACCATCGCCGCCAAACAGGAAATCGCCATCCGCGCCGCCGTCGATGGCGTCGTTACCATCGTTTCCGTGAATATTATCCCGGCCACGTTGGCCATATTGGTGATCGTCATTGCTGCTACCTGTCAAACGGTCACCGTCATCGCCACCATAAGTGTAAACACGCTCGAATTCACCACTTACCAAAGTGTCTCGGCCCGTACCGCCAAATAAGCTTGCGGCTGAAGCGTTGGCTACAAGGCGATCATGCCCGCCGTCTCCGTAGAGGAATGTGTGTTGCCCGTTTGCCTGAAGCAAATCGTTCCCCTCGCCTCCTCGCAATTTATTATATTCGCCACTGCCCACGATTGTGTCGTCTCCGCTAGCGCCGGAGACTTCCAACTGGTTGCCAACGCCTTCGATAAGGTCGCCGTCTTCGGTGACTGTGTACACGTTAAGGGCGACATTCAAATCTGACGGGGTTTCGTAGCCGGTGAGGTCGATTGTATCATTGCCAAGAACAAGATTCTCGATTTGCATGGCAGGGTTCGAGCCGAAAAATCCGATTACATCGATGCTGGCGATTACTTCATGGTTATTGTTCAAGATGTTGATTTTGAGGTTGTGATAGAAGCTTGAGCCGGAAAAGGCGATGTTGTCGGCACTATGAGCGATATTGGAGATATCGAGGATATCTACTTCGCCTTCTACTGAGGTGCTGCCTAGTTCAGAAATGCTGACTTCAAATTCTTCGGTGGACGCTTCTATATCCCAGTCCAGAATATAGCGATCGCTGCCATTGCCGCCAAAAAGGAAGGCCGGGCCTGCCAGTGAGTGATACAGGATGTCATCGTCACTACCACCATAAAGGCTCTGCCTAATGGCACCAGTATGCAATACGTCTTGCCCACCTTCTCCCAGGGCGACCGCATCCGGTGCGCTTCCAAGCGTGATGGTGTCATTTCCCTCTAGGCCACTGATGTCCAGAGTTAAGCTGTCTGTTGTAATGATGTCATCACCGTCGGTGGCGCCAAAGAAAAAGATACCGTTCATCGCCGCGCCGCTGATTCCCATTGGGATATTCAGGCTATCTGTTCCGATTTTCAGGGTTTCGATCTGGGTATGGGAAAGATTTCTGTGCGAGACATCAACTTGTCCGACGAATTCGCCATCCTCATAAACCCGGATGCCAAATATGTTGGAATAGGTGCCGCTGAAGCGAATATCCGTCAGGTTGCCCGCAACTGCGGACAGGTCCAATGTGTCGTTGCCCCAGCCACTTTCAGGGTATGCGGCGGATTCGGTTTCCGATATCCAGGTAAAGTATGGCTCGTCCGCTGAATGGGTTTCCCAATTAACCACATAAAGATCGTCGCCATCGCCGCCATGCAAGGAGGTATGATTGCCGTCACCTGTGGATAATGTGTCGTTTCCGTCCCTGCCAGCCAGAATATCATTATCCCCTGCCGTCAGAACGTCGTCAGTGTCAGTGCCTTCGATATATGACATTCGATGTCCCCCAATCTCTGTCATCGATAGTCTCAATATGTGTATTTTTTCACATAAATGTGGTATGTGGGAGTGTCAATGCGTTCTCCCTCCCCCCTTCCCAAATTTGAGAGAAAGAAAAGGCTTACTCCCGGAAGAAGTAAGCCTATTTGTGATCGGCTGCAAACACCTGTTCTATCCGCGCACCATGTCCCAGAAACGGCGCTCCTGGTCGGCTTCGCGGAAACAACCACGGAACTGGCGGGTGATGGTATAGACATCACTGTGCTTCACGCCGCGGCAGGACATGCAGCTGTGCGTGGCGTCCACCACCACGGCCACGCCTTTGGGCTTCAGATATTTTTCAATCGCGTCGGCGATCTGCGCGGTCATGGTTTCCTGCGTCTGCAGCCGCTTTGCATAAGCCTCGACGATGCGTGCAAGCTTGGAGATGCCGACTACTGATCCATTCGGCATATAGGCCACATGCGCTGTGCCCAAAACGGGCACCATATGGTGCTCGCAGTGGCTCTCGACTTTGATACCGCGCAGCACCACCATGTCGTCGTAGCCCGCGACTTCTTCAAATGTGCGCGACAGGATGTCGGCCGGGTCGTCTCCGTAGCCCTTGAAGAATTCCTGATAGGCTTTGGTGACACGCTTAGGTGTGTCCAAGAGGCCTTCTCGGGTCGGATCGTCGCCCGCCCAGCGGATCAGCGTGCGCACGGCCTCTTCGGCTTCGGCACGGCTTGGCTTGAGCACACGTGGGGTATTTCCTGCGCCTGCGTCCCCACGGGCGTCATCAGGGATTACCTTCAGTTCAGAGCCATTGGCCCTTTCAAGTACGGCATCCATCTAAAATTCCTTTCTGTGGATGATGGCCAACCTCATGTCGTCGGGTCGGCTATGGAATCGGTTTCCGGCGCGGGGCGCTTCGGAAACACCGATAGATATGGTCAGGATTAGCTGGAAATCAAGGCAAAGGCAAGATTTCTGAACCATGGGCCAAATCCTTCTTGGCATTCACTTACAGTCGGCTTACGTAAGGGGTGAACCTCTGGATCACTGGTTTGGGGCCTTTTATGACCGAACTGTACAATACCGATATCCTGCGCTGGACCACACGCATTCCGCACACCGACCGGCTTCAGGTGGCGGACGCGACAGTGACCAAGACCAGCCGCATCTGCGGTAGCCGGATCAGCGCGGATGCCTGTGTCCGGAACGGGGTGATCACCGAATTCGGTCAGGAGGTGAAAGCCTGTGCACTTGGCCAGACTACAGCCGCCATCGTTGGCCAGCATGTGATCGGGCTCAGTGAAGACGAGCTTTCTGACATCGCCGCGCGTTTCCGCCATATGGTTAAGACCGGTGAGGCTGACTTCCCTGATAAGTGGGCAGCTTTGGCGCTTCTTGCCCCTGTGTGGGAGCATCCGGGTCGCCATGGCAGTGTGCTACTGCCCTTCGAGGTGCTTGAAAGCCTGTTCGCCGAAGCGGATCATGCAGGCAACTGATTTCAATTCGATCTAACTATCGACAAAGTTCTGTTGTTCACTATGGTTGGCGCAAACCGAGTGGAGAGCGAAGATGGTGCGACGTTTCATATCAGGCCTGTTGTTGCTGGCAGTAGGCATTGTCAGCCCGGCCCTTGCCAACGGCACGATGGATGAGATGACAGCCGCCATCAGCCGCGGGGATTTCAAGGACATCACCAGTGTTCTTGTCATGAAAAACGGTGACATCGTCTACGAGCGCTATTTCGGCAATGGCAAGCCCGACTATCTCAATAACACGCGCTCCGCGACCAAAAGCATCACCAGCATGGCGGTGGGCGCGGCGATCGAGCAAGGCGCCTTCACCGGTGTTGATGACCCGGTCATGCCGCTGTTCCATGTCTATGACCCGATCAAGAACCTGAACGATGACAAGAAGGATATCCGCCTTAAGGACCTTCTGACCATGTCGTCTGCGCTTGATTGTAATGACAATGACCAGACAACGCCGGGCTATGAAGACAAGATGCATGAAAAACAGGACTGGACGCGCTTCGCCCTGGACTTGCCAACCATGCCAGGCTGGTCGCGCGATGGTATGGGGCTTGGGCCTTTCCGCTACTGCACAGTAGGGACATTCCTTACCGGTCAGGCGATCGAAATGGCGGTTGGGCAAAGCCTTGACGATTTCGTTGACGCCGCCCTTTTCACGCCGCTTGGGATCAGCAAATACGAATGGTACCGCTCCCCCATCGGGGAAGAGCAGGCCGGTGGCGGGCTGGAACTCACGAGCCGCGACCTGATGAAGTTCGGCCAACTGGCGCTAGAGGACGGTGTCTGGCATGGCCGCAGGTTGCTGCCCGAAGGCTGGATCGCTGCAAGCACCAAGCCGCACCGCAAGGTCAGTGAAACGCAAAGTTACGGATACCAGTGGTGGATCGGGGAGTTCTTCTCAGCCACTACGGGGCTGGTTCACAAGTCCTATTATATGGCCGGTAACGGCGGCAGCAAAGTTGCTGTCTTTGAGGACATGGGCCTTGTGGTGGTGATTACGGCTGAGCGATACAATACGCCCGGCATGCACCAGCAATCGAACGACCTGCTGCAACGCTATATCCTGCCAGCCTATGAGGTTGGCGCCGTTCACTAGAGGTCTGTTGTCGCTTTACTGATCCGCCCGCCTGTGCGAGCCTTCTGGCAAGAACGGTCTGGCAAGGAAAAGGGGCATCGGATGGACGCGCTTCTGGCGAATCTTCCCATCATCTTGAAATATATGGCGCTTGTTTTTGTGCTCGCCATTGGACTGGGCGTGCTGTGGGTCATTGGGGCCTACTGGCGTGACAAGACCCAGCATGAAAGTGCGCTCAGGCGCAACTACCCGGTGATTGCCCGCTTCCGATATCTGTTTGAGCATCTGGGCGAGTTTTTCCGCCAGTATTTCTTCGCGCTGGACCGCGAGGAAATGCCCTTCAATAGGGCGGAGCGGTCATGGGTTTACCGTGCCGCGAAAGATGTGGATTCGACCGTCGCTTTCGGCAGCACGCGGGACCTTCGTCCAGCAGGGACCGTGTTTTTTGCCAACTGCGCCTTCCCCGCGATGGATGAGGAGGAAGCCGAGCCCACGCCTGTCACCATCGGCCCGGGTGCCAGGCACCCTTATACTACCAGCAGCATTTTCAATATCTCGGCCATGAGCTTTGGGGCCCTTTCAGTGCCGGCTGTGCGGGCGCTTTCCATGGGTGCAAAGAAGGCGGGTATCTGGATGAATACCGGTGAAGGCGGCCTGTCCCCTTATCACCTTGAAGGCGGCTGCGACATCGTCTTCCAGATAGGCACAGCCAAGTTTGGGGTGCGGAAACCGGAAGGCGGTTTTGACGAAGAAAAGCTGAAGGCGGTTGCTGCGCGCGAACAGGTTAAGATGTTCGAAATCAAGATGAGCCAGGGAGCCAAACCCGGCAAGGGCGGCATCCTGCCAGGCATCAAGGTGACGGAAGAGATCGCCGAAATCCGCGGCATTCCTGTTGGCGAAAGCGCCATCAGCCCAAACCGCCACCCGGAAATGAAAGGTGTGGGCGATATCCTCGATATGGTCACTTACGTGCGTGAGACCACGGGCAAGCCCACGGGCCTCAAGATGGTGGTGGGTGACGAAGAATTTTTCGGTGAACTATTCGCAGAAGTTGCCAAGCGCGGTGCGGAGAGTGCGCCCGACTTTATCACCCTTGATGGCGGCGACGGCGGCACGGGTGCCGCGCCCATGAGCCTGATTGACAATATGGGTATGCCTCTGCGCGAAAGCTTGCCGCTTCTGGTGGATAGCCTGAAGAAAAACGGCCTGAGGGAGCGTGTCAAAGTGATTGCATCAGGCAAGCTGATAAACCCGTCCGAGGTAGCGTGGGCCTTCTGCGCGGGGGCGGATTTCGTCAATAGCGCGCGGGGCTTCATGTTCTCGCTCGGCTGTATTCAGGCGCTTCAGTGCAACAAGAACACCTGCCCCACGGGCATCACCACCCATGACAAGCGCCTTCAGCGCGGCTTGGTGCCAGAGACAAAGGCCGACCGTGTGGCGCACTATGCTGAAAACATGAAGAAGGAAATCTGTATCATCGCCCACAGCTGCGGTGTGGCAGAACCCCGAGCGCTCAGACGCAAGCATGCCCGCATTGTCATGCGACCGGGCCTGAGCAAATCCATGGCAGAGCTGTGGCCCGATGTGGCGGAAGGGTAGCGGTAATCGATCTACAGATTTTCGCGCGTTCGCTTGTGATGGCGTTTCAATCTAGCTCTATTCCGGGCCGCCGAATCCAGATTGTAGGTCGGAGGTTTTACAGCTGTGCCTGTTCGTATGCCATGTATAGTCGGTTGATCATCTCTTGGTCTTCGATTTCGTCCAATGTCACGTTAAAAACCGCTTGCTGGTTGGTAGTTGCGTCAATAGGGAACAGAATGCCAGACCCATACGGATAGCCTTCTTCCTTCACAAAGAGCCGTGCCATGTCGGACTCAAAGACCGAAAAATTGAAGGCCTTCCGAAGGGTAGGCGTGTTGCTGCCTTGTGACCAGGCAAGCACAAGTAATTGATATTCGCCGATATCAAACTTGCCCAGATTTCCTCGCGTGAAGTCGCGAATGTGCGACATCAGGTCTGTTCCGATCGTGACAGCCGGGCCGTTGGGAACATACTTGGAATTTATTTCGATCTGGGTTTTCTTGGTGATCTCACTGATCGTTGCTGATTGCGTCCTGCTCCAGCTGCTGAAAGATGCGATGAAGCCTGACCAGATCGTATCGCTTGGTACCGTGATGTTGCTGAACGGGATTTGAGCAACGATTTCGTTCCGGCTGATGGCTTCGGGTTGCAGATAGTAAGTTTGAGCCGGCATCACATGGGCATAACCCGTGTCTTTGGACTTGATGAATATGTCCATTCGCTCGACCACTCCGCCCGCGCCCCCTTTGTTGACAAGCTGAACAAACAAGTTTGCGGTCAGGTTTCCCCAGGTTTCAAACAGGGTCATGTTGCGCCCAACAACAAGGTCGAGGTTGGGCTTTTCGAAATAGGTATAAAGCGGCTTCATCTGCGACAGAACGACCGCGACAATGGAAATCACGATTGGGGCTAACGCCCAGCGTCCAGCTTTTGTGTCTTCAGCCATAAGTTCCCCCAATGCTGGAAAGAATTATCACTCAAAACGTATGCGTGCTTAGTAAAGGTGGTTTATGCTAACCCCTGGGTTGAAGGCGGGCAAGCTGCTTTTCAGAGGCTGAGCGCCTCGCCCATCTCGCGGATAGTGTCGATTTTCTGGTTTAGCGGCGACCAGTCGTCGCGCTCGGCGATGTGGGACCAGATGTCTTCCACTTCATCAATCAGCATGGTGCAGGGCGCGTCGCCGTGGAAATAGGGGTGCTTCAGCGCGCCGGGTTTTGCAGGACTATAGCCCTTGAGCGCGTCGCAGAGCTCGCCAAATTCTTTGTAACGCTCTGCCTTGGGGCTGGCCATGGCGCGGTTTTCGCTGATGCCGCCGCCGAACCAGTCGAAGAAGAAGCGCTCATAAGGGAACTGTTCCCTCAGCATGAAATTGTTGATGAGTGTGAGGAGCGCATCATCAACCTTGTCGCCCTTCGGCTTGATGCCCAGCCGCGCCAGCAGCTTTTCACGTAGCGCGGCAAGATAGATGCTGGGGAAGGGCGCCAGCACATCCTTCAGTGCCTGTTCCTCGCAGATATCCGCCAGCGCGCCGCCAAGTTGGTAGATGTTCCAGTGCAGCGCATCGGGCTGGCGGCCGAAGGCATAAAGCCCGGTCTCATCGAAATAGGCAGCGGTGAACTGCAGGTCCATTTTCGGCAGGAAGCGCCAGGGGCCGAAATCGAACACCTCGCCCGAAATATTGATATTGTCTGTGTTCAGTACGCCATGTACGAACCCGGCGGCCATCAGTTCGGCGGCCTGCACAGCCACTCGTTCCATCACAAGGCCAAGGAAATGAAGAGCCTTTTCAGCGGCGCTGCCTTTCATTTCGGTATCGAAATAATATTTCAGGCAGTAGTCCACGAGCTTCGTCAGCTTTTCCTTATCGGTGAAATAGGCGTGGCGCTGGAAGGTGCCGATGCGGATGTTGCCGTGGGTCAGGCGCACCATCACGGCGGAGCGGGTGGGTGAGGGTTCATCCCCGCGCATCAGGCTTTCGCCCGTTTCGATAATGGAGAAGGTTTTTGAAGTGTTCACCCCAAGCGCTTCCAGCATCTCGGTCGCCATGATCTCGCGCACGCCGCCCTTCAGGGTCAGCCGCCCGTCACCGGACCGGCTGTAGGGCGTGGTGCCGCTGCCTTTGGTGCCAAGGTCCATCAATCGGCCCTGATCGTCCCGCATCTGGGCGAACAGGAAACCGCGGCCGTCGCCGATATCCGGGTTATAAACCTGGAACTGGTGGCCGTGATAGCGCTGGGCCAGGGGCGAGGGCAGATTGTCGTCCAGTGGTTCGAAGCGGGCGAAATGTTTGACCCAGTCGTCATCCGACAGGTGATCAAGCCCGACCGACCTCGCAGCCCGGTCATTCCTGTAGCGTTGGATCGCCTGCGGAAAATCAGCCGCCTGAACCGGATCGGCGAAACCTTCACCGAGGTTCAAGAAGGCGGTTTCGGGGCGATAAGTCATCGGCCCTCATTGCTTTCCGGGAAGCCCCAAGTGATATGATCGCTTATATTGGGGCGGGGGCGTTCGGTTGGCTCGTCTGCCTGGTTGCCAAAGAACAGGAAGCCTGCGATCTGCTCGTTTGCCGAAAGGCCCAAACCGTTCGCGACCGTTTTGCTATAGGCCGCCCAGCCGGTCAGCCACTGGCTGGCAAAGCCAAGCGCTGTTGCGGCCACCAGCATGTTTTGGCAGGCCGCGCCGATGGATAGTTCCTGCTCAAGCACTGGGATTTTGTGATCAGGGTTGAGGCACATGATGGCCACCACAAGTACAGGCCCCTGACTAGCGTAGCCCTTCATTTTTTCGGCGACCCTCGGGTCGCGCTCATCTTCAACCACCAGGCCTTCGGCAATCAGGTCACCCAGCTTCTCACGCTCAGCGCCCGTGAGTACCAGGAACCGCCAGGGCGCCAGTTTGCCGTGGTCTGGCACGCGCATACCGGCGGCTAGAATCTTCTCCATCTCGGCCCGGTCGGGGCCCGGTCCAACCATGTCCTTCGCCTTGACGCTGCGGCGGTTCATTAGAAGATCATAGGTGGCTTCGTTGGGCGTGTTGAAGGACATTGATTGACTTTCAGTTTATCGTCGGTTGCTGGCAGGGATATTGGGGTTTGCCCTGCGCCTGTCAATGGGATTAGCCGCCGGTAGGGTCCAGATGTTTGTAGAATATGGTCGTGTCGCCGAAACTGTCATCGGCTTCAATGGTGTAATGGGGCACTGTACCAACGCACGTATAACCCATGCGGGAATAGAGGCCTTCTGCAATATCGCCGGTGGCTGTATCCAGCATCAAAAGGGTGCGGCCTTTCTCCAGGGCGAGCCGCTCCAGCGCGATCATAAGGTTGCGCCCCACGCCGATGCCGCGGGCATCCGGATGGACCATCAGTTTCTGAACTTCCGCCCTGTGGCGGCCGTTGGCTTTCATGCAGGGCGCCAGCTGAACGGATCCGATCACCTTGTCACCGACATGGGCAATCAGCATCCAGACCTGGCCGGATTTCAGTGCGGCATTGACATCATGCCAATAGGCTTCAGCTTCTTCCGGCTCAAGCGGCGCGTGAAACCCGATGGAGGCCCCTTCGCCCACAGTGCGGACCAGCATGTCGACAAAGGCGGGCAGGTAATCTGTCAGGTTGGCTATCTGTTCGATCTTCATCCGAGCTTCCTGAAAAGACGTAAGAAGGCATGATCACCTTCTTGTTTGTTTTCAACATCATACCCATGCGCTATAGCTACTGGCAATCAAGCCCGGAGGAAAAAGATGAAAAAGATTATCGCTGTTGCTGCCATGACCGCAGCGCTTGCAATGCCCGCCGCAGCCGAGGTGGTAGGCGTGAACCCGTCTGCGAAGGTGGATGAGGCAACTGGCATTCGCGTTCCTGCGGGCTTCAAAAGCACTGTATTTGCAGACGGCGTGGGCTTTGCCCGCCATATGGCCGTGTCCGAAAGTGGTTGGCTGTATGTGGCCTTGATGCGACCGCAGGACGGGTTTGGCGCGGTGGCGCTGAAGGACACGGACGGTGACGGCAAGGCGGACGAGCGCAAATATTTTGCACAGGGTTTAACTGGCACCGGCATGGGTATTGAGGGCGGCAAGCTTTACTATGGCACCAACACCTCGATCCTGCGCTGGGATGTGCCGACTGATGGCGCACCCGTGGGTGAAGCAGAAGTGGTTGTGAGCGGCATGGAAGACCGCAGCCAGCACGCAGCCAAGCCTTTCACCTTCGATGGTGCCGGGCACATTTATGTGAACATCGGTGCGCCATCGAACGCCTGCATGGAAAAGATGCGCACCAAGGGCTCGCCCGGCATGGACCCATGCCCGATCCTTGAGGAATTTGGCGGTATCTGGCGTTTTGATCTTTCGAAGGCGGGGCAGAGCCAGGCAGACGGTATGCGCTATGCCACCGGGGTCCGGAACGCCATGGCGCTGGATTGGAACAGCGCGGCTGACAGCCTTTATCTGGCGCAGCATGGCCGCGACCAGCTGCAGAGCTTCTTCCCCGATCTTTATGACGCCGAAGCCAGTGCCAACCTGCCGGCGGAGGAGTTCCACCGTGTGGGTGAAGGCGCGGATATGGGCTGGCCATACGGTTATGTGGACCCCAGCAACGATGGCCGGGTGTTGATGCCGGAATATGGTGGCGACGGCAAAATGACGACTGACCGCGGCCAGATGCCGATGATCGCCTTCCCGGGGCACTGGGCGCCGAATGACATGATTTTTGTCAAGGGTGACAAGTTGCCGATGGGCTATAAGAATGGGGCGTTGATCGCTTTCCACGGTAGTTGGAACCGGGCGCCTTTGCCGCAGGCTGGCTACCGCGTTGTATTCGTGCCGATGGACGGGCAAGGCGAATTGGCAGGTGACTGGGTTACCTTCGCGGACGGCTTCCCCGGCATGGAAGTGGTAAAAAGCCCCCGCGATGCCAAGCACCGGCCTACGGGCCTTGCGGAAGGGCCGGACGGCGCTATTTATATTTCCAGCCTGATGTCGGGCGGACGCATTTATCGGGTGACGTATGAAAGCAATTAATCTTGGAATGGTCGCGGCAGTGCTGGTTTCCAGCACCGCCATGGCGGAAGACGCGCCGGTTGATGTGCGCGAAGTGAAGGGCAAGGCGCTCTATGAAGAGCACTGTGCTTCCTGTCACCAGTTCGACGGTGGCGGCGTGCCTATGCTGCAGCCCGAACTTATCGACAAGCCGCGCGCCAATGGCCCGGTTGGCGGCGTGATTGACATGATCCTGTTCGGCAGCGCCGCCATGAAGCCGACGGACGAAGATTATTCGAACGAGATGCCGGCTTTCGCGCATCTTTCAGACAAAGATATTGCCCTGATTGCCACTTATGTACGCACGCACTTTGACAATAATGGCGGCCTCGTCACTTCTGACGATGTCCGCGACCGCCGACCAGCAAACTGACCCGGAAGCCGAGAACGAGTATTGTGTTCAAAACCCGGAACAATGCGAAGAGATATGGCTCTTCCATGAGATATTGGTGTCGCAAAGGCGCTTGGAGGGTGCCGCTTCCGGTAGCTCCGAAACTATACTGGAGGTCAGGAAGTCTTCGGTAGACAGGCTGGACAAGGTCTTGGGAACCGTCCCGGGTGTTGGCCTGTTCCGACGGGCTGACAGCCGCACGGCGCATCCGACAACACAGGGGCTTTCCATGCGCGGCGTTGGTGCGAATGGGGCGGGGCGTGTTTTGGTCACGCTGGATGGTGTGCCGCTGAATGATCCGTTCGGTGGCTGGATCTATTGGTCGTCTCTCAATTCCCTGGATGTTGGTGATGCCGTTGTACGCAAGGGCGGTTCGCCCGGCGCTTTCGGCGCGCAGGCCCTGGCGGGGCAGGTTGATTTGCGTAGCACAACGCTTAGGGATGCCTATGACGGTGCTCGCGGATGGCTTGGCAGTGACGATAGCAAGAATATCGGTGTTCGCTATGTGAAGGAATTTAAAGGAGGCTCGCTGGCGCTTTCCGGCGGCTATTTCGATACGAATGGCGATTATCTTCTAGCCGAAAATCAGCGCGGGTCTGTGGACGTGCGTGCCGCCTCAGAAACCGCCTATATCGGTATCAATGGCGGCTATGAGTTTGAAGATGCCTATGTTGTAGGGCATGTTCGGTATTTCAAGGAAGACCGGGTGAATGGCCTTAGTCTTGCTGTCAATGAAACGGAGGCGTTGGACGCTTCGTTGACCGTGACGGGCTATGCGGATGCTTTTGATTGGGAGCTGATCACCTATTACCGAACACGCGATTTTGCCAATGTTTTCGCTTCGGCCCGCGATGACCGGACGACCGAACGCGCGGTGCTGGACCAGTTCGACGTGCCTGCGTGGGGGGCGGGGGTGCTGGCGCGCGTGCAGTTTGATGGGGTTGAGTTCGGTATGGATGGCCGCCGCATGAGCGGGGAAACCAACGAACGCTTCCGCAACCTGGGTGCGGGCTTCACCCGCCAGCGCCGGGCGGGCGGTGACCAGTGGACGCTCGGGTTTTACGGTGAATACAGTCATGAGGCGGATTGGGGGGCTCTCTCCGCCACGCTCAGGTATGACCGCTGGCGCACCTACAGTGGCGTGCGGGACGAATATAACATCGAGGACGGCTTCCCCGGCTTCGCTTCGCCAGACCGGTCAGACCTTGTGCCCAACCGCAAGGGCGGCGGATGGACGGGCCGTGTGGGGTATGAACGCGCACTCACCGGTGCGATCGATATGCGCGCGGCGGCCTACAAGACCTGGCGGCTTCCGACGCTGAATGAATATTACCGCCCGTTCCGGGTGGTGAATGACATTACCGAAGCCAACCCGAACTTGACGCCTGAAACGCTCTATGGCGCGGAAATCGGCTTTGACTATGAACCGCTGAATACAGTGAAGCTGTCTGCCACCTATTACCGCAACTGGCTGAAGGATGGCGTGGGCAATGTCACCATCGGCTTCGGCCCGGGCTTTTTTCCGCTGGGCGGCTTTGTGCCGGATGGCGGTGTCCTGAGGCAGCGGGCAAACGTGGATGAAAGCATCACCGACGGCATTGAGCTGGATGCAATGTTGGAGCTTGAAACCCACTGGACGCTCTCCGCCAGCTATCTGTATGCCCGCGCGCGCATCACCAAATTTGACGCCATGCCGGAACTTATTGGTAAGCACCCTGTGCAGACACCACGCCATACCGCCACAGTGCGGGCGGCATATTCTGGCGATGGTTGGGATATGAATATTGAGGGCCGCTATGCCGGTGGACAGTATGATGATGACCTCAATACCCGCCGCCTGGATGCCATCTTCACAGTGAATGCCGGAGCCCGATATGACATTTCAGGCAGTTTCACCCTGACGGCCCAGATGGAAAATCTGTTTGACGCCAAGGTGGTGTCGGCGGTAACTGCTGATGGGCTTGAGACTCTGGCTCAGCGCCGCTTCTGGCGTATCGGTCTTGAAGCCAGCTTTTAGGGGGACATTGTGGCAGTGCCGGTTTTTCATCTTCTCTTGTGCCGCAAAGGCGACAAGCTGCCGCCCTATGTGATCCAGCTGGCGAAAGGCTATAACGCCCAGCTTTATATCGCCAACAATGAAAAGCATGTGCGCACGATGCTGCGTGAGCATCCCATCGACATGGTGCTGATTGGCAGCGGCCTGTCAGCTGAGGTGCGCGGTGCCATGGTGCAGGCCATTGCATCAATCCGCTCAGACCTTTCCATCCACCTTAATGGTGACGTGGAAGGCGGACTATCCTTCCCGCAGTTTATGGAAAAGACACTGTCGGCCTACCTACCCAAGCACTGACTGCTTGCTTTCCGGTATTTTTCTGCTACTACAAAAATCATAAAGAAAAGCTGGCCAACGAGCCCGCAAATATACGACAACGACAGCTTGAGGAATAAACCCATGAAAGCAATCAACGCTATTATTATGTCCGCCGCCTGCCTGACGCTGGGGGCTTGTGCCATCACTATCGACGGCGATGACCATCCACGCAGCTATGACCGCGGCCACGACAGCGTGACAGTAACCCTGCCAAACGGCGACCGTGACCGCTTCTCCTGCCCTGAAGGCACCAGCACGTTTGTTATCAACATGAAGGACGAAGGCAAAGGCATGGTCTATGGCTGCCGCACAAATGGTGCACCGATGCCGGTTGTTGAAGAATAATTGGCGCTATGGCGAAGCGTTTGAAAGCCGGGCATTGCCCGGCTTTTTTGTTGGCTACAGCCAGCGGCGCACCCGCGCCTTGTAGGCTTCAAAGGCGTCACCAAACTTGTCAGAGAGAAATGCTTCTTCCTGCCTGATAATCAGGCTTACGAAAACCCAGGTCAACGCAAGGCAGGTCATGGTAAACAGCCCTGGCGCGACAACAACAGCACCGATTAGGAACAGCATGATGCCAACATAAATCGGGTTGCGGGAAAACTGGTACAGCCCACCGGTGACAAGGTCCATGCCTTCTTCCGCGTCTGGCGGCAGGCCGATGCGCCAGCTGTGCCCCATGTCCATCTGGCTGATCACGGCGATCAGGATGCCTATGGCCATCACCGCCACGCCCCAATGGGCATAGGCGAAGGGCTGCACCATCAGTATGTCATCCAGTGCCGGCCAGAAGGGGCGGGCGAACAGATAGAGGTTCAGCACAATGCCTATGATGCCGGCACTGGCCTCAACCGGGTTACGCTTGCGCCCCAGAAACGCCAGTACACTGACCCCCTCACGCTGGCGCAGGTGCAGGATGCGCGCGAAGCCCCATAAAAGGGCCAGTCCGATCAGGGCCGGTGGGCCATATAAGTTGATGGTGGTTATGCTTGGCATGATATGTCTCCGCTATGGGAAATCCCTTATTCATGCCAAGCATAAAGGTTGAAGCAACTATAAGCTCAAGCCCTTATTTGCCAAATATGCCAGGTTGTTCAAGTTACACTTTTGCTTTAATGTTGCGACACCACGGAGCCAGGGGGGATCATGAAACAGTTCGCTGCATTTTTGCTGGTGGTTTGCGCGGCCATTGCGCCCGTGTGCGCCGAAGATATAACCATCGGGAAAAGCTACACGTTTCATTCAGAAATTCTGGATGAAGACCAGTCCTATGGCGTTGCGCTTCCGGTTGGATATACGCCTGATCAATCTTATCCGGTGATCTATGTACTTGACGGCTGGGAGCTGCAGTTCCAGGCCGTTACAGCTGTTGCGCGCGCCCAGAACATGATGGGGTCCTTGATGCCTGGCGCCATCGTTGTGAGTCTGCCAAGCAACGATCGGTACAGGGATTATTTTGCATCGTCGGATGACACGGATGATGAGGGTCATCACCAGCCATGGATGGCGGCAGCTGGCGGTGGAGAACGCTATCTGCAGGTGCTGCGGCAAGAGGTGTTCCCCCTTATTGAGAAGGCCTACAATGTGAAGCCTTACCGGGTTCTGGTTGGCCACTCAGCAGGCGCGGCTTTGGGGCTTCATGACTTGATGAGCGGAGCCAACAGCTTCAACGCCTATCTGATGATCGATCCGCCGGTTACCATGCAGAGCGGATATCTGCTGAAACTGTCCCAAACCATGGAAGAGGTCGGGGCGCCTAAATTGGCCTTGTATCTGTCATATGTGCCGCATGACGACGGCAAACATATTGCCGCGTTGCGGGAGATGCTGGCCAATATTGAAGCGCGGGCTCCAAGCGGCTTTCGGGCGACCAGCCAGCTGTTTGAAAAGGAAACTCACCAGTCCGTTCAGCTTGAAAGCTATGTTTATGGCCTGCGCGCCATATTTGACGGCTACACTCCACCACCCATTGAGGACGCAGCAAAGGACCCGATGCTTCTGGCGAAGCATTACGCTGGCTATTCAGGCAAATTGGGCGTGGAGTTCCTGCCAGACCAGGCCTTCACTAATACTGTCGCCTACAATGCGTTGAATTATTACCAGTGGCCGGAAAAAGCGCGTCAGCTCTTCCAGATGAATGTGGAAAACTTCCCTAAGTCCAGCTGGGTATGGAGCGGTATGGGAGATTATTACGCAGGCATCGGGGAGACTGAGCAAGCGGCCAAAGCCTTTGAAAAGGCCTTGGCGCTGGAAGCGGACAATTCCTATGCGGCGCAGCGCCTGAAGGACGTGCAAGCCAAACTACAGTAAGCTCACTCTGACTGCATGCCAGCAGCCGTTTCCCGCGCGGCGAGGTCTGCAGAGATGGCCTGGAACGCAGTGACGATCATATCTTTCTGCGCTTTGTTCGCCGGGTCGTTGAAGCCTTTGTTGGCGCTGGTTTTCGCAATCACGATGCCTGTCGTCGGGTCCACATAGATGAACTGGTGATAGATGCCCGCTGCGAAAAAGTCGCCGTGTGGGTTTGTTGGTATCCACCACTGATATCCATAGCCAAACGGCGTTTCCGAGCCCGGGTTGTCGGCGCCGGGCATAAGATGCGGTGCTTCCGGTGTTACGGACGCCTTGACCCATTCGACTGGCACGATCTGTTCATCACCCCAACGGCCTTCATTGAGGTACAGCCGCCCCATCCGCGCCATGTCACGCAGGCTCGCCTGCAGGCCGCCCATGGCCACTTCCATGCCGTGCCCGTCGATCAGGAAATAGGCGTCCTGCTCCATGCCAAGGGGCTGCCAGATTTTTTCCTCAAGAAGCTGGGTGATGGTTTGCCCCGTCACGCGCTTCAGGATCATGCCAAGCACATGGGTGTTGACGCTGACATAGTCGTTATAGGTGCCGGGTTCACGGTCGCGCGGCAGGCTGGTTGCGAATTCGTCGAGGCTGCCACCGGTGCCGATGGTCATGGACATCCGGTTAACGTCTGATGTCAGGTCGCCGTAATCCTCGGTGAAGCGAATGCCGGTGGACATGGTGAGCACATGCCTGAGCGTCACGCCGTCATACCCCGTGCCCTTGAACTCAGGCAGATACTTGGTGACCGGATCGTCCAGATCGTCGATCAGGCCGTCGTGCATCGCAATGCCGAAAAGCGCGGAGATGAAGCTTTTGGTCACGGAAAACTGGATGTGCCGGTCATCCGCCTTTTGCCCCTGGTAATATTCTTCAAACAGGATCGTGCCGTCCTTCGCCACCAGAAGGCCTGTGGTGCCGGTCTCGACCATCAGGTCCTTGATCGACCGTTCTTCGCCGTCATAAATATAGCTGTCGGTGATAGGCTTCAGGTCATAGTCAAAGGCTGAAGGCGTGCCGCTCGCATGCACGGTGGTGGTGTTGAAAAATTCCTTGGTGTTACGGTAATTTTCCGTCAGGTGCTCCACGTCATAGAAACTGGCCATGCGGTAGAAGGCCTGGCCCATATTGACCGCATAATAGCCAAGCGGCACAAGAATGATGATAACCACGGCCCAGAAACCGCGTTTTTTGAATACGGACATAATCCCTCCCCAGGACCCCAAATACACCAATACTGATATTTTTATCAGTTATAGCGGAAGTGGGGAGAAAGCCCCACTCAAAAAAATTTAGGCGCTTCAGGACTGTTCCGGTCAGGCAGAGGCATTCAGCTTGATGATGTCCCAGTAGCCGGTGCGGATTTCCATCTCATCCCCGAAGCCACGCTTGAGCATCAGGTCATGCACCTCCCGAAGCCGCCAGCATGGCACAAACGGCAGCATGTGGTGCTCGATATGGTAATTGACGAAATAGGGCGCGAATGTTAGCCGCTCCAGGGGATTTGCAAGGGTGGTGCGGCTGTTCTTCAACGGGTTTTCAAGGTCTTCCATGGTGGCGTGTTCTGCAATATTGCGCACCCGCAGGAAAAGCTGCTGTGTGGTCATGAGCGGCAACAGCCAGCACAGGAGGAACAGGTCCATCCTGCCCGCCAGCGCAAAGCCGGTGATCGTGAGCGCATAGAAGGCGATCGGCCCTGTATAGAAGGCGCGCAGGCGTTCCCAGCGGCCTTTTTTCTCACCCCATACATAGCGGAAGATGCCCACTTGTGTTCGCAGGAAAACGATACCTGTGAGGTCGCGCAAGATCTTGCGCGCCATGCTGCTTTTTGACACTGGGAAGGGGGTATAGAGATAGTTTTCCGGGTCGGCGTCCGTACGGGTGAAGCGGTGGTGCGCCATGTGCCGCTTCCGGTAGGTGTTCATGCTCAGGATCATAGGCCAGGCGGCCAGCGCCTGCGAAAGCTGTTCATTCAGCCAGCGCGTCTTGAACAGCATGCCGTGGCTGCCTTCATGCATCAGGATCGCCAGCCCAAGCTGGCGGCTGCCGACAATGATCAGGCACAACACCAGGGTGGCGGGGTTCGGGAACAGGGCATAGAGCGCAGTGCTGCCGACAATCAGCCCCCAGCAGTGAAAGAGCAGCCAGAAGCCCATAAGATCCGACCGCTGCCGAAGCCGGTGCGATTCCTCTTTCGTCAGAATATCCGACGGTTTGATGCTGTTCCACTGTGTCGACATGCGTGTCCCCCGACCGGTCTTGTCGTCTTTCATTAATGATAATCATTATGCATGATGAAGGCTGGGTTCGCGAGTCTTAAAAACAATAGCCACGGTGATGGGGCTCAGCTTGCGCAGTAGCCCTGAAGTTTGAACCGATGGCCTATTTGAGAGTGCCTCATTGCGTGCTAGCCTACATCCATGCGTCACCATGTTAGTCGTTTGATATCATTGCTCGTTCTGATTCTGGCCTCGCCCCTAAGTGCGGCGCACGGCGTGGGGGATGCCGCTCTCCTGGAACATCTGTCGCGTCCGCCCATGCTGGCGGCGGTATCCATGTCGCGGGACGGACATTTCCTGTCTGCGCTGCGCCGCAATGGAGATCAGTCGGAACTGGTGGTCTGGTATGCGGACGCGGGGGTTGAGGAAGCCGAAGTGCTGCCCTATGCCTTCGAGGACCTCGACTGGTTGGCCTGGGTTGGCGGCGGGCGGCTTTTGCTGTCGCTGAATGAATATGGCCTGGTTCTATATGACGCCCATGTTCGTCGCCTGAGGCCGTTGATCGACGGTGAGGGGCCCCGCCCGGGCGATTTACCACCTGTGCTCCTGAGCTCGCTGCCGGAAGACCCGCGCCGAATTCTGCTGCAGTGGGAAGATCCCGGCGTGCCTGGCTATCCGGCGGTGTACCGGGTTGATGCAGTGTCGGGCGAAAGCGAAAAGATCGTCGGCGGATGGAAGCCGGTGATCCGCTGGTGGGCGGCGCCGCAAGGGGAGGCGATCCTGGGCGAGGGGTTTGTCAGTCGCCGTCACCGCTTGTTCGCACCGCGCGCTGACGGCAGCTGGAAGATGATCCGCGACCGGGACTATTTTGACGACGATGCGCTTGCGGTTCTCGCGGTGGAAACCGGTGGCGCAACGGCGCTTGTGCTGTCGTCGCACCAAAGCGATACCCGCGCCCTGTGGCGGATGGATGCCCGCAGCGGTGATTTTATCAAGAAGCTGGCCGGCCATGACCGGTTTGACATTATAGCTGCCATACTGGACCCGGAAACCAACATGGCCGTGGGCGCTACGTTTGAGGAAGACGGGATTGAAGACATTGTGTGGGCCAGCCTGCACCGCGACAGGCTGCAGGAAATGGCAAAGCGGGCCAAGGTTCCGAACCTCTCCCTGGTTACAGCAAGCGTGGATGGCAGGCGCCAGCTTTACCGGGGCCGCCTTAAGCACGCGCCGCCACGCTATTTCCTTTATGACGCTGAGATCGATCTCCTGAGCCTGCTGCCTTATGACCCAGCAGATGACACGCTGCCCTCGCCCGATACCGAAGGGGTTTGGATTGATCTTCCGAAAGGAAAGGGGCAGATGCATGCCCTTCTTAGCCGCGCGCACACCCGCCGCGCAATTGTGCTTGTACATGGCGGGCCCGTGAAGCGGGTGACGGCAGGCTACAACCCTTTTGTCAGCTGGTTGACCGCCAATGGATACAGCGTGCTGCAGCCCAATTTCCGCGGCTCCAGCGGGTTTGGCGAAAAGTGGCGCCGGGCAGGCTATGCCGAATGGGGTCACGACATGCAGGATGATGTGCGAACGGCGACGGAGTGGCTGATTGACCAGGACATTGCGGAAAGGGGCCATATCTGTGTGGTTGGCGGTTCCTATGGCGGTTATGCTGCGCTCATGTCGGCGATCAAGGACGATGATTTGATCGGTTGCGCGGTCAGCCTCAATGGCGTGACGTCGATTGAGCTTCTGATCCGCCACCTGAAGGAGGGGCGCTTTCACATGCTGACCATCCCGCGTATTCAGGGACGGCTGTCGAAATGGGCGCTTCGGCGCCGGTCGCCGCTTAACCGGGCCGACCTGGTGCGAGTGCCTGTTCTGCTGTTGCATGCAACGCATGACACCAACGTGCGTTTCGAACATGGCCAGTTGATGCACACTGTCCTGACCCGACTGGAAAAAGACCATAATTTCATTGTACTGCAAGGGGCAGAGCATCAATTGAAGCGACCCGCCGACAAGCGCATCTATTACAGGAACACGCTGAATTTCCTGGATGCTCACATCGGGTCAAGGGCGCCCTGACGGGAATCAATAGTGATGCTTGCTGTTTGTGCTACTTGATGGCTAGAATGAGTTCAGTTGTCTTGTATGGCGTGGGGCCGAGTTTCAAGTGTGGTTGATGGTTACGTGGTAAGTCTGAAAAAGAGGGCAGATGGAATGATACGGGTGGCAGCAGTGTTGCTGTCGCTTGGCTTCCTGTCTTCCCTGCCTATCCATGCCGAAGACGCGAGGCCAATGAAAGTGATCATGCCGCTTTGGGGGCCCAGCATCCAGGCTGATGGCACAGGCATGTTTGTTGATATGTTCCGCTTTGTGCTGAAGGGCCATGAAGACCGCTATGACATTGAATTTGTCAGTTACGACAAGGCGTTGCGTCTGCTTCTCTATAGCGATGTCGATTGTGCCTATCCGATCAGCAAAAAGACGATCATGGTCTCCATGAAGCACACAGACCCGGACCAGATGGTCCAGTCTCTGCCGGTTCTTGTGTCCAAGACTTATCTATTCTCACGTCCCGGCGAGCCGGTCTTCAGCGGCATGGACCAGTTGAAAGACAAGCTTCTCATTCAGATCAGGGGTGAAAATTATAACCATAACTTCAGGATGTCCCAGGCCCGCTTCTGGAACGTGGATACGGAAATCGAAAAGGTACGCGTGCTTCTGGAAGGTCGGGGGGATGCCATGCTTGGCAGCATGCCGGAAATATTGATTTCCTTTGCGGAACTTGGTGTGGAAATACCGCCTTATGATCCTGGTTTTACAGTGCTGGATTATAATAACGCCATGACCTGCCGTTCATCGCCTAAAGCCAGTGCGCTCGTTAACCTGTTCAATCAGCGAATCCGCGAAACGGTTGAGGACGGTAGTTTGCGAGCCCGAGCAGTGGGCCATGGCGTGCCCGAGAGTGTAGTGGATGCATTCCTGCCAAAGCTACCACACTGATAAACCAATCACTCTCTGATGCACCACCATAGAAAATTGGCTTATTTGAGCCGATTTTGCTTCCCGCTTTTCCCGATTTGTGGTTTGTAAAGGCGATGCTTTCCAGCAAGAGAAAGCCAAAGACCTAAAAATGGGGAGTGGCCGCGCCGTCATGATGCAGCGGTCCAAGAGAATATAAAAGGGGTAGAAATGTCCGACACTGTTGTCTCGACCGAAGGGTCACAGGAAAAGGAATTCCTGGGCCACCCGATTGGCCTAACTATCTGTTTCCTAACCGAAATGTGGGAGCGTTTTTCATACTATGGTATGCGTGCGCTTCTGATCCTGTTTCTGACGAAGCACTTTCTGTTTCCTGCCGGTGAGGCAAGCCTGATTTATGGCGCGTACACTGGTCTGGTTTACATGCTTCCTGTGGTCGGTGGCTATCTGGCCGACCGCTATCTGGGTAGCCGTAAAGCGGTGACCTTTGGCGCTATTCTACTGGTGGCAGGGCATATATCGCTGGCCTTTGAAGGGCCACAGGCAGTTATTGACGCTGCGGGCGATGTGACGCGCTCTGATGTGCATGTGTCCGTCTTCTTCCTGTCGCTGGCGCTGATCATCACGGGTGTTGGCTTCCTGAAGGCAAACATTTCCACCATCGTGGGTGCGCTTTATGGCCCCAACGATCCTCGCCGCGACGGCGGTTTCACCATCTTCTATATGGGCATCAACCTTGGTTCGCTTCTGGCAACCATGATTGTTGCAGGCATTGGTGAAACGTACGGCTGGGGTTACGGCTTTGGTCTTGCCGGTATCGGCATGCTGTTGGGCCTTGTCGTTTTCTGGAAGGGCCAGCACCTTCTGGAAGGCCGCGCAGACCCACCAAACCCGGAAGAGCTGAAAAAGCCGATTTTCGCAGGCCTCAGCACCGAATGGTTGATCTATATTGGCGGTCTTGTGGCTGTTGGTGTCATGTGGTGGCTGGTGCAAAACCAGGCGCTTGTGGGCTCCCTTCTGGGCGGCACCGGTGCGCTTATGGTTGCGATCGTACTGGCTTACGGCTTCACAAAATGTACGAAAGAAGAGCGCGAGCGCCTCTGGGTAGCCACGATCCTGATCGTGTTCCAGGTGGTGTTTTGGGCGCTTTTCGAGCAGCAGGGCTCCAGCCTGACGCTGCTTGCAGATCAGCAGTTCAACCGTGATCTTGGCCTTTTCTCACTGACGGCTGCGCAGGTTCAAACCATGAACCCGCTCTTCATTGTGATCTTCGCGCCAATCTTCGCCTGGATGTGGGTGAAGCTGTCGAACCGCGGACTTGAGCCCTCCACCCCTGCTAAATTTGGCATTGCCATGCTTCTTGTGGGTGTCGGCTACCTGCTGTTCTCCTATGGTCTCGGCCTCACAGATGGCCCAAACAAAAGCTTCTTCTGGCTGTTTGTCATCTATCTGTTCATGACCTTGGCAGAGCTTTGCCTCAGCCCGGTTGGCCTGTCGATGATCACCAAGCTTTCGGTGGCGCGTCTCGTCGGCATGATGATGGGCATGTGGTTCCTGTTCACCGCCTTTGCAAACTTCGTGGCGGGCTTCCTTTCCAGCCTGACAGGTGCGGAAGGCCACGGGACAAGCTCGGGCGAACTCAGTGTTGACGCAACAATCGAGCTCTTCCATTCCGTTGGCCTGCTGGCCGTTGGTATTGGTGTGGTTCTGTTTGTGCTGACGCCACTGATGCGCAAGTGGATGCACGGCGTTCACTAAGCGCTGCGACTATGAATATTGGACGGGGCCTGCGGGCCCCGTTTGCGTTTTCGTTGCTTGCGGTGGATTTCTTGGCCCCACTGAGCTGCGGAACGGCTTAGGCAGGTTTTGGGTCTATTAGCGCCTTCACTGCAACGGCATGTAGGTCAACTGTTCCGGCGGCACATATTTGTGCAGGATGGTGGTATAGTCCTCGGTGCTCTGGAAATCCTCGATCGCCTTGTCTATGGCCTCCACCGTGGTGCGGGGCACCGTCAGTTTCGACAGGATAAAGTGGATATAATCGTCATTCAGCAGCGCCGGGTGCACGCCCACCCGGTCGAGGGCGTTCATCTTCTTCAGGATATGGATGCCGTTGAACAGGTCATTGAACACCACGTCCACCCGGTCTTTCACCAGCCAGGTGAACAGAACCTCATATTCGGGTGTCTGCAGGATATATTTCCTGAGTTTCGGGTCCGCCTTGTAGAGCGCCGCGAATTCGTCGCCGTACCAGCTGCCCAACAGTATGCCGATCCGGTTCTTGCCTGAAACCACATCGGCGATGGACATGACATTCTTTTTCTCAAGGTCTTTCAGGCGCATGAACATCACCATGGTTTCACGCCGGTAAGGCCGGGTGAACCAGGCATATTGTTCACGTTCTACCATGCGCGACGCTCCCAGTGACCCGTCTATGGTGCCGAACTTGATGGCCAGAAGGGTTCGCTTCCAGGGCATGACCTTGAGCTCGAACGCGCATCCTGCGGCGCCGAAAGTTTCACGCAAGAGCTCTATGTCCAGGCCAGTGGGGGTGCCATTCTCATCGCGGTAGTGATAGGGCTGCCAGTCAAAGAAGGCGATGGTCAGCTTCTTGGAGCAGGCCGCGTTTTGCGCGCTCGCTGGCAAGGAGAGAGAGGTCAGGATACTCACAACAAGGAACAGTGCAGCATGTCTGGTCATGGCTTTTCCCCGAAGTAATGGGAAACTATAGCATATTTTGCGCGGTTTTGGCCAAGAAGATGCGCCTTTTGGGGCGCTATGGTTGCTGGCCTGCAAACTTCTCGAGCAGGGCGACAGGCAGGTAGCGTTCCGTAATACGGTCTATTGTCCCGTCCTCTTTTAGCCCGGTGATGGCATTGTTGATTGTGGCGACATCTGCTTCGGTCTGTGTCTTACGGCTGAGAAGGATATGAACGCTGTTTACATGCACAGCGAAGGGCAGCAACTGAATGGCGCCGCTGCCAACCGTTCGTTCGGCAACATACCTGCCACCGGCGACGTCATTGACAGCAACGTCAACAAGCCCTGCTTCAAGGGCCCGGAAAAGATTTTCGAAATCCTCGAATGTCTGGATACGTGAGCGGAACACCGGATTGTCTGTGCGGGCCTTCTCGAAAGCCGGGCCGTACCAGCCACCCAGCACAACCCCGACCCGCAGCGGTGTGCTTGTCAGGGCGTCAAAGGATGGCGGCCTTGCTTCATCGACCATGTCGGCGCGCACGAATGCACCGATCACTTCATCTCGCACCGGGACAGTATAATGGCCAAATATGGCCCTGTCTTCGGTGAAGGAAACGGTTGGCATGCCGTCCAGTTCCCCCAGCTCGATATTCCTAAGCGCCCGCTTGAAGGGGATGCGGATAATATGGAGGCTGCAGCCCGCCCTGCCAAAGATCGCGGCCATCAGCTCAATATCCAGGCCGGATGCGAACTGGTCGCCTTCCCAGATGGTGTAGGGCGGCCATTCGATCGCCCCCAGCGTGATCGTTCTGTCGCAACCTTCCGCACTCGCTGGCCGGTCAAGCGCGGCCAGCCAGAAAAGGGTCAGGGCACAGATAACAGCACGAAAAAGCAATTGCGGGTCCTTTCAGGATGCATAGTGCCCCTGAGGAAATTAAATATTTGTGAATACTGGTATGTTGGCCAGTCAGTCGTATTCGTGGTGTTCGCCTGTGCTTGACGGTGCTGTCTAGCCGTTTTGTCGCCGGGCATTTTCTGCTATGGCGGCCCACTTCTTCTGGGTTTTTCGGTAATGACCGGTAGCCCGCCGCAAGCGCGCGGCAACTTCGTCAAATATATGCATTGCAGCATCGGGCTGACCCGAATACTGCAGCAGCAGGCCGTATCGTACGCGCGCTTCTTCCCCTGTCGCATACCCGATGAGGTTTTCGTATGACCCAAGCGCGGCTTCAAGCTGACCTGCTTCTGCAAGGCCGCGGGAATATAGCAAATGCCCTTCCTGGCTATTGAAGCCCGGGTTCTTTTCCTGCAACAGGTCCAGTATCTCCACTGTCTGGTCCGGGCGGCCTTGTTCCAGACTCAACCGCGCCTGTCTCATCAGAATGTGTGGATCGTGCTTGTGGGCGCCTTGCAGGCAGGTCTCGATATGAGGGGCCGCTTCATCCCACTTTTCCAGCGCCATCAGGGCATCGGCAAGGCGCAACCGGTTTTCGGTGCTTTCGACCATATCGAAGGCATGATGTGCTTCCCTCAGCTCCCGTTGTGGGTCCAGGATTTTGACGGCCCCTTTTTTCAGGTTGCCAGCGGCGCGGGTGTTGCCAGCATCAGGCAATACCTGAGTAATGAGATAAATAGCACAGCCAATTCCGGGGGCCATAATGACCAGCCAGATCCAATATTTGTCCCGCCCGGTTTTCACCACATGATAGGCACACCCCAGCTGCAGCAGCACTAGCATAACGAAAATTGGCACGTGAACCCCCTGCATGCTTCCCAGAATGCCCGAACGGTACTGGGTGTCAGGGTCGGAGGCAAGAATTTAGTGTGAAGGGTACTTTAATGGCTTAGGGCAGCAGCAGGATGCGGTTGAAACGGTAGACGTATATCTTGCCACGGTCATTGATATCAATGCGCCAGAAAAGCGTCTCTCCGCCGGATGTCCGCCAGTCCTTGAGGATGAAATCCATCGGGTGCGGGCCAGCTTCTTCTTCGACCACAAGGTGGAAGCCGATCATGCGTTTGCTGCGCTGGCTGAAGAAATATTTCAGTCTTGCGCCTGCGGGCGTGGTGCCGCTGACGGTGAAGGCCAGTTCGTCGGCGAATTCCTCGATCGTCACTTCGCGGTCAATGGTCTGAAGTTCAGAGGCAGGGAACAGGGCGCGGCGATGGAACTGATGCCCGTGAACAAAAGCCGCCATGGCGGGTGTGAGCGTCCTGCGCTCGCCGTCCTCGCCTTCAAACCAGATCGTGCCGTCCGTATCGCCGTAGGTTACGGTGCCGTCCTCGCTGATCATGGTGAAGCGGGCGTCGCCACCAGCCGGTGTGCTTATGCCGCTCGTGACCACTGTGTCATAGGTGCGGCCTTCCACGGTGACATTGGCGCTGGCTTCAATGCGGCCCACATCCTTTGCCTCGCTGTTCCATCCGATTGCCTTGGCGGCTTGCTCGAACAGCATCTCGGGCGTGGGCAGGTCTACGGGCTGCGCCCATGTCCGCGTGGGCGCAAGAACAAGAAAGAAACAGATCAGATACAGGCGTACGGGCATGCCAAAATTCCTCAGTTCGGAAGAATCGCAACCTACCACAGGCAGAGCGCCTAAAACAGCGCCGGGATTTCAAAACGGTTCGTCCTGCGGAGGGAACGGTTCGTCGATCTGAACGAAAGTAGCAATGCTTTTTGATGACTCGGATTAACACGCTTGATACGCTCCGGCGACACGCTGCCAAGGGACAGGGCAGTAACATGGAGAGATTAGTATGAAAAAAGCAATGACGCGGCCCTCATGGCTGCGATCAGGGCTCGCCATCACCGCTATGGGGCTTGCGCTTGCCGCATGCCAGCCAGGCGAGGAGCAGGGCGAGTTTGTCGAGATCAACAAGGATCCGTATCCATCCAGCTACACGCCGCTTCCAAGCAAGCCGACGCTGATCACCAATGTCACCATCCTTGATGGCAAGGGCGGCCGTATTGACGGTGGCTCGATCCTGATGGAAGGCGGCGATATCAAGGCCGTGGGCCAAAGCATTGAAGCCCCCGCGGGCGCTGAGGTGATTGACGGCGCTGGCCGCTGGGTGACACCAGGCATCATCGACACGCACAGCCACCTTGGTGTGTATCCAAGCCCGGGCGTGCGGTCGCATTCAGACGGCAACGAAGTGGGTGAGCCGGTAACGGCAGACGCATGGGTAGAGCATTCCAACTGGCCACAGGACCCGGGTTATATCCGTGCGGCCGCTGGCGGCATTACGGCGCTGCAGCTGCTGCCGGGTTCCGCGAACCTTGTGGGTGGCCGGGCGGTCACGCTTAAGAACGTACCGGGCCGCGTGGCGCAGGACATGAAGTTCCCTGGTGCCCCATACGGCATGAAGATGGCGTGCGGTGAAAACCCGAAACGCGTTTACGGCGAAGGCAAGAATAGCCCGGAATTCCGTCCGCATACCCGTATGGGTAACGTGGCGGGTTACCGCGCAGCCTGGGCAGAAGCGCAGGATTACCAGCGCGCCTGGGACAAGTATGAGCGCGACTATAAGGCCGGCAAAGACGTTCTGCCGCCGAAGCGCGACCTGAACCTTGAGACGCTTGCGGGCGTTCTGAACGGTGAAATTCTTGTTCACATGCACTGCTACCGCGCTGATGACATGGGCACCATGCTCGATGTGATGAAGGAATTCGACTATAAGATCTCTAGCTTCCACCACGCTGTGGAAAGCTACAAGATCGCTGATCGCCTTGCTGAAGACGGTGTCTGCTCCAGCATGTGGGCAGATTGGTGGGGCTTCAAGATGGAAGCTTATGACGGCATCCGCGAGAACATCCCGTTCGTTCACAAGGCCGGCGCCTGCGCGATTGTCCATTCCGATAGTGACAGCGGCATCCAGCGCCTGAACCAGGAAGCAGCCAAGGCCCTTGCCGACGGTCGCAAAGCCGGCGTTGATATCTCCAAGGAAGAAGCATGGCAGTGGCTGTCGCTCAATCCGGCGAAAGCACTGGGCATCGCTGACGAGACCGGCACGATCGAAGTGGGCAAGGACGCCGATATCGTTCTGTGGTCTGGTGATCCGTTCAGCGTTTACACCAAAGCCGACAAGACATTTGTTGACGGTGCCGTGGTGTTCGACCGCCATGATCCTTCCCGACAACCGGTGATGGATTTCGAGCTTGGCCAACCAGGTGAAGGAGACGTGAAATGAGGAATTTGAAATCTCTCATGGGCGCCTCCCTGGTAGCCCTGATGACAGCGGGTGTTAGTGCGGAAGATATCGCCATCACAGGCGGTACGGCCTTCACCGATGGCGGCAGCGGCAAGGTGGAAAACGCCACCGTGCTGATCCATGACGGCAAGATCCAGTCTGTAACGGCTGGCGGTGATGTGCCTGCGGGCTACCGTACGGTGGATGCGTCAGGCAAATGGGTAACCGTTGGCTTCATGGTGTCCGGCAGCAACCTGGGCCTGATGGATGTGCCGCTTTCCGGTAACCTGAATGATGCCCGGGCAACTGGTTCATCGAACGGCATGGGCCTTCAGGTGAAATATGCCTTCAACCCGGCATCCACGCTGATCCCGGTTACCCGCATTGAAGGTGTGACCCGCGCGGTAACGGGCTTCTCGGGCTCGAAAGACATGTGGCGTGGCCAAAGTGCTGTTGTGGCGCTTGCCGGCGATGACATGATCGTTGCCGACTATGTGGCCCTGTCCATCGATATGGACGAAGGCGCGGCCAGCTCGAACGGTGGCAGTCGTGCAGCCCTTTGGGACACGGTCATCACCACCCTTGAAGGCGCGCGCCCAAGCGGCGACGACGACAAGAAGGATGACGAGAAGAAGGACAAGAAACCCAAGTATGACAGCGGCAAGATGGCTCTTGAGCGCGTCATGAAAGGGGAGGTTCCGCTTCTGGTCGAAGTTGAGCGCAAGGCCGACATCCTGAATGTCATCGAACTGAAGAAGCGTTTCGGCATCAATGTGGTGATCACAGCAGGCGCAGAGGCCTGGATGGTGGCGGATGAGCTTGCGGCAGCCGGTATTCCGGTGGTGCTGGACCCATCCCGCAACCTGCCGGAAGACTTCGACACGCTTGGCAACACCAGTGCCGCCGCTGGCCGTCTGCATGCGGCTGGCGTAAAGGTGGCCTTTATGGCGCCTGACACGCACAACAGCCGCTTGGTTGTCCAGAACGCAGGCATCGCGGTTGCCATGGGCATGCCGTGGGAAGCCGCGGTTGACGCCATCAGCAAGAACCCGGCCGAAATCTTCGGTGTGGCGGATAGCTACGGCACTATGGAAGCTGGCAAGGACGCTGATGTTGTGGTTTGGGACGGCGACCCGCTTGAAGTGATGACCAGCGCGGATGCGGTGTTCATTCGCGGCGAGGAAGTGCCGCTTGTGTCACGCCAGACCAAGCTGCGCGATCGCTACAAGGAGCTTTCGCGGTCTCCGGCTTTCAATAAGTAAGCCGACATTGCGAAACACAGAAAGCCGGGGTCATGCCCCGGCTTTTTCATGACAAGAACAGGAGGCTGGAATGCGAGGAATAATCATCGGGATGCTTTTGGGCTTGGTTGCCTTCAGCCCTGCCAGCGCAGGGGAGTTGGCGGAGCGTTTCTCTGCCGCTGCAGGTGACGGCGTGAATGTATCCTATTTCATTCTGGATGATGCGGGTGGCACCGCCGACCAGGCAGGCGACAAGCTTTACCAATCCACGCCTGTGCGTATCGCGAGTGTGACAAAAACCTTCGTGGCGGCGACGGCGCTTCGGCTGGTGGAAGAAGGCAAGCTGGATATCAGCAAGCCGATCAACCACTATATTGACGCGCAGTATGATGACCTGTTGACGTCCGACGGCTATGACACGTCTACTATCACCGTTAGGCACTTGCTGAGCCACACCGGCGGCTTGGTGGACCACACCCACGGCAAGCCTTTCTTCGAGACGTTGCTTTCTGACCCCAGCCACCACTGGACGCGCGAAGAGCAGATAAAGGGGGCTGTCGATTGGCTTGACCCGCTTGGTGCACCGGGCGAGAAATTCAGCTATTCCGATACGGGCTATGTGCTCTTGGGCCATATCATTGAGAAGCAAACAGGCCTGACGCTCGCGGCGGCTGTCAGGCGCTATCTGGCGCTCGACAGCCTTGGCCTCAAGAACACCTATTGGGAACTGGTGGAAGAAAATCCGGATGCCGAAGCACGCCGCGCACACCAGTATTTCCAGGGCATGGACACACACGACTGGAGCGCAACGCTGGACCATTATGGTGGTGGGGGCTTGGTTTCCACCACACAGGATATGGCCACCTTCTTTGCCGCCCTGTTCGGCGGCAAAGTGTTCAAGGACAAAGGCACGCTTGACCTGATGCTGTCACATGACGGCCTGCCGACAGACAGCCCCTACAGGCTGGGCATCTTTGAATATGAAGTGGACGGTGTGACCTTTTATGAGCATTCCGGCTTCTGGGGCACGCTTGTGATGTATGTACCGGCTGAAAAGCGGGCCATCGCGGGCGCGGTGCTGCACCAGAAGCACTTCAAAGCCATGCGCGAGGCGATGGTTGGAGTGATTACTGCAGGCAAGTGATGCCAGTCCGAAGGACCAGAAAAAGGCCGGGTTTCCCCGGCCTTTTTTGTTATTTATATTTCTCGAACCAGGCGAGGATGTTTTCCACCTTGGCCACCAGGCGTGACGGGCGCCCCGCAATGCCGTGCGGGCTGTCGGGCACGCGCACCATCAGCGTGTCGACGCGCCGAAGCTTCAGCGCCTGATAGAACTGCTCGGTTTCCGAAATCGGCGTGCGGCGGTCCGCCTCGCCCGTGATCAGAAGCGTCGGGGTTGTCACATTGCCCACCAGCGAAAGCGGCGAGCGCTTCCAGTAATGTTCCACATGCTCCCACGGCATACCGGGGAACTGGTAAGGGATCTGCCCCAGATAGCTGTCAGCTGTCAGCACCTTCGATATCCAGTTGATCACAGGCTTGGCAACCGCCGCCGCGCGGAAACGGTCCGTCAGGCCAATGGCATAGGCGCTGGCGATGCCGCCTGCTGACCCCCCGGTGATGTAAAGTTGGTCCGGGTCAATGAAGCCAAGGCCGATCATGGCATCGACGCCTGAGTTATGGTCGGCGAAATCAAACTCGCTTGAGTATTTGTTCTGCAGAAGAAGCGCAAAGCGCTCGCCGTAACTGGTGCTGCCCCGGTGGTTATCATAGAAAACCACATAGCCTTCCGCCGCAAAGCGCTGCATCTCTGCCGAGAAATTCGGGCCGTACGAAAGGTGAGGGCCACCGTGGATTTCCAGGATCAGTGGGTATTTCTTGGCTGTGGGGTCAAAGCCCGGCGGCGTGATGTACCAGCCGTGGATTTCCTCCCCATCGATGGACGACTTGTAGGTAATTTCGTGCGTCTGCCCGAGCGTCTTGTGCCCAAGCGCGTCTTCATTCAGGGCTGTGAGCTGCCTGGTCTTGCCGTCACGCACGGTAAAGATATCTGCAGGCCGCGTGCCGCTGCCGCGTGTGAAGGCCACGGTGCCGGCCTTCATGTCAAAGTCGCCGCTGGTGTAGGGGCGGCCAAGCGTGGTGCCGCCTAAGGCGTCCGCCACCATCCGGCGTTTGCCGCGGGTGTCCGTATAGTGCACTTCCGCCAGTCCCCGGTTTTCCATCATGAAATAAAGGCCACGCCCGCGCGCGTCCCAAATTGCCTTGTCAACTGACCGGTCCAGATCTGCTGTCAGGCTTGTTGCTTCACCGCCCGTCAGCGGCATCAGTTTCAGTTCGCGGTTGCGGTATGCGAGTTTTTCACCGTCGCGGGCGAGGAAGGCAATGGTCTTGCCGTCAGGCGATACCGTCGGCGCTTCCTCTGAGCCGGGCGTGTTGGTGACCTGGCGGATCGTGCCGCCCATGCTCACAGCGAACAGGTCGCTGTCACGCTGCTGATATTCCCAGTCCTCATTCCTGTTGGCAGACAGGATAATCTCGCTGCCGTCTGGCGTGAAAGCAAGCGGGCCGTGGTGGTTAAATTCGCCGCTTGTCAGCTGGCGGGCGCTGCCGCCGTCAGCCGGGATGATGAACACATGTCGGAAGGCCGGTTTAAGAATGCCCTGGCCGTCGCGCTGGTACCGCGCCTTCGAGACATATTTCACCTGATCAGACCATGTGGCGCCCTCCGGCTTCTTCGGCATTTTGACCTTCAGCGGTTTATGGTCAGCGGGAACCCGCATGGTGAAGGCGATCTGTTTACCGTCAGGCGACCAGCTGATGTCGCGCGGGCTTTCCTGCAGGTTGGACAGAAGCGCCGTGCGGCCGCTCGCGAGCCACAGCACATAAAGCTGGGTGCTGCCTTCTTCGTTCGAGAGATAGGCGATGCGGTCACCGCTTGGCGACCACACAGGGTTTGAAAAATTCTTGCGCCCCGACATCAGCGGCATATGGCTTGTGCCGTCAGCATTCGCGATCCACAGGTTGGTGCGCGTGCGGTCGGTCATGATGTCGTTGCTGCGGCGTTCATAGACTACCTGCTTCCCGTCAGGGGACACCGCAGGGCCTGTAGCATATTCCAGATTGAAGATGTCTTCTGCGTTGAACAGCGTGGAATTTGCCTCTTCGGCCCATGCAGGTCCGAAGGCTGTCAATGCTGCCACTAAGAAGAGTGCGGGTTTAAACATGTCTTTGTCTCCCTGACAGCTGGCGAATGCCAGCCTGAATTATTCTTGTGTCGCCTGTTTGCGTTTTCCCTGCCTGTAGGCGGCGATCCGAAGGCCAAGGGCAACAAGGCCCAGGATGGGAATCCAGCCCTTCGGGCTTGGTTCCATTATCAGTTTGGGCGTCGACGTGATCATGAAGATAGCCCATATATAGTAGCTGCCTTGCTTATGCAGGCGTTTCCAATGCTTTGCCCCGAATGCCCTGACCCCAGCGTTGTTTGAGGTGAGCGTCATCGCAAGCAGAAACAGATAGGCGAGGCCACCTGCAAATAGCACAGGAGCGGGGCGGCTGGCGTCCGTCAGCGCCAGGTTCGACAGTACCAGCACACCGTGCGTGCCGTGAATCAGCGCGAATGACAGGCCGATGTAGCGGCGGTTTCGCATCAGGAAGCGGGGCCCTGTGCCCGGTGCTAATCGCGCCAGGCTGGAGGCCGTGAACGCGAAAAAGAAGAAGATGAAGCCCATATGGGCCGTTGGGATCATCATGTCCGGCAACGCGGCAACATAGCCGCCAGCCGCAGAAATTTGGCTTGTGATAAACGCCGCCAGAAGAAGTATGACCGGGACAAATATCCTTTTGCCTTCAAAGAGTGCCAACATTCCTGAATTCCCCTTCCTTTCATTGTCGCCTGTTCGGTGCCGGTGTCCAAAGAGTTGACAGGAGCGTCCAGCCTAATGAAAGTCTGACCCAGATACCAAGAAAACAAACACGACAATTAGCGAGTAGCAGCATGCTTGAGATGAAACCGCTAACGGAAGCGGATCTGGAAGCCTACTTCGATCTTTTCAATGACCAGGGCCTAGCGCGAAATGCGGGGACGGTGCCGCATCCGGTTGACCTTGACTGGGCGCGTGAACGCATGATCTCGCGCCGAGAGGCTGAAGCCAATGGCGAGCTCAAGGACCGAGGCTTTTTTGAGGATGGTCGCTTTGTCGGCAGCGGCGGCTATTTTTTCAGGAATGGCGAGCTGGAGATCGGCTATTCCGTGCATAGGAACGAGCGCGGCCGCGGCCTGGCGACACGGATGGCGCGGATGGTGGTTGCCATGGCGCGGGAGGATCGGCTCAAGGGGCCGATCATTGCCAACTATTTTACTGACAACCCAGCTTCTGGGCGGGTTCTTGAAAAAGTTGGTTTTGCAAGAGCCGGGCTTGGCACAGGAACATCCATGGCGCGCGAGGGTGAGATTGAGAGCCAGCGCATGGAGCTGCGGGGAGATGTGCGTGTTGTTGATCCCGTTGTCAGCGATTACCCCGTGCTGTTTGAGCAGCAACTGGACGAAGACGCACGGTGGCAGGCTGGTGCCAGCCGGGTTTATGCCAGTGCCGGGGAATATCAAGCTCACATGGAGGCGGCGATGGCGGCCGGTGCCGTTCGGCGTACGATACTTCATGAAGGGCATGTTGCGGGGTATCTGGCATCGTCTGACCGCCAGGGTATGCGCGAGGTCAGCTATTGGCTTGGAAGGGCACATTGGGGGCAGGGTATTGCGACCAAAGCGTTGGCGGAATTCCTTGACCAAATGGGCACACGAAAGAGTGCCCTGTGTGCCCGTGTGGCCAAGGATCATCCGGCGTCGCTGCGCGTATTGGAAAAATGCGGCTTCGTGCGTATTGGGGAAGACAGCTTCTACTCCGACACCCGCGGGGAGCAGGTCGAAGAATATATCTACCGACTTAATAATCGTTAAATACGATTATTATATTCGTTAATATTCGTTGGAATAGATAAATAGTTTCCACCATATTCAAGGGGAAGCGGCGCCCCGGCTATACCCCTTCCTCACCCTAGTGGCCGGGTCGCTGTCTTCCCAGTTCCTCGCATGCTTCGGTTGATAGCCCCCATACATCGACTGAAGCTGTCGTCCTGCCGCTCCCGGAGATTTCGGGAGCGGCTTTTTTTATTCATAAATCCGGAGGGTTAGGGGGGCGAGCGTTGTCCCATAGGCAAAACAAGACGTGCCACAGGGAGCAAATATGTCAGAAGGCTGGGCAGAACCGGCACTGCGCCAACAGATTGAAGGTCTGGTTGCGATGCTTAATCGCGGTCAGGTTCTGGAAGCCCTTGAGCAGTTTTATGCCCCGGAGGCCCGGGTTTTCGAAAATGACTATCTGTTTGCGGAAGATCGCCTTGAGGCGCTTGCAAGGCAGCGCCCTTTCATTGAACCCTGCCTGTCTATCGATGGTGATGTGAGGCTTGTCTATCAGGATTTGGGGCGCGGCATTTCGGTTTTGAACAACCAGACACGATTTGATCACCCTGAATATGGCCGGGGTCAGATTGACGGCATACATGTGCTCTATTGGCAGGGCGAGCGGGTGGTTCGGGAAAATTATTTTTCCGGATCCAAGGCCGGTGAGGCGCTGACCTTTTGGGAAACTCTGGCTGGCTCTGACCCTGCATAGCGGGCGGTGTGCGTACCGAAGATGCTAAGGGTGTTCAGCGCCAACTTCCTTGATGACTTTTCCCAGGGCTTCAAAGGTAGAGGCGCGTGGGTTGGTTTTCCGCCAGATCAGGCCAATGGTCCGCGTGGGAACGATATCCGCGAAAGGCAGAACCTCCACTCCTGTACCTTCGGTCAGGCCAGCCTCAACGGCCATGCCAGGCAAAAGGGTAATGCCGTGACCTGCTGCAACCATTTGCAGAATGGTGTTGAGGCTGGTGCCGGCCATTTCACGTCTGGCTCCACGGCCAAGAAGCTGGCAGGCCTCCAAGGCATGGTCGCGCAGGCAATGGCCTTCCTCAAGAAGCATCAGCCGCTTTTCATCCAACTCTGTTGATTTGATGCCGCCTTTCGGCGCTTCGCCTGCGGGGAAGGCAACCAGGAACGGATCGTGGAATAGCGGCAGTTCTACTACGTCGCCGCAGGCATAGGGCAGGGCATATAGCACCAGATCCAGCTCACCTGTGCGCACCAGTTCACAAAGCTCCGCCGATTTGTCTTCCCTCAGATGCAGTTCAAGGTCAGGCAGCTTCTTGCTGATAGCAGGCATGATCTTGGGCAGCAGGAATGGCGCTATTGTGGGGATCACGCCCATGCGGACAATACCCTTCAGTGGGTCTTTGGCAGAGGTTGCCAGATCTGTGAGGTCATCCACATCATTCAGGATGCTTTGCGCCCGGCGGACGATTTCTTCCCCAAGTGCGGTGAACATTACGGAGCGTTTGGTGCGCTCTACCAATTGGGTACCCAGAAGGTTTTCCAGTTCTTGCAATCCGGCTGACAGGGTCGACTGTGTCACGTGGCAGGCATCAGCTGCTTTGCCGAAGTGATTGGTCCGGTGCAGGGCCACAAGATATCTAAGCTGCTTCAGGGTGGGAGGAAAGCTCATCGATCAATCCGATTAAATTGCCTGATATAAATTTACCTTGTCACTATAGGTGCCGGCCATGTTTTAGCCAAGCTGAAATCGCGGATATGGCAGGGTGCCTGAATATGGTCACATTTCGCCTCTTTACTACCCGCGCCTGTTAATTGGGGGCAGTGTTTCCAGTTCTATTTTCCTGTGATTGTTTAGCGAAGCCTGGCTTTGGCCAAAAAAATGGCCGGGTAAAAACCCGGCCCGAGTCACGACAGCGAGGATAGTACGGCTGCAGTCACGCAACCGTAATAGGAGTGGGCGCAGTCGAGTCGCGCCCTCTCGCACCTCCTAAGAAACCAAATATCGGCCCTCGGGTCAATGCCTGTCTGCTTCAAATCGTTCAAATCCTTGGTTTTCAGTCATTTTTTCGGGGTGCAGCGCAGCATTTTCTACACTTTGGTGCACTCGGTACAGTCATAGTGGAGTGTCGCAAAATGCTTCGCGTGATCAGGCTTAAGTGATTCGCGCCCAGACCTTAGCCGCGGTTAATGAAACCGTCCGTTACCTTGCATGCCGCAGGGCCTAGAAGCACGACGAAAAGGGTCGGCAGGATGAAGAGAATGAGCGGCACTGTAAGAGTTGCAGGTAGGCGTGCCGCCTTTTCTTCCGCCAGCATCAGGCGCTCGTTTCGGAACTCCGCTGACAGAACCCGTAGGCTGCTGGCAAGCGGTGTGCCATAGCGTTCACTTTGCACAAGCGTCGTGACCACGCCCCTGAGCGCAGGCAGGTCTACACGTTCTGAGAGGTTCAATAGCGCCTGACGCCTTTCCGGCAGGAAGCCAAGCTCAATGGCTGTGAGGGAGAATTCGTCCGAAAGTTCGGGGGCCGCACGACCAAGTTCTTTTGCGACCCTGTTGAGGGCGCTGTCGAGCGTCAGCCCTGCTTCGGCACACACCACGAGAAGGTCAAGGGCATCCGGTAGGGATTTCCTTAGCGCGTCTGTACGTTTGGCTTTGATGTTAGAGACATACATGTCGGGCAGCTTGAAGCCCAAGAGGACAGCAGCGATCGAGAAGACTGGATACATGCCCGCCTTGCTGGACCAGACACCCATGCCGTAAAACATGGTTACGGCCAAAAGCCCCATAATCAACGGCATCGTCAGGCGGGCCACCTGAAAAATCACCAGCGCATCTTTTGATCTGAAGCCAGCCTGTGTCAGTTGGGCTGAGACTTTCTGCGTCTGTTCCTTCTGCAACAGCTGTAGCTTGTCGGCAAGCTTCCGCATGGCACCGACACCGTCTACCTTCTTGACTGGCGAGCGGCGCTTGGAGGTGGTCATCAAACCAGCCTTGAGGGAATCGCGCCTGTCCTGCAGGGACTTCACGCGGCCTTTCATGGGGTCGCGGACCAGGGCGGTCTGATAGATGGTGTACATCACCAGAAGCGCCACAAGCCCTGCAACCACCGAGAGGATATCAATGAACTGAATACCAAGAATGTTTTCGATTTCCTGCATCGGCTTTTAGACCTCGAACTTGATCATTCTGGACATGATGAAGATACCAAAGCTCATCCATAAAAGCCCGCCAATGCCGGCCATGATAGCTTTTGGATGGGTGAATAGAATGATGCCATAGTCATAATTGATGGCGAGGATCGCACCTAGCATGATGAAGGGCAGCAACCCGACGATCCAGGCACTGGCCTTGGCTTCTGACGACAGGGCCCTTACCTTGAGCTTCATGGCTTGCCGGCTACGCAGAATATTCGACAGGTTGCCCAGGGTTTCAGCCAAGTTGCCTCCTGTTTCCCGCTGTACCACAAGTGAAATCACGAAAAATTTGAAGTCTGGTGTGTCCAGCCTATCAGCGGTTTCCCAGAGTGCTTCTTCAAGCTGTTTGCCGAGCCGCATGGCGTCGGTGATTTTCTGGAATTCCACACCGGTTGGTGCGCTCATTTCCTTGGCCACGTTCGAGATACATTCGTTCACTGGCAGGCCGGACTTGAGGCCCCGTACCATAAGGTCCATGGCCTCAGGGAACTGTTTGGTGAAGCGTTCCTTGCGCTTGTTGATGCGGCCTGAAACCCACATATGTGGCAGGCCAAATCCGAGGATAACACCAAGCGCAACGGCAAGCACGCCACCAAAGCCCATGAAGAAAAAGAGGCCACTAGCAGCAACGGCAACGCCGAAGGAAACGGTGGCATATTTAGATAGTTCTATTTCAAGCCCTGCCTGGGCCAGGCGTTTCTGGATCTGATCCTGCCGGGGCAGCATTTCTGCTATCATGCCAGCCAGGCCTGCTTCTGCCTGGCGCAGGCGAATGGACCGTGCCTGTTCGCCCTTCAGTGTGGTCTTGGCGTCAAAGCGGGCCTTGAACTGTTCAAGCCGCGCGCGCGTTTCCTTGCGGCCCTTGCTGAGCATGCCGGTAATGAAGACGCCGAGCACAATCAGGATGATTGTGATCAGCCCGCCGGCCAGAAGGATGATATTCAGATTGGCGCCCTGCATGATCTATCCGTTCATTGCCTCCATCAACGCGCGGTCCAGGCCGAAATATTCGGCCTTCGTCAGGAAATGCGGCCGCACGCCGGTTGAATGGAAATGGCCCACCAGGCGACCGCTTTCGTCCTCACCTGTGAACTCGAATTTGAAAAGATCTTGGGTCGTGATTACGTCCCCTTCCATGCCGACCACTTCGGTCACGTGGGTTGTCCGGCGGCCACCGTCGCGCATCCGCTGCACCTGCACGATCATGTCCAGCGACCCGGCGATCTGTTCGCGGATGGCTTTTGCCGGCAGGTGTAGGCCAGCCATATTCACCATGTTTTCAAGGCGCGTCAGAGCTTCCCTCGGGCGGTTGGCGTGAATGGTGCCCATCGAGCCGTCGTGACCGGTGTTCATGGCCTGCAGCATGTCGATGGCCTCGCCGCCCCGGATCTCACCAAGAATGATACGGTCCGGACGCATCCGGAGGGCGTTTTTTACCAGGTCACGCATTGTAACTTCGCCCTGGCCTTCAAGGTTGGGTGGCCGGGTCTCCAGGCGCACCACATGTGGCTGCTGGAGCTGAAGCTCGGCCGCATCCTCGATGGTGACCACACGTTCGCCCTTGTCAATCATGCGGCTGAGGGCGTTCAGCATCGTGGTTTTACCCGAGCCCGTGCCGCCCGATATGAGGATGTTCAACCGACACGCTCCAGCGATCTTGAGCAGCTTGGCAAGGGGGGCTGTGATTGAGCCGAAATCCAGCATCTTGTCGAGTGTGATCTTGTCTTTGGTGAATTTCCGGATCGAAATCGAAGCCCCATCGATGGCAAGCGGTGGGGCAATCACGTTCACCCGGCTGCCGTCAGCCAGGCGAGCGTCACAGATAGGGGATGTTTCGTCTACGCGCCGACCAACCGCTGTCACGATCCGCTGGGCAATGTTCATCAGGTGCTGGTTGTCGCGGAAATGAATATCCGTGAGAGTCAGCTTACCTTTTTGTTCCACATAGACCTGATTGGGGCCGTTGACCATAATGTCTGAGATAGTGTCGTCTGCCAGCAGGGGTTCAAGCGGGCCAAGACCCAGCATGTCATCAAGAAGCAGTGTAACCAGATCCCGCTGCTCTGAGAGGTTCAGGTTGATCTTTTCCTGAACCAGCAGTTCGCCCACCACTTCTCCGACCTGCTCGGCAAGTTCGTGGCGTGGCAGTTCTGCCGCCGCTGCCGGGTCGATATGCTCCATCAGCAGTGTTTGAACGCGGGTTTTAGCTTCAAACAGAGTCTGTTTGTTGGCATCTTTTGTTTTCGGAGTTTCCGGTGCGGCATCGCCAATGGGGCCGATGTTGGCTTCAGCTTCGTTCAGAAGATAGGTTACCAGGTCTTTTTGTTCCTGCTCTGAAAGCTGGGCCTCTTCGCTTCTCATGATGCGTTCGACCAGCCCTTGCAGCTTTTTGGTTACCTCAGCCTTCTGGGACATCCGAAGTTCGTCGGCTGTGAAATTGTCCTTGAGCTGGGATTCCGCGAGGGAGGCAAGCATTTCGACGGCGCTGACAGTTCCTGCATCTGTGATGGGCGGTGTCGCGGTAGCCGATGGTGTCTGTTGAATTTCCTGCATCGTAGCGACGGAAGGCGAAGCAGCAGTGCTGCTTCTTCCGAAGCCGCTGCCGCGCTTCAGTCCTTGCCGTTTTTTTCCAAATGCCTGCGACTTCATACCGCTTAACCAGTCCTGACTTGCCTAGGTGTACCCGTTGAATTCACTCTCTATAAAAGCGCTATTTCTTTAACAATTTGTCTAGCCACGACCCAGATTTCTGGTTTTCCTCTTCGTCCGCGTCGATTAGCTGCATCAGTTCTTTGTAGGCGGCTGCCGTCTTGCTGTTTGGCACAGCATCGACAACCACTTTCCCTTGCTGTGAAGCTGCCATGGCGGTTTTCGGGTCGAACGGGATTTTGACTTCGACAGAACGCTCAATCGAATTTTCGAAATCTTTTTCTTCGACTTCGTTCGGCACCATGCCGACCTTGTCTGCAACCACATGGATGTCTGCGCTTGGTGCTGCCTGCTTGATGTGTGCCAGAAGGCGGATACAGTCGCGCGCAGCAGGAAGGGAGAAATCTGTCACCAGAATGATGTCCGTTGCTGCCTTCAAAATGTCGGTATGATCGCCCAGCATTTGCCGGGGGATATCAACGATCACATCGGAGTAATTTTCTCCAAGCGCAGTTACCAGCTGTTCAAGCGCCCCCTCAGCGGGTTCACGGAACGCCCCTACAGGTGCTTCAGCCGCAAGGATGGCCAGCTTGTCATGGGGTTTGACCACGGCGCGTTCCAGGAACAGGCCATCAACCCGGTGTGGGTTGTCAAGGGCGTCCGGCAGGCCGCGACCCGGTTCCAGATCAAATTGCATTGCCGACGTGCCGAAATACAGGTCAAGGTCAAGGATTGCGGTGTTCTTGCCCTTTTCTGCCATCAGCCATGCCAGGTTGGTCACGATTGAGCTGGTCCCCAGGCCGCCACGCACGCCAACACATACAATCTGGCGGTTTTCGGTTTTCACTTGTTGTTCCGGTGTTTCCTCCACAGCGACCAGCGCTTCCTGTCCAGCAAGAAGGGCATTCTGCAGAAGCTCAGCCGTTACCGGTTTTACCAGATAATCGAATACGCCAGCATGGATAAGGTCCCGGTACAGGGTAACGTCATTGACGTCGCCGATTGCCAGCACGAGGGTGCCTTCCTCGGCCACGTCAGCGAGCGCCTGCATATCAGCGCGCGGGTCTGCGCTGCCGGAGATGTCGACCACTAGGAATTCAGGGCACGGCATGGCGCCCAGCGCCCGCACCGCCTGGCCGATACCGCCAGAATAAACCATTTCCGGGTTCCAGCCGATTTTGGCGGCCACGCCAGACAAGGTCTGAAGCGTGTCATCATCTACCATGAATGCTGCGAAGGGCTCGCGGGCGGAAGTTTCAACTTTTGCCGTCATGTTCATTTCGCCCTCTTACTTCTTCTGATCGCCAGGCAAGCCAGTACCGGTACCGGAGCCAGATTTTGCCTTGGAATCAGCATTGATAAGCAACGGTGCTACGGCCCTTGCAGTGGATCCTCGGCCTTCTTGTCCAGCTACCAAATCGCGTGGATTGGCAACCATCAGACCAAGGTTGGAGGTGTTCGAACAGCCGAAAAAGCTGCTTGGGTTGTTGCGGCTGTTGTTGCTGCTTTCCGGTGCCCATTCGCCGCAATTGGGCGTAGTTACCACATAGCGCTCCAGATAAAGTACAACGCTTCCGTCTGACGGTAGCCCGCCAAGCGTGGCTGAGCCGCCATAGCTGTAGCCCTGGCTTTTGAGATAATCTTCAAGGGCGCTCAGGCGGGCGTCAGATGCGTTGCCACGATCCAACATCAAAACATCGCCATAGGTGATGTTTGCCGCTTTAAGGAAGCTCTGGATACCGGCATAGGTGGCGCTTGATGGGGTGCTTGTGCCGTCATCTTCCGCCCTGATTTCATAGGGCAGGCGGATCATCTGCACGCTATTGCGCATTGTGGCTTCATAAGGCGAAGCTGTCGCCACATCCGTATGTTGGCATGCCGATAGGCCAAGCAGCCCAAGGCCAAGGAATGCCGATTTCAGAATTTTTGCCTGATAGGTCATGGTCCTGTTCCTTTTCTGCTTTTTTGCCTAGTCCAGCTGGAAGCCGGCTCGCTTCTTCAGCGAGGCACCGCTTTGCTTGTCTTTATTTGCTGCATCGTTTGCAGGTTGCGGCACCCAGGACCGGCCATTCAGATAGCGGTCCATATCGTTGGGGGCAACGAAGCGATCGGTTGGCAGCACCAGCTGACGGTCAGAGACCGGGCGAACAACATAAGGTGTAACGACAATCAGAAGCTCAGTTTCATCACGGCGGAAGGATTCCGAGCGGAACAAGGCGCCCAGGATCGGGATATCGCCAAGGCCAGGAATCTTGTTCGCGTCCTGCACAACATCGTTTTGCAACAGGCCAGCAATCGCGAACGATTGCCCGCTGCCTAGCTCTACCGTCGTTTCTGCCCGACGCGTACTGATAGACGGGATGCTGATGCCTTCAACCCTGATCGCGCCAGCACTTGAAAGGTCGCTCACTTCTGGGCGAACCCGCATGGATATGCGACCGGAGTTGAGGACGGTCGGGGTGAAATCGAGTTTCACGCCAAATTCGCGATACTCAATTGCGATGCCATCACGGCTTGGTACAGGGATCGGAAATTCGCCGCCCGCTAGGAAATTTGCGGCTTGGCCGGTCAGGGCCGTCAGGTTTGGTTCAGCCAGAACCGTCAGGAAGCCCTGTTGGTCCAGCGCGTCGATCGCATAGTTCAAATCCAGCGCATTGCTGACGACGTCGCCATAAATGGATTTCACACCCTGCTCAGGGAATTGGAACAACTTCAGCGGACCTTCGGTGATCGGATCGACGATAATATCTGCCACGTTGCGGCCCGTAATCATGCCAATGCCGAAGTTGGAGCCGAAATAGCCGCCCTCCCAGTTGAAGCCCAGTTGCTTGACCACGCTACGGGAAACCTCGGCGATGCGGACACGCAGGTTCACCTGGGTCGGCTGCATGATTTCCAGCTCGTTAATCACACGGTCTGTCGCCAGAACGTCTTTGGCCAGATATTCAGCTGTGGCCGCCTGGTCCGGGCTGTTAACGCGGCCATGCAGCACGATGATGCTACCGTAGGTGCTGACCGAAATGGCGGTGCCCGGAAGCATATCTTCATAGGCGCGGAAGAGCGCGTCCAGGTTTCTGGTCACCGCCACATTGGCGGCATAGATGGTCTGGTCCTTGTCGTCCAGCGCGTAGAAGCTGGTCTCGCCTTGGGCTTTGCCATAAATATAGATCACGCGCGGTGACTTGACCTGTACGTCAGCCACATTCGGGTCCACAATGAAGACTTCCGCGGCCGGACGGTCAAGCCTTACCAGCGTACCCTTGCCGACCTGTACAGGCAGGGACACTTCGCCAGCATCTACAATGCTGGCACCCGACATGGATTTAAGGGATTCTGCCTGTGCCGGCATAACCGGTGTCAGGGACGTGAGCGCGAGACCGAGCAAGGTCGTTCGCACGATGTTATTCATCTGCCTGATCATTTGCCTCGCTCCTTGCTTTCGCCTGTGCCGTCAACTTCCTGCGCGGTTGAACCACGACGGACAATCACCACATCGCGCTTTTCATCTTCAGCGGCATCGGGGCGGAACTTGCTCACTTCCGGACTGTCCGTGAAGGTAAGCGTGGTACCCACTGGCGGGCTGTCAGGGTCGGAAGGCAGGCTATCATTGCCGCCCACGAGACTACGGAGGCTGAGCGACAGGCTACCAAGGCGCTCCAGCATGGCGACCTTTTCAGCCATCTTCGGAGTGACCTCAAGGGTTGCCGTCTTGGCAATCTTCACTTCTTCCGCATCAGCAGGGCTGCGTTGGTCGACACCAAGTACCCGCACATTCTGGAATACGGTCTCGGACGTTACGTAAGGGATTTTTGTACCTTGCATATCGAAAGATTGGGTCAGGATAACGTCCACCCGGTCACCCGGGAAGACAAAGCCCCCGACGCTGCTGGTGGGTGACAGCTTTACAGTCACAGCGCGCATGCCAGGAGACAGAACCGCCGCCATGAAGCCTTTTTCGCCCTGCGAAACCATCGCAGATTTGGTGACCGGTTCGCCGCCCGAGATCGGCGCACGAACAACCTTGCCTACAATATCTTCGATCTTGCTTTTTGGCTGGCTGTAATAGTCTGCCGCCAGGCCATCTTCAGGCCACGACCGCCAGGACACATGATCCTTTGTCAGGATAGTGCCAACAGGCAGGGGCTTGGATGCAACGAGAATCTTCGCGGCAGGTGCTTGCACCGCCGTTGCTTGCACTTGTCGGCTCTGCTGTTCAAGGCCGCTAAGGAAGCTTCGGGTCAATAGGACCACCAGCAACACGCCGACGCCTGCGACGGCAATTAGAATTAGGCTTCTGGGGTTCATAGTCCCCTCCTGGCTTTTGTCACACACTTCCCAGGCCATGGTCAGGCCAAAGGGTTAATAATTCTTCACGAATTAGGTCGAAAGTGCAGATATCTGGTGGAAGCAGATCCACAGCCCCCCGGCTGAAATCGCGACGCCATAGGGTACTTTGACACTATGTTCCGATTTGTCTTTGCTCCAACGGCTCCAGGCAAGGAGGGCAAGGGCAACAATTCCGCCGATTACTGCAACATAGAGCACAAAAGAGAGCCCCAGGTCCGGGCCGGCGAAAAGGGCCACTGCGGACATTAGCTTTACGTCTCCACCACCCATCGCGCCCGTTGCAAACAGGGCCAGACCGACAAGGAAGACCGAGCCTCCGACAACAATTGGCCATACAAGGGCGGCCATGACATTTGTGCCGGATAGAAGGTCAGCTGCAACTGTTACTCCGAAAAGTCCGACTAGGATCAGGCTAAGGCGGTTAGCGATGCGCCTGGTCTTCAAGTCTTCAATTGCAGCGAGGATAAGCACCACAGCAACGGCCACAAATATGCCTGTATATATGGCTGTCGTTGCTTGCATATCTTGCCTGAGAACTGCTTTCCCGAAATCTGTATTCAGATCCCAATTTCACTAAAAAAGCCGCCGGCAAAAGTTTTCCCCCAGCGGCCTTTTGAGTTTCTTGCTTTCCAACTGTCCGTTGGTAGCCAGCTTAACCTGCAGCAGGCGCTGCTGGTGTAGCAGTTTCAACTTCTGTTGCAACACCTTCAAACATTGCGCTGAGGTCACCGCCAAGGGTGTTCAGTGCAGTGATCAGTGCAACAGCGATGAGGGCTGCGATCAGGCCATACTCGATGGCGGTAGCGCCTTCCTCGTTAGTACGTAGTTTGTTCAAAAACTTAATCATTGGTTTTCTCCAGCTGCCAAGATTGGATGTCACCTTTATAGCGGCGAACAACTAAATAAAAAGTTAACAGCAAGTCTAAAATGCTTTTTATTACAAAGACTTATTGTAAAAACTGAAGTAAAATTAGCTAAAATTTTATCATGCTTAACAAGCTATTGATTATGTTCATGAATCTAGGCATGGGCGACATGAATATCGGGGCGAATTAGGGAGAGTTTTGGGCTTTCATTAGGCTGAAAAAGGCAGCTGGCTGGAAGGCTGTCGTGAAAACTTTAAAAAAAATCGGTGATTTTTAGAACCCGAAAGGTGCTTCCGGGTGCAAAACGAATCGAAAATCAGCGTTATTACAGGACAGCGAAAGACTCGGGGCTAAGCCTTTCATGCTTGCGTGTCCGAGCGAGAATGTTGTTTGCTGTCACTTGCGGCCAATGACTGCTTGGTCAGGGTTGGATTTCCTGCAGGGCGCCAATGCGGGGCCGAAAATAGGATGTCTTGCGGATCGTGTAGCTGTCGAGGAATGAAAATATGAGAGGCTCGTAGCTATAGAATATTTCTGTTGCCAGGATGGTTTCATCGTCCCTTAGCGTTAGTCCTGCGGGAACGTCGATGGCATCACCCTCATCTCCGATGTCACTGCCGTGGACAAGGTTGCCACCACCAGAACGCTGCCAATAGATCGTCGAGGGTACGTCTTCTGCTTGGCTGATAGCGGATACATAGGCGATAGTCCGGGTTTCCGTGTCAAACGGTCTCATGATCTGAGGTACAACCTCGAAAATATCTGCGACAACAGCTTCGGTGATTTCCTCATCCCGGGTGGCCAAGTCAGATACTGCAACCACGGTATGCTGCAGCTTCAAGTGCAATAGAAGATAGTTCCCCACCTCTACGGTTCCCATCAGAAGCACTATATAGAGCGGCATCGACAGTGCGAGCTCAGTCAGAACTGCCCCGCGCTGATCCGAGCAGATGCTTTTGATGATGCGTCTAAAACGGTTCATTGCGGACTGCTACTGTTGCCTGGATGGTGATTGAACGCTCTGCCCATTCGGCGAAGCCGGTGATGCTGTTTGCAGGGTAAGAGAGACGGTAAAGTACTATGTCGCCCGCGTCTCCAAGGCCTGCAGAAGCCATGTCAGAGTCCCATTTTCCGTTGCCATTGACGTCCGAATAGGCTTCGCCTTCGTCGTAGGTGCCACTGTCATTTGCGTCGGTGTATGGCTCGGCGTTGCCGATGTCCGAGAATTGTTCATATACCAGTGTCTCTACTGTCACCTGGTTCATGTCGATCCAGCCAAAAGTTTCCTCTTCGACGATCTGCAGCAACTGCTCTTCGCGCGTCGCTGTTGGGTCGCTACCTCCCGTAACACCAAACCGTGATGCACGAAGGACGGCATTCTCAAGCGCCGCATTGATGAAAAAATAATTTCCTACTTCGAGGACACCGACGATCACGGAAAGCAGGATAGGAAGCCCGATCGCAGCTTCGACTACAACTGAGCCTTCTGTCTGCTTCCGAAATTTCTTTAGCCATTTCCGAATTGCCATAGCCACCTCCTACTTTGAAAGCCTGAGGTTGGATAGTTGCCTGCCAATGGAATCGAAAGCCTCTTCAAGTGACGCGGCGGTGGGCGCATGGAAATAAAAGGATGGGTTGGTGGCGCAGGCGGAGTAGGCAGCCTGCGTACTGCTATCGGGCGTGTCGCCGAAGGTGATGGTGTAGATAATGATACCATCGGCCTTGATGTTTGCGCATGTGGTGTCGAACCGGTCATCCAATTCGTTGCGTGCGTCATAGATATTGTTGAACCCAAAGTCCTCGACTCGGCCGTAGGCGGTATAGTCTGATCCGCCGAGCTCATCATCAGCGCTGATGAACTGGTTTACGCCGTCGGTCAACATCACGATCACTTTGTCCATAAAGGGCTCGTCATGATCCAGCGGCAGCTCTGCGGGGCTGCCAGACCACTGTCCGCGCCAGTTGGGGCTTACGACGCGCCAACCCCAGGTCAGCCCAAGGTTGGCCGCAGTGCCACCGAAGCTCCAGGGCTCCATGGCATCGATGGCATTAAGGATTTTCGTCTTCTCGGCAACCAGTGGTGTGATTTGGGGGCCGCATCCCCTGTTGGGGCCGAGTGCGGTTGAAGAGTTGTTGACTTCTTCAATGGTGCGCACGCCTGTGTCGTCATCGATCCAGGGGTTGTCCTCTTCCGCTTCATACCAGCCCCGTCGCCAGCTGTATTTCCATGTTACATAGTCTGTGTCTTCCCAGAAATAAGGCTCAAACGGTGCGAGGCTGGGGGGCGTATCTGTCTGGTCTTCACCGTCCGGGCGCGCCTCAAGGCATCCCATCCATTCAGTGGGTGAATATTCATTATCCACCTTTGTTTTCCCCGCAGCCGACAGCCAGTCATAATGCGCGTTTCCGACATTGACGTGGGTAATATAGGGAACAACGCCAACCCATAAATTTGTGTTGGTCTCATCATCGCCATACACCACATCAATCAGATTAGCGGCGGCGGTTTTCATAGTGGTAATCTTGTTGTCGCTTCGCATGGAGCCGGTATTGTCCATTACCAGTACAAGTTCCATGCCGCGGGTTTCCCGCGTAATTTCGGTATCTACCGTTACGGTCAGGGAATCGTAACCAAACAATGTCATAAAGGTGGCTTCGACGGTGGCGGTCGCGGTCAGTGTGATCAGTTCATTGTCATCGCTGATGACAATATTCATGTCGCTTGCGGATGCCATGCCGCCCGTAGCTGCTATGTTCGCATTGAAAAATTCAATCGCGTCGGCCTGCATGGTATCTACGTCCATTGCATGGCCAGCGGCCAGCCCGGCAGAGTCCAGTGACTTTTGCAGCACATCCTTGACATAAAAGACGCGCGCACCGTCGATTGTGAGCCCGGCCGCGGCCGTCAGTGTCAACATGCTGCCAGCCACCATGGGCAGAAGGCTGCCGCGCTCATCCTGACCAAGACGCGCCAATAAGCGGTTGGCAGCATCAAGTGCCTTACCTGTCTTTTTTATCCACTGTTTCATTGCCTGAACCTTGGAAACTACCTGTTTGGTTGAAAGGCTGAGCCTCTGGTTGTGGCATGTAAAGAAATGCAGAAAGTTTTAGGTAAATTGCGCCCATGAAATAGTTGGGTTGTGTGAATACGATCTATGATTTTATGTAATGTTTTTAGGAAGTTAAGGTGTGTATTTGGGCAAGTTCAATCGCCAATTTTGCTAAAAAACGGGTTATTTATGCACCGAATGTAAACGAATCTGCAGTAGCGTTTTAGGTCCAGGCAACGTGACCGGAACGACAGGCAAACGATTCGGATGATAAAGCTTTCGGAAATAAAACGCTTCTGGCGTGACGAGACTGCTGGCATGATCACTTTAAGTGCATTCATGTTGCCAGCAATATTGGGTTTCGCCGGGTTGGGCATGGATGTATCAGGCTGGTACATGGAGCGGCGTGATGTCCAGAACCTGACAGATATGGCCGCAATCGACACCGTGCACTCCGGCAATAACTTTACCGACGCTGATCTGCAAGCGCAGGTTTCTACTTTCCTGAATGACCGGGGATTCGACCCCGCCCGGGACACTCTTACGCTGAATACTCCCCCAAGTCAGGGCGATTATGCAGGGCAGACCGGCTTTTATGAAATTATTGTCTCCCGGAATGTAGAGCTGACGTTCCTTAGCGCTTTCTATGCCATTACAGGCAACTCGCTCACCGTCAATGTCTCGGGGCGGGCCGTGGCAGGTACACTCATTATCGGCACTCAGTGCGTCGTGGCACTGGACGACACAGAAGATCGGGCATTGAATTTTTCGGGCAGCACGATTGTGGGGACCGACTGTGGTGTGGCATCTAATAGCGTTAGCGAGCAGGCCATCTATATCGGGGGTAATGCCGAGCTTGATACGGTATCTGTGCAAACTGTAGGTGATATTGAAGTCTCTGGCGGCGGGGTTCTCACGAGTGATTCTCCGCCACAGTCGCTGTCCACTCCCGCTGATGATCCATATACCAGCCTGCCGATCCCAACCGATATGGGGTGTGATGTTTCTGGCAACACAAATGTTGGTGACAATGATGTAATGACGCCGGGTCGTTACTGCGGCAATTTGCGCATCCAGGGTGAGAATATTGTATTTGAGCCGGGCGTATATGTGATCGAAGGTGGCGACCTGATCGCCAATGCGAACTCCGAGTTCTCGGGGGAAGGCGTGACCTTTATTTTCACAGGTGATACCGCCGGTGATGTGGGTAGCATTTCGATGAACGGTAGTGCTACGGCAACGCTTTCCGCACCGACCACAGATGGCGATACATATGAAGGTATCCTCGTTTATCAGGACCCTATTGCCGATTACCGCAGTGCAGGGGTGTCTGCCATCTTCAATGGTGGGGTTAACCTCATGCTTGATGGTGTGATTTATATGCCGCGTGCAGACATCACTTTCACCGGCGGCGCCCAGGCAGAACCATCCTGCCTGCAGGTATGGGGTGCGACGGTTACATTTTCTGGCGATAGCGTAATCGGCAATGATGATACAATATGCGAATCCATGAACCTGGAGACATCTCCACAGTTCCGGATCATGTTGGTGGAGTAGGGAGAAATGGCGTTCCTGCAAAAACTGCGAAAAGACGAAGACGGCTCCATCGTTATTGAGACAGCAGCCATCATGACGGTGTTGGCACTGATTTCTGTTGGCGTTGTAGATTTTGGCCTGGCCTACGCTCGCAATATGCAGCTTTCAAACGCGGTCAGGGCTGGGCTTCAGTATGCGCTCGTGCGCAAGCCCGTGAATGACGATTATTCGGCCATAATCGCCGCAGTTGAAGCCTCCGCGCCGGCGGCGGACCCCAGCGCTGCCCGTGAAGTAACGGCAACGCTATATTGTGAGTGTCCAGACGGATCCGCAAGCGATTGTACCACCACTGGCGGGGTTGATATCACATGTGACGATGGCACGCTCAGGAAGGCCTATCTGGATATAACACTCACTGAAGAATATGATCTTCTGCTGACTTATCCGGCAATAGCAAGCAGCCTTACGCTGAGCCAAACCGTAACAGCGCGGTTGAACTGATATGACAAAGACGTCTCCATATCAGCGACTGAAAGCTTTATTGGGGCGTTTGCGCTGCCGAGATGACGGTGTTGCGGCGGTTGAGTTCGCCATGACAATTCCCATTTATCTGGGCACCATCATCATGCTGATTGAGTTGTCGCGCATCGTCTACACGCAGGCGGTGGTTCTTTATGCGGCAGAGGAAGCGACGCGCTATGCGCTCGTGCATTATGACGCTACATCTAATGACGTACAGGCGATCGCCGAGGCGAACCTGCTGGGGCTGGACCCAGACAACATTACGGCCATAATTATCACATCCCCTGTTGACCCGACGGATCAGACCAAACTGGTGACGGTGGAAGTGCAATATCAATATTTGCCGATCCTGTCGCTAGAGGCATTCCTCAACTTGGGCGATGATGCCGGACTTGCCATAACCGGTGAGTCCAGAGGCTTTTTGACAGAAGAAATACCCTACTAAACTTTCGTGTAACCGCCAGTTTCTCCCAATTACCGCTTGTCTCAAACGGCTATAAGTGGCAACGATTGGGGAAAATGGGTGTGTTATGACGACAGAAAACGAACAGGAAGCCAGCGCAGCCATGAGCGTGGCTGGCGAAGAATATCCAAGTGCCGAGATTTTGGCAGCTGCCAAAGAAAAACGGCGCACTGTGCCAGAAGATGCGGTCTTCAGTTATTTTGTGGCTCCGGATGACCGCCGCATTCGGTATGCCCGGTTTCCAGCAAGCAAGGTTTTGGAGCCCAAAGGCACTGTGATCTTCCTGCCTGGTCGCACCGAGTTCATCGAAAAATTCCTTGAAGATGTGCATATATTTAATGCGCTTGGGTTCGCCTGTGCAGCCATGGACCTACGTGGTCAGGGCATGTCCTGGCGCCCGCACCCGAACCGCGACAAGCACTATGTACGTACGTTCGACACACACCTGACCGATGTGAAAACCCTGTTTGAAGAAAAGCTGATTGGCAAAATGCCAAAGCCTTTCATTCTGATGGGCCATTCGGCCGGCAGTCATGTGATCCTGCGCTTCCTTCGGGAACACCCCGGTTATGCTGATGCAGCCATTACAGTTGCCCCGATGGTGAGAATTGCGACGGGCGGGTTGCCAGATTTTGTCGCCAAGGGGCTGCCGCTAATCATGCGTTATATGGGGCTTGGGGCGGCTTATATTCCTGGCCATACGGCCTTCAAGGAAGGACGCTGGGGCTGGCGCAAGAAACTGACACACGATGATGACCGTTTTGAAGATGAAGACTTCTTCATCAAAACCAAGGACAAGCGGCTGGCCGTCGGCGGGGCAACATACAAGTGGCTATGGGAAGCTTTGAAATCATGTGACAAGCTGAACGCAGAGGGTTGCCCGGAAGGGATCGAAACGCCGGTACTGATGCTTCAGGCAGAGAAAGACAGCATCGTCGACAATGCCGCCCAAACCAAACTTGCCGAACGGATGCCGAATGCCAAACTGGTGGTCATCAAGGGAGCGATGCACGAAATCCTGAAAGAAACCGACGGGATGCGGGCAGATCTGTGGCATGCCATCGCCGCATGGATGGATTTGGAAAATGGCCCTGATTTTGGCGACGATGTGCTGCAGACCAACACACCGGCCCCATTGGAGGACAGTTGAGTTCTTTCCGGTCCCCCCGGCAGTGTGTTCGCTAGAATAGCCCAAAGGTCGTCCTTCGGGCTATTTCGAAGATAGCCTTCGCTGCAGCATGCTTGATATTGCAAAGTCGCTAGGACTGGAGGATATCCATCACCTGCTCAAGAAGTGTCGGGTCCCCCAAGGCCAGGAGCCGCCCACAGTCGCCTGGCGCCTCCCCTTCCCAATTGGTGGCGGATCCGCCAGCACCCCGGATCACCGGGATCAGCGCCATCATATCGTATGGCTTGAGGCCGCTTTCTACCACCATATCCATGTGGCCTGCCGCCATCACGGCATAGGCGTAACAGTCAAGTCCATAGCGAACCAGCCGGATTTCCCTTAGAAGCGTATCGAAACGGTCGCGCTCAACACCCTTGAACAGGCCTGGGTCGGTACTTGAAAGAGTAGCCTTGTCAAGGCTTGGGCAGGCACGGGTTTTGATGGGCATATCATTCAACGTAGCGCCGCCGGGCCAACCCAGATAGCGTTCCTTGATGTAAGGCTGGTCGATCACGCCGATCACCGGCTCGCCATTGTGCCGGAGCGCAATCAGCGTTCCCCAGGTTGGCAGGCCGGAAATGAAAGCGCGTGTGCCGTCGACCGGATCAAGCACCCATTCGAACGGGCCTGCGGCTTCCTTGATGCCAAATTCTTCGCCGAAGATGCCGTGGTCGGGGTAGTGTTCTTCAATCAAGGCGCGGATCGCTTTTTCCGCTCCCTGGTCTGCCTTGGTCACTGGGTCGAAGCCGTCGCCCTTGTCTTTGTCGTCCACACCAATCGGTTGCCGGAAATAGCTGAGCGTGATCTCCGCGGCAGCGTCAGCCAACTTGCAGGCGAAGGCGCAGAGTTCATCAACCTGATCCTTTGAAAGCACATCGGAATGTGGTGTGGCGGTCATGATAAGTTCCCGTGACGTGAGTGAACAAAGATTTTCATCAATGGCGCCTTGCCATTGCGGCCACTTTAGACCACAAATTGCCCGGAAGAAGCAACGGATGTATGGCAATGGAAGCTGATTTTCTGATCGTCGGAGCCGGTATCGCGGGGGCAGGGCTTGCGTACCGCCTGACGCCACATGGCAGGACGGTCATGCTGGATATGGAAGAGCAGGCTGGCTACCACACGACCGGACGGTCCGCAGCCTTTTATGCTGAAACATATGGCGGCCCGAAGCTTCAGCCGCTCACCACTGCTTCCAAAGATTTCCTGACCAATCCGCCAGAGGGTTTCAGTGCGGCCCCACTGATGAACAAATTGGGTGCTATCCATGTGTTCAGGGAGAACCAGCGCACGCAAGCTGAGGCCGTCTTCAATGAAATGCACGGCGCCTTGCCGGGCGTTCGCATGCTGGATGCTGACGAGGTTCTGGAGCAGGCCCCGCACCTCAAAGAGGGCATCTTCGCCGGCGGCATTGACGACCCCGATTGCGGTGACCTGGATGTCGCTGCGCTCCACCAGGGGTATTTGCGTGCGGCTAAGAAAACGGGCGTGGAAGTGCTTCTGGGAGCAGGGCTTGAGGCAGCGGCGCACGATGGTACCATGTGGCATGTAAAAACCCGGTTGGGGCAGGTGAAAGCGCGTGTGCTCATCAACTGTGCAGGCGCGTGGGCAGACGACATTGCCCGCCGCGCTGGCGTTGAGCCGCTTGGGCTGAAGCCGCTCAGGCGAACCATCATTACGGTGCCGAAACATGAGGGCGTGCCGTTTGACCGCCACGGCCCGGTGATTATTGATGTGGACGAAGAGTTTTACTTCAAGCCCGAGGGTAATGGCTATCTCGTCTCCCCCGCCGACGAGACGGAAAGCCAGCCATGCGATGCCCAGCCAGAGCTGGAGGACGTTGCGGTCGCGGCCATGCGGTTTGAGGAAGCGACAGGGATGCCGGTTGAAAAGATTGAGGCCAAATGGGCAGGTCTCAGGACCTTTGCACCTGACAAGGCGCCGGTCATTGGGTTTGATGCTGATCACCCGGCCTTTTTCTGGAATGTGGGGCAGGGCGGCTACGGCATTCAGACATCACCTGCATGGTCTGAATTGGCAGCAAGCCTGGTTCTCAAAGAAGGTGTGCCGGACATGCTTGCCCGGCACGGTGTGATGGCTGAGGCGTATCGGCCTTGTCGCCTGCGTTAATGGCGCCTGCGTCGGCGCCTGCGGTGCCGGGTTTCGCCGAAGGCAAACACCAGGATCAGGGCTCCTGCAACGCCTGCAATGACATCGCCGATCCAGCCTGTGGGCCCAAGGCCAATCACGCCGAACAGGAAATTGCCTATCATACCGCCGAAGATGCCCAGTATGATGTTGCCAAGGGCGCCATAACCCTCGCCCCGGATGATGTGGCCGGCCAGGAAGCCGACGATAGCGCCTGTAATGATGGTTCCGATCATAAAGCCTGCTCCTCCTGGTTGGCGGGGTGTGTGCTGAAGCGGAACAGCATTGCGCCCGAAAAGCCTGTTATAACAGAGCCGAACATGTTGATCGGGCTGAAGCCCAGCAGACCGACAATGAACCAGGCCGCGATTGCCCCTATCGCACCCAGCGCGATGTCGCGGGTGCCGCCAAGGCTTTTTCCTTCAAGAAGTTTTCCTGCAAGCAGCCCGGTAAGGGCGCCAGCCAATAATGCACTGATCATGCTGCCCTCCTAATAGCGGTAGCGCCTGCCGTAACCGCGGTCATAGTCGAACTCGCGGCGGAGCTCGTCATTGCGGTATTGGCTGAGCGCATAAATGGCCCACATGGCAGCCACAGGCCAGCCAATGAAGGTCATCCACAAAAGGGCATTCATCAAACCCTGAAAAGGGCGCCAAATGGTGAAAAACACCATGGGTGGGAAAAGTATCGCCAATATCAGGCGCATCTGATCCTCCTCTATCCTCGCTATGTGTCGACATTTTTTTGTCTTATTTAAAAGATGTGGGAACAGACCGGTGTGTTTTCAAGTTTCGCCGCCTGCAAGCCCTGCTGAAAGCCGCCCCCGGGACGACGATATGTCGCTGCTGTTTTTGATACGCAACCGCCAGCTACTGTGCTATTGAGCCAATCAGGCACATGTTTATGTGGGTTAGGGAAGCCTCTCGAGGCTAGGGGTTGTGTATCGAGATGATCAATTTTCTGCGTAATTTCAAAGTGAATGTCCGTATCTGGACGCTGACTATTCTGGCGTTTCTGGGCATGATTTTCATCGTTTGGGAATTTTCGACGCTGGTCGCGGAACTACAGGCCGGACGCGTGTCGCAGGCTGAGTTCGAAAACCACCAGAACCTGGTGTATATTGTGACAGCCATTCTGATAGCGGCGATCTTTGCCCTGTCTTGGGCCATTACTGCCAGCATCATGGGGCCGCTCAGGCGCCTGCAGGCTGAGCTAAGCTATCTTTCTGAAGGCAAATATGACAAGCCGGTGACCGATACGGACCATGGCGACGGCATCGCCGCCATGGCGCGCGCGGCTGAGTTCCTGCGCAACAACGCGCTTGAGACCGAGCGGCTTCGGCAGGAAGCGGATGACGCGAAGGCGCAGCAAGCCGCGGCAGAGCGTGAAGAGGAAGAACGGCGCCACGCTGAGGAAACGCGCCGCCTGCAGGAAGAGCAGGACAAGGAACGCCAAATGAAGGCCGAGCGGGACGCGATGCGTTCTGACCTTGCGGACAGCTTTGAAAACGAAGTCTCCGGCGTTATCCAGTCGCTCTCCGGCGCGGTGGCCGAGTTGCAGATGGCAGCCGACACCATGACCGATGCGATTGAGCAAACCACGATGGAAGTGAGTGCGGCTGCGAGCGCAACCGACGCCACAAGCCAGGATATGATTTCCGTCGCCGAGGCCACAGAGGGACTGACGGGGGCGATCGGCGAGATCCGCACGCAAGTGGAGCAGGCGAATTCCATCAGCATCAACGCCATGACGGTTACCAAAGATGCCGCAGAGCGCGTAGGTTCGCTGTCGAGCGCGTCCGAACGGATCGCGGAAGTCGTACACCTGATCAACGATATCGCAGAGCAAACCAACCTGCTGGCGTTGAACGCCACCATTGAGGCAGCCCGGGCAGGCGAGGCAGGCAAGGGCTTCGCGGTGGTTGCCAATGAAGTGAAAAGCCTAGCGAACCAGACGGCACGTGCGACGCAGGAAATTGAAGAGCAGGTGGCTGCCATGCAGTCTGCCACCAAGGAAACCGTGGACGGCGTGAATGAAATTCACCGCACCATCAATCAGGTGAGCGAGATTTCCGGCATGATTGCCGCCGCAGTGGTGGAACAGGAAGCCTCAACGGGCGAGATTGGCCGAAGCGTTCAGAACGCCAGCCAGGGCACAGCCAACCTGGGCCAGAACGTCGGCCGGGTGCAGGAAATGGCGCAGAAGAGTGCCGGTGCCGCCAATGTTGTGAATGAAAGCACCGGTGGCCTGACCGACCAGGCCAGCATTCTGGAAGATTCCGTCAACCGCTTCCTGGCGCGCCTGCGCGGATAAGCTAGCGGCTTGTAGGATCAATAAAGGCTCGCCTTTCGGCGGGCCTTTTTCATGAACTGCAGCGAAGAGGCCGGCGCAGATGCCTTTGCCCTAGTTACGCTTTTTCGGGTCGCCGATCGGCCGGTGGCTTTCGATATGGTCAATGTACCAGCCAGGGAAGCCATAGCTTTTGGCTGCCTTCAGGACCTTTTCGATATATTCGGTTGTTGCCTGCTCGGGCTTCATATTATCGCACACATAAACAAGCGCAGGCACGATCTTGCCGCCGCGGGTCATCACCAGCATGGCCTCAGGCCGATACTTATAGTCCGTGAAGGATGACAGGTGCGTGGTGTAAAGCGTTTCAAGTTCATCGTGGGTCAGGTTCGCCAGAATCCCGTATACAACGCCGTCGCCGTTTTCGTGCAGATTGGCAACGGGTTGCATCAGCATTTCATAGCCATGAATGCAGGCTGGCGCAAACGCGCGCTTCTTGATGCCGGCTTCTTCCAAAACGCTCAAGCTGATAAAAGAACCGTAGAAAAAAACCTGTACCTTGCGGTCGGTCATATAACCCTCTCCCAATTTCCCCAGCAGTTTCTTATGAACACGCGCAGGCGTGTTGCGTCAAATATTATCTTATGTGGTGGCTATAGCTTTACTGGGGTCGCTTCATAGCGTTTCACATTGATCGACAAAACCTGCATGCCAGCAAGGGCCTGGCGGAACTTTGCCGTATTTTCCGATTTCAAGTGCCTGGCGAGGGCTTCCTTGGCTTCCCATTCCTCATAGAAACGGAAATTCCCCGGCATATCGATGTCTTCCGACATCTGGTAGGTGATGTTGCCTAGCTCCTTGCGCGCGGCGCGAACGAACTGTTCGAACGCTTCTGTCGCCTCGCGCCGGTATTCCGGCGATATCTCAATCAGGCCTGTTACAATCAACAAGTCGGGCCCTCCCGCAGTGCATTTGGGCCAGTATAGTCACAAGACCTTTCGCAGCTGTTAATGCCACGAGCGCCTTTTGGTTGCATGGGTGCGACCCTTGCGGTCATAGTTGGTGTGAACCAAGGATGGGGAGCGCCATGGTTGATGACAAAAGAACCGACGAGCAAGGGTACACAGATCCGGAAACGGGCAAGCCGATCATCTATGCCGACAATGTGCCTGAGTTGTTGCGGGGTGATTTGATGCTGTCACCAATGCGGCAGCGATATGCAAAACGGCTGGATGAAATGACGCACTTGGAGCGAGCCAAACGCGGTAAGTTAGCTTGGAATTCTTGGGTGATAGCTACAGCAGACAAATGGCTTACTCGTCACGACAGAGCAAACCAGATTGAGGTGGTTATCTCTGCTATAAATTGGATATGCTTCGAGGATGAACTTCCATCAAATGTAAAGTATATTTCACATACTAGCTTCGCTGGGTATTGCTTTCCATGCAATGTCTCTTTTCAGGGCATTACATTTAATGGCAAAGCTGCCCCCCCCTAGCATTCAGCTTGTCGAGGATGTTTCTTTTCCGATTTGCGTTTCATTTGTTGGGGCGTTTTTCTGCCAACAAGCTGATTTTCGTAATGCCTTATTTTCGGGGACTGTGGAGTTTGACAAGAGCAGATTTGTAGCGGACGCAAATTTTAGTGGGGCTGAGTTTCTGGGAAAAGCGCATTTTAGGCAGGTGCTGTTTGAGTGGTTTGCAGATTTCTCGGGCCACGCCCTAGGTTCGATAGGGCCCAATGAAAAGGGGGCTGCACGTTTTGTAGCACACGCGGACTTTCAACAAACGGTATTTGTTGGCGGAGCAAGATTTGCGGGAAGGCAGTTTGTAAGGGGCGTCGAGTTTATTAGCGCCGTGTTCCTTTCTCATTCAGATTTCTCAGGTTTCATTGTACGCCGAGGAGCTTCGTTTCAAGATGTATATTTCGTGGGAAATGCAAGATTTGCATATGCCACAATTGTTGGGGCTGCAAACTTTGATAAGTCGGTGTTTCTTAATGGGGCTAGCTTTGTTGCAGCTAACGTAGGAGCAGGAACATCTCTTGAAAATGTTGAATTTGGAAAAGTAGGCAGGGGACTGCCTAATGTCACTTTCGGGTGGTGGCCTGAACGATTGCGCATAATGTTCTTGGAATTAGTCGAAAAATCGAAGACAGAAAATTGTGTCCCAGATTTCCGAAGTGCGCAATTCGCCATTGCCCCCAACCTGGGACAAACTCATGTGGTGATACCGGATACACCTCCTCTCAGCCTACGCGCATGTGAAAGAATGTTTCTACCCTCTGAAGCATGGCGTGTCGCGGACTCTATGGCGGCGGCAAAGCTCCGGCGCATGCAAGAACTGGCAGCAGATGGACATCATCATTTAGTGGAAAAGCGCTTCTTTAGGGCGGAACTCCTGTGCCGCCGTGGGCATGAAGCTACGGTGCGGGAAACGCTGATGATCAACTTGTTTGAGCTGTTCAGCATGTGCGGCCTGAGTTTCCGGCGGCCTGTCATGTGGTGGCTAGGGTTGTTTGCTGTGTTCTTTGCCGTTTATGGCGGGTTTGCGGGGTTGTTTGAGGCTGGCTGGTCAGTGGAAGACAGCTTTCATCTTATCAATTATACCTTCTCGAACGCGACACCTGTGCTGGGTGTGATCAAGGCCAATGATAGCGCGGCTGTGCAGGCGCTGTTCACTGGCGGGCAGCCGCCCTGGGTGACGCTACTGGCGGGCGTGCATAACCTGATTTCCACAATCTTCCTGTTCTTCGCGCTTCTGGCCATCCGCAACTATTTCAAGCTGGGCTAGTGGCCTTTGCCCAGTGGACCCTGTTTGCAGCGCTGGCGGTACGCCAAACGGGTTCAGGGTGACAGTTGAGAAATAGTGATCACTGTCATGCTGAACTTGGATCAGCATCCATTAGTTTCGTGGATCAAGATAGATTCCGTTCCCTCGCGGCTTTCGCCGCTCGCCCGGAATGACGGAGTGCTGGCATGCGGGAACGCGCAGCAGGCTGGCCTGCTGCGGCGTAAAAATTCTTCATATGGCCGGGTGGCTGTTAGCCGCGCTTTTTCTTGAAGCGGGCAAAGAAGCCTTCGCCTGGCGTATAGGACTGGGCAGCTTCCCATTCCTGCAGCTGGCGGGCATATTGTGCTTTGGTGATACCGTATGTGGGCACAGGCTTCTGCTGTTGCATTGTCTCTTCCTTCGCTTGTCGTATCGAGCCTTTATGTTGGCCCTTTTGTCGTGTTTTTTATGGTGCCTCTTTGGGCGCCTCTTATTCACCTTATCTGGTGATGTTTTTCATAAATACAAGATACGGATTAATGCGGCATTAAAAAGGCGGCGAGCGGTGCAATAAAAAAGGCGATCCGTTTGGATCGCCTTTAGAATTCTCTTTTCCCCTGTACAGGCATGAAGCCTCAGGGAATGACAGCGGCCTTATTCAGCAGCCTTCGCGGCTTTCTTGCGCTCATGCGGCAGCAGGAAGCGCTTGCGCAGACGAATGCTCTCTGGCGTTACTTCAACAAGCTCGTCGTCGTTGATGTAGGCCAGTGCTTCTTCCAGCGGCAGCTTGCGCGGTGTGGTCAGCTTCACGGCTTCGTCCTTGCCAGCGGCGCGGATGTTCGTCAGCTGCTTGGCTTTTTGGACATTCACGTCAAGGTCATTGTCGCGGCTGTGCTCGCCAATGATCATGCCTTCATAGCACTCATCGCCACCTTCGATCATGATCACGCCGCGTTCCTGCAGGTTAAAGAGCGCATAAGTCACGGCCTTGCCGCTTGCGTTCGCAACCAGAACGCCACGCTGACGGCCCTGGATCGGGCCTTTGTAGGCGTCGTAGCGGTCGTAGGAGCGGTTCATGATGCCGGTACCGCGCGTGTCGGTGAGGAACTCGCCGTGATAACCGATAAGGCCACGGGCAGGGGCGTCAAAGGTCAGGCGGACCTTGCCGCCGCCTGATGGCACCATGCCGGTCAGTTCCGCTTTGCGGAGCGACATCTTCTCAACCACCGTGCCCTGATAGGCTTCGTCCACATCCACCTGAACCGTCTCGTATGGCTCCAGCTTCTTGCAGTTTTCGTCCATCTTCATCAGGACGCGTGGGCGGCTGATCGCCAGCTCAAATCCTTCGCGGCGCATGGTCTCGATCAGAACGCCAAGCTGCAGCTCGCCGCGGCCTGCCACCTCAAAAGCGTCCTTGCTTTCGGTTTCGGTGATCTTGATGGCCACGTTGCCTTCAGCTTCCTTCATCAGGCGGTCGCGGATTACGCGACTGGTCACCAGCTTGCCTTCGCGGCCCGCCAGCGGGCTGTCGTTTACGGCGAAGGTCATGGCAAGGGTTGGTGGGTCAACCGGGATGGAGTGAAGCGCTTCCTTGACTTCAGGAACGGCAATTGTGTCGGCTACCGTGGCGGTCTGCAGGCCGGCGATGGCAACAATGTCGCCCGCTTCGGCTTCTTCAACCGGCGTCCGCTCAAGCCCGCGGAAGGACAGTAGCTTCGAGATGCGGCCAACTTCGATCACTTTGCTGTCACGGCTGAGCGCGTGGATTGCGTCACCCACTTTCGCACGGCCCGTTTCAATCCGGCCCGTCAGGATACGGCCAAGGAAGTTGTCACGGTCCAGCATGGAAACCAGCATGGAGAACGGCTTGTCGGCGTTACCATCGGTCACCACTTTCGGCGCCGGAACATGTTCCAATACTTTCTCAAAAAGCGGGTGCAGGTTTTCGCGCGGGCCGTCCAGTGTGTCATCGCACCAGCCGTCGCGGCCGGAAGCATAGAGGATCGGGAAGTCCAGCTGGTATTCGTTGGCATCCAGGTTCACGAACAGGTCGAATACTGCGTCGGTTGCAGCGTCTGGGTCTCCGTCCGGCTTGTCTACCTTGTTTACAACCACGATTGGCTTCAGGCCAAGTGCCAGTGCCTTCATGGTTACGAACTTGGTTTGCGGCATCGGGCCTTCGGCTGCGTCCACCAGCAGAACAACGCCGTCAACCATCGACAGGATGCGCTCAACTTCGCCGCCGAAGTCGGCGTGACCTGGGGTGTCCACAATGTTGATGCGGGTGTCGCCCCACATCACGCTGGTGCATTTCGCCAGGATGGTGATGCCACGCTCGCGCTCCAGGTCGCCCGAATCCATCGCGCGTTCTTCAACGCGCTGGTTTTCGCGCACGGTGCCCGACTGTTTGAACAGGTTGTCCACCAGCGTGGTCTTGCCGTGGTCAACGTGGGCGATGATCGCGATGTTGCGAATATTCTTACTCATGTCTGCTTCCTGGGGGCTGTCGTTGCCCCAACTTAAAAAAGGCTTCCGCTGTTATCGGAAGCCCCCAAATAAAAGATTTGCGCGGCTTATACGCGGGAATGACCGTTGCGGCAAGTGGAAAGGGCAGTGGTGCTAGGGTTTCGCTGTCTTCAAACAGTCATAAAGCTTGCTGCCCTCGGCAAAGGCTGCTGATCGTTTCTTGGACAGTGCCAGATACTGGCCGCTGGCACCAAGGGGCGGTTCCAGAATTCGGATGCGTTGCGGGATTTTCGATTCCGTCATGTGGTAGATGATCATGGCCGAGCTGTCGGCAATGAAATCTATGCGCCCGGACAAGAGGTCGTCTATCAGCGATATGCTGTCGCTGCGTTCCACAAGGGTTGCGTTGCCGTCCCTGACAAAAGCATCGAAATTGTCTTCAAGGAGGGCTTTGGTTCGCACGCCCACTTTTTTGCCCCTCAGGACTTCCAGGCTGCTGAAATGGTCTATGGGGCTGTCTTTGCGAACAATCAGGCTTGGGATCAGGTCAACAAGGGGGCTGACTGGAAAATCGAAATACGCCAGTCGGCTTTCTGCGAAATTGGTGGGAATCACCGCATCTACAATGCCGACCTGGGCCATCATGTAGGCGCGGTTCCATGACGGCGAGATGATAAATTCAACGCTAGCACCACACTTGGCGGTAAGGCTTCTGACGGCATTCACAGCTGTACCGGTTAAGGTGCCCTCTTCGGTTTCACGCACAATAAGGGGCGGTGCCACAATCGCAGAAACGCGAAGTGTAGGTGTTTCAGTGGTCGGGCCGGCGTCGAGCACTGTTCCGGAAAAGATGAATGCGCCAGCCATAAGAAGCGTCGCAATATGCAATCGGGCCCTCCTTGATGAGAGGAGTGCTGCTACTCTCGTGTGAACAGTATACCGCAATCCACTATAGGAAAGGTTAATGATTGTCATTGATTGGTGCGCGCGGCGCCCTGTCGCTCCACCGCCACCGCTTACCGATTAAAGCCTGATTTTGTCGGAGCGAGGTGCGAAGGCTAGGCAGAACAAGATCAAGGTATCGGGAACAGTAAACATGGGCCGTAACGTAGATGAAACGATAGATATCTCCTACAAACTGCTTGGAGTTCTTTGGGTTATTGCTTTGATTTGTCTTTGCGTGAGTTTTGCGGTGGATGAGCATGCGGCAGACTGTCAGTTGGCGACCTACCACATTGATAAATGTTGATCTTTTGGTCAAATCCACCAAAAAGTGTATTTTGCGTCAAGGTGATCATCCGGCAGTATTTCTCGGACCAAGCCGATGCGGGTTGAAAGCCTATCCTTGGGGAGGAGCCGTTTTTTGGATGGGGGCATCTTGCAGACAATTGGCATATCCTGCGGTTTTTAAACGAAAAAAATAGCTATTGCGCCGCTGGTTTGGTGGGGCAGGGCCAAGGCGCAAAGATTGACCTTGCGCCGTATTCAAATTGGCAAAGAAATTGAAAAGCTGTGAGTCGTTGCTGGATTTCTACGTGTCTGAACAAGTGGGCCAACTATTGGGCCAAGTTTTGTGAAAAAAAATTTCAAAAAGAGCACTAGTTAAAATCCATACATTTCATAAACTTATCTAAAATTAACAGATTTTCAAGGATTCGTGACCTACCCTGTACTTGGAATTTGAGTACGAAGCATTTATCTTAATGCTTAGCGGGTAGCCCCCGCGAATGCCCTCCGTGGGCGTTTCCTCCCTGAGCCTGGGCCACGCGAAAGCGTGGCCTCTTTTTATCCGGCAAATATTTTTCGGCACCTGTGGCATTTTTGCTAGGGGGTTCCTCTGCCAACCTCGGCAAGCGTTTCCTGCTGATTTGCGACACTTGGGTTTAGCGATGCGAGCGGGGCGGTCAGCCTGACACATGTGCATTATATTGGCGATGAATGGCGGAGCGAGCGCTCTAGGGCCATTTTCGGTGCATTTCGCATTTTTCACTTATGGGTAGAGTATTGCGAACGCTAGAAAATACGACTCGCTTGTGGCGAGAAGGTCTGCATTTCCCTGCGGTCGTATGCATGAGCCAAAAGAAAAGGGGCGCCGAAGCGCCCCTGATAAACCGTTTTGGGTCAATCCTTAGAAGGTGTAACGAGCCCGTACATAGTACATGCCACCGTTGAAGCCCATTGGGGCCGTTACCGGATACGCGGCACCAGCCACGCCAGCCCATGGGTTGGCGTCTGGGTAGTTGTCGAACAGGTTGTTCGCGCCAACGACAACTTCCAGGTTCTCCATCACATTGTAGCCAATCTCGGCATCAAGGGTGATTTCGGACCCTGCGAACACTGGCAGGCCGAAGGAGTCAAGGTGACGCTCGGTGTATTTGCCAAAGTAGTTCACCCGCGCCAGCATGCGCCAATTGTCTTCATTATGCGTGAAGGTGGCGTTGAACCGGGTTTTAGGCAGGTTGTTTTCCAGCTGGTCCTGACGAAGCTCATCAATGCCACCGCCGAGGACTTCTGTCTTGGTGTAGTTACCAGCAACTGCGATGTTGCTTGAACCGCTATCGAACAGATCCAGAGGGATCGTTGCTACAACGTCAATGCCCTGCGTGCGGGTGTCAAAGTCGTTGATGTAGTAGCGGAAAGCAGCAAGGTCAGCTGCGAAGCTCACGCCGCTATCCAGCAGTGCCTGACGTTCGGCTGCAGTCAGGATTTGCGTAGCAGACTGCGAAATACGGTCGGACACTTTAATGTTGAAATAGTCAACAGTGATGCTTGCTGCACCAACATCCCAAGCCATGCCAAGGGTGAAGGCATCGGATTTTTCAGGGCCAAGAGGCTGAGCGCCTTTGGAGACCGAAACAGGGTTGGTTGGTGGAATGGTACCACGCTGTGCAAGTTGCAGGCGGCCATCAACTTCCTCGAACACTGTCGAGATGTTCACAACCTGTTGCTGACCAACAGTTGGTGCCCGGAAACCGGAGCTGATGGAACCGCGGATGCGGAAGCTGTCGGTTACTTTGTAAAGACCGCTGATCTTGAAATTGGTCGTGGAACCAAAGTCAGAGAAGTCTTCCCAACGGAGAGCCGCGCCGAGGATCAGGTTCTCGGTTACGTCCGCTTCCATATCAACGTAGAACGCGATGTTGGAGCGGTCCCAAGTGCCTGCAACCTGTGGGCTGAAGCCAGAGAAACCGTTGGCGCCAATACCGAAGCCTTGAGTGCCTTCGATGATGTCTCCAACGTCATTCTCGAGCGCGAATGGCTCAGCCAGCACGCCTGTCTCCCAGGATTCGACCTGGCCAATACGAGCTTCAAACTGCTCCTCGCGCCATTCGAAACCGGCGGCTACGTTCAGGTCAGAATAGAAGCCAACGTCGATTGGGTAGGAAAGATCGGCGTTGAAGTTCTTTTCAAGCTGAATGTAGGAACCAAGCTCGAAGTTGTTGGGTGTTGCAGAGCCAAGGCTTGGGTTCACCGTGTTGTTGATGAAGAAGTCAGCCTGGTTGCGGCCCACATGCATGGAAATGTCGTAAGCAAGACCGCTTTCCATTTCACCGCGGTAGCCGAGAGCGATCGCTGCGTCGTTCAGTTTACCGCCGAACTGTGGCGTAAAGCCGCCTGGGAACATTTCGTTAAACACGAAACAGTTTGGATCAGCGAATACTTGAGCGAGCAGCGCGTCCTCGTTATCTGCGCCAACGATGATCGGATCAACCACAGTACCAGTGGTTGCTTCGCCTTCGTTGAAGTTGATGCCGCCCGGGCAGGTGATGCCGTCATCTGGCGTCATGTCACCTACAAGGCGCTGGGTGCCAGATACGTTCACACCGGAACGGGTGTCCGGGTTACGGAAGAAGAAGCCGCCTTCAACTTCACGCTCGGCGTAGTTACCGAACATATAGGCTTCACCGGAACCAGTGTTCAGGCCGGCATTCAGGAAGACTTTCCAGTCGTCACGAACTTCAGGTTGACCCCAGATCTGGGCATATGGCTGGCGAACATTGGTGTTGCCGTCAGCAATCAGGCCCAGGGCATCGTCACGCTGGACGCTGCGGCTGGTTGGGTCTTGCTCGCGCCACTCGGCGGAGAAGTTTGCAAAGCCGTCAGGGCCCAAAGGCAGGCCGATGTTGGCCGCGAACATACGCTGGTCGCCGTCGCCTTCAAAAGTCTGGCCCCATTTGGCTTCAACAGTGCCGCCTTCGGCATCGTCGCGCAGTACGAAGTTCATCACGCCCGCGATGGCGTCAGAACCATACTGTGCGGCCGCGCCGTCACGCAGCACGTCAACTTGCTTGAGTGCGATCGCAGGAATAACTGAGATATCAGGGCCCTGCGCGCCATCGGAAATACCGCCACCAAGGAAGGCGATTACAGCTGCGCGGTGACGACGCTTACCGTTCAGGAGGACCAGCGTCTGGTCTGGTGCGAGGCCGCGAAGGTTCGCTGGGCGAACAAGTGTCGCGGCATCCGAAATTGGCTGCGCATTTACGTTATAGGACGGCACAACAGTTCGCAGCAGGTTCGACATGTCGCCGTCGCCCTGGTTTGCAAACTGATCACCGCTGATGACGTCAACAGGTGCTGGCGTATCTGCCGCAGAACGTGCTGCCCGACGTGAACCGGTTACAACAACTTCTTCAATTGCCAGTCCGCCGTCGTCGGCAGAAGCATTGTCTTGCGCGCTTGCCGCAACAGTTGGCAATACTGCCGCCATCGCTACGCAAGACGTACCTAATAGGAATTTTTTCATGGTGTCCACAGAACCCCTCCGTGTTTTTTAAGGTGTGGTTTCAGTTCTTCGCTGCCAACCTCCCAGAAGCACAGCGAATGCACTCGATACCTACAAAGACGGATAGTAAGCCTGCTTTAGGAATAAAAAGATCAGAAAAAGGGTGCTTTTCTTCGTTGTGGCCAAGAAAAGTTAAAAAGTGTTGTTTTTGAAACACTTGTGTACTGTTTGGTCTAGAAAAGGAAATTTTGTTACCAATATTCGCCTTGCGCGCAATTTTTGGGAACACATATCTGCCCTGTGTCAGCTTGGTTACAATGGCTTTCGTGACTTGTGGACGGGTGATTAATTGGGGGTGGTTGGCTATTCTGCGGCCTTGGGTAGGTCAGTGCACTGCCGGCGGGCGTGGAGTTCTGTGAAGCGAGCAATTAGGTTTTCGCTAAACCACTGAAGTTTATCGTGAATTTCCCCAAACTCGGGCAGCGGCTCCAGTTTGTTTTCGTTCATATAGATGGCGCGGTTAATTTCAATCTGCAGCGCGTGCCGCCCCTGGTTGGGGTTGCCATAATACTGCGTGGTGAAGCCGCCGGAATAGGGAACATTCCGGCGCACGCGGAAGCCGGCGCGGATCAGAAGCTCCTCTGCGATGGATGTCATGTCACGGCTGCAAGCTGACCCCCAGTTATCTCCCAGCACTATATCCGGGCCGTATCGCTTCCCATCCCTGTTTTCTGACGGCATGGAGTGGCAGTCGATCACGACCGCATAGCCAAACTGTTTCCGTCGGGTGCTTATCAGAGCGGCTAGCTTTTCATGATAGGGCTTATAGACTTGATCAATCCGGAAAAAGGCTTCTCGGGCTGGCAGCTGCTTCGTATAGATGGGAACATTTTCCGCCACCAATCTTGGGATAATTCCCAGCCCGGCTTTCACCCTGTGGGTTTCCTGGACCATTGTTGGGTCAAGGGCAGGGGTGAACATGGTGGGGTCCAGTTCCATCTCGTCCCGGTTCAGGTCCAGGTAGGCGCGAGCGTGGGTTGCGACCAATAGTGTGGCACCAGATTCTGGGGCGCTCTTGAATAGGCGGTCCACAAAGGCATCTTCCGATAGCCGCAGTGTATGGTCTGAGAGGTGTGTGGCTGCCCGCATGGCTTTTGGATAGAAGCGTCCGCTGTGCGGCAGGGCAAAAACGAACGGCCCCGGTTTGGGGGCAGGCCGGCACAGGTAGGGGGCTGGCGCCTTCTCGATATTCCCGCTCGTATCGTCGCAGCTTTCTTGTGTCATGGTTTTACCCTATCGCGATTTCGGGGCGAAGTCATCGCAGATCTTGCATGTGGACGGGCTATAAAATTTGGCTTGCGCGGGCGTGGGCAGCGGTGTAAACACTGGCCCGTTCCCACCCGCTTGCGGGTCGGGCCTCCACATATGAATGGGACGGTCGGTTAGCTCAGTTGGTAGAGCGCATCGTTGACATCGATGAGGTCGTTGGTTCGAACCCAATACCGACCACCATTTAAAATCAAGCACATGCAAAACATATAGACTTTCGGCGCGGTACTCAGTGTATCATTAGCGCATCGCACGGAAGTGGCCTCAAGTGCCGAAGGGAGAAAAGTGTTATGGACAGTGAAAACAAGCCATCCCTGCTGGCTCAAATTCGCCGCAACATGCTTGTGGGGCTGTTTACGCTGATCCCCATCTGGCTGACCTTGTTGCTGATTTCGGTAATCCTGGAATTTATCAATGATCTGGCGGCGCCGATTATTAAGTGGATGACGGCGGGCGTCCGGCCAGATAATGCGCTTTATGAAATTATAAAGTCGCCCTTCTTCAATACGTCGCTTTCGGTGATTGTTCTGTTGCTTCTTTTTTATGTGGTCGGCTGGTTGGCGTCGCGTTATGTGGGGCAAAAGGTTCTCACGCTTTTCGAGCAGACGGTCGACCGCATCCCGGTGGCGAAATCCATTTACCGCACCATCAAGCGGCTCGCGGATGCAGTGCAGACCAGCTCGAACGATGTGGAGCGGGTTGTGTTGATTGAATTTCCGTCGCGCGACATGAAGACTGTCGGGCTTGTAACCCGTACGTTCAAGGACACAACAACCGGGCGGGAATTGGCGGCCGTTTATGTGCCGACAACGCCCAATCCCACGTCAGGGTATCTTGAGATTGTGCCGGTGGAATATGTCACGCCTACCAACTGGAAGATGGATGAAGCCATGTCCTTCATTATTTCCGGTGGTGCGGATGTGCCGAAAACCTTTAACTATGACAAAGCAGCCCCGCGCCAGGAATAGCGCGAGGCTGGTGAATGGTTTATTGGGTGTCCATGCCTGCCTGGCTAGGACGCCACTTGTTGCAGGTCTTCTGTTGGCACATCCCAAGACAGGTGATTGTCGTTGAGGATCACCAGATTTTTCGTGGTTATCACATCCGGTACGGCGGAATAGCCCAGAAGCTCCCCTGTTGTGGCTTCCGGGTGCCGCGCCAGCAAAAGCACTTCGTCTGAGCTGAAGTTCGTCAAGCCGCGGGCAATTTCCTGCCCCTTTTCATCATAGATATGCAGGATGTCACCCTTCTGGAATGTATCCGCCACGGAAACGATATCCGTGTGTTTGACTGCTTGCGGGCTTGAAACCAATTCATCGGCGGCGCTCTGTTTCAGGATCAGGCTGCCGGCTACCTGCAGCCTGTTGGTCAGCCATACTTTCCAGGCGGAAGCCGGTGTGCCGATTGCGGTGCAAGTTGTGTGGCGGCGCTCACCCTCAAGAACGGATAGAAGTGGGCGTTCAATCACGCCTTCAGCGATGATCGTGCTGCAACCGGCATGCTGTGCCATGTTGGCTGCCTGCAGTTTGGTGTACATGCCGCCGCTGCCCAGCGCGTTGGTGCCGGTGGTTGCCTCCAGATAGGTGCTGACATCCTCCAGCTTTTCGATGAACTGGGCGCCAGGCTCTGATGGGGGGCGGTCATAAAGTCCGTCGATGCTGGTCAGCAGGACAAGATGATCGGCCTGAATCATCTGGGCCACTTTGGCGGCCAGACGGTCATTGTCGCCCACGCGCAGTTCTTCGGTTGTTACCGTGTCATTTTCGTTCACGATTGGCATGATGCCATTCTCGAACAGGCGCTCTAACGTGTTCTTAATATTGATGAACCGGCGGCGGCCTTCCATGTCGCCCAAGGTGACCAGGATTTGCGCTATATCGAAACCGAATTCGTGGGCGACCTGCTTGTAGGCGTTCAGGAGAAGCGGCTGGCCGTAAGCGGCGGCGGCCTGCTTGTCCAGAATGCCTGCTTCCTCCGGTGTCTTGCCGATCGCGTTCAGTCCGAGGGCGACTGCGCCTGAGGACATAAGCACCACCTCGTAGCCTTGTTCCTTGAGGCGCGCAATGTCGCCCATCAGACCGTGCATGAAGGCATACCGCAGCGTCAATTGCTGGCTGTGGGCCAACAGGCTTGAGCCGATTTTGACGACGATACGCTTGGACATAGACACTACAGAATCTCCTTTTTCATGGCCAAAACTCGGCCCCTCATATAGGGGGCATTGTTTAAATATGCCAGAAATATTTTGAATTAAAATTAATTTCAAACGAAATGGTTGGTGAAAATATTCATATTATCTCATAAAAAACATTAGCTTATGGCTAAAATATGCGTCAGTGTCCCTGACCTTCTAGAAATTTAGACTTGAAAATATCATTCGAATTCTAATATTTAGCTCCAGCCGAGCAGCCACGCTTTTGTCGGGGCAATGCGCTTGGCCAAATGAAATCAAATGCCGGACGGCGTGAAGAAATGGAGTGAAAGAATGGATATTCTGATGGTCGGTTGTGGCCGTATGGGCGGGGCAATGCTGGGATGCTGGAGCACTCGCGAGGATATTCATTTTACTGTTGTGGACCCGGCTAAGCCGGATGTGCCTGCGGGCGTTCGTGTGCTGAGCGAGGCTTCCGCGCTGGGTTCAGACCAGTTCGATATCATTATTATCGCGGTCAAGCCGCAGATGATCGAAGCTGTCATGCCGGATTATACCGCTCGCCTCAAGGATGGTGGCTGCATGGTTTCCATTGCGGCGGGGTTCAGCATGGATAGCCTGAGGCGTGTGCTTGGCGATGCTCCTGTGATCCGCGTCATGCCCAACCTGCCAGCGTTGATTGGCAAAGGCGCCACTGGAATCTATGCCACCAACGATTGCCCGACCGCCCTTAAGGAAACGGTGGGGGATCTGATGGGGCGTATCGGCAAGGCAGTCTGGGTTCGGTCCGAAGACGAGCTTGATCGCCTGACAGCCGTTTCCGGCAGCGGGCCAGGTTATGTATTCCAATTTATCGAAAGCTTTATCGAAGGTGCCAGAGAGCTCGGCTTTGCTGAAAAGGACGCCCGCACGCTGGTTATCCAAACCATGGTTGGTGCGACTGAGATGGCCGCCAGCACAGATGCACCGATCAGCGAGCTGCGTACTTCAGTTACCAGCAAAGGCGGCACCACGCAGGCTGGCCTGGCACAGTTGCGGCAGGATCATATGCTGGACCTGTTGATGAAAAGCACGACCAAAGCCGCTTACGAGCGTGCCCTTGAGCTTAAGTAAGCCCCTGGCCGCACCTCATTTTTCCAATAACACAAACGGAGCCATTCATGACCTCCCTGTCCAACGAAATCAGAGAATATGTCCATTTGCTTGCCAAGCGCGCGAGTATCGCTTCCAGAAAGCTGGCAACGGCAACGACTGAGCAAAAGAACGCTGCCCTGTTGGCTGCAGCACGGGCTTTGCGCGCAGACAAGAAACTGATTGTGGCAGCGAATGAGCGGGACGTTTCCAGCGCGCGCGAAGAGGGCCGCAACGATGCCTTTATCGACCGCCTGATACTGAACGATGATCGGGTGGAGGCGATGGCAGATGCGCTTGAGGCGATTGTCGAATTGCCGGACCCTGTTGGGCGTCAATTGGCGATGTTCGACCGCCCGAACGGCTTAAAGGTTGAACGTGTAGCCGTGCCGATTGGTGTCATTGGTATGGTCTACGAGAGCCGCCCGAACGTGGGGGCGGACGCCGGTGCCTTGTGCCTCAAGTCAGGGAACGCAGTTATTTTGCGCGGCGGATCCGAAAGCTATCATTCTACAAGCGCCATTGTTGCTTGTATGAAGCAGGGCCTTAAGGAAGCCGGGCTGCCGGAAGATACAATCCAGTTTGTTGACACGCGTGATCGGGCCGCTGTAACGCATCTTCTTAAGTGCGCGGAATATGTCGACCTTGTAATCCCACGCGGCGGCAAGGGCCTGGTGAAACTGGTGACGGAACAGGCTGAAGTACCAACACTTCAGCACCTGGACGGGAATTGTCACACATATATCCATGCGGCAGCTGACATTGATAAGGCAGTGGCAATTGTGAAGAATGCCAAGCTGCGCCGTACAGGTATTTGCGGCGCCACGGAGAGCCTTGTAATCGACCGCGAGATCGCGCCAGATGTTCTGCCGCGCCTTCTTGATGCCATGCCAGACTGCGAATTCCGTGGTGACGGGCTCGCCATGACAATCGATGACCGGATCAAAGAGGCTGCTGAAGACGACTTCAGTACCGAATATCTGGATGCTGTCCTGTCAGTGAAGCTGGTGAACGGCGTGTCGAACGCTGTTTCATTCGTGGACCAGCATTCGTCCAAGCACACGGACGCAATCATTACTGAAGATCAGGAAGCCGCAGACCTATTCATGGATATGACCGATAGCGCCGTGGTGATGCATAATGCGTCAACCCAGTTTTCTGATGGCGGTGAATTCGGCATGGGGGCCGAAATCGGCATTGCCACCGGCAAGATGCATGCGCGTGGGCCGGTGGGGCTCGAGCAGCTGACAACCTTCAAATACAAGGTGCACGGTAGCGGCCAGACAAGGCCCTGAGGTGTAACAGCGAAACCATGATGGGCGCCCGGCACCTGTGTGACCGGGCGTTTGCTTAACAGATATATCAAGAACCGAAGGGGTAGGAGACAATGCAGATAGAAGTGATGATTTCACTGGCGGCCTATTTCATTTTGATGATGGGTATTGGGCTCTATGCCTACAAGAAATCCACCGATGACGTATCCGGTTACATGTTGGGTGGCCGGCAACTTAGCCCGGCTGTGGCATCCCTTTCTGCCGGCGCATCAGATATGAGCGGATGGATGCTGATGGGCTTGCCGGGGGCAGTCTATGTCTCTGGGCTATCGAGCGCCTGGATCGCGGTTGGCCTGATGGCCGGGGCATTCCTGAACTATCTGTATGTGGCACCGCGCCTGCGGGTCTATACCGAGATCGCGGATGACGCGATTACCATTCCAGACTATTTTGAAAAGCGATTCCATGACAGCTCGCACATGCTGCGTGTCCTGTCCTCTGTGGTCATCATTATTTTCTTCACGCTTTATACATCTGCGGGTGTGGTTTCCGGTGGCAAGCTTTTTGAGGCTTCCTTCGGCATGTCTTATGAAGTAGGCCTGTTCGCGACTGCAGGCGTGGTTGTTGCTTACACACTGTTCGGCGGCTTCCTTGCGGTAAGCATGACTGACTTCGTCCAGGGCTGCATTATGTTTGTCGCCCTTATTCTGGTGCCTGTTGTCGCTTTCTTCGACATGGGTGGCGGGAAGGCCATCTCCAATACAATTGGTGAGATCGACCCGGGGCTCATGAATATGTTTGGCGGGCTGACGATCGCGGGTGTTGTCTCCAGCCTTGCCTGGGGGCTTGGGTATTTCGGTCAGCCGCATATCATTGTGCGCTTCATGGCGATCAGGACGCTTCGCGACGTGGCAACTGCACGCAATATCGGCATGAGCTGGATGCTCATCACCGTTATTGGTGCGGTGGCTACGGGTAGCGTAGGGCTTGCATATATCGTGAAAAACGGCCTCAGCCTCGAAGACCCGGAAACGGTTTTCATCGTGTTGTCTGAGCTTCTGTTCCACCCCTATATTGCGGGCTTCCTGCTGGCGGCAATCCTGGCTGCGATCATGAGTACCATCTCGAGCCAGTTGCTGGTGTCCTCCAGTTCATTGACGGAAGATTTTTACAAGACCTTCCTCAGGAAAGAGGCGTCGCAGAAGGAATTGGTGTTGGTCGGGCGCCTGTCCGTTCTTGCCGTGTCGCTGGTAGCCATCGGGCTGGCATATGACCGATCCAGTACGATTCTGTCGCTGGTTTCCAACGCCTGGGCTGGCTTTGGCGCAGCCTTTGGACCACTGATCCTCCTGAGCCTGCACTGGCGTCACATGACGCGCGATGGTGCGATGGCAGGTATGATTGCCGGTGCGGCGACCGTACTGTTCTGGATCTATGCGCCTATCACCATTGGTGGCAAATCGCTTTCTGACAATCTCTATGAGATGCTGCCAGGATTTGCGGTCAGCATGCTGGTGTCGATTGTTGTCAGCAAGATGACGGAAGGCCGCGGCGAGGCCGAACGGTCAAAAGCACTGTTCGCGGAAATGGAAACTGAACTGGCAAAGGGCTAGGGGCTACCATTCGACCGTAACAATGATGGCATCGGAATAGAGGCCGGGGGCTGCGTTCTGTCCCCCGGCGATCCGGCCATAGACCGTGTAATTCCGGATTTCGCAGCACAAGAGCGACAGGGTATAACCGTCCGATACGACGGAAGTCCCGCCAGCGCCATCGGCCCAGATGGCTGTATGGGTGACATCCGTATAAAGATTGTAGAGCAAAGTATTACGACCGGAAGCCATTTTCCTGTCTGTCTTCTTGCCGTTTTCGCCCATGCTCAGCGATACCAGATAGGAAATGCTGTCCCCAATCGTGTCCGAGCCGCAGCTGACCTCGACATTGCCTGTGCTGTCGACAGCTTGTTGGGTCAGGGCATTATAGGTCCCGAAGCTTACGGCAGTGGCATTGACGGTGCAATAGCAGCCGGTGCCGCTACAGCTTGCTGCCGCCTGCCAGGACAGCAGGAAGATTGAAGCAAGCATGTAAAGGGCGGCGCGGGTCATCGTTGTATCCTCTTACAAACAACAGGGCGCGATACTGTTTGGCCTATCGAAGCAGAGATTGCTTGAATGTCTATTGTACAGCTTCCTGACGGCATATGGACAAAAAACCGGCGCGCTTTCTGCAGGCCCGAGACATAAGCCATCCCCCGAAAGCCGATTGGGATATCTTCGCCATCGTCTGCGGCATGCATCCTTGAACCCGGAGGAAGATCGTTGCCGTCCTCATCAACAATGTGAAACAGCGCTGCTGTCACTGCCTGCACAGGGAAGTCGGCAGATACGCCGCTGCGTCTTTTGGGAACCACGCGAAGCGAGGTCTTGCCGATATCTGCCGAAAGCGGCAGGTCCAACGGATCGATGGAAAGCCTGTTTTCCTCATAAGCGCGCAGGCCCGTGACCAGTGCATGGCCTGACTTGTTCGTTTTGGTGACAACGCGGTTGTCCTGCATGACGTCCACACCTGCAAAATTGCCTACGCTTACGAGGGCGAAGCTGTCGCGGACGGGCCGCGAAAGATAAGCATCGCCCTTGAGGATAACCAACCCACCCTTGAGGCCCAGGCGCGCCGCATCACGGCCATACCAGTGGCTGACATCAAGTGAGGCAATAGCTTTTGGGCTATCATAGGTGACGCCGGCCCTGCCGCTTTGGGTGTCGTCCTGCCGAATTTCCGCGCGGTAGCCCAGCCCACCCTCATATGGGGCGTTTTGATTGATCCGTGTGGTACCCGCCCAGTCACGGCCTGTTTTTTCCATCGTCACATTGCCAGCCGTGCGCGCCCCCAGCCGGGTTGTGAAGCTGATAAAAAGGCTGGTCTCCCGGAATGCACCGACACGGCGCGAGAAGTTAACGCCCAGCCCGCCCAGCTTGCCGAGTTGCACCGAATAGGTGGCGCCGATGACTTCAAAGTCGTCTCTGTCGCGTTCGTCAACCCGGGTGTAATTGACGGAAATAGACCCTTTGGATTGCATCTCGAACCCGATGTTGGCGCTGCTGCGGCTGCGTGCGGGGCGGAAGTCTTTACTCTCGCCCAGGCGCGTGAAGTCGGCGGTTGTCATTTCATGGGACGCGAATATGCCGAACGTCTGTGATGACCAGCTGGCGTCAAGTTGCAGTAGCCCGCCGACATTTCCGCCGCGAAAGCTGACGGCTGTCGATGTGGAAAGTTGGCCGCCAAAGGGCAGCTTCCAGTCGATGAAGGGGCCAAGGCTTGCTTGTTGGGTTGATCCTTCAAGGTGCATGCCGGCGGTGAAGCTCTGGCTCAACCCTTTGCGGAAACTGCCGGCTATGAATGGTTCCTCATAGTCGTTGCTGGTTGTCCCATAATTTTTCCGCAGCATGCCAAGGGACGCCGAGTAGGAGGCAAGGCCCGGTGTTAGCAGGTCGCGGTTGGCATAGAAGGGTTGCATCAAGACGGTTTCCCTGCCCAGCAGGTCTCGCACCACGACGCGCATGTTGCCTGCGCCCGTGATGATGGGCAGATGCTGGATGGTGAAAGGCCCAGGGTCTATGGGAAGGCTCGACCGTTTGACGTCATTAACGAAGATATCCGCAGTTGACGGCAGTGAGGCAGTGCCCGAGACGGTTGGTGTCGGGAAAGTAATGAAGCCGGGCTGCAGGTTGAAGTCTGTGCCGAAGCGGATGCCTGCAAATCTGACGGGTCGCCCCCAGCCACTGGCCCTTGTCACGCTGTCTCCCAGGTCCAGGCGAAGGCGCTTGTCCGGGAAGTCGATTGTCCATGTTGTTTCAAGCCGGGTCAGGCTGGCGTTCCCTGTCAGGTCTCTTCCCACGAAGGTCGCGTTGCCGGTGCCGCGTTCGGAAAACACAGATAGTTCAGCCAGGCCCCCGCCAAAATCGCTGCCGTCCCCGATTTCCAGGGACAGGTCGTAGTTGAGGAACATGCCCAGTGGTGTTGGGTCCGGGGGAACATGCCGCCAACGCTCGCCCACCTGATGATGAGGAAAGCAGCTTGCTGCACAGCTGATGTCCAAATGCTGGCGGTGCGTATCAAATTCATAAGACAGGCCGGGAATAGCCAGCAGGGGCAGCAGTGAAAAGGTACGGTATGACCGGGGTGTTATAATTGGTGGGACCAGCCCAAGCGAGTCGAGGGCCCGAATGTCCAGATAGAAGTCATCTGGCGTTTCAAGCGCCGCATATATGCCAGGCTGGCTGATGCCGTTCACGGCGACTGTGGTAAAATAGAGTGATTGACGCGGCTCTTCAGCGTCTTGTGCCAATCCGGTGTCGGCAATCCCGAAGATCAGGATTGCCAGTCGGAACAGGGACATCAGCTGAAGGCGCGATGTCATTTTTCCGCCGGAAGTGTTTCCTGATAGATGCCTTGGTCGGTCGCGGCCATTACTTCGAAGCTGTCAGGAAGTCTGGCGGCAAACGGCTCAGCGGTATCAAGACGCCATGTCATTGTCGATCCTGGCAAAATATATTGATGGGTGTTGGCTTCAAAGAAGATTTCATCGTCTTTCACCAGCCTGATGCCCGCCACCAGCGCGTGCGCATTGCCACTGTTTTCAACGGTTGCCCAAAGGCCGCCATCCTGGATGATCTTCCACGACAGGGGCGGCTGGGAAACAGTTTCAGGCTGCAGGAATACCGGAATGCTGATCCGGACGGCAAACTGAACCTGGCTGCCAGAGTCCTCATCAGGTGGGGACGGAACCTCCTGAATATACAGGCGATAGGTGCCTTCCCTGTTCCAGTCGTCATGTCGTGTACCCAGCGCTATGCGAACAACCTGTTCTTCACCGGCTGCTACACTGAATATTGGGGGGCAGGCGATGAGATTGTCTGAGTCCGCATATTGGTCTTTACCACCCGTTTGATCCCACTTGACCAAGCGTAACTGCACGACAGTGTCAGTGGTGCCGCGGTTATGGATGGTCATGGCAGCCAGAGCTGTGTCTTTTGTGAGCGTGATCCGGATCGGGCTGACTTCAAGGGAAGCCGCAGCCTGTGCTGCCTGAAACGGGGCAACTGAAAAAAATAAAAGCACCAAAAATCGTGCGACGTTATTCATGAAAAATTGCTCCCTGCTTCCCTAGAAATCCAGCGCTAAAATGGTGATTTCGCCTGAAGCGCCAGTTTCTCTTTTTTTGGCTGAGTTTCCTCTAGGTAACTGATAGTAGGACGCCTGGCCATATAGATTGCCTGCCTTGTTGATATTTGTTGACTGGTAGGCAGCTGTTTTTATCGAGACGGACTGCTGCCCTGGCCTTTGCACGGCTAGCTGATAATCGGTCTCACGTGTGCATAAAATTTCGAGCGGTTCTGCAGAACCTGCCACCTGTACTCTGGCCATGCGGACAATGCAGCGCGGCAGAACCACAGCTGAGACGCCAATGCGCGCGGTGGGTCTTTTAGTGTTTTTGTGCAAGTTGTTTTCTTGGGGGCTGTCTGCGGCGGCTTGCTGACTGGCAAGCAAAATCTGAGACCAGATGGCCAGAATGGCCGCGCTTCTGGTGGCAGAGCGATGCCAATGTCTGGTCAATAAATCCGCAAGTGTCATGCGTGCATCACCTGTTTCAGCATTGCAGCATTCGCCTTTCCTTCCCCATATGAAGCAGTATAACTCTCTAGAAAGTTACTGTCACTGTTACGGTGTCGCTATAGGACCCGGGGGCTGCGTTCTGAAGCGCAAACAATCTGCCATATACCGTAAAGGTCTGGTTTGATCCGGTACCTGTATCGGACACAGTATCGACGCCAACAGTATCGCCCCAAACTGTGGTGCGCTGGGTGTTTTGATAGAGCGAATAAGTCAGGTCATTGGCGCCGGATTCCATAACGCGGGTGGTCACTGTTGCGCCTTGGCCCGTGCCCTCATCCAGGCCGATGTCATAGTCGGTCGTGTTAGTGCAGAGAACGGTCAGTGTTACGGTGCCATCGATATCTGTTGCAGAAAACGGGTCATAAACGCCAAAGGCCAAATCTGTTGCGCTGACGGAGCAGGTAGCATTCACGGTTGCAGTGACCTGAAATGTATCGGTTTGCGCCGACGCGCCCGAAGTTGCGGTCATCCCCAACAGTAAAGTCGCACTAACAAGGGCAAGAAACTTTGCCACGTGATACCGTATCTGAGTTTTAAAATACTTCATATCTCCAGCTCCTTGTTGGCTAGAAAATATATCTACATATAGCTTATATGATGTATTCTTAATTTTATTTAAAGAGATCACAATCTGTCTTGTGTTTGTTTGCGGCAAACTGTCGCGATATAACGCTATTAATGATACCATGAGTTATTTTTTACATCTTTAAGGCGCTTTTTCTGACGTGAATTGCTCTGCCTGTGGCCGAATGAACAAGAGGAAAAGCGTTGCTGACAGCCCGGCTGCGGCAAACATCATACACATCACCATGATCTGGTAGCGCGCTGCGACAAGGGGCGATACGCCGGAAAGGATTTGCCCTGTCATCATGCCGGGCAGCGATACCAGCCCAACAGCAAACAAGCTGTTTGTGATGGGAATGAGGGCCGCTTTGAGGGCCACCGAGCGTGCGGTCAGATAGTCGTCGCCGCGCTTCATCTCTGCGGCGAGGCGTTCTGCAGCAAGGCTGACACTGTTCATTGAAGCTGCGAAAATCATCCCAGCCAGCGGGACCATGACTTGCGGTTTGAACCACGGGTCGGGGCGCAGAACTCCTTGTGTGATCAGGGCTAGGACAGAGCCGCCCCCAAGTGCGATTGCCAGTAACGCGACCGGATACAGCGTGCGTCTGGAAAGCTTGGTTGTCCTTAGTGAAATCCAGCTGGAAACAAGGGCCATTATGGCCAGAACCGAGACGACCACCCAGGGCGTTTCCGCTGCGAACAGGTAAACCAGGAAATACCCGATGAGCGACAATTGAAGGATCATTCGGGCAAAACCATATAGGGTTTCCCTCGCGTCACGTGACCATGTGTGCAGGATGGCGACCACGACGGCGACCGGCAAGAGCGCCAGCGCCAGATTGGCCAGTGGGATAGTGTGGGTCGCATCAGCCATGTTTCGGCTCCTGATTTTTATCTACGGCAAGTGATAAGCACGTTCGATTTTTATCAGGAAAGTCATATATTCACACGCTGCAATTCTTTAGCGTGTCTGTCATGCGGCTGCGCCTTCTTCCTTTGGTATTGCCAGATAGATGTTCCCTTTTTCGTCAGTTTTTGTCTCAAGGGCGGGGGTGCAGCCTTCGTTCGCGCCCTGTGCGGTGCCGGTTTTCAGGTCAATCACCCAATTATGAAGCGGGCAGGCAACGGAATGGCCATGCACAATCCCTTCCGACAAGGCAGCGTGTTTGTGTGGGCACTCGTTTTTCAGGGCAAAAATCCTGTTGTCCGAGGTACGAAACAGCGCCACTTCAAAGGCGCTCGTATAAATGCGGCGGGCCCCGCGGGCCGGGATGTCGTCAATATGACAGACAAGGGTAAAAGTGGGTTGAAATGTCATCGCTTCATCCTGCTGGGATTTTATTCTGATTGGGCGTCTTATTTTCTGCCTGCTGTGTCCGGACTCTGGCGTGAATTAGCAAGGCACGTGCCAGCATGGGAGGTGCTCAAGAATGAAAATAAAAACAGAGATTTAGTCCTTTTTTGAGACTATTGATGCAATTCCAACGAGAAAAACCTGATTATAATTTAGACATCGGCCAAAAAAATAGTCAGCCCAACTAACTCAGGGCGCCAAGCATGCTGGGGCGGCGGTGGGCAGGTTGCACCGGATAGTCATATGGGCTACAAAAGCCGCGCCCTGTTCGACATATGCTGGCGCCCGCCTATGTCATAGACAATCAACCGATTTGTGACTTTTCAGGAGTGCTTCCCATGCAATCATTCATCCCCCCGAAACGCACACTGATGGGGCCCGGCCCATCGGACGTTCACGACCGTATCCTCGAGGCAATGGCACGCCCCACACTTGGTCACCTGGACCCTGAATTCCAGCGCATGATGGAAGAGCTGAAGGAAGGCCTGCGTGCACTTTTCAAAACTGAAAATTCCATGACTTTCCCGGTCTCGGCTCCCGGTTCAGCGGGTATGGAAATGTGCTTTGTCAACCTGATTGAGCCCGGCGACAAGGTCGCCGTGGTCAAGTACGGTGTGTTCGGCGAGCGGATGAAGGAAAATGTGATCCGCGCCGGTGGCGTGCCTTTGATGGTGGAATTTGAATGGGGAAAGGCCCCGCTGCCGGCAAAAGTGGCAATGGTGCTGGAAGCCAACCCAGACGCTAAAATTCTGGCCTTCGTGCACGCAGAGACCTCCACGGGGGTGTGTGCAGATGCCAAAGCACTGTGCGATCTGGCGCGGGAATATGATTGCCTGACCATTGTTGATGCCGTGACCAGCTTGGGTGGCCTGCCGGTTGAGGTGGACAAATGGGGCATCGACGCCATTTATTCCGGCAGCCAGAAATGCCTTTCCTGCACGCCGGGGCTTTCACCTGTAAGCTTTTCCGAGCGCGCGCTGGACCGCGTGCGGGCACGTAAAACGCCAGTACAAAGCTGGTTCCTGGATCTCAGCCTGGTGATGGCATACTGGGACGGCACGGGGGGGCGGTCCTATCATCATACGGCGCCTGTGAATCCGCTTTACGGCCTGCATGAAAGTCTCGTGATGCTGTTCGAAGAGGGGCTTGAAGAAAGCCATGCCCGCCATGCGGTGATGCATGAAGGCCTTGTGGCAGGCCTTGAGGCAATGGGGCTTGAAATGCTTGTGGATGCCGACGTGCGCCTGCCCATGCTGAACGCGGTCAAGGTGCCGGACAGCATCGATGAAGCCGCGGTGCGTGCGCATCTCCTGGCGGAATATGATCTGGAAATCGGTGCAGGGCTTGGGCCGATGGCGGGCAAGGTATGGCGTATCGGGCTGATGGGAACATCCGCACGCGAGGAGAATGTGGAACTGTGCCTGACCGCACTCGCCGACGCGCTTGGCCGGCAGCAGATGCATGTGGATGGCATCAAGGCGCTGGAAGCTGCGCGCGCCGCCATGAGCGACGACTAGGCTTCAAAAGTCAGTTCCTGCAGATGATAGAGGGCGGGGATTTCCCCGCCCTTTTTACTCGCTCTTACCAATCAATTTGCGCCACATGCGTCTTTCGCACGCCAGGCTGCCGCCAGTAAGCGTGCTGGTGGCGGCCAGAACGATCAGAAGCCACATTACTTTGTCTGCCTGTTCTGTGCCTTTCAGCAAGAGGGCGCTGCCGATCAGCGCGGCAGCCCACAAAATTGCCTGGGTAACTTTTTGGCGTCCGCCGGCGTTTTTTTGGTTGATATCAGGTTTGGTGTCCTCGGTCATAACTTTCCCTTTTTGTTTCCTTGGGGTTCTTTAATGTAACCTATAGGTATCAAATAGGGATAAATTAAGGCCATGTCAAGAGCATGCCCAAATTTTGTCTATGATGGACTTGATCCAAAGCCTGGCGCAGTTCGTAAAAGAGACATTCCTCGTTTAAGCGACCCCCAAAGGGTCTCCTCCCTCTCCATCCAAAGGAGGCCCTCGCTGACTGACCCGCCCCGTTCCCCCGAGGGCGGGTCAATTTTTTGGCGTCCGACCGATCATTCAGTCCAATTTACATCTTGAGGTCGTCATATTATGCCGCCATGGTGCGCGGAAACTGAGATGGGAATGTTATGACCAAATTCGTAGCGCTGTTGCGTGGCATCAATGTGGGTGGCCACAAGAAAATCAACATGGCGGACCTTAAGGAAGTGGTGTCAAAATGCGGCTTTGCGGGCGTGCAGCATTATATCCAGTCGGGCAACCTGGTCTTTGATGGCAAGGGCACGGCAGAGGCGGCCAGGAGCAAGCTGGAACGCGCCATCGAAAACGCCTTCGGCTTTCCTGTGGATATTATGGTGCTATCGGAAAACGGCTTCCGCGGGGAAGTAGCGGCCTGCCCATTTGCTGATGGCGATAGCCCGAAAGGTGAGCTTGATCCCAAGTTTCTGCAGTTAGCTTTCCTGAAAGGTACGCCAGACGCAGCGCATATCGAAACTCTCTTCAGCGCATACGAAGGGCCGGAGATGATTGCGTATAAGGGGCACACGATCCATATCTATTTCACTGAAGGGTCTGGCCGGTCAAAATTGACACCATTGCTGACCGACAAGAAGCTGGGTGTGCCAGCCACTGCGCGCAACTGGAACACGGTTCAAAAGTTACTTTCCATGCTGGACGGCTAGGCTTGCGAGCTTCAGTCTTCGTCAAGTACGCCGTGCGCTGCTTTTAGCCCTGTCTGGATGTCGGTATTGTCTGGAAAGCGCTTGATGCCGATCTCAAAGAGAGGCAGTGCTTTTTCGGGCATGCCGCCTTCAAGATAGGCATTGCCGAAGCTTGTCAGCCAATAGGCGCTGGTGTGGGTCAGGAACTCAGGGAAGGCGTCCAGCACTTCCGTCAGTGTGTTCATGTTGCCTTCACGAACCGATATCATCGCGATTCTGTGGATCGTCTCATTGTCCACCTCTGGCGCGGTGCCATATTTTGAAGCCCGCGCCTCGTAGAAGGCACGCACCGCGGGGATGCCGCCGAAGGCCTGATATTCGGCCACATCTTCGAACCGTATCCAGCGATAGTCGGCGAAGGCTTCATTCAGGCCCAGGGCGATTGTGCGGTAGGCGGTGGTGACATGCTCTTCGTCGGTATATTCCTTGACCGTCCATTTGATGCGGTCGCCGGCATTTGCCTCAAGCGATTCCCGGATGGCTTGTGCTGCCAGAGTGACCACGCCTTCATTGTCAGCAATTGCAATCACAAGCTTGGTGTTAGAGTGTGGCGCGGCCTTGAGTGTTCCAGTGAACGTACCAATAAAGTCGCGGTCAAGCGGCCAGGTGCTGGCGGTGACATAGGTGTCGAACAGGGTGCTGTCGGCGATAAAGCTGTTCATCACCATGCGCCCGGCATATTGCCAGCCGAACAGCAGGCGGACATCCCCAGCGCCGTAGCGGTCGGTCATGAAGGGTAGTAGCTCGTCCTTGAGGAAGCGCTGGTAGGCGGCAGCATTTGCAACGAAGTCGGCGGCGCGGTCATCGAACACGGCGGAGCTCTCGATGCCAACAACGATCAGATCAGGGACTTTGCCGAAATCCCCAAGGCTTTTCGCCAGCCCGATGCCGTGACTGAAATAGCGTTGGCCATCCAGCAGGTACAGGACCGGATAGCTTTTGCCCGAGCTAGCGTCATGGCCTTCTGGCAAGTGAACGCGAATAAAACGGTCGCCATCTAGGGCCGTGGAGCTAATGCGGTGGCGCGTCCCCACCACAATGGCTTCTTCGCCAGTTGCCGCACTGATATTTTTGCTGAAGGCGGGCGTCGCAAAAAGCAGCGCACCAAGCGCCAACACAAAAAGTCGATAAGCCATAAAGCCGGATCCCCATCTGGAAGTTTCGTTACCTTGTAACGTCAGTGAGGCACTATTGCTATAGGCGATTGGTTTAGCCGGGGGTGCTTCAGGCTGCCTTCTGAGCATCCTTCTGTGCAGCTTTGGCTTCACGCCACAATTGTGCAACAGCAGCCATCAGGCTTGGGCGCGTGGCCGCAAGATACAGGCGGTTGTCCGGCAGCTCGGCCTTCAGCCGGAAATAGGCTTTCTCAAGCGAATGGTATGGCATGCCAGGAAACAGGTGGTGCGTTGCATGGAAGCGGAGCCCTACAGGTGCCCAAAGCGCAGAGATATAGCGGTTGCCAGGGATGTCCACGCTATCGAGGAACTCTTCCTGCTGGGTCATGCGCTCGCGCCCGCCGTTCCTGTAGGCGTGGGCGGCCAATGTGCGCAGGCCGTTCAGCACAAAAATCAGGATCGTGACTACATACCACACGGCCAGGAGCTTCCAGGGCAGGGTACCCATATACATCAGGCCAAGGGCCACATAGGCATAGATGCCGGTGAAGATGTCTTCCAGGAGCCAACCCGCGACCTGATCTTTCTTGGGCTCTGGCCGGATATAGGCGAAATCAATGACCAGCGAGCTGGCACGCTTCCAAACATAGCGGCGGAAGGCGGGAATGATCAGCGTCAGCGGCATCAGCACCGTATAGCGCAGCAGCAGCAGGCCAGGCACGATCAGCGCCTGCACGATGAAAGCCACAATCTTCCATGGTTTGTCCACGGCGAACGGCAGATATTCGCCGTCTTCTGCCGTGCCGTATACTTGCGGTTTATGGTGGTCGATATGCACGTCGGCATATGTATAAGCCGGCACCATCATGGGCATGCCGCAGAAGGCATTGAAAAAGCGCCTGAAGGCCGTGAAAGTACCTTTGCGGAAATGCGCGATCTCATGAATGAAGATAACGGCGCGGTAGAGGCCGAGCGTGGCCACAACAAGGGCAAGGATTTGCATCAGCGAATAGTTGGCAGCCATGGTTGCCACAGCAACCGCGCCCCAGCCGATGGCAGCTGAGAGCGTAAAATCTGTCCAGTAGATGCGGGCGTCAGGCTTCCACAGATCCTTCACCAGCTTGCGCGCTTCCTTCAGCGGGAAGTCAGCCGCTTCCGGGTGCTTGCCCGAGCGGACGGGTGCACCTGTCGCCGCGTCTGTCACCTTTTCTACAGTCATACTCTCTTGCATGTCATTCTCTTGAGCTGCGATCATGTTCGGACCACAGCGAAAATCAGTTGTGCGCCTAATTGCCATAAAATCGCCGAAAGGCAAAGCGTCTTAAAGCCGCACCTGCCTCACAAATCCTTGACTTTGGGCAAGCGCCCGGCGGCTTGTGGGGTATTTCTGTGGCCAAACTATGTTCCGCGCGCAGGGCAGCGGTGCATAATTGTGCTCTTTTTTTCAGGCCTTTGTCCGTCTAATCTTGCGGACTGGACAGAGAGGAATTTTGGAACGTGCTCGATTATCAGGCATTGCTGGACTATATCGCTGAGGCAGTGCAGCCGCATTTCGGCAAAGGGAAAGTGGCGAATTATATTCCTGCGCTGGGGCGCGTGCCGGCCAGCAAATTTGGTATGGCAGTGCAGTTGGCGTCCGGTGAAAGCTTCACGGTCGGGGATGCGTTTGAGCCATTCTCTATCCAGAGTATCTCGAAGCTTTTCGTGCTGGAACTCGTCATGTCCCACTTTGGCGACATGGTCTGGACACGGGTTGGCAAGGAACCATCGGGCGACCGCTTCAACAGCTTGATCAAGCTGGAAATGGAACAGGGCGTGCCCCGCAACCCCTTCATCAATCCTGGCGCACTCGCGACGCTTGATCTGCTGATGGGCCTGAAGGGTGATACCAAGCACCGTATCCGCAACTATCTTCGGTTTTTGGCGATGAATGAGGCGGTTGATACGGATGCTGCGGTAATGAATTCCGAACTGGCGCACTCGGACCTTAACCGTGCGATGGCCCACCTGATGAAAAGCCACGGCAACATCGACCAGGATGTCGATACTCTACTGGAAACATATTGCTACCAGTGCGCCATGACCATGAGTTGCAAGGATCTGGCGCTTGCGGGCTTGCCGCTCGCAACAGGCGGTTATTCGGCCCTTCATGACGCTGCCGTCGTCTCTGCAGCGCAAGCCAAGCGCATCAATGCCGTGATGTTGACATGCGGTATGTATGATAGCGTCGGCAGCTTCGCCTACCGTGTTGGCGTGCCAGCCAAAAGTGGGGTGGGCGGCGGCATTCTGGCGGTTATACCAGGCAAGATGAGCGTGGCAGTCTGGTCGCCGGAACTGGACCAGTTCGGTAACTCATACGTGGGTACAGCTGCGCTTGAGATGTTCACAAGCATGACCCACAGCAGTATCTTCTAGGAACAGGGTTAGCCCGCGTTCACAGCTCGCCAGCGCTTTTCCAGGATCACGATTGTTACCAGATAGACCGCGACAACAGCCAAGGGCACCGCAAGGAAGCGGTCGTTCGGGAATAGGTACCAGGCGCCCAGGACGAGGCCTGTACGAACAATGCCGTGAAATAGCCCAACCCAGTGTTCAATGGCCCATGAGAGCGGCACCCACATCAGCCCCGTCAGGATGCCAACTGTAAGCGGCAACGACGTATAGTCCTGCTGCAGGAAGGGAATGGCAATGGCAAAGACAAGAAGGGCCATAACAACAGTCTGAAGGAACAGGCTGTCGAAGGTGTTCTTTGGCCTGTTTTTGCCAAGCAGGTCTTCACCTGTGAATTTAGAGATCAGTACACCGAGATAGAAGATCGATCCGGTACAAATGAACAATAGCCACACTGCGTGCTGTGGCGCGAGCTGGGGTGCCACGGCACCCACAATTGCCCAGGCAATGGTTCCTGCGACCGGCATCGCCAGGAAGCGGCGTTTCTTGTAATCGGCCCTCTGGTCTTCCAGCGATCTGGTTGCTTCAATAGTCATTGGTTTTCCCCCACCGTTTTCCTAATTGCAGGTTTTAGTGAGACAAAGAAGGGGAAATGTCCAGCCCCGTTGTGAGCATGGCGAGTGTGGCAGGTTAGTCCACAGTCGATGTGGCTGCCTGCATCATGTCGAAGTTGCCTTCACCTACAAGCTTCTTGTACGCCACCTCTATTTTTGTCGCGAGTTCAGGGCGCAGGTTGGCCCCGCCTGCCAGGTAAAGCGTTAGTCCTATGTTGAGGTCATATACTGGCTTGAATGCGCCCCGCCAGGCTCCGTTATGCTGTTGTTCTGTGCTATAGTTGATCATGCTGCCAGGGAAAAGGTCCACACGCTCGGCCTCTACCATCTTGAGGGTGCCGGGCTGGTCAAGGTCCGTTGATCGGATGATGCTGGCCTCCGGCAGGCCGGTGCTTTGCAGAATGCTGCATGAGATGTCACCACGAACGCAGATGACGGAAAAGTCCCCCGCCATAAGACGTTCGTGCGTGTAGATGCGCGTGTCATCCTTGCGTGCAAACAGCCTGTAATTGTCAAACGCCAGGGGCACCAACCACCGAAAGCGTTTCTCCCTGTTGGGGATGCGGGCGATGGAATAGATCAGCACATTGTCCGCCGTTTCGGCATAGCGTACCGCTCGTGCCCAGGGACCAATGGTGATGGTATAGTCCAGCTCAGTTGCTTCCATTACCTTGTTGACGAGCGCCGTGGCTTCTCCGGCAACGCTGCCATCATCGGCGGGGAAATTATAGGGTGGATAATTTTCTGTGACGATAAAGACATCCGCGGCGCGCACGCAGCAAAAGCTGCTGAAAATCAGCAAGCCAACAAGAAACACTAAGCTCTTGACCAAAAGCCGACGCCTCCCCATTGCACGCCCCACCATTGAATTGTAGCCGGATAACGGCTTGGGCGCACGTGTTTGTTGGTGGCAGGGTCACGCAGTGGTTGTGTTCATGCCTTTGCTACAGTTACTCCAGCGCTTTCAACACATCCGCTGCGAAGCTATGAATCTGGAAACCTTCGCCGCCAGCAGGGTCATGCCCGCGCCGCACTATCACCAAATTCTTTGATGGGATGATCATCAGTATCTGGCCCCTGTTGCCGAGGGCCGCGAAGCTGTCATTCGGTAGTTCCGGAAAGCGTTCGTTATAGAGCCAGAATTGGGCGCCGTAGCCCGGGATTGCGCTGCCATTTGCGCGAGCAGCAGGGGGCTGGCTTGGGGCTGAGGTGGCTACATATTTGGCCCAGCCTTCAGGCAGGATGCGCTCGCCGTTCCAGGTGCCGTCATTCAGATAAAGAATGCCAAGGCGCGCCAGATCCCGCGACGTGGTCCATACCTGGCTGGACATCACAAAGTTGCCGCCCCAGTCCACCTCCGGCACGGTATCCAGCATGCCGATCTTGTGCAGCAGTGCCTCGAAAGGAAACTCCAGATAGGCCTGTTCGTCGCCTATCGCGTCCTTGAGTGCGCGCACAGCAAGAAGCGTATCGTTATTGGCATATTTCCAGCGGCTGCCCGGATTTACTTCAAGGGATGTGCGCATGGCCGTGTCGTCCACCCGACCACCACCGATATAAAGCCGGTCTGTGCGGTTACCCGCCTGGTTGCTGTCCAGTCCCGATGCCATATGCAAAAGGTTTTCCAGCGTGATGCCCTTGCGCGGATCAAGCGGCGACTGCCAGCTTGCCACTGGTGCGGGCGCTTTTATGTCAATCTGTCCTTCTTCTACCGCTGCGCCGATGACACTGGCGGCAATGGATTTGGCGACGGACCATGTGCGCTGGCTGGTGCGGTGGGTATAACCGTCGATATAGCTTTCAATCAGGATTTCATCCGGGCTTGCAACCAGAAGTGCGGTGGTGAAGGCATCCTTGCCGTATTTAGGGTCCTTGAAAGCGCGGGCTACGAGTGCGGCAAGTGCTTCATTGTCTGCCTCTCCATAGTTAGACGGGATGCGCGACCATGGGGCGCTGTCATTGCGCGCCGGAACGTCAATATCAATGCGGGGCAAGGCTGCGGTGGTCTCCGCCTTTGCACCAACAGGCAACTGCGTGCAGCCAAGATGGGGACGCCATTGGCTGATGCGTGGCGGAAGCGTATCGCTGAAGGCAACGGTGACGCGCTTGGCGTCATGATCGATTTTTGCTTCAAGTGTTGGCACAACATCAGCTACCAGTGGGTAGATGCCCGTCAGTTCCTGCGCTTCTATCTGCTCTGGCGACTTGCCGCCGTTGAAAGTGGCGCTGCAGGTGAAGGCAGCCTTATAGCCAGCTGCATAGGCGCGGATCGTGGCATCGGTTTCTTGTGCGAACCCGACTGTGGAAACGCTGGTAGCTAGCACCAGCGCGGCGATGACATTTTTCATGGTTGTGTCCCCTTTTTCTCAGAGTGTCATCTGAGGCGTGGGAACGCAAAGTCAAATGGCTGTGAACTCACCGTTCGACAATATCTCGCTTCATGGGGGCCAGGATCGCCAGCAGACGGTTTTGCGTGTGAAACGGTACATCGGCCTCACTCATCGCCTGTTGCAGTTGTTCCACCAGCGCATTGAATTCAGCCTCTGTGATCCCAAGCTTTATGTGGGATTTCTTCATGTTCACGCCCTTGTACCGGCAGGGGCCGCCAGTGGCCTCGCAGATCTGGTCCACCAGCAGGCGGGCCAGGCGGTCTTTCTTGGTTTGCTTGAATTGGTGGGCGGTGCGTGGGTCCGCGAATGTCCGATCCACCAGCCGGTTGGTAAAACGAGTTATGTTGTCGAGCCCGCCCAGATCATCATAAAGGCTGTCGGCATTCGCGACCGGCGCTGCACCGAGCAATGCAGCGGCAAGAATGAGTGTCTTCAGTTTCATGATTTAAAACCCCAGTTGGAGAGACAGGTAGAAGCCGCGCTGACGCCCTTGCAGCGCGATTTTCCCAAGGTCAGTATAGGCGGCAGTGATGGTGAAGTGCTTGCTTGGCAGCCAAACCACATAGGCAGCCATGGCATCGTCTTCTTCCGCGAAAGCCAGGTTGTCGGGCTTAGTACGATAGTCTGCGCCGACTACAAAATGGCGGCTCAGGAGGTAAGCGGCAGACCCTTCAAACTGCAGCGACCTGCCCGAACCGTTCGGGCCTCCAAAGCCCAAAAGGCCGAACTGGTTGGCTCGCGTCGCCCGCGCGGTGCCGGTGAGCACCAAGCTTTTGTCCAGAAGGATTTTGGTGGCAGCCAGATAGAGATCGATATCGTCATCACCTTTGGCGCCGACCGCGCGCACAATCGCGCCTTTGTCGGCTTTCTTATACTGCGCGCCCAAGGAGACCTGCGGCATCCATTTATCCTGGTCATAGACAGCATCCCCGAACACTTTCACCTTGGCGCCGACGATGTCCTGGTTGAACTTGAACCCGTCCCCCAGGCCCAGCCTGCCGCCGGCGCTGCGGGTGTTAAACCATTGCCGGGTGAAGCTCAGCTCAAGGCGGTCGAAAAGCCCCACCGTGACGCCTGTGGCGTTTAGGGTGAAATCACCTGTCGTGACATAGGTATGGTGCGCACTGCCGCCGATTTGGCGGTTGGTGCCATAGCCGGAAATAACGGCCCAAGGGTTCAGGCCACTGCCGCCAGCTCCTTCAACCTGAATCACACCTGGTGTGGCCAATATCTTGCCGCTGCCAAAAAGGCTCTCCTCGGCGTGGGCCGCTCCAGTCGCGATAAGGGCCAGAAATATCAGTATTTTTTCCATGCGAAGCAGCTTTCCATTCCCCAGGCGTTATAATGCATACTTAATTGGTCAGTTATTAAGAACGAATAAAAATTCATTCTCTGTTACGACAAATCTTGATCCTTGGATGATGCGGCCTAGTTGATGACATGAAAATGTGTTCAACCAACAGCGAGTCGACCAATGCGTCTTGAATATAGCGATGAAGACCTGGCCTTCCGCGCGGAAGTGCGGGCGTTTCTGGAAGAAAGGCTGCCAAGCCATGTTTCCGAGCGAACAAAAGCTGGCCTCGGGCTTGAGAAAGAAGATTATCTGAACTGGCAGCGCACCCTCTTGGAAAAGAATTGGGTGGCGCATTCATGGCCAGTTGAGCATGGCGGATCAGGCTTTACGCCGTTCCAGAAGCACATCTTTGAAGAAGAGTGTGTGCGGGCTGGTGCGCCGGAGCTGCCGCCATTCGGCCTGTCGATGCTTGGCCCTGTGTTGATTGCTTTCGGTTCCGATGAACAAAAGGCCCACTATCTGCCACGTATTCTCGATGGCACTGACTGGTGGTGTCAGGGCTATTCCGAGCCGGGATCAGGGTCTGACCTCGCAAGCCTGAAGACTAAAGCCGTGCGCGACGGTGATCATTATATTGTCAATGGCCAGAAAACCTGGACCACGCTTGGTCAGTATGCGGACTGGATTTTCTGCCTGGTGCGCACCTCCTCAGAAGGCAAGCCACAGACCGGCATCAGCTTCCTGCTGATTGACCTGAATACGCCCGGCGTGGAAATGCGTCCGATCATCACGATCGAAGGCGGCCACGAGGTGAATGAGGTGTTCTTTGACAATGTCAAGGTGCCAGCTGAAAACCTTGTTGGTCAGGAAAATATGGGCTGGACCTATGCCAAATACCTGCTGCAGCACGAACGTGTTGGCATTGCAGGCGTGGCAGCCGCCAAGGAAGGTCTGAAGCGTCTGAAGAAGATTGCGGCCGAGACCGATGACGGCGAAGGTGGCAAGCTGATTGATGATGCCCATTTCGCGGAACGTATCGCCAATGTGGAAATCGATTTGATGGCCATGGAACTGACAAACCTACGTGTGCTTGCGGCCGCCCAGGCCGGTGGTGCGCCGGGCGCTGAAAGTTCCATGCTCAAGATCAAAGGGTCAGTGATCCGTCAGGAAATCAGCGACCTGATGCGCCGGGCTGTTGGCCCATATGCGCTGCCGTTCATGCCGGAACTGGATCAGATGGGCTCGAACGCCGAGCCGCTTGGGCCTGATGGGGCGCATTTGTTCGCAGGCCAATATTTCAACCGCCGCAAATATTCCATTTATGGCGGCTCAAACGAGATTCAGCGCAACATCATCTCCAAGATGATCCTTGGGCTTTAAGGGAGGGTACAGTTATGGATTTCAATCTCTCTGATGATCACCGCATGCTCAAGGACATGGTGTCTCGCTTTGTGCGCGAGCAATGCGATTTCGAAAGCCGCCTGAAGCTGATCAGCTCGGAAAAAGGGCATGATGAAGCGGTGTGGGCACAAATGGCTGAACTGGGCCTTGTGGCTGCGGTGTTGCCTGAGCGCGTTGGCGGCCTGGGTGGCTCTGGCCTTGATATCATGGTCGTGGCCGAAGAGCTCGGCCGCGGTATCGTGGTGGAACCTTTCCTCGCAACAGCCGTTCTGGGCGCAGGCCTGTTGGCTGAAGAAGCAGCGGAAGGCCGTGGCCCGGCACTTTTGGACGATGTTATCGGCGGTGGCCACAAGCTGGCGTTTGCCCATTATGAGCCGGGCGCGCGCTACAATGCCGCGAAAGTTGACGCGAAGATCGAAGGCGGCAAGCTTTCGGGCGCGAAGTCGATGGTTGTCAACGGCGGTGATGCGAACACTCTGATCGTGTCGGCCAAGGACGGTGACAAGCTGGTGCTGTTGCTGGTTGCGACTGACGCCGATGGCGTGTCCATGCGTACCTTCAAGACCAATGATGGTTTCGGCGCAGCCGAGATTACCTTTGACGGTGTTTCCATCGCTGCAGACGATGTGCTGCTCTCAGGCTCTGCGGCCGAAGACGCCCTTGGCCGTGCAATTGCGCGCGCTACACTGGCGCTTTGCGCGGAAAGCCTGGGCGCTATGGAAAATGCCCGCGACGCGACGCTTGAATACTTGCGCACGCGCACGCAGTTTGGTGTGCCTATCGGCAAATTCCAGGTGCTTCAGCACCGCCTTGTGGATGTGTGCCTGGAGATTGAACAGGTTCGTTCGATCGTGCTTCTCGCGGCGTCCAAACTGAATGCCGAGGACCGTGACAAGCATCTGTCAGCTGCCAAAGCCCTAGTTGGCCGTGTGGGCCGCCAGGTGGCTGAGGAATCAGTTCAAATGCACGGCGGCATTGGTGTGACATGGGAACTGGAACTGGCACACGTTGCCAAGCGGCTTGTGATGATCGACCATTATTTCGGTGATACCGACTATCACCTGAAGCAGTTCCAGAAGCTGTCGAAAGCGGCCTAAAGCCTGCATTCCGAAACAATAGAAAGCCCGGCCATTTGGTCGGGCTTTTCTTGTTTTGCCTCAGTGTGTCGTGTGCCTCGGGCTGCCTATCCTTTTGCGCCGATCCTGTAGCTGAGCGGGATGGTTAGTGACACGCTCTCTTTGTTTTCCGGCAGTTTCGGGAAGCTGATGCGCCGCATCAGGTCGATGGCTTCGTCGTCGAGGATCGGATTGCCCGAACTTTCAACAACCTGTTGGGCCATGATCGTGCCGTCCATGGCAATCTGTACTTTGACCCTGACGGTGCCCTCAATGCCTTCTTCTATAAGCTGTGTCGGATACCCCTGATTGCGCGCCAGAATTCGGGATACATCGCGCTGCCAGCCTTTCCAGTCCGGTGTGGCCTGGGCCACTTGCACTTCTGCGCCCAATCGAGTTTGTTGGTCATCCATGTTGAACCGCAGCGGAATCTTGAAATTGAAACTGGAAAGCCCTTCAGGCAGCGGGGGCAGCGGATTGATCCTGTTCAGGATTTGAAGCACCGATCCGTCAAGCACATTGTGCCCGGACGACTGGTTGATCTTGAAGCCGATAATGTCACCGTTTTGACCAACGGTAACCTCGACCTTAACGGTACCCTCCAGCTTGGCGTCCAGGGCACGCTTGGGGTAGCGTTGCTTGGAGGCGAAGGCGTCATAAACCCGTTCGCCCCAAGTGGCGAGATCATAATCTTGTGCGGAAACAGATGGTGAATTGGCGCAGCAAATAAGCGCAAACAGGCCCAGGGCGAGCATGTTTCGGGGGGACGTCGGCGACATTGCGCGTTCTCCTTGCGGAAAGAGCTAAAGCAGTAAAACGCAAAACTGTCGGGCAGGCCTTTCACACCGAAAATCGGATGGTTGTCTGTCCTCTGTAGGAGAGAATAGGTAACATTAGTTTAAATCAAATTAACAGCATTTTAGTGCCGGGCGCGCACGCCACCTTTGGCCGGCTGGCCTGGTTCAAGAAAATGTGATCGGGGGAGGGCTTATAATTTTGGTTTTCAGCCCCATTTCTGATGGGCCCGGGGCGATCCCCTACCTCCCCCCCCTGAAGCTCCGGGATTGCCCGTGCGTCAGCCCCCATTAGGCGCACGGGCTTTAATTTTTTGGCGGTGTTAGAACTGACCCGAAAAAGAGATGCGGAAGCCCTGGTCGCGGACACGCTCCGAGATTTCAGTGCCGATGAATGTGTCGCCACGGGTTGGGCTGTAGAGATAGCGAATTCGGTCCCTGCCGACCCCGCCGATGCTCCAGGCTCGCAGGGTAATTCTGACGCCTTTGACGGCGGTGGTCTCAATAAAGCCACCCCAGCGACTGGCGCCTTCAAAGTCTTCAAACTCATTGACGAAAAAGCCATGCCAATTGAAGCGGCTGTTATAATCAACGCCCCAGGACCATTCGGTGTCCGGTATGTCATGACGGAACTCAACGACATATTCGAGCGGAACGAAGTTATGCAGGCGCCGTTTTTGGCCAGTGAGCGGGTCCAGGAAGCTACTGTCTTTCGCATCAAGCTCCACTTCAATCAGGCCGCCTTTCAGAACTTGGTCGGTAGGGATGCTAGCCTGGGCTTCCAGGCCCCAGCGCCTGGCGCTTCCTACATTGGCACGGCCCTGTCTGCCTGAAGGCAGGATGATGCGCTCCAGTACATCATCTTTCCATTCATAGAATAGTTCGACAGATAGTGCGCCACGTTCGCCAAATTGGTAGTTGAATGTGCCCTGCAGCCGGTCAGTGCGGTCTGGCCTCAGGTTTGGGTTGCCCGCGAACACGCGGTCATCGGATGCGTCTGCGCTTGCAGCAAAATCTCCAAAATCCAGTTGACCGACACTGCGTTCAGCGGAAAGCCCGACCTGCAGATCAGGTGTGACCGTATAGGTGATGCCAACGGAAGGCTTCAGGAACTTGAAAGTCTGTGCCTGGTCAGTTGCGCCGCTTGTGGAAATTTGGCTGATTTCGGCTTTAATGCCTCCGTCCATTGTTAGTGTGTCGTTCAACTTCCACACAAGATTGGTAAAAGCTTCTGCACGCTTTTCTTCCACGCGCACGGGCTTGGCGGGCAGGGCAAAAAGCTCAGCCCCGGTTCCGTCTGTCTTCACAATATCAAGGCTGGCATTCAGGGTGTTGAAGGCGCCTTCTATTCCGAACTCAGGCTGCACCATTGCGCCACCATTTTTACCAAGCGTTGTTCGGAAAATGGTTTCCGTGTTTTTTTCTTTTGCCGTGAAATGCGTCGTGTCCAGCAAAGTTGCTTCAGGCATTTCGTTGGTGATCAGGTCGCGTGCCGTCCAGTCCGCTATGGTGGTCAGGCCAATAAGCCGCCATTTCCAACCGCTTTCGAAAGTGCGGGACCAGTCGGCGCCGAATTCTCCTGAATACTCTTCAAAGTCGTGGTCATCGAAAAAACGGTCGGCGACCGGGTCTGTTGGTTCTCCTGTGCCGCGGCCAAGGCGCTCTGTGTCGCCGTACCAGCTGTCAAAACCAAATCGACCGTTCAGTTGAAGCCTGCCGCCAAAGACGTCACGCCCTGCATCAAATGACAGCGAGGCATCACGGTTGCGTTCGTCCCGCACTTCGGTTTGCAGTCTTGTCTTGGTCCCTTCGGCATCACGCGCAGTAATAACCGCGTCGCGAGATTCATTGATCATGAAGCTTTCCAGCTGGAATGATGTATCCCAGCCAGCCAGTTGGGTCGAAAAGGAGGCACCTGCAGATGGCATGATCCGGTCCGGTCCTACCTTGCGGATGTCAACGGACCAAGTGCCGGTGCTGACATTCTTCAGCCGTACCACATTCGCCACCATGCTTTGGCCTGCCGCTTCGCCAGCGCCAATGGCGCCGCGCTGCACTTCGATATGGGAAACCTGTCCCGCGGGTATCCGTGAGAGGGCTTCACTTAGTCCACCGGACTTCGATGTGGGGCGAGTGCCGTCGATCAATACATTGCCAGCGGTGCCGCCGAAGCCTCGTGCACTGGAGCCGCTGTCGAAAACGAAGCCAGGCAGCCGGTTGATCATGTCCAGGGCTGTTTGAGGGGTATATTGCTCGAAGAACTCGGCATCAAAAGACTGATGATCGACGTCAATAACCACTGATGCACTGGCCCCTACCGCCGCATCAGACGCTGCTGCTGACGCGAAAGAAGAAGCAAGTACGATCCCGAATATAATGGAACCGCAGGCCTGTCGTGTGGCCTTGGTTGGCATTCCAGAATTCCCCAGAGTTAACCCACGGCAGGGCTGCGCAGGATTAATATGTTATATTGTTCGGCTTCAGCCTACAGTCAAGGCCTTGATTTGGATGCTCTTTTGCGGTGAGTTGAGCCCGGCTCGCGACAAATCGTTTCAACCATTTTTGACTTTTGTCGCCACTCTCATCCTGCCTTCACTGGGCATCAAGAGAAGAGCACAATACTGCCCGATAATATTCCAACTAATTTTGTACGAATTTACAATTGCGAAAGGAATTCACCCATAAGGTGACCTTGGGGCGTAATCGTTGTTCGAGGGGTATTTACATGGTTCCTGGAAATGCAGGAGACGGCACTTTAGGGTCATCATTTGAAGCGTCAAGCATCGCTGGAGAACTAGACGAACTACCATCCGCAAATGCCGATATGCAGCTATTGGTCGGCGAGGATTCCATGCGCGCTGGTATACGTAGTGCACAGCTTCGAGAGATGTTTGATCACTATATTTCGCTGCGCCCGGAAAAGGGCAAGATGCCGCCCCGAGATTCATTCAGCCCTGCAGCACTTCCACGCCACCTGCCCAATATATTTCTGGTGGAGGTAGAGCCCCAGGAAGATGGCGTGCCGGATTACCGCTACCGCGTATTCGGGACGGCTCTCAGCGTCCTCTTTGGTGCGGAAATGACCGGGAAATTGGTCAGCGAATTCACCGATCATAACCGTGCTGAACGCTCCCGCCGTATTCTGGATCACGTGGCGCTTCTGCGGCGGCCGGTGCGTACGGCTGGCAACTTTGTCTCGAAAAACGGCATGTCGGTGTTTGGCGAGTCTATTGTTCTGCCTTTTGGTGAAGAGGGAAGGGTGACGCACATTCTGGCGGATCTCGATTACGATCAGGTCGACTAGTCTCTGACAGTTCTACATTTCGTTGAAACGTCCGAAATTGGCGTGCAGAAAGCTGCGCGGCACACTATGTTGCGAGGTGATCAAGGCATAGGTGCTCAAAAGGAAAACATCGTGACACAGCCAAGTTTGCAGATGGGCCCGCGCCAGTGGGGCCTGCTGGCAATGCTTTCCATCCTTTGGGGTGCATCCTTCATGGCCATTGAGGTCGCAGTCGGAGCGTTGCCGCCACTGACTGTGGTGGCCATCAGGGTCTCATTTGCCGCATTTGGACTATTCCTGTTTATGAAGGTAACCCGTGTGCCGCTTCCTGGCGCCGGGCACGCGGACAGATGGAGGGTCTGGGGCGCGTTGGCCGTGATGGGACTTCTGAATAACATTATGCCATTTTCCCTTATAGCCTGGGGGCAGACCCAGATTGCATCCAGCCTTGCCTCCATCCTGAATGCCACGATGCCCCTGTTCACTGTTTTCGTTGCGCACTTCTTTATTCATGATGAACGACTGACAATGCGGCGCTTTTCAGGTGTTCTGATCGGCTTTATGGGGGTCGTGTCCATTATTGGGCCGGGCAGTCTTGCCGGCATGTCCGGTGAATTGATGGGGCAGTTGTCGGTTCTTGCGGGGTCACTCTCCTATGCCTTTGCGGTGGTCGCGGGAAGGCGGTTTGTCGGGCTTGGATTGCAGCCTGTCCAGATGGCTTTTGGGCAGGTGACGATGGCGGCCATCATGCTGGTTCCTGCCGTTCTTGTCATAGATGCGCCATACCTGTTGCCGCTGCCTGAAGCAAAGGTTTGGGCTGCACTGCTGTCACTGTCGCTCCTGTCTACCGCGCTTGCTTATCTTCTGTATTTCCGTCTGATCGCCGAAGCAGGCGCGACCAGCGCGTCCCTGGTGACGCTCACCATACCGGTTGTAGCAACCACATTTGGCGTGCTGTTTCTGGGGGAGCGGCTGGAAGCCGGTCACGCTGCAGGGCTGGTGCTGATTGGCGTTGGTCTGATGGTGTTGGACGGCCGTTTGATCAGGCGGCTACGAAACCGGCTTGCCGGGCGTGCCCTATAGGCCGCGGGCGGGGTGTATGCAGGGAAGAGCTTCAGGGCATATAGACTATCGGGGATAGCCCAAGTTTTTTCAGATAGTCTGCCATTTCACCGGATGCGGCCAATTCTTCCAGTCTGTGATTGAACTCTTTGATGAATGCCTTGTTGTTGGCGGTGTCATGGCAAACGATACGGATGCTGGGCACTGGAATGGGGTCATAATTTGGGTCATGAGGCGGAAGCTCCTGGCCCAGGCTTTTAAACACGAAGTAGGCGTCCGGCATATTGGCGATCATGGCATCAACAGTTCCTGTTTCCAGGATTTTGGCCTTGTCGACCTCATCTGCGATCGGCACATATTCAACGCCGATATCACCCATTGAATTCGGGACTTTTGCACCAAGGGCATACGCCAGTTTCTTGCCTCGCAGGTCTGCCTGACTGTGGATGATAGAGGTTGCATCCCGGGAGAATATCCGCATGGGCGACCTAAGCATGGCGCTGCTTTCGATATAGCTTTCGCCCTCGCTCCAATCGCCTGTCCGCATGAGCGTATCAATGCTTTTCGGGTAGATGCAGCTTGTCCTGTCGCGCTTGAAGCTCCGCATGGCGCGTTTATAGGGAGCCACCAGATAGTTCTCCTGTGCCAGGTCAGAGCCAAGAGTGAAGCGGGCATAGTCATTATAGAAACCGCTGCCGTCAGCATCGAGTGTGATACCCCAGCCGGTGGCGAAAATATGGGGAATTTTAAGTTCTGGATGATGAGCCTTGCTGGGGCGCGTGACAATTGTCAGAAGGAAAACAAAGACTAATAACAGGGGAATGTGACGCATCCAGCAGTCCTTGATGAAAGGTTGATCGGTTCCTTCACTGGTGACTATAGCAGTAAAGATCAAGAATGCGCAAAGCCTGAGGGCGTCTGCGGGTTTCGGCGGGTGTTTAACCGGAGTAATGGCTCTTGATTCGTTGGATAGATTGGTCGCACCAGCCCAGATAGTTTTTCTGGAACCGATGGCCTGAAATCTGTGTCATCTACATGAATAATTGCTCTTCCGACAGGCCATAAGGATAGGTGGGGCTTTCGGCTTTCTACACTGACCCACGGCTTGCTGGACGAATCAATAGGCTTGTATTTGGTGGCGATTGGCGCAAGCCTGTAGGCATGAAACAGAGAGTGTAGCTATGACCCCTGCCGAATTCAGATGCCTGCGCGAAGGGCTTGGCTTGTCGGAGCGCGATATCTCCATGCTAACACTGGCTACGGAAGCACAGGTGAAAGCATGGGAGCAAGGGCGCGAGGCCGTGCCTGAGCGAGAAGGCGGCCTGTTGGCGGATCTGGAGCGCGAGGTTGAGCGCCGCCTGGCAGGCGCGCTTGAGCACGCTCAAGCGAAAGATGTAGTTACCCTCAAGCTCTTCAGAAATGCACTTGATTTCAAGAAAAGCGGGCCGGACATGAGCCCCATACCGCCGATGCTTGCCTATCGCTGCCATTCGGCCTTAGTCGGGCGGCTTTGTCGGGCCCTCAAGCGCGATGGTCGCAATGTTACTGTCATCTATTCTTGACGCGGCATGTGGGCTGCCGGGGTCAAGCCTTGGGATGTCAGAAAGGCCTGAAGCCTACCGTCCTTGATCAATTCCTCAAGATGGCTGTTGAAGCTTTCTATGAATGCCTCATTGGTTTCAGACCGATAGCAGACCAAGCCGATTTCAGTTGAATCAATCGAGAACCTCGGGTCAAAGGGCGGCAGGCCCGTGCCCAAGCTGTCAAATACAAACTTGGCGTCCGGCAAAACCGCTACCAGTAAATCTGTCCGGCCTTCCAGAAGCATACGCGCTTTGCCAACTTCGTCCGACACGGCGACAAAGTTGGCCCCAGAGCCTTTGAGAAGCTTGGGTGCATCCGACCCCAGCGCAAAAGCAACTGTCAACCCTTTGAGGTCTTCGAGCCGGGCCGGTGGGTGGGTGCCATGTGGGCTGAAAATGCGGGACTGTGCCGCCACCACGCTGCGGCTGCCAACGAATTGGTCTGGCTTTTTAATCGTGCCTGTGCTGACCAGATAACCGAGGCTGTTTGGATAGAGGCAGTCTGCCTGCTTGGCAAGGAATGCACGTTTTGCTCGCTTATAAGGCAGGATTTCATAGTCAATCGAGCCAAGGCTTGTTGGCAAGACCAGTTTGGCAAGATCGTTATAGAAGCCGGTACCATTGGATTTCAATGTCAGGCCCCAATCGGTGGCCATAACATGCACGGAGTCCTCAGCGGCACAGAGCGATGGTGCTACTGAAAAGAACAATCCGTATACTGCTGCACCAAAGGCGCGGCGTGCCAGTGCGAGGACCATAAGTTATTGCTTCCCACATGCGCCCCCCAGCGCGCTACCAGCATACCGTCTAACTTATCTCCTTGGCAAATGCTGGTCGATTGCCTGATGTATGGGCAGGGGGGTAGAATGATGCAGCAAGGAAGGATTGAGGATGGTACGTTTACTGCTGTTTTTGGGTGTTTTTCTGTTTGCTGTGGCACCTGCTTCAGGGGCGCAGAAAATTGAGATTGCTCCACGCGAAGAGGCCCTGACATTTGCTCGTTCTTATGAGAATGGGATTCCGCAAAAGCTATTGCTGGTTATTCGTTACGAAAACGAAACAATAACTGGAATCGATGTATCTCAGGCGCTTGGTCGGCCGGTGTTTGATCCGATCATTCTCTATAATGAACTTGGGCGTGACGCTATTCTCGCCGCCTTGGAGGTGATACCTGACAGCGCGGCCGTGACCCTGCCGATCACAAGTCTTGGGATGCCGGTTGGACTCGGCGGCAGCCACATCGCTGCAGGCGCGAATTTTCCGGCTCATGCTGATGACGCTGAAGTGGAGGACGGGCCGTTCCTTTTTCCCAAACAGGTCCAGCCGACGCATTGGACAGCGCCGATTCCATCGGGGGATGGGCTGCTGGACTATGAGGCAGAACTTTGCTTTGTGCCCTTGCGGGATTTCCCACCGGTGCGCACATCGCGCGAGATAGGGTTGATCCTGTGCAACGATGTGACCGACAGGGCATTGCTTCTGCGACATATTGATGCGTTTGACATTGAGTCCGGCCAAGGCCTCACAACAGGCAAAAGTGCTCCCGGCTACTTGCCGGTGGGAAACCTGTTTGTCATCCCGCTGGATGCTGAAGGTTTTGCCCAGTCCTTGACGCTCGAGCTATCGGTAAATGGGGAAATCCGGCAGTCGGCACCTGTGTCACGCATGGTCTGGGGTCTTCCTGAAATTCTCCGGGAAACTGAAGCTCGAAAAGACCGCCAGTGGGTTTTCCGTGGCTCCCGGGTCGGTCTGCCGACCCGCAACGGCAGGGTGCCGGCGCGTGCCATGATCATGTCAGGTACGCCCGCGGGTACCGTGTTTGAAGGTATTCGCACCATGCACAAGGTGCGTGGTTTTCTGGACTATGCCCTAGGTGGATGGGACCGCCCGATGCAGCAATGGGTCGTAGACCGGTACATCCGTGAAGAGCAAAAGCTGGGGCGGTACTTGAAGTCCGGGGATATAGTCCATGTGCGGGTTGACCGAATGGGCGAGCTTCGGAATCCTGTCAAAATCTCTAGGGATGAATGACCATAATAACTTGCGAAAGTGCAGCCTTAGGTCCCGGTTTTGTCCTTTTATTTCCGCGCCTTGAAATAAAATTTCACTTTTTAATCTTTTCCTTGTTGACAATTGCGTGGCGCTTCGGTTAGTGATGCAAATATCGGATGGCCTCAATAGGAGGGGCCTCGAGTATTTAGGATTTTAGGAACATGACCACCCTTTGGAAACAGATGTATGCAGTGAAAGGCGCGCAGTTTATTTGCGTCCGTCTTGCATGCATTCCGGAGGGGAGAGAACTTTAAGCCACCAGGGCTGAAAAGTTGAAAAGGTTCCAAACCCCTCCGAAGCATCGCTCCGGAGGGGTTTTTTGTTGAGCCACCGACTTTGAAGCCCGCAATCAACCCTGACGGAGCCTGATTGAAGCAGACGATAGAAAGACCCGAGTACGGCACGTTTAGAGTTGAATTTGCGAGGACAAGAAATGAACCCCCGGGGTGCGGTAAGCGACCTTTGCCAATCCTCGGGGTCCATAAATTGAAAGAAACATGGCCCGGGATATGCATGGGCAAAATGGTGAGACAGAGACATGACAGCAATTGTTAACATACGGCCCGGCGAGACGGGCGAAGAGCGGTTTAACGAGTTCCGAGAGGGTCAGCCGCTGAAGATTGCTCGCGCACGGCGGGGCTTTGGCGGCTTTATTACGCTCGATTTGGGCGATCCGTGCGAAGCGGATGCGGTCACGGGCGATGCCCAGTGGCAGTGGCATCTGTGGATCTACAGCTGTGACTGGGACCTGTATCTGGATGATGCACGGATTCTGTGGCGGCGTGAAAGCGATACCGCGCGGGCCAGTCACATCCTGTCGAAACTGGAAGGCGAAAGCCTTACTGAGATTGAGCATGACAAGGCAGACGACTGTTTTGTGTTCACCTTTACAGGTGGGTTCCGTCTGCATGTAGACCCGGACTTTTACGGCTATGACGCCGGGGATGACCTGTTCATGCTCTTTAAGCATGGCGAGCGCGATGTGCTCTCCTATTCCCCGAAACGACGTTTTTACAAGGCAGCTTAAGATGACCAGTGCAGCGTATGACATGACCGTAGACCACCCTGATTTCGAGATCAGCGTGAGCCTGGAGATTGATACACAGGAAAGTTCACCCGACGCGGTGACAAAATCCTTGGGCGTCTTTCCAAGTCTTGTCACGCGCAAGGGCGAGCCTGAGGCGCCGGAAGGCGAACACCATAGCGTGCTTACGCACCAGGCGCTCAATAGCCATAATATCTGGCGGCTCGACAGTGGCCTCCCTGCTGCCAACACAACGCTCGCGGACCAGATTGACGCGCTTCTCGACCGCCTGGAAGGCAAGGAAGATGAAGTGCAGAAGTGGGCGGAAGGCGCGCATGTGTTTGTCGCGGCCTATGCTTACCACCGGGTGCCGGTTCTGACCCTGAGCCCTGAACAGATGAGCCGCATGGCGGCGCTTGGGGTGACGTTGGAGGTCGATTTGCATGACCTCACGCATGCCCAGGATAATGATAATTAACGGAGACAGACGATGGAAAAATTTCATGACGTAATGCTGCCGCGGGATGTTGAGCAGTTCGACCTGAAGAAGGGTGCTAAGGGCGCGATCATCGGGTCTGGCCTCACTCACCAGCGTGTCTATACCGCCGAGTTTCCAAGCATTCGTGGCGGTGCTTCCACCCTGCTGGAGCTGGACGCCGACGCGTTCGACAGCCTTGGTGAAGTTGTGGTTGTCGCCGGTTGGCGCCAAAGCGCAAGCCAGATGGGTCATCACTAGATGCCTGCCTTGCTGGCATCACTGAGTGCATTGATTGAGTTTCTTTAGCCCCTGATTCCTCCCCCGGCCTCCCCTTTGGCCATCAGGAATCCCCTGGCGTCGGCATCCTCCCCTTAAACCGGCGCCAATCCTCAGCCCCCTCGCTTCCGCGAAGGGGCTTTTTTTTAGGTTCAGCCAGAGTCCTGTGGCCGATTTGCAGCAGTCAGTTGTGGAGTGAGCTTGGGAAAGCAGATTCCACTTCACCAAATCTTTGCCTCACCGTCGAATGGGCTAAAATGACAATCGGGAGTGGGGAATGCGCGACAAGTTTTTTGATATCGCAGATACGGCGGCCGAAACCTTTGCCAAGCTGGTTTTGTTGCTGCTGTTTGTTGCTTGTACCATTTTCCTGATGGTTGATGCCGCGCCTGTTGGCATCGTTTTCTTCTTTGTTGTGCTTAGCTTTGCCCGCTGGGTTTGGGCGAAGCCGTCCGAGACGGACGATCAATTGGTTGATTGACCCTTCGCGCGTGTTCGGGCCTACACCTTCAATAGAATAGACAGTTCGTCGGCTGCGTCCAGAATAGGGCGGGACGACCTTTCCACGCGCGCGCTAATGAGCGCCCCTTCAAACGCGGACAGAATCAATGTGGCTGTCGCCCGGACCCTGGCACGAGGCCAGTCATGGCTTAACAGCATATCTGTTATGGCTTGTTGCCAGTGCCCGAAAGACGCTTTTGCAACCGGGGTGATGATATCGGAAGTAGGTACTGTCTCAAGAACTGTCGTTGCGACCGGGCAGCCGTCAGTGAAGCCAGACTTTTCCATCCACTGAGACAGCAGCGCCGCATAAGCCTGCACGAAATCGGCCGGACTTTCGGCCGAACCTGCCAGTTCGCGGAAAGTGCGTGTGGCAACCTTGCTGGCGGCCTCAAGGGCCGCGGCGCCAATGGCCTCCTTGCCTTCCGGGAAATAATAATAAAGCGATCCACGCGGCGCGCCGGACCGTTTCAATATTTCTGCTGTTCCGGTGGCGGCATAGCCCTGCTTGCGGAACAATACAGCCGCAGCATGAATAAGGGCAGCCTCATGCTTTGAGCGGTTTTGAGCAGTCTTTTTTCGCTTGGATTCTGGCTTTTCGGCTATGGCGTTGCTCATGGAAAATTCCCGAAATTTGACTCTTGGGCTTGACTTTGGTTAAAAGTTATACAGATCAGTCTATATAATCAACAATTATCGAGGATGGAAAAATGACACAGGAAGCAGTTGGCAGCGAAGCCGGATACCAGCATGGAGCCAGAGAAGCGGTAGAGATGGTAGCTGAACGCACCGTTGCGACAACGGAAACGATGCGAGCTATCGTGCAGGTTTCACCCTTCACGCGCTGGACCGGGTGTGAAGTTCTGACGTGCGAGGAGGGCGTGTGCGAAGTACGGATGCCTTTTCGGAAAGACCTGACGCAGCATCATGGCTTTGTCCATGGCGGGATCATCGGTTTCCTGTCAGACAATGTCTCGGCTGCTGCTGCCGCGAGCGTTGTGGGCGATGTTGTGACTGCCGACTATAGCGTCAAATTGCTTGCCCCGGGAATTGGTGATGAGTTTATGGCGCGGGGTGAGGTTGTAAAAGTCAACAAGAGGCTGGTGGCTGTCGAGAGCCGCGTTTTCGCGGTAAGTGACGGAAAACAAAAGTTGATTGCCGTCGGGGCGGCTACTATTTTACCAGTATAAAATAAACTTTTAATTGTTTTTTGTTCCCAAGGCAGGCGGGAACGCCTATGGTTATTTCTTGTCGAGAACTGGTTTTGGGGGATGACTTATGTCGGACGGGACAGGCACGCGACGCGAGAAACTAACTATATCGACCATTCTGTGGGCGCTTTTGACCGCCCTGTTCTTTTCGGCTGCTTTCTATCTTGGCGAAGGATAGATCACGAGATGCGCTGAAATTCCGTGGCGGCCATCAAGTCGCCGATCAAGGTTGATTTCGAACCCTTCGCATTTACATGGAAAATGGCGCGAAAGTCGTCTGCTTTCTTTGCGATGTTGGGGTCCGTATTGTCTGGAAGGCCTACATCATTCGGAAGTAGCATCATCTGGCTGCTGCCGTAAGCATTGCAGGCAAAATAGGTTCCCCAGAAGCTGCTTTCTTTCTCCACCAGCTTGATGCCCAGGGCCTTCTCCAGGTCGTGGCGGGCGTCGCCAATTTCGGCCTGGCGTGTGCCAAATATCATTTCCTGCTCATCCGCTTTTTTCCCCTCTTTGGGTTCAGATGACGGCGCCTGAATGGGGTGATCCACGGTCTTCTTCATCTTGAGGCGCAGGCCAAAAATGGGGTCGAAGGGCGCGTGATCCTGCAGGAACAATTTCAGCGGCAGGTGGAAGCTGATAATGATAACCCCGAAGGGAAAGAAATACAGGCCCCTGGCCAGGGAGGCCCAGCTGACAGGGGCTGCGCCGCCTTTCGTGACACGGTAGCCCAACAGGCGGGCACCGATTGTGCTTCCATGCATCATCAGTGCCGGCAAGGCAAACAGAAGGGCATTAAGCGCCACAATCATGGTGAAGTCAAAGCCGGTCAAGACATCGGGCTTGCGGTCAAAAACCAGTTTGAACAGGCCAAATACACCAATGAACCCGATAACTGCATCAATCGCGAAGGCGGATACCTGCCCAAACCAAGGCGCTTCCCTCAAAACTGTCTTTTTCACCGCCACCCCTACAGTCTACATCTTTACCTGCATTCTTTAGCGCAGGCTTGTATTTATCCCTCTACAGCATAATGAGTGTTTTGTTAACACGAATTGACATCCTGTATCGCTTTGATTTCATGATCGCAAAAGCGTGGGCGTGATAGTAACGTGCGGTGATATACGGGAGAGGGAAACTGGAATGACAGGACATAGTGGTAAGGCCAATGCAGAAGGCATGGTTTCACTGATACTGCGCGACGCCGGGCGACTGTTTGCTCGTGTGTGGAGTCGGGCTGTCATCGTCTGTTTTGTGATGGTCTTCTCCCTTTTGGCCATCGGCGGCGTGCTTCAATTGTTTGGCGTTCCGATTTTTGAGGTTCAGCCCGAACCCGGCTGGCGGTTTGATATCTTTCTTTTCAATTGGTTGGGGTGGCTGCTCAACTATCTCGCATATATGGTTCTAGTGGGAAAAATGCTGGCCGGGAATAGCCGGGCCGGGAAGATACCTAATGGCCTGATGGTGCGCGCCGGGGTGCCGGTGTTTATGCTGATGGCAATGCCAAGTGCGTTCGTATCCACCTGGATGCCTGACGGGGATTTGACGCGCGAATATATCATTATGATGGTGCCTCAAAGCCTCTTTGACGTGTCGCTTTCTGTCATTGCACTTTTTTGGTTTTTAAGGCGCCTGGCGCGCCGGGCAGATGGGTTGGCCAGTCCAGATTGGCGCGAAATGCCCACCAGAGTTTCACTCACGCTGGTGATCTTGCTCGCGGGTTTTCTGATCGGGTCTGAACTGTTGTACACAGCACTTGGAAGCATCGAGTGGCAGGTCATGACAGGTAGCGACGACCTTTCTGCCATCATGGGGCTCGTGGCCTTGATCGGGGCGATTGTAGCGCTTTACCTGAATGTGATTGTTACCCCCAGCTTGATTGCGGCTTGGTACCGCAACCTGCCGTCTGTGAAGGCAAGCAGCAGCGGGATCAAGGAAATATTCGCATAGGCGGCTTACAGCTGCTCTTGTGCTGAAGCGCAGGACCGGTTCCGGAGAAACCCATTAATGCCCCAGCGTCTTGCGCTCCAGCGGGCCCAGATAATAGGTCGGGTCAATGCCTCGGGCTGAAAGGAAAGCGGCCAGTTCGCCACTGTCTCTCAGTGTTTTGATGCGGGCATTGATGCGGGCAATCATGTCCTCGTTTTCCACTGTGCGGTGGCAAACAATGGCAATGTTGTCGTCATTGATAGTGAAAGACGGATTGTAGGGTGGCATCGGCTTGCCAAGTTCGCGGAAGACAAAAAGCACATCCGGCATATAGGCGATCATCAACTCAACTCTGCCGCTGATCAGAAGCTCGGCTTTGCCTTTCTCGTCATTGACCGGAATGAAGGATGCGCCAAAACCGTCCAGCAGGCGTGGGACTTCCGCCCCCATTGGGTAGGCGATCACCCTGTCTGTCACATCTGCTTTTTGAGAAACCGCTGGCGTGTCATACCGGGAAAAAATATGGGCCACGCTGCGGAGCATGAAATAACTTTCCACGAGTCCGGACGTATCATCGACGATTCCGGTGGCGGCCATATAGTTCAATGTGCTGGGATAGTGGCAACCCGTTTTGTCCTGGGCAAATATCCGGTTCGCGCGGCGGTAAGGCACGATGTCGTAGCGCGGGGTGCGGGCAATTTCATCCAGAACCAGGTGCGCCAGATCATTATAGAAACCTGTACCATCTTCAGCGAGCGTCATGCCCCAGGCAGTGGCATAGATTTTCCCTGCCTTTTTTTGGGCGTCATCGGCCTGCTGTGCCGATACGTCTACCGTTAGGGTAAGGAAAAGGAATGCTGAGATAAGTCTCGTTACAATCATAAACGGTCCAGTTGCGACCCCAATATTCATGATAGGCCAACAGGGCTTGGCAGGCAATGGTTTAAGGTTTTGGCTGCGGCAGGTAGCTTGCTGCATCAAGGCGGTTTTCCAGCATCAGGGCGTGTGCCTTGCCGCCCTCAAGGACAGCCATGGCGTGGGTGTTAAAGGCTGCCAAAAAGGCCCTGTTTTTGGGTGTGTCGTGGCAGGTGACGCGTGCCAGCGTATTGTTCAGCTCATACTCCGGGTTGAACGGGGGCAGGGGTTTCTGCATGGCCTCAAACACAAACTTGGCATCGGGCATTGCAGCTGTCATCAGGTCAACCCTGCCTGACAACAGCATCCTCGCTTTGTCACTTTCGTTGGCGACCGCGATGAAGTCCGCATTGGCGCCGCGAAGGAAAAAGGGCACCCGTGATCCCATGGCATAGGCGACGGATCGGTGATCGACGTCGTGAGCACTGGCCGGTGGGGCGGTTCCTGGCGGGGAGAAAACATAGACCTTTACGTTGAGTATTCCTCTGGTATCGATCAAGCCATCGGCGGAAGAAATTTCACCACCATCCATCAGGAGGTCGATGTTGCTGGGATAGAGGCAACTTTCAGTGTTCCGGTAAAACAAGGCCTTGGCACGCCTGTAGGGCAGGATGTCATACTGTACCGGTGTTTCCAAACCGTCCAGGAACAGCCTGATCAGCTCGTTGTAAAAACCCGACCCATCCTCCGACAGCGTCATTCCCCAGGCGGTCCCATAAATCTGAACACCGCCTTCCGCAACCTCAAAGGGCAGGGGCTTTATGTTCTGAGGCTGTTTGGTCGGGGCGATGATATTTCCGGATTGTCCCTTCAAGAATAGCATGACAGCGGCAGCACCCAGAAGGATGGCTATGGTCCATGTCAGTGATGTCTTTTTCATAGGAGCTCCGGTGCAACTGAAGCGTCAGTATATCAGAGGACAGCGTTCAGGGGGAAGCGCTAGTGTCCTTCGGGCAGGTGAGATACAGGGCGGAGTTATGGCCGTAGCCTTAATAGAGATGGGTAAGGCAGACTTGGGTTGGATTGCCAACTATTTGCCTCCGAATAGGCACAGGTTAGCGCAAGTGCCATTGACCGACGTTCAGCCCTTCTTCTATGTGGATGTATATTAGAATTGGCACAATTGCCCAATCGGCCCAGATAATTATGTCCAGATAACTTTAATGGCATTTTGAGAAGGAAGCGCTGGATGGCGTCTATTGCACGAATGATGGTAGTGAAATCTTTGGGGCTTGCCCTGTTGCTGTCCTTTTGGGACCCGTCATCTTACGCACAGGACCATGAAACGATCCCACCTCCGCGTAAGCTGACAACAGAGCTGAGCGAGCGGGCCGCTGCTAATTATCAACGATACTGCGCCCTTTGCCACGGGGCGAACCGCGAAGGCTATGCCAACGACCATGCGCCCTCCCTAAGAAGTGAAAGCCTGTTCCAGTCAGGCGTGCCGCACGCGGTCCTTAGGCCGCTTTCATATGGGCGCGAAGGCACCGCCATGGGCGGTTACCTTGATGAGGTTGGCGGTCCGCTGACGCTGGATGAAACATGGGATCTGACATATTGGCTTTTTTGGGAATCCGGCGTCGACCGCGTGAAGCTTTCAACCAACCCTGTGCACGGCGACATCCGGCGCGGCAAAGTGGTGTATCAAGAAAACTGTGCCAGCTGCCACGGTGTGAACGGCGAGGGCGTGAATGCCCCGGCGCTTGGGAACCAGTCTGCGCTGGCGCACAATACAGACGAGTTTATCCGATATGCCATCCGCTATGGCCGCAATGGCACCCCAATGCCTGCCTGGGGTGAAACCCTGTCCGACGCGGATATTGATAATGTCACCGCCTTTCTGCGCAGTCGTGCCAGCGGTTGGAGCATGCAGAAACCTGTGCTCAAGGCGATGCCCGCGCCAGATGAATATGTCATCAACCCGGATGGTGAAGACCCGGATTTTGACCTGACAGAGGGGCGGTATGTTTCCGCCACAGACCTGCTTGCAGCAATGCAGGGCAAGAAGCGCATGGTGCTTTTGGATACACGGGTTACGTCCGTGTGGCAGCGAGTGCATCTGGAAGGCTCCATCCCCATCCCCTATTATACCAACTTCGATGAGCTGGCCGACCAACTGCCGAAAGACGTGCAGATTGTGGCTTATTGTTCCTGCCCGCGGGCTGCCGCCGACCATGTGGTCAACAAGCTTAGGCGCCGTGGGTATGAAAACACAGCTGTGCTCTATGAGGGCATTTTCGGATGGATGAATATGGGCTATCCGGTGATGCGCGGAGATTTTGAAGTCGCGGCGGACTAGGGGCGGCACGGCGATTGCGTTAGCAACCAAGATCCTGTCTACCCGTACATTCCCTCAGGGGAGCTGAGTATTATTGGCATATTTGACCCGAAAGTGACATTTTGGACACTTCGCGGTTGAAGGTCTTTCCGGCATTGTCCCGCTGTTTCTAGTAAAGACAGCGAAAGGACAAATATGTTGGAACTAATAATTTTGGGCACCTTTGCCCTCCTGGCGGTGGTCGAGATGGTTCGGCCCCGTCAACACTATGCGGCGTCGCCTTTTTGGCGTACTCGTGGCGCCATCGGGTTCATACTGTATCTGGCCGTCGGTACATTTGCCCCTTTTCTTTGGGATGATGTGCTGGCAAGTCACCGGCTCTTCGACCTGACAACTCTGCCGGTCTGGCAGCAGGCGTTAATCGGTTTTCTGGTTGCGGAACTGGTTGGATACAGCTGGCACCGCAGCATGCACACCTCCAATTTCCTGTGGCGCGCTTTCCACCAGATGCACCATTCAGCAGAGCGGTTTGATATCTGGGGTGCCTTCTATTTCAGCCCGCAGGACATGGTGGGTTTCACATTCTTTGGCAGCCTGGCGCTGGTCGGCATTGTGGGTATCGGCGGTGAGGCAGGACTGGTCGTGAACCTCACGCTCCTGTTCCTGACAGCGTGGCAGCACATGAATATCAAGACGCCTCACTGGATGGGATATATCATCGTGCGGCCGGAATCTCATTCAGTGCATCATGCGCGTGGCGTGCACAAATATAATTATTGCGACGTGCCGCTGATCGACATGCTGTTCGGCACCTTCCGGAACCCGAAAGAGATCATTCCTGAGGCGGGTTTCTATGACGGCGCGTCGCTTGAGGTCCCGAAGATGATCGCGGGCTTCGATGTGTTATCCAGCTACGCGGGGCCGAGCCCGGCGAATACAGCACGCGCAAGCGAAGCGACAGCGGGGCGGGCCTAGGCCAACTGGGCCATAGGTTTCCCCAGATTACGGATGGCTTGGTATTTTTGCCGGTATTTTGCGGGTGAAACCCCGGCCATCCGTTTGAAAAGACGGCGGAAAAAAGCCGAATCCTCATACCCGACAGCCGCGCTGATCTCCTCCACGCTCTGAAGCGTGGTTTCCAACAGTTGCTTGGCTTCCTCTACTCTTACGGTCTGAACATAGGCCACAGGCTTCATGCCAGTGGCGCTGGTGAAGCGGCGTTTGAAAGTGCGTTCGGCCAAACCGGACTTTTCAATCATTCGGGTCACTGGTTGTGGTGCATGGTAATTGTCTGCAATCCAGGACTGGCATTCACTGATGACGGCATCATCATGCTCCCTTTTGGGTGCTGGCCCGGTGAAAGGCAATTGGCCGTCGGCCCTGTCGCCAAGCAGGTAGATTTTCGCTGTTTGGGATGCTGCTTCATAGCCGAAGAAGCGCTTGATCAGATAGAGGCACAGTTCCATCCAGGACGAGGAACCACCTGTTGTTATAATGCTCTCGTCGTCCATCGCGCAGGAGAAGATAAGGTCAGGCTTCAGCTTGACGTTTGGGTATGCTGTTTCGAACAGTGCTGCCCCGGCCCAGTGGGTTGTGGCCACACGGCCATCCAGAAGCCCTGCTTCCGCGAGAAGCGCCGCGCCAGTGCACACCGAACAGATGTTGGCGCCCCGGGCGTGTTGTTCGCCAATCCAGCGTGCGCTTGCTTGCCAGTGCTCGGTATCGCGGAAGTCATCGCCAAGCAGGAAGTCAGGCGCAATGATCACGCTGCCCGGGGGCAGGTCTTCCAGGCCTGCTTCCGGCATGATCGGTATTTTTCCAACACAGGTAAAAACGCCCTTGATAGGCGAGGCGATGCGGACATCGAAGCCGTCAATATGGGTATCCTCTCCTGTCAGGGCTGTCCACATGCTGCCTACGGAATCCAGAATTTCATACAGACAGTAGAGCACCGAGCCCGTGGTTTCGGGTAGCGCAACGATATCTATCCGCGGTTTCACAATAGTCATCTTTTCTTCCTACGTGGCATAAAGGGACCGAAAATGTCATTTGAGACACTTAATTGATTGGCGGCGATTTGGCAAGGTGTCAGGTATTGAGCGACAAGCAGCCCGGCCAGGCATTGCGGGCCGCTTGTCTTTCATGCCTTGCAGCCTCGCAAGCAAGGACGGATCAGTTGGGGGATGTCTTCCTGACTGGTGTCGGGTGATGCTCCTCCCACACTAACCCCACAATCCACCCCGGCTGGTCCGTCCTTTTCAAGGTAGAGTGCACCAGCCCAAGGTTGGGGAAAACAATAGGGCTTGACCTTGTAGTAAGCTTTAAGGTGTATGATTGATGCCGACTCAAGAAAAAGGAGTGCGGCATGGCAGGCATGACCATCGGGGAATTGGCTAAATCGACAGGCATCGGCGCAGAAACCATACGCTACTATGAACGCAGCGGTTTTTTACCGGCGCCGGACCGGATGCCGTCAGGCTATCGGGTGTATGGTGGTGACGCTCAAAAACGTGTGCGCTTCATCAAGGAAGCGCAGGCGCTCGGCTTTACGCTGAATGAGATCAAGGAGCTGTTTTCGCTTACTGACGACCCTGAAGCTGATTGCGCCAGTGTGAACGCCCGCGCCCGCGCCAAGCTTGAGGAGATCAATGAAAAGCTGAGGAAGCTGAAGCTGATGAAAAAGAGCCTGGAGCGGCTCTCTGACTATTGCCCGGCAGATGAGCATCCGCTTACGGAATGCAGCATCATCAACTATCTGTACGGCAAATCAGGCCTCGATGGCTAAATCGCGTCGTCAGCGGCCCAACTGGCGTTTGGCGGTGGCCCTAAGGGCAATGTAATTGTCCTGGTTTTCTTTTGCGATGCTGGCGCAGTAGGCTTGGGTGGTCATGTTCCCTCGTTCTTTCGTTTCCCGCCGCTCGGCAATGGATGTTGCAAATTCGAAGGCGTAGATGTCCTGGCCCAGGTCACTGATGAAGGTCCTGACGTCTTCTGGGCTCATATCGCCAAACTTGGACCATTCGGTCTCCTCATAGTGTGCAATGATGATTTCGCTGAGGTTCTTGAGCGCCAGCTCATTCAGGATCGGCATATTCACGTTCAGTTCGTGGCGCCTGCACATATGCACATAGGAACGGAACCGGGCGGGCCCCAAAGCGTTGTGATACAGCGGATGGTTGGTTTTGCGCACCGCAAGCCATTTATCCAGCGACCAGGTCCTGAGGGCCGCCAGGTCCTCGTTTTCGGCCTCAAAAAGTGGGTCTGGTATCGGGAAGCTTGGTGTGTCTTGCGCTGCCAGCCCCTGGCCGCAGGCCATCAGGAATAGGGCGCAGAGAACGAGCCTGAAATCAAACATGTCTTGTTTCCTTTGTTTGGCCCGATTTTGGCGGTTTTCTTCTTTGGTGCAACCGTTAAGATGCGGCGTGAGAGAGGAAAATTACCACGATGATAGCTGCGTTTATGACACTATGGCTTGCTGCGGCCCCGCCCGCGGACTGTGCTCCTGTTGAAAAAGAGATCCACGGCACGTCCCTTGAAGGGCAGTTGATGCCTGGCCAGAAAGTGATGGCGGTGCCACCTGGCTGCCGGGACATGCAGCGGATGGATTTTGTGATCTTCACTTCAAGCGAGAGTGTCAATCTGGTGATCAAGCAAATCTGGGGTATGCCTGGGGATATACTGTCGGTCGATGACAAAGGCTATGTGTATGTCAATGGCGAGCATGTGCTGACGCCGTTTGATAAGCCCTACCGGTTGAACCCCTATTTCAAGCGCAAGCTGAAGAAGTTTGAGGGCGAACTGCATGACTATCTTTTGATGGGGCATCCGGGCAGCCTTGATAGCGGCAGGGTCGGGCCCATTGCCTATAAGGACATTGTTGGAATCGTGGAAAAGGAAGAAGGCCGCGCGCGGCCTTAAGGATTGATTGCCGAAAGCTGGCTCCGGTACCGTCGGCTGGCCGGCACGATTGAGCCATCACGGAGGCTGATCTCGGCGTCGCCGTCTGACTTGGGCTTCACAGACGTGATGCTTTCGGCATTGACGGCATATGACCGATGCACACGAATGACATTCAGCCCCGCTTCGGAAAGCTGGCTTTCCAGCCGTGCCATGCTCAGGCGCACAAGATGCATGGTGCTGCCTGCATACAGTTCCACATAATTGCCGGCGGCCTTGGCATAGAGGAAATCTGACGGCTTTATCCAGATCAGCTCGCTGCCGCATTTGAAGGCGAGGCGCTTTTCCGGCGTGTGGCTGGTGCCTTCCTTCAGGGCTTGTTCGCGCCGGACCAGTGCCTGTACGAGATACATGAGCGACACGAACAGGATATAGGTCACGACATCCTTGCGGTATTCATAAAGGGCATCCCGCCAAACCACGTCGAGGAAGCTATAGTTTTTCCCAAGCAGGCCCCAGAAGATCAGTTTCCTGAGGAATACCATGCCTGCCACGTGAATAGCAGAAAAGGCAATGCTGAGCCCCAAGTGCGCGAGCACGGCTTTCTTCATGCCGTCTGCATCAAGCGGCAGCCGACGCACAAACCAGCTGACGACAGGAAACAGCAGAATGATGAAAACGGCGCTTGTAGCTTCGGTAATCCAGGGGATGTATGTGTCAAGCTCATCGCCGCGGCGGTCTGCGTCCGTCAGGATCGACAGGGCATTGACTGCCACAATCACCAGCGTGACCAGCGAGACCACGCCCCACAGGAAGCGTTCGTTCCAGCTGGGAAGGCAGTCATTGTAGAATTTCCGAAGCCCTTTCATGCCTGCCACTATATCGCCGCGGGCCATGTCGCGAAACTGCAAAGCAAAGCGTCTTGTCCCGAATATGCCGCCGCTCGTCCCAGGACGGCGGCTACTAGGCCCTTGAGCCGCATAAGAAAGCCGCCGCTCGTCCCACCGGTGCGGTGGTTCGCGTCAGGCCATCTGGCCGTTTCGGAGGTGTCATGATTTTCTGTGCGAACCCGAATAAAACGACGCGAGGAAAAAATGACAAACTCAATAAACACCCGGCGGCACGACCTGGACTGGCTCAGGGTTATCGCCTTCGGCCTGCTGATTTTTTATCATGTGGGCATGTATTATGTAACGTGGGGATGGCACGTAAAAAGCCCCTATGAAAGCGACTTCCTTGAGCCTGCCATGATGCTGCTCAACCCATGGCGTCTGTCGCTCCTGTTTGTGATTTCTGGTATTGCAGTTCGTTTCGCTGCGGACAAGGCAAGTGCGGGCAGCTTCGCCTGGTCGCGCCTGAAACGGCTGACAGTTCCATTCTTTTTCGGTGCTTTCGTGATCGTCGCGCCGCAGACCTATTTTGAATTGCTGCGCGTAGGCGCAATTGAGCCCGGATACTGGGATTTCTACACGGGGTATGTGGATCTTGACCAGCGCTGGCAGGTGTTCACGCCCACCTATAATCATCTTTGGTATGTGCTTTATGTGCTGATCTATACGCTCCTTGTCATTCCGCTGCTGCCCCTGATGCGGGGGCTGAAGGCGGGCGTGCGCCTGCAGCAGCTGATGCAGACACCGCTGGTTCTGGTCGTGCCTGCGCTTTTGTTTGTGCTGTACCGTTTCACAACTGACGTAACCTGGCCGGAAACGCACGATATTCGCGGTGATTGGGGTGCCCATATTCGCTACTTCAGCTATTTTGTCGTGGGTTTGTTGGTTGCCAAAAGTGACGCTTTCTGGACCGGGATTGCCCACCAATGGAAATTGTCGCTTGGGCTTGCTGTTGTCGGTGGCGCGACGCTTTCGCTTGTTTGGGCCAATTGGGATATGCTCGACGTTGATGGTGTCTTCATGCAGTTGGCGCGCGCGGCCCGTATTTTCTATATCTGGTGGGTCATTTGTGCACTCTTTGGTGCCGCACAGCGCTATCTGAACCACCCAAGTCAGACGCTCAGCTATCTCACGGAAGCGGTATTCCCATACTATATCCTGCACCAGACGGTCATCATCGTGATCGGTGTGGCGGTGGCTCCTTACCTGCTCGGCGCCGTGCCTGAGTTTCTTCTTGTCACGTTTGGGACCATCGGCGCATGCATGCTGCTCCATGAGTATGTCATCCGCCGTGTCGGGTTGCTGCGGCCGCTTTTTGGCCTGAAGCCGAAAGCGGCGAGCCCGGTTGGCAGGCCTGCAATGGTCAAGGCCCAGACGATCTGAGGGTTAACGAGAAGCGGCGCAGCCACTATGGCCGCGCCGCTACATAATCGGTGTATCCATGATGTTATGCCGCCAGTTTTTGTGCCCGCAGCACGAGGGTTTCAATTCGTGCGCTTTTCACAGTGATAATCTGACGTACCTTGTTCAGAAGCACGCCGGCTGAATGATCGTCCATGTCCGAGCAATCAAGCTCAATCCACTGGAAGCCTTCTTCCGTCATCCGGGCGGAAACGGTGTCGCAATCCTGACCGCGGATCGAGAAAAGCTCCAGCACGCGCGACAGGGTGTTCGGGTCATATTCCGCCATGACGGAAAAACGGGTTCGGGTATTTCCTCGCAATACCATGACTTGGGTCTCCACTAAAAAACGCCGCCCCCGCCCGACTAATCGGGCCCTTCTGGGGTGCGGCTTTGTGTCTAAGATGTGATTAATTTAGCCCAAGAGGTGCGAGAAAAGGTTCCTATTGTCGCAGGTTTAGCATATAAAGTGAGAAAATTTCTCATTTAATAATGGCAAATCGAAACTATGGCCGACAATATTGACGATCTTGACGCACGTATCCTGAATTTGCTGCAGGAAGACGCGCGAATCCCGCTGGTGGACCTGGCCGAAAAAGTCGCCTCAAGCCGCTCGGCCGTTTGGCGCCGTATCCAGAAAATGGAAGAGGCTGGCGTGATTGCCAGACACACCGTGATCCTGGATGCCGAAAAGGCGGGGCTTGGCGTCTTGGTGTTTGCGCAGGTGAAGATGCATGCCCACAGTCGGGATGTGTTGCCGGATTTCATGGAAAAGGTGCGCGGTTTTCCCGAGGTGATCGAATGCCACACGCTGATGGGGGATATCGATTTTATCCTGAAGGTACGGGTCAGGGACGTTCAGGCCTATGAAGAGTTCTTCTGGAACCACTTGTCGCAGATCGACGGCGTGCGCGAGATCAATAGTTCCATTGCCCTGACGGCCGTGAAAAACACCACCAAGCTGCAGGTGACGGCGAATTAATCGTTTGGTCTGAACACGCGTTCCAGATAGTCGCGGTATAGCGCAACCTGCTGCGGCAGGACCGATTTTTCGCCCAAAGAGCGCGACACAACGATGCCGCCTTCAATGAGCGTGGTCAGGAGGTCGGCCATCACATCCATATCCACCTCGCCTTTTGGCGGGTATTTTTCTGCAATCGCTTCCAGACGGTCCCGGAACAGGTCCCGCCATTCCAGAATGCCCTGTTTGTTCAGGTCATGGATTTCCTTGTTGAACAGCTGATACTGGTAGGTGCAGGAGGCGATCAGGCAGCCGGGGTGTGTTTTCGGCAGGTCACGCAGCATGTCTGTGAGGCCGTCGATCATATGCAGGAACTGCTCAAGCGGGTCGTCGGTGGCCGCGTCTGCGGCTTCAAACAGGTCCGCAAAGGCCTTGTTGTCACGCTCCAGATAGCGAAGATACATATGCTTCGCCAGCTCCGCCTTGTCCTTGAAATGATAAAAGAAGCCGCTTTTGGTGATACCAGCGGCTGCGATCAGTTCATCAATACTGGTGGCGGCGAAGCCTTTTTCCAGGACGGACTGTTCCGCAAGTTCAAGGATCAGGTCTCGTTTTGACTGTTTCTGTTCTGTCACAGGCCCCATTCCGTGTGTCAAAAAACATATAAATCAATGGCTTGGCTTTACTGTACCATAAGTACACTAGCCCGCCCATGACCAAATAAAGATAGTGGCCGCGAACGGGCGCCATGGTTGGACGCCTGAAAACTAAAAACAGACGCGAGGAAAAACCATGACCAATAGCAATCTGCCAAATGCTGGCGAGCTGATTTATCTGACAGACAGCGGGCTTGAAACCACGCTGATTTTCCATGAAGGATGGGATCTGCCGTATTTTGCGGCGTTTGACCTTCTGAAAACAGAAAAGGGCCAAAAGGCGCTTCAGGCTTATTACATGCGCCACGGTGAAATCGCGATCGACCAGGGGCGCGGCTTTTTGATGGAAGGCCCAACCTGGCGCGCGAGCGCTGACTGGGGCGACAAGCTGGACTATTCAGCTGACGCACTGGCTGCCGCCAATCGTGCTTCGATCGATCTGATGAATGACGTGCGCAGGACATTGCAGGCACACGCGGATATCCCTGTGTTGGTCAGCGGCTGCATCGGGCCGCGCGGTGACGGCTATGTGGCCGGCGAGGTGATGTCGGCTGAGGAGGCGCGTACCTACCACCAAGCTCAAGCCGATGCGTTCATGGAGGCCGGGGCGGATATCATCGGTGCCATCACCATGACCAATATTCCGGAAGCAACAGGCGTGGCCCTTGCCGCAAAAGAGGCCGGGATGCCGGTTGCCATCTCCTTCACCGTTGAAACCGACGGTCGGCTGCCAAGCGGTGATGCCCTCAAGGCTGCCATTGCGGCAGTGGATGCGGCAACAGGTGCCTATCCGGCCTATTATATGATCAACTGCGCCCACCCGGAGCATTTTGGCCATGTGCTGGAAGCGGATGCCGCCTGGATGAAGCGCATCGGCGGCCTTCGGGCCAATGCATCGCGCTGCAGTCATGCAGAACTTGATGAAGCCGAAGAGCTGGACGACGGCAACCCCGAAGAATTGGGCCAGCAATATCGGGCGCTTCTTGAAATCTTCCCGCAGATCAAAGTGCTGGGCGGATGCTGTGGCACCGATCACCGTCATATCGCCAGCATCGCGAAGGCGTGTGCGTCTCTTTCAAAGGCAGCATAAAGGCGCGCGCGGCATTCTTGATGTCGCCCCCGGGCAACAAGCGCCTTGCCCGGGGGCGTGCCATGCAGTATAGCGGGAACAGGTGGTGCTGGCCCGGCGTCTGAGGCGTTGGGCAGCTAAGAGGGAACACGGAGGTTGACCTGTCAACCATATGCCGTGGCTGTACCCGCAACTGTGATTGGGGACGCGTTTCAATAAGGCCCACTGGACCGTTGTAAGGTCTGGGAAGGGTGAAACCGCGGATGATCCAAAAGCCAGGAGACCTGCCACCGCGTCGCCCATCTGTCAGCCGGGCTAGCTGATCAGAGCGGTTCTCCCGCAATGGCGACAATCCCGCTGAAACGCGCGGAGATTGTCCCTGTCTTGATAAGGCAAGCTCCCCTTCAGTGGTTTTGTGCAACCAAAGACAACGGGAGCGGGCATGCCGTTTGCCCTGCATTTGAAAAACTGGTTGATCGCAGCATGCTTCGCGCTGTTGCTTCCAACGCGCGTCTCTGCGGGGCCGACTGTGGCGGGGCTGGACTTCTGCGCCGACCAATATGTCCTGGCCTTTGCGAACCGGTCTGACATTGTCGCCGTGTCCCGTGATGCGCAGGGTCCCAGTTCCTATTACCGAAATCGCGCAGTCGGTCTGCCTGTCCTTCAGGGCGGTGCGGAAGAATTGCTGATGCTGAGGCCAGATGTTCTGGTGCGCAGCTGGAGCGGAAGTGCCGCCATGGACCAGCGTTTTGACCGGGTCGGCATTACGGCCTATCAGCCACCTTATGCGCTCAGTTTTGAGGCCAATCTGAAGAATTTCGCCGATGTGGCGGCCCTTCTTGGGCATGAGGCCGAGGGCGAGGCCTTCATGGCGGACTATATGGCCCGCTACCGGGCGCTGCAGCAGGCAGCGCCGATCCCCCTGAAGGCTGTCTACATGACGCCCAGCGGCTTCACTGCAGGTCGCGGTAGTTCGGTGGATGATGTGATCCGCCTGGCAGGGCTCGACCCTATTGCAGAGGATCTCGGCCTCAATGGGTGGGGTCCTCTGCCGCTAGAGCAGTTGGTGATAACGCCGCCTGATGTTGTGATCGGCAGTTTCTTTGAAGAAGGGGCTGTGCATGTCTCGAACTGGAGCGGTGGGCGCCACACAGTGTTCCGCGACCTTGTAGCCGATGTCCCCTCCATCATGGTGCCCAGTGGGATGATGTCCTGTGGGGGCGCCTTCATGGTGGATGCCGCTGAATATATTCGTGCGGAAATCAGGCGTATGGGCCTTGTGCCCACAACAGTGGCGACCGCCTCCAAAGCGCTGGAGGGCCGCCGATGATCAGGGCACTTGGGCAGAATGGAACGCCGCTCAATGTGGCGCTCGTGGCGATTATCCTGATCGTCGCGTTGATGTCAGGAATGTTCGGGCAAGTTGATCTGGATTTGGTGCAAGTGGGGACGGCCGTGTTCGGGCCAGCCGATAGCCCTGAGGCCATCATCGTGCGCGAACTCAGGCTGCCGCGGGTGCTTCTGGCGATCCTGGCCGGTGCATCGCTCGGCTATTCGGGGGCGGCGCTTCAAGGCCTGCTCAGGAACCCGTTGGCGGACCCGGGCGTGATTGGCGTGTCGGCAAGCGCGAGTCTCGGTGCCGTGATTGCGATCTATATGGGGCTCGCGGCCCTGACGCCGGTCGCTATTCCTGTGATGGCCATGGTGGGGGCTTTTGCTTCTACCGCCATCCTGATGCTGCTGGCATCAAGGGACGCCAGCGTGCTGACGCTGATCCTCGCGGGCATCGGGATTTCGAGCCTCGCGACGGCGGCGATCGCGCTTGTTATGAATTTTACATCCAACCCGGTGACCGTGCAGGAAATGGTGATGTGGATGCTGGGCTCGCTTGAGAACCGCACCTTTGATGACCTGACGCTGGCGGGGCCTTTCATCGTGGCCGGTTGGATTGTGATGATGGGCGTGGGGCAGGGCCTGAATGCCCTTAGCCTTGGTGAAGACGCGGCACACACGTTGGGGATTGACTTGAAGCGTTTGCGCTGGCGCGTTGTGCTTGGGACTGCGCTCTCGGTTGGGGCGACGGTATCTGTATGTGGTGCGGTCGGGTTTGTCGGGCTTGTGGTGCCGCATATGGTGCGGGCAGTAATCGGCTATGAGCCGCGCCGCTTGTTGTTGCCCAGTGCCCTGCTGGGTGCAATCCTGATGATGCTGGCTGATATCCTCACACGCCTGCCTATTGGCCACGGCCAATTGCGCCTGGGGGTGGTGATGGCCATTATCGGTGCGCCTGTGTTCCTCTATATCGTGTTCAAGACGCGGGAGAGCATGCGATGAACGGGCTGCATGTCTCGGGCCTCTCCGTCACACTGGGCGGCAACCGTATCCTCAGCGACGTGTCTTTCGATGTTGAGCCCGGCCATGTGGTTGGGCTGATCGGCGCCAATGGGGCGGGAAAAAGCACGGCGCTCAAGGCGGTGCTGGGCATCGTGGCGCCTGAGGCGGGCGACATCCGAGTTGGCGAACAGGATGTGGTGGACCTCAGTCCTCGCGAACGCGCCAAGAAGCTTTCCTATGTGCCACAGGGCGCTCCGGTCCACTGGCCGCTAACGGCGGAACGCCTGGTGGGGCTTGGTCGCACACCACACCTGACACCCTGGCAGGATGTGACGGACGCTGATCAGGCCATGATTCGGTGTGTGATGCAGGAGACCGATTGCTGGCACCTGCGCGACCGCCTTGTGACGACTTTGTCTGGCGGGGAACGCTCGCGTGTGCTTTTGGCGCGCACCATGGCGGTGGGTGCCCCCTTCATGCTGGCGGATGAACCAACATCATCGCTTGATCCGCTACATCAGCTGCAGGTGATGGATATCATGCGTGGCCAGGCTGCTTGTGGCGCCGGTGTGCTGGTGGTGCTGCATGATCTTAGCTTCGCCCTGCGTTACTGCGACCGCCTGGTGCTCTTGCACCAAGGCGGCGTTCTGGCGTCTGGTAGCCCCGCTGAAGTGCTGACCGACGCGAACCTCGAGACCGCTTTCCAGGTGAAGGTCGCCCGATGGACCGAGGGCGGGGAGCAGTTTTTGGCGCCCCACGCCGCAAACGGGGGATAGGCCGTGGCCCGCTCGCTCATGCTGCAGGGCACGGGCTCTGACGTTGGCAAGTCCGTGTTGGTGGCGGGGCTGTGCCGCGCCTTCCACAATCGTGGACTGAAAGTCCGGCCCTTCAAGCCGCAGAATATGTCGAACAATGCCGCCGTCGCCAAAGAGGGTGGCGAGATCGGCCGCGCCCAGTGGCTGCAGGCCCGCGCCGCGCGCGTTCCTCCAAGCGTTCATATGAACCCGGTTCTTCTGAAGCCCGAAAGCGATACAGGTGCGCAGATTGTGCTGCAGGGTCAGGTTTACGGCAGGGCTGAGGCTCATACCTATCAGGAATGCAAGCAGGACCTGTTCGCGCGCGTGATTGAGAGCTATGAGCGCCTGAAGGCGGAAGCCGATCTTGTGCTGGTGGAAGGTGCCGGGAGCCCGGCGGAAGTGAACCTGCGGGCCACGGATATTGCCAATATGGGCTTCGCACTGCCGACCCAAACCCCCGTGGCGCTGGTGGGGGACATTAACCGGGGTGGTGTTATCGCCGCCGTTGTGGGCACGTATGCCCTGCTGCCGCCTGAGGAACGCGCCCTGATCAAGGGTGTGATCATCAACCAGTTCCGGGGCGATGTACGCCTGTTTGATGGCGGCCTCAAAACGATCACGGAAGTTACAGGCTGGCAGGACTTTGGCGTTGTGCCTTTCCTGCGCTGCGTGCGCGACCTTCCGGCGGAGGATGCTGTGGTGCTTGAGGGGGCGAGTGAAAAACGCAAGGGCCATCTGCGCATCGTCGTGCCCATGCTGCCGCGTATTGCCAATTTTGATGATCTGGACCCCTTGCGAGCGGAGCCGGGTGTGGAGGTGATTTTCATACGTCCAGGCACACCGTTGCCGCGTGACGGGGACCTAATTGTGTTGCCTGGAACCAAAGCGACCATCGCTGACCTCAGGTTTCTCAAGGCCGAAGGCTGGGATCTGGACATCAAGGCCCATGTGCGAACCGGTGGACGCGTGCTGGGCATTTGCGGCGGCTATCAGATGCTGGGCATTAGGGTGTCTGACCCGAACGGCGTGGAAGGTGCAACCGGTGAAGAAGAGGGACTTGGCCTGTTGAATGTTGAGACCATCCTGCAGAAGAACAAGGAAGTGCGTGAGGTGATGGCACACGCGCCGGTGCTTGGTGTGGACCTTGTCGGATACGAAATCCATACAGGCGATACCATTAGCATGGGCTCTGGTAGCCCCTTCATTCTTTCTGGAGGGGCAAGCTTAGGTGTTATGTCTAAAGATGGTCGTGTGATGGGAACATATGTGCACGGTCTTTTTGAGAAAGCAGCCTTTAGGCAGGCCTTTCTCAGTCGCTGTGGGAAAGCAGGGGAAACATTACAGGATCATAGCCAAAGGGTAGACCAAACGCTGGATGATCTGGCTGAAGCCCTTGAAAAGCACCTTGATCTTGATGCCCTTTATGCGGCAAGCAGATAAACAGGCGAGCAGCCAAGGCTACCAAGGGACAGGGCCATGGAAAATTTACTGACCATCTTCGATATCGCGGGCATCTTCGTGTTCGCTGTTTCCGGTGCACTGGCGGCGGTCAGAAACGGTATGGACCTGTTCGGGATTATTGTGCTTGCGCTGATGCCAGCTGTTGGCGGCGGAACCCTTCGCGACCTGATGCTGGACCAGCCAGTTTTCTGGATCGAAGGCACGCAGACCATCTGGATCGCACTTGGCGCAGCTTTCCTGACTTTTCTGGGGGCACGCTACCTGGATGGCAAGCGCTTGAAGTGGCTTGCCTGGGCGGATGCGATCGGTCTGTCGCTCTTTTGCGTGGTGGGTGCGGAAAAAGCACTAGACGTCTCAGGCAGCATGCTTGTGGCAACCATGATGGGTGTTGTGACCGGCGTTGCGGGCGGTATCATCCGTGATGTCATCTGCAACGAAATCCCGTTCGTGATGAAAAGAGGCGAGATTTACGCCACGGCCGCCTTCTTTGGTGCCGGGGCTTTCTGCTTGCTGGTCTATGTCGGTGTTGCGGGACCCATCGCGTTATGGCTTGCCATGCTTGGGGCTTTCCTGATGCGCGCCGGCGGCATCGTTAAGGGCTGGACGCTGCCGCAGGCACTGCACTAGTGCGACCTAGAAGCTCAGTATCTGCCCGGCCTTTGGGTCTACGCGGCCATCGACCATGTCTGAATAGATGCTCAGCATCAGGCTGGGGCCTTTGTGGCGCTCAATCTCAATCCAGCTGGCGGCAGGTTTGATGAAGCTGAGCCAGGCTTCAGCCGTATTTTTCTGGAATCCTTCAGGGCCCCAGTCTGCCAGCCGTTTCTGGCCCTGGGACGGGGCAAAAAACATGGTTGGCTTGGCACCGGGCAGGTTCGAATTGTCGCCCATCTCATCCCAGTGGGACGCGCCAACCGCACAGCTATAGACCAGATTGTCGCCGAAATGCGTATGCACATCGGTCCGCACCTGGCCGCTACCGGCCATATCAATATAGATGGTCTTCTTTGACGCATCCAGGCTGGCTACGTCGCCGTATGCCACGGCCTTGTCGTAACAGCCAAGGCTTTCAACGAAGCCAATGTTGCCGGGGGACGTGAGCCCGATCACATGGGTGCCGTCCCGTTTGGCCAATTGGAAGGCTGCGCCGAATGCCGTTTTTGAGGAGGCGCTTGAAAGCACAACCTGCGTGGCACCGAAAAAATCATTGTCTGCCATGAAATCATCGATCAGAAAGCTGGTCATGAACAGGGGGCGGAAGATCATCTGCAGGTCTTCCATGCTTTCTACATAGCCCGGATCAGTGGCGGCATTGACATACTGGTTATAGACGATTGCGAGCTCTGCCCTGTGCGGGCTGCCGTCCAGGAAACCGCCGGGGGTGACTTTTGCGGGCCTCACTACCAGATGCGTGGACATCGGGTAGTATCCGTAGAAGCGTTCGCCTACTTTCACGCCAGGATGGTTGCTGGCTTCCACATCTGCAAAGCCCCAAACCGGGATACGGCCCCAGCCATTTTCGGCCGGGAAAAATTGCCAGTATTTCATCACGTCACCGAAGGCAGCGTATGTCACATTGTTAGCTGTGAAGGCGAACCGGTCCAGCTTCAGCAGCACTTCGCCATCCTTCAAATCAGGCAGGTCGTGGCTTCTGAACTCGGTCTTGTGGAGGTCCGCTTTGGCGACCAGAAAATCGGTGCACTGTGTCATGTGATGCTCTTTTGCCCATGGTTTTTATTTTGTCCGTTAGACATGACCTAGGGTGAAGCTTTTTGCATTCAACTGCTCTTGTCGCTGCCGCGCCAAAAAGGCATACTGCGTTCAATTGGGGATCCTGGAGGACGGATACTATGGAATTTTTCAATACTGACGAGCTTGATACCGACAAGCTGGTGGCGCAGGCCACGGACATGGGCCTTACGATTATCGCTGCCATCCTGGTACTGATTATCGGTCTTTGGCTGGCCGGCGTGGTGGAGCGGCGCCTGAACGCCATGTTCAAGCGAAGTGACAAGATTGATGCAACTGTTTCGACCTTCCTGGCGAGCCTTGCGAAATATGTTGTGATTATATTCACGGGTATCGCGCTTCTGGACCAATTTGGTATCGAAACCACATCGCTTGTGGCCGTGCTTGGTGCTGCGGGTCTTGCGATCGGTCTCGCGCTGCAGGGCACGCTTTCGAACCTGGCGGCGGGTGTGATGCTGCTGATTTTCCGGCCTTTCAAAGTGGGGCAATTTGTGGAGGTGGGCGGTCATGCTGGCACGGTAAAGGGTATTTCCCTGTTCCTGACCAAGCTGGATACCGGTGACAATGTGCGCATCACCATCCCCAACAATTCGGTATGGGGCAGCTCCATCCGCAACTTCAACCATCATGATACGCGCCGCCTTCAAATCGTTTACGGCATCGGCTATGGCGACGATATAGACAAGGCGATGGCTATTATCAAAAGCTGTATCGAGGCAGACGAGCGCTGCATGAAAGACCCAGAGCCGGTGATCGCAGTGACGTCTCTTGGCGAGAGCTCCGTGGATATCATGGTGCGGGTGTGGTGTGCGTCTGGGGACTATTGGGCGCTGAACTGGCATCTTCTGAAAACCGTCAAGGAGCGGTTCGACGCTGATGGTGTCTCGATCCCCTATCCTTGTCGCACCATCTATCAGGGCGAATAAGGCGCAAGACTACATCTTTCGTTTAAAAAAATCGTTCAGGGCAGCCTGTGGTCAGTCAAAACCATTTCATTGGTTGACTGCGCCCGGGCTGCCCTGTTTTATGTCGCGGGTGGGCCCTGCGGCTGGGTGGTGCAGGGCCTTAGGAAAATAAGAATATCTCGTTACAGCTCCTGGAGGGGATCAATGATTAAAGCAGTACTCAAGTCGTCCGTTGCGGCGACGGCTCTGTTGCTTGCGGCGTGCGGCAACAGCGAACAATCGAATGACGCACCGGCGAACGAGCAGGTCGTTGCTAAAGCAGACGTGACGCCTGAACTAGGCAGCTTCGGTGTTGACCTGACCGCACAGAAAACCAGCGTCAAGCCGGGCGACAACTTCTTCGAATATATGAACGGGACCTGGCTCGACACGTTTGAGTTGCCGGCTGACCGCACCAACTATGGCGCCTTCACTGTGTTGGCCGAACGGTCCCGCGACCGGACCAAAGCCATCATCGACGAAGTGACCGCGGGTGATTTCCCGCAAGGGTCCGTCGAACAGAAGATCGGCGACTATTACAACAGCTACATGGATGTGGAAGCGATCAATGCGCGTGGCATTGAGCCCCTGCGTCCGCTGTTGGATGAAATCGCGGCTGTCGAAGACGTGACGGGACTGACCCGCATGTTCGGTCGTGAAGGCATGGACAGCATGATTTCGCCAGTATCCGGCGGCCTTGGCATCGATCGCGAAAACCCGGACTATTATATCCTGAACCTCGGCCTTGGCGGCCTTGGCCTGCCGGACCGCGACTATTATCTGGACGACAGTGAACGCTTCCAGGGCATCCGTGACGCCTATAAAGCCCACATCGCAGAGATGCTCGGCTTCGCGGGCGTAAGTGCGGAAGACGCAGCTGCACAGGCAGAAACCATTCTGGCACTTGAGACCAGGCTGGCTGAGAAACAGTGGGAACGTGCAGACCGCCGCGACCGCACCAAGAACTTCAACCCGACCACCATGGAAGAGCTGAAGGCGAACTACACAGGGTTCGATTGGGACGCTTTCTTCGCGGCAGGCGGCATTGAAGGCCTGGCGAAAGTGAACGTAAGCGGCCCGCAGCCGCTGAAGGATGCTATCGCGCTGGTGAACGAGATCCCGGTGGCTGATTGGAAGGCCTACCTGACCTATCATACCATTTCGAACCACGCGGCGATCCTGTCCGAGGAAATTGATACGGCTAACTTCAACTTCTTTGGCAAGACACTGCGCGGCCAACAGGAACAGCAGGACCGATGGAAGCGTGCAACGGCACGTGTCGGCGCCCTGAATGCCCTGGGTGAGGCTATTGGTCAGGTATATGTGAAGCGTCATTTCCCACCTGAAGCGAAGGCCGAGATGGTCAAGCTGGTGGAGAACCTGCGCACGGCCATGGGCCAGCGGATCGACGGCCTTGACTGGATGGGTGAAGAAACCAAGAAGGAAGCGCATGCCAAGCTTGCCTCCTTCAATCCGAAGATCGGTTACCCGAACAAATGGAAAGACCTGTCGAAGATCGACATCAAGGAAGGTGACCTGTTCGCCAACGCCAAAGCGATCGACGCCTTCAATTATGAAGATCTGCTGGGCCGCTTCAAGCGCAAGACCGACAAGGACGAGTGGTTTATGACGCCACAAACGGTCAACGCCTACTATAACCCGCAGTTCAACGAGATCGTATTCCCGGCGGCAATCCTGCAGCCTCCGTTCTTTGATCTGGGTGCAGACCCGGCTGTCAACTATGGCGGCATTGGTGCAGTGATCGGCCACGAAATGGGTCACGGCTTCGATGACCAAGGGTCCAAATCTGACGCCACAGGCGTGCAGCGCAACTGGTGGACCGACGAGGATCGCGCGGCGTTTGAGAAGCTGACGTCCGTGCTTGGCGCGCAGTATGACCAGTATGAGCCGGTACCTGGCAACCATGTGGACGGCACTTTCACCATGGGTGAAAATATTGGTGACCTTGGTGGCCTGCGCATGGCTTACACGGCCTACAAGCTGTCTTTGGGCGGCAAGGAAGCGCCAGTGATTGACGGCCTGACCGGCGACCAGCGCTTCTTCATGGCCTGGGCGCAGGTTTGGAAGCGCAAGTATGCAGAAGAAGAACTTCTGAACCGCCTGAAGTCTGACCCGCACAGCCCGTCTGAATACCGGACCAACGGCATCGTGCGTAACATGGATGAATGGTACGAAGCCTTCGACGTGAAGGAAGGCGATGCGCTTTACCTGCCGCCGGAAGAGCGCGTGCAAATCTGGTAATCCAGTATCACGAGAAGATTGGGAAGGGCCGGTTTTCCGGCCCTTTTCTTTTGGGCTGTTCCGGGTTTTCACAAACGGCTGATTTCGGCGTCTTTTTTGCGAGACTGATCAAGAGCAGGAGGGAGATATGTCAGGAAAATCACCAGTCACCATCACCGTTGTTACAGAGAACAATACAGGCGGGAATATTTCTGAAGTGAAAGTTACCGTGGGCGGAGAAGTGATCGACAATCTGACCGGCCTCGGCAAAGGCGCAAGTTCGCTGCCAAACCAATATAGCGGCCCTTCCGGCGATTTGGCCTGGACAGTGTCTTTCAGGGATGATGACGGAAACAAGAAAGCTGGCTCTGTCGATAGCGGCGCAACCAAGGCTGACCACAGCGCAAAGGTCATCCTGAATGCAGACGATTTCAATGTTAGTAAGCCAAGCGGTGATGCCACAGGCGACTATGACTAACGCTTTCCAAGCAATGACAGAATGATTGAAGGGCCGGTTTTTCCGGTCCTTTTTCTTGTTCACAAAATCCAAATTGACGCGTCTGCCCGTTAGCGAGCATTTCGGTTAGACGGAGGGCGTCGTGCGACGGCACAGAATGGTCAATATGATCCTGGTAGCGGCCAACAGGACAGGCGGCCCAATAGAACAGGTCAAGATTGCGATTGGAAGCAAGATGCTGGTGTGTCTGCCGAAGCTGGCGGCGGGGGAGATGTCCTTGCCAACGGAGTATAATGGGCCGACCGGGTCTCATGTCTGGCGCGTATGGCTGGTGGATGAAAACGGCAAACGCCGACGGGGCAAGGCCATTTGCCCGGTCACTCGCAAGGATGACAACAGGTGTGCTGTTGTTACCCTGCATCTGGGCGATTTTGTTGTTACCAAACGGCGTTGCCGCGCTGTTTCTTAAACAGTGCTGTTTTTTGAAGCTGAGTGAAAATTTTTGCTTCACAAACATAAATGCCGGGCGTCAGGCGTAATGGGGTATGTTTGTGCAGTATTCGGTTCAGTCGCGCTGTATGCACTTTTTGTCGCATTTTTCTGGTGCCCTCGGGCCTGCTTCCCATATGACTGCGGTTGAATTCAATGTCCAATCGTGGGGGAGGGGCACAGATGACCGATGCTGTTTTGGCGGTTGTTGCTGCAGTATTTCTTTTATCAGTTTCCGCTTTTTCAACAAACGCTGAGCCGAGGGAGCAACCGGAGGTGCGCATGCTGCCTGGCGGCACCTATATTTTATATGGTGGCGCTGACTTGGGGTCCTCCGTTGGAGTGGTTGAAACGCAGGACGGCCTTGTCTTGATCGACACGATGGAAGCCGGTGCCGCAGACCAGCTCGGGCAGGCCCTGCGTCGGCTTTCAAAGAAGCCTGTAAGTCATATATTCAACACGCACGGACACCGGGATCATTCAGGTGGTAATGACGTCTTCCTTCGCCAGGGCGCTCGCCTCATGGACTATCAGGTGCTGATGGCAAGCCGCGATGAGGTGAGTGGATTGGGTGATGCGCTTACGCTTGCACTGGGCGGTGTGCGGATTGAGATTCATGCAATCGCCGCCCACACGTCAGGCGATATCGTTGTTTTTTTGCCGGATCAGAATGTTATCTTCATGGGGGATACATTCACAACAAACTGGCATCCCACCTTTTATGCGGGTGGTGAAACAGGGCAGCTTGCGGTGATCGACAAGGTGCTTCAGCTCGCAGATGAACACACGGTGATTGTGCCGGGGCACGGCCGGGCGGGGAACCGTGACAGCCTGCTTTTGTATCGGTCTGCCTTCCGTCGCTGGATGGAGAAAATACGGGCTCTTTCGCACAAGGGCGCAAGCGTGCATGACATGCAGGCGGACCCCGAGTTGCGGCAAATCTCAGTGCGTTTCCTGCAGGATGGCAGTACCCAAGCGTTGCCTGAATGCGCATACCAGCGCTTCGTTGAGCGTACAATCTCAACCGAGCTGATGCCGACTGACCGGGAAGTTCTTGCGCATCTGGAGGACTATATCGGGGCGTACCGATATGAAGACGGCATTATCCTGCGGATCGAACGCGCTGATGGCGGCGTGCGCGTGACCGAAGGCGGAGCCCTGTCTGGTCTCGCTGTCCCACTATCAAAAACCCGGTTTCATTTTCGCGGGCGACTGGAGGGCGAAGGACACCTGACTTTCCAGATTGACGCCGAAGGCAAGGTTTCAGGTGTCACCTATATGGACGACGCAGAGAGCTGGTCGGCGGTCCGAATCCACAACTAGTGGGGCGCCTGCTTGTCTGGTATCCTTCCCTAAACAATTGGGGATGTTATGACGCGCTCTGCTGTGTGCCGGTTGGCGATGGTTTCAATGTTTCTGCTGCTTTCCGGATGCGCGGGAAGTGGCTTTTTCTGTAAAGCGGACCATGATGATCCGAAAGTCGCCAGCTTGATGCGCGATAGCTGCGCGGGCAACCGTGGTGCCAGCATGCAGTTGGGGTTGTGGTTCGAAGGGCATGATGACTATGAGATGGCGGTGCGCTATTACCGCGTGGCAGCCACGCCGGATATTGGCCAGACCTTTATCTGGGTACCGCCGGCGGGTGATGTTGGCGGGTATGTCATGCCCATCAGCACAGGGCCGGGGACACCCGGTAACGCCGAAGCGCAATATCGGCTGGGGCTGATGTACCGTGACGGCAGGGGCGTGAAGCAGAGTGTTGCGAAAGCGCGCAGCTATTTCCAGCAGGCCGCTGAACAGGGCCACGCTGACGCGAAGGCGATCCTCGCGGCTAACGGCTAGCTTCGCCTAAAAGCCAATCGGTGAAGGTTTTTACCTTCTTCAAGCTGCCTCGCCCTTCGGTATAGGCCAAATAGTATGCATTCCGGCTTTTCACTGGCCCGCCAAACGGGGCAATCAGGCGGCCTGTCGCCAGATCATCCGCCACATACATCAGCGGCAACACGGCCACCCCCAGGCCGGACCGCGCGGCCTCGATCATCATGGTGAAATTCTCGAACTGGGCGCCGCCGCGCGCGCCGCTGTCCGCCAGGCCCGTGCCCTCCAGCCATTCGGTCCAGGCGGTGGGGCGGGTGGTCATCAAAAGCCGGTCATAGTCATTGATGTTGGCGTCTTCCTTGCCTTTCATCAGGGCAGGGGCGACGACAGCGATGATCTCCTCACTCACCACCTTGTGGCTGGTCATGCCTGGCCAATTGCCGTCGCCATACTGCACGGCGACATCCGCGTTCGCGGCCTTGAAGTCATCTGGCGTCAGGCCCGTGACGATGTTGAGCTGGATGTCAGGGTAGGCGGCTGTGAAGTCGCCCAGCTTCGGGATCAGCCAGCGTGAGCCGAATGTGGGCAGAAGCCCCAAGGTCAGCACGCGGTCATCTGCGCCCCAGGTGATAAGTTTCAATGTCTCATTCTCTAGCCCGGCCAGGAGGGGAGCGACCGCAGCGGCATACTGTTTGCCCGCTTCCGTGGGCACAAGGCGTTTGCGCTCGCGCCTGAAAAGGCTTTGGCGTACGAATTCCTCCAGGTTGCCGATCTGGCGGCTGACCGCGCTTTGCGTCAGGTTCAGGGCCTCGGCGGCGCGGGTGACCTGGCCGGTTTTCATGACCTGCTCAAAGCATTCAAGGGCGATCAGGCTGGGAATTCTGCGTTTCATGGCTCAGATTCATGATTATTTGTAATGATAATAGTCCGAAATGTTACTTTATGAGGCCAGAAATTACTATATACATTCACTAAATTCATTAAGTGCCCGCCCGCGCGGGCGTAGTTGAGGGAAGAATAATGTCAAAGCCAGCATTCAATTGGGAAGATCCGCTGCTCCTGGATGAGCAACTCACCGAAGACGAGCGCATGATGCGCGATGCCGCGCGTGCGTACTGCCAGGACAAGTTGATGTCCCGCATCCTTGAAGCCAACCGCCACGAGCATTTTGACCGCGAGATCATGAGCGAGCTAGGCGAGATGGGCCTTCTGGGCGCAACCCTGCCTGAAGAATATGGCGGCGCTGGCGTATCCCATGTGGCTTATGGCCTGATTGCGCGCGAGGTTGAGCGCGTGGACAGCGGCTACCGCTCTGCCATGTCTGTGCAGTCGTCGCTGGTGATGCATCCGATCTATGCTTACGGCAGCGAAGAGCAGCGCAAGAAATACCTGCCGAAGCTCGCAAGCGGTGAGATGGTTGGCTGCTTTGGCCTGACCGAGCCAGACCATGGTTCTGATCCGGGCGGCATGAAATCCCGTGCGGAAAAAGTGGACGGCGGCTTCAAGCTGACCGGCAACAAAATGTGGATCACTAACAGCCCGATCGCGGACATCGCCGTTGTGTGGGCGAAGCTGGATGGCAAGATCCGCGGCTTCATCCTTGAGCGCGGCATGGAAGGCTTCTCCACGCCGAAGATCGAAGGCAAGATGAGCCTGCGCGCATCCATCACTGGCGAGATCGTGATGGACAATGTGTTCGTGCCGGAAGAAAACCTGCTGCCGAATGCAAGTGGCCTGTCTGGCCCGTTCGGGTGCCTGAACAAAGCGCGCTTCGGCATCGCCTGGGGTGCGCTTGGTGCCGCTGAGTTTTGCTGGCACGCTGCCCGCCAATATACGCTGGACCGTTCCCAGTTCGGTCGCCCGCTTGCACAGAACCAGCTGGTCCAGCAGAAGCTCGCGAATATGATGACTGAAATCACGCTTGGCCTGCAAGCCTGCCTGCGCGTTGGTCGACTGCTGGATGAAGGCAAGTCCGCGCCAGAGAATATCTCGCTCATCAAGCGCAACAGCTGCGGCAAGGCGCTGGATATCGCCCGCATGGCGCGCGACATGCACGGCGGCAACGGCATCTCTGACGAGTTCCACGTGATCCGCCACATGGTTAACCTGGAAACAGTGAATACTTACGAAGGCACGTATGACATTCACACGTTGATCCTGGGTCGCGCACAAACCGGCCTCCAGGCCTTTATGTAAGCAAGTCCGAGTTCGGAGTAAGCGATTATGGCAGGCCCTTTAACCGGCATCCGTGTTCTTGATCTCAGCCGCATCCTGGCCGGGCCCTGGGCAACCCAGTGTCTGGCCGATCTGGGCGCGGAGGTGATCAAAGTGGAGCGCCCCGATGTGGGCGATGACACGCGCACCTGGGGCCCGCCATTCTTCGAGGACGGCGACAAGCCGGTCTCGGCCTATTTTATGTGCGCCAACCGGGGTAAGAAGTCTGTCACTATCGATTTCACCAAGCCCGAAGGGCAGGCGTTGATCAAAAAACTGGCTGAAAAATCCGATATCTTGGTTGAGAATTTCAAGGTTGGCGGGCTGGCGAAATATGGTCTGGATTACGATAGCCTCAAGGCAGTCAACCCCGGCTTGATCTATTGCTCGATCACTGGCTTCGGCCAAACTGGCCCCTACAAGGACCGGCCGGGCTATGACGCGCTTATCCAGGCGCTCGGCGGCCTTATGAGCATCACGGGCGAACCTGACGGCATGCCCGGTGGCGGACCACAAAAGGTCGGCGTGGCGGTGACGGACCTGTTTACCGGGCTCTATAGCACCATCGGCATCCTGGGCGCGCTGCACCATAAGGCGCGGACAGGCGAAGGCCAGCATATCGATATGGCATTGATGGACACGCAGGTGGCTGTGCTGGCGAACCAAAGCATGAATTATCTGGTCTCAGGCAAGGAGCCCAAGCGGCTTGGGACCGCGCATCCGTCGATTGTGCCGTATCAGGTGTTCGCTTCCGCCGACGGCCATATGATGCTTGCGGTGGGCAACGACGGCCAGTTCGCACGCTTTTGTGAAGCAGCTGGCATGCCCGAGGTGGCGGCAGACCCACGCTTCAAATCGAATCCCGGACGGGTTGAGAACCGGGAGGTGCTGATCCCGATGGTGGCGGAAGCCATTGCCCGCAAAACGACAGACGAATGGATCGCGCTTCTTGAAGCCCACAATGTGCCGGGCGGCCCGATCAACACCATGGAACGCGTGTTTGATGACCCGCAGGTGGAAGCTCGCGGCATCACGCTTGCGCTCAAGGCTGAAGACGGCTCTGTCATGCCGTCCGTGGCTAATCCCATACATTATTCCGGAACCGAAATAAGCTATGACAAGGCCCCGCCAGCCCTGGGTGCGGATACAGATGCGGTGTTGGCTGATGTGCTTGGCATCACGCCTGAAAGCCTCAAACTTGTGAAAGCCACAAAGGTCCTGGGCTAGTCTTCGCCGAATGTAACACCCGGCATCGCCCGGGTGTTGACCTTCAGCTCAAATACATCAGGGCGGCTATAGTGGCCGTCTGTATCCAGTGCCTGGCATTCCTCAAGCTGCTTTGCCATATCAACTTCCCCCATCACAAGGCCGGTGCGACCATAAACCGGATCCGCGATATAGCTGCCATCAGCGGCAATGATCGCGCTGCCGCCGGTGTGGATTTGTGTGTCATCGTCTCCCGGCATGGAGGCCAGCAAAGATTCGGCTTCAGGGGCGTTTACGGCCAGCGAGTGAAACCCCGCCATCACATCTGCCTTGGTGATCACGGCACCCGCGGCGGCCACGGCGCAGCGGCCCTCAAACGCATAGTGGCGGCTGGCCACATGGTTCATTTCCTTCACCATGGGCCACTGGGCAATATGGATGGCCTCGCCTTTCGCATGCATGGCAGCGCGTGCAAGCGGCATCCAGTGTTCCCAGCATATCAGCCCGCCAAGGGTGCCCCACGGCGTGTCGACGGTGGCGAGCGTGGAACCATCTCCCCATCCCCACACCAGCTTTTCGGTATAGGTGGGCATCAGCTTGCGGTGCGGCACTGGGTTTCCTGCGCCCGGCATGAAATAGAGCGTGCTGTTATAAAGCGTGTTGCCGATCCGCTCATGCGCCCCCATGACCATGTAGGTACCTAAGCGGTCGCAGCTTTCCTGCAGGCGTGCCAGATGGTCGTCGCCAAGCTGGACGCTGTTTTCCGCCAGCAGGCGAAACAGGGTCTTGGCGCCCGGGTCATCCCAGAGGCCTGCGCCAGGCGCAAAATCAAGCCACACTGGGTAGCCGGGCAGCCAGGTTTCCGGGAACACGATGATGTTGGCGCTGGCCTTCGCGGCCTCTTCCATATGTGTGATGGCTTTTTCCACACTGGCGGAAAGGTTCAGGAAAACAGGGGCTTCCTGCACGATGGCGATGGTTGGGTTGGTCACAATGTTTTCCTTAGAATGATTTGGACAGGCCAATAAGAAGGAGGGTGTCGCTAACGTCCGCGACGTGGCCTGCATTAAAGCGCTGACCCGCGTTGGCCTCAAGGAACCAGCCGCCCAATTGCGTGCGGTAGGCCAGTTCAAGCGCCAGTTCGCGTGATGAGGGTGTCAGCGATAGCTGCCGTTCCTTGAATAGCACATTGCCATCAATGTCCAGCCTGTCGCCGACAGTGAGGTGCGCGTTCGCACTTTCAACCCTGAGGGGCTGATGCAGGGTCAGGCTCAGCTGGTCGGTGTCTGTCATAACATCCATGGCTGTCAGCCGCGCCGTGAAGCTGGTGCCCAAAATGGTGCCAACATCGTCAAAAAGGCTACCGGTATGTGCACTGGTTCTGGTCATCGTCGCGGTGCCGCTCACGCTGGCGCTGATGCGGTCCGAGACAAACCATGTGCCGCTTGCGCCAAGCCAGGTGGTGTCTGCGCCGCCTGCAAGTGCCAGGCTGCCTGCTGACCGACTGCCGAGCACGCTGCTGTCCTCATGCGATAGCCCGGCTTCAAGCGCCCAGCTCGCGCTGGTGGTGAAATGTTCGAACCGTGCGCCCACGGACTGTGTGCGGCTATCGTCTCTGAAGGCCTTGACCGGATGACGGTCCGTGCCGCTATCCTGATCGAGCGACAAGCCAACCCATACCATGCTGTTCTTGCCCACCGGCTGGCCGACTGCCATGTAGCTGCCACCGCCACCAGGTAAGGGGCTGCTGTTTGCATCGGTAACCGACAGGGTTTGTCCCGTGCGGTAATCCACCGGCTGACGCCGGAGCGCGTCAGTAAGGCTGCGACCTGTGCCGATGACCCAGGTCGTGTTGCCCAGCGTGCCTGTAAATTCAAAGCTGGCGTCGATGGTGGGATCGAAGCTCTGTTCGGCCTGACCTGTCAGGGCAAAGGTGGGCGCAAAGTCCCTGTCGCGTGCCAGTGAATAATTCAGCGCCATGCCGCCAAGGCCCAGGCTGCTGGCCTGCTGGTCACGCCGCAGGTTCAGTGCGCCCTCCAGTAGACGCTTGTTGGTACTGGCCTGCACGAGGCCTGACGCGTCCATCTGGAAATCGCGGCCGTAGCTATCAAGGATCATGATGTCTTTAAGCCCGGCATGCAGCCCAGCTGCGTCACCGAAAGCACTGCCCAGCAGGATGGCGGCGTCGGCGACAGGTTGCGCACCTGCCTTGACAGCAACCTTGGCTTGCCCCACAGGCTGAAGTGCCGCATCCAGGTTCAAAAGCCCTTGGCCGTATATATTGTCGACCCCGGCTTCACCCAGGTCGGTGGCTGTCTCAAACAGAATGTCCGCAACTTCACGGCCAGTCAGACTGGGCCAGCGATCAAGGATGAGGGCCGCGGCACCTGTGATGTGTGGCGCGGAAAAACTTGTACCGCTTAGAAAATAGAGCCCGGGGCCATTGGCTTCCGTATTCCATGGTGCAACGATCTTTTCGCCTGGCGCAACCAGATAGTGAAAGCGGGCAATGCCGTCACCTGCACGGTCAGAGAAGTCTGAAATTTCGAGGTTTTCATCCACTGAACCCGCAAGGATCAGCGCGCCCTTGCCATTGTTCAGGATGCCCCTTTCCACAAGCCGGTCAATGGCGTTGAGGTTTGATAGTGACGGCTCTGGATCATAGTTGTTGCCAGCGGAACTGACAATCAGCGCACCCGCTTCGATGGCGGTGGTTTCAAATTCAAGGGTATAGCGCTCATCCACGTCCGGTAGGTTGCTCACCACGTCATCTTCATCGAAACCAAGCGATTTGTTGATCACTCTCGCGCCATTTTCATAGGCGTAAAGATAAGGGTTGGAAACGGTATAGAGAATGCCGTTCGACCTCTCCTGATAGCTGCGAACGCCCGAGAAAAAGTCCACCGCGATCACTTCGGCGTCATAGGCCACGCCGTGGGTGTCAGCATCGTTCTTGATACCGGCCGCCACTACAGCCACGGCTTGGCCATGCGGTTGAGTGGATGCGGGCTTGTCAAACTGGGCTTCGTAGATTGCGCGTAGGTCTGGGTCTATGCCGCGGCTGGCACTGTGGAAGTTCACCTCATTTGAGGCGAAATTGAAATTGAAATCCACCAGCCCGATGGTGACACCGTCGCCGGTGTAGCCCTTGGCATAGGCGCTGGCTGCGTTGATGGCCTCAAGTCCCCAGGATCGATCATATTCCTCAGTTTTAAAGTCTTCGGGGTTTCCGTCCAGCGGGGGCTGTTCGGGTGGCTCTACAATCGTCGGAATGACGGGAACCAGCCTTGGCGAGCTGGACCCTCCACACGCTGCCAAGGTTGTGGATAAGGCTATAAGCCCGACCAGATTGAGCCAACTGATGCGACGCAGCATACGGTTCCCCTTTAACCCGCTTCCTACCCTGTAACTTTAGATGAATAAAAGCCTTGCACAAGCCAGCTGAACAAAATTTGAATGAACTCCAATGCCTACTACACGAATAGTTGACGCTGTCTTGAAGTGCGCCTCCGCATCTCCGCTGATAGACAAACAAAAGCACAGACAGGAGCATACCATGAAGCGCATTATACCATTATTGGCCGCGATCATATTCGTTACAGCCCGTCCCGCTTGGGCCGGGGAGGACCCCATCTATACCGGCATTTTTAATAACCGGGCCGCGGGCGGCTATGATGTGGTGTCCTATTTTACGGACGGCACGGCGGAAAAAGGCAGCAAGAAATATCAGACAGACTATATGGGCGCAGAATGGCGGTTCACATCAGAAGACCATCTCAATGCGTTCCTGGCTGAGCCCACAAAGTATGCGCCGCAGTATGGTGGATACTGCGCCTGGGCCATGGCACGTGGGTACACAGCGAAAGGGGACCCCGAGCAGTGGCGGATCGTGGATGGGAAGCTCTACCTGAACTATGACGCGTCAGTGAAGGCCAAATGGGAAGCCGACATACCGGGATTTATAACGAAAGCTGATGTGAACTATCCCAAGCTCGTGGACCTGGAGGAGAATTGAGAATGCGGATTTCGCACTATCTGGCCGGTATCTGGCTCCTGGTGGCAGGCGCTGCCCCAATTGTGGTCGCCGAGGCGCCGACCCTGGGGGTCAATCATATCGGGCTTGCGGTGTCAAAACTTGATGCGTCGGCATCCTTTTTCGTCGATACGCTCGGTTGGCGCCGGGCCGGTGGCGACCCTGACTATCCAGCGATATTCGTCACCGACGGCAAGGCGTTTGTTACATTATGGCAGGTGGAAAATCCGTTGGAAGCCGTGCCATTCAACCGCATGAAAAATGTCGGCCTGCATCATATGGCCATGACCATGGAAAGCCTGGAAGCGCTTCATGCCCTGCATGCGAAGCTTTTGCAGACAGAGGGTGTCACCATAGAGTTCGCTCCGGAATTCATGGGGCAGGGGCCCACCACGCATATGATGATCCGCGATCCTTCGGGCCTGCGGCTGGAGTTTGTTGTACCCGCCAGCCGGATGCCCAAGGCGGAAGGCGAGTAAACGTCAGGTCCATTCACCTTCGGTTGGGATCTTGATTGTCGTGCCGCAATGTTTACAGTGCACGGCGTCCGGGTCATGCCGGTTCAGACCGCAGGTTTCGCAAGCATATTGCACCTTTGTAGGCCTGAAGATTGTTTGTACCAGGCGCAGGAACAAAGCCACGCCAAACACCATGATGATCACAGACACCATGCGGCCCAGTGTATCGTCCATGGTGATGTCGCCAAAGCCTGTGGTCGTCAGGGTCGCAACTGTATAGTAAAGCGCGTCCAGATAGTTGTTGATGGACGCGTTCCGCCCCGCTTCTAGCACATACACAACGGCAGTGATGACAAACACGAAAATGGCAAGGTTGACGCTTGAAAGGATAACCTGCTCATTCTGCCGGAACCAGGAGGATTCCTGCCGTATGGTCTTCAGCATATGGTAGCTGCGCATCAGGCGGAGCATGCGCACCACGCGCAGGAAGCCAAGGTTGTCGATGAAGAGCGGGGCAATCAGCGAAAAGATCACGATCAGGTCTGCGAGCGAACTGAAGCTGACAAGGAAGCGCAGCTTACGGCGCGCGATATAAAGCCGGGCGGAAAACTCCACAAGCAGGAATAGGGCGATACTGTAGTCGATGATATACGTGGCGAGGCCACGCTCCAGCAGCGATGACAGGATGAAAAAGGCGATTGTCAGCAGATCCAATGCCAACAAGGCCAGTCGAAAGCGGTGAGCCCGTTGATCTGCCCCGAAATATAGATGTGCCAGTTTTTCTTTCACCCTGGTTCCTCCCTTGGACGAGCTTGTGCGGGCTGTTCGCGCTAGCAGAAACCTGCCCCATCAGAGCGAACCCTGCAAGTGTCTTGGCGCTGTCCTAGTGCTGCGATTGACGGGCTGCGGCATTGAACGATACACTCCCAACACATCTGGGAAGTTCGTCAAATATACGGGACAGCCGTATCAGAGGGAGTTTTGTATGCGTATGCTGCGTATTTTTGTGGCCCTGGTAGCCGCGTTTGGGGTGATGGCTAGTGCCACTTGGGCCGACACAAGTGCCCCTATCATTGTTTATGACACCCAGTTTCACCCAACCATAGCCCGGAACGGGATGGTGGTGAGCCAGGAGACTTTTGCTTCTGAAGCAGGCAGAGAAATCCTTGAAAAGGGCGGTAATGTGGTGGATGCGGCGGTGGCCACGGGGTTTGCCTTGGCCGTTACCCACCCACAGGCCGGTAACCTGGGTGGCGGCGGCTTCATGATGATCTACCTTCGGGCGGAAGACCGGGTGATAGCGCTGGATTACCGCGAGATGGCGCCCGCGGCGGCCCACAGGGATATGTTCCTCGATGAAAACGGCGATGTAGATGACAATCTCGTACAATACACGATGAAGGCCAGTGGTGTCCCAGGGACAGTGATGGGCCTGACGACAGCCCTTGAGAAATACGGCACCATGTCCCTCGCGGATGTGATGGCCCCGGCTATCAGACTTGCGGAAGAGGGCTTCCCGATGACATGGGCTTTGAATGAGTCGCTCGGGCGCTATGCAAAGCGCCTGAAGGCAGACCCGGAAAGCGCCAAAAACTATTTTAAGCCGGATGGCTCCCTTTATGAAGCTGGGGAGATTTTCCGCCAGCCTGATCTGGCAGAAACGCTGAAAATTATCGCAGCCAAGGGTGCTGCCGGGTTTTATGAAGGCCCGGTTGCCGACAAGCTCATCTCGGCAATGGAGGCGCAGGGCGGCATCATGACCCATGAAGACCTGAAGAAATATCGCGTGGTCGAGCGTACGCCACTCACGAGCAGTTACCGCGGGTATCAGATTGTTTCCATGCCGCCGCCATCGTCTGGCGGAGTGCATGTGATACAAATGCTGAATGTTCTGGAAGGCTGGGACATGAAATCGCTTGGCCATAATAGTGCGGCCTATATTCACCGGCTGACGGAAAGCATGAAATATGCCTATGCGGATCGTTCAAAATATCTGGGAGACCCGGACTATTTCGATGTGCCGGTCAAGACGCTAACCAGCAAAGAATACGCAGCTGATATCAGGGGCAAGATCAATCTCGATCGCGCAACACCCTCGACAGAAATCGCACCCGCGCAAAACCTTCCGGAAGAAAGCAACGATACCACGCATTTCTCGGTGATGGACAAGGCAGGCAACATGGTTTCCAACACCTACACGCTGAACTACACCTACGGCAACGGTCATTCGGTGCCAGGTGCGGGGTTCCTGCTGAACAACGAGATGGATGATTTTTCTGCTAAGCCGGGTATGCCGAACGGCTATGGCTTGCTGGGTGGGGAAGCCAATTCCATCGAGCCGGGCAAGCGCCCCTTGAGTTCCATGACACCGACTTTCCTTTTCAAGGATGGAGAGCCGGTTATGGCGACCGGCAGCCCAGGCGGGTCTACTATTATCACAGTTGTTTTGCAGACAATCCTGAATGTGATGGAGTTTGACATGAATGTGCAGGCCGCAGTCAACATGCCGCGCATTCACCACCAGTGGTATCCTGACCGTTTGTTCCTGGAACCGGGTCATTCGGTTGATACTCGCCGCATGCTGGGGCAGATGGGGCATAAGGTGAAGACGGGGGCCAATGAAGCTTGGGATACCGTTCTTGGCTCTGCCCAGTCCCTCGCCCGTTCGGTGGATGGCCTGATCCTGGGGGCCGCTGATCCGCGCAGACCGGGCTCCTTTGCCGCTGGGTACTAGCGGCAGCTTCACAAAGAGAAAGGCCACCGGACATCCGGTGGCCTTTCTTTGTTTCGCCATGCTGTGCAGCCTATTCGGCCTGTGCAGGTGCTTCTTTCTTGGGTTTGCCCTGGAAAATGCGTTTTATCGCCGCCCATAGGCGCCGGAACATGGCACCGATGTCCAGCCCGATAGCGAACAGGGCCGGTACCATCAGAAGCGTCACAAAGAAGGCAATCAGGACGCCGCCTGCCAGTGCAACAACCACCGGCTTCAGGAAGGCCGCCTGGATCGACTGCTCCAGCATCATTGGTACCAGACCAACGAAAGTAGTGACAGACGTCAGCAGGATTGGGCGGAAGCGAGCAACGCCTGCTTCCACGATCGCCTCAATTGGCTTCATGCCTCGTTCGCGTAGCTTGTTGCAATAGTCCATCAAGACAAGGTTGTCGTTGATCACAACCCCTGCAGCGGCCGCAATACCGAAGTAGCTGAAGATGCCCAGTGTCATGTCCGTTGCAAGGTGGCCCAGGAATGCGCCCACAATCGCATATGGGATCGCGATCATGATCGCAAAGGGTTGCCAGTAGCTTTTGAAGGCTACCGCCAGCATCATATACATGATGAAGAAAGCCATGCCGTACAGTTTGGCGATCTCGATCAGGAATTTCTGCTGTCCTTGCGCCTGGCCAATTGGCTCACGGTTCACGCCGGGATACTTCTTCTCCCAAGACGGGAAGAAATTTTTCTCAAGGTCCTTCATGATGTCATCACGAACGCTTGTCTTGAGATCGGCACTGACACGGGCCGCACGGCTCATGTTCCAGCGGTTGATCGCGGTAATGCCTGGGGCATATTCGAGATCTGCAATTGCCAGCAGCGGCACCTCTTTACCATCAGACGTCCGAACACGGAAATCTTTCAGGCTTTCAATGGTGCGACGGCTTTCCCGTGGATAGCGAACCATGACTTTTACGTCCTGGCCCTCACGTGGGATGCGCTGTGCTTCAACGCCATAGTATGCCTGGCGAACCTGTGTCGATACATCCGCAAGTGTCAGGCCAAGCTTTTCGGCGCCGGGCTTGAGTTCAAGGCGGATTTCCTCAGACGCACCGGAAAGGTTGTTCCGCACATCATAGAGGGCATCATAAGTGCGCAGCTGTGATTCAAGATCGTCAACCGCATCGCGCAGGATGTCGAGGTCAGGGTGACGAACCGACAGCTCAAAGCCCGGGCTGTTGTTGCCGTCCTGGTATTCCACGGAAACAGACTTGGCATCAGGTACATCGCCCATCAGTTCGCGAAGGCGGATAGCAGCCTCTTTTGTCGTCATCTCCCGTTTTTCTGGTGGAGCCAGCTTCACAATCGCCAGAACGCTGTCACGGCGAGACCGGGTATACCAGTTCTCAATAAGGTGGCCTTCCCCATCGCTCAGCTGTTCAACCTCTTCCACCAGAGCCTTTTCGGCGTTCTGAAGCTGTTCGAGGATTTCCAGTGCCCGATTATAGGACGCCCCTTCCGGCATGGTCACATTGACCCTGATTTCGTCGCTATCGAATTCCGGATCCCAGCCTTGCTTGATATAGCCTAGGCTGTTGAGCGCGAAGCCGACGATCAGGACAAAGATGAAGATAGAGAACGTCAGATACCGGCGATTTACAGCCCACTCGCCGATGCCGCGATAATGGCGTTGGGCGAAGTTGGTGATGCCACCGGAAATCTTCTTTTGGAAGCGGCTGAAACGACCCAGATTGGTGCGGGGTTTCAGGTGCGACAGGTGAGCCGGCAGGATCAAGAGCGATTCAACCAGCGAGAAGGTCAGCGCCGTTACCACAACCCAGGTAATGTGCCGCGTGAATTCAGCGGTGTTGCCACCGACGGCAACCCAGGGCAGGAAAGCGATGATGGTGGTCAAAACGGCGAAAATCACCGGTTTGGCCACAAGCTGTGTGCCGAATACAGAAGCGGTTATGCCGCCTCCGGTTTTCTGGCTTTCAGAGTGAATGCTTTCACCTACGACGATCGCATCATCAACCACAATCCCCAACACCAGAAGGAAGGCAAAGGTGGACAGCATGTTGATGGAAACACCAAGCGCTGGCAGGAACACGAATGCACCCGCATAAGCGGTGGCGATACCGATGGATACCCAGAAGGCCACAATGGGCCGCAGAGTGAGCATCAGCACGATCAGAACGAGGATGAGACCCCAGAAGGCAGAACCGCCGATGGTTTCCATCCGCCCCTGGAAGGCTTCGTTATTGTCGGTCCAGAGTGTCAGTTTCGCACCCGTGGGCAGGCTTTCTGTACGCTCCTTGATCCATTTATTCACGGACTGTGACGCCGTCACGATGTCCATGGTTTCTGTGGTCATTACCTGCAGAAGCACAGCAGGCTCACCGTTCAGGGTTGCCAGGATTTCATTATCCTCGAACCCGTCAATAACGGTTGCCACGTCGCCAACGCGAATGGTGCCACCGTCATTGGTTTGGCGAACAATGATGGAAGCGAAGTCATGCTTGTTGTCAGCCATGTTCCGCGTCGTAATATTGAACTCACCGGCACTGGTGCGAACCGTGCCGCTTGAAGAATTCAACGAGTTATTGCGGATTGCGTTGGCAACTTGGGCAAAGCTCAGGTTGTAGCGGCGAAGCTGCTCTTCGCTCACCTCGATTGAGACTTCTTCGTTGCGAACGCCAAACAGTTCAACAAGGTTCACGGCATCAAGCTGAGCCGCTTCACGGCGTAGCTTTTCAGCCAGCCGTTTCAGTTCACGTTCCCCAAGGTCACCGTGTACTGCAATGCGGATATATTCGTCCCTGTTGACCCACTGCTGAACCCGAGGAGGTTCAATGTCACGTGGGAAACTGGAAATGGAATCGACCCGGATCTTCACGTCGTTCATGAACTGGGTGAAGTCGACATTCTCTTCCGCAAGGATGTAGATGCCGCCGAAACCTTCCTGGGACGTTGACCGCACCCACTGGATGTTATCCAGGTCGCGAACCGATTCCTCGACCCGCGCGACAATCTGTTCCTCAATCTCAACGGGGCTGGCGCCAGGCCAGGCCACTTCGATTTGCAGACCAGGAAAACGGACGGTCGGGAACATTTCCCGTTCCATGGAGAAGTAGCCAACGATACCGGCCAAGAAGATACCGATCATCAGCAGGTTGGCAGCAACGGAATTGCGTGCCCACCATTCAATAAGCTTATTCATGCTGGCCCCCTCTTAACGCGACGCGTTATCTAGGTTCTGTGCGCTACGCTCGATGGCCTGTACAGCCATACCTTCATACGCGGCGCGGACAGGCGACGTGACAACTTTATCGCCAGGCGCCACGCCTGCCGACACAAAGACACGATCCACAGATGTCGACAGGACTTCGACAGTCTTGATTTCAAGCTTGTTGTCTTTGATCACATAGACCTTGTCTTCGCTCCTGAGAGCGTCGCGAGGCATCACCAGAGCATTCTGTGGCACAACCCCTTTGATCTCGGCATTGACAAACAGGCCGACAGCCATTGGCATGCCTTTTTCGTCTACTGAAAGGCCATAAGGGTCCAATACTTCGGCGACCGCATACATCAGTCGGGTTTGTTGATCCACCGAGGCATGGGTGCGCACAATGCGGCCCGTCCAAGTGTGAGCTTCACCGCCCATTGTCGCGCTGAAAGTCACAGCGGGCGCGTTGTCAGCGGTTGCGACGAAGCCAAGTGGCAGGTCAAGCTCAGTCAGTTGGCTATCGGTCAGCGGCAGGCGAACTTCCACTTTATCTGTTGCGAACACGCGGCCCAGTTCAGTGCCGACATTCACGAATTGGCCAACACCGACCTTGCGTTCCAGAACGCGGCCCGCAAAAGGCACCTTGATCTGGGTGCGGTCCAAATTCAGTTTGGCTTTTTCAAGGTCAGCTTCAGCTGCACGCAATTTCGCCTGGGCTTCGGCAACCTGTGGCTGGTTCAGGGCGAGGGGCGTTGGCTCGCCATCCTTAACCCAATCCTGCCACTGCTTTTTCTTGATGCGCGCATCTGCGAGCTCTTGCTCAAGCCTTACGCGGGCTTCAGCAACCCGGGCTTCCGCGCTGGTTACTGCCAGGCGGTAATCTGAGTCATCAATCTGGATCAGTGTGTCGCCTGCATGAAACCCGGCGCCTTCAGCAAACGACTCTGAAATCGAAATGATGCGCCCCGACACTTGTGGTGTCAGGTCTACCTCTGTTTTCGGGCGAACCTCGCCCTGTGTGCGCACAGACAAGGCAACGCGCTCTGCACGTACTTCGTCAACGTGCAGCGAAACGGGTCGCGGCGCTTCTTGTTTCTTTTCCGGGGCATCTTTGGCTGCAGCAAGTACCATAACAGAACCAATGGCAGCCGCCAGCACCATTCCAGGTGCGGCAATCTTAAGAATCTTCCTCACGTCATCCTCGCGTTTTTTCTGTGTGACTTGCGTCACTTGTCGTTATTGTGTGGCTTATGCCACTTATATATCGTGGCTTATGCCACTTGTTCTATGGTTTCCCATATATACTAATAAGATATAGTTTGTCACGGCATTAATTTTAAGGGGAAAGCGGAAAAAGGGGCGAACTTTGTGCGACTTTTCGTCGTCTTTAGCAGGTGAATGCCATGCTTTAAGTCTGCTATGGTATGGAAGATTCAGAATGGGGCCAGATGCTGAATTCCGGGACATGCTTTGAAGTTACAGGCTTGACCAAGATTTATGGGGAAGGCTCGGCCCAGGTGCGCGCGCTCAGGGGTGTGGACCTGACAATCGAGATGGGCGAAGTGATCGTTCTTCTTGGGCCATCCGGCAGCGGCAAATCCACCCTTTTGAACATCCTTGGCGGGCTTGACACGCCAACGGACGGACACGTTCTCTATAAGGGCAATGATTTGACCACCATGACCGACCGGGAACTCACCAGCTATCGGCGTGACAATATCGGGTTCGTTTTCCAGAACTACAATCTGATGCCCGGGCTAACGGCCGAGGAAAACGTGGAACTGGTGACCGAAATCGCGGCCCATCCGCTGAAGGCCGCAGACGCGCTTCATCTGGTTGGCCTTGGCGAGCGGCTCAAGCATTTCCCCAGCGAGCTTTCGGGCGGCGAGCAGCAGCGTGTGGCCATTGCGCGCGCCATCGCAAAGCGCCCTAGTGTGCTGTTCTGCGATGAACCAACCGGGGCACTTGATTCGACAACAAGCCTGAAAGTGCTGAATGCGCTGAACCGTGTCGTGGAGGAACTTGGCACCACCATGCTGATGGTGACCCACCACCAGGGCATTGCGCCGCTGGCGCACCGGGTGCTGCATTTCAAGGATGGCAGCATCGACCGCGAAGTGGTTAACGAGACGCGCGCCAAGCCGGAGGATATCCATCTATGATCCGCAGCCGTCTCATCACGCTTTTCAAGCCACTGAACCGCAAGCTCCTGCGCGACATCAATCTGATGTGGGGCCAGGTGCTGGCCGTCAGCCTTGTGCTGGGGTGCGGGGTGGCCATCTATGTGATGATGAATGGCACGTTGGCATCACTCAAGGATACGCTGACGGCATACTATAGCCGCTACGCCATGGCTGACGTTTGGGCGCCCGCGCGTCGCGCGCCCCTGCAGGAGCTGGAGCATCTGAAGAACATCCCTGGCGTGCGGCTTGCCGAAGGCCGCATCGCTGTGGGCGGGATATTGGATATGCCGCTTGAGGCGGAGCCTGTGCGTGCAAAAATCGTGTCCCTGCCGGATGGCCGGATGCCGCGTATCAACTCGCTTTACCTCAAGGCTGGAAGCCTGCCCGAGCATAGTTCCGAGCAGGTGGTGATAGCGGACGACTTCGCCGAAGCTCACAATCTGCGTGTGGGTGATCAGATCGCGGCGACGCTCTATGGTGTCAGGCGAACGCTCAAGATTTCCGGCATTGCGCTGGCGCCTGAGTTTATCTACTCGATCGCGCCTGGCGAAATGATCCCCAATGCCCGGCGCTATGCCATCATGTGGATGGGGTATGAGGCACTGGGGCATGCCTACAATATGGATGGCGCCTTCAATGAAGCTGTCTTTCTGTTGGATCGCAGCGCCAGCGTGCCTGAAGTGCTGGCAAAAATCGACGTTGTTTTGGACCGCTATGGCGGTATCGGCGCCTACCACCGTGACGATCAGCTGTCGGACGAATTCCTGCAAAGCGAGTTTACCCAGCTTGATACGCTTGGCGGCTTGTTGCCGCCGATCTTCCTGGGGGTGGCCGCTTTTTTGCTGAATATGGTGGTGACCCGGATCGTGGAGCAGGAGCGCGAACAGATCGGCCTGATGAAGGCTTTCGGTTACCGCCCGGCGGCGATTGTCTGGCACTATTTGCGTTTTGCTGGAATCATCGTGCTTCTTGGCGTGCTCGGGGGCTGGTTTGCGGGATACCGCATGGGGGGCGGCATGGCCAGCATCTATCAGGACTTTTACAAGTTCCCGATTTTGATCTTCGATCCCGGTGTGGGGATTTATCTGCGGGCGGCTGTGTTCGCTGTCGTTGCTGGCGTGCTTGGTGTGCTGCTGGCTGTCAGGAAGACCATTTCGCTCAGGCCTGCGGTTGCCATGGCGCCGCCGCCCCCGACCGACTACAGCAAGCTTGGCTCGTTCGCCTCAAGGGCGCGCTGGATGGACCAGGGGATGCGCATGATTGTGCGTCACATCGCGCGCTGGCCCGGCCGTTCGTCCCTGACCTGCCTTGGGGTGGCCATGGGCATGGCTATCATGATCGGTGCGCAAAGTGGCCAGGATGCGGTTAACCTCATGATCGCGACACAGTTCGAACTTGTCAGCCGGCAGGATCTTACGGTTGCTTTCACCGAAAAACAGGACCCGGTGGTTATCAATGACCTGATGGCGCTAGACGGCGTGATCGCAGCGGAACCTTTCCTGTCCGCGCCTTCAACTATCAAATATGGCCACCGTTATCGCCACCAGGGGGTGATGGGGGTGGTGCAGAACGCTGATCTGAATGTGTTGATCAATGAGAATGACCAGGCTGTCAATCCCGCCCCCCGTGGGGTGACCTTATCCGACAGCCTGGCAACAGCGCTTGCTGCAAAACCAGGTGATATGGTGACGATTGATTTCAAGGATGGGCTGAGGAAATCAGAACGTCTGCCGGTGATGAAGGTGGTGCCCACCTATCTGGGCACACCCGCCTATATGGATATCGATGACCTGTCGGCGCTGTTGCGGGAAGGCGACCGCGTGTCAGGAGCTTATCTGATGGTGGATGCGCGCGAGCAGAACAGAATCTACAGCCTGCTGAAGGATATGCCCACAGTGGCGGCAGTGTCGACGAACCAGTCGTCGCGGAAGTCCATGGCTGACACGATGGATGAAACCATGGGCACCATGACCTTCTTCAACTCGCTCTTTGCTAGCCTGATCGCCATCGGCGTGGTTTTTTCAGGTGCGCGCATATCCTTTTATGAGCGCCAGCGAGAGATTGCGAGCTTGCGCGTCCTTGGTTTCACGGTTGGCGAAGTGAATGCCGTCCTTCTGGGTGAACTGGCGGTGCTGACCTTCCTGGCGCTGCCGATCGGTGCCTTCCTGGGGTATCAGCTTGCGCTCTTTATCCATTCGAGCATGAGCAGCGAGCTGTTCCGCGTTCCGACAACAGTTTCCAACTGGTCGTTTGCATATGCGACGACCGTGATTATTCTGGCAGCGGTCGTATCTGCCGCCGTGATTGCAAGACAAGTGGCCAAGCTGAATTTGGTTATGGCCCTGAAAACGCGCGAATAATGATAAAGCGTGAACGGAGAGGAAAATAAAATGGCTGCACCGCGTGCGCGCACAATCATGTTTACCGCCATGGGGGCACTTGTCCTGGCGTTTCTGATATTCGCTTTCCGGCCTGAACCCTTGCATGTGGAAGCGGGAGCCGCGTCACGTGGGCCAATGCAGATTTCAATCACGGATGATGGCCGCACGCGGGTGAAGGAACTTTATGTGGTTTCGGCACCGATTGCCGGGCGGGTGCTGCGGCTTGAGCCGGAAGTGGGTGACCGTGTGGTTGCCGGTGAAACGCTTCTGGCGACTATGCTGCCCTCAGGCCCTGCCTTCCTTGACGAACGCCGCCAGAAAGAGGCGGAAGCCGCAGTGGAAGCCGCGCGCGCGGCGCTTGAACTTGCGCAGGCCAGCGTCAGCAAGGCAGAGGCCGAGGTGGATTACGCGCAAGCTGAAATCAAACGCACAGAAACGCTGGTGGCCAGCAATACGGCTAGCCCGGCAGCTCTTGACCGCGCGCAGCTCGCGTTCCGAACGGCGGCTGCCCAGCTTGATACTGCCAAATCCAGCGTCCGTATGCGCCGGGCCGATGTCGCGGTGGCGGAAGCCGCGCTCATTGGGCCGGACCAGGCAGACGGCGCGGGTGGCGGTGTGGTGCAGATCAATGCGCCGATTAGCGGAGCTGTTCTGGCGCTAAGCCATGAAAGCGAAGGTGTTGTCGCTGTCGGAACCCCGCTTCTGGAACTTGGCGACCCGCAAGACATTGAAATCGTGGCAGACTTTCTGTCGCATCAGGCAGTACAAGTTAAGCCCGGTGCGCACGTGATGGTGGAAGGCTGGGGTGGTGAGCCACTGTCGGGCCATGTGCGTCTGGTGGAGCCCAAAGGATTCACAAAGTTTTCGGCGCTCGGCATTGAAGAGCAGCGGGTGAACATAATCATCGATTTTGACGATGCGTCACGGGAACAACTGGGCCAGCTCGGGCATGGGTTCCGTGTCGAGCCACGCATCATTTTGTGGGAAGGGGAGAATGTCCTCCAGGTGCCCACAAGCGCCCTGTTTCGCAAGGGCGAAAGCTGGGCGGTTTTCCGTATCATCGACGATACGGCAGTGCTGACCGAAGTTGAAGTTGGTCGCATGAACGACCGCGAGGCTGAAATAATGGGTGGACTAACTGACGGGGAAACCGTGGTCCTGCATCCTGCGGATGTCCTCGAAGACGGCATGTCGGTAACTATTCATGTTCAATAACAGATGGTTACTGGGCATTCTGTTCAATGATAAAGCCTGTCAGGCAAATGAACTTAAGTAACCATTGTCATTGCAATTTTCTGCCCTGAATCTATGATTTCTGGTGAACCAGTTGTGAGGATTCAGGGTGACGACCAGTTTTCAGAACAAAAAGGGCCAGCCGAAGGAGGCGCACTTGGACACAGACCAGGGCGTAACGTCGTCTGACGACCTCTCCGCAGTAATGGATTTGCTGACGGAAGGCGTGATCGTACGCCGCGAAGCAGAGGTCCTTTTTGTCAATGAGGCCTTGCGAAGGCTAATGGGCTTCGAAGGCCCGAAAGAAGACATGCTGAAAGAGCCGATGGAACATTGGCTTCACCCCGAAGACTATAAGCGGATCGAAGACTATTACGCCCAGCGCATTGGGGGCGGTGATGCGCCTGATAGCTATGAAGCCCGGATACTGAGGGCGGATGGTGAGGTTCGCTGGTGTTCCTTTCGCGCAGCCCAGATCATATGGGAAGGAAAACCGGCGGTCACAGCATCGCTGACCGATATCACCGACAAGCGTGAAACCGAACAGGCCTACGCCCAATCTGAACGCAAGTTCCGCAACATCTTCAACCTGACGCCCGAGGTGATGATCATATCAAGCCTCGTGGACGGGAAGATACTGGATGTGAACCCGGCATTCCTGAATGTTTTTGGGCGTCGGCGCGATGATGTGATCGGCAAGACATCGGCTGAGCTGGATATCTGGGCAGATACTACGTTCCTTGGCCGCTTTGTCGAGGAACTGAAGATGAATGCTTCGATGACTGACGTGCCCACCACAGTAAAAACGCGTGGCAACCTGATCCGTCATTTCCGACTGTTTGCGCAAAAGATCGAGCGCGACGAAGAGCCGATGCTGTTGATGATTGGTCGGGATGTCACTGAAGATCTGACGCAGGCACAGGAGCTTCAGCGCAGCAAGGATTCAGCCGAACTCGCGAACCGCGCCAAGTCTGAGTTTCTCGCGAACATGAGCCATGAGCTGAGAACGCCCCTGAACGCGATCCTTGGGTTTGCGGAGATCATCAAGGAAGAGATGATCGGCCCTTTGGGGACACCGCGATACGCTGAATATGCCAAGGATATTCACGAAAGCGGCACGCACCTTTTGTCAATCATCAACGACATCCTTGACCTGTCGAAGGTGGAAGCTGGACGCCTTGAAGCCTACCTGACCTGGGTTGACCCGCTTGAAAACCTTGAGATGTGCATCAACCTGGTGCAGCAGCGCGCCCGCGAGGCGGAACTGAAGCTGAGCTATGAATTTGACGATGACATTCTTCTGGAGGCTGATGATCGGCTGATCAAGCAGATCGCCCTCAACCTTCTGTCGAATGCGATCAAATTCACAGAACCTGGCGGCAGTGTGGTGATGAAACTTGAGAAAACGGCCCCCGGTGGTCTGTGCCTCAGTGTTGAAGATACGGGCATCGGCATGACGGGGGAGGAGATCAAGATCGCAAAACGCCCGTTCGGCCAGGTGGACAGCAGCCTCAGCCGCCGTCACGAAGGGTCGGGTCTTGGCTTGCCGCTGATCTCTGCTTTTGCAGAAAAGCTTAGCGCCACCATGACGATTGACAGCCAGCCCGGTGTCGGCACGCGCGTCAGTATTGTCTTCCCGCCTTTCAAAGTGCGCTCGAAAGGCAAAGACAAAGACGATTAAGGCGCTTTTGCGTGGCAATGCAGCAATTTAAAAAGCCGGCTTCTGAGGCCGGCTTTTGTGTGTTTTGGATAGGGGCTACTGGGCCTTTTCGCGCTCAACCGCCCGCCAGCCGATGTCGCGGCGACAGAAGCCACCGGGCCAGTTCACGGTGTCGACAGCTTCATAGGCTGTTTTCTGCGCTTCGGTCACAGTTGCGCCAAGGGCTGTCACATTCAGCACACGGCCACCGTTTGCCACCAGGATACCTTCTTCAAGCTTGGTGCCCGCATGGAACACGGTGGCGCCGGTTTTCCGTTCGGCTGCCTTGATGCCGCTGATCTCATCGCCCTTTTGGTAGCTGCCGGGATAGCCCTTGGTGGCCATCACCACGGTCAGCGCTACATCATCGCGCCATTCTACTGTACAGTCGTCCAATTCGCCCTTGGCGCTTGCCAGCAGCAGCGGAACGAAATCACTTTTCATCCGGGACATCAGCACCTGGCACTCAGGGTCGCCGAAGCGTACGTTATATTCGATCAGTTTCGGGCCCTCTGCTGTAATCATGAGCCCTGCGAAAAACACACCCCGGAAGGGATGGCCCATGTCGGCCATGGCCTTGACGGTGGGGTTGATGATCTCATTCATCACACGGTCGCACATATCGTCTGTCATAACCGGTGCCGGGCTGTAGGCGCCCATGCCGCCGGTGTTGGGGCCTGTATCGCCTTCGCCCACGGCCTTGTGATCCTGGGCGGTTGCCAGCGCCAGCGTGTTTTGCCCGTCGCACAGCACGAAGAAGCTGGCTTCCTCGCCGGTCAGGAATTCTTCTACCACCACTTCGGCACCGGCATCACCAAAAGCGCCGCCGAAAATATCGTCGATAGCAGCAAAGGCTTCTTCAACTGTTTGCGCCAGGATGACGCCCTTACCCGCCGCAAGGCCATCTGCCTTCACGACAATCGGGGCACCCTGTTTTTCAACATAGGCCTTCGCGTCTGCAGCCGATTTGAACCGGCCATAGGCGGCGGTAGGGATGTCATATTTGGCGCACACGTCCTTGGTGAAGCCTTTGGAGCCTTCAAGCTGCGCGGCCCCTGCGGTGGGGCCGAATGCCAGGATGTCGGCCTCCGTCAGTGCATCCACAAGGCCTGCGACCAGTGGGTCCTCGGGGCCGACCACGACAAAATCAATCGCCATCTCGCGGCAGAAACTGATCACAGCGTCAAAGTCTTTGGCGTCCAGCGGTACGCAGGCAGCTACATCGGCGATGCCGCCGTTACCGGGCGCACAATAGAGCGTATCCACCAACGGGCTCTGGGCAATTTTCCAGCAAAGGGCATGTTCGCGGCCACCTGAGCCGATGACGAGAATGTTCATTTTTTATCCAGTCATATGATGGTTGCTTGAAGGCTGCCCCCTTGTATCATAGGTTCCTGAGCACTCAAGCCTGAACTGGGGCAAATCCATCAGGTGCGGCAAAAAAGTAAGGGAGCATCGCGGCAATGTCGAATGACGACACGCCAGCTGGCGCGCCATCAGGCGCACGCAACGTCTTTGAATATAGCGTCTCGGAACTTTCGGGCGCCTTGAAGCGTTCGGTTGAGGACCAGTTCGGCTATGTGCGCGTGCGCGCTGAGCTTTCAGGCGTCAAGCGCCCGGCTTCAGGGCATCTCTATTTCGCGCTGAAGGATGATAAAGCCGTGCTGGATGGTGTCTGCTGGCGTGGTGTGGCTGGGCGCTTTGCCTTCAAGCCGGAAGACGGACTTGAAGTCATCTGTACCGGCAAGCTGACAACATACCCGGCGCGCTCCAAATACCAGATGGTGGTGGAGCATATGGAGCCCGCAGGCGCGGGTGCGCTGATGGCGCTTCTGGAAGAACGCAAGAAGAAGCTAGCGGCTGAGGGCCTGTTCGATCCAGCGCGAAAGAAGCCGATTCCCTACCTGCCGCAGGTGATTGGTGTGGTCACGTCACCTACGGGCGCAGTCATCCGCGATATCCTGCACCGCCTGAATGACCGTTTCCCACGCCATGTGCTGGTCTGGCCTGTGTTGGTGCAGGGCGAAGGTGCCGCGGACCAGGTGGCCAATGCGATCAAAGGGTTCAATGCTATCGACGGTTCGCGCGACATCCCACGGCCGGACCTTCTGATCGTGGCGCGCGGTGGTGGCTCGATCGAGGACCTGTGGTCCTTCAACGAAGAAGCCGTGGTACGTGCCGCGGCAGAGAGTGATATTCCGCTGATATCCGCCGTGGGGCACGAAACTGACACCACGCTGATTGACTATGCGTCTGACCTGCGCGCGCCAACGCCGACAGGGGCGGCAGAGAAGGCCGTGCCGGTGCGTGAAGACCTGCGCTTCACGGTGGCAGACCTTGGGCGCCGCCTTGCAGGACTAAGGGTAACCATGCTGCGGGACCGGGAAGAACGCCTGCGCGGCCTTGCCCGTGGTCTGCCAAGCCCGCGTGATATCCTGGGGCTGGCGCAGCAGCGCTTCGATGATCTGTCGGACCGTTTGCCGCGCGGTCTTGTGGCGGCTGTGCAGCAAAAATCCATTCAGCTCAATCGTCTTGTGGGCGGCTTGAGCGTGGGGCGCTTGAAGCAGCTTGTGACCTTCAGGGGTAAGGAACTGGAAAGCACATCAAAACGGTTGACGCCAGCCTATGCCCGGAAGCTGGAAGATCTGGGATCGCGCCTTGCAGCCAGTGGCCGGATGCTGGACAGCCTGAGCTATGAGCGGGTGCTTGAGCGCGGCTACGCACTGGTGGAGGACGCAAGTGGGACACCGGTTTCGAAAGCGGCAAGCCTTGCTGCAGGGGATCAGGTGACCGTGCGCTTCGCGGATGGCACCAGCGACATGCAGGTTCTTGGTGGCGACGCGCCCAAGCCGGTTCAAAAGCCGAAGCCTGCGCCAAAGAAAAAGCCTAAAGCAAAAACGCCGGGCGGCGATGACCGACAGGGCTCGCTACTTTAAAAATCGGCGGCAAATGCCCAACTTTTGCCGTCTTCACAAGAGAAACAGGGTCTCATGATCAAGATTGTCCAAATATGTGTTGCCGTCCTTCTGTTCACCGTGCTGTCGCCGCTCGTGCACGCGGTTGAGCTGCAGGGGCAGCTGGTGCAGGGCGGCCTTGTTTGGGGGCAGCTTTCCCCAGGCAGTGAAATGAGCCTTAACGGCGAGCCCGTGAAGGTTGGCCAGGAAGGTCATTTTGTTTTCGGCTTTGGTCGGGATGAGGGGCCAACGGCATCGCTTGTGATCCTGCACCGCGACGGCAAGCGCGAGGAACGTACGCTCAGGATCGAGAAACGCGAATTCGATATCGAACGCGTTGACGGCCTGCCGCCCAAAACGGTTACGCCGCCGCCTGAATGGCGCGAACGCCGTAAGGTAGAAACCGGGAAGGTGCGTGAGGCCCGCAGCTTCCTGGCGGACAATATGCATTGGTCGCGGGGGTTCATCCGGCCCGCTGAAGGTCGGCTCTCCGGCTTCTACGGCAGTCAGCGCATCTTGAACGGCAAGCCCAGAAGCCCCCATTACGGTCTGGATATCGCGGGGCCCACTGGCACGCCGGTCCATGCCCCGGCGGGAGGTGTTGTGCGGCTCGCAGTGCCTGATTTTCTTCTGGAAGGCGGTATCGTGATCATCGACCACGGGTTTGGCGTTACCTCCACCCTGTTTCATATGAACAGCGTGGATGTTAAAGAGGGCGCCTGGATACACCAGGGTGACCTGATCGGCACCATCGGAGCCACCGGACGCGCGAGTGGCCCCCATGTGGACTGGCGGGTGAACTGGAAAAATGTGCGGCTTGATCCGCAACTACTGATTAGTGACAGCATCGAGGACTAAAAAATGAAAAAGACAATCAGCTGCCTTGGATTATTGCTGGCGGCCTCAACCGCAGCCACCGCGCAAGACGATGAAAGTCTTGCGATTGACGGCTATGTCGGCGTTCTGAGCGACTATCGCGATAGGGGGCTGAGCCTTTCTGACAAGGACCCTGTCCTTGTGGCCTCCGTGGGCGCCTTTCATGATAGCGGTTTTTACGGCGGCGTTGTGGGTGGCATCCTTGGGGACGGCTTTGCCGGCGAAACCAAGGCCGAGTTTTATGCCGGTTACCAGATGGACACCGGTACATACATCTATGATTTCTCGGCAGAGCTCGACAGCTTTCACGGTGATGGCAACAGTCGTTTCTTCCCCGAGTTCAAGGCAACCATGGCGCGGGACTTTGGCCTGGCCTTCATTCGCGGCGGTGTAGCTTACGCGCCGGATGGCCGCTGGAGCGACCCAGACCGCGACAGCTTTTATGTCTACTCGGACCTTGAAGTGCCGATCCCATCCGTGCCGGAACTGACGCTTATCGGGCGACTTGGCTATGACATGCGGCAGGACCGGTCGAATGTATGGGACTGGGGGCTTGGGGTCAGTGCGTTCATCGACAATGTCGAGCTCAGCATCATGTATGAAGACAGCGGCCGTGAGCATGACCTGGGCGAAGGGGCCTTGGTTTTTGGTGCGCGCTTCTATTTCTAGTCTGAGCAGTTAGCTGGCGGCTTTGGAGCGCATGCTTGCGAGCGTGCGCGACGCCGGGAAGCGCATGGTCACCGTTGTGCCCACACCTTTTTCCGACGCGATGTCCAGTTCCCCGCCGTGCAGTTCCATCAGGCTTTTCACCAGTGGCAAGCCAAGGCCTGTGCCTTCGTGGCTGCGTGTCATGGTTGATCCGGCTTGCCCAAAGGGCGTCAGGGCGATCACCACTTCGTCCGGGCTCATGCCGATGCCGTTGTCTTCAACCGCAACATAGAGGCAGTTGTCCTTGTCAACTCCCGCCCGCATGTTGATATGGCCATTCGCATTGGTGAATTTGGTAGCATTCCCAACTACGTTCAGAAGGACCTGCTTAAAGAGCCGCCTGTCCCCGTGCAGGATCGGTAGGTCTGCAGGAACATGAGTTTCCAGAGTGATGTTTTTGGCTGTAACCCTTGGCGTCATCAGTTTGGAGATATCGTCAAGTAATGCGCTGATATCGACCGGCTGTTCCTTCAGGACAAGTCGGCCCGATTCCACTTTCGACAGATCGAGGATATCGTTGATGATATCGAGAAGAAGCTTGCCGCTTTCATTGATATGGTCGACATATTCTTCATATTGCGGCGCGCCCAGCTTGCCGAAGACCTCATGTTCCATCATCTCTGAAAAGCCGAGGATCGCGTTCAGGGGCGTTCTGAGCTCATGGCTCATGTTCGCCAGGAATTCTGATTTGGCCTGGTTGGCCGCTTCTGCCTGAAGCATGCTGCGCTTCAATGCCCGGTTGTGGCGCTGCTGCATTACCAGAACGGTCACCGCCGCAATGGCCACCAAAAGCGCGAGTGCGATGGCAAGCCGGGTGTAGGCTTCTTCGGCGTCCGCGAGTGCTGCTTCGGCTTTTTGTTTCGCCAGCATGGTCTCCAGGCTGGACCGCAAATCTGTGATGCTGCTCTGGAACTGATTGAACTGGGAGTTCAGAAGTTCCCGGCGCGCTTTGTTCAGGAGCTCAAAACCTTCTTCATATCTGCCTTCCGCCTGAAGAATATAGGCGCTGGTGAGCATGTCCTGCCCGCTGGGGCCATCCTGGCTGTAGTCGGGGTGCTCCTTGTAGAAGTCCTGTACCATCTTCTGGTAGGATTTGGCGGTTTCTGCGTCTCCCAGTCGGGCGTAGCTGACAGCCAGCAGGTCATAGAAAGAGGTATCGAAGCCGGAATCGCTTGAATAATTGTTCAGCGCTTCCTTTGCCAGCGTTATGCTTTCTTCGTAGTTTTCCTCGTCATAGGCAATCCAGGCAAGGCCGAACAATACATAATAGTGTCCGGAGTCCCGACCGGTTTGCTCAATGACTTTCTCAAGGCCCCGATAATACTGCTTCGCAAGCTGGTTTTCTTTCAGGTTATTCAGTGTAGAGGCGATATTGAAAAGCGCGCTTTCGCGGTCAAAGGCAATGCCTTCTTTCTCGGAAATCTCCAGCGCGTTGCTATAGTTTTCGATAATGGCGTCAATTTCATCTACGCCCGAATATGTATAGGCCAGCACCAGATAGGCCAGCATGCGCATGCGGTTGCCGCGCGGTGTGTCGGGCAGCGTTTGTGCAGCCTGCGACATGGTGGAAAGCCCCTCCAGGAAGTTGCCCAGCTCGGGGCCTAGGATTGCCAGCGTTGCATCGGCGAAAAAGACGCCAAGGTCATCGCCCTCTTGCTCTGCAAAGGCCCGGGTTTCAAGAATCTTGTCGCGTGCCTGATACAGCTCGCCTATTAGTGAAAGGTAAGTGGCGTGAGCCAGGTCGCCATAAATCTTGAGCTCCGTATCCTTCAGTTCGGCAGCCAGCGCCTGAGTCTCCCGCGCCGCTTCTTCAAGTCCATCAGGTTCCGCGATGTCCATATAGTGGAAGACCAGCTCTTTCAGGACCTCAGCGCGGTCATAGGGGGCGAGGTCCTTTTCAAGGCGGTTTTTCAGAAGCGCAAGGTGCAGGTGGGCATCGGATGACCGCGCGGCCACGATTTTAGGAAGCAAAGTTTCAGCACGGGCGCGGGCCTCGTCGCTCAGTTTGCTGGTTGCCAGGGATGGCACAGCCAGAATAACGATGGCCGTAAAGATCGCTGCAAGCCAAAAGCTGAAGCGTGTACCAAGCCAGGATCTAAAGAAGAATTCTGTCATCCAGCACCAAATTCCAGCGAGCCCCAAACCACCATACCTACCTGCATACACAAAAAAAGGAAATTGAAGGTTAACGTGGCCGAAAGATTCAGAGATCAGGCGGCGACATGGCGCCAGGCGGCAAGGGCCGGTTCCACACGTTCCATGATGGCGCCCCTCAGGCCCGGGGTGCTGGCCACGATATGGTCATGCAGTGGCTTTTTTCGGTTGAACAACAGGCCTTTGCCTGTACCGGTTGTCAGTTGTCCGCCTGCTTCCGACAGGATCAGGTCTGCGGCCGCCACGTCCCAGTCGTTCTTGGGCCTGAGTGTCACGCAGCAGTCAAACTGCCCGTCCGCGATCTGGCAAATCCTGAGAGCGATGGAGTTGGCCTGTTCTGTGTGCATGGACTTCGGCCATGGCTCCGGCCATATTTTTTCCGACTTGAAGGCGCATGGGTCGCCCATCATACGGGCTTTTGTCAGGTCTGATTGGCCGCTCACACCAATGTTCATGCCGTTCTTCGTGGCGCCGCGCCCTTCCTCGGCAAAATAGAAGGCGTCTTTCACCGGCGCATAAAAGGCTGCCAGAATAGGCTTCTGGTCCTGCACCAGGGCAACGGATATGCCCCAGTCGTCACCGTTCCTGAGAAACGCGCGGGTGCCGTCTATTGGGTCAACAACCCACAGGCGGCCACACCTGAGCCGCTCCGGGTGGTCTTCGGTTTCTTCCGACAACCAGCCATAGCCCGTGCGGTTCTGCATCAATGTGGTGCGCAAAAACTCATCAACAGCCATATCGGCTTCGGATACCGGGTTGTTGGGTGATTTGTCCCAGGCGTGACAATCGCGCGAGAAATAGGATAGGGCGATCCGGCCTGCCTCTTCGGTCACAGAGCGGATAAGCTTTGCATCGTCCGTGCGGTCCCACGGACAGGTATCTTCGTCAAAAAGTTCGCTACTTGTGCTCACACTCTGTCTCGGCTTGGCCTCAGCCTGGTTTATCCTGCCCCCGCGACGGTCATTCCTTCAACCCGAAGGGTCGGCGCGTTGATGCCGTAACGGAATGACAAGTCTGATGCTGGCACAAGATGCCTGAACATTTCCTTAAGGTTCCCGGCAATGGTGAATTCGCTGACAGGCTCCGCGAGCTCGCCATTCCTGATGCGGAAGCCCGCGGCTCCCCGGCTGTAGTCTCCGGTCACGCCGTTCACGCCCATGCCGATCAGTTCGGTCACATAGACGCCATCCTTGATGTCTGCGATCAGGTCCGACGGGCTCACCTCACCGGGCGCCATATAAAGGTTGCTGTGCGAAATGCCGGGTGCCGAAGACGTGCCGCGGCTCGCGTGCCCCGTGACCTCAAGCCCTAGCTGGCGTGCGGTGGCGGAATTCAGCATCCATGTCTGCAGGATGCCGTCTTCCACGATGGCACATTCGCCGACACTTACACCTTCGCCATCAAACATGCGCGACGAAAGCCCGCGTACCTTCAGGGGATCATCGATTATGGTGATGCCAGTGGCGAAAATCTGTTCGCCCATCTTGTCCTGCAGGAAGCTGCTTTTGCGCGCGATGGCACTGCCGTTCACGGCGCCGGAAAGGTGGTTGACGAAGGATTTGGAGATGCGCGGGTCGAAGACAAGCGGCATGCGGCCGCTGGCCATCTTCTGCGCGCCCAGGCGTTTCACTGCACGCTGGCCGGCTTCTGTGCCTACCCAAGCGGCGCTCTGAAGGTCGCTGAAATGCCGTGCGCTTGTGAATTCATAATCGCGCTCCATGCCCGTGCCTTCCCCTGCGACGGCGGAGGAGGAAATGGAAAAGCTTGACCCCTGATAGTGGCCGGAAAAGCCATGGCTGGTGACAAGCGAAATGGCCCAACTGCTTGTGCCCGCGCTTGCGCCTGAACTGTTGGTGACACCTTCGACCGCACGGGTCGCGTCTTCCGCTTCGCGGGCCAGGTCTGTCAGCTGTTCGGCGGAAACGTCTGTGGCGTCATAGAGATCCAGCTCCGCCAGGGGGCCGGTGTGCAGCCTGTCCTCGGGTGCCAGGCCGCAATATTCGTCGTCCGGCACGGCTTTGGCCATGGTCACCGTGCGTTCCACCAGTGCCTTCAGGCTGGCCGGGCGCCGGTCACTTGTGGACACCATTGCCTGCTTCTTGCCAATCATGACCCGAAGGCCGATGTCTTCGCCTTCCGACCCGTCCACATCCTCCAGTTTGCCCTCGCGCCAGGACACGCTTTTCGACCGGGCATCGACCGCGACGGCATCGGCGGCATCGGCACCCGATTTCATCGCGCTTGAGACAAGGTCCTGAAGCAGGTTGAGGGTTGTATCGGTCATGAAAAATCCTTGGGAAATAAGATCAAAAACATGGCCGACACTAAGCCATAGAACGCGCTGGCGTTCAATGTTGTTTTGGGCTGTTTTAGGTTGATGCGGGCGAAAAGCCTACACTAGGTGCTCTGCGAAAAACGCCAGCGTGCGTGCCCAGGCAAGCTCGGCGGCCTCTGCGTCATAACGGGGCGTGGTATCATTATGGAAACCATGGTTCGCGCCTTCATACATATGCATAGTGTAGGCCTTATTGTTTGCCTTAAGCGCCGCTTCATAATCCGGCCAGCCCGCGTTCACGCGTTTGTCCAGTTCGCCAAGGTGAATAAGGAGCGGGGCGTTAATGTTTGGCACGGCCTCGGCGCTCACGCCGCCGCCATAAAAGGGCACGGCCGCCTTCAAGCTGGGCACTTCCGCGGCAAGCCGGTTTGACACACTGCCGCCGAAGCAGAAGCCCACACAGCCGACATTGCCGGTGGTGTTGGGGTGTTTCTCAAGGAAGCTGACCGCGGCCTTGAAATCCTCGACCATCTCGTCGCGGTCGCGCTGGCGCTGCATCATGCGGCCATCGTCGTCATTACCCGGATAGCCGCCAAGCGGATAGAGCGCGTCAGGCGCCAAGGCCACATATCCCGCAACCGCCAGCCGCCGCGCCACATCGCGGATATAAGGGTTCAGGCCGCGGTTTTCATGGATCACCACCACGCCGGGACGGGGGTTGGTGTCGCAGGCGTCAATGGGGCGCACCAGATAGCCCATCATGGTGCCCGCCCCGTTCGGGGACGGGTAGAGAATGTCTTCGCCCACAATGCGCATGTCGTCTGGCTTCACCTGTTCGGCCAGCGCATAATTCGGGAGCAGGCTGTTCGCGAGAGCCGTGACCGTGAGGCCGCCGACGGCGAAGCGGCCCAGCCGGTTCATGAAGGTGCGGCGGTCGATAAAGCCGTGGGCATATTTGTCATAAAGATCCAGCACTCCCTGCTGTGGTGTTATCTGGTCGCTCATTGTTCTGTCCTCCCATCCCTGTCTCGAGGGGTAGCATATCATACAATCCCTGATATGCGGTACGGTGTCGCGCATGGGTCTGGATCAGCCAAAAAGCTGGAAAATCTGCGGAAAATGGCGTATGACGCGCCCCAACCGGCTCCTTGGGGTGCCAGAAAGCTAACGTGCGAGCGATGAAGAAGAGTGACCAAATGAAACTGAAAACAGCTACAGGACGCCGGTCTGAACTGTTGATGCCTGCGGGCAACCTGGAAAAGCTGAAGGCTGCTGTTCTCTATGGCGCTGATGCGGTTTATCTGGGCACGCCGGATATGAGCCTGCGCACCAAATCCGCTTTCTCGCTCGAAGACGTGGTTGAAGGTGTGAAGTTCGCGCACGAACACGGCAAACGGGTTTACCTCACGCTCAACCTCTTCTCCCATAACAAGGACATCACCAAGCTGCCGCAATATCTGGAGACGGTACGCAAAGTGGCGCCTGACGGCCTGATCGTGGCAGACCCCGGCGTGTTCATGTTTGTAAAGGAACAGGCGCCTGAGCTTGAACTGCATATCTCAACGCAGGCGAATGTGTGTTCCTGGCAGTCGGTCAAATTCTGGGAAGACCTGGGCGCGGGGCTTGTGGTTCTGGGGCGTGAAGTGTCGTTCGAGGAACTGAAGGAAATTCGTGAAAAATGCCCCGGCATCAAGCTTGAAGCCTTTGTTCACGGCAGCATGTGCATGACTTATTCGGGGCGTTGCATGCTCTCTAACTTCATGGCGGAACGCGGCGCCAACCAGGGTGCATGCGCCAATTCCTGCCGCTGGAAATACAAGGTGCATATGCGCCTGAAGGACGGCACAGTAAAGGAACTGCCGCTCACTGAAGAAAACCTGGAGCTGTTTGAATTCCTCATTGAGGAGGAGTACCGACCGGGGGACCTGCTGCCGATTGAGGAAGACCAGCGCGGCACCTATATTCTGAACAGTAAAGACCTGTGCATCATGCCGAAGCTGAATGACCTGCTTTCCATCGGCGTCGACAGCCTGAAGGTCGAAGGGCGCGGCAAAAGCCCCTACTATGTGGCCATGGTGGCGCGGGCTTACCGCATGGCGATTGATGCCTGGTACGAAGACCCTGAAGGCTGGTCCGCTGACCCATTCATGAAAGAGCTGACCACCGTGCCATCGCGCGGCTACACGCTGGCGTTCCACGACGGGCGGCTCACGAACTATGCGCATGGGTTCGAAGATACCTACACGCTTGCGGACCATGAATATGCGGGTCTTGTGGAAGACGTGACCGACGATGCCTTTATCGTACGGGTCAAGAACAAGCTGGTTGCGGGTGATGTGGTGGAGTTTGTGCCGCCAAGTGCGCGAGAGCCCATGCTCCTTAGGGTCTATGAGTATGAAAATGCCGAAAACGGCAAGATCACCACAGAGGTGCACGCGGGCAACACGCCGCTTATCCGCCTGCCGTTTAATCTGTTCGATCAGGAGACAGTGGAAAGCTTGCAGGCGGATTTCCCACCCATGACGATCCTTCGGAAAGAAAAGGCGTTGACGGACGATCAGTGGGCGCGCTTGAAGCTGGACGCCGAGGCGAGAGCGCTTGAGCAGGGCCGGGGCAATGCAGCGGTGTATGAGCAAAAGCGTGGGGCGCTGCAGGATGCGCTGGATGAGCGCCGGTCGGAACTGCGCCTCCGCACACCGCGGCGCGGTACTGAAGGCTGTTGCGGCAAGGGCTGTAATGGCTGTCTGGTGTTCTGGCACGACGACAAATACGCCAAGGCTCGCGAGATTCTGGCGAAGAAAAAGCAGGGTGAGATGCTGGCCCGCAAGCTGACGGACGAAGATATCGCCGCGCTTGAGGCGGAGCAGGCCGCAGATGAAGCCCAATTGGCTGCAGGCTGACCCAAGGACGGGCAGAGTTAGGAGAGCCCGCTGGGGGCGTTATTCGCGCCTGTCCAGTTGCGGGTTGTTAACCACATATTTGGGGCTGCCGACCTGGAAAAGGATAGGCTCATCATACCCCATGGCCTCCAGCTCTGCTTGAATCCCGCGTGCCATGTCGCGCATGTTGGCGCCTTCATAGCATTGGGCCAGCATCGCCTTGGTCGGGGGCGATAAGCTTGCGGGGCTGTTTTCGGCACGGGAGGCAAAAGCAAGCCAGGTTTCCTGAGCCTTTTCAGGGCCGCCTAAATCCTGCTGTAGCCACCCCGAAAGGAAGGACACTTTCGCTTCCAGTTCAAGGGACTGCGGCATCCGGTGGAAATGATCAGCTTCCGCGTTCAGGCTTTCACGCACTTTCGCCAACAGGTTATTGGCTTTTTCAGGCCTTCTTTCTGCCAATGCCAGCTGCGCTTCAAGATAGTGCCCTTTATAAGAGGCCAGTCGCCGCTTGCTTCTTGAATTGTCCCGGTTCAGTGCTTCCGCCAGTTGCTTTTGTCCAACAGCCAGGGGGGCGACCGCCTTGTAATGTTGCCCAGTCTGAATATAGAAAGCCGCCAAATTGATATAGGCTTCACCGGAGTCAGCAAGCCACATGGTGTTTGCAGGATCTGTGGTTGTGAGCAGGTCAAAGCCTGATGCACCCGCTTCCATCAGATGCTGGCTCTCCACGGTCTTGCCCTGCTGCAGCAGCAGTTTTGCGATATATTGTTTGGTCATCAGGCCGCGCCTCTTGAACCGGAGGTTTTTCGGTTCGCGCTCTATGAGCATGTCGAATATGGCCTGCCGTTCTCTGAAGGCCTTCAGGGCAGCATCATACGCGCCCCGAAGCATGTGAATTTTGCCGAGATAATGATAGCTGCTGGCAAGGTCAACATAGGCGCGGTTGCTGTGGGGCGCTGCCTCGGCCAGTTCTTTTCTTGTGGCCAGGCTTTGTTCTGCTAATGGGAGTGCTTCTTCAATGTTGCCAAGCGGGCCAGCCAACAGGTCGGCCAAAACGCCCTGGGAATCGGCCACTTGTTCGCGGGCGTTGGCGCGCCTCTCGGCCTCCGTGTCAGGGCCGTTCGGATGAGCCGGTATGATGTCCTGCTGTGAATGAAGCCTAAGTCTCTCACGGTAGTCTGCTTCCGCGAGCTGGTAATCTCCCGTTCGGGCAGCTAGATAGCCGCGAAAGAACAGGATGATACCCATGCGAAATTTCAATAATTCCTCATCAGGCCTTTGTGCGATCAATTCACTGACAATGTCGAAAGCCTGGTCAAACTGTTCCTTGGCTTTGTCGCTGTGCCCCTGGCGGTCATAGGTCTGTCCCAGCCGCAGCATGGCACCAGTCAATCTGATAGCTTGCCCGGGAGAGAGCGTGTCAAAGTCCTGTTCGGTATAATAGTTTTTGACCTTGGTGACGATTTGTTCGGCAGATTTCAGGTGCCCAACTTTCAGCAGATCATAGTAGGCGGTTTCCAGCATGAAGAAAGCCATGCTTTCGGCGTCAGAACGCCGCATTTTCGATATTTCGCTCATTTCCTCGGCAATGGTCTGGAGCTGTTCTGCTTCCTGCCGCGCCATGCTCGCTTCATAGGTCAGGGCGCCCATCACTGACATGCCAATGAAAGCCGCTGCTGTGACTGCGATCATGTTTCTTTGTCTGTGCTGTTCTTCCCGGCGCACAAGGTCATTGAGGCCCACGCCGATCATGCCTGCCACAATCTTTTGCAGTCCCAGTTTCTTGCCGTCACCTTCAGCGCGCAGGTCGGCGGCAAGCCCTTCTGCTGACAGTCCCGCTTTTTTACCGTCTTCTGTGAAGCTGTGCAGCAAGGCTTCCGGGAAGCATTCTTGTTCGGGATTGTCCGCGAAAGGCATGCCGTCCACGATCATGCACAGGACCTGTCCATCGCCGTGAGTTTTCTTGAACTCAATGATCTCGCGATTAACGAGCTTTGACTTTGCGGCCCTTGGAGAACACAGCACGATCAGGAACTCGGATGCCTTGAGCGCTTCAGACAGCCGGTCTGTCAGGCGGTGTGCAGCGGGTAGTTCATCCCGGTCACGAAAGATGGGGGCCAGGCGTACTGGCACTTCGCCCAAGTCTGTTTTTTGGCCAACGAGGGACTTCGGAACCTTATAGGATTCGAGCGATTTCAACAGCCATTCGGCCCAGACCTTGTCGGCGTGACTGTAGCTGATAAAAGCCTTGTACCGAAATTGTGATACAGACATTGCACCCCCATGCATGTGCGTTTTTAAGCGCTTATCGGTCGACCGATAAAAACAACCTTTGCGGCCTTTTAAGGGCCTGCTGCACTTATTGATGACAGATTAGGGCGTGTGGCTCAATTCAGGATTGCGCGAAGAATGGCAGTTTTTTGCGCCATAGAGCTTATATTGTTCGTTTACCTAAAAGTTTACCTTGTTTTCTGCGGTTTTCCTTAAGGCTGACGGATAAGATGAATCAAGATAATCTATTGGTGTGTCAAAAACGGTAAAAGGCTTTTGAACTGGTGGTGCTGGGAAGGGGCGTGCGAATCTGCTGAATTGAGGGGCAAAGGCTACTTCTTCCAGATTTTCGGGTTTTCGCCTGGGATGCCAAGGCTGTTCCAGATGGCGTCGACCTTGTCGACCACCTTATCTTCCATGTAAATCTCGGTGCCCCATTCGCGGTGGGTTTCATTGCCCACCTTGTTGGTGGCGTCCATGCCCAGCTTGCCGCCAAGGCCGCTTTCAGGGCTGGCGAAATCAAGATAGTCGATCGGTGTGTTCTCCACCGTCACGATATCGCGCACCGGGTCCATCCGGGTTGAAATCGCCCACATCACGTCTTTCCAGTCGCGCGCGTCGATATCATCATCCACCACAATCACGAACTTGGTGTAGACGAACTGGCGTAGGAAGGACCAGACCCCCTGCATCACGCGCTTGGCGTGGCCGGCATAGGCCTTCTTGATGCTGACGACCGCGATCCTGTAGCTGCAGCCCTCCGGCGGCAGCCAGAAATCTGTTATCTCCGGGAACTGCTGCTGCAGAAGCGGGATGAACACTTCATTCAGCGCCTCGCCCAGAATCGCAGGCTCATCCGGCGGCCGACCTGTGTAAGTGCTCAGGTAAATCGGGTCTTTCCGCATGGTGATGGCGGTGATGGTGAAGACCGGGAATTTCTCAACGCTGTTATAGTAGCCCGTGTGGTCGCCATACGGGCCCTCATCGCGGTAGTCATCCAGGCTTACAAAGCCCTCAAGCACGATCTCCGCCGTCGCAGGCACTTGCAGCGGCACGGTCTTGCAGTCCACCAGCGGCACCTTCTTGCCCCTCAGAAGCCCTGCGAACTGATATTCCGAAAGCGTGTCCGGCACCGGCGTGACAGCCGCCAATATGGTGCCTGGGTCCGCGCCGATGACAACAGCGGCAGGCACGGGCTCGCGCTTTTCATCTTTCCAGCGCTGATACTGCTGGGCACCGCCCCGGTGCTTCAGCCAGCGCATCAGGGTCTGGTTCTTGCCCAGCTTCTGCATCCGGTAGATGCCAAGGTTATAATTGTCTTGGGCTTTGTCAGACGGGCCTTTGGTCACCACCAGCGGCCAAGTGATCAGCGGTGCGGGCTCGCCCGGCCAGCAGGTCTGGATCGGCAGCTTGTCGAGGTCGATATCGTCGCCGGTCAGCACCACTTCCTGCACGGGCGCTTTCTTGACGCGCTTCGGCTTCATCGAAAGCACCTGCTTCGCCAGCGGCAGCAGGTCAATGGCGTCCTTGATACCGCGCGGCGGTTCCGGCTGCCTGAGGAAGGCCAGCGTTTCACCCACTTCGCGGAGCTCATCCGGCTCGCGGTTCATGCCCCAGGCCACGCGCTCAACGGTGCCGAAAAGGTTCACCAGCACCGGCATGTCGGATTTTTCACCGCGTTCGTTCAGCACATTTTCAAACAGCAGCGCCGGCCCGCCAGCGTGGAGCACGCGGGTTTGGATTTCCGTCATCTCCAGTTCGGTGGAAACGGGTTCCTTCACGCGTACCAGACGGCCTTCGGCTTCCAGCCTGTCGATAAAATCTCTGAGTGAATCATAAGCCATAGAAGGGCTTATAATAGAGCTCGCAAAAAAGCGCTATGGCGAAATTGTCGCGCGCCTTCTATTCCGCGGGCGTTGGCGCTGTGGGCGCTGTTTCCTCAAACGGCGTGGTCTCATCCCGCACCAGGGGCCACAGAAGCTGGGCACCGGCGCTCATCGGCGTAAGGTTTTCAACGCCATATTCCCTGGGGTAGCTGCGGGTGATTTTGGCGGTGCCGAACAACACGTCCCAGAAGAACAGCAGGTTGCCGAAATTGCCCTTGTAGTTGGTCGCCGGGTCGGCGGAGTATTTGCCGTGGTGGGAAAAGTGGGTCGATGGCGTGCTGATGGTGCGTTCCACCACCCACATCAGGGGCGACAGCCATTTGATGGCATAGAGCTTCTTGTCCCAGCAGACATTCGAATGGGCACCATAGATCACCAGCAGCTTGAAGATGATATAGACGGCATAGATATGGCCAAGGCCAAGGTAGATCAGCGCGCCCGCGAACCACAGCGACGGCATGAAGGCGTAATAGAGGATATTGTTCCGGTACACGATACGGATGCTCATATATTCCGCGTTATGGTGCGACCGGTGCAGGCCATATAGCCACGGGAAGGTGTGCGAGGCACGGTGCCACCAATATTGCATCAAATCGTCAAACACCAGAAACAGGGCGACGCCTGCGTATATGGGCGCGTCTGCCAGCGCGCCGGCGGCGTCTGGCGCGATCCAGCCGCTCACATATGTGGAGGCCATCAGCACAGCTGGCTGTGTGGCGGCCAAGAGGAATATGCTGCCAATGATTTCCACCCACTTGTCTTCGGGCTTTTCATTGGCGTGAGAAAAGAACGTGGAGCGTAACGCTTCAGCCGCTGCGAAAGCGAAAAAAATTGCAAAAAGAATAAGCCCGTATGGCATGTGTCACGTCCCTTCCAATGCGGCCAGTGGCCTTCCCCTGATGTGCACAATAACCTTTATTCTTGGCCAGGAATGTTAACTAGTTTACATTCTGTGCATGAGCTTCATTTTCAATTTCGGCATTCCCGGCCTGATGGAGGTGCTGCCGCCTGAGATGCGGGCGCGCTTCGATGCCATTGGCGCCGTAAAGCGCTATCACCACAAGCAGCATATCCAGAGCAGGGGGGACCGGACAGCCGGCTTTTCGGTGATAAAGTCGGGATCGGTTGTTTTCGGCAAAAGCGACAGGGAAGGGCGTTTTATCACGACAGCCGTTCTGGAAGCCGGGCAGTGCTATGGTGAATTCACCGTGTTTGGCGGCTTGCCGCGCACCCATGACGGCTACGCCGAAGGCGAGACGGTCATCAGCCATTTGTCCAAGGCCCAGTTCGACCAGCTTCTTTTGGATGAACCAACGCTTGCAGCACCCATCATCTCGCTTCTGACGGTCCGGCTGCATCACATGCTGGAATGGGTCGATGACCTGAGGCGCTATCCGCTCAAATACCGGCTGGGGAAGGCGCTCTTGTCGATGGTGAAGGGCTCGGGGGATGCTTTTATCGCCGCAACTCAAAGCGCCCTTGCGGACCTGATGGGCGTTAGCCGTGTGGCTGTCGCGCAGGTGCTGGCGGACTATAAAGCCTTGGGTTTTGTCGCCACCGAATATGGCGGCGTGCGAGTGCTGGACAGGGGCGGCCTCAGGGCTTGGCTGCAAGGGTTTGAAACCATAGACCCGGTTGTGCCGACAACGCCCCTCTTTACAGACGCAGCGCTTTAGCTTGCGGTGATGATCCTGTGAGGGGGCACGCCGCCAACATAATAGGCCAGTTCGGCGGGCTCGCTGATATTCAAGGCATGCAGGTTTGTCCTGTCTGCGCCGATCTGCTACATGTGGCTGAAGTCAGACTGATGGGGGATATGATGCGATCACTGTGGTTGGGCTTGAGCCTGATATTCGCAGGTTTCTCTGCATGCGCTGCAGATGAGGCCATCTTTGAGCGCAAGGTACCGATGATGATCCGGTTGACTGTCTACGTGGCTGGAGGGTCGGTCACGCTGAGCCAGCCTGCTTCGTGCCAGATGGAAAAGAAGCTGTTGCGGAATGGTTGGGTGCAAAGCGGCAGAGATACATTTGACGCCCCTCCCATTGAGCATGAGTTTGCAGATGGGTCCGGTTTAATCATCGATTTCCCCCATAACGTCTGTAACTGGGAAGTAAAGTCGGTTCGATCAGCCTTTCATCATACTCCAAAAGGAGCCAAGCGGAGCATTGGCCGGATTCTAGCGAATGTACGTTGGGTGGATAATATGTATGCACCCAGAGAAGTGGAGATATTGACCCCGCACAGGGTGGATGGTGTGCCGCCCGGACATTTGTTGGGTGTTGATGTTTCTTTCGAGTGGGATATTGATGGCGATCCCGAAGGGGCCGATTTCAAGAAAATTGCGGACAGATTTTTGGAAACTGGCGAGGCACCACAAGAAAAATCTGTCCAAGCTTTTAAGCGACCTCAGGTGCCGGTGGTTGTAACGCCAGCCTTGCGTCCAGCACTAAAGCCTTATCTGGCTCTTCGCAATTCGGCAGACGCATGCAAGGCGATGGAGTTAGGATTCTTCTCGCTGCCGCTTGTCGTATATGAAGATTATATCTGGCGTCGGAATGAGCCGTTCTCTGAGGCGCTCTCGCGTATTACGGGCGATGTCTGGTTGACTCCAGAGCGCAATCCCGCCTTGTTCAAAGGGCTGGCTGCAGTACAAGAAGGGAAAAGAGGGCGCCCTAATTATTATGTAGATTTTGGGCTGCTGCGTTTATTGATGGATCGTCAGAAAGAAGGAAAGGAAACCGCTTTGCCATATGTTTGGCCACGTTATGACGCAGATGTATGGCTGGTGGAGCAACGCACCCGAAACGAACGATTTTTCAAAGTATCCGATCAGCCACTTGTTTCACGCAATAGTAGGATGACCACCTACAAAAAATTCCCGAACCATTTGTCGTGTACCGCTCCGCTAGATGCGCTTCCTGGGCGGGAAATAGTATTCGGTGGGCGCGAAGACCCGGTGATAGGCCTGAAGGCGCATCTGGCCGAGCCGCACCAGAAAATCTGGTTCTATGAGGCTGGAAGCAGGCGACTGTTCCAGCTCACAAATGCCACTGCAACCGGTGTCGGGGCTACCCTACATTAGGTGGGCGGCCTAAGATGCCCGGATAATCTTTTCGGGCGGCACGCCGCCGACATAATAGGCCAGTTCTGCGGGCTCGGAAATGTCAAACAGCAGGATGTCAGCCTGTTTGCCCACTTCAAGGCTGCCAAGTTCAGCTTCCAGACCCAAGGCCCGTGCGCCATTCAAAGTGATGCCACGCAGAGCTTCTTCTGGTGTCATGCCAAAAAGTGTACATCCCATGTGCAGCATCAGCTGCAGCGACAGCACAGGTGAACTGCCGGGGTTGGCATCTGTTGCCAGGGCCATCTTCACGCCGGCCTTTCGCATCATCTCTACCGGCGGGCGCTTGCTTTCCTGCAGCACATAGAAGGCGCCTGGCAGCAATACGGCAACGGTGCCACTGTCCGCCATGGCGCGTACGCTTGTCGCACTTGCATATTCCAGATGGTCGGCTGATAAGGCCTGATAACGGGCAGCCATTGCGCCGCCTGAAAGGTCTGATAGCTGATCCGCGTGCAGCTTCACCCTGATGCCATGCTTTTTCGCGGCGTCGAACACGCGCGCCGTTTGCTCCGGGCTGAAAGCGATGCCTTCGCAGAAGGCGTCGACCGCGTCGGCCAGCCCTTCTTTTGCGATCGCGGGGATCATCACATCGCACACATGGGCGATATAGCCGTCTTTATCATTCCTATATTCCGGGGGCAGGGCATGGGCGCCCAGGAAGGTGGTGCGCAGGCGCAGGCCGACCTCTTTCGCGGCAGCCCTGGCGGCCCGCAGCATCTTGACCTCGTCTTCAAGCGTCAGGCCGTAGCCGGATTTGATTTCAACCGTGGTCACGCCGTCTGCGGCCAGCCGTTTCAGGCGCTTCACCGCAGAGGCTGTCAGCTCTTCCGCGCTTGCAGCACGAGTGCCCTTTACAGTCGAGAGGATGCCGCCACCCCGGCGCGCGATCTCTTCATAGGACACACCGTTCAGGCGTTCTTCGAATTCGCGGGCGCGGTTACCGCCATAGACAATGTGGGTGTGGCAATCAACAAACCCAGGGAATGCCCATATGCCGTTACCGCTGATTTCCTCAACAGCAGACGCGCCAGCGGGCAGGTCAGTCACCGGGCCAACGAAGGCGAGTCGGCCATCCTTGACACCAATCGCACCATCCATGATGGCACCGTAGGGCGCGCCGCCCTCTGTCATGGTGGCGACGTTGATGTTGCGCAACAGCGTGTCAAACATAGGCTTTCCCTTAACCTTCCTCCCCCAGCCTTTTCGAGTATCACAAGATTCGATTGACAGAAAGTATCACTTGTATGAACTTGTATATACAAGTTGGAGAGGGCGATGCAAAAACATTATTTTTCCGAAGGTCTGGTGGGCAAGGATTGGCTTTTTGATATCTGCCTGACCGTGGCGCCGGACGGCATGATCACCGCGCTTGAAAGCGGGGTGAAGGCCCCTGCGGGCACGCCTGTACACGGCCCTGTGCTGCCGGCCATGCCCAACCTCCATAGCCACGCCTTCCAGCGCGCGTTCGCTGGCCTTGCCGAATTCCGTGAAGCCGGCGCGTCTGACTTCTGGAGCTGGCGCACCGCCATGTATCATTTCGCCCGCCACATGACGCCCGAGGCGGTCGAAGTGATCGCAAGCGCCTTGTATGTGGAGATGCTGAAGGCCGGCTATTCCGCGGTGGGCGAGTTCCACTATTTGCATAACGCGCACGAGGACCAGTCGCTTGTGATGTCCGAAGCGGTCCTGAAGGCGGCGGACAAAAGCGGTATTGCGCTCACACACCTGCCGGTTCTTTATCAGGCGTCCGACTTCGGGGGCGAGCCGCCGCTTTCCGGGCAGGCACCCTTTATCCACACCACTGATGATTTCACGCGGCTCCTGAAGGTCCTGAAGCCGCGCTTTGATGGCCGCCACAGGCTGGGGCTGACGTTCCATAGCCTGCGTGCCGTGCCAGAGGAAAGCTTCGCGCCCGCGATTGACGCAATCGAGACGCTGGATATGAAAGCGCCTATCCACATCCATATCGCCGAACAGACCCGCGAAGTGAATGCCTGCATGGACTGGGCGGACAAGCGCCCGGTTGAGTGGCTGCTGGACACCCAGAATGTGGACGAGCGCTGGTGTCTGGTGCACGCAACCCACGTGGTGGAAGCCGAGTGGCGCGGCATGGCCGAACGTGGCTGTGTTGTGGGCCTGTGCCCCACAACGGAAGCCAATCTGGGTGACGGCATTTTCCCGGCGCATGAATTCATCAAAGCGGGCGGTCGCTTCGGCGTCGGGTCCGACAGCCACATCAGCATTGATGCCCGTGAAGAACTTCGCCTGTTGGAATACGGCCAGCGGCTGGCGCGGCAGGCCCGCACGGTCCTGACGGGCGCGGAGGGCGGCCATACGGGCGAGCATTTGTGGCGGCAGGCGGCAAAGGGCGGCGCGCAGGCGTTGGCGCAGCCGATTGGCGAGATTGCTGTGGGCAAGCGCGCAGACCTGATCGTCCTTGATCGGTCCGCCCCCATGTTCGCGGGCGCGGCCTACAGCCAGATTGTGGATGCTTTAGTGTTCAGCGGCCAGTCGAACCCCATCACGGATGTGATGGTGGCGGGCGACTGGATTATCCAGGATGGCAAGCACCCGCAAGAAGACGAGATCTTTGGCCGCTACAATGAGACCGTGGGCCGCATCGCCCGCCTGATGGAAGAGGAAGGCGCATGATCCCGGTCCCTCGTTACGAGCAGGTCAAGCGCCATATCATGGATGCCATCGAGGCAGGTGATTATGATGCGGGCGACAAGCTGCCGAGTGAAAATGAGCTGGTGCGCGAACTGAGCGTATCGCGCATGACGGTCAATCGCGCGCTTCGGGAACTGACGGAAGAGGGCCATATCGTTCGCCGCGCGGGCATGGGCAGCTTTGTCGCTGACCGCCGCATGCGCGGCCATGCCGCCGATATCCTATCGATCCGCGGCGAACTGGAAGCCCGCGGTGAGGAATGGTCAGCCACTGTTCTGTTCCAGGAAGAAATCGCGCTGACAAAGGATGTGGCCGTCGAGATGGGCCGAGCCGCGGGCGACAAGGTTTTCTACCTGCTGATTGTCCACAAGGGCGACGACATGCCGATTGAGCTTGAAGAGCGCTGGGTAAACCCCGAGATCGCGCCCGAGCTTCTGGCACAGGATTTTACGGCTTCTACGCCAACGGATTATCTGCTCGCGGTGGCACCGCTTCTGCGGGCAGAGCATGTGGTGCGGGCGGTTGCACCCACAAACAAAGAACAAAGGCTGCTTGAGATTGAGGCAGGCATTCCCTGCCTTGAAATCAGCCGCCGAACATGGACCGGGGAGCGGGTCGCGAGCTATGCGCGGCTACTTTACCCCGGTGACCGCTATGAACTGACGGCGCGATTCTCCCCCGTGGGTGCGCCGGCAACCCAATAACAACGAAGAATATCCGTTCAAAAGAAGGGACAAGAATATGAAAAACCGCCCTGATATCCATGCGCCGCACGGCGCGGAGCTGACATGTAAAAGCTGGGCTACTGAAGCGCCCATGCGCATGCTGATGAACAACCTGGACCCAATGGTGGCCGAAAACCCAGAAGAACTTGTGGTTTATGGCGGCATCGGCAAGGCTGCGCGTAACTGGGAATGCTATGAGGCCATCATCGCCACCCTGCGCGGCATGGAAGAAGATGAAACGCTTCTGGTGCAATCGGGCAAGCCGGTGGGCGTGTTCAAAACCCACACAGATGCACCGCGCGTCTTGATCGCCAACTCCAACCTGGTGCCACACTGGGCGACGTGGGAGCACTTTAACGAGCTCGATAAAAAAGGCCTGATGATGTACGGCCAGATGACGGCGGGATCGTGGATCTACATCGGCAGCCAGGGCATCGTTCAGGGCACCTACGAGACGTTCGTTGAGATGGGCCGCCAGCACTTTGGCGGCAGCCTGAAGGGCAAATGGATACTTACGGCGGGCCTTGGCGGCATGGGCGGCGCGCAGCCGCTTGCAGCCACCATGGCGGGCGCAAGCTGCATGGCTATCGAATGCCAGGAAAGCCGTATCGACTACCGCCTGAAGACTGGCTATCTGGACACCCGCGCCGACACGGTCGAGGAAGCGCTGGCGATCATTGAAAAATCCCACGCGGAAGGCAAAGCCATCTCTGTTGGTGTGCTTGGGAACGCCGCTGAAATCCTGCCAGAGATGGTGAAAAAGGGCATTCGCCCGGATGCGCTGACGGACCAGACATCGGCGCACGACCCCGTGAACGGCTACCTGCCGATTGGCTGGACGGTTGAGGAATGGTTCACCAAGCGTGAGACCGACCCTGCGGCTGTGGCCGCTGCGTCGAAGCCGTCGATGGCGATCCATGTGAAGGCGATGCTTGAGTATCACGCGATGGGCGTGCCCACCGTGGATTACGGCAACAACATCCGCCAGGTGGCGTTCGACGAAGGCGTGAAAAACGCATTCGATTTCCCGGGCTTCGTGCCGGCTTATATCCGTCCGCTTTTCTGTCAGGGCATTGGCCCGTTTCGCTGGGCCGCGCTTTCGGGTGACCCGGAAGATATCTACAAGACCGACCAGAAGGTGAAGGAACTGATCCCGGATAACCCGCACCTGCATAACTGGTTGGATATGGCGCGTGAGCGCATCCAGTTCCAGGGGCTGCCAGCACGCATTTGCTGGGTCGGCCTCGGTGACCGCCATCGTCTGGCCCTCGCGTTCAACGAGATGGTCAAGAATGGTGAGCTGAAGGCTCCTGTGGTGATCGGCCGCGACCATCTGGATAGTGGTTCTGTGGCGAGCCCTAACCGCGAAACTGAAGCCATGATGGACGGCTCTGACGCGGTAAGCGATTGGCCGCTTCTGAACGCGCTTCTGAATACGGCGTCGGGCGCTACGTGGGTCAGCCTCCACCACGGCGGCGGCGTGGGCATGGGCTTCAGCCAGCATTCGGGTGTCGTGATCCTATGTGACGGCACGGAGGCTGCCGCCAAGCGCGTTGGCCGTGTACTGTGGAATGACCCGGCGACGGGCGTGATGCGCCACGCGGATGCGGGCTATGACATTGCCAAAAATTGTGCACGCGAGAAGGGCCTGAACCTTCCGATGCTCGACAAGTAGAGAGTGGGGACACGAACATGACAGTGCATAAAATGATCCGCAAGGCAGGCCATTTCAGCCTGCAGGACCTACGGCATATCTATGAGAAGCCAACAGAGCTGACGCTCGATAAGTCCGACCAGGCGCGCATTGATGCCGCCCGGCAAACGGTGACCGACCTGATCGACCGGGGCGACACCGCCTACGGCATCAACACCGGTTTTGGTCTGATGGCCAACACGCGCATCAAGGCATCGGACGTTGAGAAGCTGCAGGAAAACCTGGTACTTTCCCACGCGACTGGCACGGGTGAGCCCTTGAAGGACGGTGTCGTGCGGCTTGTACTCGCGCTGAAGTCCACCTCTCTTGCGCAGGGCCATTCCGGTATCCGCGGTGAGGTGATCGATGCGCTCTTGAAGCTTCTCAGCCACGGTGTGTACCCTGTGATCCCAGCGAAGGGGTCTGTGGGCGCATCGGGTGACCTGGCGCCCTTGGCACACATGTCTGCGGTACTTCTGGGGTACGGTGACGTGCGCCATGAAGGCAAGGTGATGGACGCGAAAAAAGGCCTGGAGATGATCGGCCTCAAGCCGCTGAAGCTTGGTGCCAAAGAAGGCCTCGCGCTTTTGAACGGCACGCAGGTGTCGACCGCACTTGCACTTTCGGGCCTGTTTGAGATCGAGAATGTCTTCGCTTCAGCTATGATCGCGGGCGCCATGAGCGTGGATGCCATGAAGGGCTCTGACGTGCCGTTCGATCCGCGCATCCATGCGGTCAGGCGCCAGCAGGGCCAGATCGACACGGCGGCCATGTACCGCAGCCTGTTGGCTGGCAGCGATATCCGCACCAGCCATGAAGACTGCGAGAAGGTGCAGGATCCATACAGCCTCCGCTGTCAGCCACAGGTGATGGGCGCGGCCCTTGGTGTGATGCGCCAGGCGGCGGACACGCTGTTGACCGAAGCCAATGCCGTGACCGACAACCCGCTGATCTTCCCGGACGAGGGGGATATCCTCTCTGGCGGCAACTTCCACGCTGAACCGGTGGCCATGGCGGCCGACATGCTGGCGATTGCCGCATGTGAGATAGCAAGCATTTCCGAACGCCGCACGTCTCTTCTCGTGGACCCGAAAATGTCCGGCCTGCCGGCGTTCCTGGTGGAAGACGGCGGCCTGAATTCGGGCTTTATGATCGCGCAGGTAACAACGGCTGCGCTGGTGAGCGAGAACAAGACGCTGGCGCACCCCGCAAGCGTGGACAGCATCCCCACATCGGCGGGGCAGGAAGACCATGTCTCGATGGCAACTTTCGCCGCTCGCCGCCTGCATGACATCGCTTTCAACGCCAGTGCGGTGATTGCTGTGGAGCTTTTGGGTGCGGCGCAGGGGATCGACTTCCACCGGCCACTCAAGTCCAGCGAGCCGCTTGAGGCGGTCTATGGGCTCATTCGTGAACGGGTAGATTTCTACAAGGAAGACCGTTACTTTGCCCCTGATATTGAGGCCGCGCGGGAATTGGTGGCCTCCGGTAGCCTGAATGGCTATGTGGAGACGCTCCTGCCGTCCGCAAGCTTTGGGAGCCAAGCGCTTTGACGCAAGTCTTTGACCTTAAGAGGGGGCATAGCCCCCTCATTATCTCCATGCCGCACAGCGGTGAGGAGCTCGGGCCGTACGCAAGCCGGATGACAGCCGACGCGCTCAAGATCGCGGATACGGATTGGCACCTGCCTGCGCTCTATGGCTTTCTGACCGGCATGGACGCCACGGTCCTGCATGCGCATTATTCGCGCTATGTGATCGACCTCAACCGCGATCCATCGGGCAAAAGCCTGTATCCGGGCCAGAATGTCACCGAACTGTGCCCCACCACCACGTTTGATGAGCAGCCTGTCTATCTGCCTGGGGAAACCCCGCATGAGGCGGAACAGCGCGACCGTGTGGACCACTATTGGAAGCCGTACCATAATGCGCTCGCTGCCGAAATTGAGCGGGTGCGCCATATCCACGGCTATGCGCTTTTGTGGGATGCGCATTCGATCCGCTCGGAAGTGCCGCGCTTCTTCGATGGCCGCCTGCCGGACTTCAACCTGGGCACTAATGACGGCCTGTCCTGCAGCCCGGATCTGGCTGAGGCCGTGTTCGCGGTGGCGCAGCAGGCTGAGGGCTATAGCGCCATATTGAACGGCCGTTTCAAGGGCGGTTTCATCACCCGCAAATACGGCCAGCCAGCGCACGGCGTGCATGCCATCCAGCTTGAACTGTCGCAGATCACCTATATGGAAGAGGTCTTCCCTTACAGCTATTTGCCGGAGCGCGCCAGAAATGTGGCCCAGCCCATTCAGGCGATGCTTGAGGCCATGCTGGACTGGAGGCCGCAGAGTTAGGGACTAAAGCCAGCGGCGCACTTTCTTTTTAAAGGTGCGATAGTCTTCACCAAATAATTCCTCGAGCCGTCGCTCTTCGGGCAGGATGAACCTGATGGTGATGATGCTGATGAAGAGCACAAAAGGCGCCACAGGCCAATAGCCACCCGTCAGCGGCCACAAGCCGACAAGGGCAAGCACCATACCCAGATACATAGGGTTGCGGCTGAAGCGGTAGGCGCCTTCTGTGATCAGCTTGTGGGCATCCTCCCCCGGATAGAAGCTGGTGCCTGCAGCCACAAAGCGGTTCTTTTCCCGCAGGGCCAACCAGATGCCAAAGGCTGTCAGGGTTAGTGGCCAGAAGCGCACGCCTATGCTGCCGGTCTCCATGTATCCGATGCCTAACATCAGTATAGCTGTCAGCAGAAACAGATGGGGCGGCAGAATGCGTGGCACATTGGATTTCTCTGACAGTTTCATTTAACTCCCCCGGGGTTTTGTACATTGATTGCGCGCTATTTCGCGAAAAGCTGGGATGGGTCCTTGAAGGCCTTCAACTCGATGGCGTTTCCGGCGGGGTCGAGGAAGAACATGGTGGCCTGCTCGCCTACTTCGCCTTCGAACCGGATGCCGGGTTCGATTACGAACTCAATCTCCGCTGCAGCAAGCTTGGCCGCCAGAGCGTGCCAGTTATCCCAGTCCAGCACCGCGCCATAATGGAAGCTGGGCACCTGCTTACCGTCCACATCATTGGTGTCTGCCTGCCCAAGAGGCGTGCCCAGATGAACCACGAACTGGTGGCCGAAGAAGTTGAAATCGATCCATTTGTCGCTGGAGCGGCCTTCCGGGCAGCCCATCAAATCGCCATAGAAAGCGCGGGCTGCGGCAAGGTCGTCAACCGGGACGGCAAGGTGAAATGGCGGAATCATTAAAATGCTCCCTATAGCGTGACTTGTACCATAAGTTGTGAGACTATCAGCTGTCTCTGGGGGAAGAGAATAGCAGCAATGATCCGAAGTCAACAGAGCGTGGAGCTTGAAAATCGCTGGCGGCTATGGCCGAAGGCGGATGGTGCGCGTGTGCCACACAGGAACGAGTTCAAACCTTATGAATTGCCGGCGCTTGTGCCGAACCTTGCCGTGGTCAGGCTGAAGGGGGAACGATGTGTCGTTTTGATGGCGGGCACCAACATCACAGAGCGAATCGCGGCCGAAATCACAGGCCTGGATTACATGGCCTTCATTGCCCCAGCGCAACGGGGCCAGGTGCTGGATGTGTTGAGAAAGGTTTGTGGCCAACCGGCTGGTTGCTGCATGCACCTGGATAGCGATTATTCGCGCGGGTATACGCTCAAGCTGGAAATCACGCTTTTGCCGGTGGCGGGAGACGGCGGTACAGGGGATTGCATCTTGGCGCTTTCGGTGTCGCGTCCCGGAGCTTTGGAAACACCAGCCCCCCATTTCCTGGGCGACCCGATCACAGCCGACTGGCAAGAGCCGGGAGAATGGATCGACCTGGGCTACGGCCTGCCGGCAGAAGCCGGCAAGCTGGGTGAGTTCAAGGTTACCATCTAGGGGTTATTTCCCAAGGAGATCCAGTGCGATTACTGTCATAGCCTCCACGCCTGCCTTGATAGATGGTTCAGGCGCAATCTTGAACAGCGGCGAATGGTGCCCGGCAACAGCTGGGCCGCCATTCTTTTCCGCGTCAAAGGCTTCCTGCGGTGTGCCGCCCACGATGAAATAGAAGCCCGGAACGGCTGGGTCTACCTGGCTAAAATAGGCGAAGTCTTCTGCGCCCATATTCTTCTGCTCGTAATAGGCCACCTGGTCTTCGGGGAAATGGCCCCGCAGCACATCATCTAGGCGGGCTGTCAGCGCCTTGTCGTTCACCGTTGTTGGTGTGCTTTCAATCGAAAGTTCAACTGTTGGCAGCTTGTCTTCCGGCAGGCCTGCCACACGGCCTGTGTTTTCCGCGATGCGCTTGATGCCCTGCAAAAGCTTGTGCCGGACTTCCTCGTCGTTCGAGCGCACGGTCAGCGTCAGCTCTGCCTTGTCGGAGATGATGTTGTTCTTGGTGCCCGCGTGGAAGGTGCCTACGGTAACAACGCCCGGCGAGAGGGGTGAAATTTCACGTGCCACCAGTGTCTGCAGCGCATTCACGATCTGGGCGCCGATCACGATCGGGTCCTTACCCAGATGCGGGGAAGCGCCGTGTGTGCCCACGCCGTGCACCGTGATATGCACGCTATCCGATGAGCTGTACATAATGCCGGGCCGGTAGACGATCGTGCCGGCTGGGGCTTGTGCTGCCACATGCAGCGCCACGGCATAATCAGGCCGCGGGAATTTTTCATAAAGGCCGTCTTCGATCATGGCCTTGGCGCCGCTGATGATCTCCTCTGCCGGTTGCCCGACCAGAAGAACGGTGCCCTGCCATTTGTCTTTCATCGCCACCAGTTGGCGGGCTGTGCCCACAAGCCCGGTCATATGCATGTCGTGACCGCAGGCGTGCATCACAGGCATTTCAACCCCGGCCATATTCACCTGCCGTTTGGTGGATGCATACGGCAGGCCCGATTTTTCCTCAACCGGCAGGCCGTCCATGTCGGCGCGGATCAGAAGTGTTGGCCCTTCGCCGTTCTTCATCATGGCCACCAGGCCGGTTTTGCCAACGCCGGTGGTGACATCGAACCCGAGCGCGCTCAGCTCTTTCGAAAGCCGTTCTGCGGTCGCGCTTTCGCGGAAGGAAAGGTCAGGGTTCTTGTGCAGATAAACAAACAGGTCCTCAAGATAGTCATAGTCTTTGGCAATGGTGTCCTTGAGGCTGTGATTGTCGGCGGTGGCCGTCAGGCTTGTGCAGGCCATCAGGCCAATAATGGTTGCGGTTTTGAAAATTGATTTTTTCATCTTGTCCCTCAAATCCCGTTGGTAGGCGCTGCCGGAACGCGGCGGCGGGGCTCCGCCATGCTTTCTTTTGTTCCGGTTTCAGTCGTAAGTTGTTGCTACGAATATAGGGGGATTCGAAAGGGGGTCGAATTTTTTTTATGTCTGGTTTGATTGTGTCGTTGACTCAGGGGGCGCACTTGGCTATCCACGGCGGCGGAGAGGTGGCCGAGTGGCTTAAGGCGCTCGCCTGCTAAGCGAGTTGGGGCTAACGCCCCTCGCGGGTTCGAATCCCGTCCTCTCCGCCATTGCGACCAGTAGGTTGTGCTTGTTGCTAAGTAATTGAAATATAACAATTATTTAGCGATTGGGAGGTTGATTGGTTTCAGCCGACTTATTTCCAGCGCGACCAGTTCAGTCGCGAAATCTGATTCCATAGCAAGGAATCGGGGGTTCTTGAGGTCACTCCGTTGATCGGTGAGAACAAATGGTTGCTCAGTTGCTGACATAAGCAAGTCTTTAACCTTTCTTGCGAACGTCGGACACAGACCCGTAGAGGCCCTTAGGGCACTACCAAGGTCGGTGATGAGTGATTAGTCTATTCTAGACAAGTAGTGAGCAATAACTGCTCAATGAAAGTCTCTTGTAGGCGCCAACTCTTGGCTGTTTGGGGATAAATTCCCCGCGCAGAGCGAAGAGGATAGTTGGATCGGATACCCACACGGTATCTGCGAAGGCTGGCGCGCATCTACAAGATGACAACCCTCCCTTCATGATTCAGCGTTTGTCAGAACCTCAGCAGGCAAAGCCTAGCAAAAGATCTGACATGTCCTCTTCGCGTCTGCGTTTTCCAGAGCAAGGAAATGAGCATGACGAAAGCTTCTTTGATAATTGCTCAACCGGGCATGCCCGGTAGCGAACCTGTTGTTCAGCCAACAGTAACCTGGGGACAGTGCGTAGCTGGTAACGGCTGCGTGCCAAGCGTCCCGACAATGTATCCCCGAAAGGCATGTCGTCCCGCAAGGGTTCGGCATGGATTCTGCCAGCAGCAAGGCGGATGAGGAGCTAGGTTGGATGGTATGATAAACGCAAGTGAACTGTCGATAAACGTCGTGAAGGACCAAAGGCTCAAGCTGCTAGATAGGGCCTTAACCAAAAGGTGTGTGGCCGGTCCGTCCACTTGGCGGTTGGGCGGCGCTGACATTCAGGCCACCGGCGAACAGACAGTATCTAACCCATCCGTGTTATCAAAGGGGAACTGGGTAAACCCGTATCTGTGCCCCGAAGTTCGAATCCTGTGCTCTCCCAAGGAGGGCGGATATTCGAACGGGCAGGAACTTTGCCACCTCTCCAAGAGAGGGAAGTTCTGGGGCAGGCAAACCGTAAGGAATGCTGATGCAGGTGCGGGCAGAAGAGGATGCAAAAAGCGAAGGCCGTTCTGTAATGGGGCGGATAGGGGTTTAAACGTTATCCCACCCGAAAGGGGAGCAGACTTGCATCTGGTGTCTCATGGTGAGACGAACCAAGGAAACACTTCTAAAACGGAGGGAGGCGATTACCGGCTCCCTTCGGGGAACCCAGTAACCGCCTCCAAAGACAAGCAAATGCTCGATCTTCTTGCATCTTTGAATGTAAGAAGCGCGCTTTGCGAAATCAAGGAGGTAAGCATGATTAGTCATCTTTGTAATGAGGATGCTGTTGCCTCCGGCGTTCCCGACCACTGGGCCGATATCGATTGGTCCCGCGTGGAAGAGAATGTCAGAAGGTTACAGGTCCGAATTGCCAAGGCAACCCGAGAGAGGAACTGGCGCAAGGTGAAAACCCTGCAACGGTTTCTGACCCGGAGCTTTTCAGGTCGCGCGCTGGCGGTCAGGAGAGTGACGGAAAACCGCGGAAAACGGACCCCCGGCGTTGACGGGGTTACGTGGTCGCGGCCTATTTTGAAACGGTGGGCGGTGGATGACCTCGGGCGGCACGGTTATAGAGCCATGCCGCTCAGGCGCGTTCACATCCCCAAGGCCAATGGAAAGAAGCGCCCTTTGGGCATTCCGACCATGAGGGACAGAGCCATGCAGGCGCTGCACCTTCTGGCCTTGCAGCCGGTGGCGGAAACCACGGCAGACCGGAACTCATACGGGTTCCGCGTCGGTCGCTCCACACAGGACGCTATCGAACAAGTCAAGAATCTTCTCGACAAGAACGGTAGTGCCCAGTGGATATTGGAAGCCGACATCAAAGGCTGTTTCGATGCCATAGATCATGACTGGCTGATGGAGAATGTTCCGATGGACAAGACCCTGATCCGGGAATGGTTGAAAGCAGGTGTTGTGGATATGGGTCGGCTCAAGGCCACCGAAGCAGGGACGCCGCAAGGGGGTATCATTTCCCCCACGCTCGCGAACCTCGCGCTCGATGGCTTGGAGGCTAAGCTGGTGGAGACCTTCGGGTCGATCACCATCAAGGCCAACCGGCACAAACACAACAAGGTCTCGTTCGTGCGGTATGCGGACGACTTCATCATCACCGGCAGCTCGAAAGAGCTTCTGGAAGATGAGGTCAAACCTCTTGTGGAAAAACATCTGGCCGACCGTGGCTTGGTGCTATCTCAGGAGAAAACCCGCATCACGCATATTGACGACGGTTTCGATTTCCTCGGCTGGAACGTGCGCAAGTACAAGGGCAAATGCCTGATCCAGCCGTCGAAGAAGAATGTGCAAGCATTCCTCGATAAATGTCGGACCCTCTTCAAAGAGAACGCGGCCGCCACGCAGCAGGGGCTGATATGGCAGATCAATCCGGTCATTCGTGGCTGGACGAACTATCACAAATCGGTCGCTGCCGGGCAGACGTTCACCTATGTGGACCATGCCCTGTGGAAACTGCAATGGCGATGGGCCAAACGGCGGCATCCAGAGAAACCGGCCAAGTGGATCATGAAGCGCTATTTCATGACCAAGGGACGGCGAAACTGGATTTTCGCGGCGAAAGACCGGAATGAGAAAACGGGTACGGACGAGGTTGTCTCTCAGCTTCTGGCTGAAGACACCAAAATCCGTCGCCATGCCAAGGTTAGGATGGATGCCAATCCATTCGATCCGGCATGGGATGCCTATTTCGAACGGCGGCAACAGGAGAAGTTGCTGGAGAAATACCAGCACCGGAAACTGGAGCCGACGCTCATCAGGCGTCAAAGGGGTCAGTGCGCGCATTGCGGACTACCTCTGACGATTGAAGAAGAGGTGCATGTACATCATGTCATCGAACGCCAGCATGGCGGGACGGACAAGATGGACAATCTTGTGGCTCTTCATCCGGTCTGCCATCGGCAGATACATCGTTCCGATCCTCAATCGGATGAGCCGGTCCTCACTCCGATAAGGGCTTAGAGAGGCTTGAGCCGTGTACAGGGAAACTTGTACGCACGGTTCTTAGGGGGGGATGGAGCAGCAATGCTCTGTCCCTACCCGGTTTAAAAAGGCCGTCCCTTTCGGGGCGGCCTTTTTTGTTGCGCTGGATGTCGCTCTGGCGACGTCGGTGCCTGTTTTGGCTGTCTGCCCAATCCAGTAACCGGGGCTTTCCTGTTGCCCAAAAAAAGAGGAGAGAGCCGGAGCTCCCTCCTCAGCCTAGTGACCGCGCTGTAGCTAGAGGTCGATCGAGGCGGACTGGAGATCAGACAGACCCAGCCCTACCAGGAATACAGAGGAGCCGTCCCCAGTATCGATCAACACACCTGCTTCCCCATTCACGGTCGTCTCCTGACTGGCAGCCAGAACATCATTAACTGATGTGAAGTCCGTATTGGTATTGACCAGGTAAAGGGTATCGAGCGCGGTGTCGAAATCGTCCACAACATCATTGCCGTGATTGTTGCCGAAGAAGAAGGTGTCCGCACCATCACCGCCGATCAGCAGGTCATTGCCAGCGCCGCCGAACAGTTGGTCGATGCCGTCACCGCCGTCAACCGTGTCATCACCGGCCCCGCCAAAGAGCGTGTCGTTGCCGTCGTCGCCGCTGATGTCGTCATTACCGTTTGACGCGAAGATATTATCGTCGCCGTCACCGCCTTCGATTTCATCTTCACCGTCATCCTTGCCGGCATAGACAACATCGTTGCCGCCGCCAGAGACGATCCGGTCGTCGCCGTCGCCGCCGCCGATCACATCGTCGCCGTTGGCACCGTAAACCTGGTCGTCGCCGCTGCCTGACCAAAGACTGTTGCTGGCGCCGCCGTTGGTGTTTGCCTCACCGTCGTCGAACAGACCGTCACCATCAGCATCGTGCCAGCTGCCGGCTATGACCACATCGTCACCGTCGCCGCCGTAGATTGTGTCATCGCCATCGTCGCCGATACCGTCGTTGTTGAAGTCATCGCCGACAAGGAAGTCGTTGCCTGCGCCGCCGCCAACAATATCGTTGCCGCTGCCGCCTGCGAAGCTGTCGTCGTCATCATCGTCAGCGCCGGCGAAGATTTCATCGTCGTCGTCGCCTCCGTCGATTGTGTCCTTGCCTGACCCGCCGGTCATGAAGTCATTGCCGCCGTTGCCCTTGAGGTTGTCGTTGCCGTTACCGCCCTTGACGCGCTGTGCGGAATCGTCGCCCTCGTGGTCGTCATCCTCGTCGCCACCCTCAAAGTCGTCGTCGTCCAGCTCATTATCGTCGTCGTCAAACTCGAAATATTCCGCGGACAGGTCTTCCAGGTTGGTGTTCTGAAGTGTCAGCGTTTCACCGTTGCCCAACTGAATGACCACGCTTGAGCCGACCTGGCTTGATGCAGCCAGCATTTCTTCGAAGCTGCCGAAGGCGTCGCAGTCATCAAGGTCGATCCGGTCGCCTTCGGCGCCGTTGAAATCGGTCAACACGTCGGATGAGTTCGAGTCGAATTCAAACTCGTCGGCACCTGCGCCGCCCGTTACCGTATCATCGCCGTCGCCACCGTCGATTTCATCATCGCCGTTGCCGCCAGACAGGATATCGGCGCCGTCGCCGCCCTTGATCTCATCGTCGTTGTCACCGCCGTCGAGGACGTCGGCGCCGTTACCGCCTTTGATTTCGTCTTCGCCAGCACCGCCTGAAATGGTGTCGTTGCCGTTTTCACCCTTCAGTTCGTCATGGCCTTCGCCGCCGATCAACTTGTCATTGCCGTCGCCGCCCTTGATTTCATCATCGCCAAGGCCGCCGTCCAGCGTGTCGTCGCCGTCGAAGCCCCGCTGTTCATCATCGTCGTCAGAGCCAAGGATGTCGTCGTCATCTTCGTCGTCGTCCTCGTCCTCGTCCTCTTCATCTTCATCGTCTTCTTCGTCTTCCTCATCGCCTTCCTCGTCGTCGGAAGCATCGTCGTCGTCGATTTCGTCTTCAGAGTCCTCATCGTCTTCTTCGTCTTCAGAGTCGTCCGCATCTTCGGCGTCATCATCTTCTTCATCAGCAACGTCAGCAGCGGCAAAGCGGAAGGAAGAAGCATCAAGATCAGAGAGGGAAGCACCCTGGAGCGTCAGCGTGTCGCCGCCTGGCAGGGCGATAACCACGCCGCCGCCAGAGTCGCTGGAAATGGCCAGCAGATCATCAATGGAATTAATGGTTTCATATTTGCGGAGGTCGACAACATCGCCCTCGCCGGGGTTGAAATCGGTAACGACATCATTACCGCCTCCCCGGATTTTGAAGCGGTCGGCACCGCTGCCGCCAGTGAGGGTGTCGCTGCCGGAGCCGTCTTCCAGTTCATCGTTTCCTGCGCCACCCATCAGCACGTCGTTACCAGCCAGGCCTTCCAACTCATCATTGTTGGCGGTGCCTGTCAGCGTATCGTTGCCGCTTGTTCCAATAAAATCTGTCATGTCCGTTCTCCAGATGAAAAAATCAATGCGTTATCTGGTTAACGGGATAGGAGGAGGGTTTATTCCATTGAAATGAATATTTTTTTGGAAAAACTGAAAAAGCTTAGAAAATTCAGGGTTTTGAAGCCCCTGAAGGCCTCAATCCCAGTTGCCAGTGATGGCTTTTTCTTCGTCGCTCTGGCTAAGGGCGTCGCCTTCCATCATGGACATGATCATGCTGCCGATGGGGTCGGTTGTGGCATCAGATGCAGTGACGAACATCCCATCGTTTGCAGGGGCGACTGCATCTGTCGCGACCACGGCCTTGATGCGCCAGCCACCGTTCTTTCTGCAGGCGATGCCATGTTGCGCGCTATTTGGCGCAGCGGTTGAAAACTCCCGGCAGAATGTCCCATCCGCAGTGCGGAAAGTGGTCAGGGGCATTGCTGCTGCCTGATCTTCAGAGCCGAAACGGACGGCCTGATGGCTGGCCGAGCTTTCAAGCGCTTGATAAAGCGGCGACTGGGGGCTTACCTGGCCCATGGCATAGTCGGTGATGCCACTGCTTTGTGGCATGCCGCCTGTGGACGTGAGGTTCCCGGCGCCAAAGCCGATGAACAAGGCGACCGAAGCCGCAATGGCCTGCGGCACGAACGGACGCTTCCAGAAAGACCTTGAGGCCTGCTCCGGTTGTTTCAGCGTAACCAGATTGTCAGGTCTTTCGGTTTTCTGATGTGCCAGCTTGCGTGCCAGATCATCAACAAGCGCCATCGTGTCCGGGCGGGCTGCCCGCTTCGGGGTGCCTGCCAGGCTGTCAGCGAGAAGGGCATCGGCTGCTCGCATTTTGTCAAGCTGGTCCCGCAGGGCAGGGGAACGCGCCAGCTCGTCTTCGATTGCCCTGGACTTGGTCGGCGAAAGTTCGCCGTCCATGTAGGCCATCAGGTCTGTATCTTCAATCTTCATGTTATCTCTCCCGTCCTCTACCGAACGGCACCACGTTCTCGTTTTGCTGACGCGCTTTTGCGGACAGCTCCGTGAGTTTGGACCGGGCCCTGGCTAGCCTGCTCATTACCGTACCGACAGGTAGCGACAATTGATCCGCCGCTTCCCTGTATGAATATCCTTCAACAACAACCAGCAGCAGGATTTCCCGGTGGTCCTCCTGCATCTGCGACAGAAGGGTTCCCAGTTCGGAAAGCCCGACCGCTGCTGTGGCTTGATTTTCTCCATCGATCCAGGGCTCATCCTTCGGGTTTTCCGGTTTGTCGGTTTCGCCGCGGACCTTCCGGGATCTGATTTCATCCAGCCAAAGGTTCTTTGCTATGCGAAAAAGCCATCTATCCAGATCGGTTCCCTGTGTGAACTGATCGAACTTGGTGAGGGCTCTTTCGATCGTTGAATGCAGCAGGTCTTCACCGTCATGAAGTGTCCCTGTCAGTGAGACCGCATAACGCCTCAGCCTTGGCAGCAGAGCCACCAATTCTTCACGCCATTCGTTGGCAGGGTCATGTTTCATAACTGCGTTCATCACCTTGGTAACGGTAAGCAAGCGGAGTTTATTCCCACTTTTTTAATTTTTTTCAATTTATTATGGCACAGAAAGCGGTTTCCTGCGCGTGTGAGTGTTAATCGGGGTTTATCTACTCAGTAGGGAATAAAATTGTGTGCTTACGCGTTTTCTTAATAGAATGGCGTTAAACGTCACCTGATACAGCGCGTTTGCGCTGTAAATTCGGCCCCCAAACACCTGGAGAACGGGATAATGAATTATAGGCACCTGACATTGCTGTGCGGCTTTAGCGCGCTTGTTGTGTCACAGGTGGCTTTTGCCTTCCCCGATGTCTCCCAGATACCTGACGCGCGCCCTTCTGGGCGTACTTCCGCATATGTGGAAAGTGCCTTGTTCGCTTACTTCGGCCCTGAAGAGGATGAAGCGGAAGACCAGGCTGAAGATGAAGCCGAGGAAGAGGCCGAAGAGGAAGCTGAAGCACAAGCGGAAGC